>NZ_JAOEGB010000119.1 GCF_025420585.1 Planotetraspora sp. A-T 1434 | reverse complement strand
CCCTACCACCGTCACCGGACACTCCGCCGGCGCCCTCGCAGCCGCTCACATCGCCGGCATCCTCGACCTCAACAACGCCACCACCCTCGTCGCCACCCGCGCCCACCTCATGTCAACCCTCCCCACCGGCGGCACCATCATCGCCATCCAAGCCACCGAACAAGAAATCACCCACGCCCTCATCCCCGGCGCCACCATCGCCGCCATCAACACCCCAACCAGCACCGTCATCTCCGGCGACACCACCCCAGTCCAACAAGTCGCCCAACACTTCCGCGACCAAGGCCGCAAAACCCGCCAACTACCCGTAAGCCACGCCTTCCACTCCCACCGAATGGACCCCATCCTCAACGCA
>NZ_JAOEGB010000118.1 GCF_025420585.1 Planotetraspora sp. A-T 1434 | reverse complement strand
TCCCACCACGGTCACCGGACACTCCGCCGGCGCCCTCGCAGCCGCCCACATCGCCGGCATCCTCGACCTCAACAACGCCACCACCCTCGTCGCCACCCGCGCCCACCTCATGTCAACCCTCCCCACCGGCGGCACCATGATCGCCATCCAAGCCACCGAACAAGAAACCACCCACGCCCTCATCCCCGGCGCCACCATCGCCGCCATCAACACCCCAACCAGCACCGTCATCTCCGGCGACACCACCGCCGTCCAACAAGTCGCCCAACACTTCCGCGACCAAGGCCGCAAAACCCGCCAACTCCCCGTAAGCCACGCCTTCCACTCCCACCGAATGGACCCCATCCTCAACGCC
>NZ_JAOEGB010000117.1 GCF_025420585.1 Planotetraspora sp. A-T 1434 | reverse complement strand
TGACCCCCAGCAACGCCTGCTGCTGGAGGTGGCCTGGGAAACCTTCGAACGGGCCGGCATCGACCCGGTCCCGTTGCGAGGCAGCAGGACGGCCGTGTACGCGGGACTGGCCGACCGCACTTACGGCGCGCGGTTCCTGCAGGTGCCGGAGGATTTAGAGGGATATCTCGCTATCGGCAATCTCGGCAGCGTCGTGTCGGGGAGGATCGCGTACACCTTCGGGTTCGAGGGGCCCGCGGTGACCGTCGACACCGCCTGCTCATCGTCCCTGGTGGCACTGCACCTGGCCGTTCAGTCGCTCCGGTCCGGCGAGTCGGACCTCGCCTTGGCGGGCGGCGTCACGGTGATGTCCACCCCCATCGGCTTCACC
>NZ_JAOEGB010000116.1 GCF_025420585.1 Planotetraspora sp. A-T 1434 | reverse complement strand
CGACCCCCAGCAACGCCTGCTACTGGAGGTGGCCTGGGAAACCTTCGAACGGGCCGGCATCGACCCCCGCTCGCTGAAGGGAAGCCGCACCGGCGTGTTCGCCGGCACCAACGGCCAGGACTACGCGACCAGCCTCGGCCGGACGCCTGAGGAGATCGAGGGATACCTGATCACCGGAACGGCGGCCAGCGTCCTGTCGGGAAGGATCGCGTACACCTTCGGGTTCGAGGGGCCCGCGGTGACCGTCGACACCGCCTGCTCATCGTCCCTGGTGGCGCTCCACCTGGCCGTACGGTCACTCCGGTCGGGCGAGTCCGACCTCGCCTTGGCAGGCGGCGTGACGGTGATGACATCACCGGGAACTTTCGTG
>NZ_JAOEGB010000115.1 GCF_025420585.1 Planotetraspora sp. A-T 1434 | reverse complement strand
GCTGGGTTCGCCGGGTTCGCTGGGTTCGCCGGGCCATGGATCGTCTGGTGCCGGAGCGGTCGGTTGAAGGCCGCCGGTGTGGTCTGGCCATAGGTCGCCCAGTTGGCTGTCGTCCGGCGAGACGCCCTCTGCCTTCCGGTGCCTCGGCTGGCCCGCCAGACCACCGCCCGCCAGACCACCGCCCGCCAGACCACCGCCCGCGAGAGCACGGTCCGCGAGGGCATGGTCCGCGGGGGCATGGTCTGCCGGGCTCCCGTCGGGCGACCGTGAAGCGGAGGTGGGACGTCCGGAGGCGGAGGTTGTGGATCCGGGACGCGCCGTCCCCATGGAGCCGGCGGCTGCGGAGTCGGTCCCGGTGGGGCCGGTCCCGGTGGGGCC
>NZ_JAOEGB010000114.1 GCF_025420585.1 Planotetraspora sp. A-T 1434 | reverse complement strand
GTTGCGGTCGGTGGTGGGCCCGCCGTGGCCGTGCTGGTGGGTGTGGTCGAGTTCGGACCGGGTGGCGGGCGCGCGGCAGCCGGGGTGGGTGCAGACGCGGTCGCGGATCTGGACCCACCGCCGCAGCCCGGCCCTCGCGAACCGCCGCCGCTGATCCACGCTCTCAGGACACGCATTCCCGACCGGTGCTGGACGCCCGCCGAAAGCTTGATCCTCCTCGCTCACGGCCTCGACGCCCTGCGCCTGCTCCTCGGTTCGGAGGCTCGCGGCGGCCTCGGCGCCCTCCGCACAGACCTCCTCGGCCTCGGCATAGACGTCGACTGCGGTGGCGGTCTGGCGATCGGTGTCGGCGTCCGTGCCGGAATCGGTGCCGGAATCGGTGCCGCTGGTGTGGC
>NZ_JAOEGB010000113.1 GCF_025420585.1 Planotetraspora sp. A-T 1434 | reverse complement strand
TTGACCCGCCGCGCCGCCGAGCGTGAATACGTCTTCGCCTATGACCTGTCGACCCGTCTGGCTGCCGTCCGCCACGCCCTGGCGGCGGAAATCATCGACAAAGCCCGCGCCCTGGTCTTCCACGACTGGCTGGAGGGCGTCCCGACCCCCTCGCGCACGCGGTGGCCGGCCACCTGCTCCCGAAGGCGGGGGCATGCACGACCAGCCAGCTGAAAGACAAAATCAAGACGCTGCTGGTGGCCGCCGACCCGCACTGGGCGCGGCGCAAGTACGAGCGGGCGCTGCAACGCCGCCGCCTCGAAGGCATGCGGCACGCCGACGGCACCGCGACCATCACCGGCCACCAACTGCCCGTCGACCAGGCCGCCGCCGCCATCGCCCGGGTGGACGCCATCGCC
>NZ_JAOEGB010000112.1 GCF_025420585.1 Planotetraspora sp. A-T 1434 | reverse complement strand
CCGTTGGCGCTGAGCGGGAAGGCGTCGAGCACGATCACATGCTCGGGAATCATGTACCGCGGCAGCCGATCCGCCAGATGGTCCTCCAGCCCGGCGATCTCCCCGCGCGCGATCAGCGCGGCGGCCAGCTTGCGAGTCGTCTCCCCCACGGTGACCACCACGGCGTCACCCACGCCCGGGTGGCTCTTCAACACCGCCTCGATCTCGCCCAGCTCGATCCTGTGCCCGCCGATCTTGACCTGGAAGTCCGCCCGGCCCAGGAACTCCAGCGTCCCATCCGGCCAGTACCGCCCCAGGTCACCCGTCCGATACCAGCGCAGGCCCCGATACTCCACGAACCGGGCCGCCGTGCGCTCCGGATCACCCCGGTAACCCTCGGCCACACTCGCGCCACCGATCCACAACTCCCCCGCCACCAGATCCGGGCAGTCCC
>NZ_JAOEGB010000111.1 GCF_025420585.1 Planotetraspora sp. A-T 1434 | reverse complement strand
TCCGCCGCGCGGAAGACGTCCTCGTCGGTGTCGCGCATCTCGATGGACATGCCGTCGCTGGAGAGAACCTCGACGTTGAGGCAGAGCGACTGCATTTCCTTGATGAGGACCTTGAAGGACTCGGGGATGCCCGGCTCGGGGATGTTCTCGCCCTTGACGATGGCCTCGTAGACCTTCACGCGGCCGAGCACGTCGTCGGACTTGATCGTCAGCAGCTCCTGCAGGGCGTAGGCGGCGCCGTACGCCTCCAGGGCCCACACCTCCATCTCACCGAAGCGCTGGCCGCCGAACTGGGCCTTACCGCCGAGCGGCTGCTGGGTGATCATGGAGTACGGACCGGTCGACCGGGCGTGGATCTTGTCGTCGACCAGGTGGAGCAGCTTGAGGATGTAGATGTAGCCGACCGAGATCGGGTGCGGGAACGGCTCGCCGGAGCG
>NZ_JAOEGB010000110.1 GCF_025420585.1 Planotetraspora sp. A-T 1434 | reverse complement strand
ACCGGGTTCGCTGGGTTTGCTGGGTTCGCCGTCGTTGGGTTCGCCGGGTTCGCTGGGTTCGCCGGGCCATGGATCGTCTGGTGCCGGAGCGGTCGGTTGAAGGCCCCCGGTGTGGTCTGGCCATAGGTCGCCCAGTTGGCCGTCGTCCGGCGAGACGCCCTCTGCCTTCCGGTGCCTCGGCTGGCCCGCCAGACCACCGCCCGCCAGACCACCGCCCGCCAGACCACCGCCCGCGAGAGCACGGTCCGCGAGGGCACGGCCTGCGGGGGCATGGTCTGCCGGGCCCCCGTCGGGCGACCGTGAAGCGGAGGTGGGACGTCCGGAGGCGGAGGTTGTGGATCCGGGACGCGCGGTCCCCATGGGGCCGGCGGCTGCGGAGTCGGTCCCGGTGGGGCCGGTCCCTGTGGGGCCGGGGTGGTCGGGGTCGGGGTTTGTGGGGCCGGTCCCG
>NZ_JAOEGB010000011.1 GCF_025420585.1 Planotetraspora sp. A-T 1434 | reverse complement strand
AGCCTTGCGGCGTGCATGTGGCCAGCCTGTCGCTCACCGACTTCCGGTCGTATCCCGCGGTGGAGCTCGACCTCGAGCCCGGCGCGACGGCCTTCGTCGGGCCCAACGGGCAGGGGAAGACCAATCTCGTCGAGGCGCTGGGCTACCTGGCGACGCACTCCAGTCACCGCGTCGCCACGGACGCCCCGCTCGTACGGCACGGCGCGCAGCGGGCGATCATCCGGTCCGTGGTGGTGAAGGACGACCGCCGCGCGCTCATCGAACTGGAGATCAACCCGGGCCGCGCCAACCGCGCCCGGATCAACCGCTCCCCCGTCCCCAGGCCGCGCGACGCCCTGGGCCTGCTGCGGACGGTGCTGTTCGCCCCGGAGGACCTCGCCCTGGTCAAGGGCGACCCGTCGGAGCGTCGCCGCTTCCTCGATGACCTGCTCGTGGTCCGCGCCCCGCGGTTCGCCGCCGTCCGGGCCGACTATGACCGGGTGCTGAAGCAGCGCAACGCCCTGTTGCGTACGGCTGCCGCGGCGAAGGCCGGGCGGAGGCGAAGTCCCCGCAGGCAGGACGACGAGGCGGCGTTCGCCTCGGCGGGAGCCGGGGACGTCCAGAGCACGCTGGAGATCTGGGACACCCATCTCGTGAGGCACGGGGCCGAGCTCCTGGCGGCCCGGCTCGACCTGGTCGAGGCGCTGCGGCCGCTGGCGGCCAAGGCGTACGCGACCCTCGCCCCGACCTCCGCGCCGGCCGATCTGGACTATCGAAGCTCCGCCGAGGAGGCGGATACCGGCGAGAAGTTATCCACAGATATCCCCACCCTGGGGACAAACCGGGAAGTCCTGGCGGAACGCCTGCGCGCCGGCCTCGCCCAGGTGCGGCAGGCGGAGCTCGACCGGGGCGTCACGCTGGTCGGCCCGCACCGCGACGACCTGCTGCTGAGCCTGGGGGAGCTGCCGGCCCGCGGCTACGCCAGCCACGGCGAGTCGTGGTCGTTCGCGCTGGCGCTCCGGCTCGCGGCCTACGACCTGCTCCGGGCGGACGGCGGCGACCCGGTGCTCATCCTGGACGACGTGTTCGCCGAGCTGGACAATCACCGGCGCAGGCGGCTGACCGAGATCGTCGCTCCGGCCGAGCAGGTCCTCATCACGGCCGCCGTGCCTGACGACGTGCCTCCCGAGCTCGCCGGCGCCCGCTTCGACGTGACCGCAGGGAGCGTGACGCGTGTCCGATGAATCCACAGGCGGTGGACAGTCTCCACTGGGCGCGGCCGCGAGGGGCGCGGCCCTGGCGCGGGAGAAGCTCGCCCAGGCCAAGGCCGACGCGGCCAGGCGGGGCCAGCTCCCCCGGACCGAGCCTCGACGGCGCGGAGGCGGGCCGAAAAGGGACTCGGGCGATCCGCTGCCCTTCGGCCGGGCGATTCGCGACCTGCTGGAGGACCGAGGGTGGGAGCAGCCGGTAGCCATCGGCGGCGTCTTCGGCCGCTGGCGCGAGATCGTCGGCCCGGAGCTGGCCGAGCACACCACGCCGGAGAGCTTCGAGGAGGGGGAGGTCGTCGTGGCGGCCGACTCGACGGCCTGGGCCACCCAGGTGCGGCTCCTGGCATCTACGCTGGTCAGACGGCTGAACGAGGAGCTCGGCGACGGCACGGTCACCCGCGTGAAGGTGCACGGGCCCAACACCGGGCCCCGGCCGGGAGGCGGTCTCCGGGTCCATGGAAGTCAGGGTCCCCGGGACACCTACGGCTGACCGCGAGATCGGTGGCGGGGCGAGAGCCGTACAGCGCTGGGGGACGCCAGGGCGGCGTGAGGGGCCTGAACCGTCCAAAATCGCGCCTGAGGCCATGACACCCACCCCAAGTGGGGGAGGTTCAAAACCATGATCGTCACGCGACAGGGCATCACAGCCCCCGTCAATGCCCCCTGAGGTCCTCCAGGCCGGTAGAATGAAAGCGGACTCAAGGACACGTCCGGTTTGCGCTACCCCCCGGCCCGGAGGGCCGATTCCCCTGGGTGCGCATCGGGGCACTCACGACGGTGACGGGCACGGCTGGGGCAGCGTATTGGCAGAGGGCCCCCGCCGCGTGTCCGCGGCAGGAGGATTTCGCACTTGTCCTACGACGCTAGCTCTATCACCGTTCTCGAAGGACTGGAAGCGGTCCGCAAGCGCCCGGGAATGTACATCGGCTCGACGGGCGAGCGCGGTCTCCACCACCTGGTCTACGAGATTGTGGACAACTCGGTCGACGAGGCACTGGCCGGGTATTGCGACACGATCGAGGTCACGCTCCTCGCCGACAACGGCGTCAGGGTAGTGGACAACGGTCGTGGCATCCCCGTCGGTGAACACCCTGTGGAAAAGCGGCCCGCGGTCGAGCTGGTGCTCACCACGCTGCACGCCGGTGGAAAGTTCGACAGCAAGTCGTACGCCGTCTCCGGCGGCCTGCACGGCGTGGGCGCCGCGGTCGTGAACGCGCTGTCCACGAAGCTCGAGGTCGAGATCCGCCGGGACGGCTACCACTGGCGGCAGACCTACGACCACTCCAAGCCGACCGGCCCGCTGGTCAGAGGCGAGCCCACTGAGAGCACCGGCACCTCGACCACCTTCTGGGCCGACGACACCATCTTCGAGACGACGACCTGGAACTTCGAGACGCTCTCGCGCCGGTTCCAGGAGATGGCCTTCCTCAACAAGGGCCTGACGATGATCATCCGCGACGAGCGGCCCGATCACGTCAACGGCGAGCCTGTCGTCGTCAGGTACCTCTACGAGGGCGGCCTGTCCGACTTCGTCACTCACCTCAACTCAAAGAAGGAGCCGATCCACAGCTCCGTGATCGACTTCGAGGAGCACGGCGACGGCATCTCGGTCGAGATCGCGATGCAGTGGAACGCCTCCTACAGCGAGTCGATCTACACGTTCGCCAACACGATCAACACGGCCGAGGGCGGCACCCACGAGGAGGGCTTCCGCGCGGCGCTGACGACCATCGTCAACCGCTACGCGCGCGAGCAGAAGTTCCTCAAGGAGGGCAAGGACGACAACCTCACCGGCGACGACATCCGCGAGGGCCTCACCGCGATCATCTCGGTGAAGCTGGCCGACCCGCAGTTCGAGGGTCAGACCAAGACCAAGCTGGGCAACACCGAGGCCAAGTCGTTCGTCCAGAAGGCGTGCAACGACCACCTGCGTGACTGGTTCGAGCGCAACCCCGGTGAGGCCAAGGACATCATCAACAAGTCGCTCCAGGCCTCCCGCGCCCGCATCGCGGCCCGCCAGGCCCGCGACCTGACCCGGCGCAAGTCGCTGCTGGAGAGCGGCAGCGGGCTGCCGGGCAAGCTGGCCGACTGCCAGTGGTCCGAGCCCGAGAAGTGCGAGCTGTACATCGTCGAGGGCGACTCCGCCGGCGGCTCCGCCAAGGGCGGCCGGGATCCCAAGTTCCAGGCCATCCTGCCCCTCCGCGGCAAGATCCTGAACGTCGAGAAGGCGCGGATCGACAAGGTCCTCAAGAACAACGAGGTCCAGGCGCTGATCACGGCTCTCGGCACCGGCGTGCACGACGAGTTCGACATCGCGAAGCTGCGCTACCACAAGCTGATCCTGATGGCCGACGCCGACGTAGACGGGCAGCACATCACCACGCTGCTGCTGACGCTGCTGTTCCGTTTCATGCGGCCGCTCATCGAGGCCGGCCACGTCTACCTGTCACAGCCACCCCTCTACAAGATCAAGTGGGACCGGAAGGGCGAGGACGCTTCCTACGCGTACTCCGACCGGGAGCGTGACGCGATCATCGAGGACGGCATCGGCCGCGGCAGACGCGACCCCCGGGCCCACGACGGCGTGCAGCGCTTCAAGGGTCTCGGCGAGATGAACGCCAGCCAGCTGTGGGAGACCACGATGAACCCGGACACCCGGGTGCTCCTGCAGGTCACCCTCGACGACGCCGCCCAGGCCGACGAGCTGTTCAGCGTCCTCATGGGCGAGGACGTCGAGGCCCGCAGGAACTTCATCATCCGCAACGCCCGTGACGTCCGATTCCTCGACGTCTGAGCACGTCCAAGCAGAAGGACTTTTCCGTGACGGAAGTGAACACTCCGCCTGGGCCGCCTGCCGACCGCGTCGAACCGGTCGACATCCAGTCCGAGATGCAGCGCAGTTACATGGACTACGCGATGTCCGTCATCGTGTCCCGTGCGCTGCCGGATGTGCGTGACGGCCTCAAGCCCGTGCACCGCCGCGTGCTGTACGCCATGTTCGACGGCGGCTACCGCCCCGACCGCGGCTACTTCAAGTGCTCGCGCGTCGTCGGCGACGTCATGGGGTCCTACCACCCCCACGGCGACACGTCGATCTACGACACGGTCGTACGGCTCGCGCAGCCGTGGTCGCTGCGCTATCCCCTGGTCGACGGGCAGGGCAACTTCGGCTCCCCGGGCAACGACCCGGCCGCGGCGATGCGGTACACCGAGTGCCGCCTGGCGCAGATCGCCATGGAGATGCTCCGGGACATCGACAAGGAGACCGTCGACTTCCAGCCCAACTACGACGGGCGTTCGCAGGAGCCGGTCGTTCTCCCGTCGCGGTTCCCGAACCTGCTGGTCAACGGGTCCGCCGGCATCGCGGTGGGCATGGCGACGAACATTCCGCCGCACAACCTCCGCGAGGTCGGCGAGGCCGTCAAGTGGGCGCTGGAGAACCACGAGGCCAGTGACGAGGAGCTGCTCGAGGCGCTCATCGCCCGGGTCAAGGGCCCCGACTTCCCGACCGGCGCCCTGATCGTCGGCCGTCGCGGCATCGACGACGCCTACCGCACCGGTCGCGGCTCGATCACCATGCGGGCCATCGTCGAGGTGGAGGAGGACCCCAAGGGCAGGCAGTGCCTGGTCGTGACGGCGCTGCCGTACCAGGTGAACCCGGACAACCTCGCCCTCACCATCGCCGAGCTGGTCAAGGACGGCAAGGTCACCGGTATCGCCGACGTCCGCGACGAGACCTCCTCGCGCACCGGCCAGCGGCTCGTCATCGTGCTGAAGCGCGACGCGGTCGCCAAGGTCGTGCTGAACAACCTCTACAAGCACACCCAGCTGCAGACCACCTTCGGGGCGAACATGATCGCCCTGGTGGACGGCGTGCCGCGCACCCTGCGGCTCGACCAGTTCGTCAAGTCCTACATCGAGCACCAGATCGAGGTCGTCGTCCGGCGGACCCGGTTCCTGCTGCGGAAGGCCGAGGAGCGGGCCCACATCCTGCGGGGCCTGCTCAAGGCGCTCGACCGGATGGACGAGGTCATCGCGCTCATCCGGCGGTCGCCGTCGGCGGCCGAGGCCCAGGGCGGCCTGATGGCGCTGCTGGAGATCGACCAGGTCCAGGCGCAGGCCATCCTCGACATGCAGCTGCGCAAGCTGGCGGCCCTGGAGCGGCAGCAGATCCAGGACGAGTACGACGGCCTGATGACGCAGATCGCCGACTACCACGACATCCTCGGCTCCGAGGTCCGGCAGCGGCAGATCGTCTCCGACGAGCTGACCGAGATCATCACCAAGTTCGGCGACGAGCGGAAGACCGAGATCATCGCCTACGAAGGCGACATGTCCATCGAGGACCTGATCGCCGAAGAGGACATGGTCGTCACGATCACCCGCGGCGGCTACGCCAAGCGCACCAACATGGACCTCTACCGGGCCCAGAAGCGTGGCGGCAAGGGAGTCCGCGGCGCCCAGCTCCGCCAGGACGACATCGTCGAGCACTTCTTCGTCACGACGACCCACCACTGGCTGCTGGCCTTCACCAACAAGGGCCGCGTCTACCGGGTCAAGGCGTACGAGCTGCCGGACTCCGGCCGCGACGCCCGCGGCCAGCACCTGGCGAACCTGCTCGCCATGCAGCCCGACGAGCACGTCATGGAGATCCTCGACCTGCGGGACTACGACGTCGCGCCGTACCTCGTGCTGGCGACGCGGAGCGGTCTCGTCAAGAAGACACGGCTCTCCGAATACGATTCACCCCGATCTGGGGGTCTCATCGCCATCAATCTGCGCGAAGATGACGAGGTGATCGCCGCACGTCTCGTCTCCGAGGACGACGATCTGCTGCTCGTCTCCAAGAACGCGCAGTCGATCCGCTTCACCGCGTCCGACGACGCCCTGCGCCCGATGGGCCGCGCCACCAGCGGCGTCATCGGCATGCGGTTCGTCGACGGTGACGAACTGCTCGCGATGAACGTCGTCGGTGACGGAGATGACGTGTTAATCGCCACTGAGGGCGGGTATGCGAAGCGGACCCCCGCCGACCAGTACCCGGTCCAGGGCAGGGGCGGGAAGGGGGTGCTGACCGCGAAAATCGTCAGCGCCCGCGGAAAGCTGGTCGGAGCCGTCATGGTGAGGCCCGAGGACGAGGTCTTCGCCATCACCTCCGCCGGTGGGGTGATCCGGACGAGTGCCGGTGAGATCAAGCAGTCGGGCCGTCAAACCATGGGGGTGCGCCTGATGAACCTCGCCGACGGGGACAGTGTCGTGGCCCTCGCCCGCAACGCCGAGTCGGCCGAGTCGGCTGAGGCGATCGTGGCCCAGTCCGCGGAGCCTGGTTCGGCCGAGCCGGATCTGGCTGAGCCCACGTCGGCTGAGCCCGAGTTGACGGAGCCCGAGTCGTTGGAGACCGAGCAAAACGGGGCAGGAGACGAGGCATGAGCGACACCGGCAGGGCCCGGACGACCGGCGCCGCCAGGAAGAAGGCGGGAGGCGCGCGTCCCGCGTCGTCCTCGATGAGGGACGGTGTTACCGCCAGGGTCGACGATGCCGGTAGCGTCGTCGAGGTGGTGCCCGATGAAACTGACGTGACTTCTGCCGGCAAGGCCGCCTCAGACAAGAGCGGGTCCGACGGGGCCGCGGCCGACGGCGCCGCCTCGGACAGGGGCGCGGCCGACAACGCCACGGTCCGCATCCGGACGTCGGCGGCGGACCAGCCCTGGAAGCAGTCGTCGTCCAAAGACGGGGACAAGCCCGCGGACGGCAAGGTGACAGGCGCCGAGCCGACCGCGCCCTTCGCCAAGCCCGCCCCCGTGACGTCGTCTCCCGCCGGATCGCCAGGCCGTACGGCTGCGCCCGGCGCCGGAACCTCCGGCCGTCCGGCCGCGGCGGGAGCCCCCGGCCGTCCGGCTACCGCCGGGTCCGCCGGAGCGGGCGCTGGGAGGCCGGACCCCGCCGGGAAGCCGGGTCCTGGAGCCAAGCCCGGTCCGGCCGGCGCCCCCGGTCCGGGCGTCGCCAAGCCCGCCACGTCGTCTCCGCCGTTCTCGCCTCCCGCAGGGGAGGCGCCCCGTCCCGCCTCGGCGGGATCGGCCGGCGCCGTGTCGCCCGTCTCCCGGCCGGTCGACGGCCTCGGTCGAGGCCTCACGTTCGGCGAGGCCGAGCGGACCGGACTCAAGACGGCAGGGAGCAAGGACAAGAAGCACGCTGTCCGGGCCCCCCGGAAGGCCCACCTGGTATTGCGCCGGGTCGAGCCGTGGTCGGCCATGAAGTTCAGCTTCGTCGTGTCGCTGGTCTGCTTCGTGGTGCTGTTCGTGGCCGTGGCCGTGCTGTACGGCGTGCTGTCGGCCCTCGGCGTCTTCACCTCGATCACCGACGCCGTCAACCAGCTCACCACCGGCGGCAGCCAGACCGGACCAAAGATCGACGTCGGCAGCTGGTTCGACCCGGTCCGCATCCTCGGCTACACGGCTCTGCTGGGTGCGGTCAACGTGGTGCTCATCACCGCCCTGTCCACCCTCGGCGCCGTGATCTACAACATCTCCTCGGACCTGGTGGGCGGCATCGAGGTCACCTTCAGCGAGGCCGAGTAGCGTCTCGTACGGCTACCGCCCGGGTCCGGCCGGTAGCCGTACGAACCGATTGGCCCGCGTGACGCGGCACGAGTGCTGAGGAGAGCGCCGAGGGTGGGCGCCTGGGGCGCGACCAGGGGCCCGGACACGGTAGGCTTTCTCTCGTTCGGGTACGGATTCGCCTCCCGTTAGGGGATGCGGTAACGTTCCTTGCGCGCAATGCGGGGCTATAGCTCAGACGGTTAGAGCGCTTCCCTGATAAGGAAGAGGTCCCAGGTTCAAGTCCTGGTAGCCCCACCCAGCTCAAAGGCCGCTTTCCGATGACGGGAGAGCGGCCTTTTCGATCTTTGTGTGTCTATCTGCGTGACTACGCCTTGCGGATCACCTGTTGAAGATTTGATCCATGACTACCGCACCACCCTGGAGAACGGGGCGGATCTGCTTCCGATAAACGAGTTCGGTCACGGCAGTACTGCTGTGCCCGACAAGTCGAGAGATCTCCTCCAGGGGAACTCCGGAGTCGGACAGGAGAGAGACGAAGCTGTGGCGCAGCTCCCGGGGAGCCCATTCGTCAGGGTCCAAGCTGGTGTGCTTGAGAACGCGGCGGAAGGCACGTCGAACGTTCGCGGCATCCAGCGCCGTGCCGGCAGCCGAGGCGAACACGAGGCCCCTTTCAGTCCACTCTTTCCCCTGCTCCTTCCGTTGTTCCTCTTGGTGCTGCCGAAGCACGTCCACGCAGCGTTGAGGCAGCGCGAGGGTACGGCGAGACTTCCGAGTCTTGGTGTCCCCACCGGCCCGCACCGAGCGCCAGACCGCCACGTACGGCGGGACAGGAGGAGTCGCGTCCGGTAGGCCCTCCAAGTCGACGTGATTCCACGTCAACGCCCGAAGCTCCTCGGTTCGAGCACCCGTCAGCAGCGACACCACGATGTAGGCGTGCAGGCTCTTGCCCTCGGCACCCTTGAGGACCTCCTCGGCTTGCGCCAGGGTCAGAGCCTTGGACGGACGGCCCTGCTGCCCCTGCGGCACCCTGCATAGCTCCACGACGTTGCGCCGAGCCTTGTCACGAGCCATGGCCCGTTTGATCGCCCGGTTGAGGCAGGAATGCAGCCGTTGCAGGGTGCTTGTGCTCAGCGTGTTCGCCTTGTCAGCCAGCCACTTATCCACATCCTGTGCGCTCAAGTCTCGAAGCTTGCGAGCACCCAGGGCCGGGACGATGTGTGTACGGCTCAGAATTGTGCAGGTGGTGACGGTGGCATCATCGAGACCGCCGAGACCGTACGTGAGCCAGTCGTTCACCGCTTGGGCAACGGTGTAGTCGGCCGGCGCGATGGTCAGGCCGTCTTCGTAGTCGCGGAGTACCTGCTTGAGCTTGGCCTTGGCTTCGGTCTTGGTCTTGCCGCTACCCCGCTTGACGATCCGCTTGCCGCTCGGATCGAACCCTAGGCTTGCCGTCGCGATCCAACGCTGGCGCTTGTCATCCCAGTGCAGGCCACCGTCCCCGCGGCTTCGACGCTTGGTCACGCAGCCGCCTCCCGTTCGAGCAAGGCGACGTATTCGGCGATGGCCGAGGCGGGGATGAGCCGGGTACGGCCCTGCTTGACCGAGCGCAACCGGCCTTGGCGGATCAGGTCATACAGCGTGCTACGACCGACACCGAGCACCTTGACCGCATCGGGGACGCGGTAGAGCTGGCGATCCACGAGCGGGTGAGCCTCCTTCCTGGTCATGCTGCTACCTCCTGTCTCGGTTCGGTTCGAGGCCAGCGAGAGCGGCGTTTAGCCTCACGATCGTCACGGATGAGCTGAGCAACGTAGGCGTCTGCGGGATGGGCGTAGCCCTGTCCGGCGTAGCGCCATGAGCCGATCACCAGCGTGGAGTCGTCGGCGGGTTCGCCGGTCAGGTCGTCGTGTCCGTGCTCGCGGGCTTGTTCGGCGCGAAAGGAACGCCTCACCTCGCGAAGCTTGCTCAGCGTGGTCGAGTAACCGGCGGATTTGGTCGAGAAGTGGCCCCGGAAGCCGAGCATGTGAGCCCAGCCGCGGAGCCGCAGATGCCGCAGCTCGTCCAGGTCGCCCAGGTCCCAGCACGTTTCGATCAACCGGCGCTGATGGGCCGTCAACGTGACCGCGTTCAGGTCAGACAGGTCCTTGATCCGCCGGTCCACGGCCCCTTCGGTGGTCGCGCCCTTGGTGGCGTACTTGGCGATATAGCCCGCTACCTGCTCTTCGGTCAGCGTCTGGCCGGTCAGCTCACCGGCGACGATGGGTTTGATGTCGAGCTGAGCACCGAACACCAGCCGTCGCACGCCGCCGGCACCCGCACACGCAGGGGACTTCACGTGAGCGTTTGCGGCAGCCGTCCGCACCCCACGATCGAGCAGCTCCACGTTGGCCCAGTCCGGAGGAGGCAGGACAGCCGTTGCGTCCTCGGTCTTGGCGTCCAGGCGCACCACGGCGTGGAAGTGGACGACCCCGCGAACCTGGTATTCGGCGACCTTGGCGAACGACACCCGCACCTGAGCGTTGAACGCTGTGGCGGTCATCCCTGCCGTATAGGCCAGTTCCCGCCGCAGGTAGATGGTGAAGCGTCGCCACAGGTCCGAGGCGTGCGCGTTCCACAGCGCGTGACCGGTGTAGTCGTAGCAGTCCGCGCACAAGGGTTGTCCGAGCAGGCTGTCACCGGTGGCGTGGCGTTCGGTGCAGGTGAGGGGTTTGCCGTGCGGGCAGACCTCAGCCGACCGGCGGGGACGGCACGGCAGGACGGTTCCGTCATCCTTGGTGCGGTGAGCGTGGACCGGCCCGAATGACGGCGCCGTCAAGGTGACCAGCGCCCGAGGGTGCTCCCGCACCGAGGAGGGGACGCCCTTGTCACCGCCGAGCAGACCAGCGCGGATCAGGTGGAAGGTGTCGGCCCGGTAGACCTCCGAGCAGGACGGGCACCGCGACGCCCGCCGGTTGCCGCACGCCACCAGCAGGACACCGCCGACCTCGCGACGGGTGCTGTAGACCTTCCGCTGCACGCCGTCGGCATCCACTTGGGACAGTTCGCCACGGACCCGGATGGTTGCGCGCAGCCACCGAGGCGGGACAGGTCACGGAAGCGCCGCTTGAATCCGCCGACGAGGGTGAAGTACCGCGAGATGTCAGGGTCAACGCCAGTCACGCGCCCACCCCGGCAGCCCACTTCTTGCCCGCCGCGCAGCGACAGGCGACCTTGTCATACGGCTGCTCATCCAGGTCCAACAGGACCAGGTAGCCGTAGCCGTAGCAGCACGAGGACGGGTTGACGTAGACGACCGGCTCAGTGAAGGTCATCCGGCGCTTGCTCACGCCGCCTCCCCGCACCCGGGGCGGCACACCTGGTCCGCACCCGCACCGCAGGACCGGCACGGCATGGACAGGGCCTTGAGGAAGTTCGCGATGTCCTCACGGGTCGCCGGGCGGTCCCAATCGACCCCGCCGCGTTCGCTGTAGGGCCTCGTGAACGTGAAGGTACGCTTGAGCTGCATCGTAGGAGGCTCCAAACTCTCGATGCTCCGGCCCTGGCGGGTGGCACCCCGCTAGGGCCTTCTGCTTGTCGGGGAGGATCCAGAGGCATTAACCTCTAGTCAGCTACTCGTATAGAGGAGCTACTACATGTATAGAGGAGTGAATTGCGTGCGTCAAGGGTTAATGGGCGGGCAACTCGTACGACAACTGGTAGGCGTCACCCGACATGATCGTGTCGCACACCTCTACCGATCGCCCGTCCAGGTCATAGGCGGTCCGGATCAAGCGGAATACCGGGACGCCGGGCGCAAGCAGCAGCAAGCGAGCCTCCTCCCGAGTCGGCATTCGGGTGAAGACATCCTCAGTAAACCGATCGAGAGTACGGCCCTGCTCTTCCAGTCGCGCGTAGATACCCCCAGGGCCAGGGTTAGCGTCCATGATCCGCGTTCCTAGAGCGAGATCAGCAGGAATGTAGGAAGTGGCCAGCTCAACGGGACGACCATCGAGAGAGTAGCGACGGCTTCTGATGACCACCGCTTCGTCAGCCCTGACCTTGAGTCGCTCCGCGATCTCAGGCAACGGCGAGCCTTCCCTGACGTCGATCATGTCCACGCTCGCCTTAGCGCCGACCACCTCGGACTCTGCTATGAACGCTGCCTTTCCCTCCTTCCGGTGCCGGCGGGCGAAACGATCCGAGGCCAGCCGCTTCACGGGTGGGCGAGAGCGGACGAACACCCCTCGCCCATGCTCTGCAACAGCAAGTCCTTCACCTTGAAGTTCTTGCATGGCATGCCGCACGGTCATGCGGGCAACGTTGTAGTGCTGCATCAGAGCGGCTTCTGAGGGGAGCTTGTCACCGGGACTTAGGCGGCCCCCCTCGATGGCTTCACGAAGATGATCCGCGATCTGTCGGAAGACGGCGCGGTCACTTGCAGGATCAATCTGGCCGACAAGGATCTCGTGACCAGCCACGGCACACTCCTCAACTCGTCCAGACGACTACTAACATCAGTCTATTCGCAGGAGGTAGCAATGACGGCATCACACGGACGGCACTCAGTAAGCGTTTCAGGTGTGGTTGTCGATGATCAGGGCCGAGTGTTGCTCACACAGCGCGCAGATAACGGGCAGTGGCAGGCACCCGGGGGCGTACTCGAACTCGACGAAACGATCGTTGACGGGCTGCGGCGAGAAGTCCAAGAAGAGACCGGCCTGACGGTTGAACCCGTCACCCTCACTGGCGTCTACAAAAACATGGCTCGCGGGATAGTGGCACTTGTGTTTCGGTGCAGATCCATCGGTGGCGAGCTGACTTACAACGACGAGGTGACTGCTTTCCGTTGGGTGCCACCGGCGGATGTGCCGAACATGGTCTCTGAAGCGTTTGCCGTGCGAGTCCTCGACGCACTGCAAGATGGAGCGCCAGCCGTGCGCGACCATGACGGGACACACCTTGTCGGACCACGGTCCCTATAGGCCGGACAACACAGCTTGTTACGACTTCGCTTACGTCTTCAAGCCGCCTTCGGCGGAGCGTGAGGGGGAGGCGACGGTGGGGAGGATGCTCGGGAGGGGAACGGTCTCGACGATCCACGAGAGGAGGCGGACCCCAGAGGGGAGGGGGACCGCCGGGAGAGGATCGGCGAAGGGGGCTGTTTCCTGAGCTGCTTTCGGGGACACCGCGGGGGATCGAGTGAGGGGATGCACAGCGCAGCCCGGTTGCCATCACGGCCCGCACTCCAAGGAGGCACACGGACACAAGGGTCTACCAGTTGGACCGCGCGCCCGCCCGCCGGCGGGCTGCGGCTCTTCGGCCGGTCCCGCCGTCGGCGGCGCGCACCACGCCGACAAGCGGCGTGGGCATGTAGATGGCGGCATTGGCTTGTGCCGATGGGGAGTTCTCTCCCATTGGTGAACGGGTCATGGCGATGAGCAGACACAAGCCGAGAAGACCCGGACCAAAAGGGCGACGCTGGCGGGGAGAGGGAAGAAGGGGGGCGAGGAGAGAGGCGGGAAGGCGCAGGGAGAAGACCTTGGGGCGCTGCCCCAAACCCCGGGGCGCTCAGGCTCCGAGAGCAGGACCCGCGCACAGGTCGGGGCCGTAGGTGGTTGCGGTGAAGTCCTGATCTCTCGCCAGCCATCGACCCAGGCAGAGCCCAGCAGCCCGACTCCTCCAGGTCAAGCCCAGCCGTGCGGGCAGGGCAACCAGCGCGCGTGGAAGGTCACCGGGAACAGGTACACGCAAGGCCAGGCTTGCCCCTCCGTCGCCGGCCCGCTGTCGCTTCGCGATGGGTCGAAGGCAGACGAGAGATCAGGACACGGAGCATCCGGTGTCGGACGGCTAAAAATGCTGGCGAAGTTGCCACGAGTCACGAGGGATTGCGAGATCATCCCTAGGTGGACTGGTTTAACTTCTCCGAGAAAATGCTTGGCCATCTCCTGTCCTGGCCGGTACTGGTACTTATCGCGTTACTGCTCTTCCGGAAGCCTCTCGGGGAGCTCATCAAGAACATCAAGAGCTATGAAGGACTGGGCCAAAAGATCACATTTGGCGAGGAGTTGGCTCAGCTGGAACAAGCAGCCGAGAACCTCGAAGTCTCTTCGACAGCTAGCGAGAGGATAGAGGCTCCAACGTCTGGGCCGAGGTCGGAAGGAGATGCTCTCGGAGCGAACGAGCCAGCGGGAGAAGCTGACGAACGTGCCGCGATAGATCGATTCGTCATGCTTGCACAGCAAGCTCCTTCTGCAGCAGTCATCGATGCATGGATCAAGATCGAGGTAGCGCTACGTCGTCTAGCGAAGATCTTCAGAATGCAAGAGGACGACCGACGTCCACTCAGCTCAGCCGAGATTGCGCGACGCCTGGTGCGTGAGAACGCGATTCCCCAGGAGTCGCTCGGGCAGTTTGATTCTTTCCGCCGACTCCGCAATGACGTGGCACACGGGGCGCACGTCCCCACACCCGGGGAAGCACTTGCATATGCAGACGCTGCGCATAGTTACTGGCGATTTCTGGAGCAGGTAGCGGACGAGTGGGAGCAGCGCATGTAACGAGGGCGCCCTTTCCTCCCGGGGGAAGATCGGGTGCGTGACAAACTGCGTGACTACGGCGATGGACGACTGTGGACAGTGGTGGACGGTAGCGGACGGTGTCCGCAGGTGAAGCCTCAGTAAGGCCAGTTGGAACACGTGTTGCCGTTGCCTGATAAGGAAGAGGTCCCAGGTTCAAGTCCTGGTAGCCCCACCACGAAGTACCAGCTCAGAGGCCAGATCCCAAGATCACGGATCTGGCCTCTTGATCGTTCGCCATCGATTTGCCATCACGGACGTCCGGCACCAGGTAGCAGACATCGATCCACATCGACAGGTCTGACAATCGCCCCGGAACTGGAATTCCGACCGGATGTTTCGGGATGAGCTTGGGGGACTGTGGTTACTGCGGAAAGGCGGTCGCCGGGAGCGTGATGGCGGGCCGTCCCGTAAACGAGTTACCGGGACGCAAGTGTGGCGCGTGTAACCGATCGCCGCGCGCGCGGAAACGTCGAAGTGTTCCCTGTATGCGCCTTCCCAAGGACGCGTTGTTTCTCGCGGTCGTCGAGCGCATTCGTGTCCTGTTCGGTGCCCGGATGCGCACACCTGCCGAGTGCTCCGGGCAACCGTCGGAAGCGGTCGTGCGGTACTGCGGGCGCTTCGTACAGCTGTTGCGGTGGTCCTCGGTTGCCAGGATGCTCCGTCTCGGCATCGCCGAGGCCGACCGACTGCGGGATCTGGCGGCGGGCCCCTACGACGTCCTCTTCGGGATCACGGTCGGCAATCTCGCCGCACATTTGGTGACAGCCCTGGGGCTCGCAGCTGATGTCCCCGCCCGGTTCGCTCCACGCTGGCAGCACGGGTGGGCCTTCGGAGAGGCTGAGTGCAGCGCTTAAGTGGTAGGTCGTAGCGCTGTCTGGTCACGTGATCTTGACCCTTGCGCGGCGGGATGCGCGGCTCGCAAGCGGGGACGGCGTCGGCAAGCTCGGACCACCCGCTGCCGCCGACGCGGAGCCAGGGACGGTGGCGGCGGCGTGACGCGAATACCGAGCCGACGACTCAGGGGAGCGAAGGTATGTGCCGCCACCCTTCGCGATGGCGGCCCATGCCTTGCGTTCGGTTACCGGAGTCTGCCGCCGAGCCAGTGGTCGATGGTGTCCGTGGTGGTGTCGGCGTTGCGTTGCGGGGCCAGGTCGTGTCCTGCGTCACGGATGACCACTGCTTCGGCGTCGGGGCTCGCGGAGTAGGACTTGGGCTCCGCGGCGACGGCCTGGTCGCGTTGCGTGTCACCACGAAACGGGGCAAACCCAAGCTGCTACGGCACTAGCACGCCCGTCACCGGGGCGACTGGTGTACGGGGAAGTTGCACCGCCCCCGTGCACCCCCGCATATGCCCGATATATATTCCGGCCGCTCGGGCGGGCTGGTCTCGATACCGTCGACGGCGTGACCAACGGCGACCCAGCGCTGCCGTGCATGGCGAGGCCGTGTCCGCACTGCCCGTTCCGGCGGTATCACTGGCCGAGCGCGGACTTCTGGGTTCGGTAGCGCTTGAGCAGCAACGGTCGGATCCACCGGACGGGCGCGGGGAAGTTGGCCATCAGGCGTTCGGCTCCGGGCGCGGGAACCGGGTCGTGGAGCAACCCCATGACCAGATCCGGCCCGGATCGGGGGGCTCCGGCGACGATGGCCGCCCGCAGGCGCAGGAGCTCGGCATCGGGCACCTGCGGAAAGAGCTCCCGCAGGACCGGTTCCTCGCTGTCGAGGTGCTTCAGCAGCACCTCACCCAACCTGGCCGCCGCTTGCGCCCCTTCCCGCGCGGCATCGCGTACAGCGGCGTCAGGGTCCGACCCATGGGCCGACCGGCGGGCCGGCCCGGCGGCGATCGTGTCGACGGCGGCGCCGAGGGTCTTGAGTCCGGCGTCGAGGGCCTCATGCTCGACGGTGAGCTCGTCTAGAGCTGTCACGGCGTCGGGGAACAGGCGGCGCAGCACGGGCCAGAACAGCTCGTCCTCGCTCGCGTGGTGGTGATGGACGAACTCCACCTGCCACCGCGTGGCCCGCACGAGCGCCTTCACGTCGACTCCTTCGCCGGCCGCCAGTCGCCGCATCGCCGCAGCGGTGAGGACCGCACCCCGACGGATGATCGTGTGTACCGCCAGCAACTCGTCGTACATCTGGAGGCCTTCCGACAGGCCGTTCATGTTCTGCGCCATGGGATCCCGCAATCGAGGTTAGACAGTATGCAACGGATGCAGATAGAGGATACCCGTTACTCGATAAGCTTTCCGCATGCCGACGCGTCGCCCGTACCGCTCCCCCCGTAGAGAGCAGGACGCCGCCACGACGCGCGGCGACATCCTGCGGGCCGCGCGGGAACTGTTCACGTCTGAGGGGTACGCCCGCGTGACCGTGACCGACATCGCGCGGCGGGCGGGGGTTGCGACGAAGACCGTGTACGCCAGCGCCGGCAGCAAGGTGGCGATCTTCAAAGAACTCCTCATGACGGCTGTGACCGATTCCGGCGCGGAGGAGACCCTGGCCGCGGTGCGGGAAAGCGATGACCCTCGCGAGGCGGTGCGAATCCTCGTGTACGGCATCCGCGCCGGCAACGAGACTCATCAGGACGCCACCGAGATGCTCTATGCCGCGATGTCGGTGCAGGACGACGCGGAGGCGCTGTGGCGGGAGGGCACCACCCTGTACCGGGAGGCGTTGCGTCAGGCGGCGGTGCACCTCGGGAAGATCGGCGGGCTCGCTGAGGGGCTGGACGCCGATCGTGCCGGCGACATCCTCTGGTTCTGCCTGGGCTTCGGGGCCTGGCGTACGCTGGTCAAGGACTGCGGCTGGACCTGGGACGAGGCGCAGCGCTGGCTGGCCGTCCAGGCGTTCACACTCCTTCACACGGGGCCGGTGTCCGCCGAGTCTCCACAGTGACAACTTCTCGCTGACACACCGTATGGTGCGGTCCGGGTGGGTGTCGGCTGCGATGTCGAGGAACTGGAGCGCGAAGGACAGCACGTTACGCGAAGGGCGCTTCGTCGATCTCACGGATCGCTTCGAAGCAGTACCGCGTCGCCGTCGCCAGCCATGGATGGTCTCGTACGGCTTCATCCCAACGCGCGGCGCGATACGCCTGCGTCGCCACCGCGGCCGTGATTTGCAGCGATGACTCCGAGGGGTCCGCCTGCACCCAGAACGGGGCGCACGCCACGGGGTCGCTGACCGGGAGCGCGAACGGCAGCCCGCCATCGGGCAGAGTCACGGAGCCCAGCCAGTCGAGGAGGGCTGCAGTGCGGCGAGGTCGCAGGGCCGGCGTCAGCGAGCGCCTCTAGCGCGTGCTGGGCGCCTCCCAGCTGGCTCTCCGGTGAACGAAGGTCCGGTTCGAGTCCCCACCCGTAGCCGCCGTCGGGGTTTCGGTAGGCGTCGAGTCCGTGGATGATGGCCTGACGAGCAGCGTCGCTGTCGGTGGTGATGGCCTCGAAGCGCTGCCGATCGAGAACTCGCGCGTGCGAGGCCATGAACGCTCTCGCGCGACCCAGGTTGATGCTCATACGAGAACGCTGTCATCCGGCGGCTACGTCAGGCTTGGACGAAACGGCCAGCCGAGGGGAACGAACCCGAAGCGAGAACGGGCGAGCGTTTGAGAGGGCGTCATCCTGTTGAAAAAGCTAAGCGACGCGTGTGAGCGTGGCGGGTGTCTGGCCGGTGAGCCGTTTACTCTCCCTGTTGAAGTGGGCTTGGTCGGCATAGCCGGCTGTCGCCGCGGCATCACTCAACGGCAGGCCTGCCCGCGCCAAGTGGAGTGCATGCTGGAAACGGTGAATCCGCATGAGCGTCTTGGGGCCGTAGCCGAAGAGCCGGTTGCTGAGCCGACGCAATGATCGCTCCGACAGGTCGTGGAGCTCTGCTGTCTCACAGACCCGGAGGGACCTGCTGCTCGTCGTCAAGGAGGTCGACGACCGGGTCGAGCAGGTGTTCGCCTCCGCCTACGAGGACGTGGCCCGCGAGTTCTCGCAGATCTTCGAGCGGGTCTTCCCCGGCGGCGAGGGCCGTCTCCTGCTGACCGACCCGGCCGACATGCTGACGACCGGCGTCGAGGTCGAGGCCCGGCCGCCCGGCAAGAAGGTCAAGCGGCTGTCCCTGCTGTCCGGCGGCGAGCGGTCGCTGACGGCGGTGGCGTTCCTCATCTCCATCTTCAAGGCCCGCCCGTCGCCGTTCTACGTGATGGACGAGGTCGAGGCCGCCCTCGACGACACCAACACCCAGCGGCTGCTCACCCTCTTCGAGGAGTTGCGGCAGAGCTCCCAGCTCATCGTCATCACCCACCAGAAGCGCACGATGGAGATCGCCGACGCGCTGTACGGCGTGTCCATGCGCGGCGACGGCGTCACCCAGGTCGTCAGCCAACGCCTCCGCGAACGCGAACCCGCCTGACCCCGCCGGCCGCAACCCCCGCCGCCGCTCTGAACCGCTTCCGCCTCCGGAACCCGCCCGCCGCGCTGACCGCGTCCGGCCGGGACCGGATCCCGTACCGCGCCGGCTCTGCCGGGATCCCGGGAACGGCGGTGCCTCGTCCTGGTCGCCTAGTCGCCGAGGATCGCCTTCGCCACCTCGTCCGGGTGGGTGAGCATGCTCTCGTGCGTGCCGGGCACCATCAGCGGCTCGAGCCCGAGCCGGGCGGCGAACTCGTGGCCGGACCGGGGCATCGCCCGGTCGTCCTCGGACAGGACGTATCGGGCGGGGATGCCGAGCGTGGTCACTTCGGGAATGTCCAGCGCGTCCGCGAAGTAGGCCCCGGGCTGTGGCGTCAGCAACTCGGCCAGCAGACGCTGGGCGTCCTCGTCCGCGCCGGGCATGAACAGCTGCTGGACGAACTCGAGGCCCGCGGGGATGGAACGCGTGGGGGAGGAGTCGATCACGGACTGGAGCAACTGCACGTTCTCGGGAGGGTTCTCGCCCAGCAGGGAGACGCCCGGCCGGGGGACGAACGCGTTGTAGTAGACGAGCCCGGTGACCCGGCCGGCGAGACGGTGCGCGGCCCCGGTCATCGGGTAGCCGCCCCAGCTGTGCCCGACCAGGACCACGTCCGTCAGGCCGAGCCGCTCCACCTCGTTCACGATGTGGTCGACCGCGTCCCGGAGGCGCAGGCCCGTCGGGTCGTCGCCGTCGCCCAGGCCGGGCAGCGTCAGGGTGACCGCCCGGTGCCCGGCGGCGCGCAGCCGCTCGGCCACCGGCCGCCAGGACCACCCGCCGTGCCAGGCGCCGGGGATCATCACGTAGGTACGAGGTGGCATTGCCACACCTTTCTCGCAGGTCATCGCCCAGGAAGAGGCCCCTTTCCTCAACTGGACGGGGCGTTGGACAAAGAGTTGGACACTATGTCCAGCGCAGCCTACATTAAAGTCATGAACGGCACATGACCAGGGAAAAGTGCATACTCGCCTCGAGCATCGGACGACCATGGCATCTACCACCCGCAGGCCCTCCACCGCCGCCGCGGGCCGCCGCGCCGCGGCCGAGGCGCGCACGCTCGACGTCGTCGAGCGGCTGCTGGCCGAGGGGGCGAGCTTCACCGAGCTCAGCGTCGAGCGCATCGCCGCGGAGGCTGGCCTCTCGCGCTCCACCTTCTACCTGTACTTCCGCGACAAGACCGAGCTGATCCTGCGGCTGGCCGCCTCCCTGAAGTCCGGAATCTTCCAGGTCGGGGTCGAGTGGAGGGCCGACGGAATCGCGGACGGCCTGGAAGGGCTGGCAGAGGCATACCTGCAGATCATCCGCCACTACCGGCGGCGCCCCGCCACCTACGCCGCGGTCCTCGAAGTGGCCGGCTACGACCGCACGGTCCGCGACGCGCTGCAGGCCGGCCAGCAGCGGTTCATCGACCGCATCGCCGGACGGCTGGCCCGGGAGCAGCGGGCCGGCCGCACGTCCCCCGACTTCGACCCCGAGCGCGCGGCCCAGGTCATGGCGTGGGGCGGCGAGCAGGTCATCGCCCGCCACGTCATCGACACCGAAGACGACCTCGAAGAGGACACCCGCATCGCGAACGAACTGGCCGCCGCCCACTGGCACGGCACCTACCGCCGCCCGTCCTCCACCTGAGTCGAGTGCCCATCAGGACCTTCATCTGTACGGGGACAGAGGCCGGCCTTCGCCACCGCCAGGTCCGCGATGACCTGCGCACCTACGTGGTGGGGACCAGTTGGGCCGGACCGATGCGGTACTGGTAGTCGTCGTTACCGCAGCGCGCCTGGCAGCGGCTATCGGCAGGCGCGGGCGCCAAAGGACACCGCTTCTACGACTGGGCGTTCGTCGAGATCGACCCCGGAAGGCCGGGCCGCCACTGGTTGCTGATCCGCCGTAACCGGCGTACCAGCGAATTGGCCTTCTACCGCCGCTACGCTCCCCGCCCGGTCCCGCTGGCCGTCCTTGCCCGGGTGGCCGGCCGCAGGTGGGCGATCGAGGAAGGCTTCCAGACCGGTAAGGGACTGACCGGCCTGGATCAGCATCAGGTCCGCCGCTGGACGTCATGGTACCGGTGGACCACCCTGGCCATGCTCGCCCATGCCTTCCTCGCGCGCTCGCCGCATCCGAACGAGCCGACAAGCCAGCCGACCTCGACCTGATCCCACTTACCCTCAACGAGATCAGACGCCTGTTCGTCCGCCTGGTCAGTCGCACCATCCATACCCTGACGCACGTGCTGTGCTGGTCCAACTGGCGACGACGCCACCAAGCCCGCGCCCGGATCAGCCATTACCGGCGACAAGCCACTCACAAGACATGATCAGGATCTACGGCTGGAGTACTAGATGCGCCGGGTTAAGCAGGACGGCCAATCGGTGGGGTATCAGGAGGGGCGCTCGGAAGGCTGCTGGCCGTCGCGGGAGTGGTGATCCTGTCGACGTTGTTGCCTGCGGCTATGTTCCACAGGTTGTGGGAAACGCCGCGCGTCTCCTATCTGACAGGGCAGGCGCGTATGTCTTCCTCTCCACCATCTCGGTGTATCCGGGCTGGCCGGCTGAACCTGTCGACGAGGACAGCGCTGTCTACGATTGTCCACCGGATGCCTCCGGCACCGCCGAGGATGAGGCGAACTGGTCCGCCGCGCAGTACGGCGCCTACAAGGCCGGGTGCGAGCGCGCCGTACAGGAGGCGTTCGAGGGCCACGTCACTGTCCTGCGGCCGGGGGTGATCCTGGGGCCGCAGGAGAACGTCGGCCGGTTGACCTGGTGGCTGCGACGGATAGCTCAAGGCGGCCGGGTCCTGGCCCCGGGCCAGCCGGCCAAACCCATCCAGCCCGTCGACATCCGGGACCTGGCGGCTTTCACGCTCCGTTGCCTTCAACGCGGAACGACGGGGGTGTTCAACGTCACCGCACCCCGGGGGCACGCCACCTTCGGCGAGATGCTCGATCCGTGCCGTACGGTGACGGCTTCGCAAGCGGAGTTCGAATGGGTGGACGACCCCTTCCTCGTCGAGCACGACGTGAAGCAGTGGACTGAGATTCCCCTGTGACGGACTCCTGAGGGGACGTGGGCGGTGGACTCTGCAAAGGCGACAGCAGCCGGTCTTACCTGCCGCCCCATCGCGGACACCGTTCGTGACACCTACACCTGGCTTAACGAGAGCAGCGGCCCCTCCGCCTACGATCGTCAGTCCCACCACGGGCTATCCGCCGAAAAGGAGCACGAACTCCTCAAGCTTCGGGACCGCGGTTAGCGCCATGCCCCTGAAGGTGCGGCACACTATCGTGGATACGCCCCTCATCTCACGCCATGGGCGTCAGCGCAGACGCGCATATAAGTTTCGCCAGGTACGTAGAGGTCCCACTCTTCGCGGGTGATCGCGCGTTGTGCCAGTGTGCAGACCGTCGCGAACAGATCGGGAGGCCGAGCCACGTTCCACAGGCGGATCGTCTTGTCGTATCCCGTACTTACGAGGGTCCTTCCGTCGGGAGTGAACGCAACGCCTGAGACGTCCTGGTCGCGGCCGGTCAACGGCTTGCCGATCTGCTGGCCTGTGCGGACGTCCCACAGTCGGATGGTCCCGTCTTCCCCGGCGCTCGCGAGCAGGCGTCCATCCGGGGCGAAGGACACCATCCGGACCGTGTCCGTGTGTCCGACGAGTGGTTGCCCGATCGGCTGGCGCGTACGCGTGTCCCAGAGACGGATTGTGCGGTCGGTGCTCGCGCTGGCGAGGATGGTGCCGTCCGTGCTGAACGTCACCCCCATGACTTCGTCCCTGTGGCCGCGAAGCGGCGCGGTGATCTGGCGGTGAGTGCTGACGTCGAGTAGGCGGATCGTCCCGTCAGGCATGCCGACGGCGAGGTTCATTCCGTCAGGGCTGAAGGCGAGCGCGGAACCGCCGGCGGCCGGGAGCGCCGGGCCCATCTGCCGGTGGGTGTGCGCATCCCAGAATCGGAGCGTGTCGTCGAACCCGGTGCTGGCGAGGAGCCGGCCATCGGGACTGAAGGCCAGAGCGAGCACCCATGCGGTACCGTCGGGGGCGGCGCGGTGACCGGACAGGGGCGAGCCGATCTGGTGCTGGGTGTCGACGTTCCAAAGGCGGATGGCCCCGTCGGTCTCGCCAGTCGCCAGCACTTCGCCGTCCGGGCTGAACACCACTGGACCGCCGTTTCCTAACTTCTCCTTCGCGACGGTCTCGCCGAAGCTCCTGTGTATGGCGAGGTTCCACAAGCGTGCACCGACGACACTGGATGTGGCCAAGGTCCCGCCGTCCGGGCTCAACGCCATGGCGTAGATGGCGCCGGTGCCGGGGGCGGTGACAGGAAGGCCGATCTGCCGGCCTGTGGTGAGGTCCCAGATGCGGACGGTTTTGTCGGAGCCGATGCTTGCCAGAGTCTTGCCGTCGGGCGAGAACGCGACATCCTGGGGGCTGCCGGTGTGCCCGATGAGTGGCTGGCCGAGCGGGCGGCGGGCTGCCACGTCCCACAGCACGACCGTGTCGTCGACGCCGCCAGTCGCCAGGATCGTGCCGTCCGGGCTCAGGGCCAGTGCCGGACCGGCCTTGGTGATGGGCTCGCCGACCTGGCGGTGAGTGGCGGTGTCCCAGAATCGCAGGGTGTAGTCGCTGTCCGTGCTGAGCAGGGTCGCTCCGTCGGGGCTGAAGGCGACCTTCCACGCCTCGATGTTGCCGGTGCGGTTGACCATGCCCGGGCCCATCTCGCGTCGTCCGGCCACTTCCCAGAGGCGTACGGCCCCGTCGCCGTCGGCGCTTGCGAGGCTGCGTCCGTCCGGACTGAAGGCGATGTGGTTGGCCGATGTGGCGGTGAATCGGGCGATCGGGCGCCGGGTGGCCAGGTCCCACAGGAACATGTCGCCGTCGCCGCTGGCGGCCAGGGTCCTGCCGTCGGGACTGAGTGCCAGGGCGGAGAAGGGGACGGTCTGATCGGGGAAGTCGGTCGTGACGGTGAGCGGGTCACCGGCCAGGTGCTGGGTGGCGACGTCCCAGACGCAGATCTGCCCGCCGGTGGAGTCGGTCGTGCTGGAGCCGCTGGCGCTGACAACGAGCGCACCGTCGCGGCTGAAAGCTACCTCGTGCACCGCTTCCTTCGGCGTAGCCATGGGATGTCCGATCGGGCGCCCTGTGGAGGTGTCCCACAGCCGAATGGTGTCATCCTGCGCGGAGGCCACGACTCTGCCGTCTGGACTGAATGCCACATGGGGGCTGTACGCCACATCTCCGAGGTGGCCGGTGCGGCCGGTGAACACGGCGCGAGCGGGGTCGAACACCGCGCCGACCATGCTTCGCCATGCTTCAGGGGTATTGCCGATCTCCCAGGCCGTGGCGGCGAGTAACCGCGACATGGCGGGATCCCTCTCACTCAGGGTCTCGCTCCGCTGGGCGAGCTCCCGCGACAGGGCGGCGTTCTTCTGGCGGGTGGCCTCGCCGGCCTGATCCACGGCGATCAGGCTGCCCGCAAGAGACGCGAGCGACAGGACAGCGAGGGAGGCGGTGATTACCCGGCGCATCCGCGTCCTCTTTGAGGCCGCCCGTTCGCTTGCGTGTAGGAACGCCCTGTGCGCCCCGGAGAGGAGGGAGCGCCGCAGATCATCGGCGTTCCAGCGTGGTAGCGCCTCCTCGACCGCGGCCAGGCGCGTGCCCTGGTAGAGAAACGACGAGTCTCGGCCCCTGGCCAGCCAGTCCCCGGCCGCGTCAAGGAACTGCCGGAAGACGATGTGGTCGCTTCGCCCCTCTTCCAGCCATGAGGCGAGCTTGGGCCACTCGCTCAGTAGCGCGTCGTGGGCTATCTCGGCCGCATCGGCGTTCAGCACGACCAGCCGCCGGGTGGCGAAGGCGTTCAACACGGCGTTCACGTCCTGGAGGCGATCCGCCCCATGCTCGCCGTACAGCTCGGCTCGGGTCGCGCGACGACGGGTTGGGCGGCCGTTGGGGCCGATGACGGCCATTTGCAGGAAGATCTCGCGCGTGATCCGTTGCCGATCGGCGGACAGCTCGCTGTAGACGGTCTCGGCGGTTGACCGGACGGCGTCCGAGACCCCTCCGGTCAGACCGTAGCCGTGGCTGGTCAGCGTGTGACCCTCACGTTTCTCCCAGGTGAGGAGCATGGCCTGGGAAAGCAGCGGCAGGACGCCGGCGCCGTACCGGTCCGTACCGGCATGCGAGCGCAAGTCGCTCAGGACGATGTCGGCCAGGCCTGGTTCCAGCTCCAGGCCGGCGGCCGCCGCCGGCCCGGTGATCGCACGGCGGAGTTCGGACTCGGTCATTGGGCCGACCAGGAATTGGGCGTTCTCCACAGCAGCGGCCAACTCCGAATAGGCGCCGCACTCGGCGACGAAGTCGCCGCGCACTGCCAGGAGCACCAGCGCGGCCGGATCTCCTCCCGGCGCCGGTCCCGTGGCCGCCGCCAGCGCCGTGATGAACGTTCGCCGATCGGCCATGCTCGCCGATAGAAAGACCTCCTCGAACTGATCGACGACCAGGACGAGTCGCCCAGCCTCGCGCCGATTGTGCCGAGCGGCATCGGCGAGAACGGCGTGCCGTACGGTCATGGGCGCGTCCTGTGGATTGGACTCCAGAGAGCGGCGCACCGCGCCGGGCTCCAGACCACTCAGAACGCTGAGACGGACCGCGAGTTCGTCGAGCGGCGTCGAGGTCGCGTTCATCACCAGACGCGGCCATTGCTCCGAGCCGGGCGCGCCTGGGAGCAGGCCCCGTGCCAACGCGGGCAGCAGCCCCGCACGGAGAAGGGACGACTTGCCTGCGCCGGAGGCTCCGGTGACCATCACGAGTCCCGACAGGGACAGGCGTTCAGCCAGCCTGCTGAGTAGCTTGGCCGTCGTCTGCTCCCGGCCGTAGAAAATCGTCTCGTGGTTCTCCTCGAATGGCCACAGTCCTCGGTAGGGACAGCCGTCCAGCCAGCGAGGATGGAGAGATTCCTCCAGGGATTCCTGCCGGGTTCGCCTTTCGATGACGGATATCTGTTCGCGGATCAAGGTCAACTGGACCGACTGCTGAAGCGCGATGTCCCGGTCATGGCGCTGCAGGGCCTCCTGACGGTACAGGCTCTCCTGGAGCTGGGTGGCTTTCCTGTCGATGTCGCCCAGCAGCGACCGGAATTCGGCGAAGCTCGCGCCCAACTCCGTGAATGCCCTGGTGAGATGATCCTGCAATCGCTGGTCGCCGCTCGTCACCGCGGCTTCTAGGGCCGCCCCTGCTGCATCTACCTGGTGAAGCAGGCCAGCGATCTCCTCACGCAAGTGACGTGCTTGCTCATCATCGGCGTCGAGCGCTTCCAAAAGCCGTTCGGCTATCTCACGCTCAATTTCCTCAAGCGAGGGCTGGTGGCCGCCGGTACGGCGTCGCAAAGCCTGCATTGATTTGCCGATGACGTCGGCCAGGATATTGCCTCCGACCCCAGAGATTACTTGGACTCCCGCTGCTGCGAGGCCGGTGGCTCCCACAGAACCCAGGGGCGCGAGGGCGCTGATGCATAGAGTCACTACCACTGCATGTGGCGACAGCTCCAGCAGCTTGCTGCCCGTGCGCTGAATGAGCGAAGCGATCCGCGCCCTTGCCGCTCGGGCATCATCATCCGGCCGCTCTCCGACGCCAGGTTCCATTCAAGCCCCCACAACCGCCGGAGTCATGCCCTCTCCTCCTGCCTATCGATTGCAGGCGCTACATCGCTACAACGGGGTCACTCTTGCCGAGAATCAGGCGATCCGGAACTCAATGGGATGCAGGGAGCATTCGGGTAGCAGTCTCTGTCGAAAATGCTTCAATTCTGTCCGCCAAAGCGCCTGCGTCATGAGACGGGACAGACGCGAGAGAAGCACGGACCTGCCCCATGCGCTTGACCAGGCCCTCAACCCGTCCATCCGGTTTTAGGGCAAAGACAGGGGCCAGAGCATCGGCGGCTCCGTCGATGTCGTCGGCGAGGAGGCGGGCGGCGGCTAGGTCGACACAGGCGCTTGCTTCCGCAGCGTACCAACGCTGCTCGGCAGGCACCGCTCGGTAAAGGCTGAGCGCTCGTTCGCACTCTGCCTCGACTTCTTGCGCCATGCCCGCGTTCAGGTAGGCGGATCCGGCGCAGAAGGCTTCGCGGGCCTCGTCGAATCCGAACTCACCGCCAACGCCTTCGTGCAACTCCCCCTGCGGTCCTCGAGCGTCTCGGGCGGCAAGGATCGCGTTGCGAGTGCCGTCGCTGTCGCCGAGAAGGGCGGACGCTCGGGCGGCGATGCTGAGCCAAGGAGTCCGCAGAGCTGGCCGACGGCGAGGTACAGCTCGTGCTGCTGCCTCGGATTCCGCGTGCGCTCCAGCAGCCGGTACGTACGGTTGCGCACCCGGGTCAGCTCTCCGAAGAGCGGCAGCGGTGGCGCGTGCACGTATGCACGGGCCAGGCGGATGACGTCGTCGCTCAGCTGCTCCAGTGCGTTAGGTCCGATGGCCGCGGCCTCGATGTCTGCGGCGTGGTCACTCGATTCGCTGCCGGCTGCACGAGGAGCTGCCGCCCTTCCCGCTCCCATCGTGGGACCCGGTGCAGCAGCGGCGCGAGCCGTACGACGGACGGAGCCTTACGGGGTTGCGGAAGGTACTGCCAGAACGTGGCGACGGCACCATTCATGACGACGGCCTCGGGGACGTCCTTAAGGACACGCGTCCGCGCACAGGTCGACGACCACGCCGATCAGCTCATCCCTGGTGATCTTCACGCCGACGAAGAACTCGCGGGCCGCCTGCACGGCCAGCGGGCTCGCCGGACGCCCCGCGCCCGGGGCCGTCCGCTCGGCGGCGGCCAGTTCCTGCAGGTAGCCCATCTCGATGAGCGGCCGCGCGGCCTTGGTGACCGCGGCTGACAACAGCCCGAGCCGCCGCGCGAGGCTGACCCTGCTCAACGGCCCCTCGGTCAGCACCGCGGTGAACACGGCCGTAACCGCAGGAGTATCCGTGAGAGCGCCCGTGCCGGACTCGGTAAAAGCATGGCCCGAAACGTAGGCTTAATAATTTCCTTCGTCAAGTATTGATTCACGGGCGAACGAGTTCTACGCTCGGCGGCACTCACCGACTTCCCTGCCAGACTTTGAGGACCCCGATGCCCGCTGTCGCCCCCCGTGCTGTTTCTCCTGGCCACCGCGCGCGATCACTAACTCCCGTCCTCACTCCATCGCGTCATGCGTTATCAAGGGGGAGAGGTCTTCTGGACGAGCTCCGCCAGGCGCTAGGTGACCTCCCTTGATCAGGTCAGGCTCACGGATGTCGACCGTGGACGCCGGAGGTGCGCCTCGACGAGGTCACCGGGCGGCGAGAGACCGCAGCTCGACCATCACGCCCAGACATACGATCCGCAGCATGTCGCCGAACCCCTTCGGTGGCCAGCGCGGCATCCCACATGAGGGCCGCGCTCTTCTCCCGGGTTTCCCGGACGAAAGCGGCGGTGGCGCGCGTTCCGCCTCCGCTTCCAACCGTGCGGCGGCGACGATGGCGGCGCCCGCAGCCTGACCAGGCGAAATGATCAAAGTTGGCGGCATTGGGCCGGTGGTTGCATCGGCAGCGTAGACGTGAATCGTCAGGAGCCCATTCATGCGCGACGGCAGTGACGCCGTTCTGACCTTGCGAGCAGCCGGGTCTTCACTTGTGTCGATGCGGCCGGCCGGATGCCGAGAGCACTCCGCTGGGGAGCTGATCTTGGGCCGCGGCATCATCGCCCAGGACGGTTCACGAGCGTTCTACACCTGGACGCGGCTGTCCAGCTCTTCAGCCGGCCAGAGCGGCGCATGCGCCTCCGGGGCTGGACCCGCACGCGGGCTACCTCGTGCGAGTGCGCCGCGAGATCGGAGACGCGTTCCGGCATCAGAACGGCGATTCGGAGTGGTTCGCCCTTACGCACGCCGACGCCGCTGAGTTACCCGGCTCCGTGCTCGCCGTCGCAGGCATCCCACTGCCCACCCTCGACCCGCGGCAGGCGATGCTCCTCGACATCACGAGGCTGCCATCACTGATCGCTGCACCGGACGGCTCACCGCCGCTGGTCCACGGGCATCGTGGCCCCGGACCACACGAAGAAAGAAGATCGCATGAAACGACACACGCGGGCGCGTCCAGCGCTCACGGTGATGAGCGTCGCGGCGCTGGCCGTCGGGCTCACGCTCGGCACGGTCATGCCGGCGGCCGCATCTCCATCCGACCCACCCACTACCGCCCCGACGGCGTCCACGACCGCACCACCGAGCACGACCCCCACTCCCTCGCCAGCGCCGTCGTCCGGCACGGTGCCGACACCGACGCCCAGGGAATTACTCCCATCCACCGCCGACCCGTGGGCCACGCGGCCATACATGGGGTGGAGCAGCTACAGCATGCAGGTCTACTCCGGGAACGGGAAGTGGATCACCGGCGACCAGCTCATCAAACAGTCCGACGCGATGCACGCCAAGCTGCAGAACTACGGCTATAACTACATCAACGTCGATGCGGGATGGAACGACGGGGTTGACGCCAACGGGCGGCCCAAGCCCAGCGCCACGCTCTATCCGCAAGGCCTGCAGGAGATCATCGACCACGTCCACGCGAACGGCCAGAAGTTCGGGGTCTACATGGTCCCGGGCGTCGGACCCGAGGTTTACAACGCGAGCCTGCCGATCGCCGGAGCGCCGGGGTGCACGACGCACGACATCGCCGCGCAGCCGCTTCGACCCTCCGACTACTGGAAGATGGGCTACAGAATCGACTTTTCGAACCCGTGCTCGCAGAAGTACGTCGACTCGATCGTCGACCTGCTTGCGCAGTGGGGTGTCGACTTCGTCAAGTTCGACAGCGTCACCCCCGGATCCGGGGTAAGCGACCTCTCGCTTGACGCCCGGGAGGATGTCGCCGCCTGGTCGAAGGCTCTCAAGGCGCACAAGATCTGGTTCGAACTCTCGTGGGCGCTCGACCCGAACTACGCGGACTACTGGCGGTCCAAGGCCAACGGCTGGCGCATCCAGTGGGACGTCGAGTGCTACTGCGCCCATGACGCACTCACCAACTGGGACAGCATCGTCCGGCTTTTCCCGACCGAGGCGACATGGTGGCGCAACGGCGGAAACGGCGGTTGGAACGACCTCGACTCGCTCGACATCGGCAACGGCAAGATGGACGGCCTGACCCGCGACGAACGACGGACCGCTATGACCCTGTGGGCGACCTCCGCTGCGCCGCTGTACACCGGAAACGACCTGACAGACCTCGACTCCTACGGGCTCAGCTTGCTCACCAACCCCGAGGTCATCGCCGTCGACCAAGCAGGAACGCCGGCGCGCCCGGTCTCCACCGCGACTCAGCAACAGGTCTGGTACGCGCTCAACTCCGACGGCAGCTACACCGTCGCGCTGTTCAACCTCGGCCGAACCGAGAAAGACATCACCGCGAACTGGACCGATATCGGCCTGAGCGGCACCGCCACCGTGCGCGACCTGTGGGCCCGCAAGAACCTCGGCCATTTCAGCACCGGGTTCACCGCCTCGGATGTCCCTGTCCACGGGGTACGGCTCCTCAAGGTGAAGCCGCGGTCCGGTGCCGAAGTCGCTGTCAACGACGATGCACTCCGCGTCGACTACGCCGGTGAGTGGACCCGCAACGGTGGAAAAGAGGTCGCTGCGACCTCACAACCGCTCTCCGTCAACGTCACCGACACCGGCACTGCGGCGCCCCCGTCGGCATCGGGCCCGTCCCGGACCAACACACTCGACGACACCGCCCCCGGCATCGTCTACACGGGATCATGGTCGCAAAGCACCGGACGTGGACTGGGCGACTATGGCGACGGCGTGCACTACACCGAACGCGACGGCGACTCGTTCCAATACGCCTTCGTGGGCACGGGCGTCTCCTACATCACCGAAATGGACTCCTCGCAGGGGAACGTCGATATCTACGTCGACGACAAGTTCGTGAAGACCGTGAACACCGGGCGCGATTCAGGACAGCCGCGTCTCACGCAACAGACGGTATTCAGCGTGAAGGACCTACCCAACGGAAGCCACACGCTCAAAGTCGTCAAGAAGTCCGGAGCCTTCATGCTGCTTGATCGCATCGACGTGATCCAGCCGAATCTCATCGACCCATCGGCGGTGTCGTTCGACAAGAAGGCTCCCGCGGACGTGCAGGTGAAGCTCCTGCGCGACGGGAGTGAGTTCGCCGGGGTTTCCCGCGATGGCACAGCACTCAAGGAAGGCACCGACTACACCCTGTCGGAATCGACCGTGACCCTGCGGGCCGACTACCTTGCCACGCTGCCGCTCGGCGCGGCGAAACTGGACTTCAAGTTCCGCGGAGACTACCTCGACGACGTCCACGGCACGACCCACGACGGCGACTCGGTCTCGTACACGTTCGCGGGCACAGGGGTCGACTGGATCACCGCCACCGCACCTGATCAGGGTCTCGTCGACATCTACATCGACGGCCAACTCGTCAAGCGCGTCGACACGCACAGCGACATACGCGCGACGCAGCAGAAGGTGTTCAGCGCCTCAGGGCTCACAAAGACGAATCACACCTTCATGGCGGTGAAAGCATCGGGTGACGTGATGCGCACCGACGTCATTCGTTACACCACCTGATGGCCCGGGGAGGGTCGGGGCGTCGACGACGCTCCGGCCCTCCTTCGCGCAACGACGGAGACGAAACGCTGAACGCACCCATCTCCGCCATATTGGGATTGAGCCGCTCCCCCACACCACCGCGGACTATCGGAGCTTCTGGAACGCCGCACTCGACGACGCCCGCCGACACCCTCTCGCAATTCGCTTTGACCGGTCGGGATCATCGAACCCGAGCGGTGCTACTACCGCTGCGTATTCATCGACGTCGCGCGCGGCGTCGAAGCGATCCGCAGCCTGGACGAAGTCGATCCCCCCGCGCGTCGCCATGATGGGGAACAGTAAAGGAGGAGGCATCGCGCAGGCTCTTGGCTTCCGGGTTGGTCGGCTCCCGTGAGCGCATAGGCCGTCATCACGGCATCTGGCGTGATGTCATCTTGGTGGAACGGCGCACTCTGATCGATTAGGCCTGGGATGTCGTGGACGCTCAGTACCCAGGTGACCCCGACAGCTCGGTGGGATCTATCAAGCTGAGTAACGCCGCAAGTTCTGGCTCCTTCGACAGGTCCAGGGGCACCATCTCCTTGGAGGCGCCTTTCTGGCTGATGAGTAACTCTGACGATATACCGTTGATGATCGTTGCGGCATCCGCTGTCGCCCACTGAACGCCCTTGAACGCTATACGGGTGATCCTCGACGCCAGCATGCAGTCAAGTCGCGGGCGCCCGTAGGCGTCTGGCCCCGCAGATCGGACAGCCACGATGCGGGCAGAGGAAAGCCCAGGGGCGACGGCAAGTGCTTCTCGCACTGTCACCAGGGCGTAGCCGCAGACCATCTGGGCGTAGAACGCGGCAGCATACTTCTTGGGCGTCTGTCGGAGACTGATGTTTCCTGCCTCCGTCACGCTGGGAAAGCGGCTAGGCACGGCATCAGTGCCTGGAACCAGCACAGCCAGCGCCACCTCTCCATCGAGCGCTCCAACCGCGGCAGCGGGCGCCTCGTTGTCGTCGAACGCCTCCGCGAGGGTCTCCAACACGACATCTGGATGATTTGCGCAGAGCTGCTTCCACCGCTCGTCCAACGCGGATTGCCATTGCATTCGCTGAGCGGCCAGTTGCTGCCTGACATGAGCGATCTCCTGCTCAGCGTGGAAGCGGGCGGTGTCTTTGGCTTGGGCACGCTCGCCTCTCTTGAAGATGCTGACGCCTTCGAGCGCCTTGCTCTCGTGACGCTTCCGGATCTCCGCCTCATCAATGCCTTGAGGCGCCGGCACCATGGGCGGCCTGGCCTGCGGGAACTCTACGCGGTGGATGTTGTGGATAGCGTCGAAAGCGTCAGCGAGCGTACGGGCCTGTTCCGCCTTCTCCGCAGCTCGCAGTTGCCGCTGGTAGGAAGCGACAGAGCGGGTAGAGGATCTTGATGATCGGCCCCCGCTGAGTGAGGTGTAGAAGCTGACGGGTCCTGCACCCGTGGAAAAGCCAGTTCTGCCGGCTCCGAAGTGCACTCGGGCGGCTCTTGGGCCAACGCTCGCTCGAAGGCCACAGCTGGAAGCTCGAATTCGAATACCCGGCGCCACTTTGAATGAGAATCCCACGAAGGGAGGGTACTTATCCGAGTCCACTTTCGGGAGCGTTCCATTAAACTACGGACGCCGATTCAGGGTCCTGTTCTACACCCCGCCGCTCGGCAGTCCCTACGACGCGATCCAGCTCGCCGCTCAGGCGTGGACACGAGCTCAGGCCGTACGGGCACCCGCGACGGCAGGTGACGATCTCCGAGACGGTCAGCCGGCCGCCGCCTCATAGACCTGGTCCCGTCGCCGAGAGCGGCGCGCCGCCAATGCCACGCGCCACGCCCACCGTTCCTACACCTGGGACCGCTGTGGCCGACCGCTATGAGGCGCCGCAAGCCGCCGGCCGGGAGGCGGAGCGAGGCGAATGACAGTCACCCCTCGGGAGGGATGCTTCCTGGGCTAGCCTCGGTGACCAGGGGCGACGGGTCTGCTCAGGTCCTGCCCGCCCCGGGACAGCGGGAGGAAGACATGGCCGGCCAGTCGAGCACGCACGGCGTCACGATGCATGCCGACAGAGTCGTCAAGACCTACGTCTCATGGAGCCGTGGCGAGCACGAGCAGGAATGGCGCGCGCTGAATCTCCTGGCGCAGTACGCCCCGGATCTGGCCCCGCTGCCTCTTGAGGCGGATCTGCAGGCCAAGCCGCCGGTCATCGTGATGTCGAGGCTGGACGGTGTCCCACTGAGAGGGCAGGCCGTCACGCCCGAGCAGATCGAAGCCATGGCCGAGGCGATCACGACCCTGCACGAGTCGGTCCCCGCATCGGTGCTGGCCGGTATGGCTCCGTCTCCGTGGAATGCGAGCGTGGCGTTGGCCAAGGCCCGCCGGCTGCGCGCGGAGCAGCCCGATCTGGGCGACGACCCGCTGGTGACGCGGGCCTTCGCGAAGGGAGCCGAGTGGCTCGACGACTACCCAACCGATGAGTTCACCGCGGCGGAGGTCGCGCCGGTGCTCGGGCTGTCGGACGGCAACCTGGCCAATTACCTGTGGGACGGCAAGCGCGTGCGGATGGTCGACTGGGAGGACTCCGGTCGTAGCGACCGCGCCTTTGAGCTCGCCGAGGTCATCGAGCACATCTCCCGGTTTGACGGGACATTCGACGGATCGGCGCTGCTGGAACAGATCCAGCTGACGACGACGGAGGCGACTCGGATGTTGGATCTCCGACGCCTGCTTGTCTTTGCCTGGCTGTGCACGCTCGGTCCCGGGGGCCTCTTCTCGAAGCGCAACCCCGCCGGCAGTCTCGAACGGCAAGCAGACCGACTACTTGGCCTTCTTCATTGAGGCGCGGCCAGAGACCCCGATCGACCACACGTCCTAATGGATATGCCCCAGCAGATCAGGACGCAGCCGAGGCTAGGGAACCCGTGGTGGATGTTTCGCCAGCGGACCGCAGCCATTGAAATGGCGCAACTGGGCGGTTGGGTCGGCCGAGTGGCGAGGTACCAGTCGGCTGGTCCTCTCGGCTCAGCGCTTTTGTGACGGCACGTTCGGGCGTGGCTGACTGCGGGGCTTGGACCCTTGGAGCGGGCCGTTACGGTGGCCGGCATGGATGAGGCCGGGTTCTGGGACGTTATCGAGGACGCGTACGCCGCACTGGAGTGCGGCTACTACAAGGACGAGCTTCCCCGCGACGCTGTGGCGCAGGCGTGGCTGGACAACCTGGACACGCTGCCCTTGAACGAGGTCCTCGACTTCGCCGTCAATTTCGAGCGGATACTGGAGCGTGCCTGGCGGCCCGAGGTGTGGGCGGCGGCATGCCTGCTCGCCGGCGGCACCGCCGACACATGGCACGCGTACTTCCGATACGAGGACAGGTTCACCCACTTCCGGGCCAGCCTGCTCGCCCTCGGCCGCACGTCGTTCGAGACGGTGGTCGCCGACCCCGACGCCCTAGCCGACCTGCCCGACATGGCTGCCGTAGAGGACGGGCACTGGGACCTGTTCATGAAGCTCCACCAGGTGCCCGAAAATGCCTACGTCCGGGCGGGCGGCGACCGCGGCGACATCGCCCGCGCCGTCGCCGACCTCCTCGGTGCCAGGGTGCGCCGCGGCGCGCCACCCGACGACGGGCGGTGGCGGGTCGACGAGGACACCCTGCCCGAGCGGTACCCGCGCCTCGCCGCACGTTTCCCCGACGGCACGGTTTGACCTACAGGCCACCTCGGCCAGTCGACCGAGGCTACGCATTGTCGGCGCCGAGCCAGGTGCCGACGCCGTTCAGCGTGCCCTCACCGCTGCTGATTTCGACCTGTTCGGCAAGGTCGGCGATGCTCACGGAGCTCAGCGCGGCCCGCCGTGCCGACTCGGCCGTGGCCATCGCGCGGGCGATCGGACAAGGCGCGGTACAGGATTCGGCCGGAGTCGCCAGGGGGCCGCGCTGGCGGATCTCCGTGCAGACGAAGGCCGGGTCGGGTCCGTCGATGACTTCGACGACATCGAGCAGTGTGATCGCCGCGGGGGAGCGGGTCAGCACGTAGCCGCCCGGCTTTCCCTGCACTGAGTCCACGAGGCCGGCTCGGGCGAGCGCTTGGAGCTGTTTGGCCAGGTAGGTAGGCGATACATCGTGCAACTGTGCCAGCCGGGCGGCTGGTACCGGCTCTGCCACGGACGTGAGTACGACGCAGCAGCGGAGCCGATTCAGCCCATCGCCGCCGCAGACGTGGCTGCCGCGGTCTCGGAGGTCGCCGCGGGCGCACCGCTGAACGGCATCCGCAACGTCGCCGGCCCCGAGGTCTTCGCCCTCGACGACCTTGGGAGGATCACGCTGAAGGCCAAGGGTGACAGCCGATTTGTCGTCACTGACGACACCGCGGGCATGTTCGCTGGGGTCAAGGGCGACGTCATCACCGCCCCGGCCGACGCCATCATCGCCCCCACCCGGTACGCCGACTGGCTCGCAACCACCTGAGCCAGCCCGACCGTGTCAGCGGCCGGGTAGTAAGCCAAAACGGTGGCGGCCCAGCGGCGAGCAGCGCGCGCGGAACATCGAGGCCTCGCGATTCCGGTCAGCCCGTCTTGATGGCGAATGGGCCGCCGGCGCCGAACGCGAGCCGCGCGAAGTTCTCGCCGATGCGGCGGTGTCCCGCGGGGTCAGGGTGGAGCTCGTCGGGCAGCGGTAGTTCGGCGTAGTCCTTCTCGCCGTACAGGTCGTACCTTTAGGCAAATCGGGCCTGCCGTTAAGCCGCTGGCTGAGCAAGAGATCAGCCGTACTGATGCGAGCCGAGCCGGCTCTGCGCGAGTCAGGCTTTCCGCGTCACGCCGCGTCGGACTGGGCGTTGAAAAAGCCCGCGGTCCAGGCGTCCGGCGGCTGCGACCGTTCGTAAACGCGCTGGGCGTGGCGGGCGTAGGCTCGCGGGCCGAGGAGGGGCATGATCAGACGGGGGACTAGAGGGACGGCCGACAGCATGAGCGTGACGACCTCGGGCTCGGCGAGTGAGGCGAGCATTCCGAAGATGATCGGCAGCTTGTTCTTCGGCAGTCCCTTGATCGCGTGGTCGCCCAGCTCGTGCCACTCCTCGGCCGTCACGTAGTCCGGCACCAGGGGGAGGACGTCCCTCTCCTCGGTCGCGAGGTGCTCGGCCAGCCGGGTGCCGAGCTTCTCGAGGGAGTCGGCGAGCTCTGTCCCGTAAACGGCCGACGGCTTCCGGCGCCATGCGGCCAGCCGCACGGACGCGTCGGTCATCAGCGTGGCGATCTCCGCGTGCCGGCGTTCCAGGAGAGCGACGGCGGGCCCGAGCCTCTCGCTGGCGCGGTCGAGGAGCTTCGGCCACAGCAGGTCGTCCCTGCCCTTGTGGTGGAGGTGCAGGAACTGCTCCATCAACTGGATGTGGTCCGCCACGATCGCGGCACGGTCGACATCGCCGGGAGCCACGCCCATGACCAGCTCGGGCATGCGGCGGTAGCTCTGCCGGAATGCTTCGTGAATCACGAGCATGTCACGGACGTCGGCGCGGTCATCGGATGAGTGGGACATATATGCACTTTCTGGATGTGGGTTCCGCGCGGATTCTTCGCGCTTCGTATGGCAGGCCGCCTCGCAGGCACAAGCCGAGATCTGTTGGGCGTACGGCTGTGCGGTCCTGGGGGCCGGGATGCGGGGCGATCACCTTCGGGCCCCCTCCCGAGGGCCGAGTCGATCGTCACCGTGCCGTCATAGGGCGCCACCCAGCCGTGCGGACCGGCCAGCCCCCGAACCGGAGGCCGCTCCGGGAAATCCGTGGACGGTGTTCCCGGCGTGCCGGCCTCACCGAGGGGCATCCCAAAGCCACGATCAGTCCGGCGGTAGGCGTGGAGAACTCTCCAACCGGTGCTCGTACGCCTCGGGCGTCGGCGGCACGCTGTCAGTTTGGCCCGGCGACGTTTCCGCCGCCAGTACGTGACGCATACACCCATGTCCCGGCGACGGAGCCGGCCACAACGGCGGCACGGCTGCCGTCCCTGTCCGCGGCCATTGAGTGTACGTACCACGTCCTGGTAGCGAGGAGACGGCCGCCATAGGGTTGCGTCAAGCGTTCGTACAGGGGGACCAGCCAAAGGTAGTTGGGGGCACCGCATGCTGATCACTGCTGTGGACCGAACCGAGCAAAGGAACACCTCGTGAAACCCGCGCTGCTTCCGCTGATTTTGGACAGCGTGCCGCAGCCCGTGTGGGTCGTGGACACGGAGGGGCTCATCCTCTACACCAATCCCGCCGCAGTGGCCGTACTGGGGTACGAGGACGGAGCCGAGCTGGACGGCCGGCCGAGCCACGAGACGCTCCACCCGTCCTACCCGGACGGCTCCCTCTATCCGGCATCAGAGTGCGCCATGCTGACCCCGACCACGACGGGGCAGGCGGCTCAGGGGGACGACGAGTGGTTCATGCGCCGGGACGGCTCATTCTTTCCGGCCTCGTGGTGGGCCGCCCCGATCGACCTGCCCGAGGGGCGCGGCGTCGTCTACTCCTTCTTCGATGTCACCGAACGTCGCGCCCACGAGCAGGCCGCGCGGGAGCGCGACGCGGCGGAGATCCGGGCGGCTGAGTCCCGGGCCGCGCAGCGGCGCATCGTGGAGAGCGTGGCCGCCGTCCACCGGCAGACCGCGCGCGACCTCCACGACGGGGCTCAGCAGCGCCTGGTCAACCTCATGATCGGCCTGCGTCTGGCGCGCGAATACCTGCCCGACGCCCCGCCCGGGGCCCTGGCTCTGCTCGATCAGTCCGTCGAGGATGCACAGGCGGCCATCGACGAGCTGCGTCACCTCGCGGCCGGCATCCATCCCTCAGTGCTGACCATGCGCGGCTTGTGGGCCGCGATCGCCGTCCTGGCGGAGAGCTGCCCGGTCCCCGTCGTCGTCACCGGGGCCTGCGAGCGGCGCCTGCCTGCCGCGATCGAAGCCAATGCGTACTATCTGGTGGCTGAAGCTCTCACCAACGCGGTCAAGCACGCGCAGGCCACCCGCATCGACATCGTGATCAGTCTTGGAGCGGAACTGGAGCTCATCGTCGCGGACGACGGTGTCGGCGGGGTCCCGCAGATCGGGGACGACGGTGTCGGCGGGGTCCCGCAGATCGCGGCCGGCTCCGGCCTGGTCGGACTGCACGACCGCGTCGCCGCCTTCGACGGCACGCTCACGATAGAGTCGCCGCCCGGCAGCGATACGCGGGTGATCGCCCGCATCCCGGCGCTCCCCTGAACAGGCGGGCACACGGCCCGGCGATACCCGCGCCCCCGGCCCTGCTCATGGCCGGCCGACGGACGCCTCCCTCCGCCCTACCGCGGGCAGGCGCGTCCTGTCCGGCAGACGGCTGGCGACCAGAGAACTCAGCAAAGCCAGTCCCTCTTCACCAGGAGAACCGGGTTCGGTCTGAAAGGTGACGAGCTGCTGACCCGGCACACCATTGATGTTGAAGGACTGCTGGATCAGCGTGAGGTCACCCACCTCAGGATGGCGAAAGCGTTTGACCTCGTAAGTCTTATTCTGAACGTCGTAGTGACCCCACAATTGGCGGAACTCGGCGCTCCTCGCAGACAGCTCTACGACGAGGTGGGTCAGCTCGGGGTCGTTGGGGTCTGCTCCTGCCGTCGCGCGCAAAGCGGCGACCCCGGTGCGAGCGATCTCGTCCCAGTCCCGGTAGAACTCACGGGCAGCGGGATTCACGAACGTGAACCGCACCAGGTTGCCATCCGGGATCGCCACCGAATACAGCCCCATGCCCAAGGCGTTCGCCGCCAGCACGTCGAGACGCGGTCCCACGACCAGCGCGGGAGTCGCGCTCCACCCTTCTATCAGGCGCAGGATATGGGGCCGCACCTGAGGGCTGTGTCTGATTCGAGGACCAGACTCGCGCCGGCTCAGTCGGTACAGGTGCTCCGCGGCGTCCGCGTTGAGCCCGAAGACGCGGATAAGCGCTTCCAGCACCTGGTCAGACGGGTTCTTCTCGCGCCCCTGCTCCAAGCGTGCGTAGTAGCCTTCGCTGAGTCCGGCCAGCATGGCCACCTCTTCTCGGCGCAGCCCCGTGGTCCGGCGGGGCCCTCCATTGGGCAGCCCCACTTCAGCCGGCGTGATGGCCGCCCTTCTGGCCCGGATGAACTGCCCGAGCTGACTGCCACTATCCATAGCCGCAGGCTACCGCCGACCTGCCCCGTTACCGCATCCCGGCGGGGCGCGCGGTAAGAGCCACCACAGTAGGGCTCCTGAGACGAAGCGGATCCCATGAGGACGGCGACGCGCGGACAGACGCTCAACCTGATCGCCGGGCCGAGTAGCCCCAAAGCGCGAACCGCTCATACAGCTATATTTTGGGCGATGATTTCGGGGAATCCTGGCCAGGAACCGTCGCGGGGCCGGCCGCCGGAGCGGACATTCGCGCGCAGCCTGCTGGTGGAGCGCTCCCTCCCGGACCGCCGGATGAGCGGCGCGGCGGGGCCGGAGAAGTCCTTCCGGCCCCGCCCCCGCACGCCGGTCGGCAGCCGCTCCGCTCCTCCTGCCGGTCGGGCTTGCCCGGCAGACGGACCCGGCACGCGTCAGACGTGTTCCAGGTGGGTGGTGAGCAGGTCTGCGAGGCCGACGCGGGTGAGGAACTCACGGCGGATGCGGTCGGCGACGTTGGAGACCTCTTCGGAGCCGTCGTCGGCGGGGTCGATGTGGACGCGGTAGGGCCGCTGTCCCGCGGGGAGCGCGACGATGCGGGCGATCTCGTCGGAAACGAGGGAGGCGTCCGCGCACTCGGGAGCCAGCGCGGCCAGCTTCTGGGCGACCTGCTCGATGAGACCGGGGTACTTCTCCTCGTACTGCGCCTCGACGGTGCGGTCGGCCGGCTGGCCGGAGTGGGCGAAGTGGTTGGTGCCACTGGTGAATGACCCCGGGACCACGATCGAGGTTTCCACGCCCCAGCGGGCGAGTTCGGCGGCGTAGCTGACGGCGAGGGAGTCCATGGCAGCCTTGGCGGCGAAGTAGGGGCCCAGGTACGGCGGGGTGCCGCCCTTGACACTGGAGCTGGACACCCAGATCACCAAGCCCTGGCCCGCCGCACGCATGTGGGGAAGGACGGCACGGTTGACGCGCTGGGTGGAGAGCACGTTCACGTCATACAGCGCGGCGAGCTGTTCGGGGGTGAAGGCTTCGGAGGGGCCGGTGACCATGTGCCCGGCGTTGTGGATCAGGACGTCGATGCGGTCGTGCTCGGCGATGACCTGACTGATCGCGGCGTCCACCGACTCCTGCGAGTTGACGTCGAGTTCGATGGCGCGCAGGTCGACGCCGTGATGAGCGCTGTAGTCGCCGGCGGCCCGCACCTGGGGCGCGTTGCGGGCGGCCGTCTCCCGCATGCCCGCGTAGACGGTGTCGCCGGCGTCGGCGAGGGCGCGAGCGGTCAGGGCGCCGAAGCCGCTGGAGGCGCCGGTGATCACGACGATGTCGCTCATGGGAATTTCTCCTTGGGAAAGGGGTCGCCGCCCTCCTGAAAGAGAAGGGGGCGCGACGGTTGTCAGAGTTGGAGGGCGATCAGGCCACGCCGCCGTTGGCGTACAGGACCTGTCCGTTGATCCAGCGCGCCGGGCCGGCGAGGAACGCGACCGCCTCGGCGATGTCCTCAGGTGTGCCCAGACGCTCCAGCGGGGCCGCCTTGGCCAGGTTGTCGATCGCGGCCTGGTCCTTGCCCTCGAGGAACAGGGGCGTGGCGGTGGGGCCGGGGGCCACGGCGTTGACGGTGACGTCCTTGCCGCGCAGCTCGCGGGCGAGGATCAGGGTCATGCCCTCGACGGCGGCCTTGCTGGCCGCGTAGGCGCCGTAGGTGGGGAACTGGAGACGGGTGACGGAGGTCGAGAAGTTGACGATCGCCCCGCCGGCCCGTACCCGCCGGGCCGCCTGCTGGGCGACCACGAATGTGCCGCGGATGTTGGTGCGGTGCATCCGGTCCAGGTCGTCGAGATTCAGCGTCGCGATCGGGGACAGCAGCATGATGCCCGCGGTGTTGACGACCACGTCGATGCCGCCGAACTGCCGCTCCACGGCGTCGAACGCGGCGGACATCGCGTCCTCGTCCGCGACGTCACCGCCGACCGCGATCGCCCTGCCGCCGGCCGTGGTGACCGCGGCGACCGTGTCGTCGGCCCTGGTCTTGTTCCCGGCGTAGTGCACGCCGACGGCGGTGCCGTCCCGGGCGAGGCGCTCCACGACCGCGCGACCGATGCCGCCGGAGCCGCCGGTGACCAGGGCGACGCGGGTGATGTTGTCCGTCATGGTGATCTGTCCTTCGGTGAGATGCCCCGAGGGGGGCTGGGTCAACGTTCGCTGTCGAGGGTGGCCATGAGGGGGGCCGCGTAGCGCTCACCGGCGGCGGACCCGGCGGGCACGGCGGCTTCGATCTCGGCGAGGGCGTCGGCGTCCAGGGAGAGGCCGGCGGCATCGAGGGATTCGGCCAGACGCTCACGTCGGCGGGCGCCGACCAGGGGGACGATGTCCCGGCCCTGGGCGGCCACCCAGGCGATGGCGATCTGGCCGGTGGTGGCGCCCAGGTGCTCGGCCACACGTCCCAGTGCTTCGACCAGACGCAGGTTGGCCTGGAGGTTCTCGTCCTGGAAACGGGGGCTGTGGGCGCGGAAGTCGCCCGCGCCCAGGTGCCGCCCGGCGGTCCAGTGCCCGCTGAGCAGGCCGCGGGAGAGCACGCCGTAGGCGGTCAGGCCGATGCCGAGCTCGCGCAGGGTCGGGATGATGGAGCCTTCCGGGCCGCGGGAGAGCAGCGAGTACTCGATCTGCACATCGCTGATGGGTGCCACGGCCGCGGCGCGGCGGATGGTGTCCGCGCCGACCTCGGACAGACCGATGTGCTTGATGAAGCCGGCCCGCCGCATCTCCGCGAGCGCGCCGACGGTCTCTTCGACGGGTATCTCGGGGTTGAGGCGCGCCGGGCGGTAGATGTCGATGTAGTCCGTGTTCAGCCGCCGCAGAGAGTACGCGAGGCGGTCCTTTACCGCCGCCGGGGACACGTCGTAGGGCACGGGCTGGAAACCGCCGCCGGGAGTACGGCGGGAGCCGAACTTGACGCTCAGAACGACCTCGTCGCGCCTGCGGTCCCGCAGCGCCTGGGCGATCAGCATCTCGTTGGCGCCCGAGCCGTAGAAGTCGCCGGTGTCGATGAGGTTCAGGCCCGCGTCGAGGGCCGCGTGCAGGGTGGCGATGCTTTCGGCGTCGTCAGCGGGCCCGTAGAGGTCGGACATGCCCATGGCGCCCAAGCCGATGGTGGATACCTCAGGGCCGTTCACGCCGAGCTTGCGAGTGGCGATGGTCATAGATGTTCTCCTTGCCTGCCGAGAACGAAGGGGAAGGGGGGTCCCGTGTTTCACCGCGTGCGCGGCACCGCATGCCTTCCGGTCAGACGGCGAGTGCCGTGCGCAGAGCCGCGATGGCCTGGCGGATGGCGGCGTCGGCGGCGTGGGTCTCGCGCAGGTCGTTCAGCATGACGAAGTCGTGGATTACGCCCTGGTAGCGGACGGCGGTCACGGGAACGCCGGCCTCGCGGAGCTTGCCGGCGTACGCCTCGCCCTCGTCGCGCAGGACGTCCGCCTCGCCGGTGATGACGAGCGCCGGCGGCAGACCGGCGAGCTGCTCGGTGGTGGCCCGGAACGGCGAGGCCGTGATCTCGGCGCGCTCTTTCTCGTCGGTCGTGTACTGGTCCCAGAACCACTTCATGGCCTCGCGGGTCAGGAAGTAGCCCTCGGCGAATTGGTGGTAGGAGCCGGTGTCGAAGCTCGCGTCGGTGACCGGGTAGAACAGCAGCTGGAACTTCAGCGGTACATCGCCGCGCTCCTTGGCCATCAGGGTCATCGCAGCCGTCATGTTGCCGCCGACGGAGTCGCCCGCGACGGCCATCCGCGAGGCGTCCAAGCCCTTGCCGGCGCCGTCGGTGACGACCCACCGGGCCACTGTGTAGTTCTGCTCGATCGCGACTGGGTAGCGCGCCTCGGGCGACAGGTCGTACTCGGGGAAGACCACGGCGGCACCGGTCCCCACGGCGAGCTCGCGGACCAGCCGGTCGTGGGTGTGGGCGTTTCCGAACACCCAGCCCGCACCGTGGATGTAGATCACGACGGGGAGCGTGCCGGTGGCCCCGGCGGGCTTGACGATGCGGGCGCGGACGCTGCCCGTCGGACCGCCCTGTACGGTGATCCATTCCTCGCCCACGGCGGGCTTCGTGATCTCCCCCGACTGGACCTCGTCGACCGCCTTGCGGCCTTCGGCCGGGGGCAGCTGGTACAGGAACGGGGGCTCCGCCGTGGCCTTCGCGAACGCTGCCGCGGGCGCTTCCAGGACGGGAGTGACCGGCGTGAATGTCTCCGACATGATGCTCCTCCACTAGGGGCGAGGGCTGAATGGGGGCTCGGCGGGGAGCCGCCTTGGATGTCTTCCAGTCTGGTCACGGGGCGCCCGGACGGCTGTCGAGCCGCCTTCAAAGGCTGTGTCGGCCACCCCGAGGCCGCTTGTAGGGAAAGCCCCACGGTCTCGGGGTCGTCCCTACCTGCCACGTGGCTGTGACGCCGCAAGAGCCCGTGCGACGACCGACCTGGTGGAGGCAAATAAAAGGGGCATTTAGTGCTGAATAGGATGCGTTCATGAGTGAGCCTCTGCGCGCAGTGCTCGGAGAAGACCAGCCGATCGTCCGAGAGGGCATCACGGCCATGTTGGAGCGGTCCGGCATCGAGGTCGTCGCGTCCGTCGGCAACGCCGTGGAACTGGTCAGGGCCGCAGCCGAGCAGAAGCCGGACGTGGTGATCACGGACATCCAGATGCCGCCGAACCTCGCCGACGACGGCCTTCAGGCGGCCCGGCGGATCCGAGCGGAGCAGCCGGGCACACCCGTGATCGTGCTGTCCCAGTTCCTGGACGCCTCGTTCGCGCTCGATCTCGTCGGAGAGGACCCGAGTGGAGTGGCTTACCTGCTGAAGGAGAAGGTAGCGAGTTCACAGGTCCTTACGGATGCGGTTCAGCGGGTCATCGCCGGCGGTTCGGCACTCGACCCGGACGTCATCTCCACTCTCGTCGGCCGCAAGCGTAAAGAGGACCCGCTGAGCGGGTTGACCCCCCGGGAGAAGGAGGTCCTGGCACTGATGGCCGAGGGGCATTCCAATTCGGGCATCGCGGAGAAGCTTGTCGTGACGGTCCCCGCGGTGGAGCGGCACGTCACCGGCATTTTCCTCAAACTCGGCTTGCAGCAGGCCGAATCTTCACAGCACCGCCGCGTTCTCGCCGTGCTGCACTACCTCAAGCGGTAGAGGAGAAAAGGGCATTCAAGTCGGCGTCGAACAGCCGGTCCTTGGCCACGAATCGCACGATTCCCGCACTGGCGAGCTCCTCTGCCGACCACGCGGAAGGATCGGTCGAGGTCATCACGATCCTGAGCGGGTGTCCCTCTCTTGTGATCGCCCGAGCGACGGAGAAGCCGTCCTCGTCCGGGAGGTGGAGATCGAGGAGCACGCCGTCGGGGCGGTGCTCACGGATCACCGCGATCGCCGACGCGCCGTCCGGCGACTCGGCGACGACCCGCAGCCCGCGCGCGGCCAGCAGCGCCCTGGCGATGCGACGGAAGCCAGGGTCGTCGTCGACGACCACAATGTTGACTGACATGAGACCAGCATCACCGCCGGGACGAGCGGCGAGCTATGGGGGCAACCCCACGTTTTGCTCCGCTCAAGATAGGGATTCTCTGTCCCGTTAGTGGGACAGCAGACCAGGCCACGCCCGCCGGCCGACGGGAGAGCGGCCCAGCGGCATGTACGGCCGGTAGCACCGCACGGCGCCGGGCCGCCCCGGGTCTCAGGAGGCGGAGGGCACGTAGGGGAAGGTCCGGGACGGCTTGGCCGTCACGGATTCCTTTCCGATGCCCAGGGTGACGGGCGTGTTCGCGGCGAAGGAGAACATGACGTCCGGGGCGTTGTCGGTCAGCGAACGACCGTTCCACTCCGCGAAGCCGTAGGCGGCCGGAGTCCCGACGGTGTACGGCAGGACGTTGGGCAGGATCTTGCCGACAACCGTCCGGGCGTAGGCCTCCGGGTCCTCGGCGGTGCCGTAGGCCCGCACCACTTCCGTCACCATCTCGGTGAGCAACTCGCCGTGGATCTGGACGTCGCGGGCCGGGACATTCTCGTTGAGCCGGTCGCCGAGGTCCTCGTCGAACTGGGTGAACAGCGGGTGGATCATCGGCAGGCCGGCCCGGTTGATCGGACGCCACCCGCCGGCGTCGGTGGACAGCGAGGCCAGGCCCCAGACACCGATCCGACGGTCTTCGCCCGCGACCGGCAGCAGCTCCTGGTCCGTGATCTCCAGGACGATGGAGTAGACGGTGTGGCCGGCGAACAGGTTCTTCGCCTCGGCCGGGTTCCACGCCGAGAGGTCGACGGTGGTGCCGTCCTGGAACGCGTGGCCGACGGCGTGCAGAACGTCCGGCTCGATCCAGAACGGGTCGCCCGCCTTGCCCGCCCAGACACGGCCACCTTCGGCGAGTTCGACGGTCTCGCCGGTGCGGCCCTGGGCGATCAGCGTGCCTGCCGCGAAGGCGTCACGGGCCTGCGATCCGGCCAGACGGCGCAGCTCGTAGCGCTGGGTCCCGTCGCCGTCGGCGTCCGAGAAGGTGAAGCGGTAGGTGAGATCCTCGACGGCGTCACCGTTTCCATCGATTTTGAACTCGTACCTGCCCTCCGGGTGCAGACCGCGCGGGATGTCCTCGCCGGCGATCGAGTGACTGTGGTCGGTCACGAAGACTGTCCCCCGCTCTCCGCGGAAGACGTACAGGTCCGTGATGTCCAGGCGCGGGTCCTGGCGGGCGAGGGGGGAATCGAGGTGGTGGGACATGGCGCTCTCGCATCCTCTCCATGGATGGGCAGACAGGGAAGGTCACGGGTGACTGAGCAGACAGTTCTCGGCCGCCGTAACAGAAGGCTTCCGGTACCTCGACCGGTGTTCGCTTGCCTGGCTCTCTCGTGGCTTCAGTCTGCTGATGATGTGCAATCGAGGCTGTCGAGGCGCCTCCACAATCACGACCTGCCTTCCCCAGGCCCAGCAGGGGGTTAACCCCACAACGGGGGGCCTGAAGCCTCGCTACCTGCCGGCCGTGTTCCTGTCACCCCGGACGATCACCCGCCACCGAGACGGTGGATCTTATGATCCTGGTGAGCGATCGAAAGGAAACGGGGCCCCGCCATGGCGAAGGATGCGGAAGCGACCTCGACGGTGCGGTTACGGCGCAAGCCGTACGAGAAGGAGCTCTATCGGCTGCAGGCGGAGCTCGTGAAACTGCAGGAATGGGTGCGCGCCGAGGGCCGCCGGGTCGTGGTCATCTTCGAGGGCAGGGACGCGGCCGGCAAGGGCAGCACGATCAAGCGCGTCGCTGAATACCTCAACCCGCGCGTCGCCAGGATCGCCGCGTTGCCCGCGCCCACGGAGCGGGAGCGCACCCAGTGGTACTTCCAGCGCTACGTGGAGCATCTGCCCGCCGCGGGGGAGATCGTCCTGTTCGACCGGAGCTGGTACAACCGGGCCGGCGTCGAGCGGGTGATGGGTTTCTGCACGCCGGAGGAGTACACCAGGTTCCTCCACCAGTGTCCGATCTTCGAGCGGCTCCTCGTCGAGGACGGGATCCTGCTGCGCAAGTACTGGTTCTCGCTGAGTGACGCCGAGCAGGAGCGGCGATTCCACGACCGGCTGAACGACCCGATGCGCCGATGGAAGCTCTCGGAGATGGACCTGGAGTCGATCACCAGGTGGGAGGACTACTCCCGGGCCAAGGACGAGATGCTGGTCCACACCAACATCGCCGAGGCGCCGTGGTACGACGTGGAGAGCGAGGACAAGCGGCGGGCCAGGATCAACATGATCTCCCACCTGCTCTCGACGATCCCCTACCGGGAGGTCGAGCGCACGCCTCTCAAGATCCCCAAGCGTCCTCCGTCCTCGGGCTACCGGCGACCGCCCCGCAGGTTGGAGATCCGCGTGCCGGACGTGGCGGCCGCCCTGGAGAGCGGAGACTGACGGCGTCGGCCGGCGTCGGCCGGCGGCGGTGCCGAAGCCGGTCAGCTCCTGGCCGCCGAGATGAAACGCCGGATGAGGCCGGGGTCCTTCACGCCGTCGCGCTCGACCCCGCTGGACACGTCGACACCCCAGGGGCGCACCTCGGCGATGGCGCGTGCCACGTTGCCGGGGCCCAGGCCACCCGCCAGCATCCATTGACCGGACGCGCGTCCGGCGATCGCCGACCAGTCCCACGGCTCGCCCGATCCCGGCTTGGGGGCGTCCACGATCAGCATGCTCTCGCCGTACGCGCCACAGCGCAGGTCGGCGTCGGAGGCCACGGCGCGGATGAGCGGAAGGCCCAGGTCCTTCAGCGCGTCGAAATCGCTCTGGGGGTGGCGTCCGTGCAACTGCACGCCCCGCAGGCCGGCCTCCAGCATGGCGGCCCGTACGGCATCGGGTGACTCACCGGAGAACACCCCCACCGTCAGGACGTGAGACGGGATGGATTCGGCCAGCTCGCGTGCCTTGAGCGGGGTGACCTGCCGCTTGCTGCGAGTGAGGACGAAACCCACGGCGTCGGCTCCGGCCTCGACAGCGGCGGCCACATGCTCGGGCTCGCGCACTCCGCAGATCTTCACGAACACCCTCGGACCCTATCGTCCCAGGCGAGGAGCGTGGTGTCAGACGGCTGCGGGTCCCAGGGGGCTTTGGCGGAGTCCCGGCCGGGGCGGTTCCTTCAGTTCCACGAAGATCGCGTGTGTCCGGGTGTCGCCGATGTTCTCACCGGCGTGCTCCTGAGCGCCCAGCCAGCGCACCTGGCCGGCGCCGAGTTCCAGCTCGACCTTCCGGTCACCGGAGGTGAGCCGGCGGCCCGGCTCGACCTGGTCATGCGGGAGTTCACTCACCTGACCCTGGAATGGGAGCCGCAACTGCGGACATCGCTGCGGCTGTCCCTGGAGCCGGGCGCCGGCCAGCCGATGCTGCGTCAGGGGCGGGCCATCGGATGGATCGAAGACGCTCTCGCTCCGCTCCGCCGTACCCGGCCCGGCCTGGACGTCCACCAGCTGGCCGTGGCGATCCGGTCGGCGACCGGCATCGAGGCGCTGATCTGGCTCACCGACATCGCCGGGCTGTCGCGGGAGCAGGCCGCTCAGACGATGCGCTGGTCGGCCCGCGCCATGCTGTGCGCCGCGCTCGCCGGAAACCAGCCCGGGAAGCCGTTCGAAACCGATCCGGACAAGTCGGTTGGGGACTCCTGAGTCGCCCGCCCGGCGGCTCCCCGCGTAACCGAGCGCGAAGGGCTCCAATGCCCCCAACCTCACGTTCGTAACACCTTGGCATGCCAAATTCTGAGATTTCTACCCAAAACCGCAGGTCACATGGCACGAACGAGAACGATTACTTTACTTTAGTAATTCAAGTCTGCTGCTAGCGTGGGTCACAACCGGCGGCCCCGGAGGCCGACTGGATCGAACCCTTCGCCCGCCGTGGGACGCGCCCACAGACCGATCGTCAACGGATCTGGCGCACGGCGACTCGCGAAGCCTCACCGAGCCATCACTCGCACATGCCCAAGCGTGCCACCAGACCACGTCGGAGGAGGACGCGGTGCACATCCTTCATTTCCTGAAACGCAGCCGGTCACCTTTGACGCGACTGCGTCCACGGTCCATCCGGAGCCGCATCACGGTTCTGGTGAGCATCGTGGCGGCACTCCTCCTGATCCCTTCGGGCCTGCTCGGAAGCATGGCAGGCCGTCAGATGCTCGCCGACAGGGCGTGCCTGCTACTCGTCGCGGAGGTTCCTTTCTTGATCGGGCTCACTGTTTGGGGAACCTGGAAGGTGGCCGGTCGCACGCTCCGGCCCGTTGAGGACATCCGGTGCGAGCTGGCCGCGATCAACGTCAACGACGTCGGCAACCGGGTCGCGGAGCCTTCGGGCCATGACGAGATCGCGCGCCTGGCGCACACGGTGAACGGAATGCTGGCGCGGATCGAGCACGCGAAGAACGTGACCGAGCGGGCACTCCAGCAGCAGCGCCAGTTCGCCGCGGACGCCTCCCACGAGCTGCGCACGCCGCTCGCCGGGCTCCGCGCCGAACTGGAGGAGGCACAGCTCCATCCGGAGGAGACCGACCTGCGGGACCTGCTCCACCGCGCGCTGACGGACGTCGACCGCTTACAGGCGATCATCGCCGACCTCCTCCTGCTCGCCCGGGTCGGCGCGACCAAGGTCACCGAGCAGCAGCCGGTCGACCTGGCGGAGCTGGTCGACGATGAGGTCTCCGCGCGCAACGACCGCGTCAGGGTGCAGCTGCGGCTGCAGTCCGGCGTGACGGTCAAGGTCGTCCGCTCCCACATCGGCCGGCTCCTCACCAACCTCCTCGACAACGCCCAGCGGCACGCCAGGCAGGCCGTACGGGTCGAGGTGTATCTCAGCGGCGATGCCGCCATCCTCGCGGTCAGCGACGACGGCACCGGAATCCCCGAGGCCGAGCGGGAGCGGATCTTCGAGCGGTTCACCCGGCTCGACGCCGCGCGCAGCCGCGATCATGGCGGCACGGGGCTCGGCCTCGCCATCGCACGGGACATCGCCAAGGCTCACCACGGCATCCTGCGGGTCGCCGACTCGGCCAGCGGCGGCGCGTGCTTCGTGCTGCAGCTGCCGCTGGGCCGTCCGCCCTCATATGTGGGCTCGGATGCCCCGACCCCCAGCGTGGCGCTGTTCTGGCGTGAAGACGTCGCGATGATCTCGGCCTGAGTCGTCCTGAAAGGGATCCCCCCTCACCGCGCCGAGTCGAGCCGGGCCAGCTCGTCATCGGAAAGTCGCAGATCCGCCGCCTTGACCGAGTCGAGGATCGTCTCCGGCCGCGAGGATCCCGGGATGGGGATCACCACCGGCGCCTTCGCCAGCAGCCAGGCCAGACACACCTGCTGCGGGCTCACGCCGTGAGCCTGGGCCACCTCGGCGAACGGGGCGAAACGGGAGCCCAGCTCGCCCGCGTGGGAGATGCTCCCCAGCGGCGCCCAGGGCAGGAACGCGATGCCCATCTCCGCGCACAGCTCCAGCTCCGGCTCGCTGGAGCGGAACGCGGGGGAGAACTGGTTCTGAACGCTCACCAGCCGGCCGCCGAGGATCTCGTCGGCCTCGCGGATCTGGTCCGGATCGGTGTTCGAGATGCCCGCATAGCGGATCTTCCCGGCGTCCAGCAGGTCGCGGATCGCTCCGATGGAGTCCGCGTAGGGCACTTTCGGGTCGGGCCGGTGAAACTGGTACAGCCCGATCGCCTCGACACCGAGCCGCTTCAGCGAGGCCTCGCAGGCCTCCTTCAAATGGTCGGGCGACCCGTCCTGGGCCCACGAGCCGTCACCCGGGCGCACGTGGCCGCCCTTCGTCGCCACCAGCACGCCTGAGGTGTCCCCTCCGAAGCTGGCGAGCGCCCGCGCGATCAGCAGCTCGTTGTGGCCCACCTCGCCCGCGTCGCGATGGTAGGAGTCGGCGGTGTCGATCAGCGTCACCCCGGCCTCGAGCGCGGCGTGGATGGTCGCGACGGAGCGCTGCTCGTCAGGCCGTCCTTCGATCGACATCGGCATGCCGCCCAGGCCGATCTCACTGACCTGCGTGTCGCCGATACGGCGAGTCCTCATCAAATCCTCCTCAGACAACGACAAAGAGGTCTCATATCCTGCCGACGCCGGTGTGAAACCGTCCAACCCGGGGGTGGTGGTCCGTTCCGGACGTTCCCGTTCGTCGTAACAGTGGATGGGCGCGTAACAGTGGATAGGCGCGTAACAGTGGATGGCCGTCGTATTAGTGGACGGGCACAGGGGGAGGCCTTGTGAAGTACATGTTGTTGATCTGCGGCGACGAGTCCGCGGCGGCCCACGCCGACGAGGGGTGCGGCGGATGGAGCGAGGAGATGCTCCGCCGCGGGGTGTTGCAGGGTGGCGCGGGGTTGCGCCCGCCCGCCGACGCCACGACCGTCCGGGTGCGCGACGACAAGGTGGTGCTCTCCGATGGCCCCTTCGCCGAGACGAAGGAGCAGATCGGCGGCTTCTGCCTGATCGAGTGCGCCGATCTGGACGAGGCCATCGAGGTCGCCGCCAAGCATCCGGCCGCGGCTTACGGGACCATCGAGATCCGGCCGATCTGGCCGGCATGACCACCGAGGTGGACGCCGCCGTCGCCCGGGCGTTCACGGCCGAGTGGGGTCAGGTGGTGGCGACGCTCATCCGGCTGACCGGCGACTGGGACCTCGCCGAGGAGTGCGCGCAGGACGCCTTCACGCTGGCCCTGCGGCGCTGGCCGGGCGATGGGATTCCGAACCGGCCCGGGGCCTGGCTCACCACGGTCGCGCGCAACCGCGCCACCGACAGGCTGCGCCGCGAAGCGGTCGGCGCCGCCAAGCTGCGCGAAGCCGGACTGCTGGAGGTGGCCGCCATGTCCCCCGAGCCCGAACCCGGGCACGACGGCGGCGTGCCGGACGACCGGTTGCGGTTGATGTTCACCTGCTGCCACCCGGCGCTGGCACTCGAATCCCAGGTCGCGCTGACCTTGCGCACCCTGGCCGGCCTCACCACCGCCGAGATCGCCAGAGCGTTCCTGGTCGGCGAGCAGACGATGTCCAAGCGGCTGACCAGGGCCAAGCAGAAGATCCGGCATGCCGGGATCCCCTACCGCGTGCCGCCGGCGCACCTGCTGCCGGAACGCATGCCCGCCGTGCTGGCCGTGCTGTACCTGCTGTTCAACGAGGGCTACTCGGCCACGGCGGGCGCCGGCCTGCTGCGGCGCGACCTCGGCGCGGAGGCGATCCGGCTGGCCCGGGTGCTGGTACGGCTGATGCCCGGCGAGCCCGAGGGGGCCGGCCTGCTCGCGCTGATGCTCCTGCACGACGCCCGCCGGGATGCCCGCCTCGACGACGCCGGTGACATGGTGACCCTGGAGGACCAGGACCGCGGCCGGTGGGACAGCGCCAAGATAGCCGAGGGCGTCGGGCTGCTCGACGGGGCGTTGCGGCGCGGCCGGCCCGGCCCCTACCAGGTGCAGGCCGCCATCGCCGCCTGCCATGCCACCGCCACCGACGCGGCGCGGACCGACTGGGCCCAGATCGCCGCGCTGTACGGCACGCTGACGCGGCTGGTGCCGTCCCCGGTCGTGGAGCTGAACCGCGCGGTGGCGGTGGGCATGGCCCGGGGACCTCCGGCCGGCCTGGCGCTGGTCGAGGCACTGGAGGCGTCCGGGACGCTGCCCGGCTACCACCTGCTGCCGGCGACCCGCGCCGACCTGCTCCGCCGCCTCGGCCGCACCGCCGAGGCCGCAGCCGCCTACCGCGAGGCGCTCGACCTCGCCTCCGTGCCCGGAGCCGCGACCGACACCGAGCGCCGCCATCTCAGCCGCCGGCTCGCGGAGACCACTGCCGCCTCATAGCTGTCCGTCCGGGCCCCGGTCTTTCGTCGGTGGATGGGAGCTTCCTCAAGAGCCTCCGGAATCAGGGGCCTTCGAAATCAAGAGTCTTCAGGATCAAGAGTCTTCGGAATCAAGAGTCTTCGGAAGGGGTCAGATGTACACAGTGACGTCACGCGACGGCACCACGATCGCGTTCGAAAGGTCGGGCGACGGGCCGCCGATCGTCTTCGTGACCGGCGCGTTCAACGACCGATACACCTGCGCGCCGCTGGCCGGACTCCTGGCCTCGCGGTTCACCGTGATCACTTATGACCGCCGGGGACGAGGTGACAGCGGGGACGCCGCGCCGTACGCCGTGCAGCGCGAGATCGAGGATCTCGACGCCGTCATCGAGGAGGCCGGAGGCGCGGCCTTCGTGTTCGGATACTCGTCGGGCGCCGTCCTGGCGTTGAAAGCCGCCGCCCACGGGTCGGCGATCACCAAGCTGGCCGTGTACGAGCCGCCGGTCCCCCTCGGGCACACCGGCCCGTCGCTCGACCTGGCGGCGGAGATCGCCGAGCTGGTCTCCGCGGGCCGGCGGGGAGACGCGGTCGAGGCCTTCCAGACCAGGGCCGTCGGCCTGCCCGCCGAGGTCGTCGCCCAGATCCGCACGTCGCCCATGTGGCCGGGCCTCGAGAAGATGGCGCACACTCTGGTCCACGACCTCACCATCACCGGTGATCCGGCGCTGACTGAGGAGCTGGGCTCGGTCAAGATCCCCACGCTCGTCCTCGACGGCGCGGTGACGTGGGACTCGGTGCGCCAGGCCGCGACCGCGATCGCCGCCGCCCTGCCGCGTGGCGATCGGCGCACCCTGCCGGGAGGAGAGAACCACCACATCGACCCGGCGGCCACCGCCCCGGTGCTCGGCGAGTTCTTCACAGTGGACCCGGTGTGAACAGTGGAACCGGTGTGACAGCGGACGTCAGGGGGCGATCGCCGCCGACATCGGCTGGGCCTTCGGATCCGGCACACCGATGTACGGCACGGAACAGGATCTCGCAATCGTCCTCTGCGGCCGCGGGCTGCTGGTCGGCCGGTTGCGCGGGGAGCCCAGGGAGCGATTCGCCGCTGCCTGAGCCCGGAGTTCGGGAAGGAGGCCGCGCCGCCGTACGGGCCGCGCGGCTCCCGCATGCGTGGCCCGTACGGCGGCGCGGTCATCCTTTTGGCTGATTTCCTTCACCATCCAGCCGATCCCCCCACGCCGGGGCGCGCGTCTAGGTTCGCTGGGAGACGGAAGAAGACGCCGCGGCAGCCCGGCGGGGCAGGTCAGGAGGATGGCAATTGGCCAAGGTAGTCGACATCCGAGCGGAGGGGCTCGCCCAGCGGTTGGAGGGCTACCTCACCGGTTGGGCGGAGCGGTCCGGCGTCGTCGTCGAGATCTGGGCGCTGCCCGCCAGGACCGTCCCCCGTGCCGTCGCCCAGGCGGTGTACGCGACCCTCGTCGAGGCCCTCGCCAACGCCGAACGGCATGCCGCCACCCACGTGTCCATCGCGATCACCGTGGGTGCGAGCGGCCTGCGTATGACCGTGAGCGACGACGGCGCGGGCTTCGCCTCGGGCGAGTCCGGGCAGCCGGGCGGGCGCGGGCCGGTCGCGATGCGTGCCCACTTCGCCGAAGCCGGCGGCACGCTCACGGCCAACAGCATCCCCGGGAGCGGCACCACGATCATCGGCCTCATCCCCGCCTGAGCGAATCTCCCGGACGATCGCAGAGACGGGCCGCTCGTCACACTCATCCACGCCGGCGGCGAGGCTCTACGCCATCCGGAAAAGAGCGTAACGGTCAACACACGACAAAATCCTGATCAGTCGCGGATTCGCCCCTGAAGACGACTGCTTACAACTGATTGAGCGCGGAGACGAGCCGCCGTTCCTCGTAGTCGAAATGCGTCTCCGGCCTCCTCCTCCGATCCCAAGGTGACGGGCAGCATTTGTCAGACAACTCGCTAGCCGTTGGAGAGGACCTTGTGCAGGGTCTCGGCGAACTCGGCGGAGTGGGTGTTGAAGCCGCCGTGGTCACCGGGGAAGGTGACGAGGGGCGTGCCGAGGCGCTCGGCCAGCGTGACCGCGGCGCGGTGGGGCGGCTGCCCCTGTGAGGCGTCGCCGCCCGCGATCACGACGCGCGGAGAAGTTGTCCGCAGCGTGTCGACGTCGGGCACGTGGCGGCTGAACTGCCACAGCTCGTGTGCGAGGAAGAACTCGACGTTGCGCTCCATCCGGGCCATCGCCTCCAGCATCTCGGGACTCGGCTCCCCATGCTGCTGTCCCGAGTCGCCGTGCTGTCCGGAATCGCCGTGCTGTCCGGAATCACCGTGCTGTCCCGAGTCGCCCTCCTGAGCCGGCTCGCCGTGCTGGTCGGGCTGGTCGGGCTGGTCGGGCTGGTCGGGGTGGCCCTGGTGGCCCTGGTCATCCTGCTCGGGGCCGTCGCCCATGCCCATGCCCGCGCCGAATCTGTACATCGCGGGGCCCACGCCCTCCTTCACGTAGGTGTCGTGCACGTCATCGAAGAACTCGCGACAGTGCGCGTTGTCGGGCAGCAGCTCGAAGGCGGTCGGCTCGTGGGCGACGAGGGCGCGCACCTGCCCGGGATGGCGGGCGGCCAGCTCGAGCCCGATCAGCCCGCCGGAGCTGCATCCGAGGACGTACGCCGGCTCCCCGGTGACCGCCGCCAGCAGGTGGTGGGCGTCGTCGGCGTGGACCTCGACCCGCTGGTCCTCCGCCGGGCCGTCGAGCGCGCTGCGCGAGTTGCCCCGCCGGTCGTACGTCACGACCGTGTACCTGTCGGAGAGGGCGCCGGCGAGGCCCCCGTACACGGCGGAGTCCATGATCCCGCCGCAGATCAGCAGCAGGACCGGACCCGACCCACGGGTCTCGTAGTGAAGGGTCGCGCCTGGCACTTTCAACGTGTTCATCTCAGAGATCCTTCGCGGTGACGGCTGCCGGGAGTGTGGTCTGCGGCCGGCTTCTGCGAGCCGTAGGGCCTGGGCTTCGAGGTAGCGCTGTTCGGGGAGGCTGGTGGTGCGGCGCGCGGCCGTCCGGTAGCCGGCTCGCGCGGCCTCGTGGTCGCCGGCCATCTCCAGCAGGTGCGCGCGAACCGCGTGGAGGCGGTGGTGACCGGCCAGCCGGTCGTCGGTGTCCAGGGTTGCGAGCAGGTCGAGCCCGGCGTGCGGCCCCTCGACCATGGCGACCGCGATGGCGCGGTTGAGAGTCACCATGGGGCCGGGGGACACCCGCTCGAGCAGCCGGTACAGCCCGAGGATCTGCCGCCAGTCCGTGTCGCCCGCCTGGGCGGCCTCGTCGTGGACGGCCGCGATTGCCGCCTGGAGTTGGTAGGGGCCGAGCGCGGATGTGGACAGCGCGTCCGTGAGGAGCGCCGCGCCCTCCTCGATGGATCGCCGGTTCCAGCGGGTGCGGTCCTGTTCGGCCAGGGGGATCAGCTCGCCGCTGGGCCCGGTGCGGGCGGGGCGCCGTGCGTCGGTGAGCAGCATGAGGGCGAGCAGCCCGGTCACCTCGCCGTCGCCGGGGAGCGCCCGGCGGACGGCGCGGGCGAGCCGGATGGCCTCGCCGGTGAGGTCGGTCCGCTGCAGGTCGGGCCCCGAGGTCGTGGTGTAGCCCTCGTTGAAGATCAGGTACAGCACGTGCAGGACCACGCGCAGCCGTTCGGCCCGCTCGTCCGGCGGGGGCATCCGGAAGCCGATGCCCGCGGCCTTGATCCGCTGCTTGGCGCGGCTGATGCGCTGCGCCATGGTCGCCTCGGGGACCATGAACGCGCGGGCGATCTCCGCCGTGGTGAGGCCGCCGACGGCGCGCAGGGTGAGCGCGACCTGGGAGGGCGGCGTCAGCGCCGGGTGACAGCACATCAGCAGGAGGGTCAATGTGTCGTCCTGGCCGGGGGACTGTTCCTCGCTGCCGGGAGGCGGGGCCGTCAGCCCTTCGGGCGCCGCCATGGCCGCGACCGTTGCCTCCCGGCGGCTGCGGGCCTCCTCGCTGCGCAGCTGGTCGGTCAGCCGGCGGCCCGCCACCGTGATCAGCCAGGCCCGGGGGACCTCCGGCACGCCCTCACTCGGCCACTGGACGGCCGCCGCGAGCAGGGCCTCCTGCACCGCGTCCTCGCAGGCGTCGAAGTGGCCGTAACGCCGGATGAGGGCACCGAGGACCTGTGGCGCCAGCTCGCGCAGCAGATCCTCAATGCGGACGTCCGCTCTCAAATCTCCGTCCCGGACTGGTTCATGAGGGGCCGCACTTCCACCCCGTTGTCGCGGGCGGCGGGGTAACGGGCGGCCAGCTCGATCGCCCGGTCGAGGCTCTCGCAGTCGACCACGAAGTAGCTGGCCAGATAGTCCTTGGACCGCAGGTACGGCCCGTCGGTCACGACCGGGAGGCCGTCTCGCACCCGGACGGTCTTCGCCTTGACCGAGTCGGCCAGGCCCTCCACGCTGACGAGCTCTCCGGACTCGCGGATCTCCTTCTGGAACGCCGCGTCCGCCGCGATCAGCGAGGCGAACCGCTCCTCGGAGTAGGACGCCCAGAGCTCGTCGTTGCCGTAGATCGAGAGCATGTACTTCATGTCTTCACCCCTCATGGTCGGCGCCCCGGTCTGGGCGGCCTCTCACAGGTAGTTCGGAGCACGCGACACGTTCTCTACATCCCCACCGAAAACGCCAAGAAGGTTCGCGATCTCCCGGCCGTCAAGGTTTCACATGAAACGGCGCCGGCTCACCGGAAGCTTCGCAGCCGCAGGCTGTTGCTCACCACGAACACCGACGAGAACGCCATGGCGGCTCCGGCGATCATGGGGTTGAGCAGGCCGGCGGCGGCCAGCGGCAGGGCGGCCACGTTGTAGGCGAATGCCCAGAAGAGGTTGCCCTTGATGGTGGCGAGGGTCCGGCGGGAGAGCCGGATGGCGTCGGCCGCCGTCCGCAGGTCGCCGCGGACCAGCGTGAGGTCGGACGCCTCGATGGCCGCGTCGGTGCCCGTGCCCATGGCGAGGCCCAGGTCGGCCTGGGCGAGCGCGGCGGCGTCGTTGACGCCGTCCCCCACCATGGCGACGGTCCGTCCTTCGGACTGCAGCCGCTTGATCACATCGACCTTGTCGGCGGGCAGCACCTCGGCGATCACGTCGTCCGGGGAGATGCCGACCTCGGCCGCCACCGCGCGGGCGACGGCCTCGTTGTCACCGGTGAGCAGGAACGGCGTCAGCCCCAGGGCGCGCAACTCCGCGACGGCCTTCGCCGACGTGGGCTTCACCACGTCCGCGACCGTGAGCACCGCGCGGGCGGTGCCGTCCCAGCCGACCGCGACAGCCGTACGGCCTGCGGCCTGGGCCGTGTGCAGCTTCCGCTCCAGCTGGGCGGGCAGATGCTGGGACCAGTCGGCCAGCAGGGCCGGCCGTCCGACCAGCACCGCGTGCCCGTCCACGATCCCCTGGACGCCGCGCCCCTCGACGTTGGCGAAGTCCTCCGGCGCGGGCAGCTCACCCACACGTTCGGCCGCGCCGCGGGCGACGGCCTGGGCGATCGGGTGCTCCGAGGCGTGCTCCAGGGCTCCGGCCAGCCGCAGGACCTCATCGGCGTCCTCGCCGTCCGCGACGAACACGTCCAGTAGGGTCATCCGGCCCTCGGTGACGGTGCCCGTCTTGTCCAGCACGATGGTGTCGATCGCCCGAGTCGACTCCAGCGCCTCCGGGCCCTTGATCAGGATGCCGAGCTGGGCTCCCCTTCCGGTGCCGACCAGCAGCGCGGTCGGCGTCGCCAGGCCCAGCGCGCAGGGGCACGCGATGATCAGTACGGCTACCGCCGCCGTGAACGCCGCACCAGCGCCGCCTCCCGTGCCGAGCCAGAAGCCGAGCGTCCCCACGGCCAGCGCGATGACGATCGGGACGAAGACGGCCGAGATCCGGTCGGCCAGCCGCTGGGCCTGCGCCTTGCCGGTCTGGGCCTCCTCCACCAGCCTGGCCATCTGGGCGAGCTGGGTGTCGGCCCCGACCCGGGTGGCCCGGACGACGAGCCGCCCCCCGGCGTTGACGGTGGCCCCGGTGACCGGGTCGCCCGGCCGCACCTCGACGGGGACGGACTCGCCGGTCAGCATGGAGGTGTCGACGGCGGAGGAGCCCTCCTCGATCACGCTGTCTGTGGCGATCTTCTCGCCGGGCCGTACGACGAACAGGTCCCCGGCGGCGAGCCGGTCACTGGGGATCCGCGTTTCCTGGCCGTCGCGCAGCACGGCCACGTCCTTGGCGCCGAGCTGCAGCAGCGCCCGCAGGGCGGCGCCCGCGCGGCGCTTCGACCGGGCCTCGAAGTAGCGCCCGGCCAGGATGAACGCGGTGACGCCCGCCGCCGCCTCCAGGTAGATGTTCCCCGACCCGTCGGTCCGCTGGATGGTGAACGTGAAGGCGTGGGTCATCCCCCGCATGCCCGCGCTGCCGAGGAACAGCGCCCACAGCGACCAGCCGAAGGCCGCGATGGTGCCGATGGAGATCAACGTGTCCATGGTGGCGGCGCCGTGGCGCAGGTTGGTCCAGGCGGCCTTGTGGAAGGGCCATCCGCCGTAGACGACGACCGGAGCGGTGAGGGTGAGCGACAGCCACTGCCAGTTGGTGAACTGCAGGGCCGGGATCATGGCCATGGCCACGACCGGTACGGCGAGGACCGCCGAGATGAGCAGCCGCAGGCGGAGGGGGCGGAGCTCGTCCACCGCCTCGCTCTCCCGGGCGTCGGTGTCGGATGGTGGCGGAGCCGGCAACTCGGCGGTGTAGCCCGCCTTCTCCACCTCGGTGATCAGGTCGCGGACCGCGACGCTCTCGGGGAAGGTCACCTTCGCCTTCTCCGTGGCGTAGTTGACCGTCGCGCTCACGCCGTCCAGCTTGTTCAGCTTGCGCTCGATCCGGGCGGCGCAGGACGCGCAGGTCATGCCGCTGATTGAGAGCTCGACGGCGCCCAAGGAGACCGGCGGCCTGCCATCGGTGACGAATGCCATCACCTCTCCTTTCTCCCAGTGTGGCTCCCGGCCGGCGTCAGTGGCCTGAGTGCTCATCGGAGTGCTCCTGCTGCGCGGGCGTCACGGCCGGTGCCGAGGCCGGTGTCGAGGCCGTGGGGGCGGCCTGACCGGCGCGGGCGGTGAAATCGGCGGTGTGTACGGCTCCCGCGTGCTTGAAGTCCAGAAACAGCCGGTAGTCGCCGCCGGTCGGCACCTCGGCGTGGAAGGTGATCTCCGGTCCGGCCGGGGTCCTGCCGTCGCCGGGCGATCCGTCCGGGTGAACGTGCAGGTAACCCAGGTCTCCCGCCCGCAGGGCGACCAAGTGGCCGTAGGCGCCGAGATAGGGCTGGAGGTCGGTGACCGGCTCGCCGTCCTTGGTGATCTTCAAGGTCAGCGGGCTCGACCCGCCGCCGTTCAGCTCCCCGTCCAGAGTAACGGTGTAGCCGTCGACTGTGGCCGTACGGGAGACCGGTGGCAGCGCCTTCGGCTCGTAGTCGCCGGCGGCGTTCAGATCCATCCCCAGTGTCAGAGCCTCGTGATCATCGGGTGCGAAGTCCGCGAACGCGCGGTACGGCCCGGCTTCCGGCAGCGACAACCGTACCGACCAGACGCCGTTGTCCAGGAGTTGGGGGTGCAGGTGCTGGAACCCGGTGAGATCCCGCCTGACCACGATGAAATGCAGCTTCTTGTCGTGCCGAGTCTGATAGCCCGTGACGGGCTTCCCGTCGGGGCCGATGACGGTGAACCGGAAATCGGTGGCTTCGCCGGGCTCGATGGTCGAGGTCAGCGGGCTGAGGGTGTAGCCGTTCACGGATATCTGGAGCCCTTCGGGGATCGGCGGGGCATCCGCTCGATCGCTGTGATCCCCGCCGTGGGCGTCACCGGCGTCGGGGCCCCCGGCGTCGCCGGTGTCGTGCGGGCCTTCGGCGTCGCCGGTGCCATGGGTGTTGTGCGCGTCCGGCCTGCTGTGGGCGTCCGGCCTGTTGTGGGCTTCGGTGGCGGCGGAGCCCACCGGGCCGGCGGACCTACCCGCTCCCAGCGCGCCGCCGAAGATCACCGTCAAGCCGACGACGTAGGCTCCGAGCTTGGCCGGGGTGTTCACGGCCGGTCCGCCAGTTCGTATCCGGCGGTCCGCACGGCGGCGCCGACGTCGGTCGCGTCAATGGGGCCGTCACTTGTCACCGTGACCAGGCCGGTCTTCAGGTCGACATCGACGCCCGTGACACCGGGGACTTCTCCGACCTCCTCCTTGACCGAGCTGACGCAGTGGCCGCAGGTCATGCCGGTTACGGTGTATGTGGTGGTGGTCATGGCGATCACTCCTCGTGGTGGTGGTTGTGGTGGCGGAAGGCCCTGGCAGCCAGAGAAGACCGCCGGGGGAAGCCCGTCGGGAAGGTCAGGAGCGGACGAGGCGCGCGATGGCGTCGGAGGCTTCCTTGATCTTGGCGTCCGCCTCCGCGCCTCCCTTCGCGGCCGCGTCCGCCACGCAGTGGCTCATGTGCTCTTCGAGCAGCGACAGGGCGAAGGACTGAAGCGCGCGGTTGGCGGCCGAGACCTGAGTGAGGACGTCGATGCAGTACTTGTCCTCCTCGACCATCCGTTGCAGGCCGCGCACCTGCCCCTCGATCCGGCGCAGCCGCGTCAAGTGGTCCTGCTTGGAGTCGGTGTATCCAGCCATATCTCCACCCCTGTCCCGTGGTCCCACCCAGAACAACACCATACCCCCCTATGGTATTTCCCGACATTTGGGGCCCGCCGATCCCGGGCGTGAGGGTGAGGGTGACTACCGTTTCATGTGAAACATCAGAAAAGCGCCCTGGCGATCAGCATGCGTTCGGAGTGCGGCATGCGGGTCGCGTCGATGGACCCCCCGTCCAGCCAGCGTCCCGGCACGCTCGGATGCGCCGGAGACGCGGGGGCCGATGAAAGGCCGGACGCCGGTGAGAGATCAGGCAGGGCGGCGGCGAACGTGAAACGGCGTCCCGATACGCCGTCGGCCGCCACGTAGTCGTCGGCCCCGATGAAGCGGGCGCCCTGCGAACTCGTCACCACTGGTGAGTCGGGAGATGCCGGGGAGGCCGTCGCGGCGGATGAAGAGGCTGGGGGCGGTGAAGGGGGCGAAGCCGGAGGCGCCTGGGAAGCGGATGACGCCGGGGAAGCGGCCTTCGCGACCCTGGCCAGGGCCGCTTCGAGCGTCTCGCCTGGCCGTACGACCGTGGAGGGCAGGCGGTCGGTCTCCTCGTCCGACAGGACGAACACCGCGCCGTCGCGGTGTCGGATGAGCGCGACGCTCAGCTGCCGGAACCCGGCCCGTACGGCTTCCGCCTCCAACTCGGCCGGACCGGGGACGTCCCATCCGTGCAGGGAGAAATCGAGCTTCCGCCGGACGGCCTCGATGCCCGCGCGGGCATAGGGAACCGTGCCTTCCGGCAGGTCGTCGGCGGAAAACCAGCCCAGCTCGGCGCACTTGTGCGGCTCGGCGTTGACCGGAGTCCCGGCATGGTCGCGGGCCACGAGGAAGAACCCGATCCGTGCCGTGCCCCCGGCGTTGCGGTGGTGCATCACATGGACCACGTCCAGCCCGGAGACGTCGATCCCGAGCTCCTCCCGGGCCTCCCGCACGGCCGTGTCGATGACGGATTCGCCCTCCTCCAGATGCCCGGACGGCATGATCTGCCACTCCCCGTCGGCGTAGCCCGTGCCCTGGCGGCGGCCGAGCAGCACCCGGTCGCCGTCGAACAGCAGGAGGTGCACGTCGACCACGGGGCGGTAGCGACCCGGCGCGTGGGTGGCCGAGGCGAGCAGCCCGGGAAGCGTATCGGCGCTGTCCGCGATGAAGTCGGCCAGCTCCCGGGGGACCAGGTTCAGCTCGCGCACCTTCTCCGGCCGCACCCGCTCGATCACGTGGACGCCGTTGCCGGGGACGAGGAACTCCGGCCCGCTGCGCCGCGTCAGGTCCATCTCGACCAGGCGGCACGCGTACGCGATGAGCTGCCTGCCGGGCTCCGCGGCCGTGAAGACCCGCAGCGCGGGCCCGGCCGTGGCGCCGAGCTCCTCGTCCAGTTCGCGGCGGAGGGTCATCTCGGGCGAGGTGTCGGCCGGCTCCACGCCGCCTCCCGGCGTGATCCAGTACGGCTCGAGCCCCGGCTTCACCCGTTTGAACAAGACGATGTCCTCGCCGTCGAAGAGGATGGCCCGGACGCTGTGCCGTACAGGATGCATGGGCATCATCCTCCTGCACGCCCTCCCCGCCCGGGGCCACCCTGGCGGCGCCCCTGCAAACAGAAAAAGGACAATGGCCGTAGGGGGGTGCCATATGCGGATAGCGGTGCTCGGGATGGGGAGAATGGGCCGGGCCCTGGCCCAGCGGCTCCTCGGTCAGCACTTCGCGGTCACGGTCTGGAACCGGACACCGGGCAGGGCCGCGGACCTGGTCGGCGATGGGGCCATCGAGGCGTCCTCGCCCGCCGAGGCCGCGCGCGACGCGGAGGCCGTGCTGCTGTCGCTCGCCGACGACCAGGCCGTCCGCGAGGTCGTGGGCCGGCTGGCCGGTCTGGAGCCCACCCGCGACTGGCCGATCGTGGCCGACATGAGCACCGTCTCTCCCGCCATGTCCCGTGAGCTGCGCGATCTCGTGCCCGGTGGCCGGTTCGTGGCGGCGCCGATCGTCGGCGGGCCGCTGGCCGTCGTGGTCGGGAAGGCCACGGCCCTGCTCGGCGGAGATCGCCGAGCCGTCGAGAAGCTGGAGGCGGTCTGGCGGGACGCGTTCGCCGGCTACTCCTACTGCGGTGAGGATCCCGGCTGCGCCGTGACGTTGAAGCTGCTGAACAACTACCTGCTCATGTCCACCGTGGCCGTCGTCGCCGAGGCCGTGGCCACGGCGCAGGCCGCCGGGTTCGGCGAGGACACGGTGCGCGAGATGCTCTTCACCTGGCCCACCGTCCCGCCCGCCCTGCACAACCGGCTCGACGACATCATCGGCGGCGATCACGAAGGCTGGTTCACGACCCGGCTCGGGGCCAAGGACGTGCGGCTGGCCCGCGAGGTCGCCGAAGCCGCCGGCCTGGACCTGCCGATCGCCCGTCTCGTCGAGCGGCGCTACGAGGAGGCGGCGGAGCGTGGCTGGGGCGACGCCGACATCGCCGCGATCGTGGAACTGCTCCGCGCGAGGCGGCGCTAGTTTTATGCGGCTGCCGTACGCGCCGAGAATGGCGGCGGCGTGCCGTACATGTGAGGAGTGGTTGACGTGGGAGCTGTCACGGAAGCCGGCACGAGGGTGCCCGGCAGCGTGGACATGACTTATCGCCGGCTGGGGGACTCGGGGCTCGTCGTCTCGTCCGTCGGCCTGGGGGGCAACAACTTCGGCCGCCGGATCGACCTGGACGCGACGCGGGCCGTGGTCGACGCCGCCTTCGAGGCCGGGATCACCCTGATCGACACCGCCGACATCTACGGGGAGTCGGAGACCTTCCTGGGCGAGGTCCTGCGGGGCCGCCGCGACGAGGTGGTCCTGGCCACCAAGTTCGGCGGAGACACGGGCGGGGCGAATGGCCCGGATTGGGGAGCCCGAGGCTCCCGGCGGTACATCCGCAAGGCCGTCGAGCGGTCGCTGCGCCGGCTGCGGACCGACTGGATCGACCTTTACCAGCTTCACTTCCCCGACGCCTCGACGCCGATCGAGGAGACCCTGTCCACCCTGTCCGACCTGGTCCGCGAGGGGAAGGTCCGCTATGTCGGCTCGTCGAACTTCGCGGGGTGGCAGGTGACCGACGCCGACTGGATCGCCCGGACCGAGGGATACGAGCGCTTCGTCAGCGCGCAGAACGAGTACAGCCTGCTGGACCGGCGGGCGGAGCGGGAGCTGACCCCGGCGCTGTTGCATCACGGCATCGGCCTCCTGCCGTACTTCCCGCTGGCGAACGGCCTGCTCACGGGCAAGTACCGCCGGGGCGCGGGGGCGCCGGAGGGCACCCGCCTGGCCGGCCGGCCGCAGTACCTCACCGGCGAGCGCTTCGACGTGGTGGAGAAGCTGGAGGCGTTCGCCCAGCGCCAGGGCGTCAGTCTGCTCGACGTGGCGATCGGCGGTCTCCTCGCGCAGCCTGCCGTGGCCTCGGTGATCGCGGGCGCGACCCGCCCCGAGCAGGTCAAGGCCAACGCCGCCGCGGCCGCCTGGATCCCGGACGACGAGGCACTGGCCGAGCTCGAGGAGATCGCCCCCCGCCCCGCCTGACCCGCCACCCCCCACGCCGTGATCATGCGCGCTTTCCCGCACATCCCGCCTGCCTGCGGCTTCGCCGTACGTGATCATGCACTGGACGCTCGGCGCCGGGCCGGCAGCGGCCGGTCTGAGCAGGTCGGAGGTCAGCTCAGAGGCGGGGGAGGTTGCGGAGGTTGCTGCGGGCCATGTTGACGACCTCGTCGGCCTCCCCCGCCAGGACGAGCCTCGTCATGGCCAGCGCGAACCCCCTGACCTGCTCCCCCTTGATCTTGGGCGGCATGGACAGGGCGTTCGGGTCGGTGAGCACGTCCACGAGCACCGGCCCGTCCGCCGCGAGAGCCTCCCGCAGGCCGTCGCGGACGTCGGCCGGGTCCTCGATCCTGATCCCCTTCACCCCGGCCGCGCTCGCCATGGCGGCGAAGTCGGGGTTCTTCAATGCGGTCTGGTACGGCGGGTAGCCCGCGACGAGCATCTCCAGCGCGACCATGCCGAGCGAGCCGTTGTTGAAGATGACCACCTTCACCGGCAGGCCGTACTGCAGGAGGGTGAGGAAGTCGCCCATCAGCATGGCGAAGCCGCCGTCCCCGCACATGGCGACGACCTGCCGGTCCGGGTAGGCGACCTGCGCGCCGATCGCCTGGGGCAGCGCGTTGGCCATCGAACCGTGGACGAACGACCCGATGAGGCGTCGCCGCCCGTTGGGGTTGATGAGACGCGCGGCCCACACGGTGGACATCCCGGTGTCGACGGTGAAGACGGCGTCGCCTGCCGCGAACTCGTCGAGGGTGGCGGCGACGTGCTCCGGGTGGATCGGGCGGTGACCGCTCACCTCTGTGGCATACGTGCGGAGCCGGCCGACGAGATCGTGGTGCCGGCGCAGCATCTTGTCGAGGAAGGCGAAGTCGGTCTTCTCCGCCACTCGCGGCAGCAGCGCCCGCACGGTCTCCCTGGCATCCCCCCAGACGCCGAGGTCGAGCCGGGAGCGGCGGCCCAGGCGTTCACGGCGCAGATCCACCTGGACGACCTTCGGCTCCGACGGCATGAACTGGACGTACGGAAAGTCCGTGCCGAGCAGCACCAGCAGGTCGCACTCGTGCATGGCCTCGTAGCAGGCGCCGTAGCCGAGCAGCCCGGACATCCCGACCTCGTACGGATTGTCGTAGGCGACCCAGTCCTTGCCGCGAAGCGCGTAGCCGACGGGGGCCTTGAGCCGCGCGGCCAGGGCCACCACCTCGTCGTGCGCCCCGGCGACACCGCGACCGCAGAACAGCGTCACCCGCCTGGCCGCGTCGATCATCTGGACGAGCTCCTCCAGCACGGCGTCGGACGGCCGGGCGGTCGGTTGCTGTTCGAGCCGGTAGGAATGCTCGAGGTAGGCGCCGCCGGCCGGGAGGTCGGCCACGTCGCCGGGCAGGACCACGACCGCGACCCCGTCGTTGCCGATCGCCTCCTGGATGGCGATCTGGGTGACCCTCGGCAGCTGCTCGGGCCGGGAGACCAGCTCGCAGAAGTAGCTGCACTCCCGGAAGTACAGCGTGGGGGTGGTCTCCTGGAAGTAGCTCGTGCCGATCTCGGTGCTCGGGATCTGGGCGGCGAGCGCGATCACCGGCGCCATGCTGCGGTGGGCGTCGTAGAGACCGTTGATCAGATGGACGTTCCCCGGGCCGCAGCTCCCGGCGCACGCGGCGAGCCGGCCGGTGAGCTGGGCCTCCGCGCCCGCGGCGAACGCGCCGGCCTCCTCGTGCCTGACGTGCACCCATTCGATGCCCTCGTGGCGGCGGACGGCGTCCACGACGGGGTTGAGGCTGTCACCCACGACCCCGTACATGTGCCGCACCCCCGCGGCGAGCAGGATCTCCACGAACTGGTCGGCCACCGTGCGTTTCGCCATCTCCCACGACCTCTCTCTACGGCCTTCCCCCGTGGCGCCGTGCGACAGGGCGTCGTCATGCTCCGGCCGCCTTGACGTGGCGGTAGACGGGCTCCCACATCGCGTCCCGCACCTGCTGGAGGGTGTCGGGCAGCTCGGCCCTGGCCAGCCCCTCCTTGGCCGCCCGGTCGGCGACGTCGGCCGCGACCGTGGCGGAGACCGTGCGCAGCTCGTCCACCGGTGGCAGGAGCGACGCGCCGGGCGTGTGCACGTCGACCAGCCCGGCGACGGTCTCGGCGGCGGTCGAGAGCATCCCCGTGCTGATCCGGGTCGCCCGTGACACGATCGCGCCCAGCCCCAAGCCGGGGTAGACCAGCGCGTTGTCGGCATGGCCGATGGCGTAGCCGACGCCGTCGTGCATGACCGGGCCGGAGGGAACGCCGGTGACGACGAGGGCCCGTCCGCCGGTCCACCGGACGAGGTCGCCGGGCGTCGCCTCGATGCGATCAGCCGGATGCGACAGCGGGAAGATGACCGGCCGTTCGACGTGGGCGGCCATCTCGCGGACGACCGGTTCGGTGAAGGCTCCCCGAGCGCCGGAGACGCCGATGAGCATGGTGGGCCTGACCCGCGCCACGACCTCGGCGAGGCCGATCCGGCCGTCCTCCTCGCGCCGCCACGACGCGACCTCGGCGGCCGGGCGGGCGTAGGACGCCCGGTCTGGGGCGATCGGGAACGGCATGTCGTCGGTCAGCAGCCCGGACGCGTCCAGGGCCCAGATCCGCCGGGTCGCGGCCCGCTCGTCCACTCCGTCGCGGATCATCGCGCCGCGGAGCTGGTCGGCGATCCCGACGCCGGCCGTACCGAACCCGAAGACGACGATCCGCTGTTCGTGCAGCGGCGTGCCGGTGACGTGGGTGGCGCTCAGCGCCGACGCGAGCGTGATCGCGCCGGTGGCCTGGATGCCGCCGTCGAAGACGCATGCCCGGCCGGCGTGCCGCTCCAGGATCCGCCTGCCGTTCTCCGCCGTGAAGCCCTCGAGGTGCAGGACCGCGTGGGGGAACAGCCGGGAGACGGCGGAGACGAAGGTGTCGATGAAGTCGTCGTAGCGCCGCCCCCGCACCCGCGAATGCCGGTTGCCGACGTAGAAGGGGTCCGCGAGCAGTTGCTGGTTGCCGGTGCCGACGTCGAGCGCGACGGGGATGGCCCGCGCCGGGTCGATGCCGGCCGCGGCCGTGTACACGGCGATCGTGCTCACCGCGATGTCGAGGCCGCCGCCGACGCCCCAGTCGCCGACGCCGAGGATGTCCTCCGCGTCGGAGGCCACGATCAGGTCGAGATCCCCGGCGCCCAGCCCGAGGTTCTCGAAGATCCGCTGCACGCTGTCCGGATGGTCGATCGACAGGGAGGCCCCGCGTGGCCGGCGGTACTCCCGGCTGTACTGCCTGATCGCCTCGCCCTCCGTCGGGTCGTACACGATCGGGAGCATCTCCCCGAGATGCTCGCCGAGCAGGCGGTGGAAGAGCACCTCGTTCCGATCGTGCAGAGCTGTCAGGTAGACGTTCCTGCGCAGGTTGGTGGGCTGGGCGCGATACTGGCCGTATGCGAGGCGCGCCTGTTCGTCGAGCCCCATGACCACCGGCGGCAGAAGCGAGTCCAGCCCCAGCTCGGCACGTTCCTCGGGGGTGAACGCCGTTCCCTTGTTCAGGACCGGGTCGCGCAGGACATCCATGCCCCGCGCCGACGTGACGTAGCTGCCGTCCGGTTCTTCCCGGAACTTCCGTCCTTGCTTTACCGCGGACATTTCTGCCCCCAAAGCGGTCGGCAGGTCGTACCGTGATCTCCTCCACAGTCTCCCACTTCTCCTGTTTCAGCACGTCAGCGACCCCGTGCTGGACGGCGGGGCGGCCCGGCCGTACATGGGGGAAACGTGCCGTTTCCTTGGTTCAGGACAGACCGGAAGCGGAATAGCTTGAGGAGATCCTGTGGGAGAAGGCCAATATGACAGGTATCTCGGAAATCAGCGGTATGTGGCCGGAAACTCAGCAATTTGCTCCTTCCGGCACCTCTCGGTACCTGCCGATCGCCGAGCACGGGTTGATCGGCGACCTCCGCACCGCGGCGCTCGTCGGCGTCAACGGCACGATCGACTGGTACTGCTGTCCGCGCTTCGACGCTCCCAGCGTGTTCGGGGCGATCCTCGACGCCGATCGCGGCGGGTCGTTCCAGCTTGCCGCCGACGTGCCGGCGCGGACCAAGCAGTTCTACTTCCCTGACACGAATGTCCTGATCACCCGGTTCTACGCCGCTGACGGCGTGGGGGAGATCCAGGACTTCATGCCCATCATGGACGAGTCGCGCGAGATCGACCGGCACCGGCTGATCAGGCGCGTGCTCTGCGCCCGGGGATCGCTGCCGTTCCGCGCCAGGGTCGCCCCCAGGTTCGGGTACGCGACCGAGCCGCACACCGTGCGGGTCCAGGAGGGCCAGGCGATCTTCACGGCGCCGTCGCTCTCCCTCACCCTGACCGCGAGCGTGCCGCTGGAAGCCGACAACCAGGACGTGTGGTCGCAGTTCAAGCTTCATGAGGGCGAGTCCGCGGTGTTCGCCCTCGACCGGGTCGGCGACGGCGTCGAGATGAGGTCGTGCCCGCTGGCCGAGGCCGAGGAGCAGTTCGCCGCGACCGTTAAGTTCTGGCGGACGTGGCTGTCCTCGTCGCGCTACCGCGGCCGCTGGCGCGAGATGGTCCACCGCTCCGCCCTGACGCTCAAGCTGCTGACCTACGCGCCGACCGGCGGGATCGTGGCCGCTCCGACAACGAGCCTGCCTGAGCAGATCGGCGGGGAGCGCAACTGGGACTACCGCCACGTCTGGATCCGCGACGCCGCCTTCTGCGTGTACGCGCTGCTCAGGCTGGGCTTCACGGGCGAGGCCGAGGCGTTCATGGACTTCCTGTCCAGGCACGTCACGACCTGTGGCGTCGACGAATCGGGCCCACTGCAGATCATGTACGGCATCGACGGCCGGTGCGACCTCCCCGAACGCGAGCTCGGCCACCTGGAGGGCTACCAGGGGTCGGCCCCCGTGCGGACCGGGAACGCCGCCGTCGATCAGCTCCAGCTCGACATCTACGGCGCCCTCATCGACTCGATCTATCTGTACGACAAGTGGGGGCAGCCGATCTCCAGCGACCAGTGGGACCAGGTCTGCGTGCTGGTCGACTGGGTCTGCGACAACTGGGACCAGCCCGACGAGGGGGTCTGGGAGACCCGGGGCGGCCGCAAGGACTTCGTGTACTCCCGGCTGATGTGCTGGGTGGCGATCGAGCGTGCCACGCGGATGGCCATTCATCGTGGCCTGCCCGCCGATCTGTCGCGCTGGCGCGAGAACCGCGACACGATTTACCGGCAGATCATGCGGCGCGGCTGGTCGCGGGAGCTGCAGGCGTTCGTCCAGCACTACGACGAGGACGTGCTCGACGCCGCCGTCTTGATGATGCCGCTCGCCAAGTTCGTCTCCCCAACGGATCCCAAGTGGCTGTCCACCCTCGACGCCCTCGGCGAGGCGCTGGTGTCGGACTCGCTCGTGTACCGCTACGACCCCCGGACCAGCCCGGACGGCCTGCGCGGCGAGGAGGGCACGTTCTCGATCTGCTCGTTCTGGTACGTCGAGGCGCTGGCCCGCGCCGGCCGGCTCGACGAGGCCCGCCTGGCCTTCGAGAAGATGCTGACCTACGCCAACCACCTCGGCCTGTACGCGGAGGAGATCGGGCACACCGGTGAGCAGCTCGGCAACTTCCCGCAGGCGTTCACCCATCTGGCGTTGATCAGCGCCGCGTTCAAGCTCGACCTCGCCCTCGGTTAGCCAGGGAGCATCAGGCGGAGGCCGCTTCGTGGCACCTGGTGACACCTGGTGGCACCCGATGGACCGCGAGCGGCGGCTCGGACGGTGGCGAAGGAGGGGGCTTGAGTGAAGGGGGCCGGGTCAGGGGCAGGGAGTGGGGCCGAGCATCTCCAGCAGGCGGGCCATGTACGGTGGCACGTTCCGCAGACGCATCCGGTCTCCCGGGCAGCCGCTGGGCGCCAGGGCACGCAGTCCCGCCAGGTCGACGAACCGCAGGTCCCCCGTGTCGATCTCGATCTCGCCGTGCGAGTCGCGGGCCTCGCTCAGCACGGAGGCGAGGGCAGCGCTGTTGGAGACGTCCACCTCGCCGGTGAGCACCACGGACGAACTCCCGGCCGCCCAGCTCACGCGCAGGTGCCGGTCGGTGTAGAGAACCGCGTCCACGCTGTTCGCCGCGTTCGGGGTGGTCGCGGCGTTTCCCGTATTCGCCCTGTTCCCGGTCACGATGCCGAGCCGGTGATCGTCACCACGAGTCGCACCTTCCAACCGGCCAGGATCGAGGCAGGTGCCGTGCGCCACCGCCCACGACCACCCGTGGATCGATTCAAACAATGCCCGCCTAGATTTACCGCATCCCGACCGGCTCAGGATAGGGATCGAGAGCCCGCGCCTCCACATCTCGCGGGCGAGTGCCGTACGGCATCGGCGTTCTCGCGAGCGGTCCCCCTCAGGTAGCCGGAGAGCCGGTCCTCAGGCGGCCGGGCCCGCGCGATCTCAGCGACAGGCTTCCATCCGGGCCTTGGTGACGGTGAAGCCGGCCCAGACCGCCTTGCCCAGGGGGCGCAGAGGCGTCCATCCCCACATGCGGCTGACTCCGGCGACCACCTGGAGGCCGCGCCCGTTCTCCGCGACGTAGTCAGGCTCGCGCAGCACGGGAGGGTCGCTGCTCGGATCGGTCACCACGCACAGCAGCGAGCGGCGCGAGCGGAACATCAGCAACCGGACCGGATGGGGACGGATGACCGGATAGCGCAACCCATGCCGGACGGCGTTGGTAACCAGTTCGCAAACCGCGAGAGCGGCGTCGTCGATGAGCTCCGACATCGTCCACGTCCGCAGCACACCGGCCGTGAAACGCCGGGCCGTACGGGCCGCAAGGATGTCACGGTGGAACTCCTGGATCGCGACCTGAAGCCTGGCGTGTCCCTCGTCCCACTCGTCGTTCGCCCACGGCCAGGCGCAGCCGTCCGGAAAGACCTGGTCGAGAGTGGTCAGCCAGCCGTCCCAGCCCTCGCTATCGGCTTCTGCCACGGAAGCGGTGTCTGTCCGATAACCAGTCATTTTGGGAGCCCTATGAGGTCGATGTCGGCCATGTGACGGGATCACTCGAGTTAGTCATACTGCCGCTAATGATGTTGCTGTGCAAGTACGGATGCACGTGCAAACGCACAGCGTCGTATTGTGACCGGTAAACCGGAAGTGAGGCGCAGATGACCGCCATCTACAACGGAATGCCATCGTCCCTGTTGGGGCAGGTCGCGTGGCGGAAGAGCCGGCACAGCAATCCGAACGGCAACTGCGTGGAGCTCGCGGAGCTGCCCGACGGCCAGGTCGCCATGCGGAACTCGCGGCATCCCGGCGGTCCCGTTCTCATCTACGCCCGGCAGGAGCTGGCGGCCTTCGTGCTGTCCACCAAGGACGGCGAGTTCGACGATCTCATCCGTGGCTAGAGGATTTGGTCCTTGACTGATCACCCCACTTGCGCGAAAGAGCCGTGCGGGTATCGTGAACCTGGCGTAAATCGTCCGGTGCGCCCCATAAGGACTCATATGACTGCGGCCTCCACAGAGGGCGCGCCACGCCCCCGCTATCTCCACGCTCAGCTCCGTCGCAGTTCTTCGACAGTCCTCCGGATCCTCCTGGGCACACAGCTGCGCCGTCTGCGCGAGCGCAGGAGCATCACGCTGGAGGAGGCCGGCCGGGCCATCCGCGCGTCGCACAGCAAGATCAGCCGCATGGAGCTGGGCCGTGTCAGCTTCCGCGTACGGGACATCGGCGATCTCCTGACGTTGTACGGCGTGACCGACGAGGCCGACCGTGAGGCGCTGGTCTCGCTTGTCTCCCAGGCCAACACCCAGGGCTGGTGGCACAGCTACGACGATGTCCTGCCGTCCTGGTTCGAGACGTATGTCGGTCTTGAGCAGGCCGCCGGAAGCATCCGGAACTATGAGGTCCAGTTCATCCCGGGCCTGCTTCAGACCGAGGACTACGCGCGTGCGGTCGTCCGGCTGGGGCATCCCGCCGCACCCGCGGATGACGTCGAGCGCCGCGTCCGGCTGCGCATGGCCCGGCAGGAAGTGCTGACCCGGCCGGACCCTCCGCACATCTGGGCGGTCGTCGACGAGGCCGTCCTGCGCCGCTCGCTCGGCGGCCCGGACGTGATGCGCGACCAGATCCAGCGGTTGCTGGAGCTGGTCGCCCTGCCCCATGTGACCCTGCAGGTGGTGCCGTTCAGCGTCGGCGGCCACGCCGCGGCGGGCGGGCCGTTCAGCATCCTGCGCTTCTCCGAGGCCGACCTTCCCGACGTCGTCTACCTCGAACAGCTCACGAGCGCCGTCTATCTCGACAAACCCGAGGACGCCGATCGCTATCTCGCGGTCATGGAGAGCCTGTGCGTGGACGCCGAACCGGCACAGGAGACCGGCAGAATCCTCGCCCAGATCATGACGGAGCTCTGAACTGTGTCGTAGCATCCTGACCAGCCTCGTTACCGCATGTCCGTCATCCTGTCGCGGCCTTCGGCAGATGCCGCACCAAAAAAGACGTGTCAGGTGCGTATCGGGGGTTAAAGGAGTAGTACCACTGTGGCGAACGCGGGAAGGCGGTGATGACGTTGACGGGCAGCCTGCTGAGCCTGGAGTTCGATCGAAGCTCGATCACCCGGGTGCGGCATCTCGTCACTGAGTCGGCGCAGGACGCCGGGCTGAAGGGCGCCGCCCTCGAGGACTTCGTGCTGGCTGTGCACGAGGCGGTGACGAATGCGGTGCGGTATGCCTCGCCGCCGCGCGGCATCGCGATGTGGACGGAGCCGGGGCGGCTGGTATGCGAGATCACGGACATGGGGCCCGGCATCCCCACCGAGGTCCTGGAGCGTGAGGAGCCGGCCACCCGGTTCGACTTCGGGGGCCGGGGGATCTGGCTGATGGAGCGCCTGGCCGGCGCGGTCGTCCGTACCGGCCCCGAAGGCACGACGGTCAACCTACGCGCGACTCTCCCCTGATCGCTTGGTACGGCTTTGTTTTGACGCAGTTTGATCCATTTTTGTTTGGTTTCAATGGCTTCCGCTTATAGCGGAGTCGAGGGTCCGGTGTCCGAAACCACCCCCCACCACCGGCTCTCCCGCCGCTCTTCCCAGGGGTTAGCGCCGCGACGACCTGGGCACTTCTGATCTCATCCACCAGCCACGCGAGCCGTACGGCAGGCCGGACAGGCGGGCCGTATCGGCAGATTCGGCGCGACCGATTTCCGAGCTAACGGGGTCACGGGCCGAACCCTTGCTAGGCTGCAGGGAACCGTAGAACCGGGCGTTGTCTCACCCGGCAGGTGAGACCGTTGAGAAGTGGGGTCACACCGTGAAGAAGCTGCTCGTTCTCGCGCTGGTCGCTCTCGGGGGGCTGCTGGTCTGGCGCAAGGTGCAGGCTGACCGCGCCGAGCTGGACCTGTGGACCGAGGCGACCGGTAGCGAGAACTGACCATCCGGGATGGGTCGTGATCGTGGAAAAGGTGCGGGAATGACACCCGTCAAACTGGCCTGCCTGGACCTGGCGGGTACCACGATCGGTGACATCGCCATGGTCGAGAGGGCGTTCGCCGAGGCGATCGCCACGCAGGGCATCGTTCCCGGGACCAGTGCGTATGCACGTGCCATGGTGCATGTGCACAGGTCCCGGGGATGTCCCAAGATCGAAGTGTTCCGCGGCATCTTCCCCGGCAACGAGGCACAGGCGCAGGCGGCGAACCTGACGTTCGAACGTTCCTATGAGGGGGCGATCGAGCGGACGGGGCTCATCCCCCTGCCCGGAACCGTCGAGGCGCTCGACAAGCTCCGCAGCGCCGGAGTGAAGATCGCACTGATCACCGGTTTCAGCCGGTCCACCCTGGGCCGGGTCCTGAGCACGCTCCCCTGGGCCGACAAGCTCGATCTCGCCCTGTGTCCCCAGGACGCCGGGCGCGGCCGTCCCTATCCCGACATGGTCCTGACGGCGGGCCTGCGGGCGGGGATCGAGGACGTCCGGCACGTCGCCGTGGCCGGCGATTCGGAGAACGACATGCTCTGCGGCAGCCGCGCCGGCGCATCCATCGTCGCGGGCGTGCTGACCGGAGTCCACAGCCGTGAGCGCATGCTGAGCGGCGGCGCCACGCATATCCTGGACTCGATCGCGGACTTCCCCACATTGATCCTCAGCAGCGAGCTCAGCACCCAGAAGGTGGCCACCTCCGTCTGGTGACCTCGTCTGGTGACCTCGCACGCCCTATGAGGCCGCAGTACGGCGGGCCTTTACGGCCGTCGGCTTTCCTTGGCGTCGCCGGTGGTCGGAGGGCCATCATGAACCGGACCGCCGGCACGATGACATCCCCCGCTCGACGTCGGGCGGGGGACACCACGGCCCCGGTCCGGTCGGTTTGCCGCGTGGCTCACCCGCATCTCGGCGTGCTGGATGCGCCGAGTGGCGCGGAGACCGGGCCTGTTGCTACGGTGTACGGACCGAACAGCTGGCGATCTGTGCGTTCGCACAGCTCGTGTTCGCTCAGGGGCCTTAGCTCAGCTGGCAGAGCGCCTGCTTTGCAAGCAGGAAGTCAGGGGTTCGAATCCCCTAGGCTCCACCAGCCAAAACGCCGCTTCTCCGATCATGGGAAGCGGCGTTCGTGCCATTAACGTGCCATTAGCTCTTGCCGGCATCGCGTTCCGCCTCGACTCGCGCGCTGAGGGCATCGGCGATCTTCCGGTCGGCGTCACGCGTGGCGTGCTGGTAGATGAGCGCGGCCCGGTCGCTGTCGTGGCCCATCCGCGCCTTGAGGTCGGCCAGGCTCGCGCCCGACTGCGCGGCGAGCGTGTTGCCCGTGTGCCGCAGGTCATGGAAGTGCAGGCCCTTGACGCCCATCTCCTTGAGCGCTTCCGCCCACTTGGCCTCACGCCGGAAGTTGCCACCGCGGAGGAACGCACCACGCTTGCCGAGAAAGACGAACGCGTCGTCGCCCGTGCCGGTGAACTGGTCGAGGTGGTCGACGAGCGCCGGAACGATGGCCGAGGGGATGCTGACGATGCGCTTGCCGGCCCGTGACTTGGGCGGCGCGAGCACCATGTCTCCGCCGTCCAGCTCGATGAGCTGTTCCCGGACGCGGACCGTGCGCGCTTCGATGTCGATGTCCGAGCGCCGCAGCCCGATCACTTCGCCCCATCGCAGGCTCGCGAAGGTGGTAAGCAGGATCAGCGCCCGGAATCGCCGGTCCGCCATCCGGTCTGCCAGCTCGAAGACCTGGGCGACGGTGAGAATGGGCCGCTCCGGCGTCTGCTCGTTGTCCGCACCCTTGATCCGGCAGGGGTTCTGGCTGATCAGCTTGTCCTCTTCGACCGCCGTCATGAGAACGGCACGCAGCAGCCGGTACGCCTTGGCGGCCGTGGACACCGAGACACCTTTGTCTATGAGGGCGGCTCGCCAGGAGCGGACAAGCGCTGTGGAGAGTTTGCCGACCGGCACTTCGCCGAGGCCGGGAACGATGTGCCGCTCAAGGCGGCGGCGCTGCGCGCCGCCTCGCGGCCCGTCGCCCGCTCGGCGGCCGGGCATGCGGCCTGGGGGCCGGTCCCGGCCGCCGGCAGCTCGGACCGCCTGATCTAGGGACGTAACCAATGCGAGCCAACCAGTGGCATCGCTGCTGATGTCGATCTAGTCTTTTGTGGATCGTCAAAGCCTATGGCCTGCCCATGGAGCGACTATGACTAAGGACCTCGAAGTACGGCAACGAGAGACAGCCACCGCTTTGGATCAGGGGCAAACCGTTCTTCGAGGGCTTAAGGCGGTCCAGCGCCTCCGCGTGATATGGCTGCTGGCAAGTTTGGGAGCTACGGGGTTCCTTGGCTGGGCAATGCTCGTAGGTATATGGGCCAACTATCGTGATACCTTCAGCGTTATAGGAACGATCGCGGCTCTTGTATCAACGGCCGTAGCGTCCATATTTCTGCTAAAAGCAAGACCTGAAATCGATGAGGTCCGATACAAGCTTCACGAATTACAAGCGCAGCACCGCAATCTGGCGGCATCCCAGGAGGCGGATTCCCTGGTTGCCCTTCGGATCTATCGAGTATCCGCTCTTGATGACGTCCATGACCTGGAGCGCCGTGCTAGTCGCAACCGGCGCACAGCAAACCTGTTTCAGTGGGCAATCATCGTAGGCTCAGTTTCCGCCACTAGCCTTACTGGTGCTGCTGCCACTAATCCCAACACCCAGGATTGGTTCAGATGGCTCGCCGCGGCGATTAGCGCGGTGGTCAGTGTATCGGCGGGAGCTACGGGGTTCTTTAAGTTTCGGGAGCGCAGTTTTGGTCAACAGCAAACGGCGGATGCCATCAAGAAACACTATAAAGCTGTTGAGCTTGGCATAGGAGAGTATGAAGGCGATGACGAAAACGTTGCTCTGGGACGTTTCGCTCAAAATGTCGAAGCTTTAAAGGATGAGCAGCGCAAACGTGAGCTTCAATTGGAAGAGTCGACCGAAAGTCGAGAGAACCAGAAGGGATAGCGAAATCATCGCCTTCCGCCCTCCTCGCTGCTCAAGTATCCGGACGAGACCCGCCGACTCAAGGGCGCCTGTGGCGTCGCTTTGCGATCAACTTCGTTGACCCTTGACACGACGGTCTCGTCCTGGGGATCGGCAGATACGAGGAGGACGGGGGAAGACCAGGGAACGGAAGTTGCTGCCCCTCTCGCATGCCCGTGCGCCCGCTCGGCGGCCCGGCACGCCGCCTGGGGCCGGGTCCCGGCAGCGAGATGCGAGAGCGCACGGACAGGCGTCATTTGGGAGCTGGACGATCCGGACTTGTAGTTGATGAAAGCCGAGGATGCTCACTTCAGCCTCTACTGGTAGGTCTCGATTTTGTCACTGACCGATTCAGGCGCGACGCTTGGGCTCCACGGTGCGTAAGACTGACGCGCATGAGCAGCGAAGAACCCCTCCCCGGCTTGATCGCAGACGCAACAGACAGCGCCGACGCGATCCTCTACGAGGGACGAGGACACCTACTGGAACTAGATATGCCTTGTTCCGTTACGGTCACGATGGAATGGTTTCCGCGTCACCAGATTAAGGTTTCACTGACGTCGGATCAGTCAGAATCGAGATGGTTGCAGCTCCACAAGATTCGACCTTTCCGCGTTCGGCTAGAAGATTTAGATGGCTCGAACAACACCATCGAGGTATATCACCGTAGATCGGCGTGGAACATGGCCACAGCGTGGCTGGCCGAGAGAACAATCATGGGCCAAGCATCGTCACCCGTAAATCAGATCTCAGGATCCCTAGTCAACTTTGTCAGCACTCTGGGTTCTCCGCTGGCGACTACTTCACAGCGCGAGTCGTGGGCGTGGGCTGGCCGGCAGCAATGGGTTGTTGACGGGTGGGAAATAACGATCGATGCACGTCCCGATCTTTCCCCTGTGCTGGAGGGGCTGGGTGAATCTGGGGGATTCGCCCGGACCCATGCCATCCGTGTCAGAAAGGCCGATAGTACAGAGTTCGTAGAAGCGAATGTCGCTGAGGTGATGGAGGCGCTACACCTCTCGCTATCCTTTTTGATCGGGCGCTACTTTGCCCCGGTATATGGAGGACGGGATTCAAAGGGCGATAAGGTCTGGGAGGAATGGTCGTGCCCAAAGGTCGATCAACTTACGCAGGGTCGTCAAGAACTCTGGAACGTCAGCATGGGAGTCGAGCTAGAAGAAGTCGCTGTTCCTTTGATGCACAGCTTTCTTACCCCTTCCCGACGGTCGGCCATGAGTTTTCTAACGCAAGCTTATCTTGGTGCTAACGGTACCGCCCTCCTTGAGCAGCGAGTCCTGCTTGCTGTTGCTGCAATCGAACATCTCGCTTGGATTCGTCTCGTGCACGAGCAGGGCATGGATCCTAAAAAAGTCGACAGTGAAAAGGCCGACTGGCGCGTAAGAAGACTGTTGTCTGATGCGGGCATCAGTATCTTCGTTCCTAAGCATCTACCGGCCTTGGCGGCTTATGCTAAGGCGCAGGGCGGTGATGCAGCTAAGGCGGTCGCGGAAGTTCGCCATAATCTTACTCACCCAAAGAATCCGAGCGATATCTACCTTCATAAAGGACTATTGCGTGAATCTTGGCTGATACTATCCCATTGGCTCGGACTCCTGATCTTTTCCTGGGTCGGCTATAAAGGTCGAGTCATCGACACCTCCAACCTAAACAGATGGAGTGGTGATACCATCCCGATGCCACAGAAACCATGAATATCCCAGAGTGCAAGTAAGCCGCCGCTTCTTCATTAAGTCAGCGAGGGCTCCGTCGAGCCTATGAAGGCTGCGCTAGCGAAGTCATAAGCGTAGTTGGTCCGTCAAGTTATAACGATTGATAGGTCGTGCTGATATGGCCTATGTACAGCAGCGAGGCTCTCGCCGCCGATCCAGCCCGGATGATGAGTCCTGATAAGCCCAGCGAGGATTTCGATAGCATCGAGAACTGTATTCTGGCTCGGTGGGATGCCTTGGTGCACCGCAGAATTCCGAGGGTTTAGAATTTTTTCCTTCGTACCCGTGGGAATACTAATGCTGGCATCTTCCGCTGTCTTAAGCAAAGCGCCCAACGTTTTTTTGTGATTCGTGGGCAAGCCTAGTAGCTCCGTATATATCGCCTCGACTGCGGTGCCTATCTCCGATATTGCCTGGCGCCATTTACGTCGTTGTGCGGCCAATTGGGCGGCGCCATGTAATGTTACGGCCATTGGTGCCGTGATAGTCGGATTGTTGGTGAGTTCGACTATTCTAGCGAACTCACCCTCTTCAATAAGGCGTTCGCTCAACGGGTTGGCCCGTTCAGCTACTTCGATCGACAGCGGTCCTGCACTTGAATCGATTTTACTACGGCTGCCCTCCAACTCGGCCCAGCTAAGCATTTGTTCACTAGGGCGAGCGATTACACCGGGAATCGGATCGGTGAGATCTAGGGGTTGGTTGACAATCAGTTGGGTCCATGAGCAGAATCTTTTTACCCAGTCCTGCAATTCGCTTTTGAGTTCATCTGGAGCACTGGCTATGTGATCGCTGAAATCTGACCGCATCTCGCCAGTCCAGTCGTCGGTTGTGATCGTGAAGGCAAGTGCCTCGATGGATACCTGGAAGTTTTCCGGGTTGGTTGGAGAATAGGTAGTCCAGTCGCCCCACGATTTTCGATTTGGCATGCAATTTGAAGCTCTCTCGAACCCTAGGGGCGGGGCAAGCGTTGGCCCTCCTCCCTGGTCAGGATTCCTCCTTTTAATTGGAAGTGACAATGTGCCGTTCAGATTCTTCAGAATGATGTTGGTCGTTGTGCCCAGAAGTTGCGAGCTAATGATCGCTGCTACTTCCAGTGGCAATATAAAACGAAAAGTGGTCGGCTTCTGCTGCATACGCAATCCTCTCAACCCAGGCCGGGGAATAGACGGCCCACCCATCATGCTAGGAGAAGCGTCGTGTTTGACATTGTCCCGTCCTACTCGCTGGTCGAGTGTCCCGAACGTGCCCGCCGAGTCAAGGGCGCCTGCGGCGTCGCTTCGCGATCAGCTTCGCTGACCCTTGACACAGCGGTCCCGTCCTGGGGATCGGCAGCTACGAGGAGGATGGGGGCGGTCCAGGAGACGGACCGCGCCGGCCGCGCGTCTGGGCGGCCCGGAGGCGTGATCGTCGTGCCATTAGCGTGCCATTAAGGGCGGTCAACAGGGGGTACTCACGGTCACTCGCGGACTGCCTCTCGCCCAGGTCGCGGCCGTTTCCCCTGGTGATCAGGCCGATTTGCAAGCAGGATGTCAGGAGTTCGAATCTCCTAGGCTCCACCCAAGGTCAAAGGCCACCTCCCATGATCGGGAAGTGGCCTTTTTGATCTCGTACAGCAGCGAAATTCAGCAACGGCTACGAATCCCGTTGCTCACCGAGCGGACCTTCGGATCGCTGTGCTTCTCTGGCCGACCGCAGCTCTCCCGAGGGGGTGGGTACATGGCTGATCTTCTCAGTCCGCCTTGATCCACTATCTTGACGTGCACGCCATCCTCGCAGAGGATTCGGTCGGGGGGCGACATGGGAAGCGCGTTGATCCACATACTTGAGCTCTTCGGTTGGGTCGTGCCTGTCTCGATAACGGCTTGGCTCGTAGGCTCCGGTCGAATGATCAGCGCACATGGCCGCTTGAGGCGACCTGATCCGGACCGGATCACTGGCGTGGCGGTTCCTGTTGACGCGCAGCACAAAGCACGCATGCTGATCATGTCAGGACGGCGCATTGCCGCCATCAAAGAGATTCGCCAAGCCACTGGTCTTCCCCTCGCACCTGCCATAGATGTCGTCGAGGCGCTCCGTTGCGGAATTGAGTTACCCCCAGCGGTTGACCACAACGATTGACCGCATCAACCCACGACAACCGCCGACGCCCCCCGATCGCCGTGACGGCGAAACGGCACGCCAGCAGCACCCGCCGACGACATCCTTTACGAATCCAGTTGCTCACCGAGCCGCTTGAGCGCCTTGCGCGTCTCCTCTGACGAGACCTCGCTGTAGATGTTCATCGTGACCGAGATCTGGCTGTGCCGGAGGATCTGCATAGCCACACGCGGGTGAACGTCGAGAGCGACGAGGAGGGACGCGCAGGTCTTCCGGGTCGCGTGTACGTGAACCTTCCGCACCTTGGCCTTGGCGCAGGCATTGGCGAAGCTTCGCCGGAAGTTCGACGGCTCGACTGGCCGGCCGCTTGCTGTGGTGAACACGAGTCCCGTCTCGTGCCAGTTCTCCCCAGCCGCAGCGCGGGCCGCACGATGGTCGGCGAGGCGACCTCGGAGAGCCGCGGTGACGATGCCAGAGCAATGCCAATGATCGAGACGACCGTCAGCGAACGACACGACTGGCAGCAGCAGAGCCATGCAGTCCTCGGGCGTCTACTCAATCGCGCCCGCGATGAGGGACTACCCGTGATCGCATGGACGATCACGGATGCTGGAGCCGGACCCTTGATCGTGGGCAATTGCTACGCCCCCGACCCCATCCAGCGTCGTCACGACTTCGAGACCTGGGCTGAGATTCTGCAAGCCACGGCATGGCCGAACGGTATCCAGCGCGACGGCGTTCTTCGCCTGCATGCCCATTCCAACGGGTTCGACGGGGCTGTGTCCGTGTCGGTGTCAGCCGAGTTCGCGGCCGACGAGATGAGCTGACCTGTTACGAATTTCCCTACGTCGTCAAGCCGCCTTCGGCGGAGAGGGAGGGGGAGGCGACGTGGGGGAGGATGCCCGGGAGGGGAAGCGGGCTCGACGATCCAGGAGGAGAGGCGGCCCCCAGGGGGAGGGGGACCGCCGGGGATGGGATCGGCAAAGGGGGGCTGTTTCCTGAGCTGCTTACGGAGACACCGCGGGGGGATCGAGTGAGGGGGATGCACAGCGCAGCCCGATTGCCATTCACGGCCCGCAGTCAACAGAGGCACACGGACACAGGGTCTACCAGTTGGACCGCGCGCCCGCCCGCCGGCGGGCTGCGGCTCTTCGGCCGGTCCCGCCGTTGGCGGCGCGCACCACGCCGACAAGCGGCGTGGGCATGAAGATGGCGGCATTGGCTTGTGCCGATGGAGAGTTCTCTCCCAATGGTGAACGGGTCATGGCCATGAGCAGACACGAAGCCGAGGAGACCCGGAGACCGAACGGGGCGACGCTGGCGGGGAGAGAGAAGGAAGGGGCGAGGAAGAGGCGGGGAAGGCGCAGGGGAAGACCTTGGGGCGCTGCCCCAAACCCCGGGGCGCTCCGGCTCCGAGAGCAGGACCCGCGCACAGGGCGGGCCGTAGATGGTTGCGGTGAAGTCCTGATCGCTCGCCAGCCATCGACCCAGGCAAGCCCAGCAGCCCGACTCCTCCAGGTCAAGCCCAGCCGTGCAGGTAGGGCAACCAGCGGATGTGGAAGGTGACCGGGAACATGTACACAGTGAGAATGGGCCTGCCCTTCCGTCGCCGGCCCGCTGTCCTGCGGATGGGTCGAAGGCAGACGAGAGATCAGGACCGGGTGAAGATGTGCGGGAACGTGATGCTTATTCTCCCTGGCGGACAGCGCAGTCATGGGTGAGACTGTCGACTGGGACCGTCAGTAGGCGAGGTAAAAATGATGGAGTTACCCGACAACGACGTGGTCGAATGGCGGCGTTCGATCCCGAGAACGCTGCTGATACTGCTTCTCGGCATGGTCATGGTCGCCGTGTCCGCAGCCATCGCGTTCGACTGGTTGAGGACCGGATTGGGCATCCTCGCGACGATTGTTGGATGGCTGGGGATGGTCCTTTTCTCAGTCGCCAGCCTCGGATGGGTTTGGCAGCTCACGCGGAAGGATTCGGTCGTCATCCAGGTCGGCCCTCTGGGTTTCCATGATCGGCGCGTGTCGGCGGAGCCGATCCCCTGGGACAGTGTCGACGGGGTCACTACGCACACGAATCAGCGTCAGCGATTCCTGATCCTGCAGATGGCGCCAGAGGTTTGGCGGCGTTACTTGCATTCACGCCCGTTCTCGTTCCTGTCGCGGATTACCGCGATGTCGCACGGAGGAGTGGGCGTCAGTACGAACGGGCTGGACCGCTCATTCGACGAGCTTGTCGCCACTGCGAACAAATGGCACCATTCGGCGCGACCCAACTCAACGGATTCGTAAAGCACGACAGTGGGCCTGTGTACTACAGCAACCGGTACAGCAACGCCGCCTTACACGACCACACCGCACCGGCCCGCATCTACCGGCTGAGCGGGGCGGCGAGCTATCAACGAGGGGCCTGCCCTTCCCTTGTAAGCAGAAGGTGGGGTGCGTGACCAACTGCGTGACGACGACGATGGACAACTGCGGACACTGACGGACGGCAGTGGATGATCCTCGCAGGTCGAGCCCCAGTAAGACCAGTTCGAACACGTGTCGCCGTTGCCTGATAAGCAAGCGTGTCACGGCAGTGCGGGCCAGAATTGCAGGCGGTACGTCTCAAGTCCTTGGGGAGGCTGCTCGTCCGGGTAGCGCGCACCGGGGCCAGGGCGGACATTTGCGCGCACGAGCCAGTTCCGAGCTTGTTTGCGGAGGTCCATGAGTTTGCCGGAGGAACTGCCGAAGGGCCCGACCACACGCAGCTTGCCGGAAGTCAAGTACAGTTCTACCGTCTCACTTCTGGCCCACAGGGCGTCATCGGCCGGCGGTTCCCCATCCCAAAGTTCCAGCATGACCTCAACCCTGTGCCAGTCATCCGCCTCACTGGTGATGATGCCGACGTTCGCCGTGGTGATGAACCAGTCGGTCACGTTCGCCCGGTCCGAGAGTTCCCAGAGGTCCTCGGCCCCTTCCGGTACTCCGTTCGCTCCATCGAGGTCCATAATCATAAATTGTCGATACTCGACTGTGATCACGTCCGTGAGGCGTTCAGTCAGGCGGGGCATCGCTGTCCTTAACACGAGGAGGGGCAGGCTAGGCGCGACGATGCTATCCCTCGTCGATCGCGTCGTAGGACTCACACAGGAGCAGCTTGCATCGTGACTGGCTCTCGTCGAAAAGCGGAAGCCAGGTTTGAGGGCATGACGGAGCCGGGCACTTTGGGGGCACACGGCTCCGGAAAACGCTGGCAAGCGATGACAACGAATGGAAGCGTTTCCGCAGGTCGCTCCAGTTGTAGGGCGAGAGCATGCAGGTAGGGAGCGTGCGGAAATTGAACCCGGCCTACAGACCGACTGGTCCGCATCACCGCGCCCCGCCTAGCTCGGATGCGTGATCAACTGCGTGCCCAAACCGGTACTCAGCGAGGGGGCCGCGTACAGCAATCGGGCTGGTCATGATAGTGAGGGTGATGTGCACGAGCATGCGGTCATTCTGAATAAATTGGCGCAGAATTTTCGTCCAATGTCGTGGGATGTCGTCTGGTTCGAGGGACTAACAGCTGAGGACCAGTTGGTCGTGCTACGCGATCTCGCCAACTACTGCATTCAGGCTGGTGCCGTCGTCGAGGATGGGCCAGAGAGTGTCCTTTTTGCGGGGATACGGCTCACCCATACTCCGGCGGTACTGATAACTCGGGGGCGACTGGCTGAGCAACTGGCGAAGATTATCAATCTGCCACAGGACGAGCGCGCCAAGGCATTCCGTCTTCTGATCGCGCTTCTGACTGTCGCGGACGGGCGCCGACGTGAGCGCTACTGCGCCGGCGGATGCAGCCACGCATGGCACCAACTGAGGAACCAGCGCGAAACGGAACGGCCACTGCCCAATCATGAAGGGGTGTGGAACCCTAAAGGAGATGAAACCTGGTCGGCCTAGTGCTGCGTACAGCAACCGCTACAGCAACGCCGCCTCACACGGCCACACACCACCGGCCCGTAACTGCCTCTTCAGCAGGGCAACGAGCCCTCTACGTCGTGCCTGGCTCCCGTTTGCAAGCAGGAAGTCAGGGGTTCGAATCCCCTAGGCTCCACCCACTCAAGAGCCCAGGTCAGGAGCCGTTTCCCCCGCCTGGGCTTTGATCGTCAAATCGGCCTTCGGCTCTTCCGCGCCCCGTTGCGTGTCCCATTCCCTCTGGAATTGCCCTCGTGCGAGGCTGTCGAGTTGCTTGGCCACCTGGTGCTGTCGCCTGTCGCGCGTGCTCATCCCGCTCTGAGGAATTGCTCAAAGGCTTCCCGCGCCAGCGCGGACACACTCTTCCCTTCTTGCTCGGCGCGGGCCTTCGCGCGTTCGCGCAACTCCTCTGGAACTCTGAAGGAGACTCTTGGGGAATGTGTGCCCTCGCCTGTGAGCGATGGACGTCCGGGGCGGCCGGTAGGCACGGGTACGCGGCCCTCGTCGATCGCTCGATGAACGTCGCTGATTGCATCTCGTACGTACTCGTCCGTGATCAGGTTGCCTTTGGCGTCGTAGATCTCTTCAGAGTCGCTGTCGATATCGGAGTCGTGGTCCAGGGCCAGTTCGATGTCTTCGGGTGGCCAGGCTGCCTCGTGCTCAGTCATGGCGTCCTTCTCCGTAGCGCGGTTGGCATCACGTGGATGATCACTAAAGCTTTGTCGGTGAGGATGCCGATCACCTCCAGCTCTATGCCCCGATCATCGGGGCCGATCCAGACCCATCGGTCCTCCAGCGTCGGGTCGGTGGCCGGCACGATCGCTGGCGGCCCAGATCGGACGACATGTAAGGCATGCGCCTGTCCGATGCGGTGCTTCCGCGCCGACCGGTAGAAGCGCAACTTTTTCATGCCCATATTATGTCGGACACAACCGCTGTAGGTAGGGGCTTCCGGTCTGCAGCGCGCCACCCTTGAAACGGCGGTCGCGTCCTGGGTATCGGCGGCTACGAAGAGGACGGGGCGGACCAGGGGCTTGCGGCCCGTGCCCGCCGGCAGGACGCGAGCCTGATCGCCGTGCCATTAGCGTGCCATTAAGGGCGGTCACCAGGGGGCACTCACGGTCACTCGCGGGCGCCTCCTCGCCCAGGTCGCGGCCGTGTCCGCTGGTGATCAGGCCGATTTGCAAGCAGGAAGTCAGGGGTTCGAATCCCCTAGGCTCCACCCCACGTCAAAGGCCACCTCCCATGATCAGGAAGTGGCCTTTCTGATCTCGTACAGCAGTGAAATACAGCAACTGGTACGACTGAACCGGCCCGCCCTTGTCGAACTACGTCCCCGGCTCCCGCAGTTGAGAATCAACGAAGGCTTCGGCTTCTGACTGGCTCATGTTCTCGTGGCTCCGCACGAGGAACACAGCTTCCTTCCGGCGGCCAGAAGAGACGAGCTTGCGAACTCGTGTGCTCAGGTCGCCTTCCCAGGGCATCGGGAAGTCTGGTAGCACTTGACCGGCTTGCAGGGCCTTCGCTACATCCTCCGCTTCCCTTCGGGACACCTGACTCTCCTTGCGGATCAGCTTGACGGCATCCGCGTGCTTGCCCGCCTCAAGGAGGTCGTGGGCTCGGACCTGTACTCCAATGGGCGTGATGAGCCCCAGGTCGACATGAACCTGCAGCACCTCACGCCTGGATCTCCATGCACGGGTTCCCCACCCAAGGACCACAAGAAATAGGAGAAACAGGATCAGCTGTAACGGTCCCAGGTCGAACACGCGCTGATCATAGTAGGGGCGGCGCCCAAAGGCAGGTCCGGGATGCGGAAGGCCACTCGTCAGGAGTGGCCTTTTATCGTGTAAGCGACGTCTATGAACCGAGATGCTTGCCCAGGCGTTTCAGCGCCTTGCGGGTCTCCTCCGACGAGACCTCGCTGTAGATATCCCGTAGCCGGGCTTTGGCCAGGACGTCCAAGCCCATATAGCGGCGGGCTTCGGTCCACTCGTCAGGTACTTCGATCACTGGCTACACGACGTCTTCCACCACGATCAGTCGTAGCGTGGTGCATCCGCTGGGGGCACTTTCGGGGCACATGGCACCGGAAATTGCTGGCAAGCGATGACAACGAACGGAAGCGTCATCGCAGGTCGCTTCGGAGGCGGGGGCGAGAACGTGCAGGTAGAGAGGGTGCGGAATTTGTACCGGCCTACAGGCCGACTCGAGGACGGTGCGCGAGCGTGCGGAACCGCACAGGTCCTTGCACGGTGACGCAACGTTGAACCCGGGCTGCTCGGGACAGAATAAGGGGCATGAGTGCAGAGGTCGTTGCCGAGAACCTCAAAGTTGGCGATCTTGTTGAGCTGTCGACTCAGTTAGGTCCCCAGGTCGTCCGTTTGACCATGGTCGAACCGCGCGCGAACGGGCTAAAGTTCACCGGTCTTCGTAGCGACGGCGCTCGGTACTCCTTTGGAATGAAGTACGGGGAAACCGCGACTGTTCCAGAACCATAGAGATCAATTACAGCAGCTAGATACAGCAACCCTGGCTCACACAACCATACAGCACCGACTCTCAACTACCGACTGAACAGGGCAGGAAGCCCTCTACGTCATGCCTGGCTCCCGTTTGCAAGCAGGAAGTCGGGGATTCGAATCCCCTCGGCTCCACCGGCCAAAACGCCGCTTCCTCGATCATCGAAAGCGGCGTTCGTGCCATTAGCGCTTAACGATCTTGCCTTTCGGCTTCCACGCGGACCCTCAGCGCGTCGGCGATCTTCTGGTCGGTATCGCGGGTGGCGTGCTGATAGATCGACGCCGCCCGGTCGCTGTCGTGCCCCATCCGTGCCTTGAGATCGGCGAGGCTTCGCCCGTGACTGCGCGGCGAGCGTGTTGCCGGTCTGCCGAAGGTCGTGGAAGTGCAGGCCCTTGACGCGCCCATGCCCATTTCCTTGAGTGCTTCCGCCTACTTGGCCTCCCGACGGAAGTTGCCCCACGCAGGAACGCACCGGGTTTGCCGAGGAAGATGAACGCGTCTCGCCTTCGCCGGCGAACCGGTCAAGGGCGGCGCTCTGCGCCGCCTCGCGGCCCTGCGCCCGCTCGGCGGCCGGCCATGCGGCCTGGGGCCGGTTCCGGCCACCGCGGCTCGGGCCGCCGTGCCCACCCCTGTCCCTCGGAGTACACCGCCGCACCACCGCGAGGGCGAATCACTCATCATCCGGATCAGCCAGCAGCATCACGCGATCAGAGTCGACATCGAACCCGAGCACCGGGTGAACATCAACGCCTTCCGGCATCAGCAGCACCGGTTTCCGCAGGCGCCGCCCGATCACCCGAAACAGATCACACAAGATGTCCAGCCGCTCCTGACCTTGCAACTCTCGCAAGTCGACATCGAAGTCGATCGACTCCGCGCTGAACGGCCGAAAGACCGCCAGCACCTCCGGTACCGGCCAGACCCTCAACGCGACCGCTGCCCCACCAGCAGCCACCATCTCGGCGGCAGGCGGCAGGTCGAGCACCTCGCCATCCTGGGAGTACTCATACGCCCACCCCTGCGACCCGACCAGGTCAAGAAGCGCCTGCCAGTCATCAAGGCCTGTTCCCTCGATAACCACATCAGGCAGCACTCCGTACAGGTCCACGTCGAAGAAGTGCTTCACCTCAGCCCATAGCAGATCAGACACGGCACCATAATCGCCGCTCCAAGGGGCCTCCGGCGGGTGCCTCGGCTCCGGGTGATCGCCCGAGCAAGAGGGGGTTCGTAGCTGGCTGAGGTGGAAGCCTGATCACCCCGCCCGCCACGACCCAGGCGCATCCCAGCAGACCGGCTCCTTCGGAGAGCAAGCCCCGTCTGTGGCCGTAGGGCAACCAGCGGGCGGGGAAGCTCACCGGGAACATGGAGCACGTGAAGACGAGGCTTGCACCTCCGTCCCCGGCCCGCTGCCGCTGACTCGCCCACCCGCCCACCGGCCACTCCGCGTCAGTGACACCCTCCTGTGACAGGCGTGTGGCCCGGAACTGCCCATACGCAAGGGGGATGGCTCAGTGGGAACCCGCTGGGCGGTTAGCCGCCCATAGTCGGTCCGGCGTCGCCCCGCGGCGAGCCGGCCTCGGTAGACGTCGATCTTGTGGTCGATGAGCTTGAGGTTCGCCTGCACCTCAGCGAGCTTGGCGGTCACGTCGGCGCGGTGGGCCTCCAGGAGGGCAAGCCGTTCCTGCTCGTTGCCGTATCCGGCGGATACGAGCTGGGCCTAGCGCCGGATGGTCTTGATGGGCATGCCGGTGGCCCGCAGCCTGGTGCATACGACGATCCAGTCTCGAGATCGAGCTGGTGGTAGCGCCGCCAGCCGCCGTTGGTGCGGTCGACGGGGGCGACGACCCAGGCCGACACGTTCGTAGTAGCGGAGGGTGTGCACGCTGACCCCCGTGCGGCGAGTGGCCTCAGCGATGCCAGGCCCTCCTGAGGGTCGGAGCGAGCGGGCCCGGATTCCGGCTGTGGCTCGTGGGTGTTGCCCGTGATGCCTGCCAGCACGGGTGTGGCGACTGCTCTGCCAACCATTGGCGGCGGGTGCTGCCACCACGTGTGGTGCGCTCGGTTCCTGACTGCTGAGGCTTCATGGTTTCGGCTCGAATCGTCCGGACGTCTCCTGGCTCTAATCGGGCGGGCGGGCGTGTGGAGTGCCAGCATGGTTTATCAACCGATGGACCAACAGAGGCGGAGCGTCGTGGAATCTCTCGAAAAGCTGGGCGGAAAAATCGCACTGGCCGGGGTCGGGGCGCTGGCGTTAGTGGCGCTTGCATTGGGTGGAATTGCCGCGACGCACCAGTTCAGCGGGCCAGAGGTGACCATGGTGAAGGAGACGAAAGCGGTCAGCGGTCCGGGAATGCTGTTAACGAACGTGGTGTGTGGAAAGGGCCTGAGGGCCGTGGGCGGAGGCTATGCCTTTCGGGGGTCCCATGACCCGAGGAAGCCGGTGACGTTCCCGGTCAGCGCACCCAGCAGCACGAGCGACACTCCTGGTGCTGTTCAGAACGCCTGGGACTTTGTCGTGGTGAACTCCATGAGCGAGAAGATCAGCGTCGAGCTGTACGCGATGTGCGTCCCCGCGGGTTGACCGTAGGCCACCATCCACTCCGACCGGCTTCGTGCCGACCCCTACGACGTACGGCCGAGCCGCCTGGCCACGAAGGCGGCCGCGGGATGACGGCGCGGGCCGCCGTACAGTACGGCGACACAGCAAGCAACGTGTCCGTCGTCTCTTGGCCGCTCTTGACGAGCTCGAAGAGGCCGATGTCGAACCCGTAGAGCGTTTGATCCACCGGCTTCGCCAATAGCCCAGATGATCCCACCCCCTCGCTGTTAAGCCCTCCGGACGAGGCCCCTCCTGCGTGCCCGCTGCGTGGCCGATGGGGCGGTCGCCAAGGGGAAGCGAGGGGGAGTAACGGGAACGCGATCAGCGGCCCGAACAGCAGGAACGCAGGAGAAGCCAGATCGGCTTGCGTGTTCGCAAGCAGGAAGTCAGGGGTTCGAACCCCCCTACGCTCTGGAAGTGCAGGCCCTTAAGCCCATGACTCCTCGGATGGTGTTCGCGCGTGCCCGGGTTACGGCACCGTGTAGCCGCCGTCGATGGGCAGCGCTACGCCCGTGATGAATCCCGCCTTGTCGGAGCAGAGCCATACCACGGCGTCCGCAATCTCGTTCGCGCTGGCGATTCGCCCCAGAGGGTGGGCGGCGATGATCGACTTCATGGGTTCCTCGTTCGGGTCCACCGTTGCGATCATCGGAGTGTCGACCAGGCCGGGGCACAGAGCGTTGACGCGGATACCGTACGGCGCGGCCTCGAGCGCCGAACTCTTGGTCATACCGATCTCAGCGGCTTTGGTGGCCGTGTACCCGGAGAACCCGGGCACGCCTACCAGGCCCGCGCCGGAGGACATGTTCACCACTGAGCCGAAGCCCTGCGCCGTCATCTGCCTGAGCTCGTACTTCATCGACAGAAACACGCCGCGCACGTTGACGGCGATCATCCGGTCCAACATCTCGGTCGAGTAGTCCGTGGTGAGCTGGAATTCGCCGTCGTAGCCGGCGTTGTTCACGGCGAAGTCCAGCCGGCCCGTGTCCCCGACCGCCGCCTCCACCGCGGCCTGCACTGCGGATTCGTCGGACACATCGGTCACGACGTGGCGGGCCGAGCCGCCGTCGGCTTCGATCAGGCGCACGGTCTCCTTCAGGGTCTCCGGCGTGCGACCTGCGACGGTCACCAGCGCGCCCTCGGCTGCGAACGCCAGGGCTGTCGCGCGCCCGATACCGGATCCGCCTCCGGTGACGAATGCGGTCTTGCCTGCGAACTGCTTCATCATCTCGATCTCTCCGTGTGTTCTCTTGCGTCGTTGTTGGGTTGGGCGCTCAGTAGCGGGCGTCGCTGGACCGCAGCAGCGGGGACACGATCGACGGGCGCCCGTCCACGGTGGCTCCGGCGAACTGGAGCATCGCCGCCAACGTCCTGTTGTTGTCGGCTGGGAAGTTCAGCGTGGGAGCCGACACCTCATCCAACGCGCCGCGCTGGGTGTCGGTGAGGGTCACGTCCAGGGCGTGCACGTTGGCCTTGAACTGGTCCATGCGGCGGGCGCCGACCAGGGTCGAGGTGATCCCGGGGCGGCCCTGGACCCAGGCCAGGGCCACCGCGGCGGGACTGGCACCCACCTCGCGAGCGACGGCGTTGAGGGCGTCGATCACCACGTAGTCGGCCTCGCTGGGGGCTCCGACGAGCTGCGTGCGGGTGCTGTCGACCGGGCCGGTGGTGGTGCTGGAGTACTTGCCCGACAGGAACCCGCTCCTCAGCGGCCCCCACGCCATCACTCCCATGCCCATGGCCTGGGCCATCGGGATCAACTCCCCTTCCGAGGTCCGCTCGAGCAGGGAGTACTCCAGCTGCAGCGCGATGATCGGAGCCCATCCGCGCAGGCGCGCGATGGTGGCAGCCTCGGCGGTCGCCCACGCGGGCACGTCGGAGAACCCGACATAGCGGACCTTGCCAGCGCTGACGAGGTCGTCCAGTGCGCGGAGGGTCTCCTCGACCGGCGTGGCCGGGTCGAAATTGTGCAGCCAGTAGATGTCGACGTAGTCGGTTCGCAGGCGCCGCAGCGAGTTCTCCAGCTGTTGCACGATCGCCTTACGGCTGGGTCCGCCACCGTTGGGGTCGTTTGCGTAGAGATTGCCGAAGAACTTGGTGCCGATCACGACCCGGTCACGCAGTGCGTGCTGTCCGGCGAAGTAGTCGCCGATGATCTTCTCGGAGTGGCCGTTGGTGTAGATGTTGGCCGTGTCGATCGAGTTGCCGCCCCGGCCCAGATAGGCCGCGAGGATGCTCTTCGACTCGTCTGGGCTGCTACCCCACCCATGGTCCTCGCCGAAGGTCATCGTGCCCAGCGTGAACGGGCTGACACGCAGTCCCGAGCGGCCGAGCGTGACATAGGAATCGAGCGACATCGCGGAGCTCCTGTTGGTAAGTCTTAGAGACGCCGCGGAGGGCGTCCCTCTGTGCTCCTCCAGCCAACCCCGATGCCCGATGATCTCCTAGACCGATGCGCGCGGATCGTTGCACGATCCGCGCAACGTCGCTCGGATCATGTTGGACTGCCTTACTCGTTCCTGGTTCACTGACGTGATGCGACACCTGAACGAACTGCGCAGCCGGATCGCCCGACTCGCCGCGGGCAGCCCGCGCCCGTCGTGGATCGAGGGAATGACGGTGTTCTCCGCCGAGCGGGTGACCGAACCGCTGGGCACTGTCGCCGAACCCATGCTTTCCCTGGTCGCTCAGGGAGCGAAGCGCTCGGTACTCGGTGACCGCATCTTCGATTACAACGCGGGCCAGTATCTCGTCGTCACCGTCGACCTTCCCCTGACCTCGCAGATCACCCACGCCACACCCACCGAGCCGTTCCTGGCGTTCGGGCTTCCGCTTGAACCCGCGCTCATCGCGCAACTGCTGGTCGAAGCCGGCCGGTTCGTCGCCCGCCCGCACGACGGACCGGGCATCGCGACCAGCGAGGCCGATGAGAGGCTGCTCGACGCCGTCGTCCGGCTGCTGCGCCTGCTCGACGAGCCACGTGATGTTCCCGTGCTGGCGCCCGGAGTGCGGCGCGAGATCCACTGGCGGCTGCTGAACGGACCTCAGGCGGCCCTGGTCAGACAGATCGGCCTGGCCGACAGCCAGCTGACCCTCGTCGCCCGCGCGATCGAATGGATCAAGACCCACTACGACCAGGTGATTCGCATCGACGACCTCGCCCACGACGTCGGCATCAGCGTCTCCTCACTCAACCGCCATTTCCGCGCGGTGACCGCAATGAGCCCGCTGCAGTACCAGAAACAACTCAGGCTCCAGAAGGCCCGCCTCCGGCTCATCACGGCACCGCACGACGTCGCCGCGATCGGCCACGCCGTCGGTTACGACAGCCCGTCGCAGTTCAGCCGCGAGTACAAACGTATGTTCGGCGCCCCGCCCGGGCAGGACGCGGCACGCCTCCAGACCGTGGCGACCGTCCAGGAGTAAATGCTTGAGGGGAGCGGCCCGCAGCCACACTTTGCGAAGCAAAGCAGGAAGTCAGGCGAAAGCGGGCGAGATCGCGACGAAGTTCCCCCCGGTTCCAAGTTCCCCCCGGTTCCAAGTTCCCCCCGGTTGCAGGCTCCTCGCCCAGGCCGAGGCCGTACCTCCTGAAGATCAGGCCGATGCAAGCCGGAAGTCAGGGATTCGAATCCCTAGACTCCGCTCACTCAAAAGCCCAGGCCAGGGGCCGTGTTCCCCCGCCTGGGCTTTGATCGTTATTCGGCCTTCGAGCTCTCCGGCGGGCTCTGTGAGCTCAGGCGCGCTCTCCGTCGGCCAAGAAGGCGGCCAGTGCGGGGGCCAGGGCTTCGGCGGTGACATTGTGCGTCTGGTCGGGCAGGTCGCGCAGGCCGGCCTCGGGGAGGAGGTCGGAGATCGCGCGGGCGGCATTCGCAAGCCAGGACTCGCTCGCCCCGCCGTACATCACGAGTGTGGGGACGGAGACGGAGGACCAGCGGTCCCGCGGGAGGGCACGGCCGGTCATCGTGTCCGCCATGATGCGGCCGTCGTAGCCGAGGGTCGGGGCGACGGCCTCCAACGCGGCCCAGCTCGGATCGCCCTTCATTCCGGCGACGAACTCCGCGGGGAAGTTGGCCGTCGTGGTGAAGAACAGTTCCAGGGCCTCACCGCGGCGTCCCTCGGCCAGGAACGTGTCGAGGCGTTCCAGGTAGTCGTCGGGTACGGCCGGGCGGCTGTCGTCCACGACGAACGGGGGCTCGAACAGGGCCAGCCGGGTGATGGGCAGCCCCGCGGCGGCCGCGTCCAGGGCGAGCACCGCGCCCGAAGAGAAGCCGCAGACGTGGGCCGTTCCGCCCGCCTCGGCGATGAGCGCCGCCAGGTCCTCGATCTCGCGCTCCACGCTGTAGGGGGCGGTGTCGCCGCTGTCTCCGCGCCCCCTGCGGTCGTAGGCGTAGACCGTGTGGGACGCGCCGAGCAGATCGCCGAGCTGGGGTCCGAGCGGATTGAACGCCCGGTACGAGATGGCGCCGTCCACGAGGATCAGCGGCGTGCCCTCGCCGTGCCGTTCGAAGGCGATGGGGGTGCCGTCCTTGGCGGTGACGGTGGTCATGGCTTATCTCCAAATTCTCTGTGGGGATGCGTTCATCCGGTCGGCGGAGTTGCCCGTCACTTCCGGCCAAGCGGCGGAGAACCCCTCGTAGGTGACACGGCCTAGCAGCAGGGCCGAGGTCTCCAGCAGCTCCTCGTCCCGGCGTAACGAGCCGGTCGGCGGCCTCCGTGTGGCATCCAGCTCCAGCACTCCATGACGATCTTGCGCACGAGGACGGCCTTCCCTTGCGGGCCGGCGCACTCCCCGTCATATTCCAGGCGGTGCCTGGCTCGCCTGGCCCGATGGCTGCGATTGGGAGGTTAGTGAAAACGAGCGCTCGGGTCTTGTACAGAAGCGACAGCGGCTCCGACGGATCCCGATCGATCAAACGATCTGCGCGTCGCGTCGGGAATCTCCGCGCTCGTCCGGGCGATGGTGAAGGATCACCATGCGTGTGGCTGATGCTGTTCCTCGATGCCGCAACGGGCACTCGACCATCCGGATGACCTTGCCCATCCTCGAAGGGAACCCGCCGGAGTGCCTCAGTGGCAAGGAGGACCCCCTAGATTCCAGGATGCTCGGTGCGGAAAGTGATGTCGGTCACATGCCTGTGGTCGGTGTCACGTTCTGGGGGCGCTGGGGCTCTTAAGCGGTGACACAGCAGTACCTCACCGAATTCCGGAGCTGATGCATGGCGTTCCATCTCGCATACCGAAAAGACGGTCCAAGGCGTGTCACGAGTCGGATGCTGCTGACCACGGGGGCGGTCGTGGCAATGCTGGCCGTCACAGTGTCGCCGGCCTCCGCGCACCACTACTCCGGCGGTGGTTCGTCGCCGAGCTTCACCATCAAGCCCTACAGCTACAACAGTACGTGGATGACCCCGCTGAACCAGGCGTTGATCAACTGGAACGCGTCTCCGACCGCGGCGTACATCACCAAGTCGAGTTCGTCCCCCTCATATCTGGTGGCGGCGTCCTACTCCGCCACCTGGTACGGCCTGTATACGCCCTACATGACGTGGACCACCCGCTCCTTCCGCATCCAGCTCAACGCGCGGACGATAACCCGTGACGCGAGCAACTGGTCGAACTTCGTCACCAGTTCGTTCACCCATGAGTTCGGCCACCGGCTGAGCCTCAACGACATCAACGACGGCTCCCACTGTACTGACGCGATCATGAGCTACTGCCGCAACCGGAACACCATGACCAAGCCGCAGTCCCACGACATCAACGACGTCAACGCCTACTACTAAAGAGAGGACCGATATGAAGACGATTTCGCGGCGGCTTGTCGTGCCTCTCGCTCTCCTGGCATCGACGGCGTTTTTAGGAGCCTGTGCGAACTCCAACGGCGACAAAGTCATCACGTACCACGCTGACTATCCCGCGTACGACTCGGCGGACAACCTGTTCAATACGGCCGACCTCATCGTCGAGGCCACCGTGAGCACTCAGCCGGTCAGCGTCCAGGAGTTGAAGCCTGACACGGCCGGCGCCGATCCGAAACTCAACCCCGCGGCCGGAGCCCCAACGCCGCAGGAGCCGCCCGACCCGGTGGTGATCAGCATCTACAAGGCCTCTGTGACCAAGGTCTACAAGGGCGCCGCGCAGGTCGGCCAGTCGATCGACGTCCAGCAACTGGGTGGAACGCTCAACGGCATCACCTACCAGGAGGAGGAGGAGCACGCCCTCCAGCAGAACCAGGGCTACGTCCTCTTCCTCCAGACATATCCAGATGCCCCCGCAGCCCTGCTCAACCCGCTGCAGGGCCAGTACCCCCTGAACGCCACGGGAGAGCCTGTCAAATTGCAGGAGAACCCAGTCCCTCTAACATCGGACGATCTGAAGCGGCTCAGCGGCAACAAATGAGCCCAGCCGCCAACGCCCGGCCGAGCCGTACTGGCCGGGCGTTGGCGGCTCGATGTGGCCAACGTGCGGAAAGTACGGCACGGCAGCCCCGCTCGGCCGTCCCGCTGCTATCCACCCGTGGTGACATGCATGGCGACCGGCCGGTAGACCAGGCCATCGGTCCAGGTCACCGACTCGGGTGAGGAGATCAGGCGGAGAGTGGGGCGCTGAGTGACCAGGGCTCTGATCGCCTCAGTGAGCTCGACCCTGGCGAGGCTGGCGGCCAGGCAGCGATGCGCACCGTACCCGAATGCCACGTGCGGGTTCGGAGGGTGATCGGTGAAGCGGTGGATGTCGAACCGGCCGGGCTCGGGAAATGCCCGCGGGTCGTGGTTGGCCGCGTTCAGATTCGGCATGACGACCGTCCCCGCGCTCAGTGAGCCGCCGCTGGGGAGGTCGGTGTCCTTCGTCATCCGGCGCATGAAGGCACTGGCGGGCGGTCCGTCGAAGCGGAGGATCTCCTCGACGGCGGTGGCCGTCAGGGCCGGGTCCGCGACCAGCTCCGCCCACTGGCCGGGGTGGAGGAGCAGCCGGAAGACACCGCGGGCGATCATCGACGCCGTCGTCTCGTAACCGGCCGTGATGAGAGAGAACACGGTGTTGACCAGCTCGCCCTCCGACAGCCGGTCGTCCTCGTCCCTGGCCTGGATGAGCAGGTCGATGAGGTCCTCGCCGGGCTCGGCGCGATGCTGCGCGACCAACTCGGCGGCATAGGCCATGAATTCGGTGTAGCCCTCGTAGCGCGCCTGCTCGGTGGCCGTGGAGGTGGTCAGGAACATGTCCGTCCACCGGACGAACCGCTTGTAGTGGCCCATCGGCACGCCGAGCATCAAACAGATGACCTGGCCCGGTAGCCGCAGCGCGTACTCCTGGACCAGGTCGAAGTCCTCGCCCAGGCCGTCGAGGAGGTCTTGGGCGATCTTCGCGATGCGGGGGCGCCACGGTTCGATCTGACGCGGGGTGAATGTTCCGTGCATGATCCGGCGATAGCGGGTGTGCTCGGGCGGGTCCTGATTGATCAGCGCGTCTGGGTCGTCATCGATGCCGATGCCGCTCACCAAACGTGGCAGTCCCGGGATGCGAAGGTTGCGGCTGGAGTGGGGCGAGGCCAGCAGGGCGCGGACGTCCTCGTACCTGACGGCCACCGGGACGCGGTCGCCGCTGGGCATGGTCGCCGGCTCCAGTGTCCCCGACTCCTGCCTGCGGGCGAACTCCGGTGGCGGCGTGGCAAGTGGGCCTGGCACGATGTCTGGCCAAGTCCCGTTCGGATCCAGCTCGGTGGTCATCGCAACCCCTTCCGGCGTGGGGCGCCCACGGGACCGCCCACGCGGAACGTACGAAATGCCGTGCTGCCCGTCAACAGGCGAATCGGTTCCGCTCGGATTCGCTGTCATCACCTGCGCCTGTCGGCTGCCTGGCCAGGGAGGCATGGCGGATCGCCGGTGTCTACCCGAACTGCCGGGGACCGCGTTCCATCCGGCCATTCGGCGCAGCTACACGAAGGTGGAGGTTGCGGATCTCCACCTGTCAGCCGCGGACCATTTATATCTTCGCGACCGAGAAGAAGCGTAACCTCATATGTGTTCCCGCCTGAAGTCGGACGTGGACGGGCTGATTCGCCCGCGCAGGGGCGGCGTCCGCATGGCGTGCCGGCGTGCGGGTCGTCCTTCGCGTCGAGGCACTTACTCCGCACGTACCGCGCGGGACGGTCTCGCACGGGCATGGACTCCCACCTGACTGAACGATTGACAAGCGGGCGGCGGTCCAGGATTCTTCATTCCGAAGTCCGATGGGGGCGGAGTTTGGGTGGAATTTCACGTTCTCGGACCGCTCGGCGTCTCCCGTGACGGCCGGCTGGTTGCTGTCAGCGGAGCCCCCAAGCTTCAGCTCACCCTTGCCGCGCTGTTGTCCAAGGCCGGACAGCCGGTCTCGATCGACTGGCTGATCGCCGCCGTCTGGGGTGATCAGCCGCCCGCGTCCGCGCGGCGCAACATCCACCTCTACGTCCACCAGCTGCGGCGGATGTTCGGCGCCCATGTCCTGCCTGGACGGCCGGGCGGGTATGCGATCATCACCGACGCGCTCGACTCGGCGCGTTTCCGCAGCCTCGCCGCGCAGGGGAGCGCGGCCCTGGACCGGGGAGATCTCGAACCGGCCCGTGACCGGCTGCGCGCGGCGCTCAGCCTGTGGCGGGGGCCGGCGTTCGCGGGGTTCGCCGACTGCGCGTCCATCGCCGAGGAGGCCCGGCGGCTGGAGGAGTCGCGGCTCACCGCTCACGAGCGGCTGGCGGAGGCCGGGCTCGCTCTGGGCCGGCACATCGAGGTGGCCGCCGAGCTGGCCGACCTCACCCGGGAGCATCCGTACCGAGAGAGTCTGCGCGCGCATCTCATGCTCGCGCTGTACCGGTCCGGCCGTCAGGTGGAGGCACTGGAGGTCTTCCGCCGCACCCGCGACCTGTTGAACGCTCAGCTCGGCATCGAACCCGGCCCGGTGCTCCAACGTCTGCACGAGGCGATGCTCCGCGGTGACGAGGACCTCCTCCCGGCCCTGGGCCCGTCGTCGCGGATGCCCGCCACACCTCAGGAGACGGAAGGATGGGCCGCGGGCGACTGCCCGTACCGGGGTCTGATGGCGTTCCAGCCGGAGGACGAAGCATGGTTCTTCGGCCGCTCTCAGCAGGTCGAGCGGCTCCGCGAGCTGGTCGACCGGCTTCCGGTCGTCGGCGTGTTCGGAGCGTCGGGAAGCGGAAAGTCGTCCCTCCTGCGCGCGGGCCTGCTGGGGGCGATCTCCAGCGGTACGGCCGGGCCGTGGCGGGGCCTGGTCATGACGCCGGGCGAACACCCGTTGGACACGTTGGCCGACCTGGTGGCGAAGACGTCCGGCGGCGATCCCGAGGTGCTCCGCGCCGCCCTGTCAGGCGATCCCGGCGATCTGGGCGCCGTGAACGCCGCCCTGGACGGCGCCCTGGACATCGCGCTGCGTGGCGCGGCGAACGGTGGGCCGCAGACGCGCCTCCTGCTGGTGGTGGACCAGTTCGAGGAGACCTTCACGCTGTGCGCCGACGACGGAGAACGCCGCCGTTTCGTCGAGGCACTGCTGGAGCTGGCACTCGGCGCCGACCGTCGCACCGTTCTCGTTCTCGGCATACGAGCCGACTTCCTCGCCCACCTGACCCAGCATCCGGACCTGGTCGAGGCTCTGGGCGGCGAGGCCCAGATGCTCGTCGGACCGGTGTCGTCGGCCGACCTTCAGGAGATCGTCGTACGGCCCGCCGCCCAGGCGGGGCTCACCGTGGAACCCGACCTGCTGGCCACGGTGCTGGCCGACGCCGCCGAGGAGCCGGGCAGCCTGCCGCTGGTTTCGCACGCGCTGCTGGAGACCTGGCGGAACCGCACCGGCCCGAGTCTCACGCTGCCGGCCTATCAGGCGGCCGGCGGCGTACGCGGGGCCATCGCGCAGAGCGCGGAACGGGTCTTCGACGAGCTGGCCCCCTCGGAGCAGCGGGCCGCGCGCAGGATCTTCGTGAGACTGACCGCGCTGGGAGACGGCACAGAGGACACCAGGCGCCCCATCTCCCGGGGGGAGCTCGTCGGCGTGGCCGACCCCGAAGTCACCTCCGCGGTGCTGGACCGGCTGGCGGCCGCACGGCTGGTCGTCCTCGCGGAGGAGACGGTGGACGTGGCGCACGAAGCGCTGATCCGGGCCTGGCCCCGGCTTCACCGCTGGCTCACCGACGACCGCGAGAACCTGTTCGTCCATCGGCGGCTCACCGATGCCGCGCAGACGTGGCGGGAACTGGAGCGCGATTCGGGAGCCCTGTATCGAGGCGCCCAGCTTCTCGCCGCCCGGACCTGGGCGGAGGATCACCCGCAGGAGCTGAACGACGTCGAAAGCGCCTTTCTGCGGGCCAGCCGTACGCTGGAGGAGAGCGAGCGCACCGCGACGAGACGCCGCACCCGGCTCCTGCAACGCCTTCTGGCCGGAATGGCCGCGCTCTTCCTGCTCGCCCTGCTCGGCGGAGGCGTGGCCGTACGGCAGGGCCAGGAGGCCGGCCACCAGCAGATGGTCGCCCTGTCCGGGCAACTGTCCCTGAAGGCCCGATCACTCCTCGGCACCGATCCCGATCTGGCCGGTCTGCTGGCGATTGCCGCGTTCCGTCTCAATCCGGAGCCCGAGACGCGGGGCGCCCTGGTGAGCGTGTCGGCCGCGGCGCAACGCCGGATCGAGCTCAACGCCGAAGGGCCGGCGGTCTTCGGGGTGGCGTTCAGTCCGGACGGCTCACGGCTGGCCTCGGCAGGCACCGACGGAACGGTCGGCCTCTGGAACCTGCGCGGCCGCACCCGCGTCGCGACCTTCTCCGAGCACGTCGAACTCGCGGGGATGGGGGAGGTTCACGCCAGGGCGGTGGCGTTCAGCCGCGACGGCAGGCTGCTCGCCGCCGTCGTCAGGGGGGCCGCGCTCGAGGCCACCAAGGGCACGATCGTCGTGTGGGACCTGAGCTCCGGCCGGCCGGTGTTCCGGCGGTCACGGGAGAAACTCACCGACGCGATGGCGCTGAGCCCCGACGGGACGAAGATCGCCGTCGGGGCGGGCAAGGGTGCGATCGAGGTGTGGGACCTGCTGAGCGGGAACAAGCGGACCCTGAAGGGGCACCGGGAGGAGGTCGTGGCTCTCGCGTTCAGCCCCGACCGGGCATTTCTGGTGTCGGCCACGGGAGGAACGGACAAACCCCTCGTGTGGGATGTGGCCTCCGGGGCCGAGGTCGCCGCGATTCGCGCCGAAGGCGTCCACAGGCTGGGCTTCGATTCCGCCGACGGCACCCTCGCCACGGGATCGGCATATCACGGGGTGCGGTTCTGGCGAATCGCTCACGACGGTGTGACCTTCCTGTCCGCGCTGCCGGAGCAGTCGCCGTACACCTGGGACATGTCCGCGCCCGTCGCCGGTCGGATCGCCGTCGCCGACGAGGACGGCCTGATCACCGTCTGGGACATCGCGCGACGGCAGCCCATCGAGACCTATCAGGACAGAAGCCGCACGGAGGCGCTGTCCCTCGCTTTGAGCGCCGACGGCTCGATGCTCGCCTCGGCCGGATTGGGCCGGACCATCGTGATCCGCGAGCGCGCCCTCCCTCCGTTCAGTGGACACAGCCGGGCCGTGAACGACATCGAGATCAGCCCGGATGGGCGGGTCATCGCGTCGGCGAGCAGCGACAAGACCGTCCGGCTGTGGGACGCGCACGGAAACCCGATCGCCACGTTGGGCGACCATCCCGATCACGTCCGGGCCGTCGCGTTCAGCCCGGACGGACACCGGCTCGCCACCGTCACCCGCAGCCACACGGTCACCATCTGGGACGTAGACAGCAGGCGAAGACTCACCACGATCACGTACAGGGGGCTGGGCGCCTCCACCGACGTCGGCTTCGATCCGCGCGGGCGTTTCCTCGTCGCGACCGCGCTCGGCCGGTTCCGCTGGGACGTCCACGATCTGGAGAACCCGGCCGAGGCGCCGTTCCCGGGTCCTGGCTACCTCGTCTCGGCACTGGCGTTCAGCCCGCGCGACCCGCTGCTCGCCACCACCGGCCCCGCCGGAGACCTGGTCGTCTGGGACCTGGCCCACGACCGGGAGGTCCGCTCCCTCAGGACCAGGCAAGGCTCGGTGCTCGACGTGGCCTTCAGCCCCGACGGCAAGCTGATCGCCACGGCGGGCGCCGACCGGACCGTCAAACTCTGGGACACGCGGACCGGGGAGCAGTACGACACGCTGACAGGCCACACCGCCCCGATCCAGGTCCTCGCCTTCAGCAGGGACGGCCGGGCACTCGCGTCAGCGGGCGACGATCGCACGATCATCGTCTGGGACCTCGCGTCCAAGAGGCCGACGGTCACGCTCACCGGCCACACGGCCCCGATCAAGGGCCTGGCCTTCACCTCCGACGGAGACCTGATCTCCGGAGGAGACGACGGCAGGATCATCCGCTGGTCGCTCCAGCCTGAGCCGCTCGTGGGGAAGCTCTGCCAGGAGATCGGCCGCGACCTCACCCGAGGAGAGTGGGCCACCTACCTCCCCTCCGTGGACTACCGGCCCACCTGCTGAAGGCCTTATGTGCCACTTGACGTCCACCGCGGACTTGTCTCTCCCAGCGGTCGCGAGAGCCGTACAGGAGGCGTTGGTAGCGTCTGGGGCATGCGGCTTCATGTGGGATGCGCGATGTGGACCCACGCGCCATGGCAGGGGCGTCTCCTCCCTCATCCGCTCCCTCCCGGGGAGCGCCTGCGGTCCTACGCGACCTGGTGCAACGCGGTCGAGGGCAACACGACGTTCTACGCGACTCCGGCGAGGAGCACAGTGGAGTCGTGGGCGCGGCAGACCAGTCCCGACTTCCGCTTCGTCGTCAAGCTGCCCAAGACGATCACGCACGAGCGCCGCCTAAGCGGCATCGACGAGGAGCTCGGATCGTTCCTCGACGCGATCGAGCCACTCGGGCCGCGAGCCCACGCCCTCTGGGTCCAACTGCCGGGATCATTCGGCCCGGCCGACCTCGGCACCCTGACGGGCTTTCTGCACAGGCTTCCCCGGGCGTACAGGTACGCGGTCGAGGTGCGCCACCGCGCGTTCTTCGACGACGTACGGTCCGCAGGGCTTCTCGAGAGAGTCCTCGCAGGCGTGGACGCCGAGTGGATCCCGTTCGACACCATCACTCTCTTCCAGAGCCCTCCCACGAGCGACGCCGAACGCGACGCATGGACGAAGAAGCCGCGCGTGCCCCGCCGGTCGGTCGCTCTGACCGACCGCCCGATCGTTCGCTACCTGGGCCGTGACTCCACGGCGCGCACGATTGAGGGTTGGCGGCACTGGATCGGCACGGTCACCGAATGGCTGCGCGAGGGGCGCTCGCCGACCGTGTTCATCCATACTCCCGACAACGCCGACGCGCTGACGCTCGCCCGTCGTTTCCACGACGACGTGCGGGCCCGGCTGCCCGAGATCGATCCTCTGCCCGAGCCCATGCCGGCCGACGAGCCGCTGACCCTCTTCTGAGCGGCGAACCGGCCGCCGGTGTGCCGTCAGCGCTTCACGGCCCGCAGGACGACGAACCTGGGGTTGCTCGCGATGGTCTCGCAGTTGCCGAAGAGCCGCCGCAGCTTCACGTGGTAGCCGAGGTGCCGGTTGCCGACCACCCACAGCTCGCCCCCGCGGCGCAGTGCGGCGCGTGATCCGTTGAACATGCGCCAGGCCGTGGCGTCGGACGTCGCGCGGTGCGAGTGGAACGGCGGGTTGTTGAGCACCAGGTCAACCGTTCCCGCCGGCATGGCCGACATGCCGTCGGCCGCCAGGAACTCCGCGGTCGTGCCGGCTTCCACATTGGCCCGGAATGTGGCCTTCGCCGAGGCCAGCGCCTGATAGGACTCGTCGATGAACGTCACCTGAGCTTCGCTGCCGGCCAGTGCCGCGGCGAGCCCGACCACCCCGTTGCCGCAGCCCAGATCGACGACGTGTTCGCGCCCGTCGTGCGGCGGCAGGTTCTCCAGCAGGAAGCGAGTGCCGACGTCGAGACGGTCGGCGCAGAAGATGCCCGCGTGGTTGACGACGGTCAGGCCCGAGACGGCTCCGATGCCGGCAGGCAGCGCGTAGCTTCGCGGCCACGGGTTCGTGCCCCGGGGGAGCCGAGTGTCCGGTGAGCAGAAGATGAGACGCGCCTTCTTCGCCGCCAGCGACGTCCTCGTCGGCCCGAGGATCCGTTCGAACAGCTTCAGCGTCGAGGAGTGGATCTCGGTGACCATCCCGGCGCCGATGACCACGGTTTCCGAGTGGACGTGGGGTGCCAGGCGATGCAACTGGTCCTCCAGGAGCGCGAGGCTCTTGGGCACCCGGATCAGCAGCACGTCGATCCGCTCCGGCGGTGTGTCCCTGGTCGTACGGAGCCGCACCGCGTCCGCGGCGACCCCGTTGCGTGCCAGGTTCGCCCGGGTCGCCTCCTGGCCGAGGAAGGAGTCCGTGATCTGCACCGGACTGTGATCGGCGATCGCGGTGACCAGGGCGCCCCACCGATCGCCCAGCACGACCACGGTGCCCGAGAGGTCCGCCGGTTCGCCGTCGATTCCGTCGAGGTGCCGCAGCAGGTACTCGTCGGCGGCGTCCCAGGCGCGAAGCGGGTCGCGGGGATCCTCGGGGAAGCGGGTGAGGTCGAACTCACCTCTTGACGTCGTCAAACGGTTCATCGCGCCTCAGGCTAGCGAGTAACGCCCCCCACCGGCCAAATCCCGACCTCGAAGAGCCGACGCGTACGCCGAGCGGCTAAGACCGGTCGCGGACGCCCCGGATCCCCTCGGGCGGTCGCTCGATCACGCCGGGGCCCCGCCGTTCGACGGGAGCCGGAGGCCTGATCGGGCAGGGGTCATGGCTTGAAGTGGCCGGCGTGGTCGGCCGCCCACTCGGCGAACGTGCGCGGCGGGCGACCGGTGACCTTCTCCACGGCATCGGTCACGGTCCTGCCGCGCTCGTTGGACGTGCCGTACAGCCGGAGGAGCATCTCCACCAGGGCCGCGTCACCGATCCCGGGGGCGCTGGCGGTGAACGCGTGGAAGATGAGCCGCTCCGGCGGCCTGCCCTTCACGACCCACTCCTCTCGCGTCTCCTCGGGCGTGAGCTCCTCGAATCTCAGGTCGCGGCCGGTGGCCTCAGCGATGATGCGGACCTTGTCGCGGGGGGTCAGCAATTCCGGCCCGGTGAGGTGATACGCCTTGCCCGCGTGGCCGTACTGGGTCAGCGCCACCGCCGCCACGGCGCCGATGTCGAACTCGTCGATCGCGGGGCTCTTCCGATCGCCGTACGGCTCGCGCACGACGCCGTCGGTGCGTAGCGACTCGCCCCAGTCGGCCAGCGTGTTGGACATGAACTCCACCGGCCGCAGGAGCGTCCACGCCAGGGAGCTGGCCTGGACGGCACGCTCCAGGCTGCCTTCCTCCCAGCCGCCCAGGACGGTGACGCTGCGAACCCCGGCCTTAAGAGCCAGGTCCACGATCTCCTGCCCGTTGCTCAGAGGCCGGTAGCCCCTGCTGAAATTGATCAGATGGGCGGCGGTGACGCCCTCGAAGGCGGGCGCGAGGCCGGCGACGTCGGCGAGGTCGCCCGCGACCACCTCCACGCCCTCAGGCAGGCGGGCGGCGTCCGGGTTCCGGGTCAACGCCCGCACCTTCCGGCCCGCCCGCAGCAGGTGCTGGACGACGTGGCCACCGACGGTTCCGGTGGCGCCGGTAACGAGAATGGTCATGCGATGCTCCTCGTGAAATCCAAGGGGATGGCCCCCGCTCAGCGGCCGCACGGAGCGGGGGCTGCCGCTTCAGGGGCTGCCGTTTCATCCGCGTGGCTTACGTGCCGCATCCTTAGAGCCGCACGGGCCGCCGAGTGTGACATCGGTCCCGGTCCGCGTCTCCTGTACGGCTTTTCCGGTCCTGTACGGCTTCTCCGGCTGAGATCCCGGTCACACTTCGGGGGCGGATGTCACAACTGGGCCCGTTTGCTGCTCTTAAGGGGCATCCAGGACCAGCGAGGAGGCCCACGATGTCCGATGCCCCGCCGAATAGCGCGACGCAGGCGTTCGCCGACCATCGGGAGCTGCTGTTCTCCATCGTCTACAACATGCTCGGCAGCGTCGCCGACACTGAGGACGTGCTGCAGGATGCCTGGCTGTCATGGGCGTCCAGAGATCCGGCGCAGATCGAGAACCCCCGGGCCTACCTCGTCCGGATCGCGGTGAACCAGGCCCTGGCCCGCCAGACCGTTCTCAGCCGCCGCCGCGAGACGTACTTCGGGCCGTGGCTGCCGGAGCCGCTCGTGACCTCCGACGACGCCGCCGACGAGGCCCTGCGGTCGGAGTCGGTGTCGATGGCGCTGCTGGTGGTCCTGGAGACGTTGACCCCGCTCGAACGCGCCGTGTTCGTCCTGCACGAGGTGTTCGGCTACGCCCATACCGAGATCGCCGACATGCTCGGCCGCAATCCGTCGGCGGTCCGGCAGCTCGCCCACCGCGCCCGTGAGCACGTCCAAGCGCGACGTCCCCGCTATCAGGTGGATCCGGGCACGCAGCGGCGGGTGACCGAGCGGTTCGTGGCCGCCGCGTTCGGCGGCGACCTTGACGCCCTGCTGGAGATCCTCGCGCCGGAGGTCACCCTGTGGACCGACGGCGGCGGCAAGGCGGTGGCGGCCGGTCCGCTGCCCATCCACGGCCGTGACAAGGTCGCCCGGCTGCTCGTGGCCCGCACTGCCCGCCCCCTGGAGGGACTGGACATCCAATACCGGAGGATCAACGGCGACCCGTCCGCGGTGGTGTTCGTCGCGAACTCGCCTTTCGCCGTCCTCGTGGTCGACCTCACTCCAGACGGCGAGAGCGTGCGGGATATCTACACCGTCACCAATCCCGACAAGCTCTCCCGAATCCACTGAACCTGTCACTGCCAGGGGTTCTCGTGGTCCTGGTCGAGGTGTCGCACCATGACCCGGCAGAGTTCGGGGCGGCGCTCACGGCCGCCGTCGGGGTGGCGGACAGGCCTGGGCTGTAGACCGTGAGCGATGGATGGACCACCTGCGCCGGCTTCCCGTGCTCAAGTCCAATGGGCCGAGCGGAGGGCGCCGGACGGGCGGCGCCCCGCTCGGGGAGGAGGATCAGAGCTGGCCGCTCTCGATCGCCTGCTTGATGGCCGCCTGCGTCTGCTGGTGCGAGGCGACGCCGTTCGCCACGACGAAATCGATCAGTGAGTCGTCCGCGTCGAAGGTGAGGTTCTCGGTGACCTCGGTCGATCCGTCACCGACCTCCTCGAAGATGATCTTCTGGTGGGTGACGACGTTGGGCTGCGACCAGGTGTCGGTCTCGTAGAAGAAGCCGTTCTGGTGAATGCGCTGCTGCGCGTACGTCTTCAGGGTCACGAGCGTGCCCTGGTACGGGATCTCCTCGACGGCCGTGAAGTTGATGTATCGCGTGTTGTTCTGCGTCGAGTCGCTGTGGGTGACGACCCGCTTAAGGAACGCGGCCCTGCCGATGTGATTGTTGATGTTCGAGTACGCGGTGAACACGTGCTCGATGGGGGCGTCGATCGTGACGGAGATGCTGGTCCTGGTCCGGGTCCGCCCCGAATGCGGAAGGGGTGGCGGCGAGGCGTCATAGAACTTGTAGGTATCCCACGCGGCCTGCCACTCCTGAGCGATTTCGGCATCGCTTTGCGGGGTATCGGCGCCGGCCGGGCCGGAGAAGGTGGTGAGAACGAAGGCGGCCGCGAACAACTGTGCCGCGAGAAGTCGGAGGAGCTTCTTCACGTATACCTCAAGAAGAGACAGTAGGTGCCACTGATCTTCTATCGCATGTAGCACCAATTGAGAACAGATCGCGGGTCACCGTCGATGGTCTCCGGGGGGTCAGGCCGGCTTGGCTACAAGCGGATCGTCGCACCGGTCGAGGCGTCGCTTCTCCTCGTTAATGAGGTGTCTTGAGTCCCCCTGATCGTTAGGATCCCGTGCCATGACGGGCAACAGGACGGCCGGTTCCGGTGTCGCCGCGCCAGCCGCGAGGCGAGGGCCGCGATAGCTCTGGACGGCTTCGGCGAGCGGATCGAGGAGCACCGGCGGGAGCTGCACGTGCACTGCTACCGGATGCTGGGCTCATTCGACGAGGCCGAGGACCTGGTGCAGGAGACGTTCCTGCGGGCGTGGCGCCGGCGGGACACGCTGCGGAGCGACACCGGTCTGCGGGCCTGGCTGTACCGGATCGCCACGAACGCCTGCCTCGACCACCTCAGGGCACAGCCTCGGGAGCCGCAACCGCGGTCGGCGCCCGTCCTGGCCGATCCCGCCGTCGACCCGCCGGCCTCGGACGCGGTCCCCTGGCTCCAGCCGTACCCCGACGTGCTTCTGGACGCGGCCGACGCGGTGATCGAGCGGGAGACCATCGAGCTGGCGTTCCTGATCGCGATCCAGCACCTGCCGCCCCGGCAGCGTGCGGTGCTCATCCTGCGCGACGTGCTCGGCTGGTCGGCGCAGGAGACGGCCGAGTCGCTGGAGCTGACCGTCGCCGCGGTGAAGAGCGCTCTCCAGCGGGCCAGGCCGACGGTCAAGGAGCATCTGCCGGCCCGGCGGCTGGAGTGGACGGCGCCGGCCGAGCCCACTCCGGAGGAGCGCACCACGCTCCAGCGCTACATCGACGCCATCGAGCAGGCCGATCCGGGCGCCCTCGCGGGAGTGCTGCGGGCCGACGTGTGGCAGGCCATGCCGCCGCAGCCGATCTGGATCCTGGGGCGCGAGGCGTTCGTCGCCGCGTGGACGCCGGCCATGGTCGGCCCCGAGGCGTGGGGCGACTGGCGGATGCTCGCCACCCGGGCCAACCGGCAGCCCGCCGCCGCGGCCTACCTGCGCAAGGCCGGCGAGTCCGGCCACCGGCCCTCGTGGCTGGCCGTCCTGCGGGTCGAGGACGGCCTGGTCACCCAGATCACGACGTACGGCGAGGACGTGTTCCCCCGCTTCGGGCTCCCCGCGGCGCTCTGAACCTCCGAAGCTTCCTCGCCCCTCTGAGGGGACCGATTCCTTTTCCGCGCGTCCTTCGTCTTAGGGACGGCATCCGAGAGAGAGGAACCATCATGGCTGATCTTCAGAAGGACGTACGGGCCGCCGTCGACGAGCTGGTCGAGTCGGGAGCGGAGCGCGGCGTGCAGGTCGCCGTCTACCGGCGCGGCGAGCTCCTGGTGGACGCGGTGGCGGGTGTCGCCGATCCCGCGACGGGCCGTCCCTTCACCTCCAGCACGCCCGCCTACGGCGCCTCCACCGGCAAGGGCGTGACCGCGACGATCGTCCACATGCTGGCCGAGCGCGGGGCGTTCGACTACGACACCGTGATCGCCGACCTGTGGCCGGAGTTCGCCGCCCACGGCAAGGACAAGGCGACCGTACGGCACGCGCTCACCCACGCGACCGGCGTGCCGGGTGTGCCCGTCGGCACCACCCCGGAGGATCTGTGCGACTGGGACAAGATGTGCGCCGTCATCGCCGGCGCCGCGCCCTGGTGGGAGCCGGGCACCCGGTTCGGCTACCACCCGCAGACCTTCGGCTACATCCTCGGCGAGGTCGTCCGCAGGGCGACCGGCAAGGGCATCTCGCAGGTGCTCCGGGAGGAGCTGACAGAGCCGCTCGGCCTGGACGGCGAGCTGTTCTTCGGCGTCCCCGAGTCCGAGCTCGGCCGGCTGGCCAGGATCGAGGACGCCGCGCCCGCGATGGACCTGCCCGAGGAGCTGCTGGCCCAGATCCCGTTCTTCAGGGAGGTGGACGGCTACACGGCCGCGCCCAGGGCCGCGCTGCCGGACGCCGCCTTCAGCAACCGCGCCGACGTGCTGACCTCCGACATCCCGGCGGGCGGCACGATGACCGCCCGCGCGGTGGCCCGCATGTACGACGCGCTGCTGCAGGGCGAGCTCGTCTCCTCCGACCGGTTCCGTGAGCTGTCCTCTCCGGCTGTGACCGGCCAGGACGAGGTCGTCGGGGGCCCGTCCACCTGGGGGCTGGGCTACTCGATCGGCCTGGTGAGCCGGCCGACCGTCTTCGGGATGGTCGGCAGCGGGGGCACCGCGGGATTCGCCGACACGGCCACCGGCATCTCCGTCGGCGTGATCAAGAACCGTGCTTCGGCCGGTGATTTCACCACCGTCGAGCGGATCGGCCGGATCCTGTTCCAGTAAGCGGTCAGCAAGCGCCGCGAAGGCCGGGGTGTCGGCCACCCCGGCCTCCGCGATCAGGCGGCACGAAGCTCAGCCGCCGCTGGTGACAAAAGGGGCGCGGGGCCGTACGACATGGGGCTTGGCCGGCGTGGCAGCATGGCCTTCTCTCTCCGGCGCGGAAGGTGGACTCATGGGTGTGACTCGCGTGCTGACCGGCCTCTGGAGGCCCTGTGGCTGAGCGGAGGCACGGCCTGCGGGCACCGGACACTGAGACGACCGTCGAGTTCGAGGACTGGGACGGAGACGACCTGTCGGGGCAGAGCCACACGCGCGTGGCGTTCCTCGACGTCGACATGACCGAGGTGACGAACAAGGGCGCGGTGTTCACCGAGTGCGCCTTCCGCGGGGTCCGGTTCAACGCCTCCACGCACTCGGACGCCGCGTTCGTCAACTGCACCTTCACCCGATGCTCCTTCTTCGACACCACGTTCACTCAGTGCAAGCTCGTCGGAAGCATGTTCGACGGTTGCTCCTTCGATCTGCTGAAGGCCGTGGGCGGTGACTGGTCATTCGTCGGGCTTCCCGGCGCGAACCTGGGCAGGGCGTCCTTCAGCGGCGTCCGGATGCGCGAAGCCGACCTCACGGGCGCGCGCTGCGAAGGGGCCACGCTCCGCGATGTCGACCTGTCCGGGGCCTGGTTCCGCGGTGCCACGCTCTCTCGGTGCGACCTTCGCGGCAGCGACCTGTCCTCCCTGGACCCGCTCACAGTGGAACTGAAGGGCGCGGTGATCGACACCCACCAGGCCATCGCCATCGCCACCGCACTGGGGCTGAAGGTGTCCTGACAGTGATCGATGGCACACTGTCAGAGGGCGTGGACGGAAACTTATGCTTGCGATGGAAGGTAACGTCGGGGAAGACATATGAAGCGACTCCCTCGCGCGGCCTCTCCGAGTAGGTGATCGGTCCAGCCACGATTGGAGCGTGTGCGGCGGCCTATGGATGGGAGTGATCGCATTCTGCGGGAGATCCGTCCGGACGGCCGGCCAGAGCCGGTCGGTGAGGAGCCAGGGCCGTTGGGCCAGGACATGCCGTTGAGCCGCGAGACAGCGTCGGCCGGCAGGGACTCGGCGCCATCCAGCGGGAAAGCCGATTCCGCGATGAGCGACGCGGTGATGACGGATGCGGTCATGACCGACCCGGCGATCGCCGATGCGGTCACGGACGTGCAGGCCATGCTGGACGTCATCTCGGTCCAGGCCGTCTGGTGCGTGCCCATCCGGAACGGGCTCGGGGATATCACCGACTTCGAGGTGCGGGCCGCCAGCCCGGACGCGATCGACGTGCACGGCCGCTCCGGCAAGGAGCTCATCGGGGTGCGAACCCTCGCGATGTACCCCTCCGTGCTGGACACCCCGCTCTGGCAGAGCTACCTCCGCGTCATGAGAACGGGTGAGCCCGAAGAGGTCATCCGCTACGAGCACATGGAGGCCGTGCGGGGCATCCCGCACCGCTCGATCTACACGGTCAAGGCGTCGCGGCTCCGCGACGGCCTGCTGCAGGTCTGGACCCGCCACGACGACGAGGAGCGGCTGGCGGCCCGGCAGGCCCACACCGAGCGACTGGGCAGCCTGGGCTGGGGCCGCTGGGACTTCGTCACCGGTGAAGCCGAATGGTCCCCACAGCTCTACCTCATCCACGGCCGCGATCCGGCCGACGGGCCTCTCGAGTTGGAGGGCTACCGCGCCATCACGCACCCCGACGACTACTCCGTCGTCGAGAACGCGGTGGCGGAGCTGACCACCGCCGACGGGCCCTACGAGTTCGAGTTCCGGATCAGGGTCGGCGGCGCCTACCGGTACATCCGGGCCACGGCCGAGCTGAGCCGCGACGCGACGGGCCGGCCCATCGAGATGCACGGGGTGCTCCAGGACGTCACGGACTGGCGGCGGACCGCCGACCAGCTCATGACCGTCCGGCAGAGGCTGGAGGAGGAGTCCCAGCTCACCTCCCACCTTCAGCACATCATCATGCCCGTGCAGGATGAGCCCGTCGTGCTGCCGGGGATGCGGGTGGCCGCGCGGTACGACCCCGCCGAGACGGCGCCCCTGGGCGGCGATTGGTACCAGGCGATCGCCCTCAACGACGACGAGGTCCTGCTCGCGATCGGTGACGTGGCCGGGCACGGCGTCGCCGCCGCGTCGGCCATGGCCAAGCTCCGCCACGCGATCACGGGCCTCGCCTTCGCCCACCACGACCCGGCGGAGACCCTCGTCGCGCTCAACCGGCTGCTGCGCCGGATGCGTCCCGATGTGCTCGCCACCGCGATCGTGGCCCGCTACCAGCCCCGCAGCCGCACGCTCACGTGGACGCACGCGGGTCACCCTCCGATGCTGCTGGTGCGGGGCGACAAGGTTCGGCGGCTGCTTCATCCGGGCGTGCTGCTCGGCGTCTTCGACGAGGTCGCATACACCACCGCGTCCGTACGGCTGGAGCCCGGCGATCTGCTCCTGATGTTCACCGACGGCCTCATCGAGCTTCCCGGCCGCGACCTGTTCGACGGTCTCGACATCCTCAGCAGCACCATCGAAGAGACGATGAGGACGGCCCCCGGCGACCCACTGACGGCGGTTACGGACGTCCTGACCCCCAGTAACACCAGCGACGACACCTGCATCCTGGTCGCCCGCATAACGCCGAACAACTTGGAAGTGTCTTGATGTCAGATCTGCACATCACGACTGCCACGACTGAGTTCGCCGCCGTGAGCAGTCAGAACACCGGAGTGTTGACCGTACGAGGGACACTTGACTACACCACTCACCAGCACGCCGCCGAGTTCTTCGACGTGGCCTTCGACCGGTTCGGCCCGCACCTGGTGGTGAACCTGCTTGAGCTGGACTTCCTCGACTCCCGGGCGACCGGTCTGCTGGTGAGTTGCTGGAAGCGCGCCGTCGACGACGGCGGGTGGCTGGCGCTGGTCGCTGTGGAGCGTGGCGCGGCCCGGGTCCTGTGGATAACCGGTCTGGCGTCCCACGTCCCGATCTTCGCCACCGTTGACGACGCACTGGCGGCGGCCCCCCCGCAGGACTGAACGGCCCAGAAAGCGCGCGGCGCCCGGCTTCAGCGCGGGACTGGACGGCCCGGCGCTGGGCGGCCGCTCCCAAGCGCAATCTCCGCACATGTCCACGGACGCCCTATCGGCGACCGGCCAGGGTCAGGCCCTCGCCAACTCCTGCTCAGGCAACATCGGGGAGAGATAGCCGAGCCCGGGTGATGGGTAGCCCTCCAAGGGAGGAATCCGGTCAAGGGGGGCGAAAACGATGAAACGTGTCGTTATCGGCGCGGCGACCCTGGCGGGGGCCGGAGTGGCGATGGCGCGATGGCTCGCGTCGCGGCATCGCCCGCCAACCCCGGTCAAAGACCCGCAGGAGCACACCCGGTGGCTCGGGGTCACAATCAACCGCCAGCCGGAGGACATCTCACGGCAGGGCCGCCTGCCGCAGCCGCTGGCGGGTCTCGATGTCGAGGTGCGGATGAACAAGGCCCCCGGTGATCGCGGCACCGAGCTCTACGCCCGGCCGCGCGAGCCGATGCCGATCGGCGCCGCCGCCGTCATGGCGCGTCTCCGCGGTGACGACCCCCGCCAGATGGTACGGAAAGCCCTTCGCGAGGCGAAGTGCATCATCGAGACCGGAGAGCTGTTGGAGCCGGACCGGCCGTTCGCGACGACGCGGCCGACGATTCCGGGTCGGGTGCTCGATGTGGCGATAGGGCGCGCACCAGGGGAGGGCCGGCTGTGAAGGCACTGTGCTGGCAGGGCGTCAACGAGCTGTCGGTCGAGCGCGTGCCCGACCCGGAGATCCTCAACGCCCAGGACGCGATCGTCAGGGTCATCGCCACGACCACGTGCGGGTCCGATCTGCATCTGCTGGGCGGCTACATCCCGGCCATGCGTGCGGGTGACGTCATCGGCCACGAGTTCCTCGGCGAGGTCGTCGAGGTCGGCCCGGAGGTCCGCCGTCACAAGGTCGGGGACCGCGTCGTGGTCTGCTCGATCATCGGCTGTGGCCGGTGCTGGCAGTGCCAGCACGACATGTGGTCGCTGTGCGAGAACAGCAACCCCAAGTCCGGCCTGACGGACGAGCTCTGGGGAGGCAGCACCGCCGGGATCTTCGGCTACTCCCACGCCATGGGCGGATTCAGGGGCAGCCACGCCGAGTACGCCCGGGTCCCCTTCGTCGACTACGGCGCGTTCAGCGTGCCCGACGGCGTGGACGACATCAGCGCCATGTTCACCTCGGATTCGGCGCCCACGGGCTGGATGGGCGCCGACCTCGGCGGGGTTAAGCCGGGCGACGTGGTGGCCGTGTGGGGATGCGGCGCGGTCGGCCAGATGGCCGCGCGCGCGGCCATGCTGCTCGGCGCCGAGCGGGTCATCGCGATCGACCGGTTCCCCGAGCGCCTCGCGATGACGTCGCGCCACGTCGGGGCCGAGGTCATCGACTACACCACCACCGACGTCACCGCCGAGCTCCGCGAGCGCACCGGTGGCAGAGGGCCCGACGTCTGCATCGAGGCCGTCGGCATGGAGGCGCACAGCCCGGGCGTGGAGTATCGCTTCGAGAAGGCCAAGCAGCAGCTCCGGATCGAGTTGGACCGCCCCTTCGCCGTACGCGAGGCGATCTTCGCATGCCGTAAGGGCGGGTCGGTGTTCATTCTCGGCGTCTTCGCGGGAGCGGTCGACAAGTTCCCCCTCGGCGCGATGATGAACAAGGGCCTGACGGTGCGCGGGGCCCAGCAGCACGGGCACCGGTACATCCCGATGCTGCTCGACCGGGTGGCGAGGGGCGAGCTCGTGACGTCCTACCTCGCCACGCACGAGATGTCGCTCGACGACGCGCCTCTGGGCTACGACCTCTTCAAGAACAAGAAGGACGGCTGCGTCCGGGCGGTGTTCCGGCCGGGCATGTAACGGGCACGGCCGGCCTCCCAGCAACGGCCGGCCTCGGGAAAATGGCCGGCCTCGGGGCATGCGGGCCGTGCTGGGGACGCGGTTATCGCATGCCCCGTGGTTCCGCCTGCCGCGCCGTACGACCGCCGCCGTACGACCGAAGGCCCTACGACCGGCCGCCCGTGCGTCCACCGCCTGGCCCACGACCGTCCGCGTGGCTCATGCCTGGCGGGAAGTCGCCCGCCACCTCCCAGCCGGGAGGTGGCGGGCCTCTTGGTGTGTCAGCGGGCGGCTGGGGCGGCCAGCCGTTCCGCCTCTTCGTGCAGGGCCTCTACGAGGAGGAACTCAAGCCGGAGCTCCTCGTCCACGAGACCGTCTAGGACGTCCATCCGGGCCTCCTTGACACCAATGACGCCCCGGGAGTCACAGCGGTTCACCGAAGATGGCTGCGAATTCTGATATATCCCCAGACGGTTGGTCTCGGCCCAAATGCGGTGGGTCCCAGGAGTGCCGTGCCGGCCCGATGAAGAAGCTGCGCTCGTCGCGACCAGACACGACCGAGAGCGTATGCCGGCTCGCTCACACGAGCTGTTGAAGTTCGCAGGCGGAGATCGGGGACTTTGCCCTATGCTGGAAAACTCTGTTCTCACATTACGGGCTCATAGATCACCCAATAATAGGAGTTTACTACAGCGATGGAGCGACGTCAATCCGGAACCGTCCGTGCCGACGCCATCGAGGCGGAGCAGTCCTACGTCTCCATGCTCTACACCCGACTGGACACCGTACGGGACCGCACCGACCAGGCACTTCGATCGGTCCAGGCCAGAGGCGCGTCGGGCACGCGGCAGGCCACCGTCGAGCGGGAGGTGTCGGCCGGTGAGCACGCGCGACGCCTGTCGCAGCTCTCGGCGGTGGAGCGCGGCCTGTGTTTCGGGCGCATCGACGACAGCTCCGGCACCACGCTGTACATCGGCCGGATCGGCCTGCGCGACGACGACCACGAATCGCTGCTGATCGACTGGCGCGCCCCGGTCGCGCGCCCGTTCTACGTCGCCACGCCCGGCGACAGCGGGACGCTCGTACGGCGCCGCCACCTGCACATCCGCAACCGTACGGTCGTGGACATCGACGACGAGGTCTTCGACCTGGACCAGATGAGCGAGTCCGATCGCCGGACGCTCGTCGGCGAGGCCGCCCTGCTGGCCGCCCTCCGGCGCGGGCGGACGGGCCGCATGGGCGAGGTGGTGGCGACCATCCAGATCGAGCAGGACCGGGTGATCCGTTCGGGTCTTCCCGGAGTGCTCGTCGTCCAGGGCGGCCCTGGCACGGGCAAGACGGTGGCCGCGCTGCACCGGGCGGCCTACCTGCTCTACGCCCACCGCTCCACGCTGGAACGGCGCGGCGTGCTGGTGATCGGCCCGAACTCACTGTTCTCCCGCTACATCGGCCAGGTCCTCCCCTCGCTCGGCGAGACCGAGGTGGTGCTGTCCAGCGTCGGCGAGCTCCACGCCGGCCTGCACGCCACAGAGGAGGACGGGCCGGCCGCGGCGGTCGTCAAGGGCGACCTCCGGATGGCGGAGGTCGTCGAGGCCGCCGTCCGCGACCGTCAGTGCGTCCCCGATGGTGACCTGGAGGTGGCCATCCCCATCCGGACGTCGCTGCGGGGCGGCGTCGAGGTGGTGGTCGAGGAGATGACCCTGCGGGTGGACCACGCCTCGTGCGTCCGCGCCAGAGAGCGCGCCCGCGACCTCCGCAGGCCGCACAACCTGGCGCGCCACACCTTCGTCGGCCAGGTGCTCCGCGGTCTCGCCCGTGACGAGGCCAGGCAGCTCGACCTGCCGATGGACGAGGAGGATCCGCGATACGCCGCGAAGGTCCTCTGGCGGCATCAGGCGGTTCGGGAGGCCGTCGAGAGGCTCTGGCCGCGTCTCACGCCGGAGCGGCTCGTCTCCGAACTGCTCTCCGACGAGGACCTGTTGCGCTCGGCCGCCACGCCGTACCTGTCGGACCCGGAGATCGCGGCGCTGCTGCGCCCACGCGGGGCGGCGTGGACGGTGGGGGACGTCCCGCTGCTCGACGAGGCCGCCGAACTGCTCGGTGAGGACGACACCGAGGAGCGGGCCCGGGCGGTGCTCGCCGAGAAGGAGCGGCGCGAGGAGGAGCTCTATGCCAGGGAGGTGCTGGAGATCACCGACCTCGCCGAGCTGATGGAGGAGTCCGCCGATCCGGCCGCGTTCGTCGCCGAGCGGCACCGCGACGGCGGGCCGTACGTGACCACGGCGCAGCGCGCGGCCCGGGACCGGCACTGGGCTTACGGGCACGTCATCGTGGACGAGGCGCAGGAGCTCTCGGCCATGGCGTGGCGGGTGGTGATGCGGCGGGTCCCGAGTCGCTCGCTCACCGTCGTGGGGGACATCGCGCAGACGGGGTCGGCGGCGGGCGCCCGGTCATGGGGCGAGATGCTCGACCGCTACGTGAAGGGCCGCTGGCGGGAGGAGCGCCTGCTGGTGAACTACCGGACACCGGCCGAGATCATGGCGGTGGCCGCCGACGTGCTGAAAACGGTGGCCCCCGACCAGGAGCCTCCGAAGTCGGTCAGGTACGGCGAGGCCCCGCCACGCGCCCTCCGCGCCGCCGAGACCGGCCTGCGCACGCTGGTGGAGTCGGAGCTGGCCGCGATCGGGGAGGGCCGTGTCGCGGTCGTGACGCCCGACGTGCGGCACGCGGAGATCGCCGCGATGTTCCCGGAGACGCCCGATCCGCTCGACTCCGTGGTGGCCGTGCTCACGGTGAGCCGGTGCAAGGGGCTGGAGTTCGACGCGGTCGTGGTGGCGGACCCGGGAGGCATCCTGGCTCAGTCGCCCAAGGGCGGCCAGGACCTGTACGTGGCGATCACCAGAGCGACCCGCCGCCTGACCGTCGTCCACGAAGCGGAGCTGCCCGAGATGCTCGCACGGCTCGCCTGACCCCCCACCCCGGCGTGATCATGCATGGATTCCCGCTGTCCCTGTCGCACCTGCGCCGACACGTGCCGTGATCATGCACACTGTCCCGCAGTCACAGCCGGGCTGCCCGCATGCTGACTGCGATCATGCACAGAGGGTGTCTCGGGCCGTACAACCGGAGCGCATGATCACCAATGATGTACGGCCGGCCATGCCTGCGGCCATATCTGGGAACCCTTGCATGATCACGCTCAGTGTTGGGGGGAACGGGGGACAGGTCAGGCGAGCCGGATGACGCCCTTCTTCACCTTGATCTTCTTCCGGGGGAGTGAACGCGTGGCCGGGCCGTTCACGACGTGGCCGTCGGCGATCGAGAACCGGCTCCCGTGGCACGGGCAGTTGATGGTGCCGCCGCTGATCGTCGCCACCGTGCAGCCCTGGTGCGTGCACTTGGCGGTGAAGCACTTGAAGACGCCCTTGGAGGGCTGGGTCACCACGTATTTGCCCTTGAGGATCTTTCCGCCGTGCAGCGGGATGCTCTTGGTCTTGGCGAGCACCACCCCCTGGGCGGTCTCCTCGCTCTCCTCGGAGGCCTCGGCGGGAGTGGCGACCGCGACGCGGGTGAACAGCGCCACCGTGCCGGCGAGCACCGCCTTGGAGAAGAGCGCCCGGCGGCTCGTGCGAGGAGCGGCGGGAGCGGCGTTGCCGAGGGGGGCCGCGGTGGCGGTGTCGGGGGCGGTGGTGTCGATGGCGGTGGTGTCGATGGCGGTGGTGTCGATGGCGGTGGTGTCGGGGGTTGCCGTTGCAGGGGTGGCCCGGTCGGGCAGGGGGGACTCTGACATGACGGGCTGGGACATGCCGTGCCTTTCGCGTCGCAGACGGATCCATCTACGAGAACGGATCACAGTGGCGACCGGTTCACGGCAGATTGCCCCGAAACAATTCACATCACGTCACAGCCGTTCCTGGCGGGGGAGCACGACCTCTCTCAGCAGGAGGAGGATGGCGGCGGCGAGCGGGATGCCGAGCAGGGCCCCGACGATGCCGAGCAGCGCGCCGCCGAGCAGCGCGCCCACGATGGTGGCCACCGGCGGGACGTCGACCGACGACTTGAACACGCGGGGAGAGATGACGTAGTTCTCGATCTGCTGGTACACGATGAAGAAGACCACGCACGCGATCCCGGCCTGGGGCGACGTCAGGAACCCCACGCCCGAGGCCACCACGGCCCCCAGGACCGCGCCCACCATCGGGATCAGGTCGGTCACCGCGACGAAGATGGCGAGCGCCAGAGCGTACGGCACCCTGAAGATGGCCAGGAAGATGAAGGTCACCACGCCGGCGATCAGCGAGATGATCAGATTGCCGGCGACGTAGCCGCCGATCTGGTTGATGACCTCGTCGGTGAGCAGCCGGACCCGGGTGCGCCGGGACCGCGGCACGAGGCGGTAGCCAGCCTCCTTGATCGAGCTCAGTGACCCGAGGAAGTACAGCGTCAGCACCAGCACGGTGAGGCCGCTGAACAGCGCGCTGATGACGACGCCCGCCACGCCGAGGAGCCCCCCGAACATCTGCGTGGCGAGGCTGCCGCTGGAGACGTACTGCTGGAGCTTCTCCAGGAGCTGGTAGCGCTCGTCGACCGAGCGGATCAGCGGATGGTTCTGCATCTGCTGCACGAACTCGGGAAGGTGCTGGACGAAGCCCGTGGTCTGCTCGGTCAGCGGGGGGACGATCGCGAGCCCGAAGGCCACGAAGAACGCGATGACCGAGCCGAACACGATCGTGATGGCGAGCCGCCGGGAGAGGTTGCGCCGCTGGAGCGCCTCGACGGCCGGGTTGAGGCCGATGGCGAGGAACAGCGAGACGACGATCAGCACGATGGCCGACCCCGCGCTGGCGACCGCCTGGACCAGTAGCCAGGCGGTGAGGACACCCAGCGCGGCCGTCAGGCCGAAGAGGAAGGGATTGCTCCGCAGTGGGCGGCCGGGCCGTCCGAAGGGCTTCTCCTCGTCCCGCTGCGGCTTGTCCCGCCCAGGTCTGTCCCGGTCAGGTCTGTCCTGGTCGGGCTCGTCAGCTCTGCTCGCGGGCCGGTCGGCGGCGCTGTCTCCGTGGGTCACCACGGGCCATGGCCCGACTTCATGGGCGGCCTCAAGCGCTGCCTCAGTGTCGGCCTCACTGTCGGCCTCACTGTCGGCCTCACTGGCGGCCTCATCGTCAGCCTCGGAGGGGCGGGCTCCGCTCGCGGCCGGGCCGTACGGCCTGACCGGGTCCTCGTTGCCGGCCATGCCCGAGGGCCCGCCGTTCTGGATCAGCTCAGGGGAAAGCACGCCGAACGCATCGACGCGGTGGGAATCGCCAGTCTCGGGCACGCCCCCACGGCTGCCCGCGAAATGCCCAATTAGTCCTATATATGCGTTTGGTAAGGAGAGAAAGGTCACCCCTACATGCGTGTACGGCCAGCGCCTGGTGGCGCCGGCCGTACACAACAACAGGCCATGTCGTGCTAGGAGAGCTTGCCCGAGATGTCGTTGCTCTTCTTGCCCACCGTGTCGGCCTTCTTGTTCACGGTTTCGGCGGCTCTGTTTACCGTGTCGGCGGTCTGCTCGGCCCGGTCTCCGACCCACTTGCTGGCGTCGGCGCCGGTGTGCCGCAGGCTGTCCTTCATGGTGTCCGTCCACCGCTGGGCGTTGTTGCGGTACATCGCCACGCCCACCGCACCGATCGCGGCACCGGCGAGCAGCGCCAACACCGGCCAGCGGCGCCGGGCCTTGGCCCTCGGCGGCACGTCCACCTTCCTGGCCAGGTCGGCCAGGAACGCGCTCACCATCGGCGCGATCTGGTCTTCGACCGAATGCGCGGCCTGGTCAATCTTCGGCGCCGCCCACACCCGGGCATCCTCAACGCGGTGCGTCGCGACGTCGCGGGCGGTCTCCGCCACCGGACTCACCTTGTTGCCCGCCTTTCTGGCCTGGACCTTCACCTGGCCCAGCCACGACCGCGGAATGATCACCTCGGCGCGGCGCCTTTTCTTCATTGTCAGGGACACGATCAACCTCCCCTGTAGACGGGGCCCCGTGACGACCCCTTCCCGTGTGGTTGCGGCTCAACCATGGGCGGTGCTTAGAGTCATGCTCGATACCCTGTTCACCGGACAACTAACACCCGTACACAAGGGGGCGGCCTCCGTGGCTGAAAACCTCATCGCCAATCTGCGGACCAACCGTGGCACGATCCGCGTCAAGCTCTTCCCGAACCAGGCGCCGAAGACGGTGCGGAACTTCGTCGAGCTCGCCGAGGGAACCCGGGAGTGGACGCACCCGGAAACCGGCGCCAAGACGACCGACAAGCTGTACGACGGCACGATCTTCCACCGGGTCATCGGCGGCTTCATGATCCAGGGCGGCGACCCGCTCGGCCAGGGCATCGGGGGCCCCGGCTACGACTTCGACGACGAGATCCACCCGGAGAACCAGTTCAACCGGCCCTACCTGCTGGCCATGGCCAACGCGGGGAAGCGGTTCGGCAGGGGCACCAACGGCTCCCAGTTCTTCATCACGGTCTCGCCGACCCCGCACCTCAACCAGGGGCACACCATCTTCGGTGAGGTCGTCGAGGGCACCGAGGTCGTCGACGCGATCGCCAAGACCGAGACCGACGGCCGCGACCGCCCGGTCAACGACGTGGTCCTCGAAGAGGTCACCATCGAGCGTTCCTGAGCCAGGGTCGTGAGAGGCGGCGGCCGGGGCGTCGTCGGCTTATAGGCTGGGAGCCGTGGAAATGCCACTTGGAAGGACTCCATGACCTCCCAGCCCCCGCCACCGACGCCTCCCCCGGCGGAGCCACCGGCGCACCCCGGGTCGGAGGCCGTGCCGACCTGCTTCCGGCACCCCGACCGCGAGACCTACGTGCGCTGTCAGCGCTGCGAACGTCCCATCTGCCCTGACTGCATGCGCGACGCGGCGGTGGGCCATCAGTGCGTCGAGTGCGTCCGTGAGGGCAACCGCGCCGTACGGCCGGCACAGGCGGTGTTCGGCGGCGCCGCCGTCACGACCCCGCGGGTCACCTGGACGCTGCTCGTCATCAACGTGCTGGCCTACGCCGCCGAGTTCGTCCAGCCGGGGCAGGTCCTCGGCAGATTCCAGATGTGGTCGCTGGGGGTCTACGTGGGCCAGTGGTGGCGGCTCATCACGGGCGCGTTCCTCCACGCGCCGCCTCCGAGCCTGTGGCACATCCTGTTCAACATGTGGGCGCTCTACGCCATCGGCCCGGAGCTGGAGCGGCGGCTCGGCTCCGTCCGGTTCGCCGCGCTGTACCTGCTGTCGGCGCTCGGCGGCTCGGTCGGCATCTACCTGTTCGGAGACCAGGCGGTCGGCGCCTCAGGCGCGATCTACGGGCTGTTCGGCGCGCTGTTCGTCGTCGCCAGAAGGCTCGGCTACGACGCTCGCGGCGTGCTCTGGCTGATCGGCATCAACGTCGTGCTGACGTTCGTCGTCGCGAACATCAGCTGGCAGGGCCACCTGGGCGGTCTCGCCACCGGCACACTGGTCGCGGCGGCGTTCGCGTACGCTCCGTCACGGAACCGCACCGTCGTCCAGTTCGCCGCGGCCGCCGCCGTCCTTCTGGTGCTGGTCCTGCTCGTGATGCTCCTCCCGCCCACGGCATACCAGGGGTTGCCTGCGATTACGGGCTGAGATCAGCGCTGCCCACAGGCTGTGGATAAAGGCTGTGGAAAGATTGGGCCGAGGAACCGCCGACGTTGAAGCGGCGGCGGTACGGGGCCCGCTATCCGCCCGTTCGCCTGCGGACGGTCAGCGCCACTTCGTGGACAGCACCACGCCGAAGATGATGAGGCCGAAACCGATCAGCAGGTTCCAGTTGGCCAGCGCCTGGATTCCCGGCGTGTGCGGAGCGATGTAGTACACCGCGATCCAGATGATGCCGATCAGCCACGCGGCGACCATGACAGGGGCGAGCCAGCGCGGGCTGACCTTCACCGTCTGCGTCTTCTGCGGCGGCGTGTAGACGGCCTTCTTGCGGGTCTTGGGCTTGGGCACTGGAGTTCTCCTGGTGGGCACCCGCGCGGAATGCGGGTTCTGTCAGTAGCGTAGTCGTTGTTCGGGCGGAGTCCGGAGCAAGGATAGTGGGCGCGGCCGTTCCGCCGCGATCCCCTGAAAGCGCGACCCCACTGACCAGGGACGATGCCCGCTTACTTACGGCAAGACGCCCGAATTGCCGTATTCTGGTGTGTCGGCTTCTTCAGGAGAGGCCGCGCTTCTTCGCGCCATGGTTGGACGCATGACCGATATTCGCGTGCTCGTCGTGGACAATCACGACAGTTTCGTACACACGATCGTCCAGTATCTCCGCGAGCTGGGCGCCGACTGCGACGTCCGGCCGCGCGACCATGTCACCGTGGACGACGCCGGCGGGTTCGACGGGGTCCTCGTCTCCCCCGGGCCGGGAAGTCCCGAGGCCGCCGGGGTCAGCGTCCCCCTTGTCCGTCACTGCGAGGAACGCGGCATCCCGCTGCTCGGCGTGTGCCTCGGCCACCAGGCGATCGCCGTGGCGTACGGCGGGACCGTCGCCCGCGCCCCCGAGCTGATGCACGGCCGTACGAGCCCGGTCGCGCACGACTCGCGCGGCGTGTTCACGGCCATCCCCTCGCCGGTGACGATGACGCGCTACCACTCGCTCGCCGTCGTTCCCGACACGGTCCCCGACGCCCTGGAAGTCAGCGCGACCACGCCCGACGGCGTCATCATGGGCCTGCGCCATCGGACCGCGCCCATCGAAGGCGTGCAGTTCCACCCCGAGTCGGTCGTGTCCGAACACGGTCATCGGCTTCTCGGCAACTGGCTCGCCCAGATCGTGTAACGCTTCCCCCCGCCCCGACGACTACCAGATGAGGGCCTCCGCCATTGCCCCCGAGTGGCGGAGGCCCTCTCTGCGTGCCTGTCTCCTTCGGGCTGGCGGAGGCCCCTCTCTTCGTGCGTGCGCAATGGCGGCCCGGATATAGCAAGAGGGCCCCTCCGGGTGGAGGGGCCCTCTTCGGTTGGGTCGAGGAGAACGGCTAGTTGCCGAAGGGGTTGTCGCCGTCGCCGATGTCCACACCGCCGTCGCCACCGTCGCCGCCGTCGGTCGGCTGGTCTGTCGGCGTCGGATCGGTGGGCTGGTCGGTCGGCTGCTGCTGCGGCCCGCTGGACACCTTCAGCGTGATCGTGGTGCCCGGCGTCAGCTTGGCGCCCGCCCCCGGCGACTGGTCGATCACATTGCCCGGAGGCACGTCGTTGCTCGGCTGCTCGACCACCTTGACGTGGAAACCCGCCCCTTGGAGCGTGTTCTTGGCGTCATCCAGCGTCTGTCCGATGACGCTCACGAGCTCGATGGTGTCCTTGGGCACGTAGAGCCGGACGAGGGTGTCCTTCGAGACGTCCTCGCCCACCTTCGGGTTGGTGTCGTAGACCTTGTTCTGCGGCTTGCTCGAGACCTTCGGCACGATGGTGACCTTGAGACCGAGGCCCTCCAGCTCGGCCTTGGCCTCCTCCGGCGACTTCCCGAGGATGTCATCAGGGATCTTTATGGTCTCTGGACCCTTGGAAAGGACGACGGTCACGGTCGAGTTTGGCGCGACCTCGGTGTCGGCCACAGGGTCGGTGCTGACGACCGCGCCCTTCGGCACGTCGGCGCTGAACTCCTCGGGGCCGAAGGCGACCTTGAGCTTCGCGCCCTCGATCGCCTTCTGCGCCGCCTCCTTGGTCTGGTTGGTCACGCGCGGGACCGTGACGTTCGTGGCGCTCGGCGACCCCCCTGAGCTCAGGAAGGCGTAGCCCACGCCGACGAACGCCCCGATGACCAGGAGCGGGACCAGGATCCAGGCCGCGGTCTTCAGCGCGGTGTTGCCGCCGCCGCCGCCGCTCCGCCGCCGCCCGTCGTAGCGCCCGCCGCGCTCCTCGGGGCCGTAGTCGTACTGCGGGATGGACCGGGTGCCCTGGGTCGGCGGGCCGCCGGCCGTCGTCATCGTCCGCGTGCGGTCCGCTCCGCCGTACGCCCCGTAATTGTTGGCCATCGCCATCGTCTGCGGGTCGACCGGCATGCCGGACATCGCCCGCTGGATGTCGCCGCGCATCTCGGCGGCGCTCTGGTAGCGCTGGACCGGGTCCTTCGCCATGGCCTTGAGCACGATGGCGTCGGCCCACTTGGGGATCTCGGGGTCGATCCGCGACGGCGGGATCGGGTCCTCGCGGACGTGCTGGTACGCGATGGCCACGGGGGAGTCGCCGGTGAAGGGCGGCTGACCGGTCAGCAGCTCGTACAGCACGCACCCGGTGGAGTAGATGTCGCTGCGGGCGTCGACGCGCTCGCCGCGGGCCTGCTCGGGGGAGAGGTACTGCGCGGTGCCGATCACCTGGGCGGTCTGCGTCATCGTCGCCGCGGAGTCCGCCATCGCTCGCGCGATGCCGAAGTCCATGACCTTGACCTCGCCGTTGGTCGTCAGCATGATGTTCGCCGGTTTGATGTCCCGGTGGACGATGCCGCCGCGGTGGCTGTAGTCGAGAGCCCGCAGGATGCCGTCCACCAGCTCCATCGCCCGCTCGGGCAGCAGCCGCCTGTCGGCGCGCAGCAGGTCCCGCAGGGTCCGCCCGTCGACGAACTCCATCACGATGTACGGCACGGGCGTGCCGTCCATCATGTCCTCGCCCGTGTCGTACACGGCGATGATGGAGGGATGGTTCAGCGAGGCGGCGGACTGCGCCTCCCGCCGGAAGCGCGCCTGGAAGGTGTGATCTCTCGCGAGGTCCGAGCGGAGCGTCTTGATCGCGACAATACGGTCCAGCCGGATGTCCCGGGCGCGATACACCTCGGCCATGCCGCCACGCCCGACGACGCCGTCGAGCTCATAGCGTCCGCCGAGAAGTCGTGGCTGAGTCATTTCCTGCACTGTCCCTTGCCGTTCATCTTGGGGTGCCGCCGGTGTCCATCATCGACCCCTTTCCCCATCACGTCCCCTCATTCGGAGGGCTCGTGTCGGTCGGGGACTCCGTGGGGGCCGGAGTCTCACTTGGCGTCGCGGTCGGGGTGGGCGTCGGAGTGGGGGTAGGAGTCGGGGACGGAGCCGGTGTGGGCTTCCTGGTGGATGGTGCCGACGTGCCTACGGTAGCCGACGGCGGCGCGGAGGGCAGGTCCGACGTCACCGGAGCCGTGTGACGCGGCGCCTTCGGAGTCGGTGTCCTCGACGGCCGGGCCGAGGGAGACGCGGGGGCCTGCGTCGCGGTGTCACCCGTGTCCTGCGTCGTGTCCGCGGACCGCGTCGCGATCAACGCCAGCACTCCGAGGCCGACGGCGGCGGCGCATCCCGCGGTGGCTAAGAACACGGTCGCCGGGCGGCGGCGGCCACGCCTGGTAGGCGAGGGAGGGCCGGGACGCCGGGGGCCCGCCGGCCCCGAGGTCGGCGCCGCCCCAACGCTGTATCCCTGGTCGTAGCCCTCACCCGACGCCGTGCCGTACCCACTGGCCGGAGCCCCGGAGCCGGCCCGGGTGTCGCTGTCGAAGTAGGGCAGGGCCGCGGTGCCGGATCCGGACGCCGTCGCCGGGCGGGCGTCGCCGACGGCGAAACCGGTGGGGTCGGTCAGGGTGCCCAGTGCCGTGGCGCCGGTCCCCGCGAGGGCGTCCCGCAGCATGAGTGTCCGGTCCACCAGTTGGGGGCCGGTCGCCGGGCGCGTCCCGGGGTCCTTGGCCAGCATGGCGAAGACCAGAGCCTGCACCGGCGCGGGCACACTGCCCGGAAGCGGCGGCGGCGCGTCGTTCAGGTGGTGGAGCGCCAGCGCCACCGGCGTCTCGCCCGTGAACGGAGGACGGCCCGCGAGGCACTCGTACGCGACGACGCCGAGTGAGTAGATGTCGGTCGCGGAGGTGAGGGCGCTGCCCGACGCCTGTTCGGGGCTGACGTACTGCGCGGTGCCGAGCACGGTGCCGGTCTGCGTCATCCGCGCGGCCTCGAGCGCCCGCGCGATGCCGAAGTCGGTAATCTTGACGTCGCCGGTCTCGGTGATGAGCAGGTTGCCCGGCTTGATGTCGCGGTGGATGACCCCGGCCTGGTGGGCGGCGTGCAGCCCCCTGGCGGTCTGGTGGATCACATCCAGCGTGACCGCGGGGCTCAGCGAGCCGTTGCGGGCCAGGATGGCCGACAGCGGCTCACCCGTGACCAGTTCCATGACGAGGTAGGCGAGGCCGTCGCTCTCGCCGTAGTCGAAGACCTGGGCGATCCCGGGGTCGGTCAGCCCCGCGGTGATGCGCGCCTCGGATCGGAACCGCTCACGGAACGCCGGATCGGCGGCGACGTGGCGGCGCAGCAGCTTGACCGCGACCTCCCGGCCCAGGAGTTCGTCGGCGGCCCGCCACACCTCGCCCATACCGCCGGCGGCGATGGGCGAGGTGAGCCGGTAGCGGCCGCCGAGGACCGAGTTAGGCGAGGTCACTGCCCGAGCACCGCCTGCATGACGTCGTGCGCGATCGGGGCGGCGACCTGGCCGCCGGTCGCGTCGTTCCCGGCGCTGCCGGACTCGACGAAGACCGCGACGGCCACCTTCGGGTCCTCGACCGGGGCGAAGGCGATGAACCAGGCGTGCGAGGGCTTGCCCGGGGCGGTCTCCGCCGTACCGGTCTTGCCGGCGACAGTGATGCCCGGAAGCTGGGCGGCGGTGCCGGTGCCGTGCTGCACCACGTTGGTCATCATCTTGGTGAGCTCGGCGGCGACCTCGGGGGTGACCGCCTCGCTCAGCTCGTCCGGACGGGTCGAGTCGATCTCGCCGCCGTCCGGGCCGACGATCTTGTTGACGAGGTACGGCTTCATGACCGTGCCCTGGTTGGCGATCCCGGCGGCGACCATCGCCATCTGGAGGGGGGTCATCTGGTTGCTCTGCTGGCCGATGGAGGTCTTCGCCAGGGCCGCCTTGCCCTCATCGGGGCCGATGTCGCTCGGGGTGACGAGCAGCGGGATGCTGAGGGGCGCCCCGATGCCGAACTTGGCGGCCTGCTCCTTCATCTTGTCGTAGCCGAGGTCCATGCCGATCTTCGCGAACGGCGTGTTGCAGGAGATGGTCAGCGCCTCGACCATCGTCGCCTGGCCGCCGCAGGACTCCCCGTGGTAGTTGTGCAGCGCGATCGTGGTGCCCGGCAGGGGCAGCGCGTCGGGGGCGTCGACCGTGGTGTCCGCGTTCCGGGAGCCGTCGTCGCTGAAGAAGGCCGCCGAGGTGACGGTCTTGAACGTCGAACCGGGAGCGTAGGTCAGGTTGATGGCCCGGTTGAGCAGCGGCTTCTGGTCGTCCTTGTCCAGCTTGTTGTACGCCTTGTTGACTTTGGCCTTGTCGGCCAGGGCGAGCGGGTTCGGGTCGTACGACGGAACCGAGACCATCGTGAGGATCGCCCCGGTCTTCGGATTGAGCGCTACGACCGCGCCCCGTTTGCCGGTGCTCGCCAGGTCCTTGTACGCGAGCTGCTGGGCCTTGGTGTTCAGGGTCAGGTCGACACTGGCGCCCTTGGCCGGCTTGCCGCTGACCAGGTCAACCGCGCGGCGGACGATCAGGTCGGGGTGGCTGCCGTCGAGGAAGCGCCTCTCGGCGCCTTCGATCCCGGTGGAGTTCTCCGGGGCGAAGTAGCCGACCACGTGGGCGAAGGGTTTACCCAGCGGATACTGCCGGGCGAACCGGTAGGTGGGGTCCCCGGTGTCCACTGTTTTGGCCAGCGTGGTCTTGCCGTCGTCGGCCGTGATCCAGCCCCGGTCGACGGCGTAGCGGGCGTAGAAGGCCCGCGCGTTGCGCGAGTCGGTCCGCAGCTCCTCGGCCTTTACCGTGCCCAGGTAGGTGACATTGGCCATGAGCAGGCCGAACATCACCAGGCACGCGATCGCGACCCGCTTGAGCGTGCCGTTCATCGTTGCATCACCTGAGTGAGTCCTTCGTCCTGGATGGCCTGGGGCGGCGGGCGCCGGGCGGCATCCGACATGCGTACCAGCAGAGCGATAAGCATCCAGTTAGCGAGCAGCGCGGAGCCGCCCGCCGACATGAACGGCGTGACCAGTCCGGTCAGTGGGATGAGCCTGGTCACGCCACCGACGATGATGAACAGCTGCCAGGCCAGAATGAAGGCCAGGCCGCCCGCCAGCAGCTTGGAGAACGGGTCTCTGGCGGCGAGCGCCGTGCGGAGCCCGCGCTGCACGATCAGGGCGTACACCATGAGCAGGGCCATCAGGCCGGTGAGGCCGAGCTCCTCGCCGGTCGCGGCGAAGATGAAGTCGGAGAACGACAGGGGGATCAGCTTGGGGTGACCCTGGCCGAGCCCGGTGCCCAGGATGCCGCCGGAGCCGATTCCGAACAGGCCCTGCAGGAGCTGGTAGCTGCCGCCGAACGGGCGATCGTAGAGCGCCGGGTCCTGCGGGTCGAGGAACACCTCGAAACGGTCGTGGACGTGGCTGAAGACCTGTCCGGCGAGGATCGCGCCGCCCACGAACAGCAGCACGCCGATGAGCACCCAGGAGGTGCGCTGTGTGGCGATGTACAGCATGGCGATGAAGGCGCCGAACAGCAGCAGCGAGCTGCCGAGGTCCTTCTGCATGACCAGCACGCCCAGGCTGACCGCCCACGTGATGAGGACGGGCCCGAGGTCCCGCGCACGCGGCAGGTCGATGAACAGGAGCCGGCGGCCGGCGAGGGCCAGCACGTCGCGCTTGGCGACGAGGTAGCCGGCGAAGAAGACGACGAGCGCCAGCTTGGCGAACTCGGCCGGCTGGATGGTGAAGCCGCCGATGCCGATCCAGATGCGGGCGCCGTTGATCTCCTTGCCGATGAACGGCAGCAGCGGGAGGACCAGCAGTCCGACGCCGACGAAGCCCGCGGTGTACGTGAGGCGCTGCAAGGCGCGATGGTCCTTCAACACGATCAGAGTCGCGGAGAACATCACGACGCCGAGCGCCGTCCACATGAGCTGGTTGGTGGCGGACGCGCCCGCCTGCCCGGTCTGCTCGATCCGGTAGATCATGACCAGCCCGAGCCCGTTGACCAGGGTCACGAGCGGGAGCAGCAGAGGGTCGGCCCACGGGGCGAATTTGGCCAGCACCAGGTAGGCCGCGAGCATGAGCCCGCCGAGGCCGAGGCCGTAGGTCAGCATGCCGGAGGGGATCTTCTTGTCGATCCCGAGGCCGACGCTTGCGTAGGCGGCCATGACGATGAGCACGGCGAAGGCGAGCATCGCCAACTGCGCCCCGCGCCGCTTCGCGGTCATCGGGACGGGTTCGCCGTCTACGGCACTCACTTGACGGACCTCGTGGGGGTCGGCGTCGCGTCGGCGCCCTGCGGGGGCTGCCCTGCCGGGGCCTTGAAGCTTTTCATCGTCGCGATCCCGGCCTGGAGGTCGTCGGCCGGGATCCCGCTGCGGATCTGGTCCTGCTGGACGGCGGAAAGCGAAGAGACACGCACGTGTTCTGTATAGGCGACCTTTCGGAGTGACACCGGCCCCAGCTGCGCGTCGACGCCCTGGAAGACTGCCAGCTCGTCTCCGTTTGCCCCGACATAGAACTGATCCTGCGTCCACTGATAGCCGAAATAGCCGCCGACCCCGAGCACGGCGACGACCAGCAGCGGAGCGGCCACCTTCGGCCAGGACCGGCGGCGTTTTCTGGAACGCCGGCCGGAGGCCAGGGCCTCCGGCGCGGCGTCGTCGTCGAGATCGTCGTCCACGATCACCGGCTGCGGCGCGGTCACCGTGGTGGCCCGCCCCGCAGGGGTGTCCGGAGGCGCGGAACGCACCCGGCCGGAGCCGGCCGCGCCCACGACCGCCGCGGTGGAGGTCACCGGCGGCTGCAGGTCGTCGATCTCGATCACATCGGCGACCACGCAGGTGATGTTGTCCGGCCCGCCGCCCCTGTTGGCCAGGTCGATGAGCTGCCGGACGACGTCTTCCGGGTCGTCGATCGTGCTGAGCGTGTGGTGCAGGGTCTCGGCGCTGACGACGGTGGACAGGCCGTCCGAGCACAGCAGGTACCGGTCGCCCACCTGGGCCTCCCGGTCCTGAAGGTCGGGATCGACCTCGCCGCTGCCGTCGAGCGCGCGCAGCAGGATCGAGCGTTGCGGGTGGTTGGCGGCCTCTTCCTGCGTGATGCGGCCGTCGTCCACCAGCGACTGCACGAGAGTGTGGTCGTGCGTGATCTGGTACAGCTCGCCGTTGCGCAGCAGGTACGCGCGGGAGTCCCCCACATGGACCAGTGCGAACCGGGGGCCGTTCCAGAGCATCGCGGTGAGTGTGGTGCCCATGCCCTTGAGGCTGGGGTCCCGGGCCACCATCGCGTGGAGCTGATGGTTGGCGTCACGGACCGCCGCTTCGATCTCGCTGAGCAGGTCACCGCCGAAGGCGTCCTTGTCAAGGGACGACAGTGCGGCGATGGCGACCGAGCTGGCCACCTCGCCGTGAGCATGTCCGCCCATGCCGTCGGCGACGGCGAGCAGGCGGCCGCTGGCGTACGCCGAGTCCTCGTTTCCTTCACGGAGGAGGCCGACGTCCGAGCGGGCGGCGTAGCGGAGTGCGATTGTCATTTGCGCAATTCGATGACGGTCTTGCCGATGCGGATCGGAACTCCGAGAGGCACCGGGGTCGGGCGGGTCACTTTCGAGCGTTCGAGGTACGTGCCGTTGGTGGAGCCGAGATCTTCCACGATCCACTGGCCGTCCTGGGGAAATAGCCGGGCATGCCGGCTGGAAGCGTAGTCGTCGCTGAGAACCAGCGTGGCGTCATTCGCCCGGCCGATGGTGATTGGCGTCTCCGTGAGGTTGATGATGGTCCCTTGCAGGGGGCCACCCGTGACGATCAGCTGACGTGGTTCCCCCTTCTTGGGCTTGGACACCGGTTTGGCCACCTTCGCCGGCTTCCGTGCGGGTGCGGGAGCCGTACGCGGGCCGAACAAGTCTGTCCGGATTACGCCGACCGCGGCAATCACGAAGAACCACAGCACCGCCAGGAAGGCGAGCCGGATCAGCAGCAGCGTTAGCTCGGACATGGACCGTTTGTCTACCTCTAATCGCGCCGGAACACCAGTGTCGTGCGACCCAGTGTCACCCTCGTCCCGTCCTGCATCTCGATCCTGCGGATCGGCTGGCCGTTGACGAAGGTGCCGTTCGTGGACCCCAGGTCGACGAGCACGACCTGCTGTCCTTCCACTCGTAGCTCGGCATGATGCCGTGATACGCCCGGATCCACCAGCCGGAGGTCGCAGTCGGTACCGCGGCCGAGCAGCGTCACCGGGGTGGTCAGCTCGTAGGACCGCTGTCCCTGCGGGTCGTCCTGGGTGGAGACCAGTAACCGCGGCCGGCCGGCGAACGCGCCGGGACGGCTCGCGGGCAGGTCGCTCACGGGCTGGCGGATCTCGTCCTGCTCGACCGTCGCCCCCCGGATGACGCCGGACCGGATTCGGAACAGCCCGACCGCGAGGTCGTCGGCGGTCTCGAAACGCACCCGGACGGGGCCGACGAACGAGTACCCCTGCTCCTTGGCGTACTCCCTGGCGAGGTTCGCCAGCTCGTGGCTGATGCTGTCGGCGTACACCTCCAGCCGCTCGCTGTCGGTGGTCGACAGTTCCACCACGAAGTCGTTGGGCACGAGCGTGCGACCCTGAGCGACGATCGCGGCGCGCTCGTCCATCTCCCTCTGAACGGCGCTGGCAACCTCGACCGGCTGAAGCTCGGACTTGAACGCCCGCGCAAAGGCCCCTTCAACCAACCCTTCGAGCCTCCGCTCGAAGCGCTGAAGGACTCCCACCGGGTACCTCCCTTCCACACTGTCTATGGTCGCGACCGCTCCGGCGCTGCAGCGAGCTCCTTCGCTCCGTCGTTTAGAAGGATCGTATCCGGGTTCCGTAGCACGGGCGGTTACGTGCTAACCTTTCCAAGCACCCAGCAATGGGAGTTCCCGCAAGGGGCAAGTGGCGGAATGGCAGACGCGCACGGTTCAGGTCCGTGTGTCCGAAAGGACGTGGGGGTTCAACTCCCCCCTTGCCCACCAGCGATGGTCAGGCCTCGGAAGGCCGGAAGCGAAGCTTCCCTCTCCGGGGCCTTTTCGTTGTGCCGGTCGGCCTGGTCGCACGGAACTGCCTCCCCTTCGTCGGAGTACGGATCAAGCTACTGGCTGGGTGAGCGCGATTGAAGCCCCCGGCGGCGAGCCGGGCGTCTCGTCTCCACGCCGGTCCGGTACGGCGCGCGCCTTCCAAGATTCTCTGGAAATGACCTTTCAAACCGCTTTCTCGTGGCTCGCAGCCATCTCTTGGCGAAAACCCACATGGCCACGCCTTCTGTCTCAATATATGAGCGAATACGTCTTGATATGAGAGATGTGGCGTAAGGTCCCCGGTCATGGAGACACCGAGTCGCTGGGCCATGCTGAGCCTGGGTGTGGCCGCCCAGGGCGCCGGATGCATGTTCATATACGGCCTGCCGTTCCTCCTTCCGACCCTTCAGGCGGCCCGTGGACTGTCCCTCGCCGAGGCGGGCGCCGTCGTCGGTGCTCCGAGCGTGGGGACGCTGTTCACGCTGATCGCGTGGGGCTGGGCCGCCGACAGGTACGGTGAGCGGATCGCGATGACCAGCGGCCTGGCCCTGGCCGCCGTCTTCCTGGCGCTGGCGGCGTTCGCCGGCCATCCGGCGCTGCTGACCGCGCTGCTCGGCCTGGCCGGAGCCGCGGGGTCCTCGGCGAACGCGGCGAGCGGGCGGGTGGTGCTCGGCTGGTTCCCCAAGGAGAGGCGGGGTGTCGCCATGGGCTGGCGGCAAGCCGCTCAGCCGCTGGGCGTGGCCGTCGCCGGCGCGGTGACCCCGCTCGCCCTGCACCTGGGCGGCGTCCGGGGCGCTCTGCTGGCGATGGCCGCGATCTGCCTGGTCACCGCGGTATCAGTGGGCCTCATGGTCGTGAACCCCCCTCGGCCGGAGGCCGTGAAGGGCGAGCGCGCGGCCTCGCCGTACGGGAATCCGGCGCTCTGGAGGGTCCACGCGGCGAGCATGCTGCTGGTGGTCCCCCAGTTCGCCACAGCCGTGTTCGCTCTGACCTACCTGGTGACCGAGCGCCACTGGGCGGCCGGGACGGCCAGCCAGGTGGTGGCGGCCGCCCAGTTCGCGGGAGTGGGCGGGAGGTTGCTGTGCGGCCGCTGGTCGGACTGGGCCGGGAACCGGGTCGGGCCCATGCGGCAGCTCGCCATGATCAACGCCGCCGCCATGATCGCCCTGGCGGCGGCCGTGCAGGCCGCGAACGCCGCGGCCCCCGCGCTGCTGATCGCCGGTCTCGTCATCTCGATGAGCGGCAACGGGCTGGCCTTCACCGCCGTCTCCGAGCTGGCGGGATCGACCTGGGCGGGCCGGGCGATGGGCGCACAGAACACCGTCCAGAACCTCGTGGCGGCCGGGACGCCACCGGCTCTGGGCGTGCTGATCACCCACACCGGCTTTGGTACGGCTTTCGCCCTGGCCGGCGCGCTGGCCCTGGCGGCCTCCGCCGCGACCCCCGGCGTCGCGGCGGTCACACGGCCAGCAGCTCGCCGACCAGCCTAGTGAGGTCGATCACTCCGATGGGCGTGCCGCTCTCGTCCGTGACGAGCCCTAGCTGGGCGTGGGCCTCCTGGAGCACGGTGACCGCGTCCGGGATCGTGGTGCCCTTCACCACGCGCGGCGCGGGCGTGGCCAGCTCCTCCGGGCGCCGCCCCCGCTGGACCAGCACGTCGCGGACGTGCAGGACCCCCATCACGCCCGGTGTGTCGTCCGGCGAGACCACCAGCATCCGGAGGCTGCCCGTGCGAGCCGCCGTCTCCCGCACGAGCCGGTCGTCCGCGCCGGCGGGCACCGAAGGCGCCGCGGAGATCGGCGACATCAGCCGCTCGACCGGCTGTGACTGGACCCGGAGCGCGCGGGTGAGCAGGTCGTGCTCGTCGCGGTCGAGCATGCCCATCCGGCCCGACTCCGCGACCAGCATGGCGAGCTGGTGAGGGGTGCGGGTGGTGGCCAGCTCGTCGCGCGGCCGAACGCCGAACAGGTGCAGCAGGGCGTTGGTCAGGCCGTTCAGCACGGCGAGGATCGGCCGGACAATCCAGGCGAAGCCGCGGAACGGCAGCGCCAGCCCCATGGCCGCGCGCTCCGGGTGGGTGAGCGCCCACGACTTGGGCGCCATCTCTCCCACGACCATGTGCAGGAACGTCACGAGCCCGAGCGCCACGACGTAGGCCACCGGCGTCCGCGCCGACTCGGGCAGCAGCGCGAGCACCGGCTCGAGAAGGTGCTCGATGGCGGGCTCGGCCACCATGCCGAGGCCCAGGGAGCACAGCGTGATCCCGAGCTGGGCGCCCGCGAGCATGAGCGACAGCTCGCGCCCGCCGCGCACCGCCGCCCGCGCGGCCAGCTTCGCGGGCCGGCCGCCCGCGAGCGCGGCCTCCTCCAGCCGGTGCCGCTTGGCCGAGACCAGCGCGAACTCGGCGGCCACGAAGAGCCCGTTGCCGATCAGCAGGACCATTCCGAGCAGGATCGCACCCAGGCTGCTCACGCGGGCCTCCCCTGGAAGAGGGCGGAGAACAGCTCGGGCGCGTAGTCCACGGCGACGTCACGCCGGTCCGTGAGGTCCTCGACGGCCCGGCCGTGGCCCGGCTCCCCGTCGATCAGCGAGAGCCGCACCCACTCGGGGACGCGGCGGCGGACGCTCGTCACGGTGAGGAGGGCACGATGGTCGCCGGGCCGCTCCTCCGCGAACGGGTCGGCCTCGGGAAGGACCTCGACGGTGACCTGGTCGCCCGGCTCGGCCATGCGGCCGAGGGAGGCGAGCACCAGCCCGGCGATGGTCTCGTAGTCGTCGCTCTCCGGCAGCCGGACGCCGGTGGCGCGCTCGACCTCGTCGAGGCGGAGCGTCCCCGGCACGTCCCAGGAGCCGTCCTCGTGCCGGACCACGCCGAGCGGCTCGGGGTCGTTCTCGTCCACCAGTTCGCCGACCAGCTCCTCGGCCAGGTCCTCGATGGTGACGACACCCGCCAGCCCGCCGTACTCGTCGATGACGCACGCGAACGTGTCGCCGGCGGGCTGGGCGGACATCCGCTTGAGCAGCACGGGCAGCGGCAGCGTGGCGGGCACCAGCATGGGAGCCCGCGCGATGCCGCCGATGAGGCCGCCGTCAGGAGAACCGGCCTCCAGGTACTCCCGGACGCCCGTGACGCCCACGACGTCGTCCGCGTCGGTGCCGAGCACCGGGTAGCGCGAGTGGCCGTGCGCGCGCAGGGCGTCGAGCAGGTCGCTCACCGGCCACTCCGCCCGCAGCGAGACCACGCGGGGGCGCGGCACCATGACGTCCTCCGCGGTGCGGTCGCCGAACTCCAGGGCGCGCTCCAGCAGCTCCGCCAGCCGCGGCGGGAGCTCCCCGGCCGCAGCGGACTCGGCCACGATCCGAGACAGCTCCTCGGGCGTGGCGCCGTGCTCCAGCTCCTCGATGGGCTCGATGCCGACGAGCCGCAGCAGCGCGGTCGCCGAGGCGTCGAACAGGTGGATCACCGGGCCCGCGACCTTGAGGTACGCCAGGGTCGGCCGGGCCAGGAACTTCGCGACCGGCTCGGGCCGCGCGATTCCGAGATTCTTGGGGGCCAGCTCGCCTAAGATCATCTGTACGATGGTGGCGATGGTGATGCCAAGGGCCACGGCAAGGCCGGGGACCATGGTCTTCGGCACTCCGGCGCTCTCCAGGGGACCGCGGATGACGTCCGCGATCGCCGGTTGGGCGATGAAGCCCACCAGCAGCGTGGTCACGGTGATCCCGAGCTGCGCGCCGGAGAGCATGAAGGACAGGCGGCCCGTGACGTCGAGGGCCCGCCGCGCCGCGGCGTCACCGCCGGCGGCCTGCTCGCGCAGCGCGCTGCGGTCGGCCGCCACGAAGGCGAACTCCTGGGCGACGAAGTATCCGGTGGCGAGAGTCAGAAGAAGAACGGCCAGCAGGCCGGTGGCGGCGCTCATCGGGCGCCTGCCGTGTGGTCATGGAATCCCGTGCTCGCGCACGGGCTGGTACTCCACGGGTCCGGGACGGACACGGACAATCCTTTCGAGAGGTGGTCTACAACCGTAACGGCTGAGCCGTCTTCGGTGTTTCCACGGCCTCTTTATTGTCCGCTTAGAGCGTGTCTGACTAGCTTTCACGAGGGAAGTCTTGGTGAGAGATCTGCGCTCGTAAGAAGATGGCGGCGTACCGTCAAGCGAGTGGCGGTAATCGCCAAAGCGGGGTCAGGAAGCTGAGGGGCTGGGGAGACGACGTGGCCGAGGACGACGAGGCGACCCGGGCGATTCGCCGGCCGGACGGCGTGCGGTCGGCCGCCGGGCAACCGGCGCACCCGGTTCCCGATGCCGTTCGGGCGGGATCCGGCCACGAGTCCGGCCGATCCGGCCGATCCGGCGGATCCGGGCCGTCCGGTCAGTCCGGTCAGTCCGGTCAGTCCGGTCAGTCCGGTCAGTCCGGTCAGGAGAAGTGGTCGACGACGCTGCCCCGGATCAGGTCCAAGGTGTACGGCAAGCCGCGTTCGGGGCAGGGCCCCGTAAAGCCGATCGGCGGGACGCGCGACTCCGGCCCCGAGGCGGGCGGCGGGTTCTACGGAGGCGGAGGCGGCGGCGCCAGGCGGCCGAGGCGGGTCGGCAGGCTCGTGTTCCGGATCATCGCGGGCCTGCTGGTGGTGCTGATCGTCGCCGCGGTGGTCGGATATTTCTGGATCGGTTCCAAGCTCCGGGGTGTCGAATCGCTCACTGACTACAGCGGGCGGCCGGCCGCGACCCCAGGGGAGGACTGGCTGCTCGTCGGCTCGGACAGCCGGGCGGGCCTGACGGCCGCGCAGCGCAGGAAGCTCGCCACCGGCAAGGCGGTCGGCAAGCGGACCGACACGATGATGCTGCTCCACATCCCCTCCAGCGGAAGGCCGACACTCGTCAGCCTTCCCCGTGACTCGTACGTGCCGATCGAGGGCCACGGCAGCGACAAGCTCAACGCGGCGTACGCCTTCGGCGGGCCCGTGCTCCTCACCAAGACGGTCGAGCGGGTCACCGGGATCCGGATCGACCACTACATGGAGATCGGCTTCGGCGGGTTCGTCGGCATCGTCGATGCCATCGGCGGGGTCAACATCTGCGTGAAGCAGGACATCAAGGACCACAAGGCCGGAATCAACCTGCAGAAGGGCTGCCAGGACATGGACGGCGGCACGGCGCTCGGCTACGTCCGGACGCGGGCCACCGGGGCCATCCCCGACTTCGACCGGACCCAGAGGCAGCGCCAGTTCTTCTCCGCCGTCGTGCAGAAGGCGGCCAGCCCCGGCACGCTGCTCAACCCGTTCAGCTCCGTGCCGCTGGCGCTGAGCGCGGCCGACTCGGTCGCCGTGGATCCCGGCACCGGCCTCTTCGACCTGCTCTCGGTCGGCCTGGCGATGAAGAACAGCCCGGTCACCACGGCGGTGCCGATCGGCTCGCTCCCCACGATCAACGGCGCCGCCGTCGTGAAGTGGGACACCGCGAAGGCCCTCCGCCTTTTCCAGGCCCTCGCCCAGGACAAGCCCATCCCCAAGGACACCATCACCAAGTAGGCATTCACGTCGCGGCTGGATTGCAGGGGCGGTGGATCCCGCTGGCGCTCGGCGGCGGTAGGGCGGGGACGGGCGGGTGTTCCGGCCGGCCGTGACAGTCGCGCTCTGGTGAGGCCGCGTCCGCGGCCCTTCGCGGGCGCGGTGGTCTCTGGCACGGTCTTACGCCGGCCTCCACACCCACCCGCCCCCGCCCATGGGGTGCCGTTGAGGTGAGGCGGGCGACACCAGGTGGCGTACGACGCGAGCGCGGCACCCGGCTGGAGGTGAACGCTTTCAGACCTTCTGGCGCCTACCAGAGGTGTCGCTGACCGGCCGCCGGTTGCCGGTGGTCAGCCTCCGCTGCTGACGGCGCCCCCTGCCACGGCGGCGGCGACCCCGGCGGCGACCGCGGCGTGGACGGAGGCGATGGTCTTCTTGACGGCCACGCCGGCCCACTCCCCCTCGGCAACCTCCTTGATCCGCTCCTTCCGGGCGTGCGGGAACGCCTTCCGGTCGAGCTTCGCGGCGTTCAGCACGGCGATGAGCACGGCCAGCCGCTCGTCAGGCTCCGCCCCGGCCAGCACGCTCTCGACCCGCTGCCGGATGCCCTGCTCGACGCTCGCGTCCAGCGCGGGGTAGCGCCTCGACGGGAAGATGCCGAGGACCTTCGTCTCCTGCTCGGTCAGGACGCCCTGGTCCGCGAGGCGGGAGAGGAGCCGCTTGCGCAGTTTGTTGCCGTTGAGCTTGCCGACCCACCATTCGGGCTTGTGGTCGCGCGACTCTCCGGCCATCCGGGCCAGTGCCGCGTCCAGCTCGTCGTCCCCAAGGGGGCTCACATCGCGGACGACGAGCTTTTTGCCGTCGAGGTCGATGCGTCCGTTGATTGCGAGTTCGGCGACGATGGCCCCAGCGAGGGCGGCGTCAAGCTCGGTCGAGCCGATCTGCGGCTTGCCGGTGTCGTCCCGGTAGGCGAGGAGCAGGACTTCATCTGCGATCGTGATGCTCACGCCCTGAGACTACGCGTCACTTCCGCTGAAGAAAGGGCCCCAATCGGATCGGGATGCTCGGCCGGCGTCGTGGGCCATATGCCCTCAGTTTCGCCCGTACGGCTCGGCCCCTTTGTGGAGCTCAGCGTTGTCCGTACGGCTCGGTGTCGCCTGTGGTTGTGTGAGGTTCAGCGTCGGAATCGGTTGGCGTAGCGGCCTTTTCTGCCGAGGTGGATGAGGGTCCAGGTGCCGTCGTCGTTCCGGCGGATGGTGTAGCGCTCGGGGTGGGCGGCTTTGTCCCGGTTGTGCCAGGTGCAGGCAGGCGCGAGTTCTTCGAGGTCGGTGACGCCGTCGTCGACCCAGCCTTTGACGTGGTCGATTTCGGACATGTCGGCCGGGATTGGGCAGCCATCGCAGTAGCAGGTGGCGTAGCGGGCCATGAGGGCCTGCCGTTGCGCCGGGGTGGCCAGCCGTACGGCGCGGCCCATGTTCAGGATCTGGCCTTCGGCGCCCACGAGCATGCGGACGAGTTTGGAGGTCCGTGCCAGCCGGTGCACGTCAGAGATCGGCAGCAACTGCCCGGTCGCGATCAGTAGCCCGGGCGCGAGCCGATCCGGGATATGCCCGCACCTTCCACACGCCGCGTCCCCGGGGCTTTCGCCCGTGTCTCTGCTTCCGGCACCTGCTCCGGCTGAACCGGTGCCCGCGCTGTCGCAGGCCCCGCCCGCCGGTCTGTCGCCGGTGTTCGCGCTTCGGGTCCCTGCCCTGGCTGAACTCCCGGTGGTGCACGCGCTGTCGCAGGTGCCGCTAACGCAGAAGGTCGTGCCGTGCCCGCTATCAGGCGTCTTGGGCTGAGCACCGTTGAGGTCAGGGGCATCGGCATCCGCAGAGGGCTCGCCATCGCTGAGGTCAGCGGCGGCGGGGTCAGCGGCGGTGGGGTCAGCGGCGGTGGGGTCAGCGGCGGTGGGGTCAGCGGCGGTGGGGTCAGCGGCGGTGGGGTCAGCGTCGCTGGGTTCGTCGACGCCGGCAAGGTTGACGCTGGCAAGGTCGGCATCAGCATCGGCGGCGTCGGCATCGGCGGCGTCGGCGTTGGTGGAGTGGTCGGCGGTGGGGTCAGCGCCGAAGGGGGCATCGCTGGTGTCAGGGTTGGTGGGGTCGTCGGGGAGGGATTCGGCGCGGACGAGGACGAGGAGTTCGGTGGTGACCTTCTTGCTCAACAGCGCGGAGAAGGCGTCGGCTTGGCGGACCCGGAGTGGCCGGTCGTCGTCTTTGGCCTTTGGCCGTGCGTAGGCGGTGAAGAACTCCCGTAGCCGGGCGGCGGCCTCTCGCGGCAACCGGAATTCGCCTTCCACGCCACCGGTGGAGGAGGGGCGGACCAGCAGGAACCGCGTCGCGTAGTCATCGTCGGCGTCGTCGTCGAGTGTGCCGGGGTCGAGTAGTTCGCGTAGGTAGCGCCCGGCTTTGCTGATTTCCGCTGGGGTCGCGTGGTCGGCCAGGTCCACGAGAATTCGTTCGACCAGGGCGGTTTGCTCGTCGGTCAGCCGGGAGGTGACCTGGGCGATCGCGTCGACCGCCCCCTCGGCAAGGGTGCCGGTCGCGAACCGGTCTCGGACGAGGGGCAGGCGGGCGAGTTCGGTGGCCAGGCGGGTCAGGCGGGAGGCGGCCCCGCCGGTCATCCCGGCAGCGGTCCGTAGCCACGTCCCGGTAGAGGCGTGTCCGTGACCTTTGGCTTCACCGGCCGCGTGAACCCGCGATACCCGCGCGGCGATCGCCGAGGTCAACCGATCCCGGGCGAACAGCAGTTCCTCTGTCTCGACCAGGCACAACGCGGCGGTCTCCGGCAGGTCGGTCATCGCGAGCCGGGACGCTACGTCCGCGAGGTCGGACACGAGCGACCCGGAGTTCACCGGCTGGTCCGAATCCGCTGGCCGGTCCGAAGTCATCGGGCCGTCCGAATGCGCCGGTCCGCTCGGCCCCTCCGGCTGGTCTGAAGCCACCCGCTGGTCGAAACCCTTCGGCTGGTCGAAACCCTTCGGCTGGTCGAAACCCTTCGGCTGGTCGAAAGCCGTCGGCTGGTCCGAAGCCACCGGGCCGCTCGACCCTGCGGGGCCGTCCGAAGCCACGGGCTCGTCCCAAGCCACCGGCCCGCCTGAACTCTCTGGCTGGTCAGATTGTGCAGGCTCCCGCGGGACGCCCACGAATTGCTGCCAAAAGTCCTTCTGCCACGCGTTGCCTTGGTCGTCGTCGGCGGAGCGCTGGCGCGGGATGTAGTCGGGGTCGAGCACGGTGCCCTTGAAGATCGCGGGCAACTCGCGCTTGGACCGGCCAGCCGTACGAGAGGAGCCCAACACATCGATCAGCGAATCGAACATCGAAGGCACCCCCCTTTGCGCCAGCGGATCGAACGAACTGCCCTCACGCTATCCGGCGCCTACGACAAACCCGAGCATGATCCACGACAAAACCGCAGGTCAGATGGTCACTTAAAAGATCTACCTACGGTCTGAGAGGTTCACCCGCCGGCCCACCGCTATCACTGCGGCGAGCGCGAGGGCCAGGGCGCGAAGGGGGAGGACCCGAGCCAGGGGGCGAGGGCGAGGGCAACTGGGGGCTGTCCAAAAGTGCCGGCACGCCTGTTCGGACGCGGTCGCGGACTGTGCGCCTGCCCTACCGGTCACGAGGGCGTCCAGCCGTCAGTCCGTCCGCGAGCAGTTGGTGACGCAGGAAAGCGCATCTCTCGACCCGGACCTCGCCTGAACTCGGGAGTAGTTACGGCGAGCACGTGCGCCCGATGGTCCTGCGCCTCTGTAATCGTTGACGCATGACGATTTCCCGCGAGCTGCACGAGATCGGCAGACCTTTGCTCGACGCCCAGCTCGCCCATCCGACGGTCCGGGGCATAGCGAGGGGCGATTTGCCGGTGCCGGTGTTTCGGTCGTGGCTGGAGCAGGACTACCTGTTCCTCCTCGACTACGTGCGGGTGTTCTCCAGGCTGGCCTGGCAGGCTCCGGACGGCCATCTCGGCGACCTGGTTGACCTGGCGCATCTGACCTGGCACGACGAGCTGTCCCTGCACCGGTCGCTGTCCGCCCAGTTCGGGGCCGATCTCGATGGCGCGGTCAAGGGCCCGGCGTGCGCCGCGTACACGGCCTTCCTGCTGCGGTCGGCGGCCCACTACGCCGACGGCCTCGCCGCGCTTTATCCCTGCATGTGGGGATACTCCACACTCGGGCGGATCCTCGCCGAGAACCCGCCCACGGAGCCGCGCTACCAGGCCTGGGTGGACACCTACGCCGATCCCGGATTCGCCGCGCTGGCCGAGCGGATCGCCGTGATGATCGATGAGGCGGCTCCCGACCCGGACCGGGCGAAGGCGCTGTTCGCCGAGGGGATGGACCACGAGCTCGCCTTCTGGGATGTCCCCTGATCGTCCACAGGCTGTGGAAAACGATCGAGGCTCCCCTCCGCGTCCACTCGCGAACGCCGATCGCCGCCGATTACTGTGGAGGGCATGCCGGAGCTACCCGAGGTGGAGGCGCTCGCCGAGTTCCTCCGCGAGCGTGCCGTCGGCCGTGCCGTCCTGGGTGTCGACGTGGTGGCGATCCAGGCGCTGAAGACCTTCGACCCGCCTGTCACCGCGCTGGGCGGGCTCACCGTCACCGGGGTGACCCGGCACGGCAAGTTCCTCGACCTCGACGTCGACGGCCTGCACTTCGTCACCCATCTCGCGCGTGGCGGGTGGCTGCGCTGGCGCGACGACCTCTCGGGCGCGAAACCCGTCCGTCCCGGCAAGAGCCCCCTCGCGGTGCGGGTACGGCTGTCGCCCGGCGAGGACGGCAGGGCTCCCGGGTTCGAGCTGACGGAGGCGGGCACCCAGAAGCGCCTGGCCGTCTACGTCGTGAGAGACCCCCGGGACGTTCCGGGAATCGCGAGCCTCGGCCCCGACCCGCTGGCCGGCGACTTCACCCCCGACGCGCTCAAGGCCATCGTGGGCGGGAGCCGTACGCAGATCAAGGGGCTGCTCCGGGACCAGAAGGTGATCGCCGGGATCGGCAACGCGTACTCCGACGAGGTGCTGCACGTCGCCAAGATGTCCCCGTTCAAGATCGCCGCGACGCTGACCGACGCCCAGATCGCCGGCCTGCACGAGGCGATGGTGACGACCCTGCGCGACGCCGTGGGGCGAGCCCGGGGGCTGGCCGCCAAGGACCTCAAGTCGGAGAAGAAGTCGGGCCTGCGGGTGCACGGCCGTACGGGCGAGAATTGCGACGTGTGCGGCGACACGATCCGCGAGGTGTCGTTCGCTGACTCGTCGCTGCAGTACTGCCCGACCTGCCAGACGGGCGGCAAGCCCCTCGCGGACCGCCGCCTGTCGAAACTGCTCAAATAGGGATCAGACCGACCACGGCGGCGTGATTGTCTGGTCGCCGATGAAGCCCTTGATCCCGGCCGTGGTGCAGCAGACGAACTCCACCGGCTCGGTGTCCGACGTGTTGCCGAGCTGACCAAGCGTGTTGGCGGGGAAGATCACCGCGTCGCCAGGCCCGGCGACTACGGGCCTGCCGTCGATCGTGCCGGTGAGGGTGCCTTTCAGCACGATCAAGACTTCCTCGTGGGTCAAGCTGTGCTCGGCGCCTGTGGTTCCCGGCGGCAGCTCGGCCCGCCAGACGGCCAGCTCCGCCGACCCTCTGGACGGCACCGCGAGCGGCCGGAACGTGACCCCGTCGAATTGGAAGGACGGCGCGTCCGCGAGCGCGGCCACTGTCATCACTTGCCTCCTGATATGGTCAATTCGGTTGACTAATGCGATAAGGTAAACCGGGTTGACCATCGAGTCAAGGGGGTGCAGGAATGACGCGCCGGCCAGGCGAGATCCCGCTGCTCATCGCGATGGCGTTTCGGGTCATGACGGATCAGTTGCACGCGGGAATCGAGGCGGAGGGCCGCGAGCCGCTGCGCCCCGCCCATGGATACACCTTCCGGTTCCTGCTCGGCCGCGACGACGCCACCACCGTCGACCTCGCCGACCACCTGGGGGTCACCAAGCAGGCGGCTTCCAAGATCGTGGCCGAGCTGGAGGGCTGGGGCTACGTCGAGCGCCGTCCGCATCCGACTGACGGCAGGGCCCGCGTCCTCGGCCTTACGGCGAAGGGCCGGACCTACGTCGAGCACGCCGACGAGCTGTGGCGCCAGGCCGAGGACCGATGGGCGTCGATCATCGGAGCCGACCGTCTCGACCGGCTCCACGAGGACCTGCGCGCCTTCGTGGACGCCTCCGGAGGCCGGGCCGCCCTCCGCCCCGTGTGGTAGCGCTGGGGCTCCAGGGACGCATCGAGCCCGCGCGGGGCGGCGCGACATGGATACTGGGCGCATGACGATGCCGGAAATCGCGGCGAAAGCCGTACCTGATGACGCGTACCTGCTGGACGTTCGCGAGCTCGACGAGTGGCGGGCGGGCCATGCGCCGGAGGCCGCGCACATCCCGCTCAACGACCTGCAGCAGCGGGTCGGCGAGGTGCCGCAGGGCCAGCCCATCTACGTGATCTGCCGGGTCGGCGGACGCTCCGCCCACGCGACCGCCTGGCTGAACCACGTCGGCTGGGAGGCCGTCAACGTGGACGGCGGCATGCAGTCGTGGGCCGCCGCCGGACGTCCGATGGTGAGCGAGACCGGCCAACCCCCTTACGTCGCCTAGATCTTTGGACATTTGACCCTTTGATGTCATAATCCGGTACGACATTTCAAATACCGCGGGAGCTCGGGCGAAACCGGGCTGAGAGGGCGGCTCCTCCACGAGGCGTGCCGCCGACCGCATGAACCTGTCCGGGTAATGCCGGCGTAGGGAGTGTGCGATGACGTCCGCCGTCGTTTCCCCCGAGTCCCCCGAGCACGCGGAAGTGCCGCTGACCCTGGACGAGGAGGCCCCGAAAACTCTCGGCCTGCTCGACCAGGGGGCCTTCTGGGCCAACCTCGGCGTCAGCCTTCTCGGCTTCTCCGGGGCGCTGTTCCTGCTCGACCCACTGGGCGGCAAGCCGCTCACCTTCACAGGGGCCGTGCTCGCGGCCGTCGTCGGCAGCCTGATCGGGACGGCCATGGTCGGCCTCGCCGCGATCCCGGGCGCGCGGACGGGTCAGCCTGCGATGGTGCTGCTCCGGGGCCTGTTCGGGGCGAGGCTGTCCTACGTCCCGACCGTGCTGAACATTGTGCAGATGCTCGGCTGGGGCGCCTTCGAGCTCTGGGTCATCGCGACCGGGGCCCAGGCCGTCTTCGGTACGGCGGTGCCGTACAAGGTGTGGGCGATCGTGGCCGGGGCCTTGACGATCGCGCTGACGATCCGTCCGCTGGGCGCGGTGCGGATCCTGCGACGTTACGTGACGGCGGGCGTGGTCGTCGCCATGGTCTGGCTCCTGGTAGCGCTGTTCAGCAGGGGGCCGTCGCTGGCCCACGGCTCCTGGGAGGCCTTCGCCCCCGCCGTCGACTACGTGATCGCGCTGTCGGTCTCCTGGGTGCCGATGGCCGCCGATTACGCCCGGCACTCCCGGTCGAGCGCCGCCGCGTTCACGGGAGTGGTCGGCGGATACACGATCGCGCAGGTCGCCTGCCTGGCCCTCGGCATCGCCGCGCTCGCGCTCGTCGGCAACGACGGGAACAGGGTGTGGGAGCCGTTCGTGGCGGCGCCGCTGGGGGCGCTCTTCTTCGGCATCCTGGTGCTACGCGAGGTGGACCAGTCGTTCGCCAACGTCTACTCGACGACGGTCTCGATTCAGAACCTCCTGCCGCGCGTGGACCGGCGGATCATCTCGGTCGCCATCGGCGTGCTCACGACCGTGATCGCGCTGTTCGTGGACGTGAACTCCTACAGCGCGTTCCTGAGCGTGATCGGCGCCGTCTTCGTCCCGATGTTCGCCGTCCTCGTGGTCGACTACTTCCTCCTCCAGGGGGCCGCCCGGTGGAACACGGCCGGCGACGCGCCGTCGCGCCGGCTCATGGTCGTGCCATGGGTCCTCGGCTTCGTCGCCTACTGGATCGTCACCGCCACGCCGACGGTCGGCTGGTGGGACACGATGTGGGGCCACGTGCGCTCGGCGATCGGGTTCGTCCACCAGCCGTGGATGAACGCCGCGCTCGCCGCGTTCCTCGTCTCCAGCCTGGTCACGCTGGTGCTCGGCTCTCTCACCCGCCGGGTCTCCCGCGTCTGAGAGCGGGACAGGGCTAGGAAAGGGCGCCTTCGAGGCGGAGGAGGTGCTCCTTGGCGGCGGCGCCTCCGGCGTAGCCGCCAAGCGCGCCGGACGAGTCCACGGCCCGATGACACGGCACGAACACGCACACGGGATTGCCGCCGAGGGCGTTGGCCACCGCGTGCAGCGCCTGCGGCCGCCCGATCCGCTCGGCGATTTCCTGATATGTCGTGACGCTGCCGTACGGCACGGCGAGCATCATCTGCACGACCGTCCGGGTGAAGGAGCTGACGAGCTGGAGATCCACAGGCGTCGAGAAGGCCCGGAGCCTGCCCGCGAAATACGCGTCAAGCTCGCGCTTGACCGGGTCGAGACGGCGGGGATCGGGCCCGATGAACGACCCGATGGCCCTCGACACGCGGGCGAAGACCGCGTGCTCGTCGTCGTAGCTGCAGGCGACCACGCCGCGGCCGGTCACCGCCAGCGTCAGGCGCCCGACCGGCGTATCGGTGGTCCCGAAGGCCACATCGGGAGGGGCTTCCCCCACGTAACCCGGCGCGGTCACACGGAGCAGGGCTTCGAGGTCCCCTGTGGACATGGCGCCCCACTTCCTGTCGCTACCTGAAGGGAAGCGTATCGGAGGTGGCCCCACCCGGCGGAAAACCCCAAGATCACCTGTGGAAAGAAGGCACGATGGGGGCGTGGGTGACACCAGGGCGCACGACGCGGACGAGGACGGCATCGCCCGCGCCGTCGTCGCGAGCTCGCCCGATGCCATCGTCGCCCTCGACCGTGACCTGGCGGTCCTGAGCTGGAACGCCGCGGCCGAGCGGCTGTTCGGATGGCCGGCCGAGGAGCTGATGGGCAGGCGGGCGCCGATCGTCCCCGCCGAGCTGATGGCCGAGCACAACGCGGTGCTCGAGCGCGTGCGGACCGGCGGCCCGGTGTCGCTGCGCACCCGGCGCTTCCATCGGGACGGCAGGCTCCTCGACGTCAGGGTGGACACGAGCGCGCTGCGGACCGGCACGGGGGCGCTGCTCGGCTACGTCAACGTGTACCACCCGACCGAGGACGACGAGGCCGCCCGTGACCGGGTCGCCCGGCGCGCCCGGCTGGTGCGACGGCTCACCGACGTCGTCGGCGACATCAACGCCGAGCTCGACCTGCCCGTCGTGCTCGACCGGATCGCCGCCAGCCTCACCGAGCTCACCGGGGCCGACGCGGGGGGTTTCGTGTCGATCGACGGGGAGCGCCTCCGGCTGGTGGGCGTCCACCAGTTACCCGACTCCCTCCGCGGCGCCACCGCCGACCTGCACACCAGCCTGGTCGGCAAGCTGTTGCGCACCGGCAAGACCGTGATGCTCGAAACCGGCCCCGAAGGCTTCCAGGACCTCATCTGGGCGCGGGTGCCCGGCCTGCACACCATCGCCGTCGGCATCGCGGCCGTCGGCGGGCGTCCCTATGGAGCGCTCTACGCGCTGTTCGCCAAGCGCAAGGCCAGCCATCTGGAGCTGGAACTGCTGGAGCTCCTCGCTGGACACGCCGGAATCGCCGTCGGCAACGCGATGGCCTACCAGGACGCCGTACGGCAACGCGCCCACCAGCGGGCGGTCTTCGACGCCAGCGCCGACGGCATCGCCGTGCTGAACGAAGCCGGCGCCGTCATCCAGTGGAACCCTGCGGCGGCCGAGCTGACCGGTTTCCCGGCCAACGAGGTGATCGGCGGCCCGCCGCCGTTCGCGCTGCCCGCGCCCGGGGAGAAGCTGACCATCCAGCTGTCGTCCGGCCGCTGGCTGGACGTGCTCCGCGCGGAGATCCACGAGACCGGCGAGAGCGTCGTCGACTTCCGCGACGTGACGAGGGCCAAGGAGCTGGAGGAGGCCAAGGATCTGTTCCTCGCCACCACCAGCCACGAGTTGCGCACTCCGATCACGATCGTGCGGGGCTTCGCCAGCACGCTCGACTCCCGATGGGACCATCTGTCCGATGGCGAGCGCCGCTCCGCCGTGCACACGATCGCGGAGCGCGCCCGGTCGCTGGGTCAGCTCATGGACCACCTGCTGCTCGGCGCGCGGGCGGGCGCGGACGAGTTGAAGGTCAACGTCGAGATCTTCGACCTCGCGGAGCGGGTCAGGGCGGCGACGCTCGGACTGCCGGTCCTGTCCGACCGGCACCGGATGGAGGTGGACATCCCGGACGGCCTGCCGCGCGTGTACGGCGACTCGCTCGCGACGGACATCCTCCTCGGGCAACTCCTGGAGAACGCGTTCAAATACTCCCCGGACGGCGGGCTGATCAGGGTCGAGGCCTGGCCGGAGGACGGCTGCGTGGTGCTCGTCGTGGACGACGAGGGTGTCGGCATCGCGCCCGCCGACCGGGACCGGGTCTTCGAGCGGTTCGTCCAGGCGGACAGCGGCAACCGGCGCAGGTTCGGCGGGGTCGGCCTCGGCCTCTACATCGTGCGCAGCCTCGCGAGGGCCCAGGGAGGTGACGTCACAGCCCTTCCCCGGCCCGGCGGAGGCACCCGGATGCGGGTCGTTCTGAACGGGGCCGCCCCCTTACCTGATGCGACACACCGGAGTGGTAAGGAGGTAGCCACGTAAGAGCTGATCTATTGTCCAATGTGCACAAGCTGTGATCGCAACACGGTTTCCCGGACGATCGAACGGGGCATTTCGGTCGTACAGGAGACTAGTCTCCTGACGGGGAAGGGGAATCGGGGAGGTGGGTGCGTCGAGCGTCGTGATGTTGCCGTATGCACTGTCGAGTGTCGCCGTCGCACGTCAGCGCCTCAGTGCGGAACTGCAGGGCGCCGGGATGCTCGCAGCCGCGGTGGACGACGCGGTGCTGGTCATGAGCGAGCTGGTCAGCAACTCCCTGCGACACGCGCATCCGCTCCCGTCCGGCCAGCTCAGGGTCGCATGGATCTGCTCCGAAAGCCAGATCGAGATAGCCGTGAGCGACGGAGGAGCCACCACCGAACCACGGGCCGGCCGTCCCACGCTCTCGTCGCTGGGCGGCCGGGGACTCGGCATCGTGGAGTACCTCGCGGACCGCTGGGGAGTCCGCCACGAGGGTGACTTCACCACCGTGTGGGCCATCGTCCACGCCACCTGGGCCGCCCGAAACGGGCAGGCGCGAAAGACCGAAACCACGGCCCAGAAGACCGGAACCCCCGAGCTTCGCGAGGTCGGCTAGCCCACTGGCGGCCCCCCGGGATAGCCCCCGGCCGGCTTTCAGCTGGCCATTCCGGCCCCTTGCCCTGGCCCGCGAGACCCGCTCATCACGGGCGGGTTGCGGAACTCTTCCGGCGTTGCCCGATCCGAAGACCACCCCCTATAACCGTTTGGAACGTTAGGGGTTGGAATGCGGAAAAGCGGATGGCGGCTCGGCCGCGCGCTGGGCGCGGCGCTGGCCGCGGCGCTGATAGCCGGCTTGGTGAGCGGAGCAGTGGCCCGCCTCCTGATGCGTGCGGTCGCGCTCGCCATGGGCAAGGACGGCCACTTCTCCCTGGGAGTGACCGTGGGGATTCTCGTCGTCTTCGCCGTGCTCGCCGTACCAGCCGCCGCGACCGCGACCGCGCGCCCGGCCATCAGCCGCGGCGGCCGGTGGGCCACCGCGGCGCTTACCGGCTGGGCCTGCGCTCGGACCGGGGTGACCGACGGTCAGGCCATCGTCTTGGCCGATGACGGACAACTGCCGCTTCTGGCCGCGCTCATCGTGGCCTTCGCCGTTGTCGTGGTGGCTCACGGTCGGCTCGCCCAGCAGATCATGCGGCGCTTCGCGAGACTGCCCTACGCTTCGCCCGGCGCCGCATCCGGCGCGCACCCCGGGCCGCACGCGGACGGGCCGGTACCTGAGACAGCGGTCGCCCCGGCCGGCGGACGGGACGGCGACCCCAAGGCCGTTCAGGCGGGGCGGGGATAGAGCACGATGCGTTCGGTGGTCGTCCAGGCGGTCGTGACGAGCAGGTAGAGACCCGCCGCGAGCGGAAGCACCGCCGCCGCGAGGACGGTCCCGAACGGCAGCAGCATCAGGAGCCGCCGCATCGGCACGCCCTCGTCCACTCTGCGGGAGGCCACCCACGCCGCCAGCACGAGCAGCGCGAAGAGGCCGAGGAAGACCAGTCCCGGCGCGCTGAACAGCCCCGCCCCCGCCAGCACCGCGCCGAAGTGCTCGCCGAGGGGGACGCCGAGCACGCCCCGCGCGAGCAGGAGGTTCGGATGGCCGGCGATCACGGCGGACGTGAACAGCCGGTAGGCCACCATGAAGAACGGCGACTGCGCCAGCGGAAGCAGGAAGCCGGAGGCCATCGACGTGCCCTCCTTCGCGTAGAGGGCGTTGACCTCCTGGCTCAGCCGTACGGGATCCTGGCGGAACCGCTTGCGCAGCTTCTCGACATCCGGGGCGAGCCGCATCCGGATCCGCTGGCCTCGTGCGATGCGAATGCCGAGCGGGAGCAGGAGCAACCGAACGCCGAGCGTGAAAAGGACGATCGCGAGCGCCGCTCCGGTGAGGTCACTCAGGGAACGGATGAGGTCGTAGGCGGGCACAAGCACAAAATCGAACATCGGCGGAGCCTTTCGTCTGGGGCCTGACATGTGCCGGGACGCCGAGCCGGACACGCGCAGCCCCGCCGAGGTCTGACCGGTCAGGCGAGGGCGGGACGCGAGCCGGACGTGCGCGCCCTCGCCAAGTTCTTGGCGGTGAGGCGGGTCCGGGGCGCATGTCGCTCGGATGGCGTCTCATGCGCGACATGCCTGCTGTCGGCATGCCGGCGGAGACGAGATGACGAAAAGAGCTCGCGATCACTCGCGTGGAGCCGCGCCGGGGTCGCGGAGCCGTACGGCACGTGCCTCGAGGGACGGGCCGCGCGGGACGGGCGAGGGATCAGGCGAGCGCCGGGCTTGCCGATGGGGCTCGGGGACGTGGACGGCCCTCGGTGCCGGGGTCGCGGAACCGGACGAACAGCATCAGGCCGTGCTGGAATCGCCGCCGGGGCGACGGCTCGGGTGCGGTGACGCCGGCCAGACGGCCGACGATCCAGGCGAACACCAGGACGGTGACGCCCGCCAGGCCGAGCGCGGTGAGCAGGCCGAGCCCGGGAGAGCCGGCGAGCACGCCGGCGAACAACCCCGCGAGGAATCCGGCGAGGGACCCCACGCCGGACCCGGCGAGAGACCCGGCGAGAGACCCGGCGAGAGACCTGGTGGCGGCCTGGAGCGAGGTCACGTCAGCGGGACATCTTCCCGACGAGGGTGATTACCGCGACGACCAGGAAGGCGATGATCGCGATGATGAAGAGGAACTTCAGCGTCGCGAACAGCGCGGGGATCACGAATCCGAACACCAGCCACAGGGCCAGGAGGATCCCCAGAACGGTCAGCACAGTACGGGCCATGACCACAAAGTACGCCGTGGCACCGACAGTCGCGACCTTGCTCGGCCAAGATTGACCGCTTTGTCCGCAAGTGCGGCGTAGAGCCCATTGGCTCTCCTGCAAAAACACGTTCCGCCAGCGCCGGGCGGCAGCCGTACGGCAGGCATCGGCACCTGCCCGGCCGGCCTTACGGTGTGATGACGTGTCTCGGAGAACACCCGGCGCGGCCATACCGTGAGGGTGTGCCTTCTCCAGGGACACGACATAGGAGTGCGATGAATGGAAACTCCGCCGCGCGCGTGCTGGTGGTCGACGATGACCCGACCGTCGCCGAGGTCGTCGCCCGCTACCTGGAACGGGACGGCCACGAGGTCGAATGCGTGAGCGACGGCGCAGAGGCCCTGCGGCGGGCCCTGGCCGACCCGCCCGACCTGCTCGTGCTCGACCTGATGCTGCCGAAGATGGACGGCCTCCAGGTGTGCAGGAAGCTGCGGGAACGCTGGCCGGTGCCGGTGATCATGCTGACCGCGCTCGGCGAGGAGATCGACCGGGTCGTGGGCCTGGAGACGGGGGCCGACGACTACGTCACCAAGCCGTTCAGCCCGCGCGAGCTGGCGCTGCGCGTCCAGTCGGTCCTCCGGCGGGCCCGGGGCGCGCTGGTCCCCACGGGGACCGGCGTCCTGCGCGACGGCGACCTCGTGGTGGACGTGGGCGCCCACGAGGTGCGGCTCGGGGGCGAGGAGATCACGCTGACCGCGCGGGAGTTCGACCTGCTGGTCTACCTGCTGCGCAACCCCCGCCAGGCGTTCAGCCGCACCGCGCTCCTCGACCAGGTGTGGGGCTGGTCCTTCGGCGACTCCTCGACCGTGACCGTGCACGTGCGCAGGCTCCGGGAGAAGATCGAGCCGGACCCGACCGATCCGCGGCGTATCGTCACCGTCTGGGGGGTCGGCTACCGATACGAGCCGATGACATGATCCTCCAGATCGTCGCGGTCAGCGCGGGGCTCGGCCTGATCATCGCCGGCCTCGGGCTCGCCCTGCTGCGAGTGCTGCGCCGCCGCTCGATCGGCGTGATGCTCGCGGTCGTCGCCGTCGTCACCGTCACGGCGACGCTCGCCGGGGTCGTGGCGATCACGCTGGAGATGGTCATCGACGGCCGCCCGAAGAACATCGTGCTCACGGTCGTCGCCATCGGTGGGCTCGTCGGCCTCGGCGTCGCGCTCGTCAACGCGAGGCGGGTGGTGCTGGCCAGCAGGCGCGTCGTGGAGGCTCTGGAGAAGGTGTCGCCCTCGGGCCGGTTCAGCCCGCCGGAAGGTCCGCTGCCCGCCGAGCTGCAGACCATCAGCACGGCGCTGGAGCAGGCGTACGAGCGGCTGCGCCTCGGCCGCGAGCGGGAGCGCGCCCTGGAGAGCGCCCGCCGCGAGCTGGTCGCGTGGGTCAGCCACGACCTCCGGACCCCGCTCGCCGGGATGCGGGCCATGGCCGAGGCGCTGGAGGACGGCGTGGCCGACGACCCGGAGACCGTCAAGCGCTATCACACGCAGATCCGGCTGGAGGTGGACCGTCTGTCCGGCATGGTCGACGACCTCTTCGAGCTCTCCCGCATTCACGCGGGCTCGCTCAGGCTGTCGCGCGGCCGGGTCGGGCTCGGCGACCTCCTCGCCGACGCTCTCGCGGGGGTCGAGCCCCTCGCCCGGGCCAAGCGGGTTCACCTGTCCGGCGAGGCCGACGCGGCCGTGCCCGTGAACGCGGACGCCGGCGAGCTCGGCCGGGCCGTACGCAACCTGGTGGTCAACGCCATCCGCCACACCCCCGCCGACGGGACGGTCTCCGTCCGGGCGGTCGCCGACGGGGGGATGGCAAGCCTCTCCGTGCTCGACTGCTGCGGAGGGATCCCGGAGGACGACCTGCCGCGCGTGTTCGACGTGGCGTTCCGCGGCGAGGCCGCCCGGACCCCCGGCCCGGACGGCGGCGCGGGGCTCGGCCTGGCCATCGCCCGGGGCATCGTCGAAGCGCACGAAGGCGAGATCGGCGTGGTCAACGAGGGTCCCGGCTGCCGCTTCGAAATCAGGCTGCCGCTCTCACCCTGACCGTGCCGGGAGTCATGGGTCGCCCTGGTGCTGGAGCCGCTCATCCTTCTCGGGGCGTCCGGAGTGGTCGTACGGCACGAACGCCTCGGCCATCGCCCGGAACGTCGGGCAGGGCCAGCGCCACATGCAGCTCCGGCAGCGCAGGATCGGGTTGGCGGCGTCGCTGGTGATGCCGCCCGCGTCTCTCGGCTGGTGGAGGTCGAGCAGCCGGATGCCGAGCTCCAAGAAGCTCAGCAGCTCCTCGCGGGCCTCGGCGAGGAAGTCCAGGTCCTCACCCGCCAGCCGCGCGCTGATCGGGACGTACCCCTCACGGTTGATCAGCGGCCGGAGCGGCGCGGCGGCGTCACGCCAGGAGGACGCCTTCTCCGTGCGGACCTGGATGACCTCCAGCCGCTCTCGTAGCCTCCGACGCTGGGGATCCTCGGGAAGTTCAGTGTTCATCATGCTGTCGGGCCCACTGTGCTCGGCGCCCGCCCTCCTTCACGAAGTGACGACCAAGACGCGGAGGTTCCGGGCCCCCCTTCCGGCAAAGCCGGTGTCGCATACCGTTAAGCTTCGCGCACTCGGCGTTTACTTGCCCACGGAATCGGGGACAAAGGGCGGACGACTCTTCGGTAAATCCGTAGGAGCGTGACCCGGGGCCGTCACGGCGCTAGTGTGCGGCTCGTGGAGCTCAAAGTCGCGACGCAATCCCACGCCGGTCACGCCGTCATGGCCGTCTCCGGCGAAATTGACCTATATACCGCTCCCCGGCTGCAGTCGGAGTTCACCCGGCTGCTGGAAACCGGGCCGGACCGAGTGGTCATCGACATGTCCGGAGTGGAGTTCTGCGACTCCACCGGCATGAACGTGCTGCTGTCCGCGCTCAAGCGGCTGCGCGAGCGTGGCGGCAGCCTGGAAGTGGCGGCGCCGAGGCCGGCGGTGCGGAAGATTCTCCAGGTCACCGGCCTGGACTCGGTGTTCACCGTGCACGAGGCCGTGCCGGCCGACGTGCTCACGGCGGAACAGCAGGGCTAGACACACATGAGCGAGCTGGTGGTGCCGTCTCCGGACACCGCGGTCGTGATCCCGGCCAAGGACGAGGCCGACCGGATCGGCGGCACCGTGACGGCCGCCCTGAAACTGCCCGGCGTGGATCTCGTGGTCGTCGTCGACGACGGCTCGGCCGACGAGACCGGCCTGGTGGCCAGGGCGGCCGGCGCCCGTGTCGTACGGCACAGCCGCAACAGGGGCAAGGCCGCGGCGATGGAGAGCGGGGCGGAAGCTGTACGGCTCCTCGATGAGGGCATGCCGCGGCACCTGCTCTTCCTCGACGCGGACCTGGGGGACACGGCGGGGGCGGCCCTCCCGCTGATCGTCCCGGTCCGTTCCGGCTCGGCCGACATGACCATCGCCACGTTCACGACCAGGGTCAAGCTCGGCGGTCACGGCATCGTCGTACGGCTGGCCCGCGACGGGATCCAGCGGCTGACGGGCTGGGCGCCGGCGCAGCCTCTCAACGGGCAGAGATGCCTGACGCGGGCGGCGTTCGAGGCGGCGCGGCCACTGGCCCACGGGTTCGGCGTCGAGACCGGTATGACCGTTGACCTGCTGAGGAAGGGCTTCCGGGTCGTCGAGGTGGAGGTCGACATGGCCCACCGGGCCACGGGCACCGACTGGCGGGCCCAACTGCACCGGGCCAAGCAACTCCGCGACGTCGGCCTCGCCCTGGCCGCCCGCGAGCCCACCGTTCAGAGCGTGGTCAAGCAGGGCGTCGACGCCCTCCGCCCCCGCCCCAGAGACCGCCCGTGATCACGTCATGATCACGTCGTGATCATGCACGCTTTCCCGCGTACCGTGGCTGAGCAGGTCCAACGCCGCTCGTGATCATGCAGGGATTCCCGATTGGGGTGTCTGAGCAGGGGTCTCCGCTTTCGTGATCTGGTACTCCCCTTGTGCATGATCACCATTGGCTTCCGCCCAGTTAGATGCCGTACCGCGGGAAGGCGTGCATGATCACGCAGGGGAGGGCGGCTGGTCATCCATGGTGACGGGGAAGGTGTGCATGATCACGCCAAGAGGGATGGCTGGTCATCCATAGCGGCCGGGAACCTGTGCATGATCACCTCCATGAAGGGGGGGTCGTGTGGTGGAATTCGGGGGTGGAATGGGCCGGGACGGAGACCGTACGGGGGCCGGGGTTGCTGGCGCGCCTCACCGTGGCCGGGCGTTCCACCGTCTCCGGATCTCCTCCGTCGCCGATCCTTGCCATCGCCGCCTCAGGCCTGTCGATCCTGATCACGATCACCATCGGGCTGCTCGGCCCCTCGGCCATGGTGCCCGCGCTGCGCGGGCCCGCGTGGCAGCCGCCGTATTCCCTCGGCCTCCGGCCCGATGGCCATCTCGTGATCGGGCTGGCCGCCGCCGCAGTCATCCTGGGCACGCTCGGCCTCGTCGCGGGGCTGCGGTCGCTCCGCCGCCTGCCTGATGCCCGATGGCTCGTGCTGGCGGGATGCCTCGCGGCCGCGGTGCTCGCCTTCCTGCCGCCGTCAGGGTCGAGTGACCATCTCAACTACGCGGCCTACGGACGGTTGGCGGCGCTTGGACACGATCCTTACGTCACCGTTCCCGCCGATCTGCCCGACGATCCGGTCGTCGGCGCGGTCCAGGAGTGGCGCAAGGTGCCCAGCGTCTACGGGCCGGTCGCGACAGCCGTACAGACGCTGGCGGGCGAGATCGGCGGTGACTCCCTCAGGCTGACCGTCTTCGTGATGGCGCTGGCCAACGCCGCCGCGTTCGTCGCCACCGCGCTGCTGCTCCACCGGTTCACCCGCCACGATCCCGTACGGCAGCGCCGCGCCGCTCTGCTGTGGACGCTCAATCCGCTGGTCGTCTACCAACTCGCGGCGGGCATGCACCTCGACACCCTGGCCATCGCCTTCGTTGTCGCCGCCCTCGTGGTCCGGCCTGGACGACCTGGAAGCGGCGTGCTCGCCGGGTGGGGAAGCGCGTGGGGAAGCGCGTGGGGAAGCGGCGTGCTGCTCGGGCTGGGGATCGCGGTGAAGGTCACCGTCGGGCTCGTAGCCCTCGGTCCGGCCTGGGAGCTGCGCGGAGCGCCGCGGAAGCTGGCTCTCGTCGCGGGCTCGGCGACGCTGACCGTCCTGGTGGCCTACTGGCTGGCCGGGCCCCACGCGCTCAATCAGGTGCTCAACGCCAGCAAGTCGGTGTCGCTGGCCACGCCGTGGAAGCTGGTCAAGGAGGCGGCGCAGCTGCTCGCGGGGCCGGGGTCCTACCACGCGTGGATCCAGGTCGGCTCGCTGCTCCTGCTGGCGACCCTGGCCTTCCTGCTTCTCCGAGCCCTGAGGGCAGGCACGCTCGGCGCTCCCACGACGCTCGACAGCGCCCCCACGGCCCCCACGGCCCGCACGGCCCCCACGGCGGCGGCGGTGGACGCTCAGCCAGCTTTGGACGACCCCACGGCGTTGGACGCTCCGCGTGTGGCGCTCGCCTTCGCCGTGGCCTGGCTGTTCGCCACGCCGTACGCGCTGCCCTGGTATGACGGCCTGGCCTTCGCGCTGCTCGCGCTGGTCCCCTGGCCGGCGCTGGACGGGTTCATGGTGGCCCGGCTGGCCGCGCTCTCGCTGGCGTACCTTCCGGCGCGGCAGTATGACCAGCCCTCCGGCATGGAGTGGCTCGTCAGCGTGGTCAGGTCGCAGGTGGTGCCATGGTTCCTGCTGGCGCTGACGATCGGTCTGGCGTGGTGGGCGGCGCGAGCTGGAGCGCGCGCACGGAGGCGGCCAGCGTAAGAGGCACGGCCACCGTGAGGGCCATCGCCGGGATGGCGATCCCGGAGTCGTTGATCAGGAAGCCCACCAGGGCGGCGGTCAGCGCGCCGAACAGCCCGGCACGCAGCGCGGGCGCGTGGCCGTACGCCTGACTGAGAGCCGACGCCCCCCACCTGGACGGCCGGGAGAGCACAAGGAACAGGAACGCCAGCGCCACCACCGACAGCAGCGTCAGTGGCAGGTTTCCCAGCGTGTGCAGCATCGCGCCCAGCTTGCGCCCGACGACCGAGCCGCCCTGGCCGTCGGCGAGCTGCTGGACGAACGTGCCGAGATGGGTCCGCTGGTCGGCCGGCCGCAGCCAGTCGGCCACGGCGATCAGGCCGATCAGCACGGCTCCCGCCAGGGCGATCAGGGCGAGCCTGACGACGGACACCCGTCTCCCGGTCAGCATCAACACGAAAACGGCGAACCCCAGGACGAACGACGGCACGCCGCCGAAGTCGGCCCCCCAGCTCGGCCAGCCGTCGGCGAAGATCGCCAGCAGGCCGTACGCGAGCGAGACGACCAGCGCGAGCCGCCTCAGACCACGATCGATAAGAGTTTGCGCCACACCGGTGAGCAGCAGAATCGTGCCGGTCGAGTAGACGGCGAAAGCCATGTTGCCGAAGCCGTAGAAGCGTCCGCCGGTCACCGGTTCGTAGCCCATCACAGCGTTCACCTGGAGCCTGGAGCCGCTCATGACGTCGGCGAGGAGCGCGAGAGAGCTCACTCCCGCGGCGACCGTCAGGGGCCCGAGGACATGGCCGCGCCACGGGCCGGCGAAGGCGAGCCCGGCGATCAACCCGGCGATGGCCAGGATCGTGCCGACCAGCGCGGGCATCGGGTGAGCGAGGCTCCACCACGGCACCAGCTGAGCGAGGAAAGCCGACACCGGAATCGCGCCGCTGACCACCGCCACGACCTGTATGGCGGCGAGCATCCGCCGGTGCCGCCTGACGACGAGGGCGGCCAGGCCGTAGAAGAGCAGCTGGACGGTCACCAGAGCGATGAAGAACGGCTCTCTGACCTCCTTGAGCACCTGGCTTGCGAGGTCGGCGTCGGCCAGCCGGGTGAGGGTGGCCGCCACGCCCGCCGGGGCGTCGCCCCCGGGTTGCCAGGGCCTTCCCACGACCCCTTCGGGGGTGGCGATGCCGAGCACGTGGGTGACGGTCGTGGTCAGGTCGGTGATCGTGACCAGCGCGTCCTGCCGGGTCGAGGTCGCGGTCAGCCACCGCGTCCGGTACGGCTCCCGCCCCCCAGCCGCGTCGCCGGCGCCGAGGCTTGAGCCGGTGGGACCGGTGGGGCTCGTGACGCCGCCGGCGCCGGAGAGCCCGGTCGAGCCGGTCGGGCCGGTGCCGGTCGGGCCGGTGGCGATGGCCACGTGGAGGTGCGCGGCCGAGCCGGAGTCGGAGAGACCGGCCACGAGGACCGTGGCGCCCTCGGGGATATGCGCGAGCACCGAGCCGACGGTCCGGTCCGCGGCGGCCACGGCGTTCCTGCGGGTCTCTCCGCCACGGTCCCATGCCTGGGCGATCTCACCGGCTTCCGCGAACACGACCGTGTACGGGGTTAGATCGCCCAGCTCGTCCGCCGTGGTGGCATATTTCTGGATCTTTCCACTCTCATCGGCGGCGGCGAGGGCGGCTCCCGGACCGATCGCGGCCACCTTGCCACCCGCGGCGCTGATCGTCTGCCCGAGCAGACCGATCCGCGCCTGGTAGGAGCCTGACTGCTGGAACGCCACGAGCGCGCCCCACCCCGGAATCGTGGCCGAGCCGTCGGAAGCCACCACAGGCGTGGGCGGAGCCGTACAGGACGTGCCCCCCGATCCCGCGCGCTGGCCCGCCGAGACCGTCAGCCAGCCCCCCACCGGGCAGGTGACGGGCAGTCCCTCCGGCGGGATGGTCCTCGTGGACAGCGACGCCGTACCGCCCTTCCCGGCCAGGCTCCACAGGTTGGGAGTGCGGGCGGAGTCCAGATCGTCCCACTGCAGGCCGGGCACCCCGATCACGACCACCCGCCCGGCGGGAGCCCCGGAGGCTCGGGAAGATGAGGCCGCGGACGCCGGAAGGGCCAGGGCCGTCACACACGACAGCAGCGCCAGAGTCAGTGCCAGGGGCAGTGCCAGGACCGTCGTCCAGGTCAGGGGGCGGCGACGGGTTAGCGTGAAGCGCTGAGCACCGTGCACGGTTCGCGGGCTCCTCGGATAACGGGAAGAGACGGACTCCACGGTAGCCTCCCTCGTCATGACGACTGGCCAGACGACCGCCGTCAAGCGGCCCGCGTGGATGTGGTCTCTCTCCCTGCTCATCGTCGTCGTCGCGGCGGCTCCGCTGATCGCGTACTGGCTGACGAACCCGGACGACCAGCGCCTCGTGGACCTTGATGTCTACCGTATGGGCGGCTCGGCGCTCCGGCTGGGCCTTCCCGTCTACGGAGTGATCACCCCGGCTCCACAGCTTCTGCCGTTCACCTATCCACCGGTCGCGGCGATGCTGGCCACGCCGCTCGCCGTGTTGTCGTGGCCTGCCGCGCAGTGGGTGTGGACGATCGGGATCGTCGTCGCCCTCGCCGTCACGGTCTGGTACGGCTTCCGCCCGTTGCTGGAGCGGCTGACTGTGCCGATCGCCGCCCCGCTGGTCTTCGGCCTGCTGACCGCCGCGTGCCTCTACCTCATGCCGATCAGGGACCAGGTCAGGTTCGGCCAGGTCGACCTCTTCCTCGTCGCGCTGTGCCTGACCGACCTCGTGGCCCGGAGGCCGCGATGGCCACGCGGCGTGCTGGTCGGCCTGGCGACAGCCGTGAAGCTCACCCCCGGCGTCTTCCTGATCTCCCTCGCCATCACGGGATTCCCCAGCCGAGATGGGTTCGGCCCGAAACGGCGCGATGGCGGCCGGCTGGAACGGCGCGATGACGATCTGCCGGAACGGCGTGGGGGGGACCGGCTGGAACGGCGCGATCGCGGCCTGCGGCAGCGGCGGGTCTTCTTCATGGCGGCGTTCGTGGCGGCGCTTCTCACGATTCTGCCGTTCCTGGTGATCTTCCATGACGCCAGGGACTACTGGTTCAAGGCACTCCTCGACTCCGAGCGTCTCGGGGCGAACGCGGCCACGACCAACCAGTCGTTGCGGGGCATGCTGCTCCGGCTCTACCTGCCCGGCTGGCTCACTTCGGTGATCTGGCTCGCCGCCGTCGCCGTGATCGGCTGGTACGGCTTCCGCGCCGCCCGCCGGGCCTTCCTGGACGGTGACACGATGACCGGTGTGGCGCTGACCGGGCTGATGGCCGTGCTGCTCTCGCCGGTGGCGTGGATCCACCACCTCGCGTGGCTGGTGATCGTGCTCGCCGCTCTGGCCGGCTCCGGAAAGGACCGCGTCCGGTTGCTGGTCGCCGGTGGCGTCTGGCTCTACTACGTGCTCCCGATTCCCTGGTGGGGGGTGTCGATCAAGGCTCTGGACATCCCCGTCATCAGCCCGGTCATCGGCAAGGTCGTGCAGGACGCCTTCGGCCTCGGAGCCGTCGCGCTCGTGTGGGTGCTCGCCTCCTGGCTGCCCCGGCGCCGGACGATGGACCGCCTGAGCTCGCCGGTTCCCAGTGCGGTGTCTTGACCGAGTCGTTACGCTCTGTGTCGTGCTGGTTACCGTTGTGATGACGGCCGGCGCCTTCGCGGGGGCGACCGGCGTGGCGATCGGCCTCCTCGCGCTGCGGAGCGCGCGGTGCTCGGTGGAGGACTGCCTGGACGCGCTGGCCCGCCGCAGTGCCGTCGACGGCCCCGTGGACAGCAAGGCCATCCGGGACGTGGCGGTGTACCGGTACGACGCCCTTGAGGAGATGACCGGGCGGCTGTCGTTCTCGGTGGCCCTCATGAACGGGTTCGGCGACGGCATCGTGCTGACATCCATCAACGGCCGATCGGAGACCCGCACCTACGTCCGCGCCATCAGCGGCGGCAAGGGCAGCCAGCCGCTCTCGCCCGAGGAGGAGCAAGCCGTCAGGGCCGCCCGTCTCGGCATCGGCCCCGAGGTGGAGGCCCAGCGGACCCGCCGGTAGGCAGGGCCGGTAGACGCGGCGGGCAGACGCGGCGGGCAGACGCGGCGGGCAGACGCGGCGGGCAGACGCGGCGGGTAGACGCGGCGGGTAGAAATGCGCACACCGGTGCTGCTCAGGTGCGGTTAACCTTGTGCTATGCCTAAGCTCGCTTACCTGGGGCCCCAGGGCACCTTCTGTGAGGCCGCCCTGCGAATCCTGGCGCCGGAGGCCGAGCGCCTGCCGTCCGCCAACGTGGGCGCCGCGCTCGACGCCGCCCGCAGCGGCGAGGCAGACGGCGCCGTCGTCCCCCTGGAGAACTCCGTGGAGGGGGCGATCACCCAGACCCTCGACGAGCTGGCCTGGGGACAGCCGCTCCTCATCACCGGTGAGCTGCTGCTTCCCGTCGAGTTCTCCCTGCTCGTACGGCCCGGCACCGAGCCGCGGCAGATCAAGCGTTTGATCACCCACCCGGCGGCGCACACCCAGTGCCGCGGCTATATCGAGCGCGAGTTCCCCGGCGCCGTCGTGATCGCGGCGCCTTCCACCGCCGCCGCCGCGCAGGAGGTCGCCGCGCCCGGCTCGCCGTACGACGCGGCGATCAGCCCGGCCATCGCAGGCGAGTATTACGGTCTGGAGGAGGCCGCCTCGAACATCGGCGACCGGGCCGACACGGTCACCCGGTTCGTCCGGGTCAGCCGGCCCGGAGAGCTGCCCGAGCCCACCGGCGCCGACCGCACCTCGCTGGTCGCCTTCCTCCGGGACGACCACCCGGGCGCGCTGCTGGAAATGCTGAGCGAGTTCGCCGTCCGGGGGGTCAACCTGACCCGCATCGAGTCGAGGCCCACCGGCGACGGCATCGGCCGCTATTTCTTCCACTTCGACTGTGAGGGCCATGTCGCCGACTTCCGGGTCGGTGAGGCGATCTCCGGACTGCACCGTCTGTCCGACGACCTGCGTTTCCTCGGCAGCTACCCCCGGGCCGACCAGGTCGCCACGAACATCAAGCGCGGCACGGCCGACGCCGACTTCGCCGAGGCCGCCGGCTGGCTTAGCCGCATCCGGTCCGGCCTCGTCTGAGCGTTGTCCCGGGGAAGGATCCTGGCTGGTGGGCCGGGGTCCGGACGTTCGGGCGGTGTCGCGGACTCGCGGCGGCGAGCGCGGGGCGGCAGCCGTACCGGCTCCGGTAGCCTTTGATCTGTGATTGACCTGCGTACCCTTCGTGAGGACCCTGACCGGCTCCGGGCGTCGCAGCGCGCCCGCGGCGAGGACGACTCGGTCGTCGACACGCTGCTCTCCCTCGACGAGCGCCGCCGGAGCGCGCTGAGCGGCTTCGAGTCTCTGCGCGCCGAGCAGAAGAGCATCGGCAAGTCGGTGTCCCGGGCCTCCGGGGACGAGCGGCAGGCACTGCTCGACCGGGCGAAGGACCTCGCCGCGCAGGTCAAGGCCGCCGAGGCGGAGGCCGTGGCGCTCGGAGGCGAGCTCGACGGGCTGCTGATGAGCGTGGCCAACCTCGTGGAGGAAGAGGCACCCCCGGGCGGTGAGGACGATTACGTCGTCCTCGAGGAGGTCGGGGAGAAGCCCGTCTTCGACTTCGAGCCCCGCGACCACGTGGAGCTCGGCGAGCTGCTCGGCGCGATCGACACCGACCGCGGCGCCAAGGTGTCGGGGGCCCGGTTCTTCTACCTGACCGGCGTCGGCGCGCGGCTCCAGCTCGGGCTGCTCAACATGGCGATCCAGCAGGCCATCGAGGCCGGCTTCGTCCCCATGATCACTCCGGTGCTCGTCAAGCCCGAGGCCATGGCGGGCACGGGCTTCCTCGGCGCGCACGCCAGCGAGGTCTACCGGCTGGAGGCCGACGACCTGTTCCTGGTCGGGACGAGCGAGGTGCCGCTCGCGGCCTACCACTCCGAGGAGATCCTCGACACCTCGTCGCTGCCCCTTCGGTACGCCGGGTGGTCGTCGTGCTTCCGCCGCGAGGCGGGGTCGTACGGCAAGGACACGCGGGGCATCATCCGCGTCCACCAGTTCGACAAGGTCGAGATGTTCTCCTACTGCCGTCCCGAGGAGGCGCAGGCGGAGCACCGCCGGCTGCTCGGCTGGGAGAAGGAGATGCTGGAGAAGGTCGAGATTCCGTACCGCGTGATCGACGTGGCGGCGGGCGACCTCGGCACGTCGGCGGCCCGGAAGTTCGACTGCGAGGGCTGGGTGCCGACCCAGGGCCGCTACCGCGAGCTGACCTCGACGTCCAACTGCACCGACTTCCAGGCGCGGCGGCTGCGCATCCGCTACCGCGACGAGGACGGCAAGCCGCAGCACGTGGCCACGTTGAACGGCACGCTCGCCACCACCCGCTGGATCGTCGCCATCCTGGAGAACCACCAGCAGGCCGACGGCTCGGTGGTCGTTCCCAAGGCGCTGCGTCCCTACGTCGGGCTCGACGTCCTGGAGCCGATCAAGCGGCCCGCCTCCCGTTAAGGCTCGCCGCCCAGAGTCATCTCAGAGCCGTCCCTCGGCGTCGCGATTCACGTCGACGGACGAGATCCCGTTGGAAGCGCCCTCGCCGGTGGAGATACTGCGGGGCCGGCCTCGCAAGTGCATGCCGTACGAGAACGGCCCTGAACACACGAAAGGCGGGGTCCGCAGGTGCGGACCCCGCCTTCAGTGAGTCAGTGGTCAGATCGCCCGGACGTTGGACGCCTGCGGACCCTTGGGGCCCGAGGTGACCTCGAACTCCACCCGCTGGCCGTCCTCCAGGTTGCGGTAGCCGGAGCCGCTGATCGCGGAGAAATGGACGAAGACGTCCGGCTCCCCGCCATCCGGTGCGATGAAGCCGAAGCCCTTCTCAGCGTTGAACCACTTGACGGTTCCCTGAGCCATTAACGCTCTCCCTAAGGAAGTGAATCTTGGGGACCACACCTCGTGGACCCCGGGTGTGTCGCACAGCTCCCCGGGTGGCTCATACAGTCAAGCTGGTTTTCGCTACGGGAACAGCTAATACAACGCCATCACATCTAACACTATGACGCCCGTTGGTGTTCCACGTCCGGGGGAGATTTCTTGTCCTCGAAGGTGTGAGCGCACATTTGACGGTGCAAACTGGAACCTGTCATGACGTGCCCCCGCCTTGTCGCCACAGACCTCGACGGCACCGCGCTGCGTGCCGATGGCACCATTTCCCCACGCACCGCCGCAGCGTTCGCCCGGGTGGAGAACGCCGGCGGAACGCTCGTCTTCGTCACCGGGCGGCCGCCCCGCTGGATGCACAGCGTCGCGGGAGCCGTACATCATCGCGGGCTCGCGATCTGCGCGAACGGTGCGCTCGTCTACGACCTCCACACCGAGGAGATCGTCGAGTCGCATCTGATCGCTGCCGACATCCTGGAGGAGTCCGTCCAGCGGCTGCGGGGCCAGGTGCCCGACCTGACGTTCTCAGTGGAGTATGAGGGCGGGTTCGCCCACGAGTCCGACTTCAAGCTCGGGGGGTGGGACACCAGGACGGTGTCCGGGCTGCGGGTGGGGACCTCCACGCTGACCTCGCGGCCCTGCGCCAAGCTGCTCGCCCATCACCCGTCCATGAACCCGGACGAGCTGCACCGCCGGGTCCTGGAGGTCGTGGGAGACCTCGTAACGCCGACCCATTCGAGCGGGCGGGCGCTGATCGAGATGAGCGCGTACGGCGTGACCAAGGCGTCGGCGCTGGCCGCGCTGGCCGCCGAGCGGGGGATCAAACCCGACGAGGTGGTGGCCTTCGGCGACATGCCCAACGATCTGCCGATGCTGACCTGGGCCGGCACGTCGTACGCCGTGGCGAACGCCCACCCCGACGTGCTGGCCGCCGTCGATCACGTGACGGCGGCCAACAACGACGACGGAGTCGCCCAAGTCCTCGAAGGTCTGTTCTGAGCTGGGGTTCCTGCGGGCGTCTTCGGTAGGTCTCTACAGGTAGGGGCCGCCTGCGCCGCGATGTCCCTGGTCGTCGGGTGACTGCGACATGCCGCCGGGGAGGGCGCGGCGCATCTGCTCAAGTTGCGCGCGGGCGGCCATCTGCTGGGCGAACAGCGTGGTCTGGATGCCGTGGAAGAGCCCCTCCAGCCAGCCGACCAACTGCGCGTGCGCGACCCGCAACTCAGCGTCGCTTGGGGGAGCTCCGTTGTCGTCGGTGAACGGCAGAGAGAGCCGTTCCAGCTCGTCCACGAGCTCGGGCGCGAGGCCGTCCTCCAGCTCCTTGATCGAGCTCTGGTGAATGTCCTTGAGCCGCTTGCGGCTGGCCTCGTCGAGGGGAGCCGCGCGGACCTCTTCGAGGAGCTGACGGATCATGCTGCCGATCCGCATCACCTTGGCCGGCTGCTCGACCAGCTCGGCGACGGACCGCTCCTCGTGCTCCCCGTCCTTGCCGTTGTTGCCGGAGATCGAGAGGCCCTCGGGCCCCACGACCACGATCTGTGGGGTGCTCTCGTCTGCGTTCATCGGTCGCTAACCACTCCTGTTTCGCTCCGCGGGCCGTCGCCGTCTCGTCCGGCGGGCCGCTGTGCTCGGTGACCTCTGTCCGGTTACCTGTGCTCTGTCATCCGTGCTCGATCGGCTCAGCTAGGGCTCGGTTCGAGCCCATGCGAACCAACCTAGCTCACCGCGTCAGCAGGATCTTTCCGATGTGCTGACCGGCTTCAAGCATTCGATGAGCCTCAGCCGCGTTCGCCATGGGGACCTCGGCGTGCACGACGGGCCGGATGGCTCCGGCGCTGATCAGGGGCCAGATGTTGTTCGCCACTCCGCGGCAGATCACGCCCTTCTCGTCCACTGGACGGTTCCGGAGGCCCGACGCGGACACGGACGCCCGCTTGGCGAGCAGCTTGCCGAGATCGAGCTCGCCCACCGTCCCGCCCTGCATGCCGATGACGACCAGCCTGCCGCCGGTCTTCAAGGTGTCGATGTTCCCGGGGAGATATCTGGCGCCCACGATGTCGAGAACGACGTCGGCCTGGCCCGCGAACCTCTCCGCGAAGTCCTCCTCGCGGTAGTTCACGCCCTCGTCCGCGCCCAGATCGAGGCAGCGCTGGACCTTCTCCGCCGACCCGGCCGTCACGAGCACGCGGGAGCCGTACGCCTTGGCGAGCTGGATGGCCAGCGTGCCGATCCCGCTCGCGCCGCCGTGGACGAGCAGGGTCTCGCCCTTTCGGAGGCGGGCGGTCATGAAGACGTTGGACCAGACCGTGCAGGAGACCTCGGGCAGCGCGCCGGCCTCGGCCAGCGAGATCCCGTCCGGGGCCGGCATGACCTGCTGCCACGGTACGGCGACGCGCTCGGCGTATCCGCCGCCCGCGAGCAGCGCGCAGACCTTGTCTCCCACCGAGAGACCCTCGACGCCCTCGCCGACCTCGGAGATGACTCCCGAGCACTCGAGGCCGAGGATGTCGGACGCGCCCCGTGGTGGCGGATAGTGTCCCTGGCGCTGGAGGAGGTCTGCCCGGTTCACCGCCGAGGCGGCCACGTCAATGACCACCTCACCTGCGGCGGGACGGGGATCCGGCACTTCTTGCCAGACCAAAACCTCGGGTCCGCCCGGTTCCGAAATCACGATCGCGCGCATGTGACCTAAAGTAGCGTGGTGGAGAACTCGGCGGTTGCCCGCATTCACCGTATTACGGGACGCTAATCTGCAATGTGTTTGCTGCCCATTTAGCCCATCCCGAGGGGGTACACGGTGGCGAGACATGATCGCGAGGATCCCCATTCTCTCGAGGACCAGCTCGCATGGCTGGACGCGATCAAGGAAATGCCGGACGAGGTCGAGATCGCGGTGAGCGCGGTGACGTCCGCGACCTTGGCGTCTCCCACGCCGCCTCCCCCGCCTCCGGCCGAGCCCGAGCCCGCCTCGCCGTACCCTAACGACCCCTGGAGCCTGGTGCCGTCCGAGCCCGCCTCCGGCGCGCTCTTCCGCAGCGCGGTCGACTCCGTGTACGGCCCCGGCTCGGTTGGCGTGGCCGACGACACGGCGGATGAGGATGGGACGCCGGCCGGGGAGACCGCCTCGGCTTCTGGTCCCGCGCCTGGGGTGAGGTCCTCGGAGGACGCTCCCGTTGAGCCCTTCGCCGCTTTCGGTTCGTCTTTTGGATCATCGGCGTCCGCGGCCCCGTCGGGGAGGGCTACGGCCGGGTCCGGGGACACCGCGGAGCGGTCGTCAGGCCGTGACGACGACGCGCCGGAGGACGACTACCCGACGTCGCCGCCCGGGACCCTGGGAGTGCGGGAGAGCTTGGCTTTCGGGGAGAAGTTCGGCCGGGGCGCGTTCGGCGACTCCCCGGCGGACACCGACTCCTTCAACCTCGGCGCCTTCGCCGACTCCGAGGCCCGCAAGGTGTACGGCGAAGCCGACTCCTATGGCGCCGACCGGGACTCTCATCGGTCCGACCGGGACTCATATGCGGACGAGCGTGAGTCGCGCGCCGACGCCGGGTCGTACGGGGACTCCTCCGGGTCGTATGGGGACACTGGGCAGTACGGGGATTCTGGGCAGTACGGGGACCAGCGGGAGCCCTACGGGGACGCGGAGTCCTCCGGGGCGTCGTCCGGGGCGTCGTCGGCTGAGGAGCCGGTGCGGGGCTGGCTGGAGCCGGCGTTGCCCGTCGAACTGTCCGCCCCCGTGGAGCAGCCCTCCTTCCCGGCGGAGCCTCCCAAGGAGTCGCCTTTCCCGCAGAAGCCGGTGTTTCCGAAGGACGCGGCTTTTGGGAAGGAGCCGGCGTTCGGGCAGGAGTCCGCTTTCGGGCAGGACTCCGGGTTCGGTAAGGACTCCGCGTTCGGGCAGGAGTCCGCTTTCGGGGTGGAGCGGGAGGAGTCCTTCGCGCCGCCGGAGAGCGGGCCGCATGTTGTGGGCGCTCCGCCGAGTAGGTCGCCGGCTGGATTCAAGGACGACCGGTTCACCGGCTCCCTCCGGGACGACCTGTCCGGCGAGGAGCGGCAGTCATACGAGCGTGATCACGGAAGTGCCGACGAGCGCCAGCCGTACGGGCGCGACCGGGGCGCCGAGCGGCAGCCGTACGAGCGCGACCATGGTGCCGAGCGGCAGCCGTATGACCGCGACCATGGTGCCGAGCGGCAGCCGTATGACCGCGACCATGGTGCCGAGCGGCAGCCGTATGACCGCGACCGGGGCATCGAGCGGCAGCCGTACGAGCGGGATCGCGGGAACGTCGCCGAGCAGGAGCCGTACCAGCCGCGACGTCGTCAGGCGCCGCAGGTTTCCGCGTTCAGCTCCCCGGCGCGCGCGGCGGGCGGCAAGCCGCCCGCGGACAGCCTTGACCCGGTCAGCCTCCTCAAGGGCCGCCGGAACGCCCCAGCGGGTGGATGGCGGAAGCTCGTCTACAAGGCGTCGGCCGGGTGGATCAAGCCGGGCGAGCCCCCAGAGGTACGGCGGCGGCGTGAGCTGATCAACCGGGCCCGCACGCCGGTGGCCACCGGGCACCACAGGGTCGCCGTGCTCAGCCTCAAGGGCGGCGTCGGCAAGACCACGACGACGGTCGGCCTAGGGGCCACGCTGGCGCAGGTGCGCGGCGACCGCGTGATCGCGGTCGACGCCAACCCCGACCGTGGAACGCTCTCGGACAAGGTCGAGCTGGAGACCTCGGCGACCGTCCGCGACCTGCTCAACGAGCGCGCGCAGATCAAGCGGTATGTGGATATAAGGGCATTCACGTCGCAGGCGCCGTCGCGGCTGGAGATCCTGGCGTCGGACCGTGACCCGTCGGTGTCCGAGGCGTTCAGCGCCAAGGACTACCACGCCGTGTCGCAGGTGCTGGAGAACTTCTACTCGATCTGCATCACCGACTGCGGCACCGGCCTTCTTCACTCGGCGATGTCCGGAGTGCTGGGGCTGGCCGACCAGATCGTGCTGGTCAGCTCGCCATCGGTGGACGGCGCTCGGGCGGCGTCCGCGACCTTGGACTGGCTGGAGGCTCACCACTACGGCGACCTCGTTAAGGCGGCCACCGTGGTGCTGTGCAGCGTGCGGCCGCGCTCCAAGTCGACCGTCGACCTGGACAGGCTGGAGGCCCATTTCGCCGCCCGCTGCCGGGCCGTCGTCCGCGTGCCGTACGACCCGCATCTGGAGGAGGGCGCCGAGATCGATCTCGACCGGCTGCAGGAGGCGACCCGCGAGGCGTACCTGCGCCTGGCCGCGAGCGTGGGAGACGGCTTCGCCGGGCCCCAGGCCCTCGGTGAGCGCCGGTTCTCGGAGATCCCGGACCAGCTCTAGCGTCTCCCCGGCCCTGGGCTTTCAGTTCGCGCCGAGCTTCAGCTCCGTGCCGGGGAAGATCGTCTTATGCTGTCGCGGGCACTTGCCGCGCGGTGAGAGACTATGGTGCATCGTGACGTCCTCTTGGGCGTCACCCAGGAGAGCTCGCCTAGTGGACGATGGCGGCGGTCTTGAAAACCGCTAGGCCGGGTGACCGGTCTCGTGGGTTCGAATCCCACGCTCTCCGCTCTGTGATGTCTCAAGACATTGGAAGCCCCTTGAACCTACGGGTTCGGGGGGTTTCTTTGTGTACTGGGGTTGGTAGTCGCGGGTGGGGTCGATGATCAGCTCGCGGAGGAGTTCTCCGGTGGTGGCGGCGACAACCCGGACGTCTCGGTCGGCGATGAGCAGGATGACGTAGGTTCGGGCGTGGGTTCGTCCGATGTGCGTTCTGGCAGTCAGCCCCCGTCCGTGTGGGCCCCGATGCCCAGCCGACTCAGCGGCCGTGGGCCCAGATCAAACCGCTGCGGCCAGAAGGTGCCGCGCCGACCGCCCAGACGGAACCGCTCTCCGGCTGGATGGCGAGGTCACGGACGGACGCGTTCTGGTTCGGCGGAGCCGGAAAGGCGCCCGGCTCGACACTATCGGCGCCGATGTGCAGATACCCGCTGCCTCCGCCCTTGGCGTCGTAGACGATCCAGGCCCCGCCTCTGCCGTCGGGCTCCGCCTGGGCGCGCGGCTGGATGCCCGGTTCACCACGGACCTCGAAGTTCCAGCCGCCCAGATAGCCGGACAGCAGCAAAGTCTCACCGCAGAAGGGGTGCTTCGCACTGCCACACGGCCAGGCGACCCAGCCGACGGCCATCACCCGGCCGGTCTCACCGTCGACCGCGACATCCGTCAGCTCCGAGATCTGGCCCGAGTGTGCGGACGGAATCGCTGGAAGTGCAACCGCGCGCCAGGCCGTGCCGGTCCAGCGGGCCAGAGCCGCCGTGCCCCGCACCGAGCCCGCCGCCCACGCGCCGTCGAGTCCTTTGACCACGATCGGCGTGTGGACCCTGCGCCACACCGACCCGGTCAGGCGCCGCAGCGTGGATCGTGCCTTCCACCCAGCGTTACCGGCCGGCGGGAACGCGCTGGAGTTCTCGATGACCCACAGGTTCCTGCCGATGGCGTACGCCCGGTCCACCCGGCCGTAGCGCCATCGCTTGACCTGCCAGTGCTTGCCGTCCCACCGGGCGTATCGCGACGTGCCGAACGCCCAGACCCTGGTGTCGGACGCCGACGTCAGCCGCTTCACCTGGAAGCCCGGCCCGGTGACACGCTTGAAGGTGGACCGGCTGCCCTTCAATAGGAGCGACTCGGCGCCGGTCGATCCGCGATCCGGGCGCCTCGTCCCGGCGACCCAGACCGCCCCACCGGGCGTCACCGTCACCGCGTCGTAGGAGTCGCGGCGGTCGTCATGGACGACGCTCCACTGACCGGCCGGCGCCACGGCGTGGGCGGCGGCCGGCCCCGCAGTGACGAAAAAGGCGACGGCTGCAGCGGTGCCGCGAAACAACATTCCCATAAAGGATGGGACGCGCCTTCCGGAGGAAAAGTTGGCATACCGGCAGGGAATGGGCTGGCGAGATCCGGACCTATCGCGCGCCATCGATCGCCACGCTCTCCGTTCATCAAGCCAAGACGGCGTCTGACCAGCGGTTTCGCTAGGTTCAGAAGCCGTTGATCATTTTCGCCGTGTGCAACCGTACGCCACCCTGAGCAGCCCTCGGCCGCTGTTCGCGGAATATGCGCGGAATATGCGCGGAATGATGTTGGTCGCATTTCCCCAGGTCGTGCGTGTGCGCCGAGAGTGGCGGGAGGACGGCGCTGGAGCGTGTGGACTGGGCACGGATACCCAGGAGATGGGAAATCCCGGCACCTCCGTGGACGCAGCCGGAGATCGCCGCCCCCGCCGGTGAAAACCGGGTGACATCTCGCGTCGCTTGCCGGAATGCTGGGCACGGGCGATGAGTTTTGTCGGTGGTGCCTGTCAGGCTTGCCCATGACCACAAATTCTTGTGGAACCCCAGGCTGGCACGCCAGCCATGACCACGTCATTTCCCGACAACCCCTGATCGAGGTGCCGTGTCCATCGGACAGCTTGATTCGTCTGCCAAATCCGCGACCGCCGTTTCAGGGCGCACCCCGGCCGTGATCCGGTTGCTGGTGCTCGCCACGTTCGTGGTCATCCTCAACGAGACGATCATGATTAACGCGATCCCGCGGCTGATGGGCGCCCTGCACATCACCGAGCAGACCGCGCAGTGGCTCTCGACCGCCTTCATGTTGACCATGGCCGCTGTCATCCCGATCACCGGATGGTTCCTGCAGCGGGTGTCCACCCGTCGCGCGTACGCCACCGCGATGGGTTTGTTCCTGTTCGGCACGGCGTTGGCCGTCGTCGCGCCGTCGTTCGAGGTGCTGCTGGCCGCCCGCATCATCCAGGCGTCCGGGACGGCCGTGATGATGCCGCTGCTGATGACCACGTTGATGCAGGTGGTGCCGGAGGCGGAACGGGGCCGCGTGATGGGCAACGTCACCCTGGCCATCTCGGTCGCCCCCGCAATGGGCCCGGCGGTCTCGGGCTTGATCCTCCAATTCGGGTCCTGGCGGCTGCTGTTCGCCGCGGTGCTGCCCATCGCCGCGGTGATCACATGGCGCGGCCTGAAGCAGCTCAAGAACATCGGAGAGCCGCAGTTCAGCACCATCGACTGGTTGAGCGTGGTCACCGCCGCCGCCGGCTTCGGCGGCCTGGTCTACGGGCTCAGCCGGTTCGAGGGCGGTGACGTCCGCGTGGCCGTCGCGATCGTGGCAGCGGGCCTGGTCGCCATCGCCGTCTTCGTCATCCGCCAGCTGTGGTTGCAGAAGCGCGGCGTGCCGCTGATGGACCTGCGTACCCTGCGCCACCGCACCTACACGGTCGCGCTGATCCTGATGTCGGTGGCCTTCATGGCGATGCTCGGCTCGATGATTTTGCTGCCGCTGTACCTGCAGAACGTCCGCGAGCTCAGCCCCCTGCAGACCGGACTCCTCGTGATGCCGGGCGGCCTCGCGATGGGGCTGCTCGGTCCGACCGTCGGCCGCGTGTTCGACCGGTTCGGCGGCCGGGTTCTGGTCATCCCCGGCGCGATCGGAATCACGCTCGCGCTCGCCGGCCTTACACAGGTCACCATGACCATGCCGTACTGGCAGCTCCTGGGTCTGCACGCGCTGTTGATGGTGAGTCTGGCCGCGACCTTCACCCCGGTGTTCACCCTCGGGCTCGGAGCGGTTCCCCCGCAGCTCTACTCCCACGGCAGCTCGATCCTGAGCACCCTGCAGCAGGTCGCCGCGGCCTTCGGCACCGCACTCGTGATCACCGTGATGAGCGCGCGCGCCGATGCCCTGAAATCCGCGGGAGCCGCGGAGGTGCTCGCCAACCTCGACGGCATGCGGCTGGCCTTCATCATCGGCGCGGTGCTGTCTTTGCCGGTGGTCGTCACCGCCGTGCTCCTACCGGCCCGAGCGGACAGCGTCGTCGAGCTCGAGGAATCCGGCCGATGAAACGGGCGTGACGGCGGTGGAGCGGAACGCAGAAGAGGCCTCTGGCCAGCGGTGACGCCGGCCAGGGGCCCTTCTATGTTATCGGCCTACGTCAGCCGTCGTTCTCCGACGACGGGATGTAGGCGCCCGGCACCTGGTCCGGTGTGTAGATCTCGGTCTCACCCGGGTAGGGCTTCGTCCAGTCGTGTGCCTCGTACCACGAGAAGTGGTTCATCTGCGCGGGGTTGGCGGAGTCGGCCTTGGCGTCGGGCCCGGCGAATCGCTGCTGCGACTTCCAGGCCCCCCACTTCGCCGCGACCTCCTTTTTGTCCGCCGGCACCTTCGCCGACGGCGCGGCCGCGGCGTTCGGGTTCTGCGGCGCCGGGGCGTCCGCACCGCAGGCCGGCGGGGTCGACAGACCCAAGGTCAGCGAGGTGCGGTTCGGCAGGGCGTTGAACGGCGTGTAGTCGGGCTTGTTGGTGAAGGCCCGGCTCATCGGGGTGGCGGCGCTGTCCTTCTGGTTCATCGGCTGAATCCCGAGGATCTGCTCGATGGTGCGGATCATGGTGATCTGCGTGTAGTAGTGGCTGTCCACGGTGCCGTGCTGGGCCCAGGGGCTGATGACCTGGATCGGGGCACGGTGGCCGTCGACGTGGTCGAGGCCGGCCTGGGAGTCGTCCTCGACGACGAAGATCGCGGAGTCCTTCCACCACTTGCTGTGCGAGATGGTGTGGACGATCTTGCCGACGGCCAGGTCGTTGTCGGCGACCTGAGCGGCCCCGTTCGGCGGACCACCGGTGTGGTCGCTGGAGAGCCAGAACATGTTCAGGTTCGCCGGCCCGTTAGCCTCGAAGTCACGCTTCCAGATCTCGTACCGGTAGATGTCCGGGACGCTGGTGTCGAACTTGGGGAAGCCGTGCACCGACACGTCGTTGAGCGACGGGATCGGCGAGGACGAGTCCAGGGCGTAGGCGGTGTTCTGCCCGGTCGCCTCCATGTTCTTGGTGTCGCAGTACAGGTTCTGCCAGCTCGCGCCGGACGGCTTGGTCAGGAACTGCTGGAACTCGCCGAAGTCCCGCACGGTCTTGCCCGCCGCCTGCGCACCGGTCCAGATGAAGCCGGTCCGCTGGTGGCCGAGAGCGTCGTCCTCGGTGTCGTAGCTGCGCAGGTACTCGCCGGCGCTGGACTCGGTGTACTCCGGGTCGTCGGCCTGCATCAGCCAGTTGTGGCCCTCGGCGGAGTTGGTGCCGATGTCGTACGTGTTGTCGTACAGCCCGAACTGACGCGCCAACGCGTGCTGGTTCGGCGTCACGTTCTCGCCGTACTGGGCCAGCGACGGGTCGCCGTTGCCACGCGGGTCGTCACCGAAGACCTGGTCGTAGGTTCGGTTCTCCTTGACCAGCAGGAAGACGTGCTTGATGGTCGACGGGTCGCCGAGGCGCTTCGGGACCGGCACGGCGTGCGCGGAGTTGCCCTTGGTCTGCTTGACGTCGTTCTTGCCCCAGCCGTTCTGCGCGAAGACCGTGGCCGTGGACTTGGCGATCTCCGAGTCGTCCGGCAGCGTGAACCGCTGCAGGCTCGACGTCGTGTCGTGGGTGCCGTGCCCGGCGCTGTTGGTGGGGCGGCGGGCGTCGATACCGCGGGTGTTGGAGACCAGCACGTCGTTGCCGACGGTGGTGATCTCCGCGGGGAAGTAGTCCGTCGGGAGCAGGCCGACGTAGCTGACCGGCTCCTGCGGCGTGGTGTACCGGTAGACGGCGACCGCGTTGGCGCGGCCGAGCGTGACCAGCAGGTGACCGTCGTCGGTGAGCGTCACCGCGTCGGGCTCGTAGCCCACCGAGGCCACCGGCCACGGCTGGGTGGCAATGGTCTGGACGACCTTGTCGCTGGACGTGTCGATGACCGACACGTCGTTGGTGGCGGTGTTGGTGACGAACAGCGCCCCGTTTTTGGCGTACAGGGCGGTCGGGTGCAGACCGACGTCGATGCTCGTGGCGGCGGCAGCCGGGTTCGCCAGGTCGATGACGCTGACCGTGCCGGTGGTGGTGGCGCCGGTGATCAGGTCGGCCGGCACCTGGGTGTTGTAGGAGTTGATCGTGGTGTCGCCGGGCTCCGCCGGACGCCCGCCCTCGTTGCTGACGTAGAGCTTGGTCCCGACCATGACCATGTCACGCGGGGCGTTGCCCACGGCCCAGCTCTGCTGGATGGCTCCGGTCGCCGCGTTGATGGCGACCACGCGGTTCTGGCCGTTGACGGCTGAGTACACGGTGGAGCCGTCGGGCGAGAACACCGGCTCACCCACCAGCGCGTGCCGGGGCCCGTCCGCCGGGATCTGGATGAACGTCGGGTTGGCGAGGGTGCCGTCCGGGTTCACGGTGAACTTGCGGTAGCCGTCGGTCTGGCCCAGCCACAGCTGCGAACCGTCGGGCGAGTACGTGGGACCTTCCTGGCCCACGTCGTTGCCGCTGATGCGCAGGTTCGCCGCCGCGTTCTTGCCGACGAGCTGCTGCACATTCCAGTTCTTCAGGTCAACGATGGCGAGCGCCATCCCACCATCGGCGACCGAGGCCGCGAGGTGGGTGCCGTCCGGGCTGACCGAGGACGACATGATCTTGCCGTTGTTGATGACGAGGCGGTCACCGATCGGCTTGATGTACTGGTCGCCGGACACGACCAGGCCCTTGTCGGTGGTCTGGCCGACCTGGTCGGTGCCGAACACATCGGTGGAGGCGTAGGCGATGCCCCCGCCGGCGACGACGAGAGCGGTGGTGGCGGCCGCGAGGAGGCGGGTCCGCCGGCCGGTGTGTCGATCGGAGAGCCCAAGACGGACCTTCGCGACGCGCTGGCGCGTGACGTGCATGAATCATTCCTTCGGGGTGCTTGCGAGCAGGTCGACGTTCCCGTCGAACTGCCACAGGGGGTTGGGCGCGTCCCCGCCCGGGGTGCGCACCTGGAAGTAGCCGTTCACCTCCTTCGGCCCATCTCCGTCGGCGACGTACCGCCCGTCTGCGGTGACGTCGAGCTGGTAGATGGCGCTGCCCACGGCGGTCGGGCCGGGGAGGCGCCAGGACACGACGCACCGCCAGTCGTTGCCCGGTCCCTGGTCGAGGACCCGGGAGTCGCCCTTGTCGCAGGATGCGGTGGCCCGTAGCCGGCCCTCGGTGACGTCGGGGCGATGGAGCTCCCGGGCCTGCAGCCGGTAGAGGTGGGCGTACGCCGTGGCGAGCGAGTCCTGCAGCTTGGCCCGTTCGATCCCCGAGCCCTCAGCCGACGTCGCGCCGGCGACAACTACGACGGTGAGGGCGACCAGGCCGGCCAGTGGCAGCACCCCGGCCACGAGGACGCGCCGGCCCGATCCGTCGTATGTCAGGTCCGTGAAGTCGCGGCGCAGGAACAGGCGGTAGGCCAGCGCGGTGGCGGTGACCGCCCACGCGAGGCTCACCGCGAGGCCGATGAGGAGAGGGCCCGCCTGCGCCGGGCTGGTGAAGAGCCCGCGCCAGGCGAGGAAGGCGTGGCTCGGCAGGGCCTGCCGTACGGCCACCGGCAGCGGGAGCAGCTGTGCGAGCTGCAGCGCGAAGGCGAGCAGTGCGGGCATCAGCAGCCCCATCGGAGAGCGGCCAAGGGTCACCGAGCCGAGGAGGCCTACCGCGGCGAACGCCAGCGTCGGCGCCAACGCGCAGGCCCACGCGAGCAGGACCGTGCCGGCCGCGTCCGCCGGGGCGAGGAGATGGCCGTCCAGGCCTACGAGCGGTCGGTTGCCGACCGCGGCCAGGCCGCCGGCGATGCCCGACGCGGCCAGCCCGGCAACCAGCAGAAGGATCACGGTGAGGCTGGCAAGGGTCTTCGCCACGAAGATCCGCCTCGGCGAGCGGACCGCCACGAGGAGATGGCGCCAGGTGCCAAGCCGGTCTTCGACGGCGAAGACGTCGCCCGCGACCAGCGCCGTCAGCAGCGGGAGCGCCCAGCTGCACGAGAAGTCCAGCACCACCAGCGACCCCGCCCAGCCGGTCGCATTCATCCAGCGGCCGAAGACCGTGTCGGCGGGTAGCGAGCTCTGCAGGCTCACCACGGCCACAAAGGCCGCCGGGGCGATCCAGCAGGCGAGCAGCAGCAGGCGGATCCGCCACTGGGAGAGCAGCTTGACCAGCTCGAACCGATAGCCGTGCAGCACGGGCGCAGGCCGGGCGCCGGCCCGGGGTCGGGTGACGGTCGCGGTCATCGCGGGTCCTCCTGGCCGGTCCGCGCGGGCATGGTGCCGGTCCCGGTCAGGGCCAGGAACGCGGCCTCGAGCGGCGCCACCACGGGCCCCAGCTCTCGGAGCGCCACGCCGGCTCGCACGAGCCGTACGACCAGCTCGTCGAGGGCCGGCACCGGCCCGCGGACGACGACGCTGGCGTCCGGCCGTTGACCGGGGTCGTGGCCGGACACGACGCGGAGCCCGGGCGTCTCTGACGCCAGCCGGTGGGCGGCCGCCGGGTCGGAGGTGAGCAGCCGGTAGTCGAGCTCGCCACTCTCGGCGGCGAGCTTGCTCACCGGCCCGGAGAAGACGACCCGTCCGGTAGCGAGGATGGTGACCTCGGAGCACAGTGCGGCGAGGTCGTCCATCCGGTGGCTGGAGAGGACCACCGCGGTCCCGTCCGTGGCGAGTCCGGTGATGACGCGGTGCACGTGGTGCTTGCCGGCAGGGTCCAGACCGTTGGCCGGCTCATCGAGCACGAGCAGCCGCGGCTTTGTGAGCAGCGCGGCGGCCAGCCCGAGCCGCTGGCGCATCCCCAGCGAGAACCCCCGGACACGGTCGTCGGCGACGTCGGTGAGCCCGACCTGCTCCAGCACGGTGTCGACACCTGCGGTGCGACCGGCGTCGTACCCGCGCAGTGAGGCCAGGGCCGAGAGGTTCTGCCGCGCGGTCAGCGACGGATAGAGCCCGGGCCCGTCCACGAAACCCGCGACACCGTCGGGGACGGCGAGCGTCCGCCCGACCGGCGTACCCAGGATCTCGAGACGGCCGCTGTCCGCGACCGCCAGGCCCAACAGCAGACCGAGGAGCGTCGTCTTTCCCGCGCCATTCGGGCCGACAAGGCCGTGGACCTGCCCACTCGCCACGTCGAGGTCGACGCCGTCGAGTGCGACCACATCACCGAAGGACTTTCTGATCCCGCGACCCCGGACTGCGGGGGCCCTGTGCATGTCGGTTTTTCGCATCCGCGTCCTTCCTCGACATCCCGGCACCGGTCGCCGGTTGGGCGGCCAGTCCGGCAGTGCAAAAGTTAGCCACACTAAGGACGCGATAAGGTGTGTGTTGTGACAATGACGTATTTATGCTGCGTGAACAGACATATATGATTTATTCGGGCGTAGGAATCGCAAAGTTCATATAAATGACAGGCTCTCGTTGATCAAGCGCCATCACCCTCATGTCCGGTGTGGCGTCACCTGCGACTGGAGCCGGCAGGCGCCGAACGCGGTTTCGCGCTCGGCGACGGCGATGCGAGGCCGGCCGTCCCCCGTCGAGGTGTTCGTGTACGGCATCCGAACTCGTCCAACCAGCGGTTTTCGCTCGGTGCGGACGGCGTTGATCGTTCCAGCCATGCGCAGCCGTACGCCGCCATGTCCTGAATTCGGTACTCGACTACCAGCAGTGATCAAGGGCCAGTACGCTCGTCCAGTCGTTCGATCTTCGGGCTATTGCGGGGGAGTTCCAATGAGCCGAAGTCTCAGGGCGTTCGGGGTGGCGCTGGCGCTTTGTGCTGGGTTCGTTGTGATCCCCGCGGGTGCCACCCGGGCGGCCGACGAGGGGGTGAAGCACTTCTACGTGGCCGACGCGGCCGTCCCGGCCGACGGCGAGAGCGAGGTCACCTTCTGGGGATCGCTGGTGACCGCGTGGGGCGACCCCACTACCGGGACCAAGCCGGTCGACGACTTCGACATCGTCATCGCCGTACCGGGCAAAGGGACGCGGCTGGCCGAGGTCGAATGGGAGCGCGTGCCGGGCGCGCCGATAGAGGGCCTTCCCCCGGCGACGGTCCCCTTCACCGGGAAGTTCACGGTCAAGAGCAGCGACCCGGGCGGCACCTGGGAGGTCCGCGCACTCGTCTCCCGTCAGGACAGCGACACCAAGCCCATCGTCTTCCGGTACAGCTTCCCGGTCGTCGGGCGCACCCTGACTCTGACGGCAAGCCCCGCCGAGGTCGCCAAGGGCGGTCGCATCACGCTCACCGGAACCGCCAAGTACGGCACGAAGCCGCTCGCCAAGACCAAAATCGCCGTGTACTTCAAGAAGCAGCGCGCCTCGTCCTGGAAGCTGGTCGCCTACGTGAGGTCAACCACGACCGGCCGGTACGCCAAGGCGTTCGTCCCCACGCAGGACGGTTACTGGCGCACCAGGCTGGTCGCCTTTCCGTCGGTGCTCTCTCCGTTCCGCTTCGTCGACGTCACCTGAGCTTGCCGGAACTCGACGGAGCAGCCATCCGGGGTCATCCCGCCGGGTCCCGCGCCGTAACACGTGCTCATGACCGCCCCTTTCCCGGCCCGTCACCGCTCACTCGGCGCGGCCGAGGCCGTCCGGTGGTTGGCGTCCGTCGCGGCGCGGACGAACTCGCGCACACGTGCCGTCGTATTGGTTTCCAGCCAGACCAGCCCTCGTTCGATTGGTGGGGCGTCGTGGATCGGGACGTACGCGATGTCCGGGCGGGGGTAGTACCGCTGGCTGTGTTCGCCCACAGGCAGGACGCCCTTGCCCAGCGCGACGAGGGACAGCATCTCGGAGAATGTGTTGCCCGCCGGCCCTTTGGGCACCGGCCGGCCCGACGGCGTGTGGCCGGGTGTGCGGTCGCGCTTGAACTCCGCCGATGTCACCGAGGGGTATTGCACCACGGGATGCCCGGCGAGAACTTCGAGGGAGACCGACTTCTCGCGGGCCAGCGGGTGACCCGCGGCCACGGCCAGGACACGGCCTTCCGTCAGCAGGGTGGGCCCGCAGGCCATGCCGTCGAAAGGATACGAGGCGAAGAGGATGTCGATGGAGCCGTCGAGCAGGCTCGATCGCGAGTTGAAGAGCTGCGCTTCGTGAACGTCGACCTGACAGTCCGGGTGGCGCTCGGCGAACAGGCTGACGGCCTTGAGCAGCACCGGCGCCGTCCACTCGCCGAGGAAGGCCACCCGCAGTCGTCCGGTGACACCGCGGCCGGCGTCGATGGCTCTGCTTACCGCCTCGTCCATCTGGGCCGCTAAGGGCCTCAGATCCTCGGCCAGCCGCCGTCCGATCGGGGTCAGGCGGACGACGCGGCTGGTGCGCTCGAACAGTGGAGCGCCGATGCGGCGCTCCAGCTTCTTGATCACCTGGCTGATCCGCCCGGTCGTCACCCTCAGACGCTCGGCGGTGCGGCCGAAGTGCAGCTCCTCGGCGAGAGTCAAGAAGATCTCGATCTCGTGCCGCTCCAGCATGGACTCTCCGTCGTTTAGTTCGAGTCAACGATCGTAGCTCCATCGTGGCTTGGTGGCCGCTGTTGTCCGGGGCATCGTGGAGAGCGTCATCCGGTCGCGCGGAAGTACGGCGATCGGCCCTATCGGACACTTGGAGCTACCCGCATGCGCATCAACACCGATGTCCGCGAAACCGGCATCGCCGACTACCTGGCCGCACTCGACGACCCATTGCGGGAGATCGGCGAGGAGCTGTCTCTCCTCATCGACGCGGCGCTGCCCGGCGTCAGCGGCACGATGTGGCACGGCCATCCGACCTGGAGCCTCGGCGACAAGCCGGGAAAGAACCCCGTTTGCCTGCTCAAGGCGTACCGGTCGTACCTCACGTTCGGGCTGTGGCACGGGCAGGAAGTCGCCGACCCGTCCGGGCGTCTCACCGCGGGTGCCCGTCAGATGGCTTCCGTGAAGCTTCATCAGGTGGGCGACATCGATCAGGCCCTGTTCACCGACTGGCTGCGTCAGGCCTACGACCTGGAGTCGAGGTGACCATCATGCGGGTCAAAGCCTTCGATCACCTGGTGCTCAACGTCCGGGACGTCGAGCGCGCACTGGAGTTCTACTGCGGGCTTCTCGGTCTGGAGCCGGTACGCGTCGCCGAGTGGCGGGCCGGCGATGCCCCGTTTCCCTCGGTGAGGGTCACTCCGGAGACCATCATCGACCTGGTCCGCCGCCCCCGGGGGGAGTCGAACGTCGACCATATCTGCCTGGTCGTGGAACCGCTGGACTGGCACGAGGTAATCGACTCCGGCGTCTTCACCGTCATCGAAGGGCCCGTGGACCGGTTCGGCGCTCGTGGCACGGCGACCTCCGTCTACGTGCGGGACCCCGACGGCAACACCGTCGAACTCCGCTGGTACCCCCAAGACGCGGGGGGATAGAGAAGTCCCTAGGCGGCGAGGGGGAGGCGGAGAACGAAGCGGGCGCCGGTGGGGTGATCGGCGGCGTACAGGCGGCCGCCGTAGGCCTGGGCGATCTCGCGGGCGATCGACAGACCGAGCCCGGAGCCGCCGGGGTCCTGGCGGCGGGCGTCGTCGAGCCGGTAGAGGCGTTCGAAGATCCTTTCGCGATCGCCCGGCGCGATGCCGGGCCCGTCGTCGATCACCTCGAGGACCGCCTCGGGCGGGTCGGTGGTGACCACGATCTCGATCTTCGTAGAGGTGTGCCGTTCGGCGTTGGCCAGGAGGTTGGCCAGGAGCCGGGTCAAGGGGATCCGGGAGGCGTACACCGTCACGTGCTGATCGAGTCGCGGGTGGACGGCGGCGTTGACGGTGCGGCGTTCGAGTTCGTCCACGACGAGCTGGGCCAGGTCGATCAGTTCCGTGGCGGCGGGCGCCGTGGTGTCCAGGCGGGCCAGGGCGAGGAGATCGGCCACGATGTCGTTGAGTCGCTCGGCGTTCCGCAGCAATCTGCGCAGAATCTGCTGCATGTCGATGTGGGGTTCTGAAAGTGCGACCTCGAGTTCGGTCAGGAGCCCGGCGATCGGGTTGCGCAGGTCGTGGGACGCGTCGATGACGAACTGCCGCTGCCGCCTGATGGAGTCCCGCAGCGCCGATGTGGTCTGGGTTTGTTCCCTGTGGGTCTGCTTGAGCCGTTCGTTGAGGTCCTGAAGCTCCCGGTTGCGGGCGTAGAGGTGGTTCTCCATCGCCTTGAGCTTCGCCCGTGCGCCGGTGACGCCTCGCCGGCTTGACCACCTCAGCTGCTGGAGGAAGTCGGTGACCTCCTCGGTGCTGTGAATGATCAGTTTGACCTTTCCGTCCGGCCCGAGGACCGGGGTGTTGACCGTGCTCCAGTGCCGTTCCTCGAACACGCCGGGCATCCCCGGCGGCTCGACGTCGTACCTTTGCAGCGCCATGGTGTCCCGTTTGCCGGTGGCGAGCACGCGTTCCAGCGAATCCCGCAGAACCTTGATCCCCTGCGCCTCGGGATCGTCGGCGGTGTCGGGGTTGTCGGGGAAAGCGGTGAAGACGCAATGGCCGATCAGCTCCGCCCGGGTCCGCTGCGTCACCTCCAGAAAGGCGTCGTTGGCTGCGACCATGGTGAAGTCCGGCGTCAGCAGCAGCGTCGGAACTGGGCCGGCGTTGAACATCGCCTCGTAGTCGATCTCTGTCTTCATCACCCCCGGGCCTCCCCTCGACCTCTATATGCCCAGGCTAGGTGGGAAAATGGGGTTTGGACCAGACGGGACGCACCCTGCATCCTCCGCCCGGGTGACGCTCATAGCTCGGTAGCGCATGCCGGCATTTCAGCGATAGCTCGATGGAAGCTTCACTGTCCGGACTCCCGGTTGGGTGACCTTTGATGGCGGCCGATAGCGAACAGCCGAGAGCCCGCGCTGCGCGGGAGCAGGCCCGTGCGGGGCTGGCGGCGGCGGTGGCGCGGCAGGCGTCGGCCGGTATGGCGAAGATGACGCCCCCGGCGCTGCTGGCCGCGCTCTCCGCCGGTGCCTTGGCCCCGTTGGCATTGGCGCCACCGGGTGAAGTAGCCCTGGCAGGCATCGGCGTGGCGGCCGGAGTCGGGACCAACATCCTCAGCCAGGTGATCAGCGGGTCGCTGGTCGTGCTGCGCCGCCGTACCGGCGAACCCCGGCCTGACGAGGTCGAGCGGGAGTTGTATGAGCGGATCGGGCAGATGCTCGCCACCGGCAACGCCCACGGCGAGCGCCTCAGGGCGGAGATCGCGGCGATGCTGCGCGAGATCGACGCCGCGGGTGTCGCCCTGGAAGTGGCCATCGACAGCGGCAACCGGGTCCTGCAGGCACAGGTGGCCCAGGCGTTCGCCGCGCTCAGCGCCGAATTCGCGGAGTTCGCCTTCCTGCTCGCCGGCATCGACCGGGCCGCCTCGGCGATCCAGGAGACCCTGCATCGTCAGGATGCCGAGCAACGCCACGACCGCGACCGGATGCGGGAGCAATCGACTCAGCTGATGCTCATCCGCGAGGACCTGGCGATCCTCAAGCAGGCCCGTCGAGAAGACGCGGACGTCACGCGATGGGAGCGCGGCAGCCCCTACCGAGGGCTGTGGCCGTTCGAGGCCGACCATGCCCCGATCTTCTACGGGCGGGAGCAGGCGACCGCGCGTCTGGTGGGCAAGCTGGCCGAACGGCTGAGCGGGCCGGGAACGGTGGTGGTCACCGGCGCCTCCGGGGCGGGCAAATCCTCGCTGTTACGCGCGGGGCTGCTGCCCGCCCTGGCTCGCGGACTGCTTCCCGTGCCGGGATCTGAGCAGTGGCCGCGGCTTCTCATCACCCCGACCCGGGCGCCGCTGGACGAGTTGGCCACCCATCTGGCGGCTCTGGGCGCCGCGGACCCGGTCGCTGTCCGGCGTGCCCTGGCCGACCACCCGCACGACACTCACCTGCTCGTACGGCAAGCCATGATCGCTTCTGGCAGCCCGGATCGGGCGCGTCTGGTGATGGTAGTGGACCAGTTCGAGGAGGTCTTCACGTCCGGCGAAACCGGCCAGAGGGAGGCGTTCATCTCGGCGTTGACCTCGGCCGGCACGCTGCCGACTGGGCCGGACCAGCAGCCCCGCGCGCTGATCGTCGTGGCCGTACGCGGTGACCTGGCCGATCGATGCGCCGGCTATCCGGCATTGGCCGAAGCGCTGCAGGACGGGCAGTTCGTGGTCGGCCCGATGACCGGGCCCGAGCTGCGCCGCGTCATCGCGGGCCCGGCCGCGGCCGCCGGCCTGGAGCTCGAATCCGGGCTCGCTGACGCCATTTTGGATGAGCTCGGCTCACGGGACGGCTACGGCGCGGGTGTGCTGCCTCTGCTGTCCCAGGCGATGCTGCTGACCTGGGAGAACCGCGAGGGTAACCGGTTGACCAGCCGTGGATACGGCCTGGGGGGCGGCATCGAGCACGCCGTGCAGACCAGCGCGGACACGGTTTACGACGGTCTTCCGCCGGACCGGCAGGTCATCGCCCGAAGCGTCTTCCACCGGATGACGTTGGTCTCCCGTGACGGACAGCTCGCCCGCCGCCGCGTGAGCCGAACCGAGCTGTACGGTCAGGGCGATCACGCCGATGACGTCGACGCGGTCCTGGACGCTTTCACCGCCAGACGGCTGATCGTGCTCAACGACACGACCGCGGAGATCGCCCATGACTGCCTGCTGCAGGCGTGGCCGCGGTTACGCGGCTGGCTGAGCGAGGATCAGGCCGGGCACGCCGTATACGGCCAGCTCCTCGACGACGCCCGCGACTGGAGCGATCATGGCGAAGACCCGTCGTTCCTCTATCAGGGCGCTCGCCTGACGGCCGTCCGGCAGGCCCGCGCCGGCTGGGATGCCGACCCCGGCCGTTACCCACCCATGGGGGAGACGGCCGAGGAGTTCCTCGCCGCTTCCAAGCACGCCGCCGAACGCGCCGAGCAGGCCGCCACTCGCCGCAGGCGCTGGGCACGCATCGGCGTGGCCGGTTTGACTGCTCTATCCCTCATAGCTTCGCTCGCGTCCCTGGCCGCCGTCAGGTCGGAGCGTACGGCCGAGGCCCGGCACAAAGACGCTCTGTCGCGACAGCTGGCCGCGCAGAGCATCAGCCTGACCGGCACCGACGTCGTCGTGTCCGGGCTACTGGCCGCCGCCGCGGGGCACTTCGCCGCCACGGACGAAGCCCGCCACGCCATGCTGAACGCTCTGGCGATGCCCATCCGAGGCATCTTGGACGACGCCACGTCCGTGACCTTCAGCCCTGACGGCGCGACCTTGGCCACCACTGGCCACGACGGAACCGTACGACTGTGGGACAGGGCCACCCGCAAGCAGGTGGGGAGTCCTCTCGCGGGCCATACCGGCTCCGTCCACTCCGTGGCCTTCAGCCCTGACGGCGGGACGCTCGCCACAGTCGGTGACGACCGGACCGTACGCCTGTGGGACAGGGCCGGCCACAAGGAGGTGGGGAGCCCTCTCACCGGCCACAGTGGGCCCGTTCACGTGGTGGCTTTCAGCCCGGACGGCAGGACCCTGGCCACGGCGGGAGAAGATGGCGCAAGAACGTGGGACCTCGCCACTCACAAGCAGATCGGCGGCGTCTTCAGGGGCGACGAAGAGACCGACGCCGTCGCCTTCAGTCCGGACGGCAAGACCGTGGCCACCTTCGGATTCGGCCCCGGCACCGGGCTGTGGGACCTCGCCACCCACGAACGGATCAGCCCTTCCCCGGCGAGCCACACCAGGGAGGACGTCACCGCCGTGGGCTTCAGCCCCGATGGGAGGACGCTGGCGACCGGTGGCGACGACGGCAGCGTCCTGCTGTGGGACGTGGCCGCCCACAAACCGATCGGACCTCCCCTCGCCGGCCACAAGGGCGGCGTCAGGGCGCTGGCCCTCAGCCGTACGGCCCTGGCCGCCGCCGACCACGATGGCCGTGTCCGGCTGTGGAATCTGGCCACCCACGAACCGCTCGGCATCCCGCTCACCGGGCAACCCAGCTTTGTCCGGTCGATGGCCTTCAGCCCGGATGGCGCCACCCTGGCCACTGTCGGCGGTGACGACACCGTCCGGTTGTGGGATGCGGCCGGGGGGAAGCAGGCGGGCACTCCACTTACGGATCAGGTCGGCGCGGCCTACGCGGTGGCCTTCAGCCCTGACCGGACCACCCTCGCCACAGTCGGCGACGACACCGTCTGGCTGTGGGACGCCGCCACCCGCAAGCAGCGTGGTGCTCTCCGTGGAAAGACCGGCTATGTCACGGTGCTGGCTTTCAGCCGTGACGGCACGACCTTGGCGACCGGTGGCCAAGACGGCGTTGTTCGGTTGTGGGATGTCGCCACCCGCGAGCAGGCGGGAACCGCCCTTACCGAGCACGGGGGCTCCGTCTACGACATGAGCTTCACCACCGACGGCAAGGTCCTCGGCACTGTGGACGCCGGCCAGGATGTCCGGCTGTGGGACATCCCAACCCACAAACGGATCGGCCGCCCGCTCACCGGTGACTCCATGAGATTCGCCGACCTTGTGGCCTTCGGCCCGGGCGGCAGGACCGTGGCCGCCGCCGGCCGTGAAGCCGACGGCACCGTCCGGCTGTGGGACGCCGTTACCCGCGAGCAACTCGGCGGCCCCTTCCGGCACACCGGCGACGTCGAGGTGCTGGCCTTCAGCCCTGACGGCACGACTCTCGCCACCGGGGAGGTGAGGGATGGCGCCTTGAGGTCTGAGGGCGGGCCCCCGGCCGACGGCGGCGAGGGCGGACTCACCGGTGAGAGCACTGTGCGGCTGTGGAGCCTCGCCACCCGCAAGCAGATCGGCATTCCCCTCGGCCACGCCGGCTTCCTCACGGAGCTCGCCTTCAGCCCGGACGGCAAGAGCCTGGCCGGCGGCAGCCAGGATGGCAGTGTCCGGCTGTGGGATCTCGCCACCTACAAGCAGGTCGGCCCTCCCCTCACCGGGTCCCTCACATCGTCGGCTTTCAGCCCTGACGGTAGGACCCTGGCGACCACCGGAACCAATGGAGCTCGGCTGTGGGATGTCGGGCCGCCACGCGACCCGGTCTCCTCGATCTGCGCCATCGCCGGTCGCCCCCTCACCAGGCAGGAGTGGGATCAGTACCTGCCGGGCGAGCCGTACGAGAAGATCTGCCCGTAGGCACTAGCCGCTGGTGATGCCGGTCAGCAGGAAGCCGGGCCGGGAGGCGTCCCAGCCGGGGGCGGTCAGCGAATTGAGGGCCGAGACGATCCGTTTCTCTTCGTAGACGAAATGCGACTCCAGCAGGGCGGCCAGGCCGTCCAGCTCGGCGCGTACGCGTTGCGCCTCGGCCGCGACGGGCTCCAGATCGCGGAGGAGGTGTTCCAGCCGGCGCAGGATGTCGGCCACCATGTGATGGTCGCGTGTCAGCTCCTCCAGCACGGGCCGCAACTCGGGGAATCGCTCAGCCAGGACGGGGAAGGCCCCGCCGTCTTCGCCGGTGTGATGCCGATCGACCGCCGAGCAGAAGGTCAGGCAGTGCGCCCGCAGGTCCCGGGGCCGGTCCCCACCGCCGTCGAGGTAGACGTCGACGGCCTCACGGAGCCGGGCGAGCTCCTCGCGGAGCCAGAGGTGGACTTCGATCAGCTGGTTGCCGAACGCCGCGAGGCGGCCGCTCGGCTCGTTGGATGTTTCCATGGTCGTCCCATGATTCGGCGCCTCCATGCCCACGGCGGTCTCTCTGCCGGGTGCACCGCGACGCTGACGTGGGATCCCATCATCCTTCGGTGGGATCGTCAAGCCCGGCCGGCGGATCCCCCGAGCACGGGTGCCGAGCCGGGCGGCTGTGCCTTCCGATTGAAGCCGGAAGGCCGCCCAGCTCGGCGACGCCCGTGCCGTACGGGGATCTCCTCAGAGCGTCGGCGGGAGGCCGAACGCCGGGAACAGCTCCGGGCCGAAGGTCGTGATCTCGGCGATCACGCCGTTCTCGACGCGCAGGACGTCGAACTTGAACGCGCGGAACTCGGAGTCGCCGGGCCGGCGCAGGTAGCTCGCGGCGGTGGGCATCCGGTTGGCCTGCGTGGGCAGGAGGCGCCAGTCGCCGTCCCTGTCCTCTCCCAGGGCGCGTTCGAGCAGCGGGGTGATCATCGCCAGCCCCTCGAAGCACATGGGGTGAGGCGGCATCGTGATGCGGAGGTCCTGCGCCGCGATGGCGACGGCCGCTGCGGCGTCACACCGTTCGTGCGCGTCGATGAACCGCCCGAGCAGGGTGCGCTCCTCCTCGTTCAGCTCCCGCGCGGGCCATTCGGCGCGGCGCGCCGGCAGGTGGTTCTGCATGGTGGCGCGGGCGCGCTGGAGGGCGCTGTTGGCCGCGGCGACGCTCGTGTCCAGGGCGGCCGCGGTTTCACTGGCCGCCCACCCGAGCACGTCACGGGCGATGAAGGCCGCCCGCTGCCTCGGCGGAAGGACCTGCATGGCGGCCACGAACGCCAGCTCGATCGTCTCCCGCGCCACCGCGACCGCGTCCGGCTGCTCGTCGCTGGGCGCGACCTCGTCCAGCAGGCGGTCGGGGTACGGCTGGAGCCACGTTACCTCGGCGAAGGAGTGCATCATCGTCAGATGACGTGAAGTGCGCCGGAGCATGTCGAGACAGACGTTCGTGGCGATCCGGTAGAGCCACGCGCGGAACAGAGAGCTGCCGTCGAAGCTGTCGCGGCTCCGCCAGGCCCGCAGGAGCGTCTCCTGCACGGCGTCCTCGGCCTCGTCGAACGAGGCGAGCATCCGATAGCAGTGGACGTGCAGCTCACGCCGGTGGCGCTCGGTGAGCTCGGCGAAGGCGGACTCGTCGCCGGACAGAGCGGCGTGGATCTCATCGGTCGGCATGTGCGTGGCGTTTTCTCGCGTCGAGTTCATGATCACGCGGGCGATCCGTCGCGCTTGACCTCCTGGACCAGCCAGCCGTTGCCGTCCGGGTCGCTGAAGGACAAGAACGAGTTGTAGCTCGCGCGCTGCGGGTCGGGTCCCGGCGTCTGGCCGTTCGGCCCGAAGTGGAAGATCTCGCTGGCGGCGATCCCCCGCCCGAGGAGCTCGGCGCGCGCCGCGTCGATGTCGGAGACGACCAGGTGCAGGCCCTGCAGCGAGCCCGGCGCCGCGATGTTGCGCATGAGGGCGATCGAGCAGGCCGAGCCGGGCGGCGTCAGCTGGACCACCCGGAAGTCTTCCCCGGCGCTGTGGTCGACTTCCAGGGTGAATCCGGCGTTGTCGATGTAGAAGGTCTTCGCGCGGTCCACGTCAGAAACGGGCACGACCACGAGTTCAAGCGTCCAGTCCACGATGCGGCCTCCTTGGCTGATCGGTGGGGGTCACCGAGGTTACGACACATGAAACGTCCGCCCCCGCGGAAACTCATCGGTGATGCGATGAGAAGATTCCGCGACGAGCCGGCGAGCGGAGCGGACGGCCTCGGGTGGTGACCCGGACCCTCACACTCGTACAGTTCCTATCGCCGCGTGATGACATGGATGGTCAATTCTGGGTAGCAGACGACGCCGAAGAGGTCTCCATCTGAACCGCACTGGAGCGACCGTGATCCTGCGACAGCCCGCTCAGCAGTCAGACTCGCCCCCCTTCGACGTCCTTCTTTCGTACGGCCGGCCCGGCAGGCGCTACCGGCTCCGCGGCCTCATGGGCATCACCGCGACCGGGATCCTCTGCTGGGCTGTGATCATCGGCCTGGCCCTGTGGCTGCTGACGTGACACCGCGGCGACGCCTGCGAGGACGCATCGGTGCTCGCTAACGCTGGGAGTTGTCCCGGCCGGTGATGAGGAAGACCGCGAGTGCGGCGAGGCAGAGGAAGCCCGCGGCGCCGAGGCTCGCGACGGTGAAGCCGTGAACGGCCGCCTGAGGGGCCGACGCGGGATGCGTGCGGAGATAGTCCGCGGCGGCGGTCCCGGCGATCGTGCTGAGCAGTGCGGTGCCGAGGGACGCGCCGATCTGCTGCGAGGTCATGACCATGGCGCCGGCCACGGCGGTGTCGGCTCCGGCGCCGAGGGTGGCGGTGCTGTTGGCGGTGACCAGCACCCATCCGGTGCCGAGACCGACCAGCGCGAACACGGGAAGCACGTGCAGCCAGTAGCCGCTGTCGACCCGGATGAGACCGAGCAGCGCGAGCCCGGAGGCGATGGTCAGCAGTCCGGGGACGAGCAGCGACCGCACCGGCGCGCGCATCAGGAGGGGGCTCACCATCCGCACGCCGACCATGAGCCCGGCGGTGAGCGGCAAGAAGGCCAGGCCCGACCGGAGCGGTGAGTAGCCGAGCACATTCTGCAGATAGAAGGTGAGGAAGAACAGCGCGGCGAACATGCCGACCGCCAGGCTGAACACCGCCAGATACGACCCGCCCCGGCGGCGGTCGAGGATCACGCGTAGCGGCAGCAGGGGGCCGGCGACCCGGCTCTGCACCCACACGAAGGCGACCAGTGCCAGGACGCCGACGGCCAGTGGCCCGACGGTGGTCGCCGCGCCCCAGCCGTCGGGTTCGGCTCGGGCGAAGCCGAATACCAGGGCCATCAGGCCGGCGGTGGCGAGCAGCGCGCCGGCGATGTCGACGCGTACGCCGGTCGCGCGGGGGGCGGGACGGACGGCGTAGAGCACTCCGGCTCCGGCGGCGACCGCGATGGGCAGGTTCACGTACATGCACCAGCGCCAGTCGAGGTAGTCGGTGAGGAGCCCGCCGAGGATGACGCCCAGGCCGGAGGAGCTGCCCATGGCGGTGCCGTAGATGCCGAACGCCTTTCCGCGCTCGGCGGGCGTGGCGAAGGTGGCGGCGAGGGTCGCCAGCACGGACGGCGTGAGCAGGGCACCGAAGACGCCCTGGAGGGCGCGGGAGGTGAGCAGCATCGCCGGGGTGACCGCCGCTCCGCCGAGCGCGGAGGCCAGGGCGAACCCGGTCAGCCCGATCATCAGGCTGCGCCTGCGGCCGATGAGGTCGGACAGGCGGCCGCCCAGGAGCAGCAGGCCCCCGTAGCCCAGAGCGAAGAGCGTGATCACCCACTGGCGGTCCGGGTCCGACAGGTCCAGTGATCTCTGCATCGACGGCAGCGCGATGTTCACGATCGTGAGATCGAGGCCGATCATCAACTGAGCCGTGGCGACCGCGGTGAGCGCCCACCAGCGCCGGGGGTCGGGAGCGGCGGGGTCGGAGGGGAGCCGGGCGGAGCCGACTGTTGTGGTCATGGCCATCCTCGGAAATCGATTGGTCAAGCCAACGTTGGCTTGACCAACGGTATACCGAAAATCGTTGGCCGTGCCAATGGATTGCTAGACTTTCCCCCATGGAGATAGGGGCCACCCGCCTGCGCGCGAAGGCCAGCTGGCTGATCAACAAGACCTCGCTGCACGCGCATCGGCTGGTGGCCGAGGGGTTGGGCTCCGTGGACGCCCGTGGCTACCACTTCGCGATCCTCGCCGCGCTCGATGAGTACGGCCCGGCGAGCCAGGCGGCTGTCAGCCAGCGCACGGGGATCGACCGCAGTGACACCGTCGCGATGGTGAACGAACTCGTCGATCAGCGCCTGGTCGTCCGGGCGCCTGATCCGGATGACCGGCGCCGCAACGTCATCACCATCACTCCGGCGGGCCGGCGGCGGCTCGAGCAACTCGAGACCGTGCTTTCCGAGGTGCAGGACGAACTGCTCGCCCCGCTGTCAGCGGCCGAACGCCGGCAACTGGTCGGCCTGCTGGCCCGCGTCCTCGACCACCACACCTCGCAGTCCGGCTGATCGCGCCGCTCGTGCTCCAACTGGCCGCGGAGACCTCCAGCGGAGTCTCCCTCAGCGTGCCGCGGTGGCCGCGTGTTCGCCGTACGCCTCGCGGGCGTCGAGAAGTGCGGACATGTGGTCCTGGTCCAGGCGCGGCGTGCGGCCATCGGCGCACCACCACCCACGCACCCTCACCACCCACGCGCCCTCCGCTCTCTGACGCCTGGGTGAAGGATCGAACGTGCTGGTGTATGTTGACTTCAGATTCCGTCATGAAGACGGTTTTGCGCGATCTTTTCTGAGGCAGTGAACAATGTTCGACCGTACTCATCTCGCCGACCTCCTCGACCGCGAGCGCCGCACGTTCCGGGAGCGCAACCCGCGCTCGGCCGCCGCCTACGAGCAGGCGCGGGCCCACCTGTTCGGCGGCGTTCCGATGACCTGGATGAACAAGACCGCCGCCGGCTTCCCGCTCTACCTGGCGGAGGCGCGCGGCGCGCGGGTCACCGACGTGGACGGCCACGAGTACGTCGATCTCTGCCTGGGCGACACCGGAGCCATGGCGGGGCACTCCCCGCAGGCCACCGTGGACGCTGTGGCCGAGCGGTTCGCCCGCCTCGGCGGCGCGACGGTGATGATGCCGACCGAGGACGCGACCTGGGTCGGCGCTGAGCTCGGCCGCCGCTTCGGCCTGCCGTACTGGAGCTTCTCGCTCACCGCGACCGACGCCAACCGGTGGGCCATCCGCCTGGCCCGGGCGATCACCGGCCGGCCCAAGATCCTCGTCAACAGCTACTGCTACCACGGCAGCGTCGACGAGGTCCTCCTCGTGGTGGGCCCGGACGGCGAGCAGGTCTCCCGTGAGGGCAACGTCGGCGCTCCCGTCGACCCGACCGTGACCTCGCGCGTCGTGGAGTTCAACGACCTGCCGTCCCTCGAGCGCGAGCTGGCCCACGGCGACGTCGCCGCCGTGCTCATGGAGCCCGCCCTCACCAACATCGGCATCGTGCTCCCGGAGCCCGGTTACCTCGACGGCGTGCGCGAGCTGACCAGGAGGTACGGCACGCTGCTGATCAACGACGAGACCCACACGTTCTCCGCCGGCCCCGGCGGCTGCACGGGGGCATGGGGGCTGGAGCCCGACATCGTCACGATCGGCAAGGCCATCGGCGGGGGCATCCCCAGCGGCGGGTACGGCCTGTCCGCCGAGGTGGCGGCTCGGATCGAGGGCATGAGCGGCCTCGACCTGATCGACATGGGCGGCGTCGGCGGCACGCTCGCCGGCAACGCGCTCTCCGTCGCCGCCATGCGGGCCACCCTGGAGCACGTGCTGACCGACGACGCCTTCACCGGAATGACCGAGCTGGCCACCCGCTTCACCAAGGGCGTCCAGGCCGTCATCGACGACCACGCGCTGCCGTGGTCGGTCACCCAGCTCGGGGCGCGGGCGGAGTATCGCTTCACGAACCCGGCCCCGCGCGACGGTGGAGAGTCGAACGCCGCGGGCGACCCCGACCTGGACGACTACCTGCACGTCTATCTCGCCAACCGGGGCGTGCTGCTCACGCCGTTCCACAACATGGCGCTGATGTGCCCCGCCACCACCGAGGCCGACGTGGACCGTCACCACGAGGTCTTCGCGGCGGCCGTGTCGGACCTCGTCGGATGAGCCGTACGGCGGCGCGGAGCGTGGTCCGGCTCCCTGGCGGCACTGTTCCTTCCGGTGTGAGCACTGTCCGCATCAGTGGGGCCACGCTCGGTCTTGGTGTGGGCACGGTCGGTCCCGGTGGAGGCACGGTCGGCCGTGGCGGGAGCGGGGTCCGCGGATGAACCTCGACGAGATCGATCGGATCGTGCTCCGAGAACTGCAGCAGGACGGCCGGATCTCCTACACCGCGCTGGCCGAGGCGACCGGGCTCTCCGCGCCTGCCGTACGGCAGCGCGTGCAACGGCTAAGGGACGAGGGCGTCGTGCAGATCGTCGGGGTGACCGACCCGATGGCGCTGGGCCTGCCGGTCATGGCCCTGATCGGTGTGCGCGTCGACGACGACGTGCACACCGTCGCCGACCGGATCAGCGAGCTGCCCGGCGTGATCTACGTGGTGCTGACCTCCGGCTCGTTCGACATGTTCGTGGAGGTGGTATGCAAGGAGCCGGCCGAGCTCCTCGCAGTGCTCAACGACCACGTTAAACGGGTTCCCGGGGTCACCCGCGCCGAGGCGTTCACCTACTTCGGGATCCATACGCACCGCTTCGCGTGGCCCGGCACGTGAATGAAATGGGTTCCATAGATCACGAATCGCGATCAGGTTCGGGAAACGCCGTGAGCGGCGGGCGTTGATATCTACTTTGTGGTGATTCGATCGGAAATGCCTGCTGTTGAGGAGAGCATCAGTGACCGACAGCTCCTTGCCCCCTGCCACGCCCCCCGGCATCGACACAACGGTGTCCCACTCACCCCGAATCTGGAACTACTGGCTAGGTGGGAAGGACAACTTCCAGGTCGACCGCGAGATTGGCGACCAGTTTCGCGGCATCTTTCCTGACATCGTCGATATCGCCCGTAGTTCGCGGGGCTTCCTTGCCCGCGCGGTCGAGTATCTGGCCGGCGAAGCCGGGATCCGCCAGTTCCTGGACATCGGCACGGGGCTCCCGACCCAGAACAACACCCACGAAGTCGCCCAGCGCGTGGCCCCGGAGTCGCGGGTGGTCTACGTCGACAACGACCCGGTGGTCCTGGCCCACGCCCGCGCCCTCCTCGTCGGCGCTCCTGAAGGCGTCACCGAATATGTCGACGCCGACCTGCGGGAGCCGGAGAAGATCCTGGAGGCCGCCGGCCGGACCACGCTGGACATCAACAAGCCCGTGGCGCTGATGCTGCTGAACATCCTCGGGCACCTCACCGACTTGGACGAGGCCCGCTCGATCGTCGGCCGGCTCCTCGACGGCCTGCCCTCGGGCAGCCACCTGGTGGTCGCCGACGGCACCAATGTCATCCGGGGCAAGGAGTTCGACGAGGCCATCGCCATCTGGAACGCGAGCGGCTCGGTTCCGTACACCCTGCGCAAGCCCGAGCAGATCGCCCGCTACTTCGATGGTCTGGAGATCGTCGAGCCAGGCGTGGTCTCGTGCCCGCTCTGGCGGCCGGGCCCCACCGACGTCGGCCTTACCCGTGAAGTCGACGAGTTCTGCGGCGTCGGCCGCAAGCCGTAACCTCACACCTGCGCGACCCCGTCGCCGGTCACCCGATCCCCTCGAGCCGGTTCGGCGCGATCGCCGGTCAGCCGGCCTTGCCGGATTAGCGGGTTCGCATATAGGCAGCCTGCCGGCTGCGTGTCAACGCCGTTCCTGCGGAGTGACGGCCACCCCAATACTGGGGGATTTGTCCGTTTATGCGTAGCCTGATGGTAAGGGGAGGAGGACGCCATGCGCGATCAAGCGGACGCCACCGTGTTCTTCGTCGGAAACGCCACCATGATCATCAGGTCTCACGGCTTCACCCTGCTGACCGATCCGAACTTCCTCCATCGAGGTCAGCGGGCCTATCTGGGCTGGGGCATCACCACCCGGCGCCGCACCGATCCCGCGATGGACGTCAGCGAGTTGCCTCCGGTGGACGCCGTGGTCCTGTCGCACATCCACGGGGACCACTGGGACCGGATCGCCCGGCGCGGCCTGGACAAGGGCGTGCCGATCATCACCACACCGCACGCCGCCCAGCGGCTCAGGCATCAGGGGTTCCACAACGCCCTCGGCCTGGAGACCTGGGAAGATCACAACCTGCGCCACGGCGATCACACGCTGAAGATCACCGCCACACCGGCGCGGCACGCGCCGGGCCCGGTGCAGATGCTGCTCCCACCGGTCATGGGCAGCGTCCTGGAGTTCGGCGACAGCGGCCAGATCAACCTCCGCATGCACATCAGCGGTGACACGATCATGGATCCGTGCCTGTCCGAGATCCCGGAGCGCTTCCCCGACATCGACGTGGGCGTCGTCCACCTCGGCGGCACGAAGATCTTCGGGGTGCTCGTGACGATGGACGGCATGCAGGGCGCCGAGTGGCTCAACCTGATCAAGCCCGATTCCGCCATCCCGGTGCACTACGACGACTACGAGGCGTTCAGCTCCGGGCTCGAGGACTTCCGGCGCCACATCAGCCGGGCGGGGCTGTCGCACCTCGTGCACTACATCACCCGCGGCGAGACCTACCACCTGCCCGTACGGCGAGCGGGCACCCAGCAACAGCGGCCCACACCCGGCCCGCCGCGCTAGTCCGCGCCAGTCCTGCGCCAGTCCCGCGCTGGTCCTGCGCTGGTCCTGCGCTGGTCCTGCGCTGGTCCTGCGCTGGTCCTGCGCTGTCCCGGATGCGCCTCACCGCCTCAGCGTCCTCGGCCTCACCGCCTCAGTGCGAAGGCGATCAGCAGGTACGGCAGGGCCGCCACGGTGAAGATCAACCATGGTCCGGCCCAGAGCGATCCGACGGCGTAACCGGCGAAGACGAGTATCGCCACGACCTCCACTCCGAGGCCGGCCATCGAGGTGACGGTCGCGCGGGACCTGTCGGCGATCTGTTCCTGCAATCGGGCCTCCGCGGCGGCGACGGCCCATCGGAAGATCCCGTACGCGACGGCGACGAGGACGAACCCGGCGGGCCGCCCGCTGGACGCCCCGGCCGCGAGACACACGGCGGCCACGGCCAGAGCGGGAGCGACCACGCGTGACCCGCGGCCCGCGAACCAACCACCGAGCGCGACGCCCGCCGTGACCAGCAATTCGAGCAACGGCACCGTGGGGGTCGTCACCCCGGTCGCCTTGGCGAGCAGCGGGAGGTACTCCTCCAGCGCATCCGCCACCGAGATGACCGAGATCAGCAGGACGGAGCGGCGGACCAGGGGCGCCTGCCGCACCTCACGGAGGCCGTCGCGAAGCACCCCGAGATAGGAGGTGTCCTCCGCGTGCTCCTCCGGGCGGGTTCTGGTCTCGGGCAGTGACCACCCGACGGCCGATCCCAGCAGGGTCACCAGAACGCTGGCGACTCCGACCGCCGTGTATCCGCCGGCGGCGAGCACCGGCGCGGCCAGGCCGGTCGCGGCCATCACCGCCGTCGTGCCGACCGCTCCCGAACGGCCGATGAGCCGGGCGTAGCCGTCCGCCGCCCCGGCCCGGGCGAGCTCCTCGTAGACCAGCGCCTGGAGTGTGCCGGACCGCAGCGCGCTTCCCGCGCCCCACAGCACGAAACCGGCCGCGAAAGCGGGATAGGACGGGACGAATGTCCACAAGGCGTATCCCGCACCGGTGACAAGCGGGGCGACGGCGAGCAGCCGCCGACGGGAGACGACATCGGCCCACAGACCGGATGGAACCTCCAGCACGATCCCGGTGATCGACCAGATCACGAACAGGGACGAGATCTCGCCGGGAGACAGCCCGGTCTCCGCGAACAGCACCGCGTATACGGGATACAGCAGCACGAAGTCTTCGAGGAACGCGTAGGCGTAGAGCCGGGCCGCGAGTCGTGACTCAGGTGAGCATCAATGTCGCCATGTCATGCCCCGCACACTACCCAACGATCGACGACCGGGACAGGGGCTTCCCGTCGCGGGCCGCATCAGAGCTGGCTGAGGAGCCAGCGGGGGCCGGTGACCAGAGCTCCCAGGGTGGTCACGCGCTCACGGAGCTCACGGTCAGCCGTGATCACGAGCACCTTCTCCCAGGGTCTGGTGTCGCGGACGACGTCCACGATCGCGTCGTCACCGCTGCCCGGCGCGACCACGGCCGTGATGCCGGGCCGGGTGGGCCCCTCGTCGGCGCCCCGGGCGGCGGCGCCCTCCAGGACCACGACGATCCGGGGAAACCACCGTGTCAGCTCCGGCAGGCCGTCGGGGGCCACGCGCAGGCCGTCCGACGCGAGCGGCAGGAGGTCGTTGAGCAGCCGGTTGGCGGCTCCCGCCCGGTCCTTCCACCAACCGTGCTCGGCCCGCGCCCCGATGATGTTGGCCACGTCGAGGACGACGACCAGGGGGCTGAGCGCGAGCCGGATCTTCGGCCAGGAGTCGGCGAACCCGGGGTGCAGCTTCTTCGCCGTCACCTCGTCGGCCGCGACCCAGCGCATGTCCGTGCTCTCCCCGTTGGCGGGGGCGGCGTCGAGCAGGCCCTCCGCCTCGGCGATCACGGTGTGGAAGGACCAGCCGCCATGGTCGTCGATGTAGACCCCCTGCACCCGGAGGAGGTCGGCGGTCAGCGCCGCCTCTTCCATCGCCTCACGCAGCGCGCCGGCGACGGCGTCCTCGTGGCTGTCGCGGGCGCCCCCCGGCAGCCCCCATGTCCCGCCGTGATGGCTCCACCAGGACCTTTTCTGCATCAAGACGTACGGCATGCCGTCGAGCGTGTGATGGACCGCGAGCAGGCCGGCCGCGCCGTGGAGCCCCCAGTGCTGGTGCCCGCGGTCGCAAAGGGCCCAGCCGTCCCCGTCCTTCGCCGTCATGGCTCCAATCCTTCCGTACGCGGCCTGGCCAGCCCGATTCACCGATTGCCCACCCTGCGGTGCCGTACGGCAGGCAAGTGGCCGGCCGTACGGGAGAGCGGGCGACGTGATGCGGCCGATGGCCGATCGTTACCAAGTGGTAAGCGATCCCCCTGAGGCCGGACACGTAGGCCCGTTAACGTGTGACCCCTCGCTCGTCATTCCCCTCCTATCCCAGCAATCTCACAAGTCGACATGAGATCGCGCGATTGCGGCTGAATCACGAGATGTCATAGCAAGGACAGATACGCCCGCTTCGTTCGGTTGAGGAAGCGGGCGTTGTTCTTTTTCACGAGGCCGGACCAGTCTGGCCCGGAACTCGCCGGGCCTGGCCGATGTCGTTGGGGGCCCGGTCCCATGCGGGCGTACATGCCCAAACCGTGACACTTCTTTTCGTACGATGTGACTCTGAAGAAGAAGTCCTTCGTGACGCGGGACCGTCACGTACAGGACAGCGGATCCGCTCGTGGCCGGACGAGGCGATTTCGGTGACAGCCGTAGCGCAGCAGAGAAGAAGAGACCTTCTCCCGCATGACTTGACGACCTTCGTCGGTCGCCGGCAGGCGGCGGCTGACGTGCGCGGCCTGCTGACCGAGGCCCGCTTGGTGACCTTGACCGGTGTCGGGGGAGTGGGGAAGTCTCGCCTGGCCGTACATGTGGCACGCCAGATCAAGCGGACTTTCAAGGACGGCGTCTGGTTCGTCGAACTCGCCAAGCTTCGTGACCCGTCTCTGGTTGGCATAGCGGTGAGCGCGGCACTGGGACTGCCCGAGACCTTCTCCGCCCGAGACCCTGAAGAGGCCCTCGCGGACTACCTGGCAGACCAGGAATCGCTCTTGCTGCTCGACAACTGCGAACACCTTCTGGACTCCTGCGCTCATCTGGTCAATATCGTGCTCGCGGCCGCGCCGGGGTTGCGGGTGCTGGCCACCAGCCGGGAGCCGCTGGGGCTCACCGGGGAGTATGTGTGGCCGGTTCAGCCGTTGACCCTGCCTACCTCGGACCATGGCTCTCCTGGCGAGGCAGCCGGGCGCCGGTACGAGGCGTTGGTGTTGTTCGAGGATCGGGCGTCCGCGGTGTGCGGCTTCGCGCTGGACCCGCAGAACGCGAGCGCGGTATCTCAACTGTGCCAGCGGCTGGACGGACTCCCCTTGGCCATCGAGTTGGCGGCGGTGTGGCTCCGCAGCCTGTCGGTGGAGCAGGTTCTGGCGCGGCTGGACAACCGTTATCGCCTGCTGTCGCGGGGTAGCCGCGACGCCCCGCCGCGGCATCAGACGTTGCGGGCCGCGGTGGAGTGGAGCTTCGATCTGTGCACAGACCTGGAGCGAACGCTGTGGGCCAGACTGTCGGTGTTCGCCGGAGACATCGACCTGGAGGCGGCCGAGGAGGTATGCGCCGGCGACGACCTGCCGGCCCAAGACGTGATGTTGGGCCTGGCCGACCTGGTGAACAAATCCATCCTGGCCAGACGGGGCCAAGGCGCGCACAGCCGCTACCGCATGCTTGAGACGATCCGCCAGTACGGCCGTGAACGGCTGGCGGAAATCGGCGAGGAGGTCACCCTACGCCGTCGCCACCGCGACTATTACCTGCGATTGATCGAGAAGGCCGAAGCCGACTGGTTCGGACCGCGCCAGCCGATGTGGCTGGACCGTTTCCAGGTCGAGCGGCCCGATGTGTGGGCGGCGCTGGATTTCTGCCTCACCGAACCGGGTGAGGCGAAGACCGGGTTGCGGATGGCGGGCGGCCTGTGGTGGTACTGGACCGGCCGTGCCAGCTGGGACGGCCGGCAGTGGCTGGACCGGTTGCTGTCCGTGGAGGGAGGGCCAAGTCGTGAACGCGCCAAGGCGCTCTGGGTGAACAGTCTCCAGGCGCTCGCCCTGGGCCAGGTGACCGAGACCCTGTCGATCGCCGACGAGTGCATCGCTCTCGCCGACGCTCTGGGGGACGACTTTGCCAGCGCCTGCGCGAACCACTGGATCGGGACGGTCAAGTGGTCCCAGAACCTGCTGCCGGAGGCGGTGGCGTATCTCGAGCAGGCCATCAGGTTGCACGGCCCCGGTCCTCCCCGCGACTCCCTCAGCGCGCTGACGTCGGGCAATCTCGGCATGGTTGCCGGCCTGCTGGGCGACGTGTCACGCGCCCACGCGCTTTGCGAGCAGAGCAGGGCGGCCTGCGAGGCCCTCGGCGAGCACTGGGCGCGGGCTTGGGCGCTGTGGGACTTCGCCATCGCCGTATGGAGCCAGGGCGACATTCGGCGGGCGGACGAATACATGAAACAAGCCCTTCACCACAAGTGGGCCATTCGCGATCAGCTCGGCATCCCGGTCTGCGTGGAGGTGCTGGCCTGGGTCGCCATGGCGGACGGTCACGCGGAGCGCGCCGCCGTCCTGCTTGGGATGAGCGACAAGTTGTGGGAGCCGATGGGCGCCCGGCTGTTCGGGGTCAACCGCTTTCTCCAGTGGAGCGAACAATGCCAGTCGCGGGCCCGGGATGTTCTCGGAGACCGCGCGTTCCAGGCCGCTTACCTGCGGGGCACCCAGCACTCCGCCGACACGGCCGTGGCCTATGCGCTCGGTAAGGCGCCCGCCACCCCCGCCGAGCCCTCCCCCGCCGCCGCTCCGGCCATGCCGCGGCTGACCCGGCGGGAACGCGAGGTCGCCGAACTCGTCGCCCAAGGCCGGTCGAACAAGGAGATCGCCGCAGAACTCGTGATCTCCCAGCGCACCGCCGAAGGCCACGTCGAGCACATCATGGCCAAACTCGGCTTCACCTCTCGCGCCCAGATCGCGGCCTGGGTCACCGAACACCACAACCACGATGCCCCTCGATGACCACTTGCCTCGCCGTCACGTGGGCACGGCGCAGGGGGCGTGGTGGGGTTTCAAACGGCGACGAACCTCGTGGCGTTATGGCCCATCTTTGACCGGACACTGATCATTAGGCACGTCATTGGCCGGTGTGTGGCGCTTACCGTCTTTCCTGTCCAGTCCACCACTTCGGGGGAATCTCATGCCTATATGTACCGCAGTAATCGCCGCCGCCCTCCTGTCCGGACCGGCGGCCCTGCCCGTTGACCCAATGCCGAAGTCCGGCAACGACGCCGCCGTCTCGTCCGGCAAGCAGTTCGCGAAGGAGGCGATGAAGCACCCGGACGACCCGGATTTCATCATGGGCAAGGCAATGGACCTGCTCAAGGCGAAGGGCCCCAAGATGGGGCAGGGGCCTCAGGGCGCCGGCACAACGTCGGAGGGCAACGCGACGCCGCAGGGCAACGCGATGCAACAGGACGACTCGGCGCCGCGGGGCGACACGACGTCGCGGGGCGACACGGAGGACGACTCGGCGCCGCAGGACGTCTCCCTCAAGGGTGACAATGCCACGACGGGCCCGCAGGGGTCCGTCTTGCCGCAGGGCATGACCTTCAAGAAGCCGAATGTCACCGGCCAGCAGTCCTCGGATGAGGCCGCGGACGCCTGGGCCTACCCCCCGGCGCGCCCGCACAAGCACAAGAAGACGACATCCCACCGCGCTCACCACGCCAAGCCGTACGACGACTGGCAGTAAGGCGTTGTTCTTGGGATGGTCAGAAGCCGGACGGTCAGAAGCCGGACCGACGGCGACGTCCTTACCTCCCACCAACGCCACGCGTCGCGCGCAGGCTCACATCTGCGCGCGACGTAGCGCCATCCCGCACGGCGAGGGCCGATCGCGACTGCGTGCGACTGGCCGTGACCGGCGCGCCCGCGTGCGACCGCGTGCGACAGGCGCTCCGCGAGTCAGCGCGGGGGATCAGCGTCCCGATGCCGAGAAGTGCTGGTAGTCCTTCGTGCCCGACCACAGGCCGCCCCAGCCCCAGCCGATGTCCTCGAAGGCCCGCACCACCCGGTCGCCCTCGTTGATCACGCCCGGCTTCTTGAGCGGGCGCTCGACGAAGGCGTCGGCGTTCCTGTGGGCATTGGACCCGTCCGCGTAGACGTACGGATTCTCCCGCGGATTGATGTCCACGGCCCTGCCGTACGCGTGCTCCGACCAACTGCTCGACCCGGTGGCGTTCCGGCAGTTGAAAGCCGACGTGTTGTCCGCGTCGATCGAGTCGTTGTCGCTCCCCTTGTAGACATCGACCGGTTCCATGCGGCGAATGGGGAAGCGGAAGTCGTAGAGCTTCCCGAAGACGGAGACGACATCCCGGGCGACGGCCGCGTTCACCACCAACTCGCCGGTGTGCGCCTTGTCGTCGAAACCCCAGTAGGTCATCGTGATCTTCCGCAGCCCGCTCAGGCCAACTGGACAGCCCGGACGCCACGAGTGCGGCACCTCGCTTCGCGAGAGCCTGCCGATCGCGGCGGTGAACTTCGGCGGCCCCGAGGGAGTTGGCGCGGGCGGAGCGGGAGTGCTCGCCACGGGCGGTGTGGCGGCCGGTGAGACAAACCAATCCGGCGACGACACCGACGCCCCCGGGGACGCCGCTGACGCTTCCACCGGAAACACGGCCGGAGTGGCGGGCGGCGCCGATTGGGGCGATATAGCATCTTTCGTCCCCCCGCAGGCCGTCAGGCTCAGCAGAGCCACCAACACCACCGCTGACCTGGGGTTCCATCTGGAAGCCATACGCGCAGAGTACCCGCGCCGCGCAAATGTGACGGTGCTTTCCGTCACCGCCGTGGTGACGGCCCTGCTGGGATCGACCGTGGTGGCTTCGTCCTGACGGCCGCCGGCGGCCCACTGTGGCTTGAGCGCATCGGGATCAGCCGAATTCGGGGAGCGAAAGCCGTACAGGAGCGAAAGCCGTACAGGACGGGGATCGGAAACGTCGGCGGGCGCGGCTATGGTGTCGATCGTGATTCCCGAGCTGCGCATCGGTGGGCTGGCGGTGCCGGCCCACGGCTTCTTCGTGGGTCTCGGGGTGATCCTCGCGAGCGTGGTCTTCGTCCTGGAGGCCCGGCGCAGAGGCGCGCTGCGGGAGGAGTCGCTCGTCGCGGTGACCGGCGCGCTGGTGGGGGGCGCCATGGGGATGCGCCTGTCCGGCTGGGCCGAGCACCTCGATCCCTCGTTGAACCCGAGCCTCCTGGAGGCGTGGATGTTCGGCTCCCGGAGCATTCTCGGGGGTCTGACGGGCGCGTACGCGGGTGTGCTGATCGCCAAGCGGCTCATCGGATATCGGGAGAAGACCGGCGACCTGTTCGCCCCTGCCGTGGCCCTCGGCATGGCGGTCGGCAGGATCGGGTGCTTCCTGACCGAGGCTCCGGGCCGCCCTACCAGTCTGCCCTGGGGGGTCCACGCGCCCGCGTCCGTGCCGGAGTGTCCCGGATGCCTGACCGGTCAGGCCATGCATCCCTCGTTCCTCTACGAGATCGCCTTCCAGCTCGCCGCCTTCGGGGCGCTGCTGTGGGCACGAGGCCGGGTCAGCCGGCCCGGTGAGCTGTTCACGCTTTACGTGGCGGCCTATGCGGTGTTCCGGTTCGCCGTCGAGTTCACCCGGGCCAACGAGACGGTCTGGCTCGACCTCACCCGGCCGCAGTGGTTCATCATCCCCGGTCTCGTGCTCGTCGCCGTCAGGCTGCGGTACGGCTACCGCCACGGGTTCTACGACCGGTTGCTGGGCAGATCCCCGGAAAGCCCGGAAAGCCCGGGAAGCTCGGAAAGCCGGATCCATCACGAGGAAGAGAGCGCAGCCCCATCGGCTTGGACGCCGGCGGCTCCGCGCCAGGAGATCTCATGAGCACACCCCCCGAGCCGCCCAACGGGCCCCAGAACGGGCCCCAGAACGGATCCCAGAGCGAGCCCCCCGAGCTCCCGGCGAACGGTCGGCCGCCCCAGTCTCCGCCGACCCCGCCGCCCCCGCCGGGGCCTCCGGGGCAGTTCGGGGCTGGTGGGCCGCAGGGATGGGGGCCGCCGCCGACCCCACATCCGGCCCCGCCGCGGAACACCACCGGGATCGTCGTCGGAATGACGTTCGCGGGCATCGCCATCTTCGTGGTCGTGAACCTGCTGGCGTTCATCGCGACGCTGAGCGCGGCCGACAGCGTCGGAAGCGGCAAGAACATCATCATGGGAGTCGGGGCGGTGATCCTCGCGGCGGCCGCGCTTGGCGGAGGGGCTGTGCTGATCATGCTCCGCAAGCCGTGGAGCAGGGGCCTCGGCCTGGGTCTGATGATCGGATGGGCCCTCATGTCCATCGTCTCCGTCGGTTTCTGCACGGGCATCAACCCGGCGATCTATACAGATGGTGCACTGTGACCGGTATGCCGCTGCGTGGGGATCGCATCCTCCGCTATGTCAACGCGTTCTGCCCGCGCTGCCACGACGAGCAGCCCGACCGTCCGCTTGAGGACGTCCCGCGCCTGTCCGGGTGGCTCGCCGCCCGGAACGAACGGGTTTACCTGGAGCGCGCCTGCCGTACGCATGGCATGGTCCGGACCCTCTATGACGAGGACCCCGACATCCTCGCCTATTTGGAGGAGTGGACCGCGCCCACCAAGGCCCACATTCCGGATGTCGCCGGAAACTTCGACCCGGTGCCCATGGCGTATCTGCGTGGCCTGCCCGAGATGCAGACCCAGCACACGTGCATCCTGCTCCAGGACGTCGCGGAGACCTGCAACCTGCGCTGCCCGACCTGCTTCACCGAGTCCTCACCGGACCTGCGGGGCGTCGTGCCGGTGGCGGAGATCCTGGCAAGCGTGGACCAGCGGCTCGCTCGCGAGAACGGACGCCTCGACGTGCTCATGCTGAGCGGCGGCGAGCCCACGCTGCACCCCGACCTGCCCGAGCTGCTGGCCGAGCTCGCGGCCCGGCCGGTCACCCGCATCCTGATCAACACCAACGGCATCCTCGTGGCCAGGGACGACGCGCTGCTCGACCTGCTGACCGAACATCGGGAGCGGGTCGAGGTCTATCTTCAGTACGACGGGGTGTCGGCGGAGGCGTCCCGCCACCACCGGGGCGGTGACCTGCGGCGGTTCAAGGCCCAGGCGATCCAGAGGCTGTCCGGGCGGGAGATCTTCACGACGCTGGTGATGACCTGCGCCCTCGGTGCCAACGACGGCGAGATCGGCGATGTCGTACGGCTCGCGCTGGGCACGCCCTACGTCGGCGGCGTCTCGATCCAGCCGCAGTTCGGCTCGGGACGCTCTGGGCTGATCGACCCGATGGACCGGCTGACGCACACGGGCGTCCTCAAGCGGCTGGGCCCCCAGACGGACGGGCTCGTCACCTGGCGTGACCTGACCGCGCTGCCGTGCTCGCATCCCCACTGCTGCTCGGTCGGCTACATGATCCGGGACGACGCCGACCAGTGGCGGTCGCTCACGGCCCTGATCGGGCACGATCGTCTGAAGGAGAACCTGGGCTTGGTCGCCAACCGGATCGCGGACACGGAGATCCCCCGCGAGTTGCGCCTCGCCGTACAGGAATCGCTCCTCGGGCTCCTGTCCGAACAGTCATCGCTGTCTCACCCGGAGATCGGCAAGCTCTGGCGGGACATCTGCGAGAACTGCGACCTCGGCCTGTCGACCCTGCTGACGCTCGCGTCCTCGGCCCTGCCCGGCCGGAAGCGGCGGCTTCGCCGGCTGCTCGGGGAGCGGGTGGTCCGGATCACGGTCAAGCCGTTCATGGACATGTCGACCATGCTGGAAGAGCGGCTGATCCAGTGCTGCGTCCACGTCGGCACCCGTTCCGACCAGGATCAATGCGCGCCCTTCTGCGCCGTGCAGGCCTGGCCCGCCCTCGCCCGGCAGCGCCTGTCGGCCGTCGCCTCCGTCGACCCCGGGGTACGGCTGCCACTCGTAGAGATCACATGACGCCGGAGCCGCCGAGAGGCGTCGCCTACGAGGAGGCTGTCGCAGCCCAGCGGCGCCGTGCCGCTGAAGAGGCCGGCACCGCCGAGCAGGGCAGTGCCGGTGAGGACGCCGGTGGGGCGGAGCAGGGCAGTGCCGGTGAGGACGCCGGTGCCGCGGAGCAGGGCAGCGCCGGTGATCAGCGCCGCACCGCCGAGCGTGGGGCCGCTCAGCCGTACGATCCGCTGAAATTGTGCGTGTACGCCACGGTCGCGTTGCTCGCCTGGCTGCTCGGCCCGTGGGCGGTGCTGGGATTCGCGGTCCTTGGCCTGGTGGGTTACTGGCGGGCTCGCCGGGCGGGTCTGACCAGGAGCAAGTGCGTGCTCCGGGACACCCGCCTGGTGCTGGCCTATCTCGCCCTGATCGCCATCGCGGCCATCGTGGCCCTGGTCCTGGCATACACCCCTCGGTAACCACCCCCGCTCGTGATCATGCACGGATTCCCGGGTAGGGCCACCGCCTCCCACCACCCCGCTCGTGATCATGCATGGATTCCCGTACGTCGCCCTTAGCTGCGCGTACATGCTCGGTGATCTGGCAATTGCATGATCACACTGGGCGTCGGGCCAGGTGAAGAGCTTGGCCGTGAACCTGTGCATGATCACGCTCGGGGTTGCGGGGTCTGTCGCGACGCGTGGCTGAAGCTTTTCATCGAAAAGCTCGCGCACGTGTTCGATGCCGCGCTACAGTCTTGGCCATCGGATCGAACAGGGGTTCGGTCCCCGTCTCGGCAGGTGAGGGGTGGGCCATGGCAGTGCGCGCGGCTGAAGTGTCCCTCAGCGGCCCGCCGGTCGCCGGGATCGCCCCCTCCGGTGAGCCCTTCAGTGGCCCCTTCAGTGGCCCCTTCAGTGGCCCCTTCAGTGGCCCCTTCAGTGGCCCCTTCAGTGGCCCCTTCAGTGAGCCCTCAGGTGGGCCCTCCGGTGAGACCGCGCCGGTGCCGTCTCCCCGGCCTCCGGCCGACGCGCCGGTCCCCGCCTGGTGTGTCCCGCTTCGATCGCGAGCGACACGCCGTAGCGCTTTCTACGGAAATCTACGACGGCCGCTATATCCCGTCATAAAGTCCGAGAGCGTGGACCCCGTGCGCAATCCCTACGCCCCCGGTGCGGGTCAGCGACCCCCGGAGCTCGCCGGGCGCGATCGCGAGTTGCAGCAGTTCGAGATCGTGCTGGAGCGGGTGGCCCGCGGCCGTCCCGAGCGCAGCATGGTTCTCACCGGCCTTCGCGGCGTCGGCAAGACCGTCCTGCTCAACACCTTCAAGTCGATGGCCATGCAGAGGCTGTGGGGCACCGGGAAGATCGAGGCCCGGCCCGACCAGTCGATCCGAAGGCCGGTCGCCGCCTCGCTGCACATGGCGATAAGGGAGCTCGCCCCCCGCCACCGGGCTCCCGAGCGGATCGAGGAGTTCCTCGGCGTGCTGAAGGCGTTCGCGATGCGCGATCCGGCCGCGGCGAAGGGCACGTCCCACTGGTCGCCCGGCATCGACGTCCCGGCGTCGCGCGGCCGGGCCGACTCGGGCGATCTGGAGATCGACCTGACCGAGCTGTTCGTCGATGCCGCGGGTGTCGCGACCGACCTCGGCGTGGGCATCGCCCTGTTCATCGACGAGATGCAGGACGTGCAGGCACCGGACATCTCGGCCCTGTGCGCCGCGTGCCATGAGCTCTCGCAGTCCGGCGGCCCGCTGATCGTGGTCGGCGCCGGCCTGCCCCATCTGCCGAGTGTCCTTTCGGCGAGCAAGAGCTATTCCGAGAGGCTGTTCCGCTACGCCCGGATCGACCGGCTCGACCGGGACGCCGCCGACCTGGCTCTCATCGCCCCGGCCGAGCGGGAGGACGTCGAGTTCACACCCGAGGCGCTCGACGCGCTCTACGAGGCGGCCGACGGTTACCCCTACTTCGTCCAGGCGTACGGCAAGGTCGCCTGGGATCTCGCTCCCCGGAGCCCCATCACGGCGGACGACATCAAGGTGTCGGCGCCCGAGGCCGAGGAGGAGTTGGCCGTCGGGTTCTTCGGCAGCCGATACGAGCGAGCCACCCCGGCCGAGCGTGACTACATGCACGCGATGGCCCAGCTCGGCGACGACCCGGTGCCGACCGCCGAGGTCGCCGACGTGCTCGGCCGCAAGCCGTCCAGCCTGTCCCCGGCGCGGGACAGCCTCATCAAGAAAGGCCTGATCTACAGCGCGGAGCGTGGAGTCATCGGGTTCACCGTCCCCCACTTCGGGAGGTTCCTGCGTGCCCAGCCGCTGTAGCCGGCCATCCCCATTGACCTCTCTACGGCTTTCTAGAGGGGAAGCTAGAGAGCCGTAGAGAGCTGAACACCGCTGTGCTCGATGCGGGAATCTATGCCTGTCTAGCGTGAAGCCGATACAGGCATAGATTCCCGCAGAGTGGTGAGCGGTCGTCCGTCCGGGTTGACAATCGCGACTCGTACGGCTGGCCTCCGGCCGCTCAGATAGACCGCGAAGACGACATCCGTGCCGTTGTGGGCGGGAAAGACGAAGAAGCGCCAGCACAGCTCCCGCCACATGTCGGCGGGCTCGTCCGACTCCAGCATCGACGCATGCGACCGCCATGCCGTACTCGCCCGGAGCCGGGAGAGGGCCCGCCCGGCGGGAAGGGGGCGCTGCTCGCAGGGGGCCCGGTAGCGCAGACGCGCCACGGTCTCCTCGATCTCCGGGGAGAGGAGCAGCAGCAGGGCGACGCCCCCGCCGAGCCAGGCCGCCGTCTCCCACGAACGGCCGGACAGAGGCGTGGATAGGGCGCTGGACAGGGCGTCGAAGCCGGTGACGCCGTCCAGCGCCACGACGACCGCCATGGCCGTGAGCAGCACCACCCGGCCGATCGACCGTAACCCCACCGGGGCCGCGCTCACTTCTCCGAAGCACCCGCACCCGACGTCCGGCCGGCGGCGGTGCAGATCCCACAGGACGTACGTCGAGACGGAGAAGAACGCCACGGGCAGCCAGCGCGCTGCCGGGTGGTCGGAGAACAGCAACATGACGATGAGCGCGAACTCGCCGGCCGCGCAGGCGATCATGGCAGACTTCCGGAACCGGTCCGGAACGAGCACGGCGGGCCCGAGCCGCCCGAGCGCGCCGGGCTCGGTATCACTCCCGGCCGTGGCCAGCTTGGCGCCGCCGCCAAGGGCCAGCATCACCACGAGGATCGGCAGAACCGCTACCGCGATGGTCGAGACCACCACCATTCACCCCAATCCGACGCGGGCGTTGAAACAGCCCTTGGTCAGGTCGCCGCCAAGCTCGACATATGCCGACGCGGACAGCTCCACGATCCGCCCGCGCGGGGAAGTGCCGCACTCCAGGCACCGGTCGCAGAAGCGGCCCGCGATGCAGCCGCAGCCGACGATCGGCAGCGCGTTCGCCCGGCCGTCGCACACGTTGCGGACGGAGAGCATCGACCCGAGCGCGAGGTACGGCAGGCCGGTGCACGAGACGCCCGCGTCGTCGCAGCCGGTGTCGGAGGTCTCCAGCATCGGATAGGCGACGCCGTACTCCTCGAAATCCGCCCACACGGCGGTGCCGGAGATCTTGGACTGGACCCCGCGGTACGCCGGGGGAGGTGGCGGCACGGCCTTCGCCCGGTAAGGCGGCTGGGAGGTCGGGGTGATCTGCGCGAGCGAGGTCCCGCCGTCGATGACGCCGATCGCGTCGAAGAGGTAGCCCGGCTCCAACTGCGGATGCCGCACCCGCATCCGGCCGGACGACCGGTAGGGGATGACGACCGAGCGCCTCGCGCGATGGGGGCCGCTGTCGAGTTCGACCGTGAGATCGCGGGTGCCGTCAACACTGAGGATGATCCCGGTCATCCGGGTGATGTCCGCCCAGATGCGGTCGACGACCGTGCCGGAGCGCAGCGCCCGGATGACGACCCGAGCCCCGAGCGGCAGGTCGGAGGGGGAGACGCGGGCGCCGCGCCAGGCGGTCGCCCACGGGGCGATGACCAGCCGCCGCTCCTCGCCCTCGTCATCCTCGACGATGACCAGGTGAGGGCTCACGTCGAGAATCTGGCCGCTCACGGCGTCGAGGGTCACGCCGTCGTCGGCCGTGACCCGTGGGGGCTCGGCCTCGCGACCGAGGGCCGCCGCCGCGAGCACGCGCCTTCGCTCAACATTCCGGTCAGGCATCGCACTCCGGTCCGACATGGCACTCCGGTAAAGCATCGCACCCCTGTACGGCCTGGCGCTCTGGTACGGCACCGGGCTCTGATATTCCGCACCCTCGTGCGGCATCGCATTTTGGTGCGGCACCGCATTCGGGTACGGCACCGCATTTTGGTGTGGCACCGCACTTTGGTGAGACGTCGCATTCTGGTACGGCACCGGAGTCCGATATGGCTCCGCGCTTGAGCCTGGCATGGCTGTCCAATGCGGCGTGGCGCCGGGGTTCGTCATGTCACTGGGGTCTGGCATCGCGCTCCGGTACGGCATCGGCCCTCCCATCTGTCTAGCCTCACATGCGGCCTTTGTCGACAGGGGTGGAAATCCGGCTGACGGTGGGCTGCGGGAGCAATATTCCCACTCCGGGTGGAACGCGTTATCTCCCACTTTGGAGCAAACTCGCGCCTACGCGGCGAGAGCCGTACGGACAGCTCGGGAGAGGTCCCGCTACCGGGCTTGTGGGGTTTTTGCCGTCGACTGTACGAAACCTGGATTTCGGTTCAGCCGGATTCTGGGGGCAGGCTGCCATTCTGGCACGAGATGCCTCCCAGGCCAGGTTGGTGATCGCGTGATCGTGAACCACGAGGAGTTTCACACATACGTCGTGTCCCGTGGAGCGGCCCTTCTGCGGGTCGCTTATCAGTTGACCGGGCATCCCTGCGATGCCGAAGACCTGCTTCAGGCCGCCCTCGCGAAGACCTACCTCGCGTGGGACCGGATCCAGGATCGGTCGTCGCTCGACAGCTATGTGCGGCGGGCGATGGTGAACATCAACATCTCGTGGTGGCGGCGGCGCAAGCTGGAGGAGTACCCATCCGAGGAGCTTCCCGAGGTCGCGACCAACCACGACCCGAGACACCGGTACGACGAGTTGGAGCAGGCACTCGACAGGCTGCCGGCCCGGCAGCGCACGGCCATCGTGCTGCGCTACTACGAGGACATGACCGAGCCGGAGATCGCCAGGACGCTCGGCATCAGCGTCGGCACGGTCAAGAGCACGGTCTCGCGCGGAATGGCCAAACTCCGAGGTGACCTCGTGGTCTCCACTCCCCGCGAGCCGATTCCCCGCGAGCCGATTCCGCGCGAGCCGATTCCGCGCGAGCCGATTCCGCGGGAGCCGGTGAACTGATCGCTGCCCCCCGCTCACCGGGGGCCGGGCCGCTTCTCCGCGCGGTCAGAACTCGCAGACGATGCCGTCGTGGTCGCGGTCGAAGTACCAGCCGTACTCGACGTCGACACCCTTCTTATAGTTGCCGTAACCGTGGCGGTTCGCCTCCGCGCAGGTCGGGAACCTCGGGTCCACCCCATCCCCGGCGGTGGGACTCGGGCTGGGCGTCGCGCTGGGACTCGGGTCGGTTGCGGGGTCGGTCTCAGGGTCGGTAGAGAGGTCGGTTCCCCACTCTGTGCCGGGGTCCGCGGGCGGGTCGGTGCTCGGGTCCATGCCCGGCTCGGTGTTGGGGTCGGCGCCGAGGTCTGTCTCTTCCGGGCTCGGCGAGGGGCTGGGTGATGCGCTTGACGACGGACTCGGCGACGGGGCCGGCGTCAGGTTCCTTCCCAGATCCAGTGACGGGACGGGCTGCGGGGTCAGAAGCGACACCGCGCCAGGGATCTCGGTCGTCCCGCGCTTGTCGTAGGTGTCGGCCGCCCAGCACAGGCCGGACCACATCCCGCGGCCCTCGGCCCGAGCCGCGGCCTGCTGCCCGAGCAAGAGGGCGGTGTACCTGTGCTCCGGCAAGGACACCTCCGCCTGGGCATAGCCGTACCTCGCCAGATTGCCGTTGACGAACACGCCCGTGGCCGACCACGCGTAGAGCAGGTATCGGCCGTCCGCGTCGCGCGACTCCTTGTCGCGCAGGAAGTACGCGGTCTTGCCGGCCGGAAGCAGCGCGGACGTGCGTGCCCACGTGTCCTCGAACCAGCACTGACCCTTGTCCGGAGCGTCCACGTCGAGGAGCCGGACGCGTGCGGTCCCGCCCTTGACCGTGACGTCGACGGTGTCCCCGTCCAGGACCTTCTTCACCTTCACCGCGACCGCGTTCGCCGGCACGCTTTTCGGTCTGCTCTCCGGCGCGGTTCCGGCCGCGGCAGGCCAAGCCGGAGTCACGGAAACGGCGAGGGCGGCGGCTCCGAGCATGGCGAGTGCGCGGGGGATGAAACGCACGAGCGCTCCAGGGGCTAGGGGACGGGCGACCACTGACGCGTCTTTCGACTTCGATCAAGATACGTCGATTGTGTGACGGTTTGTGTGCCTCACCGGTCTACTGTGACCGCAAAGGCCACAAATATTCACCCGTTAGGTGCTCTTCTGTCCCCGTACGGCTCTGTCCTGTACGGCCTGCCGCTCCGCCCGCCGTACATGCCGGGTTGGGCGCGGTGCGGCTTGGGCCTCACTCCGGTACGGCTGAGCTTGTACTGACGGGATCCACCCCCGCAGTGGCGCAGGGCCGTACGACATCGCGGATGACGCGGAGGGTTGCCAGGAAGTCGGCCAGTTGCTCCGGCGACAGGAGGCCCGTGAACGAGGCCTCGATGTTGTTCAGATGCTGGGGCAACACCCTTATGAGGCGGTCCGCGCCGACCTCGGTGAGGACGGCGTAGGACGCGCGGCGGTCCTGGGAGCAGGCGCTGCGCTCGACCAGGCCCTCGCGTTCGAGCCGGTCGACGACACGGGTGATCCCACTTGTGGAGAGCGATGTCTGGCCGGCCAGGTCGCTCATCCGCAGCTTCCGCTCCGGAGAGCGCGCCAGCCGGATGAGGGTCTCGAAGTCGACCTCGGAGAGACCCATGGCGGTAAAGGCCTGGCTGTTCCTGCTCCTTAGGCCGGCAAAGACCTCGGCAAGCAGGCCCATGGCCGTGAGCCGGGGGTCGTCGAATAGGTCCATGTCTAAAGTCTACGCGACCATAGTTGACGCGGGGAATACTTCTCCGGTACAAATTTGTTGCGGCAGACATCCACCAAGCAACTACCTCTGGAGAGCAGTATCAATGAGCATTCGTGAGTGGGAAGGCCTCAAGATCCCGGCCGCCGGCGAGTTCGCGCTGGACGTGGCTCACACGAGGGTCGGCTTCGTCGTCAAGCACATGATGGTGAGCAAGGTTCGAGGCCACTTCGGTGAGTTCGAGGGCAAGATCGTGATCGCCGAGAACCCGCTGGAGTCCAGCGTCGAGGCCGTCATCAAGGCCGCCAGCATCGAGACCGGCGCTCCCGACCGCGACGCGCACCTCCGGAGCAACGACTTCCTCGGCATCGACCAGTTCCCCAACATCACCTTCCGCAGCACCCGCGTGGCCGCCCACCGCGGCGACGAGTTCACGCTGGTCGGCGACCTCACCATCCGTGACGTCACTCACGAGGCCACCCTCAAGGTCGAGTTCGGTGGCGCGGCGACCAACCCGTGGGGCCAGGAGCTCTTCGGCTTCTCCGCCGAGACCGAGATCGACCGTGAGGCCTTCGGTCTGACCTGGAACCAGGCCCTCGAGACCGGCGGCGTCCTCGTCGGCAAGAAGGTCAAGATCGAGCTCGAGGGCGAGGCCGTGCGGCAGGGCTGAGCCTTGTCGAGCGCGGACGCCTTGCACACAGCCCTTGTCCACAGCCTGTGGATGAGGGCTGTGCACTATCAGATCCCAGGGCGGCGGCGTGTCTCGCTTGCGTCGTCCGGTCTGGTCTGCGCATATGGTCATCGAGAGCGGCCTTCGGCCGTCCTCATCCGGGGCGGCGATCCTGGCTGGGAATCCGCTTTGCCGCCTCGCACGATCGCCGGTACTCTGTGCTGAGCCACTCGGCAACCAGGAGGCTTCGCCTAGTCAGGTCTATGGCGCCGCACTGCTAATGCGGTTTGGGTCTTAAGCCCATCCGGGGTTCAAATCCCCGAGCCTCCGCACTTCAAAGCCCCTCTCGTCGTCATCGGCGAGGGGGGCTTTTGATCTCCACAGGGCCTCTGGTTGCAGTTGGTAAGGCGCAGCGCGCCAGGGCGCGTCCCCTTGATCGGGCGTAGCCACACCGGAGTTCGCCTCATAGGCTCCTGTCCTCGTTCTCGATGGAAAGGGCCCGTCAGGATGCCAGCCAACTGGACAGACGACCTCTGCATGGAGATTGGACGGATCGTGAAGGCCGCCACTCCAGACGGCTGGCGAGAAGTCGTTGTTCATCGCTGCCAGCTCGGAACCTTCAGCACGACTGCCATCACTTATCGAACGGCCGATGGCTCATCGCGGCATCACCACGTCGAGGGCCTTGACGGCCCTTTCGATCAGTTGAAATTCGCCCAGTATCAGCAGGGTGAGGGAACCTGGTTCGTCTGCCGACTCGATTACGCGCCGCGGGGGAAGTCGTACAACGCGATGATGTCGACTTTCGATGTGGAGCCGCCTTTCGCTCAGGACATCGAGGTACCTGCTTCGGCCTACGTGGAGGAGCTGACCAAGTATCCGCGCAAGCCAGAGCTCATCCCGCCATGGATGAGGGCGGGGTGGCCCGAAGGGGTTCCCTTGCCTGGCTCAGCATCTATCCCGGCTTTCCCGCCGGCCGTGGAGGAGGCCGGCCCGTCCTGGCCACCTCTCAAAGAGATGGTGGTTCGGACCATCGGCCGAGACGACGACCCCGGGCTGGTGGTGCTCGGTATGGCCGAGGACGCGAACGGCACCGGGACGGTCTTGCTGTTCATGATGTCGACGGAGGAAGCGGACGAGCAGGAGATCAGGCTGGGGATGGACACCTACTGCGTCGTGCGGGATCAAGCCACGACCTACGGTGGAGTGAGTGCTTGCAACCTCGCTTCGCGGCGTCTGACACTCCACTTCACGCAAGAGGCGGCGGAGGCGCTGGATGTGGAGCCGATCCTCCAGATCGAACTTCAAGTGGATGACGATGCTGTGGAACTCCTCCGCACCAGCTTGCGAGAGATCCTGCTGTCTGGCCGTGACGATCAACGTCCTCACTCGATACACCTCTGATCGTCCGGCCATTAGCGGGACATTAAGGGGGGTGACGAGGGGGCAACCACGGTCACTCATAACCGGCTCCACGTCCAGCTCAGTGCCGTATGGGCAGAGCGAATCCCAGGATTCCGGATCTTTGTATCGGGCCGGGGCCGCAGTTCGGCGGTGGAACCTATGTGAGTTCAGGATGCGTTACCGTCGCCTCGGTCGACAGGCATGGCCTGGAGTTCGTCCTCACCGCGCGGACTCGCCACTGGCAGCACCTTGAGTCGATGACCATGAACGCCTACTACCACGCGGGCCCCCCTCACCGGCGCCTGTTGCCGACCCCATGGACCGCTGTTGGGCCGCGTTGCCTAATCCCCTGTCGCGAGCGTAGTCACAGGCGGCACATACTGGAGGGGATGAAGCCAGCTAGCGGCGCGCCACGTCGTCACATGCCCACAAGTCCCTTCAAACCCCCGGCCCCCGCCCCGCCTGCCGAGCGGTTCAGCGTGGACGACCGGGTGACCCATGATCGATATGGTCTGGGCGTCGTCATCGGAGTAGAAGATGAGGTCGCCGTGCTCGTCGATTTCGGATCACGTCAGGAACGAATCACGACGCCATTCAACAAGCTGTACAAACTCTGACCCCGTACGGCGGGGCTTGGTGTACCTCGGGCCGTGGGAAGGCCCGCAACAGAGGGGATGTCCGGCTCGGGCCCGACGGCATCGGGGCCGTGCCGTACGGTCGGCGTACCTTGGCGCCTCTTACGTTGCGGGTCCTAGACCTGCGGTTTCGTGCCCTCCTGGGATGAAGAACCCTCTTGGAAAGTTCTTCCGTGCTCGGCGCCATGCCATCCCCGTAGATCAGGTAGGGCTGACCCACGTCGGACTCCGGCGGACGCCCGGGTTACGCCGCGAAGCCGCCCCGGCCAGCTCCGGGCGCGCCAGTGGGGCTGCGACAGCCCGTCAGTCCCGGGCAGCGGGGCGGTCGGTGGGGCCGACCACCTCGGGGGGCAGAAGCAGGAAAGTCTTGTGGTCGAGTCGATCCATGGCTCCACCGCGGCCGAAGACAAGGCCCGCGGCGAAGTCCACGAGCTGCTTGGCCTCCCCAGTGGGCATTTCGGTCAGATCCATCACTATTGGAATGCCCATGCGGAAGAAGTACCCGACGTAGTAGACCTCGTTGTAGTCCCGTGGACGCAGCGTTTTCACCACCGGCCCAGTCTGCACCCAGCCCGGAGGACGTCAAGAGCGAGATCAAGGTGCCTGCTCAGGAACGCCGGTTCTCCTTGCGGCGGACGAACTTCAGCCCGGACCAGTCCTCGCCGAGCGCGGCCACCTTCACGTCCACGACGCCAAGCGGTAGGAAGAGCTCACGCAGCGCGTTCTCGGTGATGTCGCTGTCATGCCCGGCGGCGCGACGGGGCCACGCGATCCACAGCATCGCGTCATCCGCCAGGCCGTTCACCAGTCCGGGCGCCTCGGAGGCCAGATCACCGTGGGAGCGGTAGAAGGCGACGGTGACGTGAGCGCCCTCCGTGCCGCCGTCCGTGACCACGGAGCCCTCGGGGAGGTTCGGGATCTCCCAGTGGTCCGGGCGATGCGTGAGCCGCACCTGCCGGCCCGGCATGACGCCGATCTTCTTGGCGAGTGGGGTGCCTGAATATCCGGTGGTCGCCACGCGCTCACAGTAGCCCGGACGGTACGCCCTCATCGGTACGTCCTCATCGGTGCGTCTCATGGGTACGTCCTCATCGGCCGCCCCCTATAACGGGCGCACCCGCGCGGAGTCCCGATCTATGCGCTTGGAGCCGCTGATGCTCAGGTTTGACCTGACATTGAGCGCACGCTGCGTGATCATCCGGACATGGGCCCCTTACCGTCGTCTCGTACCGTCCATGACCTCAGGGGGAGCCTCATGTTCGCCTGTACCGCAGTCCTCGCCGCCGCGCTGCTCGCCGGACCCGCCACGCCGGCTGATCCGACTCCGCCCGCGCCGAACGCCGCCACGAACGGCAAGCCGTCGGCAACGAGGCAGTTGGACCTGAAGAAGCCCGTCGCCGGTCCGGCGCAGGAAGACTTCATGGCGCAGTTCGACAGGTTCACCGACCCGGCCGGGCTTCCGGAAGGCTGGGCCGCCGCCTATGGCGTCGACCTCGCCAAGAAGATGAAGCTCTCCGAGAAGCCCACTCCGCAGGATGTCCTGATCACCGCGGCGCCCACGGACAGCGGATCAACAAACGAATCTCCGGCCGGATCGACCACCGGATCCCCTTCCAAATTCACAGCCGGATCGGAATCCGCGTCGGCACCCGAGGCCAGGCCGTTCAGCCTGCTCGCTCCGAATCCTCAGCGGCCGTCGTTCGTGCCGCCCGCGGGTCACGCGAAGACCGATCATCATCGCCTGGCGCCGCACATCGATGACTGAGTGGTCGTGGCTGCTCGGCGAACGCCCCGCCCCCGCCCCCGCCCTTGCTCTGAGGACGGGGGCGTCCGTTTCGTACGGCTCGCGGTGGTCCTTGGCGTTCTGGTCTTTGCGGTCGTCCGAATGGGATGCGGCCCTCCCGGGGTATGAGGCGTATGTACTGCTGTGTCCGGGTTGGGTCTCGGTGTCCCGGTGACCTCCCGGCGAGAGATCCGGAGGGTCCCATGGTCAGACGGATCATTGTCCTGCTGGCCGTCATGGCGGCTCTGCTGGCGGGCAAGACGGCCAGCTTCGCCGCGGCTGCCGACGTCAATGAGCAGGACCGGACATTTCTCATACAAACCCATCAGGGGAACCTGGGTGAGATCCGCGCAGGACGGCTCGCCGAAACGGAGGGCAGCAAGAAGGCGGTGCGCGAGTTCGGGACGAGGCTCGTGACCGACCACACCAAGCTGGACAAGGTCGTCCGGCAGGTGGCCCTTCAACTGGGCGTGAAGCTGCCGCACAAACCCAGTGACAAGCAGCAAGCCGAGCTCAAGCAGATCGCCGTGAAGCAGGGCGCCGAGTTCGACCGCGCCTGGATCGCCGCGATGATCGCGGACCATAAGGAAGATCTGGCGGCGATTGCCCAACAGCTGTCCAAGGGCTCCTCGGCGCAGGTCAAGAAGATCGCCACAGACTCCAAGCCGGTCGTCCAGGACCATCTCCAGACGCTGCAGAAGCTTCAGCGCGGCTGACACACAGGCCGTCTCCGCGGCTGGAGTGCCGCCATAGGCGCGCGGTGCCGCCCCATCAGGGCTCCGATCAGGTGAAGAGCTCGACGAGCGCCCAGATGATCAGAGCCCAGGACGCGATGCCGACGACGGTGATGAGGATGAGGCCGCGGAGACGGTAACGCTTGCCGGGCTGGTCGGGCTTCTCGCTCACGGGGTCCTCCACGCGGGGTGGATGGCGCATACACCCCTGCGACCAGGTGATACCCCTTCGTGGCCCCGAGTGTCGTGGCGAACACCCATAGTGCATGGAGGTGTAACCGTAACGACGGAATCAGTGCGCACATAAACGGCCTCTATGTGCGCCTAAATCCCGGCCTACCTACTTACACCCCTGGCGTACGGACGAAGTCGTCGCGGCCGCGCAGGCCTCGCCGTACGCCAGGGGATGGACCTGCGCCGTTGATCAGAGGAAGGCGCGCGGGTCCGCGTGCAGGCGGTGCGAGAGCCGTACGGTGATGAACTCGTCGTTGTCCGCCTTGCCCGGAGTGCGGCCGGAGGAGAACGGGAAGTTGTTGTCGTTGACGACGGCCAGCGTCCGGTCGTCGAGCAGTGCCACGTCCTCGATGGTCTGGAACGGGAACCGGAAGGTCTGCCCGAAGCCGCCGAGCCCCTTCGGGTTCGCGAGGGTGAGGAGGTCGGCGACCAGAGTCTTGTCCATGACGCCGTCGCCGTCACGGTCACGGGTGTCGGCGAGGTAGATCCGCTTGAAGGCCGCGGCATCGCCCTGGTTGTTGTCGCGCTCGATGATCAGGAACCGGTGCCTGTCCACGGTGATGGCGTCGCCGATGGAGTTCGACGGGGAGTCGAGGCGGTAGGTCCACCGGTCGCCGGTGTACTGCCCCTTGCGGACGTCGAAGTCGTAAAGGCGCAGGTCGCCCGGCGTGTCGCCGTCCACCGTGCCTTCGAGCAGAGGGTAGAGGTGGCGGCCGTCGACCGAGCGGGCCATGCCCTCGAAGCCTTTGCTGCTGCGGATGTTGGGCTGGCCGCCGTTCAGGTACGGGTTCTCCGGGGCCTTGACGCCATCGAGGGCGATCGGAGCCTGGAGGAGGCGCCCGGACGGCGCGAAGTGCAGCAGCCACGGGCCGAACTCGTCGCCGATCCAGTACGTGCCGTCGAAGGACCGCACGATCGACTCCACGTCGAAGTCCGCGCCGGTCAGCGTCCGGTCGGCCCTGGTGAGCGGGAACGGCACGCGGTGGTCGGGGTCGGTCAGGTTGAACCCGCCGACCACCTCGACCTTGCCGGTCGTGACATCGGGCCTGATCCGGTGGACGCGGAGCAGGAAGTCGGCGCTGTTGGCCTTGGCGCCGTAGCCGTTGTCGGACAGCACGTCGAAGGTGCCGTCGTGCCTGTTGACGATGCCGCTGAAGCCCTGGACGGGCTGACCCGCGAAGGGCGCGGCGATGCCGTTGAACGGGCCCGCCCCGATGGCGGAGCCCGACGGCTCGCTGCCGGGCACGAACGTCTCGGCGGGAAGGGACGCGAAGCCGGTCAGCGTGGCCTGGCCGTAGCCACCATGCTCAGGGTCGGCCATCGCGGCCGGCGTCGCGAGCCCGAGGGTGAGGGCGGCCGCACCAAGCATGATCGAAAGTCGTTTCATGTCGCGAACGTTAGAGATGCCGGATTACGGGGGCTCCAACGCAAGGCGACGGGACGCGGAAGCCGTACAAGTAGTCCCCGGCGTTAGGGTGCTGTGCTATGCGGATCTTCAATGACCTTGCCGAGCTGAAAGCAGCCAAGGGGGAACATCTTGGGCACACCGACTGGCGGGAGATCACCCAGGACCGCGTGAACCTGTTCGCCGACGCGACGGACGATCACCAGTGGATCCACGTGGACCCCGACCGTGCCAAGGACAGCCCGTTCGGCGGCACCATCGCGCACGGGTATCTCTCGCTGGCGCTGCTGCCGTCCTTCGCGGCCGAGCTGTTCCGGGTCGACGGGCTCCAGATGGCGATCAACTACGGACTGAACAAGGTCCGGTTCGCGCGTCCGGTGCCCGTCGGCTCCCGGATCCGCGCGGCCGCCGAGATCGTCGACGTGAAGGGCACCCCTGCCGGGACGCTGGCGAACGTGCGCGTCACGATCGAGGTCGAAGGCATCGACAAACCCGCCTGCGTCGCCGAGACCCTCTCCCTCCTCATCCCGGAGTAGCCGAGCCGTACGGCACGCCGGAGGTGGACCCCTCGTAGGTCCCTCGCCTGTGGGAGGGCAAAGTAATGGCTCAAGCAGGGGTGTACGGTCTGATAGAGTTACACCCGTTGCCAAGCACCCCAGGTGATGCCAGGCAGCCAGGCGGCCGTAGCTCAATGGATAGAGCATCTGACTACGGATCAGAAGGTTAGGGGTTCGAGTCCTCTCGGCCGCGCCCAACTCAAAGGCCACTTCCGGTCACCGGAAGTGGCTTTTTGGTTCCCGTACAGCAGCGAATTACAGCAACGTCGTCAGCAGTTGAGGTCGGCGTCCGACTTTTACGAATCCTCGTGATCCGCTGGCTGATCGGTTCCTGCGTGCCGAGCCGGCGATCGAGTTCGGCCGCGGTCATGTTGACCGCCTGGTGGGTCGGCGGCGATCTGCTTCTTGTCGTCAGTCATGGCGGTCCTTCTTGTGCAGCGCTGACGGCTTGTGTACGGCGGTCTTGCCGCTCTTGCTGCTCCGGACGCGGAACTGAGGGTCGTCGGGCGAGGCCTTCACGGTGCGTCCGCTGTCTTCCGTCGTCTCGGTGATCTTCTTTTCGACCTTCCCCGAGGTGGAAGAGCCATGGCTTTTCCAGGTGACTTCGTCACCCACGGCCGGTTCGTCTTGTTTCTTGGTGCTCATGGGGGCTCGGATACCCACCCACGACCAGGGCAATCACGCGCCGGCTGGCCCGGCGGCATGACGAAAGGGCGACCGCGGCCCATGGCCTATGGCCGCGATCGCCCCCCGTCGGAACCGCCGGCCGTTACGGCTTGACCGGCTTCCGGTTGGTCCACTCGGCCTTGGTGATCGAGGTCCAGTTGACGACGGTGCCCGGCTTCGCCCAGCCGTAGGTTCCGGTCGGGGCGACGGCCACGAACTGGTCCGTCAGCAGGACGCCGGTCTTCGGGTCGACGATGAGCTGCCGCTCGAACTTGCCGGTGGACCACGTCTCGGCCCGGGCGACGCCCTGGCCCGTGCGGCCCAGCGTGTCGGTCACCTCACCCAGCGACCGCACGCCATCCAGGCCGGCGAGCACCTGGTAGGCCGCGGCCCGGACGCTGGGCTTGACGGGCATGTCGCTCAACAGGCTCGCGGTCACCTGGAAGAGCCAGGAGTCGGCATCCTGCGGGTCGTTGGACTCGGTGCCGTGCCCCTCGTATCCCTTGAGCAGGTACGCCTTCAGCTCGGCCGCCGTCGTGGGCAGAGCCTGGAGCTCGGCCACCGAGACGTTCTTACCGGCCAGGTCGGCGACCTTGTCGCCCACGTTGATCGCGTTGCCGGAGGGCTTGCCGCCCTTGGCCTCGACGACCCGCTGTTCCCGGGTGTCGGCGTTCTTGGTCATGGTTACCGTCCACTTGGTCGGCGAGCCGTCCTGCTTCCAGGCGGCCTCCGAGCCGGGCGCGGGCTTAATCCCGAGGTTCTGGGACACCCACCAGCTTTCCTGCTTCGGCGAGCGGGCGATCCACTTCTGGTCGCCTTGCAGCATGTTCACCGTGTAGTGCACCTTGGTGCCCACCTGCTGGGCGTTACCGAGCGTGCTCTCCACGTACCAGTAGGCCCCGCCGCCGTGCCGGGCTTTGAGTGACGACTCGGCCGCGACGAGAAGGACCTGCTTGGCCGACAACCGCGTCACCGAGTGCGTGTCCTTGGCGACGGTCTGGGAGCTCGGGGCCGGTGCCGTGCCGCCGGTCGCGGTGATCGTCACGGCCACGGCGGTCGCGGCGGCCGCACCCGCCAGGCCGAGCCCCCACACGGGCCTGACGATGCCGGCCTTGCGGGTCCGCACCGGCCTGGCCTGAGACATGGCGTAGGAGAGCTCGCCAGTCCGGGTGTGCTCGTCGGCCGGGGTGTCGAGATGGGCCGGGCGTGCCGCCCGCAGCTGGTTCATCGGGTTCATGACCACTCCTCACTGAGACTGCGCACCCGGGTTCGGGGGCGGACCGCCGGTACCGACTTCATTGCCTCGACCAGCCGTTTGCGGGCCCGGTGGAGCCGCACTCGGAAGGTCGCGGCGGAACATCCGATGACGCGTGCCGCGTCGCGGGGCGTGAGCCCCTGCCACGCCACCAAGATCAGCAGCTCGCGTTCGTCCTGGTTCAACGAGGCGAGCGCGGTCATGACGGCGAGGCGTTCGGCCACCTGATCGGCGTGGTCTTCTTCCGTCCATGCGCGCAGCTCGCCGGCGAGCGACTCGCGCCGGATCTCGGCGCGGATGTTGTCGCGCAGCACGTTGCGGGCCACACCGAGCAGCCACGGCAGGGCGCGCTCCGGCATGTCGTCGAACCGCCGCCAGGCGATCGCGAACGTCTCGCTCACCACCTCGTCGGCGATCTGCCTGCCCGCCTGACTGACCACGTAGGCCCAGACCCGCTGTCGGCACTCGTCATACATCGTGGTGAACCGCTGTGAGTCATCCGTCACCGGCTGGCCCCCCTTCGTCCCGGGTAATTGCTTCAACACAAGGAAGTGGGCCGAGACCCTCAAGTGTTACAAACAGCTCCAAAATCCTTGCGGAGCCCGGTCAGCCGCGGATCATCATCACGCGGAGTTCGACGCGCCGCGCGACCTGGTCTTCCGCGCGCACACCGACCCCCGACTACACCGTGCAGACCTTCGAGTTCGAGGGCGTGCCGGGCCATGTCGCCCTGGAGTCCCTCACGGGCGCGACGGCAAGACACTCGTCCGTACGGTGTCGACCTTCCAGTCGGTTGAGGACCGCGATGGGGATGGCCCTCCGGAACCCCTGTCCGCCGCGCACGGCCGGCGTCTCGCTCGCCATCGGATTACCTGTCAGGCGGCGCGTACGCCTGTACGGGGAGCCTGTCGGACAGGCTGACAACACGATCTTGTTGTGGACAGCGTGAGCGATCCGAAACCGTGGACTCCGCCGCAGGAATCACCCCCCAGCGTCCGAACCAGGAGAAACGATGAAGCTGCCTTCATGCGCCGCTGCCCTCGTGGCGGCCGCCCTGCTCGCTTCCTTGACCGGAGTGTCCGGGATGTCAGCGGCACAGGCGGCCGACGCTAGGGCCCTTCCGACCGCGAACATGGAAGCCACTGTCAAGGCGGCCCAGATCGACCCGCGGCGGTCCGACGACAAGCTGACCCCGGGTGCCAAGGCCAGTGTGCTCCTCGTTGAGCAGGCGCTGCGCGACCGGCACCTGCTCGACGCGAAGTGGGTGGACGGCTACTTCGGCAGCACAACGGTCGTCGCTTTCGCGAAGTTCCAGAAGTCGCTCGGCCTCACTGGTCTCGCCGCCAACGGCCTGCCGGGCAAGGCGTCGCTTACCAGACTCGGAGCCGGCCGCTTCGGAGTCACCCACATCATCGGCCCGGGTGCCCGGGTGTCCGCCGACGGCGGCGTCATCAACACCCGCACGCGGAGCATGCTGGCCGAGGCGAAGCGGCTGCTCGGCCGCAACCTCGTGCTGTTGCAGGGTTCGTACAACCCCGGCGGCGACCCCACGTCCGCGGGCACCCACGACGGCGGCGGCGTCGTCGACATCTCCGTCAAGGGGATGAATTCCGCCACCCGCACCGCGATCGTCCGCGCGTTGCGACGTGTCGGCTTCGCGGCATGGGTGCGTAGCCCCGATCAAGCCGACTGGCCGTGGCACATCCACGCCGCTGCCATCAACGACACCGACCTGTCCAGCCAGGCCCAGCACCAGATCGGTGACTACTACCTCGGTCTGAACGGGCTCGCCGGCCGTGGTCCGGACGACGGCCCGAAGGTGACCATCCGCACATGGGAGGAGTACCAGCGCCGCTGACCATCCGAAACCCAGGCTGCACAGACACAAAGACACAAGGAGAACACCATGAGAACGCTTAACAAGATCCTCACCGCGGCGGCCGCCGCGATGGCGCTCGGCGGGGCGGTGCTCGCCACCGCCTCGCCCGCCTCGGCGGCGACCCGCAACGGCGTGTGCGAGACCGGCGAGTTCTGCTACTACTTCAACAGCAACAACCAGGGATCGGTGTCCGACTTCACCGGATCGGTCGGGGACTACGGCACCGAGCAGCCCTCCTGCTTCGACTTCAAGGGACCCGGCAACGGCAAGGGCACGTGCGTCAAGAACCACGCCGCCTCCGTCTGGAACCGCAGCAACAAGACCGTCCGCGTCTACTACAACAGCAACTACGTCGGCAGCATCTACCAGGACTTCAAGCCCGGCGCCAAAGGCAACCTCAAGCCCAGCCTCAAGAACCAGAACGCCTCGCACCAGTTCAGCCCGTCGTCATCGGCGCGCGTCAACATGTCGTACGCGCTGTACAAGACCGGCGGCGGCCACATCAGCTGCGGCTTCGACGGTTACACCAGCACCCGCGGCCGGCATGAGGGCATCGACATCGCCCGCGGCATCGGCTCGGATGTCCACGCCCTGGTGAGCGGTCAGCTCATCTACGTCGCGTACGGGCACAACGGCGGCTCGGGGCTCTCCACGATCGCCATCTACAACGCCTCGTTGAACAAGACGATCATCTACCTGCACTCCGCTCCGCGGTCCTCCCTGCGCGTGGGCCAGCAGATCTCGCGCGGCCAGATCATCGCCGACGAGGCGTGGCACGGGGTGTCGTCCAGTGGGGCCGCGCACACCCACGTCGAGATGCGCCCTGGACGGCAGAAGCTCGCCGCCAAGAGCGTCGGCGACCCGGTCCTGAGCAACCCGAACCCGAACTCGTTCTGGGTCTCCCAGGGCTACAACGTCCGCTAGCGCACCGCGACCTCTGATGAAGAGGAAGGCAACTGTGTCTCCACGAACCGCACGGCTGATCTCGCGGCTCACCACGGCGGCCGCCGCGATGGCGCTCGGCGGGGCGGTGCTCGCCACCGCCTCGCCCGCCTCGGCGGCGACCCGCAACGGCGTGTGCGAGACCGGCGAGTTCTGCTACTACTTCAACAGCAACAACCAGGGATCGGTCTCCGACTTCACCGGATCCGTCGGGGACTACGGCACCGAGCAGCCCTCCTGCTTCGACTTCAAGGGACCCGGCAACGGCAAGGGCACGTGCGTCAAGAACCACGCCGCCTCCGTCTGGAACCGCAGCAACAAGACCGTCCGCGTCTACTACAACAGCAACTACAGCAGCAGCATCTACCAGGACTTCAAGCCCGGCGCCAAAGGCAACCTCAAGGCCGGCCTCAAGAACCAGAACGCCTCGCACCAGTTCCTGAGCTCCGCACCGCCGACCGGGTGCAAGACCGACGGCACGCACAGCAAGCTGCCCACGACGATCCTCGTCTACCGGAAATCCCTCAATCGCGTGGACCGGGTGCCGTTCAAGACCTACATCAAGAATGTCCTGCCCAACGAGTGGCCGTCGTACTGGCCGAGGGAGTCCCTCAGGGCCGGGGCGATCGCCGTCAAGAACTTCGGCTGGTACTGGGCGCTGAACTCGGCGAGCAAGACGCCGAGCGGCCAGTGCTACGACGTCTCCGACCACACGTCCAGCCAGGTGTACAAACCCGGCTCCGCGACGGCGGCGACGAACGCCGCGGTGGACGCGACGTGGGGCACCCGGATGACGCGCAATGGGAAGATATTCAAGGCCCAGTACTGCTCTACGACGACGGCGTGCGGCCATTGGGTCACCGGCGACTGGATGTCGCAGACCGGCTCCCGCGATAAGGCCAAGGCGGGGTGGAGCTACTTCAGGATCCTCAAGTACTACTACACGGGGATCGTTCTCAACTGAACCCCCGGAGACCGTCCGCCCCTGGTTCCCCGCCGTGTGATGCACGGCGGGGAACGGGCGTCAGTTGACGATGACCTGGAAGTTGAGCGGCCGGCCTCCGGGGAACGCGACCCGTCCCGAACCATCCATCATCTTGAACCGCACATAGCACAAGCCTGGGTTCCTTGGCGTGGTGATGTCAGTCCGGATGTCGACAGTCTCTCCGGGTCGCGTGTCCTTGATCGGTACGTCGGAGATGGTCTGGCATTGATCAGGTTGCTGCGGGAGGTCGAGGCGATGCAACGAATATCCCTTCCACGGCACGGTCCCAGCGTTCTTGAGCCGCCATACCTTGGTCATGGTCTGGCCGGGGCCAACGTGCGTGCAGTCGAGTAGCGTGATGTCCCCGATGAACGCTGCCGAATCACCCTTGTGCGCAGGCGGGGCCCACGGCGGGTTGGTCGGGCGCACCGGGCAGCCGGCTGCCGACAGCGAGGCCTTCGATGGGCTGCCGGACGGGTTCAGGCTGCGCTCGTCGGTCTCGGAGCCGTGATTGACGGCGGACGCGATGAAGACCGCTGTCCCCACACCGACGGCCGCTGTTGCGAGCGCGGCCGCAGCCGGGCGGGTCAGTCGGAATCGCCCTCGGCCCCCCAGCGCAGGGAGGACCGGCTGGACGTCGCCCGCGATCTCGTCGGGCGGTGGCAGCGGCGTAGGCACAGATGCCGAGGTCTCACCAGCCGACCGTGGCGCTTGCGACCCGATGGCGATGTGCACGGTACGACCTTCCGCGGCGCCTGTGGCGGAGGCTGCGAGTCCACTAGGCGGACGGGCCGCCAAGGTGTCCGCGCGGATTGAAGGATCTCCGGCGCTCGTCGATCTGACCGCCAGGTTCGCCCTCTCCCAGCGTTCGCGGTACGCGGCCGGGTCCGCGCCGCACGCCTTGACGAACTCGACGGTGGTCTCCCAACTCGGGAGCCGGTTACCCTTCGTGGCTTCGTGCAACGTCGTGTGCGAGATCGCTCCCGAGCGGCCAGACATCTCCCGGAAAGGTGGGTTGCCGACAGATTTGCGAAGTTCTCGCAGAGCCGCCGCGAAGTCCTCGATCGTCTTCGCCCGTGCAGGCATGTCGTCCACCGGGTGAAGCTAACAGCGCCCACGGTATTCACTCAAGCTCGAACCCACAGTGGCGGGCGAAGTCAGGCGAGCTTCAGCCCATCGTGTGACGCACATTCGGTCGGTGCTGTAGGCGGTCATCCTCGAGCCCGTTAGCAGAGGTGCCAGGTGACCGTCCGGGGTCACCTGGCTACCTAATGTCTGGAGGACTCTCGGTGACCTAGGACTTGGACGGCTTGGGCTCGCGCGCCGGGCCGCTCGGGACGTCCGTGGTGCAGGTCAGCGGGGCATCGTCGAGCACCAGGCCCATCGAGACCGCGACTCGGCTAGGGGAGTCCGGCTGGTAGTCGGCTGTCCTCATCCCGATGATCAGCTTGGTCGCCGGGGGCATCGCCGATGGCGTGATGACCATCCAGGGTGTTGTGTCAGGCTGCTTCTCCTTTCGGATGGCCTCCTTGGAGTTTTCCTTTCGGATGGATTCCTCGGAGTTCTCCCGCCGGATGCCCTTGTTGGAGTTCTCCATCCGGACGACCTTCTCGAAGTCCGCTCCCAGATCCTGCGACGCGGTCGACGGCTCGCACCACTTGTTGATCGTGATCTGCGCGGGGATGCCGGCCTGGGCCAGCGTTCGCTGCATGACCTCGGGATCCAGCGACTGCTGCTTGGTCATCTTCACGGTCACCGTGCCGTCGGGGTTGGTGTCGACGGAGAAGGCGGCCAGATGCACGTGCACCTGATTGCCGGTGACCACCGGCGGTGCGTTCACCTGGGGGCTGTCGATCGCCAGCGTCAACGCCAGCCCCGTCGCCAATGCGGCGCCGGCCGCCGCGCCCCCGATTCTGCGGCGGCGGCGAGACCGGCCCGCCGCCACGAGTTTCTGCACCGGCGTGTGCATGTGCACTCCGGCCATGGCGTCGCGCACCGTGCCCAGTACGTCATCGTCGTTCATCGTTCGCCCTCCTGGCTGTTGACTGTTGCGAGGTCGCCGCGCAAAGTCGCGACAGCGCGCGACAGATGTGCGGTGACGGTTCCGGGAGCGATCCCGAGGGTCCTGGCCGCGGTCTCGGTGTCCAGATCGAGAAAGACGCGCAGCGCGACCACCTCCCGCTGCCGTGGCGGCAACCGCCGTAACGCCGCCAGCAGCGTGCCCGGCCAGGCGCGAGCCGTACGGCCGTGCAGGACGTCGGCGACAAACCCCGTCCACAGCGAGGCGACCGCGCCGCCGGTGACGAGGGCGGCAAGCCTGGCCGCCACCCATACGATCACGGCGAGGCCGGCCAGGCTCCACAACACCCCGAGCAGGAACCAGGCGCCGAAGGCGGGCCCAGGGATCACCGGCGCCGACGGCCCGAGCACGCGCCTCACCGGCAACCTTCCGCACCTTGGGAGAAATCCATGCCGGTGAGCGTCACGACCAGGCATTGCTCACCCCGTGACCATAGGGCCTTGCGCACACGGAGCGGTGCCGCGACTGCGTGCGGCGAGCAGAGCCACGTACGGCAACAGGTCGAAACTGAATGGCAACATGACCCATCCAGGAGCCGGCTCGACGCCGCTCACCATTGATGTGCCGAAAAGTAATGTTGCGGGCACTGATCGTGACGTAGGGTCGGCCCGTGCTTTTCGCCTTCGTCGATGAAAGCTGCCGAGTGCGGGCGGACGACGACTGCGTCTACGTCCTCGCTGCGGTTCTCCTCCATTCCGAAGGGCTTGACCACGTCAGATCGCTGATGGACACGCTCCGGTACGGCAAGACACCCACAGTTCACTGGAGGACGGAACGGGTACCTCGCCGATCTCTCATCGCACAGGCGGTGGCGTCCATCGACTTCGCCTCCGTGGTCGCCGTCAGCCTGCACGCCTCCGCGGGCCGTCCGGAACGCGCCAGGCGTCACTGCCTGCTTCGGCTGCTGCCCGAACTGTCGGCGCGCGGTGTCGAGACAGTGGTCTTCGAGTCGCGCAGGGAGCAGGATGCCGCCGACCGGGCGATCCTGACGGTCCTTCGCAGACGCGGCCAGGTCGCCGCGGAGATGTCGGTCAGCTGGGCGCGAGCCAGCTCGGACGCCGCACTGTGGACGGCTGACGTCGTCGCCGGAGTCGTCACCGGATGGCTAGGCGGGGAGCTCCGATGGTGGCCGCTGTTGGAGGAGCGCGTCACTTTCCTGGAAGCAGGAGAGATGTGAGCGGCGAAAACGCGAACGCCGGGCTCCCGATTCCATCGGGGGGTTCCCGGCGCCACTTTCGTTCCCCAGAGGAAACGACACGATCAGTATCCGATTGCTGGCGCTGCGCTGTCAAGCCGTCCGCCCTCGACCGCAGGACGCCAGGCGCGGTGCCACCGTGACCGGCACCGGCAGCGAGGACCACTACATCATCCTGGTACTGGAGCTCGCGGCGCTCCGGTTAGCCTGGGTGCTCCGATGAGCCTTGCACACCGCCACAATCTGGAACCGCCCCGCCGTACGGCCAGCGTGTACGACGTCCTCGGGGCGGGCTGACCGCCGCGTCGTCGAACCGCGGGTCTGTGTCGTAGAGCTGGTGCTCGATTTCGACGAGCGCGAGCTCGACCGGGATCCCGAGACGCTCCCCCGTCTTGATCAGATACTTGCCTCGGCCGGGGTGCTTCGCTCCTGGTTGCCAGGAGTCCGGCGCCGACCAGGAGGCGACCAGTTCGGCCTCGGGACCCGTGAGCGGGGTGACCTCGCTGACCCTGGCGAGCTCGCGCGGCGGCAGCCCGGCCAGCACGGTGATGGCCGATCGGTCGGCGAATCCACGGGCCTTGGCCCGGTCCTCCTCTGCGGTCAGCGCGTCCAGGTCCGACAGCGAATGCGTCACCATCACCGACGCCATACCCTTGGCCCGGTTCAGCCGGGTCAGCGCATCGGCGTACTCCACCAGGCCGGGAGCGCCGCGCAGCGCCCGCCACAACTCGTCCATCACCCCCAGCCACGACCGCCGCGGGCCCAGGCCGAGCTCACTCAACGCCGCGCAGGCGTCCACCATTGCGAAGGAGTACGCCCAGGTGGACAGCATCGCGGCGCTCAGCAGCTTGTCGCCGGCCGTACCGATCCGGGAGATGTCGATGACGACCGCCGGCGCGGCCGGATCCAGCGGGCGGGTGGTCGGCCCGTCGAACACCCCGGCCAGCGACCCCGTGCACAGCAGGTCGAGGGTGAACACCAGGTCCCGTGTTCTTTCCCCGGTAGGTCCCGTCGGTGTCGGCCCGGGCGGCCGAGCGAAGCGCCTCGGGCCCTTCCTCGATGACCGCCAGGACGTCGGGCACCGTCGGCTCGCGCGGCAGCCGCTCGTCCAGCAGGTCGACCGCGCGGCCCAGCACAACCTCTTCAAAGTTGGTAATCCGGCTTTCCCGAATCAGTGTGCACAGCGCGAGCAGCAGCGACAGGCGGCGGCCGCGCACTTCCCAGCGCAGTCGCTGAGCCTCAGGTCCGCTCATCTGCCGCAGTGCGGCGGCCAGTGGTCCGGCGTCGAGCGGATTGAGCCGGTCCATCCCCCGCCCGACGCCGATGACCTGCCCGCCCAGGTGGGCGACCAGCGGCGTGTAGTCGGGTTTGGTGTCGCCGAGGATCAGCGCGGTCGAGCCGAACGCGACCGCCCCGACGACCAGGCGCTTGACGAGGGTGGACTTGCCGGTGCCGGGCTGGCCGAGCACGAACACTCCGGGGTTGGTCACCAGCCCGGCGCGCAGCCATGTGAGCGGATCCAGGCAGACGACCTCACCGGACAGCTGATGCCGCCCGATCGGCGTGCCGACAGACGGGGCGCCCGCGCCGGCGACGAACGGATACAGCCCGCACACCTGCGTGGTCGTCGCCTGATACTCCACCCCCGGCGCGACGTGCACCGCCCGCCCGCCGTACGGCCTGCGCCGGCCTCGCGCGGGGGCAACCGGGCGCTTCCTCCCCCAGGCCAGAGCGTCCGGCGCGGCTCTCGTGTCTTCGAGGTCGCCGGGACTGGCCGCTGGCGGTAGGAGTTCGGGGCGAGGACAAAACTGCACCACGGTCACGACATGCCTCCGCGTCCGGTCGATGGCCAGTCGGCTCCCTCAGTACGCCGCAGGAGGGTTGTTCGAGCCGTGACGTAGCTCGGAACCGTGCCAGCCATGCAGGAATGATCCTCTCCACGCCGCGGCTGCGCGGCGGCTCGCACCGCCATCGCAGGGGGCCTACAGGAAGTGGCGAGGGCCGACAGCCTGGAAGGCTTCCAAGAGGGCGCGGACGGCGCCACGCCGGTCGGTGCGCCGACATGCGACATGGAATACCACAGGGGCGGCGCCAGTCAGTGTCACCGCCCGCAAGCGAGAGCCCAGCAGGCGTGGTGCGTACTCCGCGACGCCGACCATCACGGCTGTGCCATCGCCGAGTTGGCGAAGGACGGGTGTGATGTCATCGGCGTCGACCTCGACCAGGCGCGCCTCGCGGCGTGGCCGCACATCCCCGAGCCAGAACTGTTTCATCCACTCGTCGTCGGCGGCGGCGGGGTTGTACAAGATCGGTTGCTCGCTGAAGTCCTCCACGTTCATCGTTCCGGCGTCGGCGAGGGGATGACGGGCGGCGACCACGCCGATGCGAGCGCTGGTGATGGGCAGGGGGAACGAGTCCACGGCGGGATGGTGCACGGGCGCGGTGTCCCACAGGACGTCTATCCGATGCTCGGGTAGGCAGCGGGTCAGCGCGGGAAAGGGGATTTCCTGAAGCACCAACCGGATCTCGGGGAAGCTGCGGCGGACCTCTCGTGCGATGCGGGTCATGTCGAAGTGTCCAAGCATCGCGCCGCCGCCGACGGGCATACCGACCCGCAGCGTGTACCGGGCGGGTTTGGCCCGGGCACTCTCGAGCGCGGCGTTGGCCTGAGCGATCAAGGGTACGGCGGCGATCGCGAACTGTCGGCCTGCGGACGTAACGGCGAGCACCCCCGTAGAGTCCCGCTCGACGAGGGGGACCCCGAGTTGTCGTTCGAGACGTTGGATGCGCTTCGTCAACGCAGATGAGTTCATGTGCAGCCGCATGGCCGCACGCCCATAGTGCATCTCCTCCACGAGGACCAAGAAGTTGGCGACCAACCCGAGATCCAGGTCCATACGCCACATTATCGACGAGCCGGGCGGACCGATCCAGGATGCCAAATTAGGGACATCGATCAGCGGTCATTGTTGAAGTCTCCGGCGCTGTCAAGACCCGATTCCGCATTGGAACGAGGGAGCGTCACGCTCCGTCAATGCGCGTAGAAATTTACGTAATACGGCGGTGATGCGGGCAACGCCCATGTGCAGCCCGTTTCGACTCGCGGCAGCGCAGGGTCACCGGAAGGGACCGAAAAATGACGGACATCACGCGCAAGACTCGACTGGGCCTGACCTTACTCCTAAGTGTCCTGCTCTTGATAACGGCGGTAACCGTACTCCTGCCGCGTAGGGCCGACGCCGCCACGGGCGACGTGATCGCGGGCTGGAAGAACAGCTTTCGGCTCACAACCGCGGCGAACCAGCAGGTAGATGTGGGCCGGCTCAACTTGCCCGCCGGCAAGTACGCGATCTTCGCTAAGCTGTTCATCGGGCTTCCGCTGCCTTCTGGGCTCAAGACCACGGTCAGGTGCGCGCTCTGGGCAGGCGTGGACAACGATCAGAGTATCGTCGACCACGACGGCAATATCTCGGGCGTGCCGATCGCGCTTAACGTGGTCCACGACTTCACCACTCCTGGTCAGGCGGTTCTCACCTGCGGACACGACGTGGTTTCGGGACAAACCGATTTGGGAATGATCAAGATCACCGCAATCTCCACGGGGTCGCTGGTCAACGTGCCGCTGCCTTGATCAACCTGCGGCGACCGGCACAAGCCCGGCCGCCGGGCGCCCCTTCGGCGAAGGCGATATCCGGCAACCCGCACTGACGCCGCTCCCTGCGCCTCCTCGACCAATGCGATCGAGGCCCAGGGCGTCGATCAGCGCGGCGGCCAAGCGGAGCGGCTCGGCGATCCCCGAGCGCGACGGAACCGGCCCCCGAAATGGGTTTCGCCAACGTCCAGACATCCACCCGATTTCCGCCCGTGTACGGCTCCGCGGTACACGGGCGGAACCGCTGGCCGTGTCCATGACGGGATACAGGGTGACTTTGGGATAGACACCGGGGATGGGATGTCACTGATTGGAGACTTCCGGCACAGAGGCAGGCGGGCGATGACGGCACGAGTCACGGTGGTGGTGGCCACAACGAACCGACGGGACGAGCTGGATCGCGCGCTCTCGTACCATGACGACCTCGCCATCCTGGTGGACAACGGCTCCACGGACGGCACCGCCGCGTTCGTACGGCGGCGCTTTCCGCGTATGGACGTGGTAAAGCTCGGCCGGAACCTGGGTGCTCCGGCCCGCAACCCGGGCGTGCGGCGGGCCACGACGCCGTACGTCGCCTTTGCGGACGCTGTCGCCCGTCCGCACGGGGCGACGAAACCCGGCCGCTCCTACGCACGTACCTGCGGCGTCAGTGATGCCCTGGCGCCGCGCTGCTCGTACAGATAGAACCCGTGGTTTGATGACGGCCACCGCGTCCAGTACAAGTTCGCGATGGACCCGGTCACCTTGGCCAGGGCGCCCCTTTTCACGCCCGAGGATCTCCTTCTCCAACAGACCGAGCGTCCTGGATAGATCCCCATGGGCGAGGAACTGCACCCCGACCAGATCAAGTCCACCAGGGTCGAGCCGAGCGCCATGTGATCCCCCGCGCCCCCGCACAACCGTCCGTGTACTGCGAGTACTACGGGAACCCCGAGGGCGGTTTCCCCGAGATCGGCAGGGAGACAAAGGCGGCCGCGTCATGGCCCTCGATGAGCGCGGACATCGCATCGTCGCGCAGTGCAAACACACCACCACCGGCGCCAAGGTCGGAGCCGACGTCGTCTACCAGATGAACGGAACGGCGGGGCCCGCTCATGGCGCCGACGTCGCCGTGGTCGTCACCAACGGCTCCTTCACGCGGGGAGCCCGGGAGAATGCCGCCGAGTTTCGGATCCACCTCCTCGACCGGCAGGACCTTGCCCTCTGGGCCTCAGACGGGTGTTTCTCCAGCGTATGCTGTGGCTGACCACACCACTGCGGCGCCGGCGGCGCCTACGCGACACTGCCGTGGGCCGCGACCCGGTCCCATCACCTCGGGAAGCAGACCCGCAGGAGGTCATGTGAGCACGAACGACGGCGGCTCCACGAGCCGGAAGATGACGTCCGACGACGCCCGGCGGATTCAGCGCAGCGCCGACACGAACCCGCACGGCAAGACCGCCACCAGCGGATTTAAGCAGAGGGCGCAGTCGGCCGCCGACAAGTCCAGGAGCCGGTCGAAGCGCGGGAAGTAGCGCCGGCCCCGGCTGCAAGGATCAGCGGCGAACCATGGCGGGGTGGGCAGGCGCCGCAGGGCAGGGTGGTGGCGAAGCCTGCGGCCTGGGATCCGGTCAGCAGCCGCAGACGAATCTTGGACGACTCGGCGGCGGCCTCGGTCGCAGCGACAGCCTGCGGGAGGTCGGCGGCGTCGAGCACGGTGACGGTCACGAACATGCCAACCAGGCACACCCCGGCCCCCATCGCCTCCTCTCTGGCCGCCTGCCGTGCCCTTGCCTGGTCGAAGGCGTCGCGCGCGGTCTCGTCCCTGCCGAGGCGATGCCGGTAGGCCTGCCGGAAGGCCGCCGAGGTGACCTCGCTTTCCAGCACGCGGTCGGCGGCCGCAGCCGGTAGCGGCCGATACTGCAGCGTCACCCGCTTCAGGTATGGCCCAGGCGCGATCAGCCGGGCCAGCACGTCGGAGTGCACGTTCTGCCGCGGCGCCTCCTGCCAGCACCATGACACCGACACCCCACTGTCGTGCCGGTAGCAGCCCGGCAGCTCCTCGGCCGACAGCGGCACGGCATCCGCCCAGCCCGTCGTACGTGCGCCGGCCTGGGCCCGGCTCACTTCGCCGCGGACGGCGGGGTCGAAGGCGCCGCGCACGACGGCGGCGATCTGCGCCGCGGTGGCCCGCCCGAGCACGGTGATGCCGCAGGAGCCGAGCGCTGATTCCAGGCCGTCTAACGTACGGGACACCTCGGCCACGGCCAGTTCCAGTGTCATCGGCGCCGGTGGCGAGGCCGTGGGATCGAACGTGAGCGACACCCGGGTCTCGACATGTGCGGCCGCGGCCGGCGCGGACGCGACCAACTGAGCCACGATGGCCCTGGCCGAAGCTGGCGCGGCCGGGTCGATCGCCGCGGCGACGGTGTCGGCGAGCTGGCCGCCCGGCTCGGGGGCGGTCTGCACGGTGACGCTAACCCAGCGCAGCGCGGGCACGTGCCCGAGCGAGGCCAGCCAGGAGCCCCAGCAGGCGACCCAGGTGTCGGCGTCGTCGGGGTCGGCGAGCCAGGGCGAGTTGGCCACGACCCGCAGCGTCGCGGTCAGGTGCCCGGCCCGCTGGTCCCACACCAGCCCGTACGGCCTGCCGTACCCGTCTGGGACCGACAGCAGCGAGGTGGCGGCGAGCACTCCCGGCAGTTCCAAACGGGAGCCGGAGCGGAAGCGAGTGAAGCCGCGTCGGGTGCCGTACCACCAGCGCCACCGGGTGAGCAGCACCGTGGCCAGGGGTGTGCCGCCGGCTGGCGCCAGGCCAAGCAGCGCCACCACGAGGACAGGCGGCAGCAGATACAGCAGCATGCGCGGGGACAGCGCGGTGGCCAGCAGCAGCGTCACGACGGCCGCAAGCACGGCGAAGGTGGCGCCGACGCCCATGCCGAGCAGCCCCATGCTCCGCCGACGCCGCCAGCCCCCGTACGTGCGCGGTTCCCTCGGCTGCGTCACGGCCCGGCCGTCCTGCGCGACGGCCTGCGCGTCATGCCGGCTCCTGTCGCGGCGGATCCACGGAGGAGGAGACGGTGTCGCCGGCCTTCTTCGCGCCGGTGGCCAGCCCGGTGATGACCACTCCCGCCGCGGCTGTGGCAGGGCCCGCGGCGGCGGCGGCCTTGGCGGCCGACGCCCCGGACGCCGCAGACGCTCCCGCCGTACGGCCGCCGGCGGAGGGCGGGCTCCCGGGCGCGGCGGCCGCCGCGGAGGCCCGGCGTGCACCGCCTGGGGGTCGAATCGCCGAGGACATGAACCGGGCGTGGTCGACGGCGCTCGCGCCTCCCGCACCGAAGAAGCCTCCGGAGCCGGACCGGCCGCCGCGGAAGGCGCCGACCGCGACCGCTCCCCCGACGGCCGTGCCGAGTAGGCCGCCACCTGAGACCGACTCGCTGACCGTGCCGCTCGCCCAGGTGAAGAACTTCAGCAACGCGGGCAGTGCCAGGATCGACAAGACGACCATCGCGAAGCCCATGAACATTGCCCGGGCGTCGGAGGCGTTCCCGAGCATGGTGAACGCCGTCGCGTACACCATGGCGGCCGCGGGCTTGTAGAAGATCAGCGCCAGCATCCAGCCGGTCACCCGCCGAAACCAGGGACGGGTGAGTGGCGTCATCGACCCGGCGGCCGCCAGCGGCAGCACACCGGCCAGTACGACGAGCGCGGCCTGGCGGAACAGCAAAAGGACGGCCTGGATGGCCGCGATGATAACGCCGACGATGCCGAGCACGATCACCACACCCGGGGAGGCGCCGGCCAGGCCGAGGACGGCCACGAGCTTCTTGGAGACGTCGCCGGTGCTCATGTTGAGCACCCAGCTCGACCACTCGTCGCCCACCTTCAGCAGCAGGGCGGGCAGCAGGACGCCGAGGCTGCCGGTGCCGAGGATGACGAGCATGCCCGTGCCGGCATCCAGCAGGGGTGTGGTCTTGCGGGTGACGGCGATCTTCGCTGCCGCCGCCAGCAGGGACAGCGCGGCCACCGCGACGGCGAACGGCAACGTCCACTGCTGGATCCGCTCGATCGAATCCACTGCGGACGGGCCGCTGCATCCGGCCAAGGGGTCGGAGACCAGGCAGGGCGAGTCGATGCGCGTCCACCAGGAGACGGTGTTGGTGATGATCCAGGACACCGCGTACTGGATCGCCTGCGCCAGGCCGTCCACGCCGTACTGGACCGCGCCCTTGGCCGCCGTACCGGCGAGGTCTCCGAGCGCCTGGCCGCCGCCCTCGACCGCCTGCCGTGTCAGGGTTCCGGCGCCCGGCAACGCGCCGTTCGCGACGGTCTCGGCCACACACATCGGGGAGGTCAGGTCGGCACAGCCCGGTGGCGGCGACGGTGCGATCGCGTACGCGGTCCCCGCCCGCCCGCCGGCCACGAAGAAGTCCACGCTGTCACCCCCGATCCGGGAACAGGGTGTAGCCGGTCAGGTCGGTCACCGGGGCCGAGGACCGCGTCCAGTCGCCGCCGGGCGGGGCCACCATCCGCCAGTCGCCGTCCCGCCACACCAGCTGCATCCGGGTGGAGACCCGCACGGTGACGCCGTCGCGGCCGGGCCCTGCCGCGACCGCGTCGACGATCGCCAGACCGGGAGCGTAGGCCTGCCAGCGGAACGCCTCCTCCACCACGTACGCCCGGCCGATCGGCGCGCCCTCGGCGACGCCCGCCACGGCGCGGACGCTGTCGTAGGTGGCGCGAACGGCCTGCAGCAGCGCTGGCCGGTCCGCCCCGGTGAACTGCTCGGCGATGGCCGGCTCGAACACCCCCGGCCCCCACCGCGGGCTGGCCCGCATCCCCAGGTGCAGCGCCGCCAGCAACGCCCCCGCCGGGCTCCGGGCGAAGCCGTACGCCCGGTCCCCAGCCACGGTGTGCGGGCCGTCGGAGGCGGAGTACGGCAGACGCACCCCGTGGAAGTCCGCCCACCGCCAGCCGCCGAGGTCCACCCTCGTCCTGTCGTCGGCGGGCTCAGCATGCGCCGACGGGGTCGGCTTGCCGGCAGGCGAGGATTGCTGTGCGGCAGGCAGCACGGCCAGCAGCACCCCTGCCACGATCAGCACCGCGGTAACCCCGAGGAAGATGAGCAGCCTCCGGCGCTCCCGCAGGGAGGGGCTCATCCGAAGATCGCAGTGATGATCGGCACGGCGACCGTGGCGAGGGACACACCGAGCAGCACCTTGGGCAGCTCCGAGGCCCCCTCGGCCGCGTAGTGCGACCGGCCGGACTGCCCGAGCGCCATTTTCCCGGCGCAGATCAGGATCCCGGCCACGCCCAGGATCAGGCAGGCCCACTTACCCCAGCCGAGCAGCAGGTCGATTTTCGGCTGCAGGCCCGGCGGCACGCGGCGGCGGGTTGTCCACCAGGTCGTACGACCGCACGACCGTGCCGATCGCGTCCTGAAGCGCATGCGTCCACATCAACGTCTCTCCCCAGGTTCTCGAGCTCGCTTAGATCGCCTCCCAGCAAGCCGCACCGGCGTTGCACACCCCGTGACCCGCAGCTCCTGCATCAGCCGGTCGCCGACACGGGCAAGTCACAGGCCATGCAATCGGCCACCGGTGTCCTGCCCCCGCCGGCGAAAGCGGGAAGAAATGAGGCACCCATGCGGACGTCGTACGGCTTGCGCAGCGCGGGCTCGCCCGTATCGGAATGCGCGCACACCGTCAGCGATCCGGGCAACGCAGCCGGGCAGCAGCCGTATCGAACCGGGCAGATGGCAAGCGCACCCGCCGGACCGATGTACCTCATCGCCCTTGACGCCGAGGCCGCTACCCGCAAGGTGGCGCGCCGCGCTCGGGCCAGTGTGCGGTGCCGCACGCAACGTACGCCCGCCCGCCCAGGGGCGGCTCGGACCTACACCTCCGACGGGCGGCACTGGGCAACCGTCACCGGAGGTCCAGCCGCGCACCTGGTCCGGTGGCTCGTCGACGAGATCCTGTCCCGCTGATGGGATGGCGCTGGGCAGGAGCCGCCGTCGTAGCCGCGGTCACGCTCCCGTTGCTGATCGTCGTGTTCGTCCTCGCCCAGCCTCCCATCCCGGCCGGCGGCGCCGGAGACGCGACACCGAACGAGCGGGCACTCGCGGACATCCCCCCGGCGTACCTGCGCTGGTACATGGACGCCGCCCAGACCTGCCCAGGCATGTCATGGACCGTGCTGGCGGCCGTCGGCAAGGTCGAGTCCGACCACGGCCGCGATCCCGCCTCCCGGGGTCCCAACGCAGCCGGGGCTCGCGGGCCCATGCAGTTCCTCCCGGCTACCTTCGCCGGACACGCGGTCGACGGGAACGGCGACGGCCATACCGACGTCTACGACCCCGCGGACGCGATCTCCACCGCGGCCGCCTATCTGTGCGCCTCCGGCGCGGCCTCCGACGTACGCAAGGCGCTGTTCGCCTACAACCACGCCGGATGGTACGTCGACCGCGTGCTCGCCAAGGCCGCCGAGTACGGCACCCCGACCATCGCCGGCGACCTCGTCGCGGTGATCATCGCCTACGCCCGCCGGCAGCTCGGCAAGCCGTACATCTGGGGCGGGACCGGCCCGAACGGGTACGACTGCTCGGGCATCGTCTACATGGCCTACAAGGCGGCGGGCGTGACGATCCCACGGACGACCTTCGAGCAGTGGCCCTTCGGTATCCGCATCCCGTCTGGGCAGGAGCGGCCCGGTGACCTGGCGTTCTTCTCCTCGGGCCCAGGCAACGGCCCCGACCGGCCCGGGCACGTCGCCCTCGTCATCGGAGGAGGCCAGGCCATCGAAGCGCGCTGCACCAAGTGCGGCCCGATCAAAATCACCACGTACGGCTCGCGCCGCAACATCGTCGGCTTCACCCGCCCCCTGGCCAACCCCAGAGCCAAGCGACAGCTCAACGGCGGAGCGGCCGACATGCCGCCTAGCCCCTCGCCGCGCTGAGGGG
>NZ_JAOEGB010000109.1 GCF_025420585.1 Planotetraspora sp. A-T 1434 | reverse complement strand
AGGCGCAGGGGGCGGAGGCCGCCACGGCGGTTGACTCCACCGACGGCAGCGTACGGGCTGGCGACGCCGGGGTCAGGCGCGCTTTCCAGCTGGCCGTGCCGTACGACACCTGGGCCGGCAACGACGAGCGGGCCGGACTACTACACGGCTACGGCCCCCTCACCCCCGACCAAGCCCGGCAACTCGCCACCCTGGCCTCCACCTGGGTCGCCACCCGCACCCCACACGGCCACATCATCCTCCACGCCAAGATCACCACCCTGACCAAACCCCGAACCCAGCACACCGCGATCCGCACAGCCATCCACGCCATCGACACCACCCACCCACCCGAGCCCCGCTACCGGCCCAGCCAAGCCCTCACCGCCCGCGTCCGCGCCCGCGACCTCACCTGCCGCAACCCCATATGCAACCGCAGCGCCTACAGCAGCGACCTCGACCACACCCGCCCCCA
>NZ_JAOEGB010000108.1 GCF_025420585.1 Planotetraspora sp. A-T 1434 | reverse complement strand
ACGCCGGCGGAAAGGCCGGGAGCATCTGAGGCGGAGCGACCGGAGGGGCTCGCGGCGGTGCCAGCGGGGGTGCCAGCGGAGGTGCCAGCGCGGCTGTCAGGGGAGCTACCGGCGGCGGGCGAGGAGGACCCGCGGACGAACTTCCGGTATGCCCCCCAGCCGCCCAGCGCTTGCTGCCAGACGTCGCAGGACGGGTCGTCGGCGGACCGCCGCGGCGGCACATAGTCAGGATCCAGCACAGTCCCTTTAAGGATCTCGGGCAGCCCGCGCCTGGAAGCACCCCTCCCACGAAGGGAACCCAACACATCGAACAGGGACTCAACCATCGAAAGACACCTCCCCCGCATCCGAGCCGTCCCAAGAACTGCCCTCACGCTATCCACCGCCTACGACAAAACCGAGGCTTGATCCACTAAAAAACCGCAGGTCAGGCCGATGGCGAAAAGATCTACCTAGTGGCCTGGCA
>NZ_JAOEGB010000107.1 GCF_025420585.1 Planotetraspora sp. A-T 1434 | reverse complement strand
AGCGATGGCATCCACCCGGGCGATGGCGGCGGCGGCCTGGTCCACAGGGAGTTGGTGGCCGGTGATGGTCGCGGTGCCGTCGGCGTGCCGCATCCCTTCGAGGCGGCGGCGTTGCAGCGCCCGCTCGTACTTGCGCCGCGCCCACTGCGGGTCGGCGGCCACCAGCAGCGTCTTGATTTTGTCTTTCAGCTGGCTGGTCGTGCATGCCCCCGCCTTCGGGAGCAGATGACCGGCCACCGCGTGCGCGAGCGGGTCGGGGACGCCCTCCAGCCAGTCGTGGAAGACCAGGGCGCGGGCTTTGTCGATGGTCCCGGCCGCCAGGGCGTGGCGGACGGCAGCCAGACGGGTGGACAGGTCATAGGCGAAGACGTATTCACGCTCGGCCGCGCGGCGGGTCAACACCAGCGCGGCGCGGATTTCGTCGGCGGAGTATTTGTCCGGGCGGGGCATTTTCTTCATGTCGCCCGGGGACGGC
>NZ_JAOEGB010000106.1 GCF_025420585.1 Planotetraspora sp. A-T 1434 | reverse complement strand
GTGCCGGCCGCGAACCGGCCCCGCACCACAGGCAGCCGCGCCAGCTCCGTGGCCAGCCGGAGCAGCCGCGACGCCCCCGCACCCGTCATCCCCGCAGCGCCACGCAGCCACGTCCCCGTCGAGGCATACCCAACACTCTTGGCCTCCCCGGTGGCGTGGACCCGGCCCACCCGCGCGGCGACCGCCGAGATCAACCGGTCCCGCGCGTACAGCAACTCCTCAACCTCGGCCAGACACACCCCGGCGGTGCCGGGAAGGTCGGCCACCGCCAGCCGGGACGCCAGCTCCCGCAACTCGGACACCAGCACCCCCGACCCCACCGGCTGACCGCCAGCCCCTTCACCACCAGACCCCTCACCACCGAAGGAGGCACCGTGAGAGAACGCGCCGCCAAAGGGCGCACCGCCGGAGGAGGCGGCGCCGGAGGGCGCACCGCCGGGAGGGGCGGCGTCGGGAGGGGCGGCGTCGGGAGGGGCGGCGTCG
>NZ_JAOEGB010000105.1 GCF_025420585.1 Planotetraspora sp. A-T 1434 | reverse complement strand
GGCGCTGCTCGGCCTCGCTCAGCAGCGAAATCTCCGACACCCGCGCATCGGGGTCGGCGGCCACCCCCTCCAGCAGCCGCTCGTAGTGCCCGACCAGACGCTCGACCGTCCCCCGATCGAACAGATCGGTGCTGTACTCCACCACCCCGGCCAGCCCGCCGGGAGTCTCCTCCACCGACACCGTCAGGTCGAACTTGCTCGCCGTCGTCTGCGGCTGCAGCAACTCCGACGTAAGCCCATCCAGCACAGGCCGCTCACCCGGAGTGTTCTGCAGCGCGAACATCACCTGAAACAGCGGACTACGGCTCGGATCCCGCACCCCCGCCACGGCGTCCACCAGCCGCTCGAACGGCACATCCTGATGCGTATACGCCTCCAGCGCCACCTGCCGGGTCCGCGCCAGCAACTCCCGGAACGACGGATCCCCCGACAGATCACCCCGCAGCACCAGCGTGTTGACGAAGAACCCGATCAGCCCGTCCAGCTC
>NZ_JAOEGB010000104.1 GCF_025420585.1 Planotetraspora sp. A-T 1434 | reverse complement strand
GCGGCGCCTGTGACTGTGCCGATTCGGGGTGTGCACACCAGCAGGTCGCCCAGATCGTGCGGACCGCGCTGGAACGCCTGGACGACATCCCTGGCATCGGCGCGCTGGCCGCCCAGGTCATCATCGCCGAGGTAGGCCTGGACATGTCCCGCTTCCCGACCGCCGACCACCTGGTGTCGTGGGCGAAGCTGTGCCCCCGTACCATCCAGTCCGGCGGCAAGCAGACCGCGGGCAAGGCCGGCAAGGGCAACCCCTACCTCAAAGGCGTTCTCGGCCAGGCTGCCGCTGTCGCCGCCCGTACCGACACCTTCCTGGGCGAGCGCTACCGGCGCATCGTCAAACGCCGCGGCAAGCTCAAAGCGCTGGTCGCGGTGGCCCGCTCCTTGCTGGTCATCATCTGGCACCTCCTGGCCGACCCCACCGCCCAATTCCACGACCTGGGCGCCGACTACCACACCAACCGCCTCGACACCGGAAAGAAGGTCCGCAACCACATCCGGCAGCTGCAGG
>NZ_JAOEGB010000103.1 GCF_025420585.1 Planotetraspora sp. A-T 1434 | reverse complement strand
CGGACCCACGAGACCGGTCACCCGGCCTAGCGGTTTTCAAGAACGCTCCGGTTGCGCGCTCCCCCGGTCTCCTTCGCTCACGCGGAAGGTCGGCAGGAAGATCCCTCGGTGCCGCTACTCCGGGACCACGAACGACCCGATGGATCCACGCACCCGCATCAGCGAGACCTCCAGCCCGCCAAAGTACCCCCGCGACCCCTTCGGCTGGCGCGGCCACCGCGTCGGGCAGACCATGAGCGTCAATGGCAAACGCGCCTCCGCCAGCACCCTGCTCCTCCCCCAGCGCGGCCCCATCGTGCTCGCCCTGGACTACACCAACTACACGCCCAAGACGCCCGAACAGACCCTGCGCGCCTATAACATGACCATTCTCCGCAGAATCCTCGCCCCCGCCTGATCACAAGCGCTGGACTTGCCTATCTGCTGGCGCACTATCTGACGAACCCTGGCCCCGAATGATCCACTTCGTGCCTGACGGGACCATCAGGCGGGCGCCTTTACGCTGTAGATCT
>NZ_JAOEGB010000102.1 GCF_025420585.1 Planotetraspora sp. A-T 1434 | reverse complement strand
AGCCGCACCGGCCACCGCTACCCGGTCACACCCCCGCCCATCATCGAACCCCTCCCCGAACCGATCATCCCGGCCATCCCGGCCACCTCGGAGACCGTGGCCATGGCCTTGGAGGACGACCTTCCGCTGCCATCCACCTGGGAATACGGCCCACCGTGGCTTGAAGAAACGCAGCCTCAGCAACCGCCCGGCAGCCAGCCCACGCCCGGCGACCCGCCCCCGCGTGGCGGGAAGCAAGACGAACAGCGCCCACCCGGGACCTGTTCACCACGCCCGGAAGCGGACATCCCGCCCTTTTGAGATCACGGGTGCGACGCCGCTGCATCCCTGAGACCGGGCTGGACTCGACTGGGCTGACGCGTGGCGAATGGCGACTGGGCACCAACACCAACACCAACCGAAGGCTCTCCCCCAGCGCCCACAAGACATCCGCCGTTCTGACCGCCATTGAGCCGTTCTGACCGCCATTGATGGGTGAAGACCCGGGCGGCAGGACTGGCGAAGCCGCCCTAACCG
>NZ_JAOEGB010000101.1 GCF_025420585.1 Planotetraspora sp. A-T 1434 | reverse complement strand
CGTCGGCGATGGCGTCGTCCAGTTGGCGGGTGATATCGGTGATGACGCGGGCCCATCCGGCGCCGAGGGCGGCCAGGTCGGAGTGCCACCGGCGCAGCAGGGCGAGCGGGATCTGTAGTTCGACGATGCCCCGTCGTCGGACCGACCCGCGTGCCGGCCGCACCGCTGCTCGCGCCGCCGCTTGGTCCAGTGCCTGTGGCGATGCGCGTTCCGCCGCTCCTGCCGACGGTCGTTCCGCCGCCCGGTCCGAGGCCTGTGGCGATGCCGGTTCCGGAGCCCGTTCCGCTGCCGGTTGTGATGCCGGTTGTGAAGCCGGTGGCGGTTGCGGTCGTGATGGCTGCTGTTGTGGTTGCTGTTGTGGTTGTTTCTGTCGTGGTGCCCGGGTTGGGGTGGCGGGGCGGCGGGGCCATCCGGCGGGCCGGTAGGAGGTGATCCCGGCGAACAGCAGTTGCCCGTCATCGTCGCAGATCGCGAACCGCCATTCGCCGTTGATCTGGTGCTTGGCCAGGCGGCGGGCGAGCTGAGCGTGGATGGGCCCCCACCCGGCCAGCTCGGCGGGAAGGT
>NZ_JAOEGB010000100.1 GCF_025420585.1 Planotetraspora sp. A-T 1434 | reverse complement strand
GTGATGCCCCAGGATTCGATGAGGCGGTAGAGGGAGATTTGGAGGGCGAACAGGGCGGGTTGGGTGTAGAGGGTCTGGTCGATGAGGTGGGGGTCGGTGGTGCCGAAGACGACGTCGCGGACGGAGGCGGGGGCCGGTTGGTCGTCTTGGCGGGCGAGGTGGGTGAGGTGGTGGTCGAGGTGGTCGGTGACGGTGTCGAAGGTGTGGGCGTAGAGGGGGAAGGTGTCGTAGAGCTGTCGTCCCATTCCGGTCCGTTGGCTGCCTTGGCCGGTGAACAGGAATGCCACTGCGGGGTTCGCGCCGGCCGTTCCGGTCACCACACCAGCCGCCGCGCCCGATACCGCGCGTGAGGTGGTGCCTGCGGGGGCGGTGGGTGAGGCGAGTGCCCGGGTTTCGTCGGTGAGGTCTTGGCGGGTTTCGGCGATGATGACGGCGCGGTGTTCGAAGTGGGTGCGGGTGGTGGCCAGGGAGTAGCCGACGTCCACGGGGTTGAGGGTGGGGTGGGTGTCGAGATGGGCGGCCAGCCGTTCGGCCTGGGCGTGGAGCGCGGCACGGGACCGGCCGGAGATCACCCAGGGGACCACCGGCAGCCGTTGC
>NZ_JAOEGB010000010.1 GCF_025420585.1 Planotetraspora sp. A-T 1434 | reverse complement strand
CCGTTAGCCCGCGCCTTGGCTCGTTCCCGCCGGGTGGGAGGGATGTCGCCGCGGGTTGTTGATAGGACTTACCCATGGAAGATTTCCGGATCGAACACGACTCCATGGGCGAGGTGCGGGTGCCGGCCCAGGCCAAGTGGCGGGCGCAGACGCAGCGGGCGGTGGAGAACTTCCCGGTCTCCGGCCGCGGGCTCGAACCCGCCCACATCGCCGCCCTCGGGCGGATCAAGGCGGCGTGCGCCAAGGTGAACGCCGACTACGGGGTCATCGACAAGGATCTGGCGCAGGCCGTACAGGACGCCGCGAACGAGGTGGCCGAAGGGCGGTGGAACGACCAGTTCCCCGTCGACGTGTTCCAGACCGGCTCGGGCACGTCGTCGAACATGAACGCCAACGAGGTCATCGCGACCCTCGCCGAGGAGCGGCTCGGGCGGCCAGTGCACCCGAACGACCACGTGAACGCCGCCCAGTCGTCCAATGACGTGTTCCCCTCCTCGATCCACGTGGCGGCCACCTACGCGGCGGTCCACGAGCTGACGCCCGCCCTGGAGCACCTGGCGACGGCGCTGGAGGAGAAGGCGGCCGAGTTCGCCGGCGTGGTGAAGTCCGGCAGGACCCACCTGATGGACGCGACGCCGGTCACGCTGGGCCAGGAGTTCGGCGGCTACTCGACACAGATCGAGCTGGGGATCGAGCGGATCCAGGCCCTGCTGCCCCGCCTGGCGGAGCTGCCGCTGGGCGGCACGGCCGTCGGGACAGGCATCAACGTCCCCGACCCGGGCTGGGCCGGGGCCGTGATCGGGGAGCTGAGCCGCGCCACCGAGCTGCCGTTCACCGAGGCCAGGGACCATTTCGAGGCGCAGGGCGCCAGGGACGGCCTCGTCGAGCTGTCGGGCGCGCTCAAGGTCATCGCGGTCTCGCTCAACAAGATCGCCAATGATCTCCGCTGGATGGGCTCGGGCCCGCGCGCTGGCCTGGGCGAGATCAACCTGCCCGACCTCCAGCCCGGCTCGTCGATCATGCCGGGCAAGGTGAACCCTGTGATCCCCGAGGCGGTCACGATGGTGGCCGCGCAGGTCATCGGCAACGACGCGGCGATCACCATGGCGGGGGCGTCGGGCGCGTTCGAGCTCAACGTCATGCTGCCGGTGATGGCCCGCAACGTGCTGGAGTCGATCAGGCTGCTGGGGAACGTCTCGCGGCTGCTGGCCGACAGGTGCGTCAGCGGGATCACCGCCAACGTCGAGCGGCTCAGGGAGTACGCCGAGTCGTCGCCGTCGATCGTCACCCCGCTGAACCGGTACGTCGGCTACGAGGAGGCCGCCAAGATCGCCAAGCAGGCCCTCAGGGAGCGCAAGACGATCAAGGAAGTCGTCGTCGAGCGTGGCCACGTGGCGAACGGCACGCTGACCGAGCAGCAGCTCGACGAGATCCTCGACGTGCTTTCCATGACCCGGCCCACATAGGGCGGCAGGGATCTATGTCGGCGGCCGCCATGTGCCGGACCGGTCCGGCTTTCTAGGGTGAGACGTCATGAGCCTTGATGGGCGTACCGCCCTGGTGACGGGCGCCGGAAGCGGCATCGGCCGGGCGTGCGCCCGCCGCCTGGCCGCGGAGGGCGCGCACGTGGTCGTGGCCGACGTGAACGCCGACGCCGTCGAGAAGGTGGCTGCGGAGATCGGCGGCACTCCGGTGACCGTCGACCTGTCGGATCCCGAGTTCCTGGTCGCCTGGCGGGGCCAGCTCCCGCCGTCGCCGGACACCCGGATCTCCGCCGACATCGTGGTCAACAACGCCGGGTTCCAGCACGTGGCGCCGATCGAGGAGTTCCCTCCGGAGGTCTTCGCCAAGATCCTCCGGGTGATGGTGGAGGCGCCGTTCCTGCTGGCCCGTGCCGTGCTGCCCGGCATGTACGCCCGGGGGTGGGGGCGGATCGTCAACATCTCATCGGTCCACGGTCTGCGGGCCTCGCCGTACAAATCCGCATATGTCACGGCCAAGCACGCCCTGGAGGGGCTGTCGAAGGTCATCGCGCTCGAAGGCGCCTCCCACGGCGTGACGTCGAACTGCGTGAACCCCGCCTACGTGCGCACGCCGCTGGTGGAGAACCAGATCGCCGACCAGGCGCGGACCCACGGGATCAGCGAGGACGAGGTCGTGGAGCGGCTCATGCTGGCCCCGACGGCGATCAAGCGGCTGATCGAGCCGGACGAGGTGGCCGAGATGGTCGCCTATCTTTGCGGTCCACAGGGGTCGTTCATCACCGGAGTCTCGATCCCGCTCGACGGAGGATGGAGCGCGCGCTGACGTGAAGGTCTATCTCGAACTCCTCGCCCGTGAGGCCTCGGCCGTGGAGTTCGAGGGGCCCGTCCTGCAGGCCCGCGCGGCCGGGGCCGACTCCGCGACTCTGGAGGAGCTGGAGGAGGCCAAGGTCGCCGCGCTCAAGGTCAGGGCGATGCTCCGCAGGAGGGCCAAGCGGGAGGCCGAGCTGTCGGCCCTGTTCGACACCGCGGGCGACCTGGCCGGGCTGACGGACCTCGACGCCGTCCTGGAGGCGATCGTCCGGCGGGCCAGACAGCTTCTCGGCACGGACACCGCGTACATGACACTCAACGACCCCGAACGCGGCGACACGTTCATGCGGGTGACCGACGGGTCGGTGTCGGCCCGCTTCCGGCGGCTCCGGCTGGCGATGGGCGCCGGTCTCGGCGGGCTGGTCGCCCAGACGAGCACGCCGTACAACACGGCGGACTACTTCGCGGACGCGCGGTTCCAGCACACGACGACGATCGACGACGCGGTGCACGAGGAGGGCCTGGTCGCCATCCTGGGCGTGCCGCTGCGGCTCGGCCCCCGCGTCATCGGCGTGCTGTTCGCCGCCAACCGCAGCGCCCGGCCGTTCGTGCAGGAGGAGGTGGCGCTGCTCGGCTCGCTGGCCGCGCACGCCGCCGTCGCGATCGACACCGCCCGGCTGCTGCAGGAGACCAGGGCCGCCCTGGCCGAGCTGAGCGAGGCGAACACGCTGATCAGCGCGCACAGCGCGGCCATCGAGCGGGCGGCGGACGCGCATGACCGGATGACGGGGCTGGTCCTGCGCGGCGGCGGCGTCGAGGACGTCGCCGCGGTCGTCACCGAGGTTCTCGGCGGCAGCCTGACCGTGCTCGACGACGAGGGCCGCCCACTCGTGGGGCAGACCGGCGACCTCGACGCCGGGGTGTTCGACGCCGCCCAGTCGTCGCGGGCGCTGGGCCGTACGGTCAAGCGGGGCGACGCGTTCGTGGCCTCGGTGGACGTCGGGGCCGCGCCGCTGTGCACTCTGGTGCTGCGGACCGAAAGCCCGGTCGCCGACACCGACCAGCGCATCCTGGAGCGGGCGGCGCTGGTCACGGCGTTGCTGCTGCTGTTCCGGCGGAGCGTGGCCGAGGCCGAGGGGCGGGTGCGCGGCGAGCTGCTCGACGACCTCATCTCCCGGCCCGAGCTGGCCGGGCTGCACGACCGGGCGCGGCGGCTCGGCGTGGACCTCGACGCGCCGCACGTGCTGGTCGTCGCGCGGCACGACGCCGGCCGGAGAGAGGGGCAGCGGGAGCGCGCCGCGTTCTGGGCGTCCTCCCAGGCCACGCTCGCCCACGGCCTGGCCGCCGCGCGGGGTGACGAGGTCGTGCTCCTGCTGCCCGGGCACAAACCCGGCCTGATGGCCCGCCGCGTCGCCGCCGAGCTGAGCTCCTCCCTGGGCCGTCCGGCCACGGCGGGAGCCGCGAGCTGCAGCCTCACCACGGTCGCGGCCGCCTACGGGGAGGCCCAGCGCTGCGCCGGCGCGCTCGCCGCCCTCGGCCGGGCGGGCGACGGGGCGAGCGCCGAGGAGCTGGGCTTCGTCGGCCTGCTGATCGGCGAGGGGCGCGACGTGCCGGGCTTCCTGGCCTCATCGCTCGGCCCGGTGCTCGACTACGACGCGCGGCGCGGCACCGCCCTGGTCAGGACGCTCGCGGCCTACTTCGGCGCGGGCGGCTCCCTGTCCCGTACGGCCGACGTTCTGCACATCCACGTGAACACGGTGACCCAGCGGCTCGACCGGGTGGGACAGCTCCTCGGCGCGGACTGGCAGGAGCCCGAGCGGTCCCTGGAAATCCAGCTCGCCCTGCGGCTGCACCGGCTGCGGACCCACATGACCGACGACTGAGGTGTGTAGGGCGGCCCCATAGGAGTGACCCCGGTCACTGCATACCTTTGCGGAACCCCCATCCGAGGAGTTCCCATGAGTAAGATCGGAAAGGTCGTCGGGGCCAGCCTGATCGGCACGACCATCGAGTGGTACGACTTCTTCCTGTACGGCTCGGCCGCCGCCCTGGTCTTCAACAAGCTGTTCTTCCCCACCGAGGACGAGCTCACGGGCACGCTCCTCGCGTTCCTCACCTACGCCATCGGGTTCGTCGCCCGGCCGCTCGGCGGGCTGGTCTTCGGCCACTACGGCGACCGGCTGGGGCGCAAGCAGTTGCTCGTCATCAGCCTCCTGATGATGGGCGGCGCGACGTTCCTGATCGGCTGCCTGCCGACCTACGCCACGCTCGGCGCGGCGGCCCCGCTGCTGCTGACGGCGCTCCGGCTCGTGCAGGGCTTCGCCCTCGGCGGCGAGTGGGGCGGGGCCGTGCTGCTCGTCTCCGAGCACGGCGACCCGCGCAACCGGGGCTTCTGGGCCTCCTGGCCCCAGGCCGGGGCGCCCGGGGGCAACCTGCTGGCGACCGGCGTGCTGGCCTTCCTCGCCGCGGTCCAGCCGGACGACGCCTTCCTCGCCTGGGGCTGGCGGATCCCGTTCCTGCTCTCCGGCGTGCTCGTGCTGATCGGCCTGTGGATCCGGCTGACGGTGGCCGAGTCGCCGGTGTTCCAGGAGGCCACACGGGAGCCCGCGCCGAAGGCCCCCATCCTCGGCGTCCTGCGGCACCACTGGCGTGACGTCCTGGTCGCGATCGGCGCCCGGCTCGCGGAGAACGTCTCCTACTACGTGATCACCGCGTTCGTGCTGGTGTACGCCACGACCGCCGCGGGCCTGCCGAAGGGGACCGTCCTGAACGCGGTGCTGATCGGCTCGGCCGCCCACTTCGTCACGATCCCGCTGTGGGGCGCGCTCTCGGACCGGCTCGGCCGCCGCCCGGTCTACCTGATCGGGGCCGCCGGGGTCGGCCTGTGGGCCTTCGCCTTCTTCCCCCTCATCGACACCAAGTCGTTCGGCCTGGTGACCCTGGCGGTGACCGTCGGCCTGCTCTTCCACGGCGCGATGTACGGCCCGCAGGCGGCGTTCTTCTCCGAGCTGTTCGCGACGCGGATGCGCTACTCGGGCGTGTCCATCGGCTACCAGCTCGCCTCGATCGTGGCCGGCGCGCTCGCCCCGATCGTCGCCGTCGCCCTGCTCAAGTCCTACGACTCCGGCCTCCCGGTCTCCGTCTACGTGGCGGGCGCGGCGGTGCTCACCCTCATCGCGGTCTTCGCCGCCAGGGAGACCCGCAGCCGCGACCTGTCCGCGATCGAGCCGACCTCCGGCACGGCGCAGTCCGTGGCATTGAAGGAGGCCTGATGCCGCGGCGTCTCCTCGGGCTCGTGGTGGCCGCGATCGCCGGGGCCGGCGCTCTGTCCGCCGCACCGGCCTCGGCGGACGCCTGTCCGGCGGTCACCGTACCCGGGGCCGAGCACCAGGTCGGCACCTGCCTGAGCGACCTGACCACGGCGGGCACGCTGCTCTCCGGCCACACCGACAAGGCCGACTGGGCGGGGCTTTGGAACGGCGGCCTGGTGGTGGCCGGCTCCCCCGGCAACCGGGAGACCTACGCCAACGACTTCACGATCTCCGACTGGGCGCTCGCCCGCGGATACGCCTACGCGGCGACCGACAAGGGCAACACCGGGGTGACCTTCTACCGCGACGGCGCCGCCCCCGGCGACGCGGTCGCCGAGTGGAACGAGCGCGTCAGCCAGCTCGCCGTCGCGGCCAAGGCGGTGACGAAACAGAGGTACGGCATGGCGCCCCGGCGCACGATCGCGGCCGGCCAGTCCAACGGCGGCTACCTGGTGCGCTGGCAGTTGGAGAACCGTCCCGACCTGTTCGACGGAGGAGTCGACTGGGAGGGCGTGCTCTGGACGGCCGGCGGGCCCAACCTGCTGACCTTCCTGCCGCCCGCGCTCCGCGCCTACCCGGCCGACGCCGCGGGGATGGCGGCGGCGGGCTTCTGGCCCGAAAGCGCGTTCCTGTGGGATTTCCACTACCGCTACTACTGGGACCTCACCCAGCGGGTCTACCGCGAGGAGTTCGACCCGGCCTACGACGGCGACGCCGAGGCCGGAACGCCGTTCTGCGCCTCCGGCACGCCCGGCTGCGACACCGACTACGACTACGCCTCCCGGCCCCGGAGCGTACGGCAGGCCGTCGCGCGGGTGGCCCTCACCACGACCTGCACACGATCAATCCGAAGCCGCCCATCCTGTGGGTCAGGGGCGCCGACGACGTGATCGTCTCGGACACGTCATTCTTCGACCTCGCCCATCTCGGCGTGATCGGGGCCGTGCCGGGCTGGGACGGCACACCCGCACAGCCGATGGTGTCCCAGACCCGCGCGGCGCTGGACCGCTACGGGGCCTACCGGGAGGTGGTCATCCCCGGCTGCGGCCACAGCCCGCACATCGAGAAGCCGGCCGAGTTCCGCGGGGCGCTCCTGGCTCACCTGCGCGGGCGGTAGCCGAGCCGGCCCGCGATCTTCCTGAGCAGCGACGGAGCGGGCGACACCCCGGCGGGCAGGACCCTCACCTGCCCGCCCCGGCCCACCGCCAGGCCGAAGAGCAGCTCCACGTCCTTCTCGGCGACCCGCAGGCTGGGCCGCCACGTCCCGGGGCCGAGGCAGTCCTCCCCGCCCAGTCTGCTAACCGGGACCCTGGCGATGAGCTGACCGGCCAGCCGTCCCGGAATGCCCGGCTCCACCAGCGCCGGCACCGCCATGCTCCGGTGCCGCCCGTCCTGCTCCCGGAGCACCAGCTCCGCCGCCGGCCCGCCGCTCGGCGGCACGTACGGCACGGGCACGACGACGAACACGTGACCGTCCTGGTGGGCGACGGACGCCCTCGACGACACGAGTGCGATCGACTCGGCGAAGGACTTCGGCTCCACGCAGACGCTGAGCTCGCCGCGCTCCGACCAGCACGGCACCACGAGCCTGCGGGACTCGTCGGCCAGCACGCCGGCGCAGTTCATCTGCGCGTCGGGGCGGGCGACTCGGGTGCGGCCGGGATGGACGCCGCGCATCCGCACGTGGACCTCCCACAGTCCCGGGCACAGGGGGCGGCCGAGGGCGGCCGAGCCCACGTCGAGCCGGGCTTCGCCGCTCGCCCAGACCCTCACCTGGCCCTCCACCACCGCCCGGCCGACGGCGCCGCTCACGGGCAGGAAGTAGGTCTCGCCGGTCTGCGCGTCGCGGATGTAGACCTCCATGCGGGCCTTGTCCACCGCCTCGCTGACGTCGGCCGTCTCGCGGTCGAGCAGCCCCTCCATGGGCACCGGAGGCGTCCACAGGAGGCGGCCGTGCTCGACGCGAAACCACAGCGGCGTGCCGTCGCCCCGGACGATCTCAACGCTGAGATCGAGGATGAGCACGCTCTGGTCCCAGCGCACGTCCCGCAGCTCGGCACGCAGCCTGGTGCCCCGGAAGGCCTCGGCCAGCTCGACGAGCGCCTCCGGCCTGCCGTCCCGCAGCAGCGCCACCCGGGCCCGCTGGTGCACCGGCAGATGCACGTCGAGGGACGGGGGAAAGCGCTCGACGGTGAGCTGGCGGAGAAACGAGTACAGCACCGTCCGCTCCTCGAAGGGAGCGTCCACGAAGCGGCCGCCGCCCAGGCGGCGCAGCCCGAGCACGCGGAACCAGTGCGCGTAGATCCGGTCTCGCTCGAGGCCCGGCTCGGTGTGCGAGTCGATGACGTCGAAGAGCCCCCGCAGGCCGTCGTAGAGAGCCTCCCCGTCCGGCTGCCCCTCCTCCGCGCGCGCCAGGTGACAGCAGACCTCGTCGGCGAGGATCGCGACGACCTTCGCCGCGAGGTACGCCTTGGTGACGAAGGACTGCTCGGACAGCGGGCGGTCGGGGAAACGCAGGTGCTGCGACTCCACGAAGTCGCGGCTGAACAGCTTGTGCGCCGTCGGCAGCGTGAGCAGATGGTCGCGGAGGATGTCCGCGCGGGCCCTGTTCTCCGCGAAGGCCGACAGCGGCGGCCCGTCGTCCACCAGCCGGCCGACCAGCACGTCGGCGTCGGTCTCGACCGCCATGCCGTACATCCGCTCAAGGGCGCCGGGCTCCAGCCGGTCGTGCTGGTTGAGCAGGTAGACGTACTCGCCGTGAGCGACGGACAGGCCCACGTTGCGGCCGCGCGCGGGCGAGCCGCTGTGGTCGAGGTGGAGCACGCGGACGTTCGGGCGGATCGCGGCGATCGCGTCCAGCCGCCTGCGGGTCCCGTCGGTCGAGCCGTCGTCCGCGAAGATCACTTCGTAATCTTCGGGCGGCAGCGACTGCTCAAGCAGCGAACGCACGCACGCGCCGAAGGCGTCGTCCGCCAGCCCGGGGTTGAACACGGGCACAACCACGCTGACCTTCACGCCCATGCTGACCTTTACACCCATGAGCCCAAGGGTGCATTGCGGACGGGGGGAACGCCGTCAGGCTTGCCGAAAGGTCGACCAAACCTGACCAGAGTTTCGGCAGCGCCGTCTGGGGCCCCCGGGGTGGGTCAGTACCAGCCGGTCGCCTGGGAGTGGCCCCACGCGCCGCAGGGCGTCTTGTAGCGGCCGGCGATGTACCCGAGGCCCCACTTGATCTGCGTGGCGGCGTTGGTCTGCCAGTCTGAGCCCGCGCTGGCCATCTTGCTTCCCGGAAGGGCCTGAGGGATGCCGTACGCACCGCTGTAGCGGTTCATGGCCCGCTCGTTCCAGTGGCTCTCGCGGTCCCACAGCTTCTCCAGGCAGCCCCACTCGTCGCCCCAGCCGCGGGCCGCGGCCATCTCCTTGCCGAGCGCCTTGTTGCTGCCCGGGTCGGGGCTGGAGCCTGGCGGGAAGTCGGCGGGACTGAAGCCCCCGCCACCGGGCGCCTTCGGCACGATCTTGACCGGATCGAGCTTCTGACGGCCCTCTCTGATGGCTTTCAGCCTGCCCCGCTTGAGCGCCTGTACGGCGGCCGCCTTGAGGGCGTCGTCCTCCGGGTTGGGCGCGTAGGGGTCTGCATTGATGAGGTCGTTCAGGGTCAGCGGCTTCCTGGGGGCGTTCGCGTTCTCGATGGCGACGTGGACCACGTAGGCCGTGCCTCCCGCCAGAACGGCCACCGTGACGCCCATGATGGCGACGCGCTTGGGAGTCAGCCAGCCTGAACCCGGCCGCTCGTTCGTCCGCCTGGCACGCGTCCGTGATTTGGGCGGGTGATCCCTCAGCTGCTGACCAGAACTCACGGCCTATGAGCTTGCCCTGTCTTGGGGGGTGTTGCGCAACCCATACGTGGAACCCCGTTGGTGTTCTCTTGACCTAACCCGGCGGCCACTTGGGCTTTCCCGGAAATTGTGACTTTGGTCACAGGCCGTCTCGGGAGGCCGGGCCGCCGAACCCATAGGAGCCCCTTCCAGCCTGCCGTTCTTTCATGAGGATCACGTGCCGCGATCGTCACGATTTTGTGACCTAGCGGGGAACAGGCCACGTCAGACCCATAATGACCGCGTGGCAGGCATCCTCCTGGTCGAAGACGACCCCTCGGTCCGGGCCGGGCTCGAGCTCGCGCTCACCCGCCAGGGCCACTCCGTGACCTCGTACGCGACAGGGGAAGAGGCCCTCGACCACGTCCGCGCCCGCAGGCCGGAGATCGTCATCCTGGACGTGATGCTCCCCGGCATCGACGGGGTCGAGGTGTGCCGCCGTATCCGCAAGCTCGACTCCCTGCCGATCATCCTGCTCACCGCCCGGGGCGACGACCTCGACGTCGTCGTGGGGCTGGAGGCCGGCGCCGACGACTACGTGGTCAAGCCCGTCGAGCCGCGCGTCCTCGACGCCCGCATCCGGGCGATCCTCCGGCGGCTGGAGTCGGCGTCGTCCGACCGGGTGAGCTTCGGCGACCTGGTGATCGACCGCGGCGCGCTGAAGGTCAGCCTGAAGGGCCGCGAGATCCACCTGACCCCGACCGAGCTGCGGCTGCTGCTGGAGCTGGTCCGCCACCCCGGCCAGGTGCTCAACCGCCGCTATCTGCTCCGCGCGGTCTGGGACCACACGCATGTGGCGGATTCGCGGCTCGTCGACGCGTGCGTGCAGCGGATCCGGGCCAAGATCGAGCCGGTCCCCGCCGACCCGGTCTTCATCCACACCGTCCGCGGCTTCGGGTACCGCTTCAGCCCGCCATGACCTGGCTGCCGACCGGCCTCCGAGCCCGGCTGGTCATCACGTTCACCGTCGTCGCCGTGACGGCCTCCGCGATGGTCGCCGGGCTGGGATACCAGCTCGTCCGCAAGGAGCTGATCGAGCGGGCCGTACGCGGCTCAGTCGCCGACGTGCGGGACAAGCTCTCCAAGATCACCCTGCCGGTCGGCGCCAGCGACGTGGTCTGGCCGAGTGACACCACCGTCACCGACGAGGACCTCGCCGGCCTCGTTGACGCGCTCAACGGCCCCGCCCGCACGGTGATCGTGACGTACGGCGACCACCGGCGGACGAGCCCCGGCGGGCGGTTCACGATGTCCGACGTCCCCGACCAGCTCCGCTGGCAGGCCGCGAGGCGGCTGGTCTACCAGCGGGTCCGCCTCAGGGACGAGCCCTGGCTGATCGTCGCCACCCAGATCCAGCGGGTCAGTCAGAGCGGCACCCTGCGGACGACCGGCCTCTCGGCGTACGTCTTCGTGTCGCTGGGCGACGAGGAGGCCGTCCTGTTCCGGTTCCGCAACGCCCTCGGCCAGGCGGGCGGCATCACGCTGACGATCGCCCTGACCGTGGCGCTGCTGTCGGCTCGCCGGGTGCTGCTCCCCGTGCGCAGGCTCGGAGCCGCCGCCAGGGCCCTCGGAGCGGGCGACCTGCACATCCGGCTTCCCGTCCGGGGAAAGGACGAGCTGGCGGAGCTGACCGCCACCTTCAACGAGACGGCGGCCGCCCTGGAGGACACGGTCTCCGAGCTGCGCACCCTGGAGTCGATGTCCCGGCGTTTCGTCGCGGACGTCTCCCATGAGCTGCGCACGCCGCTGACGGCCATGACCGCGGTGACCGACATGCTCTCGGAGGACGCCGAGGAGCTGTCCGAAGACGCGGGCGAGGCCGTACGGATCGTCGTCCGGGAGATCGACAGACTCCGCGTGCTGGTGGAGCACCTGATCGAGGTGAGCCGTTTCGACTCCGGGGCGGCGGTGCTGAGATTGGAGTCCGTGGACGTGGGCGACACGCTGGCCGACTCCCTGGAGGTGCGCGGCTGGGCCGACCAGGTGAAGCTGATCGTCCCCGTCGGTCTCGCGTTCTTCCTCGACCCCCGCCGGTTCGACGTGATCGTGGCCAACCTCGTCGGCAACGCCCTGCACCACGGCTCCCTGCCGGTGGTGGTGACCGTCCGGCTCGCGAGGGGCGGCCTGGAGGTGACCGTCCGCGACCACGGGCCGGGCATCCCGGAGCAGGCGCTCCCCCACGTCTTCGACCGGTTCTTCAAGGCGGGACCGGGTCGCGCCCGGAGCGTGGGCAGCGGCCTCGGGCTCGCCATCGCCAAGGCCAACGCCGAGTTGCACCAGGGCGCCATCACGGTGCGGCGGTGCGAGCCCGGCACGCTGTTCACCCTGTGGATCCCACGACAATGACAGGACGATGAGGGCCATGCGGAGACTCTCGCGCCCGGCCCTGGCCGGCGCGCTCGCCGCCATGCTCACCGCCATCACGGCGGCGTGCGGGATCGAGCCGACCAAGGTGATCGACGTGGGCCCCGCCCCCGTCATCAGCGGGGCGTCCACGCCCGCCAGGATCTACATGATCCGCGACGGCAAGCTCTGGCTCACCACGGTCGCCGCCGCCTCACTCCAGGTCAACGACCTGATGTCCGCCCTGTTCAAGGCCAGCGGCCGGCCGGTGAACGGCCTGTCGACGGCGCTCACCGGGCTGACGCTGGCCGAGGTCCAGCTCGTCCGCTACACGCCCGACCCGAGCAGTCGCAACGACCCCGACAACACCCTCAGCCTGCGCATGCGGATCTTCGTCAGCGGCTGGAAGGTCTCCAGGACCGCCATGGCCCAGATCACCTGTACGGCACGGCTCCGCTCGGAGATCTGGGCCGTGGAGATCGCTCACACGACTCCCGGCAACACGGGACCGTTGAAGATCCACACGTGCCGGGAGTACTGGGATCTGGCCCCCAAGGACGGCCATCTCCCCCCGTGACCGACCGTCAGACGGTGATGTTCTCCAGCATCTCGGTCACCAGAGCGGCGATCGGGGAGCGCTCGGACCTGGTGAGCGTGATGTGCGCGAACAGCGGGTGGCCCTTGAGCTTCTCCACCACGGCCACCACGCCGTCGTGCCGGCCCACCCGCAGGTTGTCGCGCTGGGCGATGTCGTGGGTGAGCACGACCCGGGAGTTGGCCCCGATCCGCGACAGCACGGTCAGCAGCACCCCGCGCTCCAGCGACTGGGCTTCGTCCACGATCACGAAGGCGTCGTGCAGCGACCGGCCGCGGATGTGGGTCAGGGGGAGGACCTCCAGCATCCCGCGGTCGAGCACCTCCTCGATGACCTCGGGAGTCGTCACGGCGCCCAGCGTGTCGTAGACGGCCTGGGCCCACGGGCCCATCTTCTCGTTCTCCGAACCGGGCAGGTAACCGAGCTCCTGGCCGCCCACGGCGTACAGCGGGCGGAACACGATGACCTTGCGGTGCTGGCGGCGCTCCAGCACGGCCTCCAGGCCCGCGCACAGGGCGAGGGCCGACTTGCCGGTGCCCGCGCGGCCGCCCATGGAGACGATGCCGACCTCGGGGTCCATCAGGATGTCGAGGGCGATCCGCTGCTCGGCCGACCGGCCGTGCAGGCCGAAGACCTCACGGTCGCCCCGGACCAGCCGTACCGACTTGTCCGGCATGACGCGGCCGAGCGCGGAGCCACGGCTGGACAGCAGCCGCAGCCCTGTGTGGCAGGGCATGTCGCGGGCCTCTTCCAGGTCGGCCGTGCCGGCCTCGAAGAGCGCCTCGACGTCCTCGGTGGTGACCTGGAGCTCCGCCATGCCGGTCCAGCCGGACTCGACGACCATGCCCGCGCGGTACTCCTCCGCGCTCAGGCCGATGGAGGCGGCCTTGACCCGCATCGGCAGGTCCTTCGACACGAGGACCACGTCGCGGCCCTCCGCCGCGAGGTTCTGCGCGACCGTCAGGATGCGCGTGTCGTTGTCCCCGAGGCGGAATCCCGCCGGGAGGACGGATGGATCACTATGGTTGAGCTCGACCCGGATTGTGCCCTCGCCGACAGGCATGGGCTCATCCAGCCGTCCGTGCCGCACCCGAAGGTCGTCGAGGAAGCGAAGCGCCTCGCGGGCGAAGTAGCCCAGCTCGGGGTGATGCCGCTTGGCCTCCAGTTCCGTGACGACGACGATCGGAAGGACGACCTCGTGCTCGTCGAAGCGGCTCATCGCCGCCGGGTCGGCGAGCAGGACTGAGGTGTCCAGGACGTAGGTGCGGGATGTGGACGGGTTGCTCGAGGACACTGCCACGCGTTCTCCCCCGGGCGCTGTCGGGCGCCCTGCCTTGACTGGTGGTGAACGGACCGGGCCCGTGACCTGCCGAAGCGGGCCGGGACTCCGGCCCTCCTCGCAAGGTCGTGACGCAAGGACGGGCCCTCTCCCGAGGTAAGAGCCATCGATCCGCTCGATGGCCGCTTACCTACCACGGTACGTAATGAACCTCCGTCACCCAATAGGCTGAAAGGCCGTTCACGTACTGTTCTAGGAGCCGTACCGACGGTGACGCGCGGCATATGAGCGGAGTGCCCGCAGGAAGTCGACTCTGCGGAAGTCAGGCCAGTAGGCCTCGCAGAAGTAGAACTCGGAGTGGGCGCTCTGCCAGAGCAGGAATCCGGAGAGTCGCTGCTCTCCCGAGGTCCGGATGACAAGATCCGGGTCGGGGAGGCCGCGCGTGTAGAGATGCTCCGCGATGTGCTCGACATCGAGGACCTCGACGAGTTCCTCGATGCTCGCGCCCTTGCTTGCGTGCTCCTGGAGGAGGGAGCGCACCGCATCAGCGATCTCACGTCTTCCTCCATACCCAACCGCAACGTTCACAATCAGGCCGGGACGATGTGATGTGGTCTCTTTCGCATCTTTGAGGACACGAGCCGTGTGATCGGGCAGCAGGTCGAGCGACCCCATCGGCGTCACATGCCAGCCCTGATCGACGAGGTCCTGCACGAGACCCTCGATGACCTGCAGCAACGGCTCCAGCTCGGCCTTGTCCCTGGTGAGGTTGTCGGTGGACAGCAGCCACAGCGTCACGTACTCGACGCCGGCCTCCCTGCACCACACGAGCAGTTCCGAAATCTTGTCGGCGCCCTTCTGGTGCCCGCGGCTGACGTCGCGCAGGCCCATGGCCCTGGCCCAGCGCCGGTTGCCGTCGACGATCACGCCCACGTGCCGGGGGATCTGGTCAGAGGAGAGCTTCAGTTCGAGCCTGCGCTCGTACAGCTTGTACACGAGATCGCGCATGCCCATGAAGTCCTCTTCCCTTGCGACCCTGGAGCTCGGTCAGGCAATTATCGCGGGCGCCGCGAGGTGCCCGCGCCGCCCACGACGGGCGCGGGCCGGTCCGGTAGGCGTCCCTCCGAGCCCAGCCAGTCAAGGAACGCCCGGGCGTCGGCCCGCGACCCGCCGGCGGGTTTGGGACGGCCCTCGGCATAGGCGGCGAACTCCTTGGCGAAGGTCCCGCCGAGCGCCCTGACGAGGCCAGGGAGGACGCGGGCGACCGATCCCCTCCGCTTCGCCATCAGGCTGTGCGCCTGGATGCGGACGCGCGCCACGTCGAAGCCCTCGGGGATGGGGCCTCCCGCGACCAGAGCCGCCAGCAAATCCGCCTGCGCGGCGGCGAGCGACTCCCGGGCGCCGGGGTCTGCCCCTCGGTCAGGCACGGGACATCGCCGCCCGGATCCGGTCCAGCTCGCCCGCCAGCGTCGCGTCACTCGGGTAGTCGTCGTCCCATTCGAGCAGCACACCCGGAGGCCGTGCGCGGGCGCACAGCTCCGACAGCAGGTCCAGGACCTCGTCCGGCGCCGAGGCGGTGTGGGTGTCGTGCCACACGCCGTCGCGGGCGTGCCCTCCGGCCACGTGCACATAGGCGAGCTCGGCCAGGGGCAGGCCGTCCAGGGCGTCCCGCGCGTCCAGCCCGAGGTTGACCTGGTTCGTGTACAGGTTGGCCACGTCGATCAGCAGCTTCACGCCGGTGCGCTCGACCAGCTCCCCGAGGAACTCGGCCTCGGTCAGCTCGTCTTCCGGCCAGCCGAACAGGGCCGCGACGTTCTCCAGGGCGAGCGGCACCGGAAGGGCGTCCTGGGCGAGCCGTACGTTGCCGGCGACCACGGACAGCGCCTCCCGGGTGCGCGGGACCGGCAGCAGGTGCCCGGCTTCCAGGCCGCCGCCCCTGACGAACGCCAGGTGCTCGCTCACGAGGGGGGCGCCCAGCGCCTCGGCGCAGGCGGCCAGATGCCGGAGCCGGGAGGCGTCGGGTCTGTCGGCGCCTCCGATGCCGAGGCCGACGCCATGCGGGATGACCGGCACACCCCGGCCCCGCAGCACGGTGAGCGACTCGGGGACCCGCGCCGGGTTGACGTTCTCGGCGATCACCTCGACGAAGTCGACGCCGAGCCGCTCCACGGTGAGGTCGATCTCCGGCCGCCACCCGATCCCGACTCCCAGCTCCGCCGGCCCGGCGTGGTCAGCCACCGCCGCAGCCTCCTCCGCCGCAACTTGAACCGCAGCTGGAACCGCAGCTCGAACCGCCACAGCTTGAGCCGCCGGAGTCGCCGCCGCCGAAGTCACCGCCACCGGCTCCGCAACCCCAGCCGCCGGAGTCGCCCCATGAGGCCGATCCACTGTCGGATCCGCTACCTCCGCCGTCCGACCCGAACGCCGATCCGCCGTCCGGCGTGCCGCCTCCGCACGCCCCGGCCGCGCAGGTCGCGCCCGCGCCACCGGCCCCGTGGTGGACGATCTCCTCCCGGCCGATCTCGGCGGCCACGGCCTGGTCGCCGAACTGGCCGAGTCCGTAGAGCGCCACCGCGCCCGCCATCGCCGCGTACGCGGCCGATTCGGCGGCGATGGGATGGTGGACGGCCATGCCGGGCTCGTATCCGGCGCTGCTCAACGCGTAGAGGTCGGGCCCGGACACCGACCCGGCCGAATACGGCTGCCGCTTCCGGGCGGCCTGGAGTGCGTCGAGACCTCCCCTGGTGAGGAGTCCGCGCAGCGAGCGCGCGTGCCGCCGGTACGCGAGCAGGCCCCGCACGCCGGAGCCGCCCGCGAAGAGCACCGCGAGCAGGGTTGGGACGTTCCAGGGGACGAGACCCGTCGCCGCCATCACCAGCGAGAGCACCTCGACGCCGAAGGCCAGCAGGGTCAGGCCGCGCAGGCGCGCGTGGATCCGCCGCGGCTCCGTCAGGGAGCCGTCCGGAAGCAGCAGCCCCCGGCCGATCAGCCGGTGCTTGAGCCCCGTCATGGCCACGCCCCCGGCGACCTCGTGCCGGATCTCGCCGGCCGTACGGCCTCCGGGGGAGGACGCCTGGTCGAGGACGGCCTGCTCGACGGCGTCGCGGGAGGAGGTGGGGGCTCCTGCCACGGTGGTGATCCGGCCTCCGCGCGAGACGCGGATCCGGTCCTGTGCGGAGAGCAGCGCGATGGCCGTGTTGATCACCCGGCGCGGCCCTCCGGCGAGGTAGGCCAGCTCGTAGTGGTCGATGTCGGGCCGGCCGAGGGCCGTCACCGAGCGGATCCGGCCGTGCACGCGGTTGAGCGTGGACACGGCCGAGCCGAGGAGCACCGCGACCACCGTCGCGGCGAGGAAAAGCACTAACTCCATGTCCGCCCTCCTGGGGGAGGAGGGGGGCGCCGCGGCACGGCTCCTGTGTCCGGTACGGCGTGTGCCCCGTCTACTTGGTAGACGTTCTCATCGACCCGGAAGTTTCGCATCCCTGGCGAGACCGGCAGGCGCGCACGCCGTACGGGCGGGATCAGCCGAGGCGTTTCACCAGGGCGCGGTACTCGTCCCAGAGCTCCACGGGGAGGTGGTCGCCGAAGGTCTCGAAGAACCCGGGGACGAGCGCGGCCTCCTCGCGCCAGACGTCGGCGTCGACGCTCAGCAGGAGATCCAGATCGTCCCGCGAGATGTCCAGACCCTCGGTGTCGAGCGTGGCCGGCAGGTTGCCGATCGCGGTCGGTACGGCTTCCGCCTCGCCGTTCAGCCGCTCGACGATCCATTTGAGAACCCGCATGTTCTCGCCAAAGCCCGGCCACACGAACCGGCCGCCCGCGTCCTTGCGGAACCAGTTCACGTAGTAGATCCGCGGCAGCTTCGCCGGGTCGGCCGTCTTGCCGATCTTGACCCAGTGGGCGAAGTAGTCGCCCATGTTGTAGCCGCAGAACGGGAGCATCGCGAACGGGTCGCGGCGCAGCTCGCCGACCTTGCCCTCGGCGGCGGCCGTCTTCTCCGAGGCCACGTTGGCGCCGAGGAACACCCCGTGCTGCCAGCTCAGCGACTCGGTGACGAGCGGCACGGCGGTGGCCCGCCGGCCGCCGAACAGGATCGCCGAGATCGGCACGCCCTCCGGATCCTGCCATTCGCGGGCGATGGTCGGGCACTGCTCGGCCGGCGTCGTGAACCGGGCGTTCGGGTGGGCGGCGGGCTCGGCGGAGTCCGGCGTCCAGGAGCGGCCCCGCCAGTCGGTCAGGTGCGCGGGCGGCTCGTCGGTGAGGCCCTCCCACCACACGTCGCCGTCGTCGGTCAGCGCGACGTTGGTGAAGATGCTGTTGCCCCAGAGCGTCCTGACCGCGTTGGCGTTAGTGGACTGGCCCGTGCCGGGCGCGACGCCGAAGAAACCGGCCTCGGGGTTGATGGCGTAGAGGCGGCCGTCCTGCCCGAAGCGCATCCAGGCGATGTCGTCGCCGATCGTCTCGACCTTCCAGCCCGGGATGGTCGGCTGGAGCATGGCGAGGTTGGTCTTCCCGCACGCCGACGGGAAGGCGGCCGCGACGTAGCGGGCCTCCCCCTTGGGCGGGGTGAGTTTGAGGATCAGCATGTGCTCGGCGAGCCAGCCCTCGTCGCGGGCCATCACGCTGGCGATGCGCAGCGCGTAGCACTTCTTGCCGAGCAGCGCGTTGCCGCCGTAGCCGGAGCCGTAGGACCAGATCTCGCGGGTCTCCGGGAAGTGACTGATGTACTTGGTCTGGCTGCACGGCCACGGCACGTCGGCCTGGCCCGCCTCCAGCGGCGCGCCGACGGAGTGGACCGCCTTGACGAAGTCACCGCGCTCCTCGATCAGGCGCAGCGCGTCCTCACCCATCCGGGTCATGATCCGCATCGACACCACGACATAGGGCGAGTCGGTGATCTCCACGCCGAGCTGGGAGATGTTCCCGCCCAGCGGACCCATGCAGAACGGCACGACGTACATCGTCCGGCCCCGCATGCAGCCCTTGAAGAGGGTGGAGAAGGTCCGGCGCATCTCGGCGGGCGCGATCCAGTTGTTGGTCGGCCCCGCGTCCTCGGGCCGCTCCGAGCAGATGAACGTGCGGTCCTCCACGCGGGCGACGTCGCTGGGGTCCGAGGCGGCGTAGAAGCTGTTGGGCCGTTTCACCAGGCGCGTGAGCGTGCCCTGCCGTACGAGCAGGTTGGTCAGGCGGGTCCATTCGGCCTCGGAACCGTCGCACCATTCGATCCGGTCGGGCTGGGTCAGCTCGGCGATCTCTCTGACCCAGTCGGCCAGCTCGGCGTGAGTGGTCGGAAGGGATACCTCTACTGAAACGGACACGGGGCGGCTCCTTATCCTCTCAGGGCCAAGTCATCATCAACGATGAATAGCCGCCGAATCCAATTGGCGTAGACCACAAAGTTTCCACGCCGTTAATTCGGCGATATTCACCGTCACGAAGCCCCGAATGGGCGTCAGGCCAGGCTGGGGCCGTGATGGTGCGTGGGAGCTTACCCACTTTGGCCACTTCCGAAGAAACATCCCGTTTCCCTTACCCACCTCCCGCGAGTTACACATTGGTATAGGCCAATGTGAATGGTCCAGACCTTTGCGTGAATTGGTTTAGTCCACCAGTCCGGGGCCTTCCGCGCGGACCCGGTCGACGTGCTGGAGGGCATCCCGCAGGTCAGCGAGCCATGTGTCGGTGTGCTTTCCGACGAGCCTGACGCACCAGGCAAGCGCGTCGCTGCGACTGCGCGCCACTCCCGCGGCGACCAGTGTGTCCAGGACCTGCCGCTCGGACTGGCGGAGGCGGGTCATGACCGGCACGGACAGAGTGGTGAACATCACTGTCTCGCCGTCGACCACGACGCCCCAGGAGACCTTCCGGCGGAAGCGGTGCTCGGCCTCTCGGGCGATCTCGACGCGACGCTCGCGGGTCTCCTCGCGGAAGCGCTCGACATACCCCTCCGCGGCGGCGGCGCGCTCCAGGTCGGGAAGCCCCTGGGCGACCGCGAGCGGCGGAAGCGTGCCGATGATCGTGATCTCCTCGCGGTCGAGCACGATCTGGGGCCGGTCGGCGAACCAGCCCTCCGGAAGACGGCCGGCGAACCAGGCCCTCAGCTGTTCCTCTGCATTCATGTAATCAAGATTACAGCGACCATCGCCGCAAGCCAATATGTTGACAGTGACATCTATTTGATAGCTACTATCAAAATATGGTTACTTCCACTTCCCGGTGGTGGGCGCTCGGCGCCCTCGTGCTCAGCGTCCTGGTGATCGGCCTCGACGCGACCGTCCTCAACGTGGCGCTCCCCACGCTCGCCACCGACCTCGGCGCAGGCACCGGCGATCTGCAATGGATCGTCGACGCGTACATGGTGCCGTTCGCCGCCCTGATGCTCCCGGCCGGCGCGTTCGGCGACCGGTTCGGGCGAAAGCGCCTGCTCCTGGGAGCCCTGGCCGCCTTCGGGGTGGCGTCGTTGATCGCGACCATGGCAGGCGGCACCGGCTCCCTGATCGCCGCCCGCGCGCTCATGGGCGCGGGCGCCGCGGTGATCATGCCGCTGTCCACGTCGATCCTGCCGGTGATCTTCCCTCCGGCCGAGCGCGGCCGGGCGATCGCGGCCTGGACGGCGGCCATGGCCCTCGGCCTGCCGCTCGGGCCCATCGTGGGCGGCTACCTGCTCGACCACTTCTGGTGGGGCTCGATCTTCCTGATCAACATCCCGGTCGTGGTGATCGCGCTGGTGGCGGGGGCCGTGCTCATCCCCGAGTCGCGTGACCCCTCCGCTCCGCGGCTGGACCTTCCGGGCGCCCTCCTTTCGGTGACCGGCCTCGCGGCGCTGGTGTACGGGCTGATCCAGGCCCCGGCCGACGGCTGGGGGGACGCCAAGGTCCTGGCGGCGCTCGCGGCGGGAGCCGTACTCCTCGTGGCGTTCGTCCGGGTGGAGGCCAGGACCAGGCAGCCCATGATGGATCTCAAGCTGTTCCGCGACCGCGTCTTCGTGTGGGGCGCGATCGGCGCGACCTTCGTCAGCCTGGGGATGTCCGGCGTGCTGTTCGTCGTCCCCCAGGATCTGCAGGCCGTGCTGGGCCACGACGCCTTCGGCACCGGCATCAGGATCACCCCGATGGTCGCGGGACTCATGGTGGGCGGCCTGACCGGCGAGCGACTGCTGAAGCGCTTTGGCCTCCGGCAGGTGATGACCGGGGGCCTGGCAGTCCTCGCCGCGGGCTTCGGCCTCGGCGCGATGACCCAGGTGACCAGCGGCTACGGCTACATCGCCACCTGGCTCTCGGTCGTCGGCGCGGGCGTGGGCCTGGCGATGGTCCCGGCCATGGACGGCGTGCTCGCCACGCTTCCGGAGGACCGCTCCGGCTCGGGGTCGGCGACCCTGCAGACGATGCGGCAGGTCGGCGGCACGCTGGGCGTCGCGGCACTGGGCAGCCTGCTGTCCGCCGCCTACATCGGCGGGCTCCCCTCGGGCGCGCCCAAGGCGGCGCAGGACTCGATCACCGGCGCCGTGGCGCTCGCCGCGAGAGCGGCCGACGCGTCTCTCCTGCAGGCCGCCCAGGTCTCGTTCGTCTCGGCGATGGACCAGGTCCTCCTCGTGTGCGGCGCGACCTCGCTCCTGGCGGCCCTCCTCATGGCGGTCTTTCTTCCCGGCCGTACGGCGAGGCCCGGCGGAGCGGCAGAATCGGAGCATGAGCTCACCACGGCGCGCTGACCGGGCGTCCCGCTCCCCCGAATGTGCGGTAACGAGCCTCCGGGAGCGCAAGAAGGCCAAGACTCGGCGGACGATCCAGGAGCAGGCCCTGCGGTTGTTCGCCGAGCAGGGTTACGAGGCCACCACCGTGGAGCAGATCGCCGAGGCGTCCGAGGTCTCGCCCAGCACGTTCTTCCGCTACTTCCCCACCAAGGAAGACGTGGTCATCCAGGACGACTACGACCCCCTGCTGATGGAGACGCTCAAGCACCAGCCGCCGAATCTGCCGCCCATCCGGGCGATTCGCCTGGCCTTCCAGGAGGCCCTCGCCCAACTCTCGGCCGAGGAACAGGCGCAGGTCCTGTTCCGGGCCAAGCTGTCCACGAGCGTCCCGGCCCTGCGCGCGCGGACCGCGGACGGCCTGTTCGCCACGATCGACATGCTCACCGGGTCCGTCGCCGAGCGGTCCGGCCGTGATCCCGGCAGCCCAGCCGTACGGGCGCTCGTCGGCGCGGTGATGGGGGTGACGTTCTCCGCCATCTTCGCCTGGGTCGAGCAGGACGGCGCCACTCCCCTGCCCGTCATCCTGGACGAGGCCCTCGGCTACCTGGAATCCGGCCTGCCAATCTGATCTTCGCCGCTAGGATGATCGCTCTGTCCGTGAACGGGGCGTTCATCCCGGAGGAATCTCGTGCCTCACCGCAGGCTGGGCCTCGCCCTCGCCCTACTCTCGTCCACGCTGGTCGCCATGCCGACGTCCGCCTCGGCAGCGGCCGGGGACACCGAGATCACGGTCGTGACCTGCGCGCCGTACGAGACGGTGACGCTGGGGAACGCGGGCGTCTGCGGAGCTGACGTGCTCGACGCGCTGTTCACCGGGCTCACCGAGTACGACCCCGTAACGGGCCGCTCGTCTTACGCGGTCGCCAAGTCGATCACCACGAGGGACAACCGGCGGTTCACGGTCACGTTGCGGAAGGGCTGGACCTTCCACGACGGCACCCCGGTCAAGGCCCGTAACTTCGTCGAGGCGTGGAACCAGACCGCCTTCTCGAAGGGGACGTCGTCGTTCCTGTTCGAGGACATCAAGGGGTACGGCACGCGGAGGATGTCCGGCCTCAAGGTGATCGACGACCACACCTTCACGATCGAGCTGAACAGGCCCTTCGGGCCTTTCGTGAAGAAGCTCGGTCAGGTGGCGTTCTCGCCGCTGCCCGACTCGATCCTCGCCAAGCCGTCGTCGTTCGCGGCGATCCCGGTCGGCGACGGCCCGTTCCAGCTCACCTCAGGGAAGCCGGGCTCCGATGCCGTCGTCGAACGTTACGACGGCTACGCGGGGACTGTGCGGACCAACGTCTCGAAGATCACCTACCAGGTGTTCTCGGACTGGGACGCGAGCTATCGGGCCCTCATCTCCGGCGATGTCGACTTCGTCGGCCTGATCCCGTACTCGAAACTGACCCGCTACAAGAAGGACCTGCACGGCCGGGTCATCGACCGGGCGGGGAACACGCTGCAGACCGTCGACTTCCCGATCTCGCTCGCGACCGACGCCGACTTCCGCAAGGCGATCTCCATGGCGATCGACCGGGAGACGATCACCAAGCGGGTCTTCGCGGGGCTGCGGGTTCCCGCCCACTCGTTCGTCTCACCCGTCGCGGAAGGGGCCCGGCGGAACGCCTGCGGCCAGGTGTGCGCCTACAACCCCTCCCTGGCGCGGAGGTACCTGGCCAAGGCCATGTCGAAGGGCTTCCGGCCCCCGGCGGCCCTGCCGCTCTACTACAACGCCGACAGCGCCCACGGAGAGTGGGTCGACGCGCTCGCGGCGAGCGTGAACAAGACCTTCAACGGCAAGGTGAAGATCGTTCCGACGGGGATCAAGACCTACGACGAGTTCATGAAGGCCCAGTCGGCCGGGACCCTCCACGGGATGTTCCGCGCGGGCTGGGTGCTGGACTTCCCGCACATCCAGAACGCCCTCGGCCCGCTCTACGCCTCGGACGGGTACGCCAACTACTCGGTCTACCAGAACAAGAAGTTCGACGGCCTCCTGAACGCGGCCGACCGGCAGATCTCCCCGGCCAAGGCGATCAAGCTCTACCAGCGGGCCGAGTCGCTGCTGGTCAAGGACATGCCGGCCATCCCGCTCTGGTTCTACCGCGACCTGTCGGGCTACTCCGCCAAGATAACGACGGCGAAGCTCACGCCGTTCGGCTGGCTGGACCCCAACTCGGTGACGGTCTCGTAGCTCAGCGGACGCGGGCGGACACCAGGGGACTGATCCGCACTACACCGGCCAGGTTGCGCGTGTAGATCTTGGCGATCCGCACGACGTCGCCCGTGTGCGGGGCGTGGAGCATCTTGTCCCCGCCCCAGTAGATCGCCACATGCGAGATGTAGCCGGGGTTGGTCGGGTCGTTACGCCAGAAGAGCAGGTCGCCGGGCTGCGCCTGGGAGAGGGGGATCTGCGGCCCGCTCGCCCACTGCTGCGCCGCCACGCGCGGCATCCGCACTCCCGCCTGCCCGTAGGCCCACTGCACCAGCCCCGAGCAGTCGAAGCTGTCCGGCCCCTCCGCCCCCCAGACGTACGGCCGGCCGAGCTTGCCGATCGCGGCCTGCAACGCGACCTGGAGCTGCTGGGCGGACATGAACGCGGTGGAGGGCCACACCGTCCCGGCCCCACCCGGGCTCGTCCTTGGCGCGACCGTGACGGGGTTGATCGTGGCGACCTGGCTGCCCTTGGGCAGGATCTTCAGCAGCCTCGCGCGCAGCTTCCGCGAGTCGGCCTTGGGCGCGCTCACGACCAGGGCGTTGCCCTCGGGAATGCCCAATGAGCTGGCGGTCTGCCGGGACACGATCGCCGCGATGGAGCCCATGCCGACCGTGGCGTACGCCCCGACCCGCAGCCGCCGGCCTCCCCCGTCCACGACGGACCCCAGTTCCAGGCCCCCGTCGTGGCCGAGCTCGAACGAAACGGCCATGTCCCCGGCGGCGATGTTGGTCCAGAGCGCGTCCGACCCCGCCGTGGACGACGGTGTGTAGGCCCGGAACGTCGATGGGTCGACGCCCATCGTCGGCACCCGCTTGCCGTCCACCGTCACCTCGGCGGCGTCGGTGACCTCGGCCGCCACCACGCCCTTCTGGTGGCGCACCCTGTCCACCACCTTGGGTGCGAGGGCCCGGTTCGCGACCACGAAGAGATGGGGCTGGACCAGCCTCTTCAGCGGGGCGACCGCCGCCGTGGCGGCCTCCGCCGGCCCCGGCTTACGCTCGTCCACCGCGGCGACGTAGTCACCGTGCTGACGCGCCGGTCGTTGCGGATACCGTACGGCCACCGCCTGCGACTCCGGCCCGCCGAGCTCTTCGAGGATCACCAGGTCGGCGGCGAGGACCGAGACCAGCAGCACGGCGATGAGCGGCACGTCGCGGCGTAAGTTCCGGGATCGGCGCGCCCGGTCCCGCAACGGGTCTTGCCAGGGACTCGGCCAGGGGGCGCGCCCGGACATCCTGGGCCGGTAGGCGAGGTCCTGGCGGGCCTCCGACAGCACTCGGCCGAGGCTCTTCCGGACACGGGTGAAAACGCGCGCTCGATGGTCGAGCACGTTCTCACCCCTTCCACGGCAATGGTCCGTTCCATGAACGAGCCTGCCGTACGGCCGGGAATCCCGCAATCAGCGGCGGGACCCCCGGCACCTGGTGTCCCTGATTACCTGGCCTTGGACTAGTTGCCGATGTACGGCACGGCCTCGAGGATCTCGACGGTGTTCTGCCGGCCGTTCGGCAGCGTGTAGGTCGCCTTCTCGCCGATCTTCTTGCCGTTGATCGCGGCACCGAGGGGGGACTTCGGCGAGTACACGTCGATGGGGGCGCCGCTCTCCTCGCGGGAGGCCAGCAGGAAGGTGACCTCCTCCTCGTCGCCGCCGAAACGGACCGTCACGGTCATGCCGGGGCCGACGACGCCTTCGGCGCGCGGGGCCTCGCCCACCTTGGCGCTGTCGAGGATCTGGCGGAGGTGGAAGATGCGGGCCTCCATCTTGCCCTGCTCGTCCTTGGCGGCGTGGTAGCCGCCGTTCTCCTTGAGGTCACCCTCTTCCCGGGCGGCTTCGATCTTCTTGGCGATGTCCGTGCGACCCGGGCCCGAAAGGTACTCGTACTCCTCCTTGAGGCGGTCATACGCCTCTTGCGTCAGCCAGGTGACGTTTTCGTTCTGGGAGACGGCCACGGGTTCTCCTTGTTCCTGTAAGTGACTCGAAAGGCTGACAAGTTAACGCCTTCGAACGCTTCCCCAAAGATTCCACTATACGAGATTGCAGTACTGGACGTGCACTGCTGTGGCCTGGGCACTGGTCTTCAGGCGCTCGGTGAACGCCAGGTCGGACTTCCCCCGGGGAACGTCGATCTCACGGCTGCCCACCTCGATGTGCTGGGTGTCGACCGCCCGCAACCGGCACGTCGCCTCGCGATCGGCGGGCTTGTGCACGGAGAAGGTTATCTGGGCGGAGGTGGGAGCGCTCGCGTCGAACGCGATGACTTCGGCCCGCACCTCGGGGTTGCCGCGCGCGGCCACCATGACGTATCCCCAGCCACCAGCCATGATGGCGACGATCGCGCCGATGATGAGGTATGCCAGGAATCGCCCGGGACCGGCCGGACGCTCCTCGAAGTCGTCCGGCGTCCCGAGGATCGGGCGAGCCCCCGGGCCGCCGGCTGTGCCGTTGGCCTCGTCGCTGGGCATGACGGAATCTCCCTGCGCTCTCTCGGCGTTGTCCGAGACAATTGTTCATAGAGGGCCATGGCGGGGTCGCGGCACGCGACGAATCCGAAGCACACGGCCAATTAGAAGCTAACCTCTCTGGGGAGCTACAGAACACCATGAGGAGAGCCGTGAGTGCACCGCTGAGGCTGATGGCCGTTCACGCGCACCCCGACGACGAGTCGAGCAAGGGTGCCGCCACGATGGCCCGCTACGTCGCCGAGGGCGCCGAGGTCCTCGTCGTGACGTGCACGGGCGGTGAACGTGGCTCGATCCTCAACCCGAAGATGGATCGACCGGACATCCTGGACAACATCGCCGAGGTGCGCCGCCAGGAGATGGAGAAGGCGCGGGACATCCTCGGCGTGAAGCAGCAGTTCCTCGGCTTCGTGGACTCCGGGCTGCCGGAGGACGAGAACGAGCCTCTCCCCGAGGGTTGCTTCGGCCTGCAGCCGATCGAGGTGGCGTCCGCGCCACTTGTGGCCGCCGTCCGCGAGTTCCGCCCCCATGTGATCTTGACTTATGACGACAACGGCGGCTACCCGCACCCCGACCACATCATGACGAACCGGGTGTCGGTGGAGGCCTTCGAGGCGGCGGGGGACCCCGACCGTTACCCGGGCACCGGGGAGCCGTGGCAGCCGCTGAAGCTTTACTTCCACATGGGCTTCACCCGCGAGCGTTTCGAGGCGCTGCACGACGCCATGACCGAGCGCGGGATGGGCTCGCCGTACGGCGACTGGATCGCCCGGTGGGAGGACCGCCCGCAGAAGTGGGACATCACCACCCGGGTGCCGTGCGCCGACTACTTCGAGACCCGTGACCTCGCCCTGCTGGCGCACGCCACCCAGGTCGACCCGGACGGGTTCTGGTTCGTCTGCCCGCGCGAGATCCAGCAGGAGGTCTGGCCCACCGAGGACTACCACCTGGCGCGGTCTCTGGTGGACACGACCCTTCCCGAGGACGACCTGTTCGCGGGGATCCACGCGGGGGTCTCCCCCGCCTGCTCGTAAGCTTGAGGTGTGAACGCCACTCCCGACTACTCCAACGTCGGTCCCGGGATCCTCGCATTCCTTGTCGTCGCCGCGATCGGTCTCGCGCTGTTCTTCCTCATCAAATCGATGAACAGGCAGTTCGCCAAGATCCAACCGCGGGACGACAAGCCCGAGGACCGTCAGAACGGAGCCGGTGAGTGATCGAGGTCGTCGACAACCCCGGGGCAGCACGCTACGAGATCCTGGTCGACGGCCGGATCGCCGGCTTCGCGCAGTACCGCCTGCGGCCCGGAAAGATCACCTTTACGCATACCGAGATCCGCGACGAGTTCGAGGGCCAGGGCCTGGGCGGCAGGCTCGTCTCCACGGCCCTGGACGGGTCGCGGGCCGCGGCCCTGGAGGTCGCGCCGCTGTGCTCGTTCGTCGCCGGGTACATCCAGCGCCACCCGGAGTACCGCGACCTCGTGGACGAGAACTACCGCGAGTTCGTGTCCTCCTCCACCGACGAGCCGTAAGGCCGGACTCCCCGGCCTCAGTCCACCGACCAGGCGCGTTCCAGCGCCTTCGGCAGGCCCCACCAGCCCAGCGGGGTGAGAACCTCCGCCTTGTCCACAATGCCGAGGTGCGCCCACAGCGGCGTGACCGCCGTGAACAGCATCTCGGTGGCCTCCAGGTCCTCCGGCTCGTCCGGCTCCACGTCGATGTCCTCGGAGTCGGCGATGAACCGGGCTATCCGCTCGGGGGACGCGAGCACCCCCGGCCCGTAGCGGGCGAGCGCGGTCACGGCCGCCAGCCAGTCGGCGTGGTGGATGGCGCACAGCGAAGCCAGTATCGAGTCCTCGTGGCTCAGCTCGCCCTCCATGTCGAAGAAGCGGGCGGCGTCCTCCTCATCCGGAAGGTCGGAGATCGGGGCCGAAATCCCGGCGGCCACGGCGAGCCAGAGATCCTCGTCCCGCTCGGGGAGGATCCCGTCGTCCAGGCCCGCGCAGGCGCGCAGCACGTTGCCCGGATAGCCGGTCTGGGTGAGCGTGACGCGGAGCCGCCCGGCGGCCGACCGCAGGTCGGCGGCGGGGAAGGGAGGCTCGGGCAGCCCCTCGAGCACCCGGCGGAGCTCGCTGAGCGCGAACGCCTCCTCCTCGTCCCAGGCCGCGAACAGCTCCTGATCCTGTTCGTCGCTCACCACGACGCTCGGCACCCGGCCGTCGGGCAGCGGCGTGCTGAGCCAGCGCTCCTGGAGCTCCTCGTACGCGTGGCGGGCGTCGGTGTCTCCGGCGGCCAGCGCGTCCGCGTCGATCTCGCCGGCGGCGACCCGCTGCTCCAGGAACTCGACCATGCGCTCGTACATCTCGGTCGCCACCGGGCCGCGCTCGCTCTCGTCGGGCCACACGAAGTAGCTGCGGGTGAGCAGGATCGGCTCGGTCCCGCTGGACTCCAGCCAGCGCTGCACGTCGCCCACCGTGGCGACCCCGGACTCGATCCGGGCGAGGATGCTCTTGGCCGATTCCCAGAACGTGACGGACAGCGGGTTGCCGGCGGCCAGCAGCTCCCTGCGCAGGTCGGGAAGGGAGACCAGGGCCTGCCCCGACGGTACGGCGAGCAGTGCGCGTGCCACGTCACGCCGCGTCAGCGCCGTCGCCGGCCGACCCGAATGGTTGACCGCGAAGTCCAGATCCAAGCTCACGCCCCGTGAGCCTACGCCGCACGACGCCGGAACACATCCCCGGCCACCCCCGGCGGTTCATCGCCGCCTCGCCGGACGGATCTCTCACGCCCTCGCCCAGGCCGTACGGCGTGCCGCGACAGCGATTACTACTGTCAGCACTTTAAGGATTACCCACAGTTAGTTTATTGTCTGGCCATGGCCGAGAGACTCGCGAAGGCGCATTACTCCCCCGCGTTGTTCGACCTCGCGCGGGACATCACCGGCGGACTGCCGATCAAGCTCGTCGAGCTCTGGATCGAGAGTGAACAGAGCTCCGACGCCGCGCTGCGCCTGCTGAAGGAGCACAAGGTCCTGGGCTACACCGTCGTCTCCGACTCCGCCGGCCTGACGAGGCTGACCCGCCAGAAGGGCCTGATGGAGATCCTCGCCCTGATCGACCGGCCCAAGCAGATCGTGTACGGCCATGGCACCGCCATCGGAGGCGAGGGCGTGGGCATCTGGGCCGCCGACAACACGCAGATGCTCTATCCCCCTTCGACCGGCGCCGATGTGCTGCTCTCCAGCCTGCTCACCGTGCAGGACGAGATCGCGCGCCGCTGCCGGGTCCAGATCGGCCTCGGGGCGCACTTCGGCGAGTTCTACCGCCTGGCGGGCGGCCTCTACGGCGGCGAGGCCAACGCGATCGAGGAGATCACGGAGAACGACACCGAAGCGGGAGAGATCCTCGTCAGCCAGACGGTCGTTGACCAACTGCCGGACGGCCACACCTTCACCCTCACCCGCAAGGACGGCGAGCATCCGGCGATCGGCGCGATGTACCGCGTGCTCGACGGCCCCCGCCTCAACGACGTGCAGCCGGTCGGCGGGCACTACCCGATCCCCTACTCCGAGGTCTTCTACACCGGCCTCGTCGCCTACGCGGAACGTCTGGACGACGCTGCCGCCTTCGGCCGCCGGCTCGCGGACAGGCATCTGCGGGACAGCACGGTCGTCCTCGTCGAGCACCATGCCCACCCGGCCCACGCTGCCCAGCCTGCCCACCGGGCCCACCCGGCCCACGCTGCCCGCCCGGCCCGAGACCACGAGGCCTCCCTGCTGAACGAGCTGGCGCTCTCGGCGCTCATGAAGGACACCGGCCTGCGCCATCTCCCCGAAGACGGCGCTTCCGAGGTCAAGGTCTCCGGCCGCCTGGGGATCTACCTCTTCGACGACCCCACCGCCGCTGTCGGCTTCGCCCGGAAGGTCCGGGGGGACCTGGAGGAGCGGCAGATCACCTGCCGGATCGGCATCGACGCCGGGCCCGTCCTGGTCAGCGGACTGCCCGGTGGCGGCACGGACATCGCGGGCATGCCCGTCAACATCGCCTCCAAGATGGCCCAGGACATGGGCCGGCCAGGCCGGATATATCTGAGCGAGGCGCTGCGGGAGCATGCCGACCCGGCGCACTTCAGCCCGGTGCACTTCACCGTCTCCGGAGTCCAGATGACCGCCTTCGAAGGCTGAACCCCGCGCACGACCCCCGCGAGACGGCGTGCCTTACCCGCATCGTCCTCTTCTGACGGTGTGAGAGGCTGATCGTATGAATCGGCTGGGTGGTGAGACCTCTCCCTACCTCCTCCAACATGCTGACAATCCGGTGGATTGGTGGCCATGGGGAGAGGAGGCGATGCGAGAGGCGAGCAACCGGGACGTGCCCCTGCTGATCAGCGTCGGCTACTCCGCCTGCCACTGGTGCCACGTCATGGCGCATGAGTCGTTCGAGGACACGGCGACCGCGCGGCTCATGAACGAGCTGTTCGTCAACGTCAAGGTCGACCGGGAGGAGCGGCCCGACGTCGATGCGGTCTACATGGCCGCCACCCAGGCGATGACCGGGCACGGCGGCTGGCCGATGACGGTCTTCGCCACGCCCGGCGGCCACCCGTTCTACACGGGGACCTACTTCCCGCGCGCCCAGTTCCAGCGGCTCCTCCACGGGGTCTCCGAGGCCTGGCGGAACGATCGGGAGGCCGTCGTCGCCCAGGGATCGGCCGTCGTCCAGGCGCTCAACGAGCGGGCCGCCCTGCCGTCGGGCCCGCTGCCGACCACCGAGACGCTGCAGCAGGCCGTACGGAATCTCGCGGGGAGCTTCGATCCACAACGCGGCGGCTTCGGCGGCGCGCCCAAGTTTCCGCCGTCGATGGTCCTGGAGTTCCTTCTCCGGCACGGCACGAGCGACGCCCTCGCCATGGCCGGCGCGACACTGGAGGCCATGGCCAGGGGCGGCATGTACGACCAGCTCGGCGGGGGCTTCGCCCGCTACTCGGTGGACGCGGACTGGGTGGTCCCCCATTTCGAGAAGATGCTGTACGACAACGCCCTGCTGCTGCGGGTCTACGCCCATTGGTGGCGGTCCACCGGGTCCGTGCCGGCCAGGCGCGTGGCCCTGGAGACCGCCGACTGGCTGCTCCGCGAAATGACCACTCCCGAGGGCGGCTTCGCCTCCGCGCTCGACGCCGACAGCGAGGGGCCGGACGGCTCCCACGGAGAGGGCCTGTTCTACGTCTGGACGCCCGAGCAGCTCCACGACGTGCTGGGAGCCGACGACGGCGCCTGGGCGGCCTCGCTGTTCGAGGTCACCGGCACGTTCGAGCACGGGACCTCCGTCCTCCAACTCCTCGCCGACCCCGACGACCAGGCCCGGTTCGACCGGGTCCGTACGGCACTGCGCGCCGCCCGCGAGAAGAGGCCACGGCCCGGGCGGGACGACAAGGTGGTCGCGGCGTGGAACGGGCTCGTCATCGCGGCGCTCGCCGAGGCCGGAGCCCTGTTCGAACGGCCCGACCTGGTAGACGCCGCCCGAACGGCGGCCGCCCTGCTCGCCGACCTTCACATGGAGGGCCACGACCACATGGAGGGCCACGACGGCCGCCGTGAGGACGGACGGGGGCCGGCGCGGCTGCTGCGGACCTCCCGGGACGGGCGAGCGGGGGCCAACCCCGGAGTCCTGGAGGACTATGCGAACGTGGCCGAGGGCTTTATCGCGCTCTATGGCGTGACCGGCGAGACCCGGTGGTTCCATCTGGCCGGCGATCTCCTGGAGACCGTGCTCATCCGGTTCCCGGACGGGTCCGGGGGGTTCTTCGACTCGGCCGACGATGGTGAGCGGCTGTTCCAGCGGCCCCAGGACCCGACCGACAACGCCACGCCGTCGGGGCAGTTCGCGGCGGCGGGCGCGCTGCTGTCCTACGCGGCGCTCACCGGATCGGCCCGGCACCGGGAGGCCGCCGAGGCGGCGCTCGGAGCGGTGTCCGTGCTGGCCGGCAAGTACGCCAGGTTCGCCGGCTGGGGGCTGGCGGTGGCGGAAGCAGCGCTTGGGGGCCCCGCCGAGGTGGCCGTCATCGGCCCCGCCGACGACCCCCGGACCAGGACGCTGCACCGCGCCGCCCTCATGTCCAACGCCCCGGGCCTGGTCATCGCCCTCGGCCCCGGAACACCGGAGGCGGGCGTGATCGGGGCGGAGGACGTCCCGCTGCTTGAGGGGCGCGGCATGGTCGGCGGCGAACCGGCGGCGTACGTGTGCCGCCGCTTCACCTGCCGGGCCCCGGTGACCACCCCCGCCGAGCTCCGCGCCGAACTGGCCCGCTAACCCCCCCACTCCCGGCGTGATCATGCAGAGATTCCCGGGCATGCCGCACGACCAGCGCCGACCTCAGTTGTGATCATGCACATGTTCCCGCACGCGCCGTCCCACCTGGCGCTTTGTGCAGCGTGACCATGCATGACGAGGGTGCGCCCGGCGGACGGATACTGCATGATCACGAACAGTGTCGGCCCTGGTCAGACCGCGTACGGCGGAATCTATGCATGATCACGAACAGTGTCGGCCCTGGTCAGACCGCGTACGGCGGAATCTATGCATGATCACGAACCGGGGAACCCCGTGGAGCCCCTTGTCGCCGAGCTTCCCGGGAAACCCTGCATGATCACGGCGACGGTTACGTGACCGGCTCTCTTAAAAAGATCTCTAGAAGCCCGGATCGCCGAAGCCGTCGTCTGGGGGCGCGCCGCCGTCGCCGTCGCCGGGACCGCCGCCTCCCGGACCGTCCCCTCCGGGGCCGCCGCCGGGATCACCGCCTCCGTCGCCGTGGTCGCCGCCGCCGGGCTGGTCACCGGGGCCTCCGGGGACGCCCACGCCGGGATCGCCCGGCTGGCCGTCCCCCGTGCCGCCTTCTGAGGGGTCCTGCTCCGGCGCCCAGGTGTCTCCCGGGGACGGCGACGCGGTGCCTGTGCCGGGCAGGGCGGACCGGCTGTTGCCGTACCCGTCCCAGTAGTAATAGGGGTCCCAGGACACGGGGTCCGGGAAGTCCTTGACCGGCTTGCCGTCCATCGCCTCGCTCATGAACTCTTTCCAGATCTCGGCGGGCAGCGTTCCGCCGTACAGCTCCCCGTAGCCGGGCACGGTCACCGGCTTGTTGTCGTCGCGGAACATGTTGACCGCGACCGAGAGCTGCGGGACGTAGCCGCTGAACCAGACGGCGGCCGACTCGTCGGTGGTGCCCGTCTTGCCGGCCACCGGCCGGTCGTAGAGGCGGGCCGCCGTGCCGGTGCCGCCCTGCACGACCTGTTCCAGGGCGTACGTCGTGTCGGCGGCGGTGTCCTCGCTGAACGCCCGCGTGCCGGGCGTGGTGACCTTCTTCTTCTGCCCCTTGGCGTCGGTCACCGACCGGATCACGTGGGCGGCGTGGTGGACGCCCTGAGCGGCGAACGTGCCGAACCCGGACGCCTGCTGGACGGCGCTCACCGAGGCCACGCCCAGCGGGAACGTCGGGGCGGACTCGTGCGGCGCGAGCTGCCCCGCGGGGATGCCCGCGGCCTCCGCCGCCGCCGCGACCTTCTTGAGGCCGACGATCTGCCCGAGGTCGACGAAGGCCGTGTTGACCGAGTGGCGGGTCGCGTCGACCAGCGTGATGGCCGAGCCGTACGACCTGCCGTCGGAGTTGGGGATCTCGGCCGAGGCGACCCGCATCGGCGAGTTGCCGTTGACCCTGGTGCCGAGCCCGTAGCCGGCCTCCAGGGCGGCGGCCAGCGTGTACGGCTTGAAGGTCGAGCCGGCCTGGACCTTGGCCGAGAAGGCGTTGTCGTACTGGTTGGTCTCGTAGCGTCCGCCGTAGAAGGCGACGACCTCGCCGGTGTCCGGGTCGACGGCGGCCAGGCCGGTCCTGACGTTCTTGGGCGTGTCGTCCGGCAGGATCGACTTCACGGCCTGCGCTGCCAGCGCCATGAGCTTCTTGTCGAAGGTCGTGGTGATCTTCAGCCCGCCGTGGTTGATGTCCTCGTCGGTGTAGCCCATCCGGTTCAGCTCGGCTCGCACCTGAGCCAGCATGTAGCCGTTCTGGCCGCCGAGCGAGAGGGGGGCCTTCTGGGTGGCCAGCTCGGGGAACGCCTGCCGCTCGGCCTCGTCACGGCTGAGCGCGCCCGTCTCCACCATGCCGTCGACCACGGTCTTCCAGCGGGAGCGCACCGCGTCGAGGTCCGCGCCCCGGGGGTCGGCGAACCTGGACGGCTGCTGTATCACCGCGGCGAGGTAGGCGCCCTCGGCGGGAGTGAGGTCGCGCACGTCCTTGGCGAAGTAGGCCCGGGAGGCGGCCTGGATGCCGTACGCGCCGCGTCCGAAGTAGATCGTGTTGAGGTACTGCTCCAGGACCCAGTCCTTCGACTTCGAACGGTCGACCTTCAGCGAGATCATGATCTCTTTGAGTTTGCGCCCGATGGAACGTTCCTGGCCGAGGCCGCTGTAGTAGTTGCGGACCATCTGCTGGGTGATCGTGGAGCCGCCCTGGAGCTGGTGGCCGGTGAGGGTGGACCACATGGCCCGCGCGGTGCCGGAGAGCGAGACACCCTTGTCCTGATAGAACGTCCGGTTCTCGGCGGCGATGACGGCGCTCCTGACGACCTGCGGCACCTGGCTGAGCGGCACGTTCTTCCGGTTGACGCCCTCGGTGGCGAGCACGGTCCTGCCGTCCCGGTAATAGATGACCGAGCCCTGGGCCGTGGCGAGCGGCTGGGCGGTGTCGGGAATGGGGGTCAGCGCCCACACGGCGGCGATCATCGCGGTGAGAGCGAGAACACAGGCGGCGAAGGTGACCAAAAGGATCCGGAGCAGCCGCCGCCGCTTCTTCCCCGGCTTCTTCGCCGGGCGCGCGGGAACCGGACCGGCGAGCGGCGTGAACGCGCTGTGTCGCCCCGCCCCCTCCCCGCGGGCCGGTTCGTCCGGCTCCACAGGACCTTCCTCGCCGCTGTGCACGCGTTCCCCCCGATATGTCCGCTTACACCCGTGAGCTGGGCGGATGGAACCACGGTAAACGATGGATAACGATGCTCGGCACATTCCGATACCGCCGGGCGGGGCACGACCTATCTCCCAGCGGCCTAACTCCCGGCGGCGGCCACCAGAGGAAGAGTCCGGTACGGCACGGGCGTGTCGAGGGCGATCACCGATGACGTCCGTACGACGCCCTCGACGTCGACGATGAGGTCGATGACGCGCTGGAGGTCGGCGTTGCTGCGCGCGACCACCCGGCAGAGCATGTCGCCGCCGCCCGTGATGGTGTGGACCTCCAGCACCTCGGGGACGAGCGCGAGGCGGTCGGCGACCGGAACGTGCCCGCTGACCTGCCGGATCTGCAGCGTCACGAACGCTGTCACGTCGTAGCCCAGCGCCGCCGGGTCGATCTCGGGGCCGTGGCCCGTGATGACGCCCCGGGCGGCCAGCCGGTCGAGCCGGGCCTGGACCGTGCCCCGGGCGACGTTGAGCCGGCGGGAGCACTCCAGCACCCCGATCCGGGGCTCGGCGGCCAGCAGGGAGATGAGACGTGCATCGAGCTGATCAATCGTCACAATATTTGCCTCCAATCGAGGTTAGTGGGTGAGCAAATTGTCCATCAAATCATCTCACTCTTGCACAATTTGGTCATCCCGGTCGAGAGTGGACACATGAACGATGTCTTTCCGGTACACGGCATGGACGCGGTCGTCTTCGCGGTGGGCAACGCGAAGCAGGCCGCGCACTACTATTCGACCGCCTTCGGCATGCGCCTGGCGGCCTACCGGGGGCCGGAGACCGGCAGCCCCGACGAGGTGGCGTACGTGCTGGTGTCCGGCTCCGCGCGGTTCGAACTGCGCGGGTCCGTACGGCCGGGCACGCCCCTCGGCAGGCACGTCGCCGAGCACGGCGACGGCGTCATCGACCTCGCGATCGACGTGCCGGACGCGGAGGCCGCCTACCGGCACGCCCTGGAGCGGGGGGCTACGGGAGTGGCCGAGCCGCACGTCCTTGAGGACGATCACGGCAAGGTCGTGCTGTCCGCGATCGCGGCGTACGGCGAGACCAGGCACACGTTCGTCGACCGGTCGAACTACGCCGGCCCCTACCTGCCCGGATACGTCGCCGCCCAGCCCCTCGTGGCCCCTCCGGACGTCAGGAACGGCAGGCTGTTCCAGGCGGTCGATCACTGCGTCGGCAACGTCGAGCGCATGGACGAGTGGGTGGACTTCTACGAGCGGATCATGGGCTTCACCAAGATGGCGGAGTTCATCGGCGACGACATCGCGACCGAGTATTCGGCCCTGATGTCCAAGGTGGTCGCCGACGGCACCCGCAAGGTCAAGTTCCCGCTGAACGAGCCCGCAGCCGGCAAGAAGAAGTCGCAGATCGAGGAGTACCTCGAGTTCTACGGCGGCCCGGGGGTGCAGCACATCGCGCTGGCCACCAACGACATCCTCGCCACGGTGGACTACATGCGGCAGGCCGGCGTGGAGTTCCTCGACACGCCCGACTCCTACTACGAGGACCCGAAGCTCCGCGCCCGCATCGGCGAGGTCCGGGTGCCGGTCGAGGAGCTCAAGAAGCGGCGGGTCCTGGTCGACCGTGACGAGGACGGCTACCTGCTTCAGATCTTCACCAAGCCGGTGGTGGACCGGCCCACCGTTTTCTTCGAGCTGATCGAGCGCCACGGCTCGCTCGGCTTCGGCAAGGGCAATTTCAAGGCGCTCTTCGAGGCCATCGAGCGGGAGCAGGCCATCCGCGGCACCCTGTAAACCTTTGCCCGTCTGTGAAGCCTTTGCGTGCCCACGGCTTTGCCCGGAAGGCGGCGTGGTGACCTACCAGCCATGGGAGCACCACCGCCGCCTCCGGGCGGCCCGTACGAGGGTCCGTACGAGGAACCGCGGGTGCCGTGGACTCCACCGCCGTTCGGTCCGGCGGCCCCGCCGCTCGCCGGGCGGTGGCGCCGCCTGTTCGCCGGGGTGACGGACGCAATCATCGTGGCCGCGCTCTCCGCCCCGTTCTCCTGGACCGACTGGAGAGCCGTCTCCGACACGGCGACGGGCACGGCCGCCCGGGTGAACGTCACCCACACCTTCCTCGCCGGCCTCATCGGCTTCCTCTACTTCTGGCTGCTCCAGTCGTTCTGGAACGGCCAGACGCTCGGTAAGAAGGCGTTCGGCATGCGCGTCGTCAGGGAGACCGGGGAGCCCGCCGCGAAGGGACAGATCGCCGTCCGGCAGGTCGTGGAGATCCTCCTGGCCTGGCTGTGCTGCCTCGGGATCATCGATCTCGCCTGGATCCTGTTCGACCGCAGGAAGCAGGCCCTCCACGACAAGGCCGCGAAAACCCTGGTCGTGGATGCCTGACCTGGGAACCCACCTCACGTAAGGTGGCTTGACATATGGCTGCTCACCGATTCGCGACAACGCTGTCCCTGACCACCGCACTGTCCCTCGGAGCCCCCTTCCTAGGGCTCGCCACGGCCTGCACGGCGTCCGAGGGGGCGGTCGCCGCTGAGACGGTCCCGGGGGGCGTCAAGGCCCCACCTGCCGGGGACACGGTGGGCGCCCCCGGAGTCGGCGACCCCGACTTCCCGCAGGATGGCAACGGCGGCTACGACGTCGACCACTACGGCCTGAAACTCTCCTACGACCCGGCGTCCAAGCGGCTCGAAGGCAGCGCGGCCATCCGGGCGAGAGCCGTACAGGACCTGACCGCCTTCGACCTTGACCTGCACGGGCTCACGGTGAGCCGGGTGACGGTCGACGGCGCGGCCGCCCAGTTCGGCCGGCGCGAGGACGAACTGACCGTCACCGCCCCCGCGCGGATCAAGAACGGCACCCGGTTCGACGTGACGGTCGATTACGCCGGGGTGCCCGACCCCGTGCGCAACTACGCCGGATTGGGCACCTACGGGTTCATCGCGACCACGGACGGGTCGTTCGTCACCTGCGAGCCCAACGGGGCCAAGACCTGGTTCCCGTCGAACGACCACCCGTCGGACAAGGCGACCTACGACTTCAAGATCACAGTGCCCGAGGGGCTGACGGCGATCGCCAACGGCGAGATGGACGCCCAGCCGAAGACGAGCGACGGCAAGACGACGTTCGCCTGGCGCGAGAAGCACCCCATGGCGACCTACCTGGCCACGATGACCACTGGGAAGTTCGAGGTCCGCACCGGCACCAGCGACCTGGGGATCCCCGTCTACGCGGCCGTCGATCCGGCGTTCCACGGCTCGCTGGACAACCTCTACACGGCCTCCGCGAAGATCACCGACTACTGGACGACCGTGTTCGGGCCCTACCCGTTCTCCTCGACGGGCGGCGTGGTGGACAACTACTCCGCCGGATACGCCCTGGAGAACCAGACGAAGCCCGTCTACGGCGGCTTCACCCCCGACACCGGGATCATCGCCCACGAGTTGGCCCACCAGTGGTTCGGGGACTCCGTGAGCATCACGCGGTGGAAGGACCTGTGGCTGAACGAGGGCTTCGCGACCTACGCGGAGTGGCTCTGGTCCGAGCACAGGGGCGGCCAGACCGCCGACGCGCTCTTCCGGTCCTACTACGCGAACAACCTCGACCCGATCTGGAGCTACCCACCCGGCCGGGCCCAGCGCGCCGACCTGTTCAACGGCTCGGTCTACACGCGGGGGGCGATGACGCTCCACGCCCTGCGCAAAGAGATCGGCGACGCGACGTTCTTCGCGCTGCTGAAGAAGTGGACCGCCGCCCACCGGTACGGCAACGCCACCACGGAGGAGTTCGTCGCGCTGGCCGAGCACATGTCCGGGAAGAAGCTCGACGGCCTCTTCGACGCCTGGCTCTACCAACCCCGGCGTCCCGCGCCGGTGACCTGACGCGGTGCTCGGGATCGGGCTCAGGAAAAGATCAGCTTGTGCCCGTCGCGCCTGAGGGCGCTCAGCACCTCGTCACAGTGCGCCGGGCCCCTGGTCTCCAGCTGGAGCAGGACCTCCGCCTCTTCAAGGTGCAGGCGGGCGCCGACCCGCTCGTGGACCACGTCGAGCACGTTGGCCCCGAGCTCGGCCAGCCTGCCGAGGAGTGACGCGAGCGCGCCGGGCCGGTCCGCCAGCCGGATCCGGAAGGCCAGGTAGCGCCCGGCCGCGGCGAGGCCGTGCCGGAGGACCCGGGCGAGCAGCAGCGGGTCGATGTTGCCGCCGGAGAGCACCGCCACCACGGGCGGCTCGAAGGCGTGCGGCTGGTCGAGCAGCGCGGCCACCCCGGCGACGCCCGCCGGCTCGACGACGAGCTTCGAGCGCTCCAGGCAGAGCAGCAGCGCCCGCGACAGCGACTCCTCCGAGACGGTGACCACGCTGTCCACCAGGTAGTGGATCAGCTCGAACGGCAGCTCGCCCGGCCTGCCGACCGCGATCCCGTCGGCCATCGTGGACGAGGGCTCCACCATGATCGGATGCCCGGCCGCGAGCGACTCGGGGTAGGCGGCGGCGCGCTCGGCCTGGACGCCGACGACCCTGATCCCCGGCCGCAGTGACTTCACCGCGAGCGCGACCCCGGCGGCCAGCCCGCCGCCGCCGATCGGCAGCACGATCGTGGCCGCGTCGGGAAGCTGCTCCAGGATCTCCAGCCCGATCGTGGCCTGGCCGGCGACGACGTCAGGGTGATCGAACGGGTGGATGAAGACCGCGCCGGTCCTGTCGGCGTGCTCCCGGGCCGCCTGGAGCGCCACGTCAACCGTGTGTCCGGCGAAGACGACGTCCGCGCCGTACGCCCGGGTCGCCTCGACCTTCGGCAGGGGCGCGCCCTCCGGCATGTAGACGGTCGACTTGGCGCCGAGCAGCCCAGAGCTGAGCGCCACGCCCTGCGCGTGGTTGCCGGCGCTGGCGGCGACCACGCCCCGCGCCCGTTCCTCGTCGGTCAGCCGGGCGATGCGCACGTACGCCCCGCGGACCTTGAACGACCCGGACCGCTGGAGGTTCTCGCACTTGAGGTGGACCGCGCCCCCGACCGTCTCCGACAGCACGCGGGAGTGCACGACCGGAGTCTGGGCGGCCACGCCCTTGAGGAGCTCGCGTGCGGCGACGACATCGTCGTACGTCACCTGTGGGACTGCCATGAGGCCATCTTCCCAGGACCACCGGCACCATGAACGCAAGGCCCGCAGCGGCCGCTCCCCCGAGCCCGCCGCGCCGAAGGCGCGGCAAAACTAACGCGCAGACCAGTACCTGTCTGCGGCGAGGACGAGGGCGGCGGCGCCGATGAGTCCGGCGTCCTGGCCGAGCGAGGCGGGGACGACGCGGACGCGCCCGGCGAAGTCCATGCGCGTGTGCTCGCGTAGCGCCTTTTCGAGGGGGTCGAAGAGCAGCGGCCCGGCCTGGGAGAGCCCGCCGCCGACGGTCACCACGTCGAGGTCGCACAGGTTGGTGGCGGAGGCGATGGCGAGGCCGAGGGCGCGTCCGGCGCGGGTCATGGCGGCCAGCGCGATCGGGTCTCCGGCCGCGGCGTCGCCGGCCAGCCTGCGTGCGGTGGCGGTGACGGCCTCCTGGTAGAGGCCCTCGCCGTCGTCGGCGCGGGCCCCCGGGGTCCAGCCCTGCTCGAGGGCCCACTCGGCGAGGCCGGGGCCGCGGGCGATCGCCTCCAGGCAGCCGCGGCTGCCACAGCGGCAGGGCGTCCCTTCGGGATCGACGACGACGTGCCCGATGTGGCCGGCGTTGCCGGTTCCGCCGTCGATGAGGCGGCCGCCGAGTATGAGCCCGCCTCCGACGCCGGTGGAGACGACCATGCCGAGCATGTTGTCGCTCCCACGGCCGGCCCCGAGCCAGTGCTCGGCGATGGCGAGGCAGATGGCGTCGTTGTGAATGCGGACCGGCAGGCCGGGAAACCGGGCGGCGATCCGCTCCCGGAGCGGGAAATCCCGCCAGCCGGTGATGTTGAGCGGTGACACCTCGCCGGACGGCCAGGTCATGGGGCCGCCGCAGCCGATCCCCACGCCGGTCACGTCCTCGGGGGCGCCGAGGCCGTCGAGCAGGGCGTCGAGCGCCTCCCACAGGCTCTCGGCGTCACCGTCGGGAGGGGTGGCGGCCCGTGCCGAGGACACCAGCTCCCCGTCCGGCCCCACGAGGCCCGCCGCGAACTTCGTCCCGCCGATGTCGACGGCCAGCACCAGGTCTGCCACTTTCACGCTCCCGCGGCCGGAGCCGCCTGCGAAGAGAACACCAGGATGGACGCGGTGAAGCCGTGGACGTGGTTGTGGCCCCCGACGGGGCCGACCTCGCCCGCGGCGAAGAACCCGGCGACGCCTATGGGGCCGAGCGTGTCCCGTACGGCGAGCGCGTCGTGGTCGGCGGAGCCGAACATCGCCGAGCCGCGGCCGTTGCAGGAGAACAGCAGCGCGCCGTCGACCCGGCCGGTCCGCTCCACGTGGGCGTCGAGCAGCTCGTAGAGATCCTCGTCGGCGGTTTCGGCGTCTCTGACCTGGAAGCGGACGGTCCTGCCGACCTCCAGGACGTCACCGATGGCGACGGCCTCCCGCTCCGGGTCGATGCCGAGCACCCCGCGGATGAGGAAGTCGCCGCGCTCGTGGCGCTCGGCGTACTCGTCCATGGCGACGCCGATCTGTAACCCGGAGGCGACCAGCTCGCGGTCGTCCTCGTCGAGGGCGCTGACGATGTCCTCCAGGCGGGCGAGGGCCGGCTGGCCGGCGAGCTCGAGAAGCAGGTTGTCCTCCGCGCGGGTGACCACCATGGACGGCCCGATCGGACGGCATCCCTGGCTCACCACGGTCCCGATGCTAACCGGGCCACCGAGGACCACTCCGATCGCCCCTTCCTCGTGGACCTCTCCGTCGGCGAACAGCCGTACCGACCCGCGGCCCTGCAGGCCGTTGGCCAGGCCGCCGATGATCGGGAGGCTGCCCAGCGCCTCGCTCGAATGCTCGATGAACGCGTCGGTGGGGAAGCTGTAGGGGTCGGCGAGCAGGATGGCCACCTGATCGTCGGAGCCGCGCTCGGGGAGGCCGACGACCACGAACCTGTCGTCCGCGCGCAGAGTCTCCAGGGCGAACGTGGTGATCTTCGTGTCGCCGAGGGACGCGGCCCAGGCGCTGACCGCGGGCTGCAGCTCCACTCCCTGCCCGGCCCCGATCACGCCTGTCGCGCTGCACCCGATCACGTGGGCGCCCGGCACCATGGCCATCGCCCGCTGTCCCGCGCGGCCGACGTCGTCGGGATCGTCGCCGCAGATGAAGAAGCACACCAGGTCAGGCGGGCCGGACAGGCCGGCCAGCGCCTGGCGGATCGCGGCCTCGGCGGTGTCCACCAGGTTGGTCCCCACGGCGAGACCGTCGGCGAAGCGGCTCGTCATTACCGCCATCGTCTCGCCCCCTCAGTTGGGAGTAGTCCTTCTTGCCGATTCTCCCCACTACGCCGACAACAACGCACACAATGCGTCACACGATGGTGAAGATCCGAAATTCGGATCCGGCCAACCGGGATGCCGGATCCCACTATGGGGACGTAGTCTCGACAGCGTGCACAAATCGCCCGCGCCTGCGTCCAGCACTCTGCGTGAACTGCGCGAGAGTGGACACGTCCACCGGACGGTCAAAGCCGAGATCCGGGAGAACCTGCTGGCGCGGCTGCGCGCCGGCGAGCCCAGGTTTCCCGGCATCGTCGGTTTCGACGACTCGGTCCTGCCGCACCTCGAACGGGCCCTGATCGCCGGCCACGACCTGGTGCTGCTCGGCGAGCGCGGCCAGGGCAAGACCCGGCTCATCCGCACGGTCACCGAACTGCTCGACGAGTGGTCGCCGGTCGTCGCCGGCTGCGAGATCAACGACCACCCGTACGACCCGGTGTGCGTGCGGTGCCTGCGGCTGGCCGCCGACCTCGGCGACGGCCTTCCGGTCGCCTGGAAGCACCGCGACGACCGCTACGGCGAGAAGCTGGCCACTCCCGACACCTCGGTCGGCGACCTGATCGGCGACGTCGACCCCATCAAGATCGCCGAAGGTCGCACGTTGGGCGACCCGGAGACCGTCCACTACGGCCTGGTGCCCCGCACCAACCGGGGGGTGTTCTCGGTCAACGAGCTGCCCGACCTGGCCGAGCGGATCCAGGTGTCGCTGCTCAACGTGCTGGAGGAGCGGGACATCCAGGTCCGGGGCTACAACCTGCGGCTCCCTCTGGACATCCTGCTGATCGCCAGCGCCAACCCCGAGGACTACACCAACCGCGGCCGCATCATCACGCCGCTGAAGGACCGGTTCGGAGCGGAGATCCGCACCCACTACCCGCTGTCGATCGAGGACGAGCTGGTCCTGATCCGGCAGGAGGCCACGCTGTCCGAGCTGGGGGCCGATCTCCCCGACCACCTGCTGGAGGTCATCGCCCGGTTCACCCGGCTCGTTCGCGAGTCGACCGCCGTGGACTCCCGCTCCGGCGTCTCCGCGCGCTTCTCCATCGCCGCCGCCGAGACCGCCGCCGCGTCAGCCGTACGGCGGGCCGCCCTGTCCGGCGAGGAACGGCCGGTGACGCGGGTGTGCGACCTGCCCGGCGTGGTTCACACGCTGCGCGGCAAGGTCGAGTTCGAGGTCAGCGAGGAGGGCCGGGAGATCGAGGTGCTGGCCCACCTGCTGCGCCGGGCGACGGCCGAGACGTTCCGCGGATCCCTGGGCGGGATGGATCTGACGCCGCTGCTCGACAAGTTCTCCGAAGGCGTCCAGGTCGAGTCGGGCGAGCTCGTCCCGGCCACCGAGCTGCTGCGCCGCGTCGGCAGGGTCGACGGGCTGTCCAAGATGATGTCGCGGCTCGGCATGGGCGAGGGCGACGAGTCCCCGGGCCACGCCGCCGCCGCGCTGGAGTTCGCCCTGGAAGGGCTTTACCTGATGCGCCGCCTGTCGAAGGACGAGCTGGCGGGCGGGGCGGTCTACCGGACATGAGAGCGTAACCAGATGGCTTACCGGTACGGCGCATATGACGACGGGCCCGATCCGCTGGCTCCGCCGTACGACGTGCGTTCGGCGCTCGACGACATGGGCGACGCGATCCTGTCCGGCTCGACTCCACTCGACGCCCTGCGGGACCTGCTGAAACGCGGCCTGCCGGGCGCCCCGGACCGGCGCGGCCTGGACGACCTGCTCCGGCAGGTACGGCAGCGCCGCCGCGAGCTGCGGGAGAACACGCGGCTCGACAGCACGCTGGAGCGGGCCCGCGCCCTGCTCGACAAGGCGATCGGCCAGGAGCGCTCGGAACTTCAGCGGGGGTCCGGGGGTCGTCCCCCGGGTGAGCAGAGTCCGGACCCCTCCGACGACGCGCGGTTCCGGGAGGCGGCGCTCGACGCGCTGCCCTCGGACACGGCCAGGGCCATCCAGGAGCTGAGCTCCTACGACTGGCGCTCGGCCGCCGCCCGGCAGACGTTCGATGAGCTGCGTGACCTGCTGCGCCGGGAGGTGCTGGACAGCCAGTTCCGCGGGATGCGCGACGCGCTGGCCAACCCCGACCCGGCCGCGATGGAGCGGGTCCGCCAGATGATGTCCGACCTCAACGACATGCTGGACCGGGACTCGCGGGGCGAGCACACACAGCAGGATTTCGACCAGTTCATGGAGAAATACGGGGAGATGTTCCCCGAGAATCCCCGGAACCTGGAGGAGCTGGTCGACACACTGGCCCGGCGGGCGGCGGCGGCTCAGCGGCTGCTGGCCTCGCTGACCCCGGAGCAGCGCGAGGAGCTGGCCGCGCTGATCGAGCAGACGTTGGAGCAGGCCGGCCTCGCCGAGCAGATGCGCCGCCTCGGAGACGCCCTTTACTCGCGTCGCCCCGACCTCGCCTGGGGAACGCCCGAACGGGTCTCCGGCGAGGACCCGATGGGCATGGGCGACGCCGTGACGGCGCTTCAGGACCTGGCCGACCTGGGCGACCTGGAGACCTCACTCCGGCAGGACTATCCGGGTGCCCGGCTTGACGACATCGACGAGGACGCGATCCGGCGGGCGCTGGGCCGGTCCGCCGTGGACGACCTGGAGGCCCTGCGGCAGGTCGAGCGGGAACTGGAGGCCCAGGGCTATCTCCGGCGCCATCGGGGCAAGCTGGAGCTCACGCCCAAGGCGGTCCGCCGCCTGGGGGAGACCGCCCTCCGGCGGGTGTTCTCATCGCTCGAAGCGGGCCGCCGCGGCGACCACGACCAGCGGGACGCAGGGACCGCGGGCGAGCTCACGGGGTCGAGCCGGCCCTGGCGGTTCGGCGACGAACAGCCCCTCGACGTCGTGCGGACCGTGGTCAACGGCGTGCGGCGCGGCGGGAGCCGTACTGGAGCTCTGGCTGGGACGCCCGCGCGGGTGGAGCTGTCCGTGGACGACTTCGAGGTGGCGGAGACCGAACGGCGGACCGCCGCCGCCGTGTGCCTTCTGGTCGACCTGTCGTACTCGATGGCCCTGCGCGGCACCTGGGCGGTGGCCAAGCAGACGGCGCTGGCGCTCCAGTCGCTCGTGGCCACGAAGTTCCCCCAGGACGCAGTGCAGATCATCGGGTTCTCGAACTACGCCCGGGTGCTCCAGCCCGAGGAGCTGGCCGGCCTGGAATGGGACATGGTTCAGGGCACCAACCTGCATCACGCGCTGCTCATCGCGGGCCGTCACCTCGACAGGCACCCGGACTTCGAGCCCGTGGTCCTGGTCGTCACCGACGGCGAGCCCACCGCGCACCTCATGCGCAACGGCGTGCCGCGCTTCGACTGGCCGCCGTCGCCGGAGACCGTGGAGCTGACGCTGGCCGAAGTCGACAAGATGACCCGGCGGCGGGCGACCCTCAACGTGTTCATGCTGGCGGCCGACGAGCGGCTACGGGACTTCGTCGACGAGGTGGCCCGGCGGAACGGCGGTCGGGTGTTCGCCCCCAGTGCCGAACGCCTCGGTGAGTACGTCGTCAGCGACTTCCTGCGAGCCAGACGCCGCAAGTGAGGCCGATCCGATCAATCAGGCGATAACCTCAGCCCCATGTCGTTTCCCGACAAGCTCCTGCTGTGGCTGCACATAGGCTTCGCGATCTTCGCCATCGGCCCGCTGACCGCGGTGACGAGCGTCACGCCCCGTTACATCCGGGCGCGTGACGTCAACGTCCTCCGCTACCTGAACCGGTCGACCCGGCTCTTCGGGCTGCTCACGCTCGGCGTGTTCCTGTTCGGTCTGCTCCTGGGCCGGAGCGCGCTCGCCAAGCCGTACCTGTCGGCCTCGATGACGCTGTTCATCGTGGCGGCGGTGCTCCTGGTGATCATCGACCGTGATCAGCGGAGCGCCATCCTGGCGCTGACCACCGAAAGCCGGGAGGACGACGCGAGGATGCAGACCGGGCGGATCGCCGCGCTCGCCGGCGTCACCGCCCTGATCTGGCTCGTCATCCTCTTCCTGATGGTCTTCTTCAACCCCTGACCCCCACATTGCGCGTGATCATGCAAAGGTTCCCAGGGTGTCCTGCTGACCTGCGCCCCAGCCGTACGTGATCATGCACAGCTTCATCCGCGCCTATGGTGAGCCGCGGACGGCAATTTCGTGATCATGCAGACGCGTTGCGAGTGCATGATCACGTGCGGCTTTCGCGCGGCTAGGGTGCGGTCACCGGGAATCCGTGCATGATCACGTGCGATGAGAGGCCTAGCCGAGCGCGTGGGACAGGTCCGCGAGGAGGTCGTCGATCGTCTCGATGCCGACGGACAGGCGGACGAGGTCGGCGGGGACCTCCAGGGGAGAGCCCGCGGCCGAGGCGTGCGTCATCCGGCCGGGGTGCTCGATCAGCGACTCGACGCCGCCGAGCGACTCCCCGAGGGTGAACAGCCTGGTCCGGTTGCAGATCTCGACGGCCGCCTCCTCGCCGCCGGCCACCCGGAACGAGACCATCCCGCCGAAGCGCCTCATCTGCTTGGCGGCGACCTCGTGGCCGGGGTGCTCGGGCAGCCCCGGGTAGAGCACCTGGGACACCTTCTCGTGGGACAGCAGCAGGTCGACCACGCGCTCGGCGTTGTCGCAGTGCCGGTCCATCCGGACGCCCAGCGTCTTGAGGCCGCGCAGGGTCAGCCACGCGTCGAACGGCCCGGAGACCGCGCCCATCGCGTTCTGGTGGTAGGCGAGCCGGTCCCCCAGCTCCGCGGAACCGCTCACCAGGGCTCCGCCGACGACGTCCGAGTGCCCCCCGACGTACTTGGTCGTCGAGTGGACCACCACGTCGGCGCCCAGCGCCAGCGGCTGCTGCAGGTACGGCGAGGCGAACGTGTTGTCGACCAGCAGCAGCGCGCCCGCCTCGTGGGCGATCTGCGCGAGCCCGGCGATGTCGGCGATGCCGAGCAGCGGGTTCGTCGGGGTCTCCACCCAGATCGCCCGGGTCTCGGGCCGTACGGCGGCGCGGACGGCGTCCAGGTCGCCGACCGGGACCGGGTCGAAGGACAGGCCCCACCGCTCCAGGACCTTCGCGAACAGCCGGTAGGTGCCGCCGTACGCGTCGTCGGGGATGAGGACGTGGTCCCCGGGCTTGCACAGGGCCCGCAGGAGCGTGTCCTCGGCGGCCAGGCCGGACGCGAACGCCAACCCGCGCGCGCCGCCCTCGACGGCCGCGAGGGCCTCCTCCAGGGCCGTCCTGGTCGGGTTGGCGGAGCGGCTGTACTCGTATCCGGCCCGCAGGCCGCCCACGCCGTCTTGCTTGTAGGTGGACACGGCGTAGATGGGCGGCACGACCGCGCCGGTATGGGGGTCCGCCTCCTGACCAGCGTGGATGGCGAGCGTCTCGAAGCCTTCGTTCATGAGGACGAGCGTAGCCGCTGAGCCGCCCTGCTCCCGGCGAGCCGCCCCGGCCGCCGTGCCCTACCCCATCGCGACCGGCTGTGCCGTGCCGACGGCGACGGGCGAGGAGGCCCCGGTGAGGAGCAGGCGAGGGGCTCCGGTCCCGTCGGCGGGGACCGCCCAGACGGACCCCCGCTTGCCGTACATGACCGTGTCGCCGTCGAGCCAGGCCGCCTGGTCGTCGACGCTCTCCGGCTCCGCGAGCGGCGTCTCCCTCATCGTGGCCAGGTCGAGCGCGTACAGCCGCCAGGGGCCCGGCCGGACCCGCTTCTTGAAGACGAGGCGGGTGCCGTCGGGCGACAACGACGGGCATTCGGCGTTCTCCCGCAGGGTCCGCGCCTTCCACTTCCCGTAGTCGCCCTCGATCAGGTACGTCTTTCCCCTGGTCGAGACCGCCCCGTAGAAGCGGTTGTCGTCGGAGGCGAAGTTGACCCCCCAGTAGTTCACGTCCGGGGACCGGTAGCGCTTGCCGTCGATGTAGAGCTGGATGTTCTCCATGTTCGGTACGGCGTAGCCGGTCTTGGTGTCCAGGATGCCGGTCCACGTGGAGAACCCGCCCTGTTTGTAGGAGTCCCCGGCCACGAAGACGGTCCACGTGACCATGCGCCCGCTGGCCGACACGCGGGCGCGGTTCGGGATGCCGGCGGTCTGGACGCGCCGGATCTCCCTCATCGAGCGGTCGAGGACCTTCACGTAGGTCGCCCGCACCGGACCCGCCGTCTCCAGCAGGCAGACCCCGGTGCCGGCCGCCGCGTAGAACCGCTGACAGGCGATGCCGCTCACCGTCCGCGGCCCCGGGCCGGCCAGGGGCGCGGACGCCACCTCGCCGGCCGAAACGAACAGCAGCCGGCCGTTCGTGGCGAGATCCAGGCCGTGGGTCACCGGCTGTGGGTGACGCCTGGCCGCGACGGCCGTGTACGCGGCCGCCACCGTGGCGATGACGGCCACGACCAGGATGAGGACCCGGCGCACAGGTCGCCGGGTCGCGGAGATCTGCATCAGTGGCAGGTGTAGGTCGGGCTGGAGTCCTTGACCTTGCCGTCGGTGCCGATGAGCTGCCAGGAGTAGGTGGTGTCGGTGAACGTCAGCTTCGCCACGCCGTACGTGCCGCTCAGCCGGAACTGGCTGTTGGGCTGGACGTTCACGATCTGGTACGGGTCGGCGCCGCCCATGCCGCCCAGCAGTTCGACCAGGCCGTTGGGGTCGGCCGCGCCGGAGGGGTTCTGCGGGCCGAACCGCTCGTAGTGGTGGTCGTGGCCGTTGAGGATCAGGTCGGCCTTGTTGGCGTACAGGATCTGCCAGACCGGCTTGCTGACCGGGTCGTTGCCGTGCTCGCCGGAGCTGAACAGCGGGTGGTGCCAGTAGGCGGCGACGCAGCCCTTGGTGTTGGCCGCGAGGTCGGCTTTCAGCCAGTCGATCTGCGCGGTCTGGTCGAAGATGTTCGAGTCGAGCGCGATGAAGTGCCAGTTGCCCTGGTTGAAGCTGTAGTAGCTCTTGCCTGCCGGGAACGCGATCGCCCCGAAGTAGGACTTGTAGCCCGCCTCGAAGCCGGCGGGGTCATAGCTCTCGTGGTTGCCCGCCGCCGGGTGCGTCTTGGCCTTGAACTTGCCCCACGAGGTGTCGTAGTAATTCCGGAAGTCGGTGATCGTGCCGTCGTCGTACTGGTTGTCGCCCATCGTGAGGACGAAGTCCGGGTTGATCGCCTGGACCTGCGCCGCCGTCTTGGGGTGGGCGCATGAGCTTGACGACGCCGTGCACTGCGCCGCGATGTCCCCGGCCGCCACCACCGTGAACGCGCCACCCGGCCCGCTTGGCGACGGGGAGGGAGACGGGGAGGGGGACGGCGAAGGGGAGGCTCCGCCGGAGGTCACGGTCAGCTTGTCGACGTTCGGGCCGCCCGTGGCGCCGGTCGCCGTGGCGCGGATCTTGCTCGTCCCGGCGGGCAGCGCCGCCACGACACTCGCGGTCGCCCAGGTGTCCCAGTTGGCGGTCGGCGCGAAGACCGGGCTCGCCACGACGGCGCCGTTGACCGCGATGTCCATGGGCCGGTTGGCCGTGGTGCCGTTGGCATACCGGAAGGCGAGCGTCGCGTTGCCCGCCGTGGCCGCGTTCACCGTCCACTCGATGGATCCGCCCGCCACGTTGACGTAGTCGACGAACCCGGTGCCGGTGTATCCGGTGTGGTTGGAGAACACCGCCGCCTGCGACAGCGTCGCGTCCTCGGCCTGGTAGTCACCGCCCGCCGGAACCGTCGGCGTGGGGCTCGGACTCGGGCTGGGACTCGGGCTGGGGCTCGGGCTGGGGCTCGGGCTGGGGCTCGGGCTCGGGCTGGGTGTGGCCCCGGCCTCGCCGTACACCTGCACCTCGTAGAGGGAGTAGCCGTAGGACGTGCCGCGGGCGGTGCCGAGGACGCGGACGTACCTTCCGGTGCCGGACAGGCCGGTCCGGTCGTCCGTGCCGCCGTCTCCCGTGGTGGTGGAGTAGACGGTCGTCCAGGCTGCGCCGTCGGTGGACGTCTGCACCTGGTACGCCTTGGCGTAGGCGGCCTCCCAATACAGCTTCACGCGGGAGATCGAGAAGGAGGCGCCGAGGTCGACGCTCAGCCACTCGGGGTCGTGGCCCTCGGCCGACGCCCACCGGGTAGAGGTGGTGTTGCCGTCCACCGCGTACGACGCGGCGTAGGACGAGGACTCGGCCGAGGAGGCCGTCGCCGGTTTGCCCTGCGACAGCAGGGTCTCGGCGGCGTCGGCGTGCTGGGCTGTGACAGTGAGGCCGGTGAGCACACCGGCGAGAAGCACTCCGGCTGCGGCGGCGGCGCCGTACCGGTTTCGGCGGAAGAGCGGGGACACGGCTGTCTCCTGGGGGTGAGAGTCCACGGCGGACCGGGGCGCGTCCGACGTCGCGCGACGCGACGCCGGGCACTCCCTGAACGGCCGGGGCAGATCTCACTGAGCGCGTCACGTCCTCACGGACGCCGCGCCAAGCCGTTACCCGGCATCGTGACAAGCACTCACCACGATGTCAACGTTCGTTAGGAAGGTTCCCTAACGTTTCAGCCCGGCTTCAGCGGCCCGCAAGGAAGGTCAGCAGGTCCTGGCGGGTGAGGAGGCCGACCGGCTTGCCGTCGTCGAGCACCACGGCGGCGTCGGCCTTCTCCAGCGCCTCCACCGCGCGGGCGACCGGCTCGCCCGAGCCGACCATGGGAAGCGGCGCGGACATGTGGTTGCCGATCGGGTCGTCCGAGCGCAGCCTCCCCTTGTAGAGGCCCTCCAGCAGGTCGCGCTCGACGATCGAGCCGACCACCTCGGCCGCCATGACGGGCGGCTCCTCCTTCATGACCGGGAGCTGCGACACGCTGTACTCCCGCATGGCGGCGATGGCCGTGCCGACCGACTCGTGCGGGTGGACGTGCACGAACTCCGGCAGACCGGGCGCCTTACGGCTCAGCACGTCGCCGATCAGGCCCTCGTCGCTCGACGTCGTGAGGAAGCCGTAGTCGGCCATCCACTCGTCGTTGAAGATCTTCGACAGGTAGCCCCGGCCGCTGTCCGGCAGCAGCACGACCACCACGTCGTCCGGCCCGGCGGCCTGGGCGACTCGGAGCGCGGCCACCACGGCCATGCCGCACGAGCCGCCGACGAGCAGGGCCTCCTCGCGGGCGAGGCGGCGGGTCATGCCGAAGGAGTCCTTGTCGGAGACCGCGATGATCTCGTCGCAGATCGTGGTGTCGTAGGTCGCCGGCCAGATGTCCTCGCCGACGCCCTCCACCAGGTAGGGACGGCCGCTGCCGCCCGAGTAGACCGAGCCCTCCGGGTCGGCCCCGATGACCTTCACGCGGCCGCCGGAGACCTCCTTGAGATACTTGCCGGTGCCGCTGATCGTGCCGCCCGTGCCGACTCCGGCGACGAAGTGGGTGACCCTGCCCTCGGTCTGCTCCCAGATCTCCGGACCCGTCGAGTGGTAGTGGCTCGCCGGGTTCTCGGGGTTCGAGTACTGGTCGGGCTTCCACGCGTTGGGCGTGTCGCGGGCCAGCCGGTCGGAGACCGAGTAGTACGAGTCCGGGTGGTCCGGGGAGACGGCGGTCGGGCACACCACGACCTCCGCGCCGTACGCTCTGAGCACGGCGATCTTGTCCTGGGCCACCTTGTCCGGGCAGACGAACAGGCAGCGATAGCCCTTCTCCTGCGCGACGATCGCCAGCCCCACACCGGTGTTGCCCGAGGTGGGCTCGACGATCGTGCCACCGGGCTTGAGAGCGCCGCTCCGCTCGGCGGCCTCGATCATCCGCACCGCGATCCGGTCCTTCACCGAACCGCCCGGATTGAAGTACTCCACCTTGGCCAGCACCTGGGCGGGCGCGCCCGCCACCACCTTGCGCAGCCGGACGAGCGGGGTGTTGCCCATCAGCTCGATCAGCGAGTCGTGTACGCGCACCGCGAAGACCACCTTGGTTAACTTAAGCTTTGTCAGCCTGCCGGCCGCCGATCCCGTGGGGGTGGCCGGGACCGGCTGATTCTCATTTCAAACCGTACCGTCACGGGGGGAGAGCGGGTGATCTGGACGTCCGGCGCGGCGCGCGCCGCCCGCCGCATCGCCACCGCCGCCGCACTGGGTGGAGGCGGCCTGACCGCGTTGGGAGCCGTCACGTACGGCCTGCTCAGGGCCGAGGCCATGGTCGCCCGCAGGATCGTCGGGCAGCCGCACGGCCTGGACGGCCCGCCGGCCGACGGGCTCTACGGCGACTTCCCCGGCGAGCCGATCCGCATGGTGGTGCTCGGGGACTCCACCTCCGTCGGGCTCGGCCTGACCGACCCGGCCGACACCCCGGCAGTGATCATCGCGCGCGGCCTCGCCGCCGTCGCCGAGCGTCCGGTACGGCTCAGCGTCCTCGGCCAGTCCGGCGCGGCCTCCGCCGACCTGGGGGTCCAGGTGGACAAGGCCATCGAGTCCCGGCCGGAGATCGCCGTCGTCTTCGTCGGCGCCAACGACGTCACGACCGCGACCCCCCCGGCCCGTGCCGTACGGCACCTGCAGAAGGCCGTGCGGAGGCTCCGCGACGAGGGGGCGGAGGTCGTCGTCGGGACCTGCCCCGACCTCGGGACCGTCAGGCCCCTCCCGCAGCCGCTGCGCTGGGTCAGCCGTCGATGGTCGCGCCAGCTCGCGGCCGCGCAGACCGTCGCGGTCATCGACGCGGGCGGCAGGACGGTGGCCTTCGCCGACCTCCTCGGACCGGAGTTCGAGACCAACCCGGCCGAGATGTTCGGACCTGATCGTTTTCATCCATCTGCCCGAGGTTACCTACAAGCCGCGTACGCAGTGCTACCGTCTGTATGCGCTGCGTTGGAGTTGTGGCCCGAGCCGGAACCCGCGCGCGTCGAAGGATCGCAATACCTTCTGGCGGCAATGGCCGTGGAGGAACCCGGCACCGAGGTCACCGCGACCCGCGTCGCCGGCCGGGCGGTCGGCCCCCATGGACGATGGGCGGCGCTGCTTCGCCGGAGACCTGGGCCGATGCCGAGCGGCTAGAGCCGGTCACCCTTCGCGGCCTGTCCATCACCCCCTGTAGGAGTGACATGACACGGCCTCACGCGAAACCCGCTCTGGCGCTCGCCGCGGCGACCCTCGTCTCCGGCGGCGTCCTCACCGGCTGTTCCGGCAGTGACGCCGCCCACGACGACGCCCAGCGGGCCTGGCAGAACGCCCAGGTGAACGCCGTCAGCCGGGCCACCGCGGCCGCCGGCGTCGCGGCGGCGACCTCGATGACGTCGGGCGGCACCCTGGAGACCGTCGCCCTCGACCTGTCCACCGGCAGGAAGCTCTGGTCCTCCCCCGCGACGATGGTCGGGCGGCTCCCCGGCATGGGCGTGCAGGCCCCCGCGACCGTCGAGACCGGGACCGGGACCGGGCAGGCCGTCGTCGTTGCGGTCGACCCCGCCAAGGCGGGGGCGAGCTCGGCGACCGGCTCGGCGGGCAAATGGAAGGCGACGCTGGTCGCCCGAGACGCCCGCACCGGGCGGCAGCGGTGGACCCGGCCCATCGAGTCGACCTTCGGGCCCCAGCGCTGCGGGCCGTACGTCTGCCTGTCCGAGAACACCGCGCTCTCGTCGGCCCGCCTCGTCGTCCTGGAGCCCCAGACCGGTAAGACCCTGTGGAACCTGCCCGGCATCGCCGAGGTGGAATGGTCCGATCCCACCCGCGTCGTCATGCTCCGGCTCGCCTCCCACCCCGTGCTGGAGGCCCACTCGCTGAAGAACGGCAAGGTCATCTGGCAGCTCCCGATCGAGCAGGCGCTCGGCCCCGGCGTCGACCTGTCGGGAGGATGGGCCTTCGGCTCGACCGGGGACAATCTGGTGGGCTACGTCGCCCCCTACACCAACCCCCAGACCAAGCAGACCTCGACATTCGGCCTGTTCTCCGTACAGCTCAACGACGGCGTGGTCGACTGGATGCGCCCCTCGGTCGTCCGCGTCTACCCCAGCGGCAACCCGGCGTTCGCGCCCGTGGTCCGGCCGGTCGACGAGCAGGGCCAGTACGGCGGGTTCGCCCGCCTCGACGGAGAGACCGGGCGCGTCCTCGGGCAGATCACGCCCACCCAGGTCCCCGGCTCGGGCTGGTGGCTCGCCTTCCCGAACGCCATGGACAAACTGGGCTTCCTCAAGCGTGGCGCACCCGGCACCGCATTCGACCTGACGACCGGCGAGCCCACCCCGGTGAAGGGCGCCAGCGGCTGGTCGTTCTGCGTGACCGACCCCAAGCCCCTGTCGCTCACGGGGATGACCCCCGGGTTCTACTCCATCGCCGCGCTCTGCGAATTCGACCTCGCCACCGGAAGGCGGATCGACTCCTCCACGGCCCCGCCCGCCTGGTTCACCGGCAGCCAGAACGGCTGGCGCCTCTGGCGCGACGAGAAGGGCGCCCTGCACGCCGTCAACGACGGCACCGCCACCACCCCCGGCATGTACGGCTGAGCAGTGTTTGATTGCCTCGCCTTCGGCGAGGCGGGCTCGGGGCGCCCTTGAGGCCGCGTCTTCCCTCGTCGCGTCCTCACTCGTTCCTCGCTCCGGGCGCTCTCAGTCCAGACACAGCCGCGCCCCTCGCAACTGGTGGGCCTCGGAGAAGCAATTTCACGTCTCCGGTACAAAGTTCTGTTTTGTGGGGGCCTGGGCGTGGCGGGAGCCGTACCGAGGGGTAACCTCCTGCGGAGGAGGGCCGCCCGAACTCTGCGCGTGGTGGCCGGAAACCAGGCAGGAGAGTGACATGCCCGAGGCAGTGATCGTGGCGACCGCGCGTTCGCCGATCGGCCGCGCCTTCAAGGGATCGCTGAAGGACATCCGTCCCGACGACCTGACCGCCCAGATGATCCGCGCCGCGCTCGCCAAGGTGCCGCAACTCGACCCGAACGACGTGGACGACCTCATGCTGGGCTGCGGTCTACCGGGCGGCGAGCAGGGCTACAACATGGGCCGGGTCGTGTCCGTGCTGCTCGGCCTGGACAACGTGCCCGGCACCACGATCACCCGCTACTGCTCGTCGTCGCTGCAGACGACCCGGATGGCGTTCCACGCGATCAGGGCGGGCGAGGGCGACGTGTTCATCTCCGCCGGCGTGGAGACGGTGTCCCGGTTCGTCACGGGGAACTCCGACTCCCTGCCAGGAACGACGAACCCGGTCTTCCTGGACGCCAAGGGCCGCACCGACAAGGCGGCGGAGGGCGGCGCGCCGGTCTGGCACGACCCGCGCGAGGACGGCGCGCTGCCGGACGTCTACATCGCCATGGGCCAGACGGCGGAGAACGTCGCCGCGCTGAAGGGCATCTCGCGGCAGGAGCAGGACGAGTTCGGTGTGCGGTCGCAGAACCTGGCGGAGAAGGCCATCGCCAACGGCTTCTGGGAGAGCGACATCACGCCGGTGACCCTGCCCGACGGCACGGTGGTGAGCAAGGACGACGGCCCGCGGGCCGGCACGACCTACGAGGCGGTGTCCCAGCTCAAGCCGGTCTTCCGCCCTGACGGCACGGTCACCGCGGGTAACTGCTGCCCGCTGAACGACGGCGCCGCCGCCGTGATTGTGATGAGCGACACCAAGGCGGCCGAGCTGGGCATCACCCCGCTGGCGCGGATCGTCTCGACCGGCGTCACGGGCCTCTCCCCCGAGATCATGGGCCTCGGGCCGGTCGAGGCGTCGAAGCAGGCGCTCGCCCGGGCCGGGATGTCCATCGGCGACATCGACCTCGTCGAGATCAACGAGGCGTTCGCCGCCCAGGTCATCCCGTCCTACCAGGAGCTCGGCATCGACCTCGACCGGCTCAACGTGAACGGCGGCGCGATCGCGGTGGGGCACCCGTTCGGCATGACCGGGGCGCGCATCACCTCGACGCTCCTCAACAGCCTCCGGTTCCACGACAAGTCGATCGGCCTGGAGACCATGTGCGTCGGCGGCGGCCAGGGCATGGCCATGGTCCTGGAGCGCCTGTCCTAGCAGCTCGTTCTGTTCCGGCGGGATCCCAGCGCCCCCTCCACGGGTGGTGATCACACACCCACTGGTGGTGATCATGCACAAGTTCCTGGACGGCCACCCTCACCGGCCCAACCCTGGCCGTGATCATGCTCGTGCATGATCGCGCACCAACAAGAGGCTGGTTGAGTGAGGTGCGGGGGAAGGTGTGCATGATCACCACCATGGTGGGGCGGGAATCACCACCACGGCGGGGCGGGATCAGCCCTGGTAGTCGGGGCCGGCGCGGGTGGGGGTGACGCGGATGATGACCCGCTTGTCCCGGACCATCGCCGCGCGGTAGTCGTCCCAGTCCGGATGCTCGCCGCTGATGCCCCGGTAGTAGTCGACCAGCTGGTCCATCGCCTCCGGCAGCGAGATGATCTCCGCCTGGCCCTCGATGTAGATCCACGGGCCGTAGAAGGCGTCGGTCATCACCGTCAGGTGCACCTGGGGGTTCTTGCGGCTGTTGCGGGTCTTGATCGCCGTCTCACGGCTGCTAATGACGACATATCCGTCTTTGTCGAGGCCCACGGTCACCGGGGACATCTGCGGCCGCCCGTCGGCGTGCCAGGTCAGCATGACCGCGCGGTGGTTGTCCCTGACGAACGCACGCGCCTTATCGAGATCCATAAGACAATGATGCGCCCGCACCGGTGCGGCGCGGGCGCGAGTGCGTCGTCTGTGTCCGTTGTGTCGCTAGAAGCTGTGTCGTCAGAAGCGACGGCGCCGTTCGTGCTCGAGAACGATGGCGGCGGCGTAGCCGTGGCTCAGCCCGTGCTCGTCGGCGAGCCAGTTGGCCCTCTCTTCGCACCGCAGGAACGATGGGCCGTTGTCGATGGCTTGGAACCACTCTGGGAGGTCGCGGCCGGTGATGGACGGGACGCGTGCGATCAGCTTGTTCTGTGTCTCCGGTGAGTGGTTCAACGACATGGGCACCTCCACGGATAAGGCTGCTTTGTGTCACAGTGCATCACGCGCCCGTGATTGACAAGACCCTGGCAGACATCGATTCGTTACGTTAAGTTGATCAAAATTTACGCGCGGAGCCGCGATGTCCTGCTATAGCGCACAAAAAGAGCGCTCTTCGGCGAGGAGGAGCGCTCTTTCCGGAGACGGACGCTAGTCGTTGTTCGTGAAGTAGCTGATGAACCGGAGGATCTCCAGGTAGAGCCAGACCAGGCTCAGCGTCAGGCCGAACGCCATCAGCCAGGAGTAGCGCTCCGGAACGCCGGCCCGCGCGCTCCGCTCGATCTCGCTGAAGTCGAGGAGCAGGAAGAAGCAGCCCAGCAGGATCATCGCCACGCTGAAGATCCAGCCGATGGGGCTGTCCGTCCGCAGGCCGAGGCCGCCCGTGACGAAGATGCTCGCGATCCAGTTGATGAGCAGGAGTCCAAGGGCGCCGAAGCCGGCCGCGATCACGAACTTGGTGAACTTCGGCGTGGGCCGGAAGATCTTCAGCGCGTAGACGGCCAAGGTGCCGCCGAAGGCGACCATCGTGCCGAGGACGGCCTGCAGGACGATGCCGTTGAACCGGGCCTCATACGCCTGGCTCAGCGCGCCGATGGCGATGCCGTAGCAGACGGCGTAGCCGAGAATGAGAACCGGGTTCGTGCTCTGGCGGAAGGAGACGATCAGTCCGAGCACGAGGCCGACGATCGCCGCCAGCCCGCCGATCACTATGCCGAGGTCGAAGTACCACGACAGGGCCGCGGACACGACCAGCGTGCCGAGTGTCATGAAGCCACGCACGACGACGTCGTCGATCGTCATCGTCCGCTCGGACGGCGGCGCGTACGACGGCGTGCCGTACATGTCGTTCAGCTGCTGCACGCTCGGCGTCGGCGTGGACCATGTCTGCTGACCGGCCGTCCCACGCCGGCTGAATATGGGGTTCCTGCTCTCCATCGTGCCTCCAGGACGCGACTTCTCAGCCTCTTGCGCGGCTCATATCGGGATGGTGCCCGGGGCGTGACGGCCCCGGCAAGGGATCTCGCCACTCCACCACCCGCTCCAACGATCAGCCCGGCGCACGAGTTCCCCGCCCTTCCGGGGCGGCATGTCTTCTTCGAGGACACCCCCCGCGGAATCTATGCTCCACGACGCAAGACTGGGACGATTCTTTTACTTGAGTCGTTCAATTCTAGTGCTACCGTAGTGCTCGTGGACGAAAGGCGGCCGGCTCCGCCCGAGGAGACAATCTCGCGAGAGCCCGCCGTACGGAGACCTTGAGAGGCCCGTCCGATAATCCAGCCGACCTGGCGTACGGAGACAGACAAGCGTCACGATCTCTCACCGCACTCTGGGCAACGGAGACATGGTCCTGTGGGAGGAGGCCGCGTTGTGGACACCATCCGTAATCTCGCCAGACGCGTCCGCTCACCTCTGGCACGGTTGCGCCCGCGGTCGATCCGCGGCCGGATCACCATCCTCGTGACCATGCTCGCCCTCGGGCTCCTGATCCCGATGGGCCTGATCAGCGGCATGATCGTCCGCCAGGGGGCAGGCGACGCCACGTGGCTGGACACCCGCGAGCAGGCCACGCTGACCGCGGCGGCCGCACGCCTCGGACAGCTGGCTGACCCGATCGTGCCGCGCGTCGCCGGCATCGACCTGGTCCAGGTCGTGACGCCCGATCGTCGCGTCGTCGCGTCGTCGGCCGCGGCCAAGGCCCTGCCGCCGTTGGCCTCGGTGTGGCCGCCGTCCAACCGTCCACATCAGGACCTGCGGACCTGCCTTGCCAACCCGAAGACATGCCTGCACGTCTCGGCCCTCAGGGTCGAACCGGCGGCCGACTCCCTCGTCGTCTACGCGGGGCGTCCCTCTGGGGGGACGGGCTCGTCCGGGGTCTTGAACGCGCTATTCGCCGCGGAGGTGGCTGCCTTGATCATGCTCACTATGTGGGGAACCTGGAAGATCGCAGGTCGCACGCTCCGCCCCGTGGAGGACATCCGGTCCGAGCTGGCCGCGATCAACGTCAACGACGTCGGCAACCGGATAGCCGAACCTTCCGGCCACGACGAGATCGCCCGGCTCGCGCAGACGGTCAACAGCACGCTGGGGCGGATAGAGCGGGCGAAGCAGGTGACCGAGCTCACCCTTCAGCAGCAGCGCCAGTTCGCCGCGGACGCCTCGCACGAGCTGCGGACGCCGCTCGCCGGGCTGCGCGCCCAGTTGGAGGAGGCGCAGCTGCACCCGGACGAGACCGATCTGCGGGAGCTGCTCGACCGGGCTCTGTCAGACGTCGACCGGCTACAGGCGATCATCACCGACCTCCTCCTGCTCGCCCGGGTCGGCGCGAGCAAGTTCACCGACAAGGAGCCGGTGGACCTGGCGGAGCTGGTCGAGGAGGAGGTCTTGCGGCGGAACGACCGGGTGAGGGTGCATCTGCGGCTGGAGTCGGGAGTGATGGTCTGCGCCGTCCGCTCCCACATCGGCCGGCTGCTCACCAATCTGCTCGACAACGCCCAGCGGCACGCCAGGCATTCGGTCCGGGTCGAGGTGCACCTCAACGGCGGCGACGCCGAGCTCTCGGTCAGCGACGACGGCACCGGAATCCCGCCATGCCAGCGAGAGCGGATCTTCGAGCGGTTCACCCGGCTGGACGCCGCCCGCAGCCGCGACCGCGGAGGCACCGGGCTCGGCCTGGCCATCGCCCGGGACATCGCCAAGGCCCACCAGGGCACCCTGCGGGTCGGCGAGTCGCCCTGCGGCGGTGCTCGCTTCGTGCTGAACCTGCCTCTGGGCAACTCTCCCGTGAACTCACGCGCGCTGACGTCCGGATCGACGGGTCAGATCAACGGATTCGATCATGGGTTTGATCGACGGGTTTGATCGACGGGTCACAGCCTGCCGAACCAGTCGCGTACGGCGTCGCGGCCTCCGGCGCCGAGGGCGACCGTCAGCGCCGCGCGGGCTTTGACGATCGCTCCCCGCCGCGCCGCCGGTCCGGCGAGCAGGTCGGTCAGGAAGGGGGACTTCGCCGGGACGGACCAGAAGAGACGCGAGAAACTGCCGCACTTCAGGCATAAGGGTGCAACAGGTGGGGTACTGCCTTGCCGTGGCCGATCAGCCCCGCGCGGAGACGGAGACACCGCGACGCTGGCAACGACCGGCCGGATAGACCAGGTCACAGGGCTGTAAGCGGGAATGCAGAGGCGAGTGCCCCCGGCGGGACTCGAACCCGCACAACAGCCCTTTTAAGGGGCTTGCCTCTGCCATTGGGCTACGGGGGCGCCGCGATCATATGCCACGGATCACTCATCTGTAACTGGTTAGGCCTTACGCCGCTTGTCCCCCTTTCCGGACAGCATGAACGGCCCAGGTGCCCGCGACCCGGTCCAGGAAGAGTAGACCGTCCAGATGGTCCATCTGATGCTGGACGCAGCGGGCCTCGAAGCCGTCGGCGGAAATCGTCACAGCCTCCCCCGTGCCGGGCCGTACACCGCGGACCGTGACAAGGCCGGCCCGCGCGACCTCGGCGGCGAGGCCGGGGACCGACAGGCAGCCCTCCCTGGCGACCTCCCAGTGAGCGGCCTCGACGACCTCGGGGTTGGCGATCACCAGTTCCCCGGAGCACGATCGGGCCAGCGGGTGTCCCGAGACGTCGAGGCACATCAACCGCTGTCCCAACCCGAGTTGGGGAGCCGTCAGGCCGAGACATCCGGGGATGCTCCGCATGGCCTCCAGGATCCGGGCCGCGGCGGCGACCACTGCGGCGTCGGTGGCGTCCACCGGAGCCGCAGGCGTCACGAGCACGGGATGCGGCGCGGTGACCACCCCCTCCAACAGTGCCGTACGGCTGTCACCCTCCATCAGATCACCGCCGGCTCGGCGGGCCGGAAGGCGATCCGATGATCGTCCAGAGCCGAGGACATGCCCCGCATAAGTGACGGTACGTCGGCTCGCTCCGGCAATTCCACATCGGCCACGAGCACCAGCAGATCTCCCACGACCCGGGTGATCAGAGAAGTGATGGAACAGCCGGAGCCGGCGAGGAGTCCCGTGAGGACGGGAAGCACGTCCCCTTGCGTAGGGCCATGGAGGGTGAGCACGTAGCCCAGCCCCGTTCGTATGGTCTCCACCACCCCGAGGCCCTGGGGGCCTCGAATCGGCCGGGCGCCCCCCACGACGCCCGGCGTCACGACCTCCCGCGCGGCTCTCGCCGTCTCGCCGTTGTGCGCCGACGCGAGCGGTGTCTCGACCAGATCGGCGACGCCTACGGCGTAGCCCGGAAAGCGCCCGGTCAGCCCCTCCCCGAGACGGTCGGCACCGAGGCCGGCCGTGATGACGAGGGTCATGGCGAGATAGCCGCCCAGCAGGATCATCGACGAGTCGCCGATGGCGCCTCGGTCCGCGAGTGCCCTCGTGACCTCGGCGATCACGCCGGGACGATCCCGTCCGATCACCGTTACAGCGTAGAGCCCCACTCTGAACCACCTCCGTCGCAGTCACATGCGGACCGCACTGCCGACGAAGGGGTGGCCGGCGTCGTGCTACGGGGTGCCGGCGCGGCACGCGCCCCACGGTGGAGGCGCGTGCCGTACGGCGATGGTCAGCGCTTGCGACCACTCTCGGCGGCGGCCTTGAACACCTCGCGCGGGTTCTCGATCTCGCCCAGCGAGACGGTCTCCCGCTTGAAGAACAGCGACAGCGTCCAGTCGGCCACCACACGGACCTTGCGGTTCACCGTAGGCACCCGCGAGAGATGATACGTCCTGTGCATGAACCACGCCGGGAACCCGCGTAGCTTCACCCCATAGACGTTCGCCACACCGCGGTAGAGGCCGAGACCGGCGACCGATCCGGCGTACTTGTGCCGGTAGTCCCTCAGTTTCTCGCCTCGCAGGTACGCGGTGATGTTCTCGGCCAGGACCTTGGCCTGGCGGACGGCGTGCTGGGCGTTGGGCGCGCAGTACTGGCCCGCGTTGGTCACATCCGGCACACCGGCGATGTCTCCGGCGGCGAACGCGCCCTTGACACCCGCGATGGTTAACCGGGTCGTGGTCTTGATCCGGCCACGCTCGTCGAGCGGCAGGTCCGTGGAGTTGACGACCGGGCTCGGCTTGACGCCGGCGGTCCACACGATCGTGGCCGCCTCGAACTCGTCGCCGTCCGAGGTCCTGACGAGCCCGCCTTCGCAGGACTGGAGCAGCGTCTCCATCTTGAGCTCGATGCCGCGCTCGCGGAGCTGCTCGGCGGTCCACTCGCCCATCTCCGGGCCGACCTCGGGCAGGATGCGGTTGCTCGCCTCGATCAGGACCCAGCGCAGGTCCTTCTTCTCGATGCTCGGGTAGTACTTGATCGAATCCTCGGTCATGTCCTCGAGCTCGGCGAGGGCCTCGATGCCCGCGAAACCGCCGCCGACCACGACGAAGGTCAGCGCGCGGCGGCGCACGTCCTCGTCATCGGTCGACTCGGCCCGGTCGAGGAGGGCCAGGACGCGGTTGCGCAGCGCGATGGCCTCACCGACGGTCTTGAAGCCGATGGCGGAGTCCGCCAGGCCGGGAATCGGCAGCGTCCGCGAGATGGAACCGGCGGCCATGACGATGACGTCGTACTCGATCTCCCGCGAGTGGCCGACGGCAGGCTCGAAGGTCACGGTCCTGGCCTCGTGGTGCACCTTGGAGACCTTGCCGTTGAGGATCCGGACCTTGGGCAGCACCCGGCGGAGCGGGGCCACGACGTGGCGCGGCGAGATGTTGCCCGCCGCGGCTTCGGGAAGGAACGGCTGGTAGGTCATGTAGGACTGCGGGTCGATGAGCGTGATCCGCACGCTCCCGTCGCGCAGCTCACGGCGAAGCGTGCGCTGGAGGCGCAGGCCGGTGTAGAGGCCCACGTATCCACCGCCGACGATGACGATGTGCTTCGACTTGCGGTTCACCACGGATGCCCTTCGTGCCTGATGGCTTGTGAAAGCATTCACAAGGCTACGTCACGGGCAGGCGACAGCACCAATCCCCCCATGGCGTAACTTTGACGAGATTTGCGCCTTTAGCCACATCAGCGCTGGTTTTACGGCGAAAATTTCACCGAACTTCCGTCCGTGACGCACTTCACACTCGTGAAACGGTTCACAAGCCCCTCGCAGCCACCGTGATGCCCCGCGTGATCATTCACAAGTTCCCGCGCAATGCCGAGGCCTGCGCACCCGTCGCAGGTGATCATGCACGGGTTCCCGTAGGCGCCCGCTGACCTCGCAGGGGACAACTCGTGATCATGCAGTCGGATATCGGCAACCCGTGCATGATCACGAATCGGAAGTTCGCACGTTAGAGGTCTATCCGAGGAACGTTTGCCAGATCACGCACCGGAAGTGCCCAGCTCGGCCCGCAGGTGCGGGAACCTCTGCATGATCACGCCGGTGGTTGGGCGGTGGCGAGCACGAGGGCCCTCGTGAAGATCGCGTCGAGCATGCCGGCCGTCACCCGCCCGGTGAAGGTGTTCTGCTGGCTGGGGTGGTAGCAACCCAGCAGGGTCGCGGCCGCCGAGCCGTACGCGATGGGCACCTCCACCCCGTGACCGAAAGGCGGCCTGCGGGGAGGCAGCGAGAAACCCGCGTCCCGGAGAGCGGGCCAGACGGCCTGCCAGGCGAACCCCCCGAGGGCCACGACCACCCGAGTGGACGGCGCGGCCAGGGCGAGCTCCCTGGAGAGCCACGGGAAGCAGGCGTCGCGCTCCTCCGGCGTGGGCTTGTTCGCGGGCGGCGCGCACCGGACCGCCGCCATCATGCGTGCGCCGACGAGCCGCTGGCCGTCCCCCGCGTGCGTGCTCGTCTCCTGTACGGCGAGGCCGGTCCGGTAGAGCGACGCGAACAGCCAGTCGCCGCTGCGGTCGCCCGTGAAGATCCGGCCGGTACGGTTCCCACCGTGGGCGGCCGGGGCCAGCCCGACGATGAGCGTGTGCGGGTTATCGTCCCCCCACCCTGCGACGGGGCGCCCCCAGTAGGTCTCGCCGGCGAAGGCCCGTCGCTTGACGTCGGCGACGGTCTCCCGCCACTCCACGAGCCGGGGGCAGGCCCGGCAGACCGACTGCCGGGCCGTCAGCTCCGCCGGCGTACGGCTGTCGGCCGCGAGCTTGGCGACCTCCACGGCATCGTGGGCGACGGGGGTGTCCGGCCTGGCGGGGTCGTCCGGCCAGCCGGATCCGGGAGGTACGGAACTCATGACACCGATCGTGCCAGCCCGGGCAGCCGCCAGGCCCACGCGCCCAGTCATATCCCCGGCCGCATCGCCGGCGCATGAAGGCGGGCAAAGCGTCTTTTCTCCAGGACATGAGGTGGGTACGTACCGCCCGTGTCTGACGACTCATGCCCCCCGCTGTTCGGTCCGTCCTTCGACGCCGACCCCTATCCCGCCTACGACTGGCTGCGGCGCAACGCCCCCGTCGTTCGCGTCCCACTGCCGGGCTGCGAGACCTGGCTGGTCACGCGCTACGAGGACGCGGTGGCCGCGCTCACGCACCCCTCCCTGTCCAAGGACCCCGCCTCGGGCTCGCCCGAGTGGCGCGCGGCGGGCCTCGGCCTTCCCCTGGACCACCGGCCCTCGCTCGCCCGCCATATGATCAACGCGGACGCGCCCGATCACCCCCGGTTGCGGCGGCTGGTCAGCGCGGCCTTCACCCCGCGGCGCATGGAGGGCCTCCGGTCCCGCGCCCAGGAGGTGACCGACAGCCTGCTCGACCGCCTCGACGGGCCAGAGGCCGACCTGATCGCCGATCTGGCCTACCCGCTGCCGATCACGATCATCTGCGACCTCCTCGGGGTGCCGGAGGAGGAACGGGAGACCTTCCACCGCCACGCCTCGGTGATCGACTCGGCGGAGGCCTCCGAGGTCGAGGAGATCGCGCGGGCCACCGACGCCCTGGAGAAGTTCCTGGCCGACCTGGTCGAGCTCAAGCGCTCGCGCCCCGGCGACGACCTGCTGACCGACCTGGTCAGGCGCTCGAAGGACGGCGAGATCGACACCGACGAGCTGACGTCCACGGCGTTCCTGCTGCTCATCGCCGGCCACGAGACCACTGTGGCGCTGATCGGCAACGGTCTGCTGGCGCTGCTGCGGCACCCCGGCCAGGCGGCGGCCCTCCGCGCGGACCCCTCACGGCTTCCCGACGTCATCGACGAGATGCTCCGCTACGACGGGCCGGTGCGGAACGCGACCTGGCGTTTCCCGACCGAGCCCGTCGTCATCGGCGGGCAGGAGATGCTGCCCGGAGACCCCATCCTGGTGTCCCTGCTGGCCGCCAACCGGGATCCGTCGGCCTTCCCCGACCCCGACGCGTTCTCCCCCGGCAGGATCGGCGAACCGCACCTGGCGTTCGGGCGCGGGCCCCACTACTGCATCGGGGCGGCCTTGGCCAAGGTCGAGGCCGAGGTCGCGATCGGGACCGTGCTTCGCCGGTTCCCGGATCTACGGCTCGCCGCCGACCCGGCCGGGCTGACGTGGTGGCCGAGCGCCATCATGCGCGGGCTCTTCTCGCTGCCGGTCCGGCTGCGTCAGTGACCCTTCTTCCCGGTCCGGCTCGGGCTCGGCGTCGAGCTCGGCGTCGGGCTCGGCGTCGGGCTGGGCATCGGCGTCGAGGTCGGGCTGGGACCAAGGGTCGGGCCGGCACTCGGCGTCTCGCTCGGGCTCCCGCTTGGGGAGTCGGCCGGGCTCGGGGACGTGCTCGGCGACGGGAAGGGCGTCGGCGTGACGCACGCCGGAGCCCCTTCCGGGAGTGGGCCGGGGCCGTCCCCGAAGGCTTCGACCTCCGGCTTGAGCGGCAGCGGGTAGGCGTTGCGGATGATCGGCCCTCCCCCGCACGGGGCGATGATCGCCTGGCCGTACATCTCGGGGTCGGTGGTGATCGCCTTGCCGTCCTGGTCGTAGAGCCGGACGTCGCTCAGCGGCGTGCCGTCCGCGGAGAAGGGGAAGATGTTGTAGACGCCTCCCCCGTCCAGGCTCGCGACGCTCTCGACCGGGACGCGGGATCCCGGCCCGCCGTACGCGAAGGCGACCTTGTCCCCGTCCCCGGCGTCGGAGGCCTTCGCCATCCCGGAGAGCACGCACACGACCGCGAGCGCGTTGATCCCCAGCAGCAGCGCCCGTCGCCAGGTGAGGACCCTTCGCCGCCCGGAGGCCGGTCCCCGCACAGACCCGGAAGCTCCCGCAGGCACACGCTCTCCCGCAGACCCGAATTCTCCGGCGGACGCGGATCCTCTGGCGGACGCGGCTCCCCAGCGCTCGGGCTGTCCAGCGGCGGGCGCCGGCCGGGTGGGCACTCCACGGCTCACGGTCCGCCGCCCGAGCCATACGGATGCCCAGATCACCATGAGGGTGAACGCCCACGCCACGAGGTTGCCGGGGACGACATCGTCCGGTCCCAGCGTTCCCAGCACGACGAGGGCGAGGGCGTAGCCGCGTAACACCCACCAGGCGGGCCGGAGCTCGGGCAGGAACGCGGCCGCCTGCTGGTACGGCGGGAGGCCGAGCAGCCGGGCGTGAGCCGTTCGGGTGGCTGAGCGGATCCGGTCCCTTGATCGCGGGGCTCGGCGCGGCGCCACGGGACGGCCCCCGTAGGCGGCCCGCAGCTCGGCGGCGTACGCGATCGGGGAGCCGAGGCGATCCTCCAGCGGCACGTCCGACTCGGCGGCGACCTCGCTGAGATGGTCGTCGAGGTCCTCCAGCAGCTCCTCGCGGTCCCTGTCGGGCAGGTCCGCCAGGGCGTCGCGTACGGCACGGGCGTACTCGCCTGGGCTCATCGGCGGGTTCATCAGGCGTCAACCTCCTTGAGCAGGTCGTTCATGGTGGCGGCGAAGGACGCCCAGGTCTTCGCCGACGAGGCGAGAAGCAGGCGGCCGACATCGTTGAGGCCGTAGTACTTGCGGTGCGGCCCCTCGTCGGAGGCCACCACGTAGGAGTTGAGGGCCCCGGCCTTGAACAGGCGGCGGAGCGTGCCGTACACCGAGGCGTCCCCGACGTCTTCGAGGCCGACCTCGCGCAGGCGGCGCACGACGTCGTAGCCGTAGCTGTCGCGTTCGTTGAGCACCGCCAGAACGGCGACGTCCAGCACGCCTTTCAGGAGCTGGCTGCTATCCACGCATGGCACACTACTACGCAATGCGTAATAGCTGCCACACCTTCGCGGATCAGCCTCACAGGAGAAGCGATCAGACGAGGGACCAGGCGATTCCGTCGAGGATGTCGTGCTCGCTGACCACCACTTCGGCGAAGCCGTACCGGCGGACGATGCGATCGAGGATCAGCGCGCCCGCGCCGATGACGTCGACCCGGCCGGGGTGCATGACTGGGATGGCCGCCCGCTCGTCGTGCGTCATGGCGAGGAGCCGCGCCGAGACCTCGTGCACCCGCTCGGCCGGAATGCGGGAATGGTGGATCTTCGCGGCGTCGTAGGCCGGAAGGCCGAGAGCGATGCCGGCGACCGTGGTGACCGAGCCCGCCAGGCCGACCAGAGTCCGCGCGTCCCGCACGGGGACGGCCGCCTCGACCCGGTCCATGGCCGCCTCGATGTCCGCGATCGTCGCCTGTACGGCCGTCGCCTCCGGCGGGTCGTCCGTCAGGTGGCGCTCGGTCAGCCGCACGCAGCCGATGTCCACCGACAGCGCCCCCTCGACCGAGGTCGAGCCGACGACGAACTCGGTCGATCCCCCGCCGATGTCGACCACCAGGTAGGGAGTGTCGTCGGCGGCCGGTCCGCGCCGGGCCAGCCCCCTGGTGGCGCCCGTGAAGGAGAGCCGGGCCTCCTCGTCGCCGGTCACCACCTCGGGGCCGACGCCGAAGATATCGCGCACGCCGGCCACGAAGTCGTCGCGGTTGGCCGCGTCCCTGGTCGCGGAGGTGGCGACCACCCGCACCGGCATCGATCCATCGGGGCCGGCGTGTCCGGTGATGAGCTTGGCGTAGCCGCGCATCGCGGTGAACGTGCGCTCCAGGGCCTCGGGGGCGAGGCGGCCGGTCCGGTCCACGTCCTGGCCCAATCGGACGATCTCCATCCGGCGCTCGACGTCGGTCAGCTCGTCGCTGTCGTCTGAGATGTCCGCGATGAGGAGCCTGACTGAGTTGGTCCCGCAGTCGATGGCCGCGACCCTCATGATGACTCCTTCGCGGCGTCTGAAGCCAGGTAAGGAGCCGAATCAGTGGACGGGGCGGGGGCGACGCAGGGCCCGTCGGCCCACCAGTCGGGAAGCAGCTCCAGGGCCTCCCGGCCGAACGGGTTGGCCCCCGGCACCGCGAGCTCGTGGGCGACCAGCGCGTGGAGACACTTGACCCGGTCGGGCATGCCCCCGGCGGTCTGCATGTCCGGAGGGAGCGGTTCCATGCCCTCCTCCGCGGCCGCCCGGTCTCTGCGGGCGCGATAGTCCTCGTGGGCCGCCCGATAGGCCGCGGCCAGCTCGGGATCGTCGGCCAGCCTGGCCTGCATCCGCTTCATCAGGCCTGACGACTCCAGGGTCCCGATGGCCGAGGCCGCCTTGGGGCAGGTCAGGTAGAACAGCGTCGGGAACGGCGAGCCGTCCGGCAGCCGGGGAGCGGTCTCCAGGACGTCGGGCAGCCCGCAGGGGCACCGGTGCGCTACGGCCCGCACCCCGCGCGGCGGGCGCCCGAGCTGGGCCTCCACCGCCGCCAGATCGGCCTGCTCCACCACCCGTTCCGCCACCCCTTCCGCCCCCCGTTCCGCCACTGTCGAACTCCTCGCCACTTCAGTTCTGGCCCGCCTGTACGGCCCCGCGCCCGTTGTCGGCGGCCTCGACCGACTGCCACAGCGTGAGATACCAGGCGGGCTTCTCGGCCGGCTTGACCCCCGCCTTCGCGGTGGACCTGCCGGCGTCGTCGTTCTGCACCACGTAGCACTTGGCTCCGGGCTCGCAGAGGTGGAGCCGCGTCTTGGCCACGCGCTTGATGAACTCCGGGTCGTCGCGTTGCCTGGCGCGCTCCTCCAGGTCCCGGAGGTGCCGGAGCGCCTGCGCCTGCTGCTGTTCGAGCTGGGCGATCTGCCGCCGCTGGGCGAGGTACTCCCGGATGGGGTAGGCGAGGCTCATCGCGATCGCGCAGACGACGACCGCGAGGATCGCCGCCCGCCCGGTGAGCTGCGGTCGCTTGGCCAAGGCGAACCCACCCCTTCCGGTTGGATCTCGTCTCAGGTGACTACCCCTGGAAACGGGGGAAAGCCCCGCGACCCGCGTAACGGGCGGCATCGTCCAGCAGTTCCTCGATGCGGAGGAGCTGGTTGTACTTCGCCACGCGGTCGGAGCGGGCCGGGGCGCCGGTCTTGATCTGCCCGCAGTTGGTGGCCACGGCCAGGTCGGCGATCGTGGTGTCCTCGGTCTCGCCGGAACGGTGGCTCATCATGCAGCGGTAGCCGCTGCGGTGCGCCAGGTCGACCGCGTCGAGGGTCTCCGACAGGCTGCCGATCTGGTTGACCTTGACGAGCAGCGCGTTGGCGGCGCCCTCGCGGATGCCGCGCTCCAGCCGCTCGGGGTTGGTCACGAACAGGTCGTCGCCCACGAGCTGAACCTTGGCACCGAGGGAGGCGGTGATGGCCTTCCAGCCCTCCCAGTCCTCCTCGTCGAGCGGGTCCTCGATGGAGACCAGGGGGTAGGACCGGACGAGGTCCTCGTAGAAGGAGATCAGCTCGGCGGCCGACAGGCCCTTGCCGTCGAGGGTGTAGACGCCGTCGGAGTGGAACTCGGTGGCCGCGACGTCGAGCGCGAGCGCGATGTCCTGGCCCGGCGTGTAGCCGGCCTTCTCGATGGCCACGAGGATCAGGTCGAGCGCGTCGCGGTTGGACGGCAGGTTCGGCGCGAAGCCGCCCTCGTCGCCGAGGCCCGTGGCGTAGCCCTTCTCCTTCAGCACGCCCTTCAGCGTGTGGTAGGTCTCGGCGCCCATGCGCAGAGCCTCGGAGAACGTCTCGGCGCCGATCGGCGCGATCATGAACTCCTGGATGTCCACGTTCGTGTCGGCGTGCGCGCCGCCGTTCAGGATGTTCATCATCGGCACGGGCAGGATGTGCGCGTTCGGACCGCCGACGTAACGGAACAGCGGCAGGTCGGAGCTGTCGGCGGCGGCCTTCGCGACGGCCAGCGAGACGCCGAGGATCGCGTTGGCGCCGAGCCGCGCCTTGTTGGGCGTGCCGTCCAGGTCGATCATCGTCTGGTCGATGAGGCGCTGCTCTTCGGCGTCGAAGCCGATGATCTCGTCGGCGATCTCATCGGTGATCCCGAGGACGGCCTTCTCGACGCCCTTGCCGAGGTAGCGCCTCTTGTCCCCGTCGCGCAACTCCACGGCCTCGAACTGGCCGGTGGACGCGCCGCTCGGGACGGCGGCGCGGCCGGTGCTGTAGTCGTCCAGCAGTACCTCGACCTCGACCGTGGGGTTGCCCCGGGAGTCGAGGATCTCGCGGGCGGTAACGGCCTCGATGGCAGCCACGAACGCTCCTAGCAAAGTCGCGGGCATTTTGCCTCCTGAGCCTATCGGTCCCTACTACCCGGTACTGCTCAGGGCTGCCTCTTCACGGTGTGTCGCGTGTGCTTTCCCACTCTTCGACCCGGCGGCGGTACTCCCGGGCCGCCGCGCGAAGCTCGGCTTCCGGGTCCAGCCCCTCCGCCTGGGCCTGCCGTACGAGATCGAAGAGCCGGGCGCCGAGCGCCGAGGGGAGGTCGTCGGAGAGCGCGCCCGGGGCGCCGGCCTGCCCGGCGCGGCGGAGGAGTTGGGCGGCGAGGGAGAGCGCGGGCTGTCCCATGGGCACTCCGTTGAGCACGGACTCCGCCTGGCCCTTGGCGGCCCGCTCGGCCGCCTTGATCGTCTCCCAGTTGTCGCTGACCTCGCCCGCGCCGGACACGGTGACGCCCGCGAAGACGTGGGGGTGGCGGCGAACGAGCTTGTCGACGATCCCCGAGGCCACGTCGTCGATGTCGAACCCGTCCTCCCGGCCCGGCGCGAGCCGTTCCTGGGCGACCCGGGAGTGGAACATCACCTGGAGCAGCAGGTCGCCGAGCTCCTCCTGGAGGGCGGCGTAGTCCCCCTGGTCGATCGTCTCCAGGACCTCGTACGCCTCCTCGACGAGGTAGGGCACGAGCGACTCGTGGGTCTGCTTGTGGTCCCAGGGGCATTCACGGCGGAGCCGGTCCATGACGTGGACGAGGTCGAGCAGCTTCGCCCCCGGCAGGTCGTAGGTTCCCGGGACCACCTCGATGACCGGGGGATCCTCCAGGGCGACCGCGGCAAGGCCGATGGACCGCATGAATTCCTCGTCGCCGTCCTGCGCGGCCAGCCAGACGACCGTTCCCGTACGGCTCTCGCGGGCGAGCGCCGGCGGGTCGGGCGTCACCACGTCGACGCGGATGCCGGCTTCCTCCAGGAAGGGCAGGTACGGGTGGTCGGCGGAGCCGGTGAGCACCGGCCCCGCGCCGAGCACCGCCCACGCGTGCCTGGTCAGCACCCCCGGCGCCACCCGCGGAGACGTGGTCACAACGATGAGCGGCATACCGCCACCCTAACGCCCACCTTTGAGGTGATCATGCACAGATTCCCACGCAGGACTCCCACCGGCGCAAACCCACCGCGTGATCATGCACGGATTCCCACGCGGGGCTCCCGCCAGCGGCAACGCACTCCGTGATCATGCAAATGCATGATCACGGAGATGTCTTCGCACTTCAGCACGGCCAATGGGGAAGCTGCGCATGATCACGAATCAAGGATGCCCAGGTCAGTCTGGCCAGCCGGGAGTTCGTGCATGATCACGCCGGAGGGGCGCCGGCGGGCGGGGCCGCGGGAGCGGCGGGAGCGGCGGGGGCCACCGCGCCGAACCGGTCGTCGGCGACGAACCCCTGCTGCGGGTCGAACTTGCCGTACCGCGGGCTGTAGGTGACCGGCACGGCCGTGTCGGCCTCCTGGGCCACCTTAAGGGATGCGGCCTGCTGGCTCTGCTGGTCGTTACCCGCCCCGAGCTGCACCATGAGCTTCTGCCGGATGACGAGCGCGCGGATGGCGTTGTTCCCCTCCGACAGCGGGATGCCGTTCGCCAGCAGGATCTGGTCCATCGACGCCTGGCCGCCCTGGCCTTCCACGATCGCGCGCTTGCCCTGCTCGATCTCCGTCTCCGTGACCGTGATGCCCTTCTGCCGGCCGAACTCGGCGAACTGCCTGCCGTTGGCCATGTTGAGCAGGACGAGCTGCGGCACGGACATGTGGAGACCGAGCTGGTCCTCAGGGATCTTGTTCGCGGCCAGGTCCTTGCGGTACGCCTGGATCTCGGCGTTCAGGTCGCTGGAGGTGATGCGGTCCTTCCCCACGATGGCCGCGGCACCGGCCTGCATGGGGCTACACGCGCTCAGCGCCACACCCGCCGCCACGACGGCGGCCGCGACGCGCACACGATACGACTTCACGTTTCGATCCTCCCGACGACACCGGCCAGGCAATTGTGCCGATTTTCACAAACCCGGGGGTCACTGTACTCGCATCGGCTCGAGGAACATGGCCTCGACCAGGTCCTCGCACCATTTGAGCAGGTCGAGATCCCTGAGGGGCTGGCCGCCGATGGGCTTCGTCTTCGGCACGGGCACCAGCAGGATCTCGGTCGCCTGCTTGACGATCGACTTGGGATACAGCCGCTGCAGCCGCACCTGCTGCGAGTCCTTCAGCGAAACCGGCGCGAACTTGATCTGCTGGCCCTGCAGGGTCACGTCCGTGAGCCCCGCCTTCCTCGCCCTGATGCGGAACCGCGCGACCTCCAGCAGGTTGTCCACCTCCCGCGGCGGCCGGCCGTACCGGTCGGTCAGCTCGTCGCGGACCGCGGCGATGTCGTCCTCGGAGCCGATCGCGGCGATGCGCTTGTACGCCTCGAGACGCAGCCGCTCGGAGGTCACGTAGTCGTGCGGGACGTGCGCGTTGATCGGCAGCTCGACCTTCACGTCGGGCCGCTCCTCGACCTGCGGCTGGCCGGAGAGCTTGGACTTCTGTTCCTGTACGGCTTCCGCCATCATCCGGACGTACAGGTCGAAGCCCACGCCGGCGATGAAGCCCGACTGCTCGGCCCCGAGGATGTTGCCCGCGCCCCGGATCTCCAGGTCCTTCATCGCGACGTACATCCCCGCGCCCATCTCGGTGTGCTGGGCGATCGTGGCGAGCCGCTCGTGGGCGGTCTCGGTCAGCGGGGACTCCGGCGGGTAGAGGAAGTAGGCGTAGCCGCGCTCGCGCCCCCGGCCCACCCGGCCGCGGAGCTGGTGGAGCTGCGACAGGCCGTAGTTGTCCGCCCGGTCGACGATCAGCGTGTTGGCGTTCGGCACGTCGAGACCGGACTCGACGATCGTGGTGCAGACGAGCACGTCGAAGTTGCGCTCCCAGAAGTCCACCATGATCTTTTCGAGCTGGTGCTCCTGCATCTGGCCGTGGGCCACCGCGATCCGTGCCTCGGGCACGAGCTCGTGCAGCCGCGCGGCGACCCGGTCGATGCTCCGCACGCGGTTGTGCACGAAGAAGGTCTGGCCGTCGCGCATCAGCTCGCGCCGGATGGCCGCCGCGATCTGCTTCTCGTCGTACGGCCCGACGAACGTGAGGATCGGGTGCCGCTCCTCGGGCGGGGTGAGGATCGTCGACATCTCCCTGATGCCGGTCAGGCCCATCTCCAGCGTCCTCGGGATCGGCGTGGCCGACATGGCCAGCACGTCGACCTGGGTGCGGAGGTGCTTCATGGCCTCCTTGTGCTCGACGCCGAACCGCTGCTCCTCGTCCACGATGATGAGGCCCAGGTCCTTGAACCGCACCTCGGGCGAGAGCAGCCGGTGGGTGCCGATCACCACGTCGACCGCGCCCGACCTGAGCCCCTCGATGGTCCCCTTGACCTCGCCGTCGGTCTGGAACCGGGAGACCGGCTTCACCGTGACCGGGAAGCTCGCGAAGCGCTCGCCGAAGGTCGACAGGTGCTGCTGCACGAGCAGGGTCGTGGGGACGAGCACGGCCACCTGCTTGCCGTCCTGCACCGCCTTGAACGCCGCGCGGACTGCGATCTCCGTCTTGCCGTAACCAACGTCGCCGCAGATCAGCCGGTCCATCGGGACCGGCCGCTCCATGTCGCGCTTGACCTCGTCGATCGCTTCGAGCTGGTCGCCCGTCTCCGCGTAGGGGAAGGCGTCCTCCATCTCGCGCTGCCACGGGCTGTCGGGCGCGAAGGAGTGGCCCGGCGAGGCCATCCGGGCCGAGTAGAGCCGGATCAGCTCTCCCGCGATCTCCCTGACGGCCTTCCTCGCCTTGGTCTTCGCCTTGGCCCAATCGGCCCCGCCCATCCGGTTGAGCGTGGGCGCCTCTCCCCCGACATAGCGGGTGACCTCGTCGAGCTGGTCGGTCGGGACGTAGAGCCGGTCGCCCTTGGCGTACTCGATGACGAGGTATTCGCGGGTCGCCCCCTGGATCGTGCGCTGGACCATCTCGATGTAGCGGCCGACGCCGTGCTGCTCGTGCACCACGTGGTCGCCGATCTTGAGCTGGAGCGGATCGACCATGTTCCGGCGCCGGGACGGCAGCCGCCGCATGTCCTTGGTCGACGCCTTCTGCCCGACTAGGTCGAGATGGGTCAGCACGGCCAGGTCGGGGGTGACGAAGCCGTGGTCGAGGCGGCCCGTCGTGACCTCCACGACGTCGCGGCCGGGCGGCCCGTCGAGCGCCGGCACCAGCCGGGCCGGCACGTCCACGCCCTTGAGCAGCTCCACCATGCGCTCGGCCGGGCCGTGGCCCTCGCTCAGCAGCACGACCGCCTTGCCCGCGCCGAGCCAGCCCTTGATGTCGGCCAGCGCCCGCTGGGTGTCGCCCCGGTACGCCTCGACGTCCTGGGCGTCCAGCTCGGCGCCGTCTCCGAAGGGGGCGATGCTCCACCACGGCTGGCCGAGCTCACGGGCGTGGTCGCGGATCTCCTCCAGCGTCCGGAAGGCGGCCGCCTGGAGGTCGATCGGCGCTTCGCCGCCCGCCGCCGCGGTGATCCAGGACGCCTCCATGAACTCCTGGCTCGTGCGGACCAGCTCGACGGCCCGGCTCCGGATGCGCTCGGGATCGCAGACGAACACCGCCGACCGCACCGGCAGGTGGTCGAGGAGCAGGTCCATCGCCCCGGCCAGCACCGGCGCGAACGCCTCCATGCCCTCGACCGGCACGCCGTCGGCCAGCTGGTCGAGCACGTCCTTCAGCGCCGGGTGCTCCTCCCCCAGCTCGCGGGCGCGCCGCCGTACGTCGTCGGTGAGCAGCAGCTCCCGGCACGGCGCGGCGAACAGGCCGTCCTGGGCGATCTCCAGCGAGCGCTGGTCGGCCACCCTGAACCAGCGGACCTCCTCGACCGTGTCGCCCCAGAACTCCAGCCGCAGCGGGTGCTCCTCGGTCGGCGGGAACACGTCGAGCAGGCCGCCGCGCACGGCGACCTCACCGCGCTTCTCGACCATGTCCACCCGGTGGTAGCCGTTGCCCACGAGCCTGACGACGACCTCGTCCAGGTCGGCGTCGTCGCCCGCGCGGAGCCGTACCGGCTCCAGATCGCCGAGACCGGACACGATCGGCTGCAGCAGCGACCGGATCGGCGCGACGACGACGCGGAGCGGACCCGCGTTCGGGTCGCCCGCCACCGGGTGCGCCAACCGGCGGAGTACGGCGAGGCGCTGGCCGACCGTGTCGCTCCGCGGCGACAGCCGTTCATGCGGAAGGGTCTCCCATGCGGGGAAGACCGCCACCGAGGTCTCGTCGACGAGGCTGGTCAAGCCGGCCGCCAGGTCCTCGGCCTCCCGCCCGGTCGCCGTCACGGCCAGCACGGGCCTGACGCGGGAGAGCGCGGCCACGGCGAACGGCCGCAGCGCGGCGGGCGCGAGCAGGTCGGTACCGGGATCGGCGGATTGTTTGGCGCTTTCGAGCGCGACGGCCAGCTTCGGTTCGGCGGCGACAAGGTCGAGCAGTCCGGAAAGAGACATTGATGCCTTCAGAGCCCCACGACGGCAAGCGAATGGCCCCGAGCCGAAGCGGACCGGGGGTATCAAGGCTACGCCCGTCCGCCCATGCGCGGACCGCGAGTCCCCCATCCCGCCGACGCGGGCGGCGTTGGACCGTGGCGCCGCGAACGGCCGAAGGAGAGGCCTCGATCCGACACACAACCACGCCCGCTCGAGGATTTCGCGAGTGCGGGCCCTGGTCGGCTAATCGACTATGACGATAGTGCTGCCAAAGACGCCGTTCGACCTCACTATCGCCATGATCGATTGCGCCTGTCTCGGGACATGAGACACGGATGGCCACCCCTGTGGTGTGGTGGGCGGCGCGGACCGGTGCGGGGGCACGCTCGGCGACGGAAAATCTTGGCGGCGCGCAAATCCGCTACTACTCGTGTGAAGGTGACTACTCTCTGTGCTATGTCTGAGGTTCAGTGGTCGTCCGTGGACGAGGATGACGTGTTCAGCCAGCGGATCCGCGAGCAGTGGACCGACCAGCTGGGTCGGCGGCTCGACATCCTGATCGCCGGCTGCGGCCGCGGGGGCGTCCTTGACGTCGGCCGGTGCGACCCCAAGATCACGGGAATCGACGAGGATCTGCCGCCATTGCGGGCCTACACCACTACGCGCAAGGACCTGGACGCGTGGTACCTCGACGACATGCGCTCGGTGCCGATCCCGCCCCGATCGTTCGACGTGATCTACGTGGCGTTCCTGCTGGAGCGCATCAGACACGCCGAGTTGGTGCTCGACCGCATCGTCGCGGGCCTGCGACCCGGCGGGCTGCTCCTCATCAAGACCCGCGACGGGAAGTCGGCCTACGGGTTCTGCGACCGGGTCACGCCTCCGTGGCTGCGCCGGACGCTGTGGAAGTCGCTGGTCCCGGCCGGGTCCGTGGGGCCGCTTCCCGCGGTCTACGAGCCGCTGGCCTCCCGCGAGGGCATCCAGGCGTACTGCCTGATGAGAGGCCTCATGATCGCCGAGGACCACTCAGGCACGAGCGGCCCGGCCCGGAGGGGACCCCAGGCCGGTCTCGTCAACCTGATCTGCCGCGCCATCGCCCTGCTGTCCCGGGGCCGCCTGACCATGGAGGACGAGGTGACCATGGTCATCCGCAAGCCCCACAACCACTTCGCGCGCCTCATCTAGGGCCCTGACCGGCAAGGTTTGCCCGGAAGGAGCGGTGTCCAGGGTGGTGCATCGCAAGGCGGAGGAGGAGGTCGTAGCGGAGCCTACGAGCGACGACGACAACGCGGCGAGGCGCTGCCCTGGGCGACGCGACGGGGCAAAGATTGACGGGAGGGGCACTAGCGGCGGAGGAGCGGCTATCTGAGCGTGAGGAGAAACTGCCAGGACGATTCGTCGAGCGCGTTCCGGCGGTTGACCGAGAGCTGGACGGTGTCCTTGCCGTCCACACTGACCAGCACGAGCCCGTTGTCGAACTCGTTCGCACAGCTTCCCGCGCAGCCCAGCCCGATGAGGTGGTCGTCGTCCGCCCAGGCCAGCAACTGGAGCACCTGTTGCGTGCCGACGACCCTCCCCGTCGCGCGTTCGGTGACCTTGGTGGGCAGGCCGTCCCGTCCCGCGAGCAACGTGCCGTCGGGAGAGAAGCCGGCCTTCGACTCCGTCGGCACGTAGCCGGCCGGGGCGGCGTGCGGCCGTCCCTCCAGGTCGTAGAAGACCTTGTGACGTGGGGAGACGTCCCACTCGTACAGCAGGGAGCCGTCGTCGCTCCAGCCGAAGTCGCGCCGCTGGTTCATGTTGTCGGCCAGGCCGAGATCCATGGGGTGGAACTCGCCCGCGGTGGCCGTGGCCACGTCGACGACGTACAGACCCGTCCGGGTGCCGTCGATCATCTCCTGCGCCGGAACGGTTTCCTCGTCCGGGTGGCGGTCATAGGCGGTGGCGACCAGCTTCGTGCCGTCCGGTGACCAGCTGACCCCGCCGACGGGGTGGCCGACGCCGATCCAGGCCAGCACGTGGCGGGTCTCCATGTCGAAGATGCCGATCCGCCGGACGGGGAGAGCCTTCTCCAGCACCGCCGCGTACCGCAGGCCCGGGGCGACGTCGAGAAAACCCCACTCCGTCTCTCCGTACACGCCGGTGACCGGGTCGAGCAGATACCAGGTGCGGTCGAGGACCTGGCGGCCCGAGCCCGAGTCACGCCACGTTCCCGTCCAGTACGCGGAGACCGCGACACGGCCGGCCGCGATGGCAGTGCGCGGCGGCGAGCTCTCGGTGTCGCTCCGCACGTTGCCCTCGCTGGTCCCCCCTCTGGTCACCTTGGCGGGCGGCGCATGGGCCGGGGCGAGCCGGATCACCTCGGGCCGGGACCCCACCGTGACCGGCTTCGCCGGCGCGGTGTGTTTCGGCGTCACCAGGACCATCATCAGAACCACGGCCGCCGTGACCGCGCCCGCCAGCCCTGCCATCCCCGCCATGCCGGCGACGCGCCCCCGGGAACGCCCCCGCAGCGCCCGGTCGGCGAGATCTCCGGGCACGGACACCTCCCGGGACCACTCCTCCATGATCTCCTTGAGAAGCCGGGGCGTCATGACGTCACCTCGCTGATGGACAGGCGGAGATCGGCAAGCTCCGGCGCGGTGGACCGCAACCGGGCGAGGGACCGATGCGCCGTGCTGCGCACGGTCCCGACGGAGCACCCGAGGATCCGCGCCACGGCGTCTTCGGGGAGATCCTCGAAATAACGGAGCACGACCACGGCCCGCTGGCGTGGCGTGAGGCGGGCGAGGGCCCGGCGCAGGACCAGCCGCAGATCCGCCTGATGCGTGCCGTCGCCCGCCGCCGTCCGATCCGGGGGCTCGGGTGGCTCCGCCACAGGGGTCTCCCGCTGCCGCCACGCGAGCCGCCACCAGCTGATCTGCTGGCGGTACATGACCTGCCGGATGTACGCCTCGGGATCGTCGATGCGGCTCCAACGTGAGAGGCTCTTCACCAGGGCCGTCTGCACCAGGTCTTCGGCGGCGTGCTGGTCACCTCCGGTGAGCAGGAAGCCCAGCCTCATGAGGGCCGGTGAGCGCGCCGACACGAACTCGCGGAAACGTCGCTCATCTGCGGCGTCCACGATCACCTCCAGGGGTTAATGTCAGCTTCTTAGACGCCTCGACCCCCGGCGGCACTATGCCTGACGGGTGGGCACAATCGTGGGCGGAGAAATATCCGACCGAGTCGATCGGAAATAGGAACGATGCACGAGTGGACTCCCGACGCGCGGGAGCTGGCCGACCTGGAGCTGCTGCTCTCCGGGGCGTACGCGCCGCTGACCGGCTTCCTGAGCTCGGCCGACGTGACCGAGGTCGTGGAGCGGGGACGGCTGGCCGGCGGCGCCCCGTGGCCCGACCCGATCACCATCGCCCTTCCCGGCGAGATCCAGCCCGGCGACCGGGTGACGCTCAAGGACCCCGAAGGCGCGGCGATAGCCGTACTGACCGTGGAGGAGCGGGACGGGCACCACGCCGGAGGGCCCGTGGAGGCGCTCGACGCGCCCGTCTACGGACCGTTCGCGAGGCTGCGCCGTACGCCGGAGGAGGTCCGCAAGGACCTGCCCGACGGCGAGATCCTGGCCGTGACCATGCGGGGGCCGCTCGACTCGGCCGCCCTCGACGACGTGGCCGCGACCGCCGAGGAGCTGGAGGCGACCGTCCTGCTGATGCCGCTGGTGTTCGGCGAGGGCGGGCCGGCGGTGGTGCGGGCCGCGCTCAAGGCGTCGGCCCAGCTTCCCGGGTCGTCGGTGGTCGCCGTGCCGCTCGCGCCGCGCGAGGACGTCGAGATCGACCTGGAGCTGCGGGAGCACGTGGCGCGCAACTACGGCGCGACCGAGCACTACGCGGGGCCCGCTCCCGTGATCATTCCGGGGCCGCCGCACCGGCGCGGGCTCGTCGTGTTCTTCACCGGGCTGTCCGGCTCCGGCAAGTCGACCATCGCCAGGGGCCTGCGCGACGCGCTGCTGGAGCGGGGCGGCCGCACGGTCACCTACCTGGACGGTGACGTGGTCAGGCGGCTGCTGTCAGCCGGGCTCACGTTCTCCCGGGAGGACCGCGACCTGAACATCCGGCGCATCGGCTTCGTCGCCGCCGAGGTCGCCCGGCACGGCGGCCTGGCCATCTGCGCGCCGATCGCGCCGTACGCGGCCACGCGCGACGAGGTCCGCGCCATGGTCGAGGCGGTCGGCGCCGACTTCGTCCTCGTGCACGTGGCCACGCCGCTGGAGGAGTGCGAGCGCCGCGACCGGAAGGGCCTCTACGCCAAGGCCCGCGCCGGCCTGATCCCGGAGTTCACCGGCATCTCCGACCCTTACGAGGAGCCCGACGACGCCGAGCTCGTCGTGGACACCACCGGCATGACCATCGAGCGTTCGGTGAACACCGTGCTGAATCTGCTCACCTCCGGAGGCTGGATCCGCTGAGCTCGCCGTACGGCCTGTCAGGCCCTTATAGGGCCTACTGGTCCTATTGGGCGGGGACGGGCGTGCGGGTGAAGCGGCGTTCGCGGCCGAGCTGGATGAACGCCCTCGTCGCCCCAGGTGTCGTGTCGAACCGGGTGTCCCCGCGGGGAGCCAGCGGTGAGTCGAAGTAGACCAGGGCCTTGATCTGCGGATATTCGTCGATCTGCCGCCCGACCGAGGTGTAGAAGTCGCGCTTGAACCGCGGCGTGCCCGACCGCTCGAACGCCCCCCACTCAGCGATCATGATGGGCTTGGCCGGGAAGCGGGACTGCATCCACCGATAGAAACCCGGCCACTGTGGATGATCTGGACGGGTCTTGTTGACCAGCCCGGCGAAGTCGCTCACCCGGTCGTCGGCGTAGGGATCGAGGCCCACCCAGTCGACCACGTCGTCGCCCGGATAGAGCTTCTCGAACCAGGGCTTGTCCGCCCAGTTCGGCGCGCCCATGTAGGTCATCACGGTCACCGCGTTCCGCACGCCCCTTGCGCGGAGGCGGGTGACGATGTGCCGGTACATCGCCGCGTAGTCGGCGGCGGAGTTTCCCGCGCCCTGCCGTACGTCGTTCTCCGGCTCGTGGTGGATGGTCAGGAAGAACCGGCCGGGGAAGGTGCGGGTGATGTAGTCGGCCAGCGTGTCGATGCGATGGTCGATCGCGCCATGGGCGACCTCGGCCCAGGTGTGGTCCATCGCCGGCTTCCAGTTGATGAGCAGCAGCCGGGGCCCCTTCGCGATCTCCCGCTCCTCGGGAGTCGGGAAAAGCTCGCCGTTCCGGTGGTAGACGTGCACGATGTCGGCCCGGCGGCCCATCCGCCGCTCGGCCATCTCGACCGCCCGTAAAGGCCGCCTGCCCGAGAAGACATCGGGCGCGATCCCCCACCACACCCCGCACGTCGGGATGAGCTTCTCCGTCACCGCGCAGTCCCCCGGCGGCCTGCGGCCGTGACCGATGGGCGTCGCCAGCCCTCTCGACGTGCCGGCCGCCGAGTCGCACCCCGCCAGGCATCCCGGCGCCAGTACGGCCAAGCCCGCCAGCAGTGCCAGTCCGCGCCGCCCATCCCGGCGACGCCGTACAACTGAGCCATCCTGACCTGCCGAGCGGTCTTGGCCGGTCAAGCGGCCTTGTACGGCCAAGCCGGTTTCCGGAGCAGAGCCGGTTTCCGGAGCTGAGCCGGTTTCTGCGGCCGAGCGGTCAGGAACGGTCTTTTTCGCGGCCAGGCCGGCGCCCCCAGTTCGTCGCACGGTGCCCCTCCTCCTAATCGACCGGGCCCCCGCCTCGATCGGTCGGCATTCACCTTCCCACTAGAGAGGAGGGGTGGCGAGCCATTCTCGCCATCTCATCTGTCCCGAAATTTCCGTTGAAAGACCTTTATTGACTGGCCATTCCTTGATGGAAATCTTGAATAGTCGGCAGGGAGAAAGACATGGCCGCCCTATAGTTCGAGACTGAGCGCGGAAGCCGGCGTCGGACGGCCGCGAGACAGCCAAGGGCACGGAGAGTTTCCATGGGTCTGCCCCCGCACAGCCGGGACCTCGCGGAGTACGGTTCGGTGCTCCGCCGCAGGCGCCTGCTCTTCGTGATCTGCCTGATGGCTGGGGTTGCGGGGGGCGGCGTGCTGTTTGTGCGGACTCCCCCGCAATACACCTCGGTGGCGCAGGTGCAGGTGCTTCCGACCGGCGCGCAGGAGCAGATCAACCAAGTGACCCCACGGCAACGAGAACCACTCAATCTCGACACCGAATCACAGATCGCACAATCCATGGTCGTCGCGTCGATAGCTGGTCAGAATCTGAAAAATACCGATCCGGCGGGCCTGCGGGACCGGGTCACCGTGGACGTTCCGCCTAATTCGGCAATTTTATCTATTTCGTTCACCGCACCTGATCCGCTGTCGGCCGCCGCGGGCGCGCAGGCATTCGCCGACGCCTATTTGCGCAACCGTTCCCGCGCGGCCACGGACACGATCAACGCCGGGCTGAAGGTCCTCGCCGCCAAGCTGCGCCAGGTCAACGCCGACCTCGGCAAGACCGTCACCACGGGTCCTGTGCAGCTTCGGGGCTCGGCCGCCCGGACGATGGCCGCACATCAGCAGGCCGTCCTGGCCCGCCAGGCGTCCAGCCTCACACTCAAATACGACGCGCTCAAGACCATCGCGATCACGCCGGGCACCGTCATCAGCCCGGCCCAGCCGCCCACCAGGCCGAGCGCGCCCAGCGTCCTCGTCTATCTCGGCAGCGGGCTGTTCCTCGGCCTTCTCGCCGGCGCGGGCGCGGCCTTCGGCCGGGACCGGCTCGACACCCGCCTCCGCACCGCGGCCGACGTGGAGCGGCTGACCGGGCTGCCGCTGCTCGCCGAGCTGCCGCCCCGGCCCGACTCGTCGATCTTCCCCGAGCTGGCCGCCACGGTGGCGACCTCACTGGGTGACGACGAGTACCACACACTTCTCCTGGAAGGGATCTGCGCGGAGAGCCACGCCAGGCCGATGGCCAGGGGGCTGGGCTCGGCGCTGACGCCTCTCGCACCGGTCTCGGTCGTGACCCGCCGCGGCGCCCGTCCGGACGCGGCGGTGCTGCTCGTCGGCCTCAGGAGAGCCACCTCCACCCAGGTGGCGAGAGCCGTACGGCAACTGACCAGGCAGGGCACCCGGGTGCTCGGCGCGGTGACCGTACCGCCCCGGCTGTCCGTGCCCGAGCCCGACCCGGCGGAGCAAGCGGCGTGAGGCCTGCCGTGTGGCCGATCGCGGCGCTGCTGGTCGGCTATCCCTTCTGGTGGGCGCTCGGCTTCGGCGGTCTGGCGGTCGTCGTGCTCGCCGTACCGATGGCCGTGGTGCTCTGGCGAAGGCGGCCGATCAAAATTCCGAAGGGCTTCGGACTCTGGATGCTGCTGCTGGCCGGATATCTGATCAGCGCGCTCACGCTCGCGGAGACGCCGCCGGGGACGTACGGCGAGCTGGCCCCGGGCCGGATCATCGGCTACCTGATGCGTCTGGCCGTCTATGTCGCGCTTCTGGTCATGGTGCTCTACCTGGGGAATCTGACCCTGGAGGAGTTGCCGCAGCTCAGGCTCGTCCGGATGCTCGGCGTGCTGTTCGTGACGACGGTGGCCGGCGGGCTGCTGGGCGTCCTCGCTCCCCGGTTCCAGTTCACGTCGCCGCTGGAGATGGCGCTGCCGGAGTGGATCGGCGGCAACTCGTTCGTGCGGAACCTCATCCACCCGACGGCCGCGCAGATCCAGCACGTGCTGGGCCACGCCTCGCCGCGCCCCGAGGCGCCGTTCGAGTGGGCCAACGCCTGGGGCAGCAATGTGTCTGTGCTGGTCATCTGGTTCGTGGTCGGCTGGTGGGCGTACGGCGGGCCGTACCGGCGGGTGGTGGCGCCGCTGTTGCTCGCCGTCGCCGCGATCCCGATCGTCTATTCGCTCAACCGCGGCCTGTGGATCGGGCTGGCCATCTCCGCGGCCTATCTCGCGCTTCGGAGCCGCCGTCCGCTTGTGGTCGGTACAGCTGTCGCGGTCGCCGGGGCGGTGTTCGTGCTGTCTCCGCTGAGCACGATGGTCGGCCAGCGGCTCGACAGCCCACGGAGCAATGACATCCGGGCCTTCACGGTGACGTCCACCGTGCGGGTGGCCGCCATGTCCCCGGTCATCGGGTACGGCAACACCCGCAACGCCCTCGGCAACCACCGCACGGTCACGACGGGCAAGACCCGCTGGTGTGAGGAGTGCGGCCATCCCCCGCTGGGCAGCGACGGGCAGTTGTGGCTGCTGCTGATCAGCCAGGGCTTCGCCGGGGCCCTGCTGTACGTCGGCTTCTTCACGGGCGCGGTCCGCCGGTTCTGGCGCGACCGGACGCCGATCGGCCAGGCCGGGACACTCGTCATGATCCTTGTGCTCTTCTACATGTTCGTCTACGACGGCCTGATCAGCGCCCTGAGCCTGTATCTGATCTCGTTCGCCCTCCTCTGGCGGAATGCCCAGTTTTTACCCAGCGACGGAGTGCCGGGGCGACTTGCGACCGGCAGCCAGGCACCGGCGGGGCATACATGGGGACTTACGAGGAACTCATGAGGGACGCCCGTATTCGCCTGCGATATCTCCAGGAGGTCCTCGCCATGCTCTATCCAGAGACCATCGCGCGCCGCTCGCAAGACACTGAGGTCCAGGAAGCCCTGGAGCCGCACCTGGAGATCCGGGATGCGCCCGGGGAGAGAGTCACCACGACCGCGCGCACGGTGTTGCCGCACCGGCTGGTTCCCCGGCTGCTGGTGCCGCGCGCCCCGTGGCACTCGGTGCTGGGCCGCCGTGTGGTCGTCCCGGACGGGCCGGACACCATCGAGACGTACCTGAGTGACGTGCTGAGCCAGCCCATCCACGTGGTCGTCCATGTACGGCCGGCCCGCCGGGCCAACCGCAAGCCGGTCCTGGAGGCGCACGGGCCGGGAGGCCTCGTGGGGTACGTCAAGGTCGGCGACTCGGACAAAGCGCGGGATCTCGTCCGGCACGAGGCCGAGGTGCTGCGGATGCTCACCACCCGTCCGCTGAAGGTCGTCGTGCCGCCGACCGTGCAGCATCAGGGGGTCTGGCGCGGGCTCGACGTCCTGGTGGTGTCGCCGCTGCCGGTCACGTCCCGGCGAGTTCCGATGGATCTGCTCAACACCGCCGTGGCCGAGATCGCGGCCCTCGGCCGTGGCCGCATGATCACGAACCCTGTTTGGCAAGGTGAGCGGGCATGGGCGGGAACGTCTGCACGATCACGAATTGCGTTTTCGCAGGTCGAAACCAGGTCGGCGGAACCTGTGCATGATCACGCCGGAGTGTGCACCGGAGCGTGCGCCGGCGGGGCGGCGTGGGGATGGCATGGGGACCTCGCGCCGTGGAACGTCTCGGCGGCGGCGGACGGGCGGCTGCTCGTGTGGGACTGGGAGCGTTTCGGCAGCGGCGTGCCCTTCGGCTTCGACGCCCTGCACTACTTCTTCCATCGCGCGCTGCGCCGGATGAAGCCCGCGACGGCGGCGCATGCCTGCCTCGCGCAGTCGGGCAGGGTCCTGGAGCCCTTCGGTCTGTCCACCGCCGAGGCCCGCCGTACAGCCGCCCACTACCTGATCACCATCGCCGACCGGCACCACCGGGACGGCCACGAGCCCCTCGGCCCGTCGTCCCGATGGCTCAACCCTGTCGTCGACCACCTGGAGGGCCTGCTGTGAGGTCATCGCCGTGACGTGCATCGCTGTGGACCACCCCTGCGAGGTCGCTGTGAGGTCATCGCCGTGAGGTCATCGTTCAAGCGCTCGGCGCATGCCGTCTCCCTCACCACGGGGCGCATCACCGTGGGCGCGCGGATGCTGCCGTCATTCCTCATCATCGGGGCGCAGCGGTGCGGGACCACGTCGCTCTATCGGGCGCTCGCCCAGCATCCGCTGATAGTGAAGCCGGTGCTGCGCAAGGGCGTGCACTACTTCGACGTGGCCTATGACCGGAGCCTGTCCTGGTATCAGGCCCACTTCCCGCTCAAGGCGACCGCTGCGAAGCTGCACCGCCGGTACGGCTACCGCCCCCAGGCGTTCGAGTCGTCACCGTACTACCTGTTCCACCCTCTGGCGGCGGCCCGGATCGCCTGGGACCTGCCCGGGGTCAAGCTCATCGTGCTCGTGCGAGACCCGGTCGAGCGGGCCTGCTCCGCCCATGCTCACGAGCTGGCGCGGGGCTTCGAGACCGAGCCGTCGTTCGAGCGTGCCCTGGATCTGGAGGCGGAACGGCTCGCGGGCGAAGCCAATCGGCTGTGCGCCTCTCCGCACTACGTGAGCCACGCCCACCAGCATCATGCGTACTTGGCCCGTGGGCGCTATGCCGAGCAACTCTCCCGGCTGGAGCTCCTGGTCGGCCGCGACCGGGTGCTCGTGCTCGACAGCGGCGTATTCTTCCGCGATCCCGAACCGGTGTACGACCGAGTGCTGGAGTTCCTAGGACTCCCTCGGTTGGGTGACCCGGTGTTCGAGGCCCACAACGCGCAGCCGCGCACCTCGGACATGCCGGCCAAGGTACGGCAGAAGCTCAACGAGTACTTCGCCCCCTGGGACGCCCTCCTGGAGCCCTGGCTGGGAGCAGAGCCTTCATGGCGCCGGTGACCGACTATTTCGAAGCCGCGCCGGTCAGCGGTCTCCGAGCCGGACTGGCCCGGGGCAGCCTTGCCGGGATCGCGGCGGCGGGAGCCAACGCGACGAGCCAGTTCCTGATCGTGCTCGTGGTCACGAGGTCACTGGACCCGGACTCAGCCGGGGCCTTCTTCACGGCGACGGCGCTGTGCCTCATGCTCGCCGGGATCCTACGTCTCGACACCGGCAACGGCCTGATCTACGCCCTGGCGCGAACGAACCGTGAGCAGGGCCATGAGCCCGAGAGGCCTCACACGCGGGCGGTTCTGTGGACGGCTCTGCCACCGGTGATCGTGCTCTCGATCCTGGCGGCGTGCGCTGTCGCCGTCTCCGGCGATTCGCTGCGCGACCTGACCGGCGTGCCGAGCGGCGTATGGGTGGTGCTGGGCGCGATCCTCCCGGTGGTCGTGCTGGCGGACGTGCTCGTGTCCGTCACGCGCGGCCTCGGCTCGATGCGGCCGACCCTGCTGCTCGACGGCCTCGCCCAACCGCTGGGCCAACTCGTCCTCGTCACGGTTGGCGCCCTCGCGGGTATCTCCCTGTGGGCCCTGGTCGGTGTATGGGCATTGCCCGCCCTTCCCGGGGCTCTCCTTGCCGCCCTCTGGCTGCGGCGCCGCAAGCCGTACGGCCGCGGAGAGACACAGAAGCCGCACATGCGCGAAAGGGTGGTGGCGTTCCGGCAAGACACCAGATCGTTCCGGCAGCGCGCCAGCAGGTTCTCCTGGGTGAGCCGGATTCGCCGACAACGCACTGAGACAGTTGAACGGGACGCGGGGAGGTTCTGGCAGGACACGGGGGCGTTCTGGCGGTACACCGCCCCGCGCTCGGCCGCCGCGGCGATCCAGTCGGTGTTCCAGCGGCTCGACATCGTGATCGTCGCCGTGCTCGCCGGGCCGGCGCCCGCCGCTGTCTACACGGCTGTGACCCGGTTCAAGGTCGTCGGACAACTCGCCAACCAGGGCTTGGCGCAGGCCGTACAGCCCCGGCTCGTCAGAGCACTCACCGAGGGCGACCTGGCCCGAGCACGGGAGCTGTACCAGACCACGACGATGTGGCTGGTCGCGCTGACATGGCCGATCTGGCTGGGCTACGCCGCCCTCGCGCCGTGGTTGCTGCCGCTCTTCGGCCCCGCATACGCGAGCGGCGTGGCCGTCGCGCTCGTGCTCTCCGGGACCATGATGGTCGCCACCGCCTGCGGCATGGTCGACGTGGTGCTCATCGCCTCGGGACGCACGACGGCGAGCCTCGTCAACACCGCCGTCGCCGTGGCCGCGACCATCGTGCTCGACGTGCTGCTGGTGCCGCCTCACGGCGCCCTCGGGGCCGCTCTTGGCTGGTCAGGCGGAGTCCTTGTGAAGAACCTGCTGCCGCTGGTCCAGATCTCCCGCCGGTACGGCCTGCGTCCCTTCGGCAGGCACTCCTCGACGGCGTTCCGACTGTCCAGGGTGCCCGCATGACGGCGTCCGGGCCGCCCGTGCTGGTCACCGGGCTTCCCCGCAGCGGCACGAGCTGGGTGGGGAAGATGCTCGCGGCGAGCGGCCAGCTGGTCTACGTCAACGAGCCCCTCAACCCGCAGCACCCGCCCGGCCACTCCCCCGGCGTGCTGGCAGCGTCGGTCACCCACCGGTTCCAGTACATCTGCCGTGACAACGAAACTCCCTGGCTGGAGGCGTTCTCCCGGACGGTCGCGCTCCGTTACCGCTGGATAGCCGAGCTTCGCCGCAACCACCGCCCCTACGACCTGGCCCGAATGGCCAAGTACGGCACGGCGTTCGGTATCGGCCGGCTGCTGGGAAGGCGGGCCCTCCTCGACGACCCCTTCGCGCTGTTCTCCGCCGAGTGGTTCGCGAAGCGTCTCGGCTGCCAGGTCGTCATCCTGGTACGGGACCCTGTGTCGTTCGTGGGGAGCTGGCAGCGGCTCGGATGGACGGTGTACTTCCACGAACTGCTCGAACAGCCGCTTCTCGTGCGGGCCCACCCCTGCGTGGAGGAACTGCGGCCCCTCGTCGGCTCACAGGACCGTATCGCCAAGGCGGCGGCGCTGTGGAAGGTGGCGCGCCAGGTGATCGACGAGTTGGCCGCCCGGACGCCGAACATCAGGGTCGTCAGCTACGAGCAGCTCGCCTCGGCCCCTATGGACGGCTTCCGCGACCTTTACGACTGGTCCAGGCTGCCGTGGTCGCCTCGCGCAGCCCAACGGATAGCGGCGGCCTGCACCGGAAGACCACCCACCGGGCCAAAGCCCCGGAAGGGCTTTACCTGGACAGGCCTGTCGAGAACGGCCTACCGCCCAATGGACTCCCGCCAAGCACTCAGCGCATATCGGCGCCGCCTGTCGCCCGAGGAGATCGCCCACGTCGAAACCCTTACCTCGCTACCGGCCACTTGACCTGCGGCCAGAAGCTATGGCGCGTGGACTGCGAGTTCGCCTGCGGCTACGAGTTTCCGCTGGCTCCTCGGCATGTAGCCATCACCGGGCCTGACCGTTCTTGGCAACGCTGATCGATCGTTCCGAGCCGGAAGCACTCAGCTGACCTGATCGTTTAAACCATCAAGCAGGGATCAGCTCCGCGAGGAAATCACGGAGGCCAGGGTCTACAGCGTAGATGACGGTCCCTCGCATTCCACGAGTGAGCAGGACCTTGTACACGTTGCGCGCGAGTTGGTCGAAGTCATCATCTGACACCGCCTTCTGGCTCTTGAAAGCCGGATCCCTGTTCTCCTTTCGCACTGTGACCAACTTTCCGTCGCTGACACTCAGGTCAGGGCCGATGATGACGCCGGACCAGTCGTACTCGAAGCCCTGAGCGGTATAGACGCATCCGACCTGGCCGAAACCGCTCGGTTCGGTGGCCCAGAGCATGCTGGGCGGTGCATCGCCAACCGCACGCTCCTTTTTGACATTCCACGGGCGTGACCAATCCCCGATCACGACATCGTTCACAAGGGAGTCATCGGACCGCGGGTCGCTCCACGGCCAGCAATACCCAGCGGTCATTCGCGCGGTGCCTGGCTTGGCGTGGAGTGCCGCCTCGAGTTCCTGAGGAGAGCGCGCGAGCCGTACCTGAAAATCGTTGTCGCCGTCCCACGCCACCGGCCCTCCGCCATCAAGACCAAGCAAGCGCAGCACCCACTGCTCGTATTTGCGGCTGCCGCCGCAACGGAACTGCTCGTCCAAGGAGACACGGTTGACCGCATAACCTCGCGACCGGGCGTACTGCTCGATAACCTGCACAGTGCCGATTTCACCAGGCCGTACGACCTGGTGCTCGTCCAGCAGGAAGACCGGCACCCGGGCGGCGGCCATCAACTCATCGAGCTGTGAGCGGCCATTGCGCTTGGCCGCCGGCGTGAATCGGTTGGTCGAGGTCTCGCGGATACGGTGAGCTTCATCGCAGATCAGCACGTCCAGGCTGTTCTGCTCGGCGCTGGTGAAGCTGTTGAAGTACATGAACAGATTCTTGATCCGCGTGCTGCCTCGGCCGGGATAGCGGCGCATGGTTTGGGTGAACGACTGCGAGCCGGTCGCGTGCAAAGCGGTCCGGCTCTGCCTGTAGAGCTCGCCGAGCAAGGACAAGGCGATCACGCTCTTGCCGCTGCCGGGGCCTCCGGTAACTATGACGACCTGCTTGAAATCGTCCCGACGCGCTCTGTCGACAGCACGCATGACCAGCTCGTAAGCGACCTGCTGCTCGTCAAGGAGGGTGAACTGCTCACGCTCGCGGATTTCTGTGGCCGCATGTGCCATGAGCTGCTTGCTCGGCGCTACCGGGCTGCTCAGGAGCCGGTCGGCCGCTTCGGCGCCGGGCTTGTCGGCAAGCCGCTCCCGCAGGTACTTGTGGAACTCACCTCGGCGCTGCTTCGTGAAGAGTCTGCTCCGTTCGTCACGCACCCGCTCGCCAAGGCCGTCCACGTCAAGATCCATGGCGTTGTGGAGGTAGGCGGCTCCATGCACAGAGTTCGGCCGATCCTTGAGGACACCCAAGAAGTCGCACATGTACTCGCAATACCGGCGCACCTGCTCGGCCGGGTGAAGTGTCTCCCTCCCCGGCATGCCTTCCACGATGACCAGGTGCTCGCCCTGGTCGGACGGCTCGGCACGACTCCACTGCTTGAGCTCCACAACCACATAGGAGTCTTCACCGGTGCGCGGATGGACGCCGGCCAGCACTACGTCGGCGCGCTTGCTGGTCAACGGCAGCTTGTACTCCACCAGCACTTCCACCCGCCGCAGGCCGGCATCGGCAAGGTCCCGGGCGAGGAGAGGAAGGCTTCGCTGCCACGACCTGGCTTCGGAAGGCGAGGCACCGCGGCCGGTGGTCATACGGAGATGCTCGGCGATCTGCTCGGCCAATGCTGCCTCGTTGGGCGACGCGAGCAGGTTCTCGACGGACAGCCGTAACGCCGTCACGGGCTTCCCCCAGGCAGCACGAGATATCTCGTGCGGGTGGGGGCGTATCCGCTCCGGCGTCAGCCGTACAAACGCGGAAGCCCGTCGGGCCGCATCACATGGTCATCAAGAGGTTAGCGGAGGTGCTTTGCGGGCGGAGCCGCGATACAGCTCGGGATCGTAACGGCGCTCGCTCTCGTCCAGCTTGGAGTTGGCTGCCTCCACCAGGTCGACGCCGAGCACGTTCGCAAGGCGAAGAAGGTAGACGGTCACGTCGGCGAGTTCGGACCGGACCCGATCGGCGGTCTCCACATTCAGGCTCCCCGACTCCTCGGGCGTCAGCCACTGGAACTCCGCTACCAGCTCACCGACCTCGCCCGCGAGAGCCATCGCCAGGTTCTTCGGCGTGTGGAACTGCTCCCAGTCCCGCGCCCGCGCGAACTCCTGTAGTCGTGCTGCCAACTGCTCCAACTCGGTCGCCACGTCTCGTGACACTACTCACCAGCTGACATCGAGCAGCGCGGTGGCTGCTGTCGGCCGCGGCACGAGGTCGTGAATCCGGTAGGCGCCGCCGTGCCTGGAGGCGGGGGCCACGCGGCTCGGCACCGTACGACAACGACTCGAAGGAAGTCATCTCACAGGCCCAGGTGTGCCCAACTTGAGCGCCTGCCGTACCTCGGTGAAGGACCGAAACTGGGATGCGGCGCACGGCCTCCTCGCACCGCTCGCCGGCCTTCGGCCTGCCTGGCACGTCTGACAGAAGCGCCGGTCACGAGGCAGATTCCAGCTCGGCCAAGCTCTCCTGCTCCGCGATCAACCGGCACAGTTCCGCCAGGTCATCACCGTCAACGGTCCGAAACGCGCCTGCCCCTCCGCCGTGGCGTCGAAGGGCCGCTCGCGGGTGGCCCACAGCCGCCCGGCGTCGCTTCGCAGGATCCCGCCAGCCGGGTACGCCGATTCCCTCGGTCGCCCTACCTTCTGTCGCGCCCGACGCTGAGCTGTACGAGCGCATTACGAAGGCCATCGAACAGCCGCAACGGGTGGACTCCGTCACGATCGATTGGCTCGAACGCTGCCTGGCGGAGCACCGTCGAGTCGAAGACACCCTGGGTAGCCGGCCGCTCCTGCCGATCGTACGAGCCCAGCTCGATACCGCATCCTCCCTCGCCCAGGCCGCTTCTGGCCCGCTCGCCGACCGGGTAGTCGCGATGCTCGGCCAGTACGCGCAGTTCCTCGCGTGGATGTGCCAAGACTCCGGAGACCATGCCGCCGCGCTCGCCTGGAACGACCGCTCCCACGGTTGGGCCCTGGAAGCCGGCGACGCCGCGCTCGCGGCGACCACGCTCAACATGCGTGCCCACATGGCCTGGAGCATCGGAGACGCGCTCCGCTGTGTACGGCTGGCCGAGCCAAGCAGGCGACCGACGCCACCCTCGCTCCGACCAGACCAGGCTCGCTCGCCGCCAACCATCCAATCTGCGATACCCGGTTCCTGCAGCAACTGGATGGCAAGCGGAGCCTATGCTTGCCACAATGATCTACGAGTCAGATTGAGTTAGCTGCAGCTTCCTTGTGCGCCATCGGTGTTCAAGGTGATCTCGTAGACGGGGTGGCTTGACCATGGCGAGGAAAGATTACTCGGCGAATGCGCTTATCCCGCATGGCCATCACCAGAACTGGATTCTTATTGAAAAGACCATCCGGGAGGTTGAGCGAATCACGGACCAATGGCCCAACGCTGAAACCGAGATAAAGGTTGAAGGATCACGAAACCTGCATGGACAATACAGCTCCCTACTGAACGCCAAGATCGATCTTGGCGATGACATTCGAGACGTTACCACAGTTGACATAACGCGCCTTGAAGAAGACGACGACTCCCCCAATCCTTACCTAGCAATAACTCTAGCGAAAAGCCCGAGAACCACGTCTTGGGTATATGCATCGGGCCCAATCAAGAGAACGTGTGAAGAACTGGTTCATCATCTCCAGGCGTTCATTCTTCAGCAGATCAACTACCCCACGACCGCCAACGGGGGTCATGGCGAGGCAGCCGCCATTGAAGCTCGCCTCCAGCACCTGCATCCCGTTATCAAAACAGCCGCTATAGCGAGACTTCGCGGCGGCCACGGTGATGAAGCTGTTGAAGAAGCGTGCAAGACCGTCGGAGCTCGACTCAGAAAACTCAGTGGAATAGACGACGATGGGGCTTCTTTGGTAGCGGAGGTTCTGGGAAAGAAGCGAATTGTTGCCCTGAACAAGGGCGCCACAAGATCTGATATAAGCGAGCAGGATGGCTACATGCATTTGGGGATGGCGTTATATCGGGCAGCGCGCAACCCCCGGGCACATAGACCTTCCGACCCCAATTTCAGCGTCGACGAGATCATCGAATGGCTCTCGGTCGCGAGCGCGCTCCATAGGGCACTGGACAGAGCTACGCCGCCAACCTGATCGGCGTAAAGCCGTGCGGAAATCTCTCCACCTACTCCGCTGCTCCTCCGAGGTCGTCTGACCCGTAGGAACGACCACCACGGTTTGGTCAGCGTTCGGACGCGGCTGTCGCGCAGGGCACCGCAGCCCGGATACGGGCGAACGTTGGGGCGTGGGAGGATCTTTGTGACCGCGCTGCGACCTAACCGACCGAAGGACGAGCGCTCATGCGCGACGAAAAGATCAATGACTTCTTGGTACGGCTCGCCGACCGCGTGCCGGCCCCGGGCGGGGGCGCGGTGGCGGCTCTGCATGCGGCGCAGGCCGCGGCTCTGCTGGGAATGGTCGCTCGATACAGCACTGGGGAGAAGCACGCCGAGCACACGCTGACCATCGAGCGGATCATCGCCGAGACCGACGAGCTGCGGTCCACCGCTCTACGGCTGGCCGAGGACGACGCGGCGGCGTTCACCGCGGTCACCGACGCCTACAAGCTTTCCAAAGAGACCGAGGACGCCAAGGCTGCCCGCTCCGCTGCCATCGCGAGGGCGCTGATCGGTGCGGGCAAGCCTCCGGCCGAGGTCATCGCCGTCGCCCAGCTGATCACAGAGTTGGCCGAGGAACTCCTGCCCATCGGCAACCGCAACGTCATCACTGACATCGCCGCCGCCACCGAGGCCGCGCGGGCTGCGGCGACCACCGCCCGGGTGAACGTCGAGATCAACCTCGGCGGCATCAAGGATGAGCAGGCCCGTGCCGAACTGGCGACCGAGGTTGCCAAGGTCGACGACATCGTCGCCCGCGCCGAGCGCGTCACAGCCGCCGTCCGCGAGGAGATCGGCAAATGAGTGCCGCCATCCTGTCCGGCAAGGAACTCGCCGCCGCGATCCGCGCCGAGACCGCCGCCAAGGCCGCCGAACTGACGGCGGCCGGGAGGCCGCCCAAGCTCGCGGTCGTCGTCGCGACGGCGGACGAGTCCAGCGCCTGGTATGTCCGCTCGATCGCCAAGGCCGCCGAGAAGGTCGGGATAGCCTGCGACATCATCGACCTCGGCGCGGACGCCGCTCCCGGCGACATCCGCCGCGAACTGGCCGCGCTGTCCATCGACGAGACCGTCCACGGCGTCATCCTCCAGACGCCGCTGCCATACGGGGCCACGCTGGAGGACATGGCCGGTGCCATCGCGTTCGAGAAGGACATCGATGGCGCCAACCCGCTGTCCCTGGGCCGTCTGGCGGCGGGGCTCTCGGCGTTCGCCCCGGCGACCGCAGAGGCGGTGGTGGCGATCCTGGACCACTACAAGATCGAGCTGACCGGTCGGCATGTCGCGGTGGTCGGCCGGTCCACCGTGGTCGGCAAGCCCGCCGCCCACCTGTTGCTGGACAAGAACGCGACCGTCACCGTGTGCCACTCGCGGACCAAGGACCTGGCAGCCGCTACCTCCACCGCCGACGTGGTGGTGGCCGCGGTAGGCCGAGCCGGGCTGATCACTGCCGAGCACATCAGGCCTGGAGCGGTGGTGGTCGACGTGGGCACCAACCCCACCGCCGAAGGTGGTCTGGTCGGGGACGCCGACGCCGCCTCAGTCACCGAGAAAGCCGGAGCCCTGACCCCCGTGCCTGGCGGGGTCGGTCCGGTCACCACCGCACTGCTGTTGCAACACACCCTGCAGGCCGCCTCGATCCGCTGACGCCGGATGACTACATCCTTGCTGCGGCTGTGATCCATGCTTCAGGATCATTCCGGTTGCACGTCTGAGCGGCAGGTAGAGCATTCAAGAGAAACGCAAGCCGGGACCCCACCGTCCGGAGGGACCTTCCCGGGCTCACTTCCGAGCGCTTCGCAAAGCGGCGGCGTCGCTACTGATAGCAGCCCTCTTTGCTCTCGACGCTCGGAAATTTCTGCGCCATCCGTTCTGCTGTCTTTGGCCCCGTCACCTCGCATCACGTGGTAAGTCGTGATCTTCGCTGAATACGTGCTTCGGACGAGGGCCCGTGATAATGCGGTGGGTGCTGATCCGGGGGAGTCCGCTTCCCCCGGATCAGCGCTTACTCAGGCCGAGGCCAGGCTGAACCGCTGCTTCTCGGGGTCGATCGCGAGGATCCGGACCGAGACGCGGGTGCCGACGGGCCAGGACTCCTGGTACGCGAGACCTGTGAAGCCGTCGGACTCGACGAACGAACCGAACGGCACTTCCCTGGTCACCACGCCTTCGATGACGTCACCAACCTGGTGACGGGCGAGGAAAGACTGCCAGCTCATGTATGTCACCTCCTTCCGTTACGAGTGGCTGTACGCACTTCTCGTAACGGGGGCGGACCTCTCGCCCGCGCGGTGATCAAGCAGCGGCCGGGTGTCCGTTCTGTGTGCGGCACATGGCCAACCCGGCAGTCATAGATCGATAGTAGCGAATGCGGTTGGAGATCCGAAACGCGACGGCGACGGTTGAAGGCGTCTGCGGTAACCGTCGGGTGGGGCACCGGAGTACGCAGACGGCCATCAGCGGGCTGCGAAGCCTCTGATTCTGGAAGCGATTCTCATTGGTGAGGCCACGGGCCACAACAGTGAGGACCCCCGCTCACATCCGGCCTACGAGGGCGACGATCAGGGCGGCCACGCCGTCCTTGACCACTGACAGGACGGCGTCCTTGGCGCCGCCGGCGATAGCGCTGCCGAGCGACTTCAACCGGCCCGGCTGGGACTCCACGGCGGCGACGACCGCGCCGCCAGCGGTAGACCTCGTGCCCGATCCGGACGATCCGCTTGCTGATGCGAATTTCGCCGACCTGTTCCTTCGCCATGCCGTCCTCCCTTTCGGCCGCCTGGGACACTGACCGTCCCGGGCTGACCGCGCGACAGGGATGCTCCCCGAGAGATCGACTTCATGGTCACGCCCGATCCAGGCGGCGCGGGAGAGTACCCCCTACTTAATGCTCACCAGAATGATCGGCGGTGCTGTCCCGCGGACGACATCGCCCGAGTCGAGGCCCTCAGGCGATCTCCAGGTAAGAGTGCCACGACGAGGAGGTAGGGGTTCGGCGGGCGCTGGCCGGAAACCATCGGAGCTGATAGGGAATACCGGGTGCCGGGCGAAAGTTGGGAACGCGCATGACGACTGTGGGATTCATCGGTAGCGGAAACATCGGCGGCACAGTGGCCCGGCTCGCCGTGGCGGCCGGCTATGACGTGGTGCTGAGCAACTCGCGCGGTCCGGAGACATTGCGGGAGCTGGTCGACGAGCTCGGGCCGAGGGCCCGTGCGGCGACCTCTGCCGAGGCCGCGGCGGCCGGCGACCTGGTGGTCGTGAGCATTCCGCTGCGGGCCTATCGCGACGTTCCCGTGGAGCCGCTCTCCGGCAAGCCCGTGATCGACACCAACAACTACTACTCCCAGCGGGATGGGAACTTCCCCGAGCTGGACGACGAATCGACCACGTCCAGCGAACTGCTGCAGCGCCATCTCCCGTCATCCAAGGTCGTCAAGGTCTTCAACAACATCTACTTCGAGCATCTGCGGGAGCTCGCCCGGCCGTCCGGCGCCGCGGACCGCAGCGCGCTCGCAATCGCGGGCGACGACGCGGGCGCGAAGGGCGAGGTGACGGCCTTCCTCGACCGCATCGGCTACGACGCCGTCGACGCGGGGACGCTGGCCGAGGGATGGCGCTTTCAGCCGGGGACGCCCGCGTACGGCTTGATCTATTCGGGGGGCGACGAGAAAGTCTGGGAGACACCGGGAGTGCAGGCCGACGCCGCGGTGCTCCGTGAGGCCCTTGCCGCCGCCAGCCGCTGACCCCCTGCCGCGTCCAGGGCCCGGCCGCGCGGCCGGGCCCTGCGGGAGCGGGGATTAACAGGAGCAGGGGTTAACAGGAGCTCCGGTCGTGGGGGCCCTGCCAGCCGGGCACGTGTCGCCAGTCGCTGGAGATGACGGTGGCGCCAAGGCAGCCGAGCAGCCTGGTGCGGGTCAGAGCCTGCTCGGGGGTCGGGTTGTAGGTGTCCAGCGTCGGCGAGACGCTGTGGGCGTCGGTGACGGTGGTGAAGTAGTCGCGATAGAACGCCCGCTGCTCGGCGGACAGCCCGGCGAAGCCGGTCGCGCTGCCGTCGAAGACTACGAACCACGGGCGCAGGGACGCGTCGTAGCCCTGCCTCGGATCGGCCGTGCCGTACGCCGTATTGGGGACCGGGAAGACCTGCGCGTCCGCCGGATGCGCGCGCAGGTGCTGGGCGTACTCGACCTCGGTGGGCAGGCTGTCGTTCTCGGCGGTGCCCCTGATGACGTACGCCATGATCTTGCCGCGCAGCTGGGTCGGCCAGGCGTGCGCCTTGGCGCCCTCGTCCGGAGTGGCCCAGCCGTTCATCAGAGCAGCGGGCGTGATCATCGCGCTGCCGAAGCGGGTACGGAACACCGTGTCAAGCTCGTCGGGCCCCTTGCCTCGGTTGTCGTGGAAGCCGTCCTTCATCTCGAGCTTGATGATCAGGAGCTCGTGGTCCGGGTGGGCGTCGTGCCAGGCCTTGATGTTGTCCAGGCAGTCGGTCAGCGGCTTGCTCCGCGCCGAGTCCCGCAACTGGCCGATGGTCGCGCCCTGCTCGCAGTTGTTGTCGTTGCCGAACGGGTTGGAGTGGCTGACCGTCCACTGCCCGAAGAAGGTCCACATGTCGATCTCGATCATGCGGTCGCCCGCGTCGAGCGCGTCGATGAGGTACGGGTAGGCCGCCCTGTCGTACGCGTTGTGGACGCCGCCGTAGAAGTAGTCGGTAAGCGTGGGGGTGCCGGCCTGCACGGGGCTGATGCCGGTCGCGAAGGTCATGGCCGTGACCAGCCCGGCGAGCATGGCGAGGCGACGGAAGCGGGAGATGCGGGGGAACGGGGGGAAACGCACAAAGGCCTCCGGGGGGTTGAGGGGACCACTGCTGCGCTGCAGCGCGGCGGCTTGACAAAGCGCTTGCTTTGCTCAATCGCCACACAGTAAGTGTGCGTTTCCTGGCCGTCCCCACCGGTGAACGGCACTTCAATGACAGCCGAACACGAGACGGATCTCCGCCGTGAAGCCCTGATCGGGAGCCCCGAGTCCTACGGCCCAGGGGACCTGAAGGGTGTCGCGTCAGACCATGTCATACGAGGTCAGAGGGCAGGGGAACGCCTTCTTTAGCGGCGATTTCTCGAACCGCCGTCTCGCAGGCTGACCAACGCGCTCCATCTCGAGTCCGTACGACATTGCGAGGTGGTTGCGTACAGGGCTGGTTATCAGGCGTATGCCAGGTGCAGCGCTGAGCGGACACGCTGTCAGCGTCCAGCGATCCGGGAAATGGTTCGAAGCGGTCATTGGACATGATCGGAGCTTAAGCCGGGTGCGGTGCCCGTACCAGAGATGTAGCACAGGCCAGAGATGACACACAGGGCTTGAACCGGACGTGACGTCAGGTTCTAGCGTTGGCGGCGTGATCGGGAGCGACGACGCCGGCCGCCGGTGGAGCATCGGAGAGCTGGCACACGCGACCGGGCTGACCGTGCGGACGCTCCGCCACTACGACCAGATCGGCCTGCTTAGGGCGAGCGAGCGCACCGCCTCGGGGCACCGCCGCTACACCAGGGAGGAGGTCCGGCGGCTGTATCGGGTGCGGGCGCTGCGCGGGCTCGGGCTCTCGCTGGAGGAGATCGCAAAGCTGCTCGCCGACTCCGCTGACGATCTGGCGACGATGCGGGATCTACTCGCCGCTCAGCTCCGCGACGTGGAGGAGCACGCCCACCGGATCCGGCAGCTGACGCAGCGGCTTCACGGACTGCTGGACCAGATCGAGCGCTCGCCGATGCCCGGCCAGGACCAGTTCATGACGACCTTGGAGATGATGTCGGTGTTCGAGGCCCACTTCACGCAGGACCAGCGGGGCCGCCTGGCCGAGCGCCGAGCCGTACTCAGCCCGGAGGCGGTCGACAAGGCCAAGGCCGAATGGTCCGGACTCGTCGGGGAACTGCTGCGACACGTGCAGGGGGACACGCCCGTCGAGGACCCGCGGGTTCAGGACCTGGTCGAACGCTGGGACGCCCTGGGAGACGTCTTCCACGGCGGCGACGAGCGGGTCAAGGCCGCCGCCAAGACGATGTGGCAGGAGAACAGCACAGATCTCAGCCAACGCCTACCGTGGTCCGCCGATCAGATGACCAGCCTCGTCGCCTACATCGAGCGGGTTCGCCAGGCCCGCTGACACAGCGAACCCCACAGGGTCAAGGCTGGCAGCAGCGGAATCCCACCCAGCGCGCACGCCTCAGAAACACCTTTTCCGCTATTTCGATAAAGGTGCACCCTCTTGACACCGCCGTGCGCTTCTTATCGGACGTCCGATAAGCGAAGCCGCCTGCCCTTATATCTTGTCGCACAACCTATGGGGTGATATAGATATAGCACATTTATTCGTCAGGATTGAGACAGCAATGAGAGCTATCAGACGGCTGGGTGTCACTCCCGTCGAGCGTGGCGACACTACGGCCGTAAGCGGATCTCCGGATATTCTTGAGCTGGACGACGGGAGCTTCGCCGTTATCGGAACCGATATCACTGATCGGCTCGGCCTCCAGCCCATGAAAGACGCGAGATGCGCGGCCGACGAACGAATCGTGCGGATCTCACGGGCCACCCTTATATCGGCGAAGAAGGACATTCCGGATAGTTAGATGTATCCACCACATTGGGCGACAAAAAATGCTAAGCGGTTGAGCCTCGACGAGTTCGGCCGACGATTCTCACAGGCTTGGTCGCGAATGGAGTGGAGATTTCTCAAGCTCGAATGCCGCCAGACGTATCAAGAACTTGAAACCAACAGGTCTCAGGAGGCATACAGCCGAGGCGACGTCGCCCAGGCCGAGGAGCTCTTGCTCAATGAAGCCGAGGCGGACAGGCCTCTCTACGATGACATCAAAAGTCGAGGCATCGAGTACGCGAGACTACGTCTCGTCGAAGAGCCGCTCACTCCGTATCTAAATTATGAACTACTGGCCTATCGAATCCGCGCCAAGATGGGCGAAGTAATCGAAATCGTGCGCTGCGACGCCGTCCGAGGCCTTACCGGCGACGACTACTTCGACTTCCTGCTATTCGACCGTCACACGGCGTTGATTCATGATTATGGCGACACTGGCCTACAGTCGGGTGGTTGGGTCACTGAGGACCCCGCGGTCCTCGCTTCTCTGGAGAGGACGGCCACGGGGCTTCGGCGCGTGGCCCTGACACTTGGGCAGTTCCTGGCCGCCAAGTAAGGACAGCGACGACTACTGAGGCCACGCCCCGCAATCGTGGTGCGCCCGATCAACCGTCCCTGGACGATGAAGTGCCTTCTGTATATGGTCTCATCGATGCGCCATCCATGGTTGAGGGCTCTTCTCATTTGCGCTGCTCTGCTGCTTGGAATCGCAGTGGTGACAGGCGGCGTGGTCGTGCCCGTCCTCCTCCTTCTCCGTGCCGATGACGAGGAGCTCGACCGGTGGGCACAGATTGGGCAAGCCATGTCCCCAGTCGGTGTCTTCTTTCGGGAATCGCCTTCGTCGCCATCGCGCTGACCCTCTTTCTACAGGGCCGCGAGCTACGGAACCAGCGCGAGGAGTTGACCATCGCACGCGAGGAGCAGCTGCGGAGTAGCGAGATCGCACTACGCGAGCTACACACCGACCTCATCAGAATGGCGATCGACGACCCGGAGCTTCGTCAGGTCTGGCCCGAGATGGCACCCGGAGTCACCGGAACCAAGAAAGATCACTACTGCAATCTCATTCTGAATCTCCAGAAAGTCGCGTACGAGACCCACACGATTGAGCTGGCCGAACTGCGCGGCGCGCTTTCCTATCTGATGGCCAGCCCAGACATGTACTCCTTCTGGCGGAAGGCTCGCGCGGCCCGCGTCGCGGTGACGGGTGGAGACGGGGCGGAAGATTTCTTCACCGCCGAAGTAGACAAGGCGTTCTCCAGCGCTCCGCCCCTCAAGGCCAAAGGCCTTCATCGCCTGCTGTCCGATGCTTTCGCGCGTCGGCCTACAGCTCACAGGCGACGGCCTGTCAGATGACTGCTGGGGTCACGTACCCGAGGTGGGACACGCGCGGACATCGACACGAGGACGTACGAATGAGAACGGCCGGCTGGAAGAGGTCAAAGAGTGGGCGCCGCACGCGGGAAGCCGCCGGGCTTCCTGTGCGCTCTGAGCGGGCGAAGCAGGCAGCCATGGGCCGGCTTACCGCTGGGACCTACCCGCATCACCTGGCGAACATCCGCCTTCATGCACCTGGGCGACCGGCTCCCGACGGCGGAGCAGGCAGCCGGTGAGGAGCCGCAGGGCGAAGGGGAGGTCGTCGATCAGGTAGCGGCGGGCCAGTCTGCCCGGCTCGCTCAGCAGCCGGAACAGCCACTCCAGGCCGTGATCGCCCATCCACGCGGGTGCTCGCCGTACGGAGCCGGCCGCGAAGGCGATCGCAGAGCCGCAGCCGACGAACCACGCCCCGGGCAGGTCGGCCCGGACGGCGGCGATCAGCCGGTCCTGCTTCGGGAAACCCAGCCCGACGAAGACCAGAAGCGGCCCGGCGTCGACCAGTTTCTTCCTCACCTCCGCCAGCTCTTCGTCGCAGGTGTCGAACCCGTACGGCGGAGCGTCCACCCCCGCGACGACGAGTTGCGGGCACCTCTCCCGGAGGGCGGCGGACGCGGTGTCCGGCACTCCGGGAGGTCCGCCGAGCAGATAGATCGGGAAGCCGTGGGAGGCCGCCGCCTCCGAGAGTGACCAGATCAGGTCGGCTCCGGTGACCCTTGCGGGCAGCGGGTCGCCGAGCAGGCGGGCCGCCCACACCAGCGGCATGCCGTCCGCCACGGCGAGATCAGCACTGGCCACCAGTTCGCGGAGTTCGGCGTCGCGTGAGATGGCCCGGCAGATGTCGACGTTCGGGGTGACGATGTGCCCCCCGCGACCGTGATGCAGCGCCTCGACGACGTGCTGCACTACCTGGGCCTCGGTCAGGGCGTCGAGTTCGACCCCGGCGACCGCGACCCGCGCATCTCCGGCCACCGCCCCGCATAGAGTCGCCACACCCTCTGAGGTCCGCGTCTCCGCCCCCGGCGGCGCGGCACCTGCCGTACGGCTCGGCCTCCCCTTCGCCGCTTCGAGCGGGGCAGCGGTGGGCACGGTCGTCGCGGCGGGGGGCGGCTCTTGGGGCAGCAGCAGATCTCGGGCCATCAGATGCCGTGGCCGTGGGCGTTGAGGACCTGGAGGATCCTGCTCGGGGAGACCAGACGAGCGGCCACGGCCAGTGCCAGGGCCGAGCGGGGCTCTCCACGGCGAGCCGCGAAGGTGCGCCACGCCCAGCGGGCCGCCTCCCCGCGGTGGCCGAGAGCGGCATGGCTGAAGGCGAGCTGGCCGTAGATCCGGGCGGCGCCGCGCCGGTCGGTCGTGAGCTCGGGATGCCGGGCCAGCATCCATTCGAGGCCGGCGATCCGGTCGGCCCACTTCGTGACGTAGTCGGACGCCCCCCAGCGGACCCGCACCAGCGGCCGGTCGACGTTGACGATCGGGTGCCGCCCGGCGGCGCGGAGGGCGAGGTCCCAGTCCTCGTTCTGACCGCTCGGGGCGCTCTCGTCCACCCAGATCGAGCCCCGCCTGAACAGGAACGTCGAAGAGTGGACCATCATCATCCGCGACCGGCTGAGGTGCTCGCGGGTGACCCGGTCCGTGCCGGCGAGGCGGGCCACGCGGCGGGAGCCGTACTCGACCTCGATCGCGCAACTCGCAAAGTGTGCCTCCGGTTCCGCCGCGAGCGCCGCGAGCTGAGGGGCGAGCTTGCCCGGCAGCCATACGTCATCGTCGTCACAGAAGGCCACCAGGTCCGTGCTCAGGGCCGCGATGCCGGTGTTCCTGGCTCCGGGCAGGCCGGGGCTCTGCTGATTCGGCATGACCCGGACGCCTCCGCGAAACGCCGCGACGACGTCCGCCAACTGCTCGGCCACCATGGCCGCCCGCTTCTCACCCGTGGCCACCCGCTTCCCCGTGGTGTACGGCCAAGCCACCGCGGGTGCCCTCCCCGCCGCGCCGGGCTCGGCCGCCTCGTCGGCGGGTCCGTCGACGACCACGACGACCTCGGGTGGGCGGCTGTGGGACTGGTTCAGTACGGCTGACACCGCGGCGGCGAGAGGGCCGGGCCGGTCACCTCGGGTGGGGATCACGACCCCCACGGACGGGTTCAACGCGGAAGCTCCGATCGGTAGGCGAGTCAGTACGTGAGGCGGTAGCCGTACAAGAGGAGAAGGGGCCAGGTCAGCGCGGTGACCAGCCAGCGCTGTGCGATGGGCAGCGCGGTGGGGCGGTCGCGGAATTCGATCCGGCCGACGGCGAATCGCATGGGGTTGCCGGAGACCGTATGCGCGACGCCGAGCCGCGCCTGGCGGTCGTCGAGGAAGGAAAGTGCTTCCCCGGAGGACGGCAGATCGAGCCTGGCCGCCAACTTCGTCATCGTCTTGACGGGCTCGTCGAGGAGGTCCTCATAGTGGACGCGGACGACCCGCACGCCACGGCAGCGGAGGGCCTCCAACGCGAGGTTCTGCGCCAGCCAGTGGACGGCCGTCCTGGCGGGCGCCCAGCGGGTCATGGGCTGCCCGTCCTCGGGCCGCCGCACCTTCCGCCGCCAGGAGGCCGCGACCGCCCGTGGGTCGCGGACGACATGGACGACCCACACGTCGATGATCGCGGACAGGCAGTACGCCAGGGAGGCATGCTTGCTGCTGTCGATCACGGCTCGGGCGTTCGCGACCTCGGCCGCGGCGCCGTAGATCCGGGAGTAGGCCGACACGTATTCGGCCAGCTCGGCCTCGCGGGTGAGCGGTCCGCAGACGAACCCCGGGATGCGGCGCGTACGGTCGACCCGGGTGCGGAGACGCGGGAGCCAGTGGGCCTGGGTCGCTCGCCAGCGGCCGAAGGCCCGGGCGCCCACCTTGGCCCAGAAGGGGCACTCAGCGAACGGCTGCCCGCAGCCGCAGGGCTCGTTGGCGAGGACACCGCGCTCCCAGAGGTGGACGACCTCCCCGAGCGGGGCGACGCCGGGAATCTCACCGAGCAGGCGCTCCAACAGCGTGCTGCCGCTGCGACCCAGCCCTCCCACGAAGATCACCGGCTGAGAGTCGGCCACGGCCACGCGCCCTCCACCTTGTGGATACGGAACGTGGCGACCTTAGCGCGGAGCGTAACGATACATGCGACGATCCCCAAAGGATCTACCGAGCGACGCCCGAGGCGATGGCCTGCACATCTTTACGGCAAGCGAACCGGTCAGCGGACCGGTCAGGAGGCCGGTCCGCTGGGGGAGATCGTCAGTGGGCGTCAACGATCATGCCGGCCGCCACGGTGCCGTTGGTGGCCTCGTCGATGAGGATGAAGCCGCCGGTGAGGCGGTTTCTGGCGTAGTCGTCCACGAAGAGCGGCTGGGTCGTGCGCAGCGACACCCGGCCGATCTCGTTGAGGCCGAGCGCCGTCGCCGACTCATCCCGGTGGAGGGTGTTGACGTCGAGCCGGTAGTGCAGATCCCTCACCAGGGCCCGCGCCGTCCTCGTCGTGTGCTTGATGACGAGCTTGGAACGCGGCTGCAGCTTCACCCCGTCGGCCATCCAGCAGACCATCGCGTCGATCTCCTGCGCGACGTGCGGCTGGTTGTGCGGGCGGCAGATCATGTCCCCGCGCGAGATGTCGATGTCGTCCTCCAGCCGGAGGGTGACCGACATGGGCGGGAACGCCTCATCGACCTTGCCGTCGAACGTGTCGATCCCCGCGATCCTCGTGGTCAGGCCCGACGGCAGGTGCATCACCTCGTCACCGGGCTTGAGGATGCCCCCGGCGACCTGGCCGGCGTATCCCCGGTAGTCGTGGAGCTCCTGGCTGGTCGCGCTGTGCGGGCGGATGACGTACTGCACCGGGAACCGGACGTCCACCAGGTTCCGGTCGGAGGCGATGTGCACGTGCTCCAGGTGGTGCAGGAGCGACGAGCCTTCGTACCACGGCATGTTCTCCGACCGGGAGACCACGTTGTCGCCATGCAGCGCCGAGATCGGGATGAACGTGAGGTCGCTCGTGTTCAGCTTCGACGCGAACGCGGTGAACTCCTCGCGGATCTCCTCGAACCGCGCCTCCGAATAGTCGACGAGGTCCATCTTGTTGACCGCGAGCACGAGGTGCGGCACCCGGAGCAGCGTCGTGAGGAACGCATGCCGCCGCGACTGCTCCAGCACGCCCTTGCGCGCGTCGATCAGGATGATCGCCAGGTCGGCGGTGGATGCGCCGGTGACCATGTTCCGCGTGTACTGGATGTGGCCGGGCGTGTCCGCGATGATGAACTTGCGCTTCGGCGTCGCGAAATAGCGGTACGCCACGTCGATCGTGATGCCCTGCTCACGCTCGGCCCGGAGGCCGTCGGTCAGCAGCGACAGGTCGGTGTACTCCGTGCCCCGGTCGCGCGAGGTGCGCTCGACCGCTTCGAGCTGGTCCTCGAAGATCGCCTTGGAGTCGAAGAGCAGCCGCCCGATCAGCGTCGACTTGCCGTCGTCCACGCTTCCCGCGGTGGCGAAACGAAGGATGTCCATTACTCCCGCTCCCCAGAGTCTCCAGCGTCCCCTGATCCCGTACGGCTCCCGCCGCCGGGAAGAAGGCAGGTGGCCGACAGAAGTGGCCTTCGAATCTCACGCTGCCGGTCCTCCATGGCGGCCTGGCCGCGGAAGGCACAGGTGGCCATCAGAAGTCGCCTTCGAATCTCACGCTGCCGGTCCTCCATGGCGGCCTGGCCGCGGAAGGCACAGGTGGCCATCAGAAGTAGCCTTCCTTCTTGCGGTCTTCCATGGCGGCCTCGGAGGCCCGGTCGTCGGCGCGGGTGGCCCCGCGCTCGGTGATCCGGGTGACGGCGATCTCCTCGATGATCTCCTCCACGGTCGTGGCGGCGGACACCACCGCTCCCGTGCAGGTCATGTCGCCCACGGTCCGGTAGCGGACGACGGCCTCGAAGACGGGCTCGTCCTCGCCGCGCTGCACCACCTCGTCGTCGGCCAGCAGCATGCCGTCCCGCTCGAAGACCTTCCGGGTGTGCGAGAAGTAGATCGACGGGATCTCGATGTCCTCCCGCCGGATATAGTGCCAGATGTCCAGCTCGGTCCAGTTGGACAGCGGGAACACCCGGATGTGCTCGCCCTTGCGGATCCGCGTGTTGTAAAGGTTCCACAGCTCGGGCCGCTGGTTCTTCGGGTCCCACTGGCCGAAGTCGTCGCGGAAGGAGAACACCCGCTCCTTCGCCCGCGCCTTCTCCTCGTCGCGGCGGCCCCCGCCGAAGACCGCGTCGTACTCGTTCTCCTCGATCGCGTCGAGCAGCGTGGTCGTCTGGAGCCGGTTGCGGGACGCCCGCCGCCCGGTGTCCTCGACGACCCGCCCGGCATCGATGGACGCCTGGACCGACGCCACGACAAGCCGGGCGTTCAGCTCGGCGACCCGGCGGTCCCGGTAGTCGATGACCTCGGAGAAGTTGTGACCGGTGTCCACGTGCATCAGAGGGAACGGGATCGGCGCCGGCCAGAACGCCTTCTCGGCGACGCGCAGCATGACGATCGAGTCCTTGCCGCCGGAGAAGAGCAGACAGGGGCGCTCGAACTCGGCCGCGACCTCACGCATGATGTGGATCGCCTCGGCTTCGAGCACGTCGAGCTGTGACGTGGTGTAGTCACGCTGAAGCATTGGGCTTCCTTCGGGAGACTAGCGGTGCAGGTCACGGATCCCGGCGAGCAACGTTGGCGCCAGATCCGGTAGGGAGACAAGGATATCCGGCAACGAGGGGTCGGCCTGGTTGTAGGTCAGCGGCGTGCCGTCGATCCGGCTGGCGTGGGCCCCCGCCGCGAGCGCCACGGCGACCGGTGCGGCCGAGTCCCACTCGTACTGGCCGCCCGCGTGGACGTACGCCTCGACCTCGCCGGTGAGCACAGCGGAAATCTTGGCGCCCGCCGAGCCGATCGGCACGAGGTCGGCCCCGACGAGATAGGCGAGCTTCTGCACGAACTCGGGCGGCCGGCTGCGGCTGACCGCGATCCGGAAGCGCTCTCCCCCGCCCGGCCACTCCGGGAGGACGGGCGGCTCGGCGGTCGTGAGCGTACGGCCCTGCGCCGGGAGTGCCACGGCGCCGGCCGTCAGCGACGCGCCGGCCGTCACCGACGCGCCGGCCGTCACCGACCCGGGACCCGTCAGCGATCCCCGCGATCCGTGCTCCGGCACCGATTCGCGCTCCCACAGGGCGACGTGGACCGCCCAGTCGGACCGGCCGGACTCGCCGAACTCGCGGGTGCCGTCGAGCGGGTCGATGATCCACACCCTCTCGGCGGCCAGGCGCCTCGGGTCCATCCGCTCCTCGCGGGTGGCCTCCTCGGACAGCACGGCGTCGCTCGGCCGCAGGCGTTCCAGCGCTTCGACCAGGAAGCGGTGCGCCGCCCGGTCACCGGCGTCCTTCAACGCCTGACGGTCGTCGAAGCCGTATCGGGCGCGGAGCTCGAGCAGCCGCTCCCCCGCCTCCGTGGCCAGGTCCCCAGCGAGGGAATGGTCGTCCCGTATCGTCATTCAGTAAGCTCCCGCCCCGCGTGCCACCGCAGACCATGTCTTCCACAGGATCTGCAGATCCAGCATGAGAGACCAGTTTTCGACATAACGCAGGTCCAACCGTACCGATTCCTCCCACGACAGGTCGGACCGGCCGTTGACCTGCCATAAGCCGGTCATCCCCGGCCGGACGACGAGCCTCCTGCGGACGTCGTCGCCGTACCTCGCGACCTCCTCGGGCAGCGGCGGGCGCGGCCCGACAAGCGACATCTGGCCCCGCAGCACGTTGATGAGCTGGGGCAGCTCGTCGAGCGAGTGCCGCCGCAGCCGGCTCCCCAGCGGCGTGACCCTCGGATCCTGGCGGATCTTGAACAGCACGCCGTGGCCGTCGCTGACCAGCTCGACCTTCCGGGCCTCCGCGTCCTGCCGCATGGTGCGGAACTTCAGCATGGTGAACGCCACGCCGTCCTTCCCCACCCGCGTCTGCCGGAACAGCGCCGGCCCGGGGCTCGACGTACGTACGGCTATCGCGACCGCGGCCATAACCGGCGACATCAGGATGAGCGCGACCCCGGCCACGAGCCGGTCGAAGACGTTCTTGATGAGCTGACGGACGCCCGCCAACTCGGGATGTTCGACGTGCAGCAGCGGGAGCCCGGCGACCGGCCGGATCGTCGTCCGGGGGCCCGCCACCTCCATGAGGGCCGGAGCGACCACGAGGTCCGTGCGGGTCCGCTCCAGCCGCCAGGCGAGCCTGCGCAGGGCCGTTCCGTCCAGCTCCGGGCAGGCGAGCACCGCGACGGTGTCCGCCCGGGCCTGACCGACGACGAGAGGCACGTCGGTGAAGTCGCCCAGGACCGGGACTCCCTCGACCTCCTTCCCCGAGGCGTCGTACGGCAGGCAGGCGGCGACGATCTCCATGCCGTGGTAGCGCTCCCGCCGGAACCTGGCGGCCAGCTCGGCGATCCCGGCCGGATGGCCGACCGCCACGACCCTGCGCATGCAGTCCTCGCCCCGCGCCCGGCGCCCGTGTAACCCGCGGCGCAGGCCGTACCGCGCGCAGAGCGTGAACACGGTCACGAGCGGGAGAGCGACCACGACGTAGCCGCGGGCCAGCTCGGTCTTGGTCACGTACGCCGCGATGGCGACTCCCGCCATGAGGGTGAAGCCGCACTGCGCGATCCGGCGGAACTCCTCCGATCCCACGCCGATCAGCCGCGGCTCGTAGGCCCGGTTGAGGCCCACCACTCCCACCCAGAGCACCGGCAGCGCGCCGCTCAGCACGACGTACGGCATGACATACGGAGTAAGGTCGCCGAACCGCAGGAAAACGGCGGCGATCCCGGCGAGGAGGGCACAGACCATGTCGCAGACGGCAGCGTGGACGCGATACCGCACAGCCCAGCGTGGCGGCCGCGGGGTCGGGTGGGCGGGCGACTCTCGCGACCTGCCGACGGCGACCGCCGACACCTCGCCGTCCAGCACGCACGCCTCCATGCTCGTCGCAGCATCGGCCGCTTCACGTTGCAGCCGTGTCGGCACTGACAGTGAGGGAATGCTAGCGGCCATGTGGCCTGGCTTCGAGGGGAATTCGTGAAAGCCGAAACCTACATATCTGTCGATATCGAGGCCGACGGCCCGATTCCGGGCCCCTATTCCATGGTGAGTCTCGGCATGACAGTCGCCGGGCGGATGGGCGGCAGGCGGTTCGAGAAGGTCGATCCGGAGTCGGCCACGTTTTATGCGGAGCTCAGGCCGATCAGCGACGACTTCGTGGCCGAGGCGCTCGCGGTGAGCGGACTCGACCGTGACGCGCTGCTCCGCGAGGGCCGCGACCCCGGCGAGGCCATGGCCGCCGCGTCCGCCTGGATCCGGGAGGTCTGCGGCGGCACGCTGCCGGTGCTGGTCGCGTTCCCGCTGTCCTTCGACTGGATGTGGATGTACTGGTACTTCATGCGATTCACCGGAGAGTCGCCTTTTGGGCATTCCCGGTGCATTGATATCAAGACCCTCTATACGGCCAAGGCGGGCGTTCCGGTGGCATGGTCGACCAAACGGCAGATGCCGCGTGACGTGCGGTCGACCCGCCACCACACGCACAACGCGCTCGACGACGCGATCGAGCAGGCCGAACTGTTCCAGAACCTCATGCTCTGGCCGGGCCCCGGCCGTACGGCCGCCGAGGCGTCAGCCGGCCCCCAGTCGCCGTCGGACATCACGGTGGCGGCGGAAACCAAGCCTCTGCCGGACCTCGCGGCGTCGGCGGCTACGCAGGCGGAGGTCAGCGGGGAGGCTTCGCGGGGTTGAGATCGCCGGCATGGAACCTGTTCTGCGTCGCCTCGAGACCGGCGGTGATGAGCGACTCGGCCATGTCGGCCGCCCGGTCCACGAGGAACGGCAGGTCCTTGCGCTCGGCCGTGGCGAAGTCCTTGAGCACGTAGGCCGCCGGGTCCATCCGGCCCGGCGGGCGGCCGATCCCGAAGCGGATCCGCGGGTAGTCTTTCGTCGCCAGCGACTTGGTGATCGACTTGAGCCCGTTGTGGCCGTTGTCCCCGCCACCCACCTTCGCGCGCAACGCGCCGTACGGGATGTCCAGCTCGTCGTGGACCACGATGACGCGCTCCGGGGCGACCTTGTAGAAGTCGGCCAGCGCCTTGACGGGACCGCCGGACAGGTTCATGTAGGACAGGGGCTTGGCGAGCACGACCGGCGCCCCGGCCAGGCGGCCCTCGACGACCTCGGCCCGCGACTTGTGGACCTTGAAGCGCCCGCCGACCCGCGCCGCCAGCTCGTCCAGCACCATGAATCCGGCGTTGTGCCGGTTCCCGGCGTACTCCGGCCCGGGGTTGCCCAGGCCGACCACCAGCCACCGCTCAGCGCTCACCGGCGTGGACATCGCAGTCCAACCCCACCCTTCAGCCTCACATGGAGAAGTCCTCCACAGGACATCCTGTGGAGGACTCTCTCACGAACCGTCCTACTCGCCGGCCTCAGACTCGGCGGCCTCGCCCTCACCGGCGGCCTCGGCCTCGGCCTCGGCGGCCTCGCCCTCTTCGGGCAGCTCGACCGTCGGAGCGCCGATCACGTGCAGGACCAGCGCCTCGGGGTCGCCCGCCAGGGTCGCGCCCGAAGGCAGCGCCAGCTCGCCGGCGTGCACGGCGTAGCCGACGTCCTTGCCGTCGACGTCGACCTCGACACCGGTCGGGATGTGGGTCGCCTCGGCCTCGACGGACACCGTGACGAGCTGCTGGTCGAGGATCGCACCGCCGATCACGTCACCGGTGACGGTGACCGGGATCTCGACGGTGACCTTCTCGCCCCGCTTGACCAGGAGCAGGTCGACGTGCTCCAGGAAGCCCTTGATCGGGTCGCGCTGGACGCCCTTCGGCAGCGCGATCTCGTTGATGCCGTCGCCCTGGAGGCGGATCAGCACGTTCGGCGTGCGCAGCGCCAGCAGCAGCTCGTGGCCCGGCAGGGTCAGGTGCTGGGTGTCGGTGCCGTGGCCGTACAGCACAGCCGGAACCTTGTGCTCCCGGCGGATCTTGCGAGCGGCGCCCTTGCCGAACTCCGTGCGGAGCTCAGCGGCGATCTTAACCTCGGACACGGCACATCTCCTAGGGATGACTCGATCGATGGATTGAGCGCTCCCCCTCACCCGCCCTAGCGGAAGGCGTTACGAGCGCAACTTGTACACCCTACCGCCTCCCCCGCGTGATCATGCACCACGTGCCGTGATCATGCACACATTCCCGCGTTGCCCCGCCGACCAGCCACCCCTCTCGCCGTGATCATGCACGTGTTCCCGCGTACGGCCCGCGACCTGCGCATACTTTCAGCGTGATCATGCGCTACGAAAGCGCGCCCGCCGGACGGACATTGCATGATCACGAACAGCGACGGCACCGATCAGACCACATGCGGCGGAATCCATGCATGATCACGACGAGGGGAACCGGACGTCCCCGAGCCGCCCAGGAAAACCTGCATGATCACGACGAGGGAGGGCTAGCTGTCGCCTTCGAAGAGGCTGGTGACGGAGCCATCGGTGAAGACCTCGGTGATGGCGCGGGCGATCAGGGGCGCGATCGACATCACAGTGAGGCTGTCGAACCGCTTCTCCTCCGGGATCGGCAGCGTGTTCGTGACGACCACCTCGGAGATCCGCGAGTTCTTCAGGCGATCGACCGCCGGGTCGGAGAACACCGCGTGCGTCGCGGCCACCATCACGTCGGTGGCGCCGTGCTCGTAGAGCGCGTCGGCCGCCTTGCAGATCGAGCCGCCCGTGTCGATCATGTCGTCGATCAGCACACAGGTCCTGCCGCGCACCTTGCCGACGACCTCGTGGACCTTCACCTGGTTGGCCACCTCGAGGTCGCGCCGCTTGTGGACGAACGCCACCGGCGTGCCGAGCGAGTCGGACCAGCGCTCCGCCAGCCGCACGCGACCGGTGTCGGGCGACACGATCGTCGTGGTCGCCGGGTCGAGCTTGCCCCTCAGGTAGTTGATCAGGACCGGCATCGCGAACAGGTGGTCCACCGGCCCGTCGAAGAAGCCCTGGATCTGCGAGGTGTGCAGGTCGATCGACATCAGCCGGTCGGCCCCGGCCTGCTTGAACATGTCAGCCATCAGCCGGGCGGTGATCGGCTCCCGGCCCCGGCCCTTCTTGTCCTGCCGCGCGTAGCCGTAGAACGGCATGATCACAGTGATCCGCTTGGCGGAGGCCCGCTTGAGGGCGTCCACCATGATCAGCTGTTCCATGATCCACTTGTTGATCGGCGCGGTGTGGCTCTGGATCACGAAGGCGTCGCAGCCGCGCACCGACTCCTCGTAACGCACATAGATCTCGCCGTTGGCGAAGTCGCGCAGCGCCGTGGGGGTGATCTCCACGTCGAGCTCCGCCGCCACCTCGCTCGCCAACTCGGGGTGCGAGCGTCCGGAGAAGAACATCAGGTTCCGCTCACCCATGGTCTTGATGCCACTCATGCCGCACTCCTCGACTGCCGTGCCGCCCTGCCGGCCGCTCTGTCCCGGGTCGCCTCGTCCCGCCTACGCGGCACCACGCTGTGCCCCCTTGCTTGCTCGCCCCTTGCTCGCTCGCCCCTGCTCGCTCGCCCGTGCTCGCTCACGGTGTCCTCCTGGCCTGGCCCTCGGGCGCTACGCGGTCTGGCCGCGCCTTGTTCTGTTTCCTGATGTGGCACGGCTAATGCCATGTCATGACATGCCGTACGCGGGGTGCAACTCCTGGGGGGTGCTGCTCCTGGGTGCTATTCCTCAGATGGTCCCGGGACGGCGTCTTCCTGGGCCGCCACCGCACGAGCGGCGGCGTCCGCGGAGCGAGTCCCGGCGCGGCGGCGCGGAACCCACCCCTCGATATTGCGCTGCCGGGCCCGGGCCACCCCCATCGCCCCAGGCGGGACGTCGTCGGTGATGACGGAACCGGCCGCGGTGTAGGCGCCGTCGCCGATCGTCACCGGCGCCACCAGCATGTTGTCACTGCCCACGCGGACGTGGTCACCCACGGTCGTGTGGTGCTTGCTGACGCCGTCGTAGTTCACGAAGACACAGGCGGCGCCGATGTTCGAGCCGGTCCCGATCGTGGCGTCGCCGACGTAGGTCAGGTGCGGGACCTTGGACCCCTCGCCGATCGTCGCGTTCTTGGTCTCGACGTACGTGCCGATCTTGCCCTTGCGGCCGAGGACTGTTCCGGGGCGCAGGTAGGCAAAGGGGCCCACGGTGGCCTGCGGGCCGATCTCCGCGCTCTCGCAGACGGCGTTGCGGACCACGGCGTCCTCACCGACCACGGTGTCGGTCAGCGTGCTCGCGGGGCCGACCTCGGCTCCGGACGCGATCCTGGTGGACCCGTGGAGCTGGGTGCCGGGATGGAGCACCACGTCGGGCTCCAGCGTCACCTCGGCGTCGATCCACGTGCTCGCGGGGTCGATTACGGTGACGCCCGCCTTCATGTGCGCCTTGAGGATGCGCTCGTTGAGCACCCGCCGGGCGAAGGCGAGCTGCACGCGGTCGTTGACACCCTCGACCTCGACATAGTCGCCGGCGACGTGGGCCCCGACCCGGTGGCCGTCCTCGCGGAGGATGGACAGCACGTCGGTGAGGTACTCCTCGCCCTGGGCGTTGGCCGCGCCGACCCGCTTGACCGCGTCCGCGAGGAGCGACCCGTCGAACGCGTAGACCCCCGAGTTCATCTCCCGGATCGCCCGCTGCCCGGGGTCGGCGTCCTTCTCCTCGACGATCTCCAGCACGGCGCCGCCCTCGTCCCGGACGATCCGGCCGTACCCGGTCGGGTCGGGGACCTCGGCGGTGAGCACGGTGACCGCGTTGCCGTCCTCGGCATGCCGTTCGAGCAGGGCCGCGAGGGTCTCGGTGCGCAGCAGCGGCGTATCGCCGTACGTCACGAGGACCGTTCCGGTGATGGCGCCGACCGATTCGAGCACGGTGCGGACGGCATGGCCGGTGCCGTTCTGCTTCTCCTGGACGACCGGCACCGCGTCGGGGGCCGTCGCGCTGAGATGCGCCTCGACCTGCTCGCGGGCGTGGCCGATGACGACGATCAGCCGCTCGGGCTGAAGGCCCCTCGCGGCGGTGAGCATGTGGTCCACGAGGGCGCGACCGCACAGCTCGTGGAGCACTTTGGGGGTTTTCGACTTCATCCGGGTGCCCTCACCTGCGGCGAGGACGATGACGGCGGCCGGGCGCGGCACACTCACGGACTGAGGCTCCCTCGGCGTCGCGACTGAGACGAGTCGGCTTCCGGATCCCACGCGGCCACCACCAGGGCACCGCACGGTCACCCGCTCGACAAGGTGAGCTTACCTTCCACGCCCCCGATCCAATCCAGCCCGGTTGCCCGACCGACTACAGACGAGATCTCGGCACCGCTCCGGCGCCAGGACTCGAACCTGGACAACAGGGACCAAAACCCTGCGGGCTGCCAATTACCCAACGCCGGAAAAACTACGACTCCCGGGACAAATCTCCGATAACCGTCCCGGCAGTCTCCACTACCTTACCGGCGAAGGATGCCTCCCGCCGATCGCATAAGCACGCGCGGGACCAGAAGCTACAAAGAGCCTCGTCCAGCCTCGTCCACCATGCCTTTCATCCATCCCTCGACCTGACGATAGAGCCACGTCGATCGGCGCACATCCACGCGGAGACAGCCGTGATAGCCCTCTGCCACGTTGCGCCGCACGGTCTTGGGGTTGTGGCGCTTGAGAGTCGGACTGCCGAACAGTGTGGAATCGGCCCCGGTGATCTCCTGCCAGAAGGCGTGCGCGGCCGCTACGTCCGCACTCTCATGGATCATCACCCGGAAGATGAGATCTTCGGGCGCCGCACCAGCGACCTCCAGGAACCGAAGGAAGAACCTGATCAAGCCGGGATCGCTGTTGATGAAGGTCACACGGTCATTGCGACGATAAGGCTTGTTCTTTACCCCCTCACACCAGTAGGCCATCGCGCCGAGCATCAGGATCTCCCGCTCAGCCAACCGCCCGACCAGACGCGCCGTGGCGTCAGTCACGGCCTGGCGGGCCGCTTCTCTGGTGAGGCGCTCCTGTTCCCAGTAGCGGCGTCTGCCCTCGTCGTTCCTCTTGCGGAACTCCTCATAGCTCAGCCGCCCCTCTCGGGGCAGGTCGCGCACCCACAGTGACACCGAGGACTTGGAGACGCCGAGCTCGGTGGCGATCTCTTTGTAGGTCCACCCCTGAGCCCGTAGCTCGCGGGCACGTCGATGAAGGTCGTCCTTCGCGTTCGGGCGGAACAGCGACTCGGGCGGAACGGTCCCCTTCAACAGCTCACTGAGGGCCTGGTTGCTCCGAACACCGAGAATTTCCTTGATCTGCATGCGGGATTTGCCGGACTCGCGTAGGGCCACCGCCTGGGCGCGGAGAGCTTCCGGCGTGGGGGTCCGGTGGGAGGTCTCCATCATAATCCGAACCATAGTTCGAGTGACTGACAGTTTTAATGTGGTTACTCAAATGACATGAGGGGCAGATCTCGGTTGCGTACGCATCTCGTGCGGGCAGCCGCACGGGCAGGGCGTGGTGGGCATGGGGCTCTAGCAGATGGGCGCCCTTCGAGCAAGGCGTGGACTCGCCACGAGATGTATGCGCGAGCGTCACCTTCCCCACATTCGCTCTCGGGGATTCCTAACTTACGATGGCGTAGGTTACGGTTGCGTAGCCGGACATTCTTCCCAGACCGCGAGGTAGCCCATGACCGTCCTGACCGAACGCCCTGCACCACAGCCCAAGCCGGAATTCGACCCCGAGAAGAAGACCAGGGCCGAGCTGATCACCTTCGGCGTCGTCGTCGGAGCGCCCATCATCGCGTTGATCGCGGCCGTGCCGTTCGCATGGGGCTGGGGCCTGGGCTGGACGGACATCGCGATCGCCTTCGTCTTCTACATGGTCTCAGGGCTGGGCGTCACGGTCGGTCTGCACCGCTATTTCACCCACGGGTCCTTCAAAGCCAACCGGGCCATGAAGATCGCCCTCGGGATCGCCGGCAGCCTCTCGCTGGAGATGTCCGTGCTCGACTGGGTCGCCACCCATCGCAAGCACCACAAGTTCTCCGACAAGGAGGGTGACCCGCACTCGCCGTGGCGCTTCGGCACCGGCTTCAAGGCCCTCTCCAAGGGTCTTCTCTACGCGCACATGGGCTGGCTCTTCGAGACCGAGCGGACGAACCGGGAGAAGTACGCCCCGGACCTGGTCAAGGACCCGGACGTCATGAAGCTGCACAAGTGGTTTCCCACTCTGGCGATCACCTCCCTGGTGCTGCCCGCCGTCCTCGGCGGCCTGCTGACCTGGTCCTGGCAGGGTGCGGTGACCGCGTTCTTCTGGGGCACGGTCGTCCGCATCGGCCTCCTGCACCACGTCACCTGGTCGATCAACTCCATCTGCCACGTCTTCGGCGACGAGGCGTTCGAGGTCCGCGACAAGTCCCGCAACGTGTGGTGGCTGGCCATCCCGTCCTTCGGTGAGTCCTGGCACAACCTGCACCACTCCGACCCGACCTGCGCGCGGCACGGCGTGCTCAAGGGCCAGATCGACCTCAGCGCGGGCCTGATCCGCTGGTTCGAGAAGGCCGGCTGGGTCTACGACGTGCGGTGGCCGAATCCGGAGCGTCTGGCGGCGAAGCGACTTGACTGACCCCGCCGGAGCGGACGGGTGGGCCGCCGTCAATCACCCGGCGGCCCTATCCCCCTCACACCTCTCGCCGTCCCCCTCACGCTTATCGCCCGTCGGGAGCGATTCCGACACCCGTACGGCTACCGCCGTGCCTCTCACCAGGGCGTCGGCGGTCGCCGTACAGGCGCGTAAGGCGCCCGCGACTCGGGCGAAAGCCGTACCGGACTCGGGCGACACGCGCAGAGAGGCCATGATTGAAGCCGTGAGCGAGTCCTCCCGATCCCGAAGACGCATGACCGGCGCGGAGCGGCGCGAACAGCTGATCCAGATCGGCCGCGCCCTTTTCGCGGAGAAGGGCTTCGACGGCACGTCGGTCGAGGAGATCGCAGCGAGCGCCAAGGTCTCCAAGCCGGTCGTCTACGAGCACTTCGGCGGCAAGGAAGGCATCTACGCGGTCGTCATCGACCGGGAGATGCAGCGGCTGCTGAGCCTCGTCACGCAGGCGCTGTCGGCCACGCACGCTCTGGTGAAGCTGGAGCGGGCCGCGCTGGCCCTCCTGCAGTACATCGAGGAGAGCAGCGAGGGCTTCCGCATCCTGGTGCGCGACTCGCACGCCGCCTCGGGGACCGGCACGTTCGCCAGCCTCATCAGCGACATCGCCAGCCAGGTCGAGGACGTGCTCGCCGACGAGTTCAAGGACCGCGGCTACGACCCCAAGCTGGCGCCGATGTACGCGCAGATGCTCGTCGGAATGACGGCGCTGACCGGCCAGTGGTGGCTCGACGTGCGGAAGCCGCGCCGCGAGGAGGTCGCCGCCCACCTCGTGAACCTGTCCTGGAACGGTCTGACGGGCCTCAACCCCAACCCCGGCCTGACCGCCGCTTCTCGCGGCCTGGTCCTCGCCCCTTCGGCGGAGGCCCGTACGGCCCGGCCCACGGAGCGGGAGCTGAAGGAGCTGGAGAAGGCGCGCGAGCGCGAGCTCAAGGAGCAGGAGAAGATCCGGCGCGAGCAGGAGAAGGCGCGGGAACGCGAGCTGCGTGAGCAGGAGAAGGCCCGGGAGAGGGAGCTCAAGGAGCAGCAGAAGGCTCAGCGCGAGCAGGAGAAGCTGCGGGAACGCGAGCTGAAGGAGCAGGAGAAGGCCCGCGAGCGCCAGGAGCGGGAGCTCAGGGAGCGGAGGGAGCGCGAGCTCAAGGAGCAGGACAAACAGCGGGAACGGGAGGAACGGGAGAGGCAGAGCGCAGCTCCCGAACAGGTCGAAACCGGCTCAGATCGGGCGAACTGACGGTTTCGTTGAGTGGAAGTTAACGTTCCGTTCAACAACTTAGGGCATATTTCGTCATATGTCGGCAGAAACCTCCCCCGTCGCTGAATCCGAGGATGTCACCCCGCCCGAAGACGCGCCCTTGCCCCAGGATCGATTCCTCAACCGGGAGGAGAGCTGGCTCCAGTTCAACGAGCGCGTGCTGGAGCTGGCCGAGGACCCGTCCGTCCCCCTGCTCGAACGGGTGCGGTTCCTCGCCATCTTCGCCAGCAACCTGGACGAGTTCTTCCGGGTGCGGGTGGCCGGCCTCAAGCGGCGGATGGCGACCGGACTGCTGCTGCGGACCAAGAGCGGCCTCAAGCCCAGCGAGGAGCTGGCGAGGATGGCGGCGATCGCCGACGAGCTGGCGCGCAGGCACGCCTCCGTGTTTCACGATCAGGTGCTCCCGCAGCTCGCCGGAGAGGGGATCGCGATCGTCCGCTGGGACGATCTCGCCCGGGACGAGCGGATGGCGCTGCGCAAGCTGTTCCGGGAGCGGATCCGGCCGGTTCTCACCCCGCTGGCGGTGGACCCGGCTCACCCGTTCCCGTACATCTCCGGGCTCTCCCTGAACCTGGCCGTCACGGTCCGCAACCCGGCCAACGGCCACACGGTCTTCGCGCGGGTGAAGGTGCCCTCGCAGCTTCCGAGATTCGTGACCGCGTCCAAGGACCGGTTCGTGCCGCTGGAGGACGTCATCGCCGCCCATCTGGGCGAGTTGTTCAAGGGCATGGAGGTCGTCCAGCACCACGTCTTCCGGGTGACGCGAAACGAGGACCTCGAGGTCGACGAGGACGTCACCGAGAACCTGATGCAGGCCCTGGAACGCGAGCTGCTGAGGAGGCGGTTCGGGCCGCCGGTCCGGCTGGAGGTCGAGGACACCATCACCCCCGAGGTGCTCGAACTGCTGGTCGACGAGCTGGGGGTGGCCGACCACGAGATCTACCGGCTGCCCGGGCCGCTCGACCTGACCGGGCTGCACGCGATCGCCGATCTCGACCGGAGCGAGCTCCACTACCGCGCCTTCGTGCCCGCGGAGGCGATCAGCGCCGAGGACGACCTCTTCACCACGCTCCGCGAGCGGGACATCCTGCTTCACCACCCGTACGACTCGTTCGCCACGAGCGTGCAGCGGTTCGTCGAGGAGGCCGCGGCCGATCCGGACGTGCTCGCGATCAAGCAGACGCTCTACCGGACCAGCGGTGACTCTCCGATCGTCGACGCGCTGATCGACGCGGCCGAGGCCGGCAAGCAGGTCGTCGTCGTGGTGGAGATCAAGGCGAGGTTCGACGAGCACGCGAACATCTCCTGGGCGCGCAAGCTGGAGAAGGCGGGCTGCCACGTCGTCTACGGTGTGCTCGGCCTGAAGACGCACAGCAAGCTCGCCCTGGTGGTCAGGCAGGAGGCCGGCGGCGAGCTGCGGCGCTACTGCCACATCGGCACCGGCAACTACAACCCCAAGACCGCCCGGCAGTACGAGGATTTCGGCCTGCTCACGGCGGACCCGCAGGTCGGCGAGGACGTCACCGACCTGTTCATCCACCTCACCGGATACTCCAACCAGGCCGACTACCGCAGGCTGCTGGTCGCCCCCACCTCGCTCAGGCAGGGCCTGCTGGCGAGGATCGAGCGGGAGATCGAACACCACCGGGCTGGCCGCAGGGGACGGATCCGCATCAAGACGAACTCGATCGTGGACGAGCCGATCATCGACGCGTTATACCGGGCGTCCCAGGCCGGGGTGCCGGTGGATCTGTGGGTCCGGGGCATCTGTGCCCTTCGACCGGGAATTCCGGGTTTGTCGGAGACGATCCGGGTCAGGAGCATCCTCGGCCGGTTCCTGGAGCACTCCCGGGTGTTCGAGTTCGGTGGGGGCCGGCGACCGGAGATCTGGATCGGGAGCGCCGACCTCATGCGCCGCAATCTCGACCGACGCGTCGAGGCGCTGGTGAAGGTGACCAGCCCCCAGCAGCGGGAGTACCTCTGCGACCTGCTCGACCTCGCCATGAACGAGACCACGACGGCGTGGACGCTGAACTCCGACGGCAAGTGGGTGCGTCAGCGGGGTGAGGTCGACCTCCAGCACCACCTCATCGCGACCCGCCGGTGGCGGACCGTGGACGACTCGACGACGCTTGACTGAGGGATACCGATGATCGAGCCCCAGGTTCGACCGACCGACATGATCCGCGCGGCAGGGGCCGTGGTCTGGCGCGGCGACGAGGCCGACCCCGAGGTCGCGCTGGTCCACCGGCCGAAGTACGACGACTGGAGCTTCCCCAAGGGCAAGCTGAAGCCCGGCGAGCACGTGATCTCCGCGGCGCTCCGCGAGGTGACGGAGGAGACCGGCCTCGACGTGGTGCTGGGCCGCTGCCTGCCGCCGATCCACTACCTGAAGGACGGCCGCCTCAAGCGGGTGGACTACTGGGCCGCGCGGGCCTCCGACGCCGCTGACGCCGCTGACGCCGGAGGCGACGTCACGGCCGTCGCTGTGGACGAGGTGGACGAGGTCGTCTGGCTCCCCCTGGAGGAGGCCAGGCGGCGGCTGACCTACGAGTGGGACGCGGGCCTCCTGCGCGCCCTCACCGCCGCGCCGCTCATCACCACCCCGTTGATCTTCGTACGGCACGGCCTGGCCGGGTCTCGGCAGGAGTGGAAGGGCGACGACGACCGCCGTCCCCTCGACGAGGGCGGCGCGACCCAGGCGGAGACACTCGCCGGCGCCCTGTACGGCTACCGCCCCGCCACGCTGGTCAGCTCGCACAGCAAACGCTGCACGCAGACGCTCAAGCCGTACGCCACCGGCCACGGGCTGGAGATCCGCAAGGAGCAGTCGCTGTCCGAGAGCGGCTATGACGCCAAGGACGCGGACAAGCTGGTGCGCAAGCTCTTCGACTCGGGCGAGGCGGCGGTGGTGTGCAGCCACGGCAAGGTCCTGCCCGAGCTGCTTACGATGGCCCTGGAGGGCCGGCTGGACACCCTCCCGGCCGACCTGCACCTCCAGAAGGGCGCGTTCGCCGTGCTCAACCGGGTGGGCGGCCGGGTCGTGAACGTGGAGCGTTACATCACCTGAGGCATCACGCACGCGACCCTCACGAGACGGTCGGTCACGTGGTGATCAGGCCAGCGTGGCCCACACCCCGGGGAACTCCTCGTGGGCCCGCTCGGCGTCCGCGCGCTCCAGGCCGACGAGGACGCCGTAGGTGAAGGTGTCCTCGTCCGCCTGCCGCGCGGCCTCGGCCTCCTGCGCGAGGACCTCCTGCGCAACCACGCCGTCCTGGTGCCTGCCCAGCACCTCCTGCACGGTCGCCGCCCGCTTGGCCGCCTCTGGCAGGCCGACCGCCTCCGCGGTGTAACGGGCGCGCTTCGCGGCCTTGCGGACGTCGTGCATCGCGATCTCGCGCTGCTCGGCGTCGTCGATGCGGCGCGCGCCGTCGTAGGTGTCCGCCACCCCCTTCCAGCCCTTGTCCGCGATCTTCTCCAGCGTCTTGGCGGCGTCCTTGCCGGCGAGCGGAGTCAGCGGGGGATTCGCAACCAGCCTGTCGAGGCCGTCGAGCAGCGCGAAATAGCGGTCGCCGCTGAGAGCCTGGCGGATCCGGCCGTACGCGTCGTGCTCGCGGGCCAGGAGGTCGTCTCCCAGCCGCCGGCGGACGGGCCCGACGACCAGTGACGGGCCGAGGCCGTCGAGGCGGCCGGAGAACCTCTCCCGAATGACCTCCAGGTCGCGGGCCTCCCCGAGAACCTCGCCGAGCCATCTGAGCTCCTGCTGGAGGTCGTCGGTGTCGGTGACGAGGGACTTGAACGCCTTGAGCGCGCTCCGGAGGCGGCGGCTCGCGACCCTGGCCTGGTGGACGGCGTCCTCCTCGGCTCGACGCACCCGAGGGTCCTGGGCGGTCAGCGCGTCGACCTGCTTCCTGAGGTAGCCGAGGACGACCGCTCCGGCCGACCCGGCGGGGGGCTCGGCGACCTGCCGCGCCGGAATGTCGCCGAGGAGCCGGGCCAGCTTGCTGGCCGAGCCGGCGGGGGACGCGCCGGCCTTGCGCAGCCGCTTGCCGACACGCTTGAGCATGCCCTCGTCGCCGTCCTTGAGCTCGGCCTCGACCTCGCGCCAGCGACGTACGGTGGGCTCCTCGCCGAACACCGTGCCCTTGACGCGGTCGTCGGCGACCTCCACGAGGAGGTCGCCGCCGTCGCCGAGGAGGCGGGTGACGCCCCGGCGGGTCTCGAGCTGGGCGACCGGGGCCAGCGGGGCGCCTCGGGTGTAGGCGAGAACCAGATCGGCGAGCTCCGGCGGGACGACCTTGGCGCCGCGGGTCAGCGGCAGGGTGATCTCCTGGCGTGCCCCCTTGGCCTTGGGCAGCTTGAGGTGCCAGCCGTCGTCGTCCCCGCCGCGCCTGCGCCGCAGGGTGATGCCGCGGGAGGCCAGCCGCAGGTCCGCGGTGTCGAAGTAGAGCGCGACGAGCCGGTGGCTGAGCGGCTGGGCGACCTCGGCGCAGCCCTGGACGTCGTTCAGGTCCGGCACGGCGAACTCGGCCGGCACGTCGAACTTGTCCTCGATCTCGATGGCCACAAGTCCCCCTGAACGGATTGCTGCCGATTTGTGGCCATAATGCCACTAGAAGGTAAACACTCAGCCGCCCCAACACCGTCGTGATCATGCACACGTTCCCGCCCCGCCTGATGAACTGCTTAAAAGCGCGTCGTGATCATGCGTGTGGCAATGCCGTACGAACGGCTCAAAGATGGGCGACGACGAAGATCCTCCGGAAGGGGAACGCCGTGCCGTACGGCTCGCGTGGGTAGGCCTCGGCGAGGACGCGGGCGCAGTCGGCGAGGAAGGCCGCCCGGCGGTCTGGGGAGAGCCGGTCGAGCATGGGCCGCAGGGCGGTGCCCTTGACCCAGTTGAGCACGGCGTCTTCCCCCGGCAGGACGTGGACGTAAGTGGTCTCCCAGGCGTCCACCGTGCAGCCGAGGGCGACGAGCCGGCGCAAATAGTCCACCGGTTCCCCCACCGGGGCGTCCCGGGCGAGGTCGCCCAGCTCATCCCGCCATTTCGTACGGCACAGCTCGCGGATGAGCGCGTGGCTGGGCGAGTGGAAGTTGCCCGGCACCTGGAACGCCAGCCAGCCTTCGGGTGCCAGGTAGCCGATCCAGCGGTCGAGCAGATCGCGGTGCTCCGGCACCCACTGGAGGGCGGCATTGGAGACGATCACATCCACGGGCCGTGCGGGCTGCCAGTCCCGGAGGTCCCCAACCTCGAAGGTCGGCCCGGGCGGCGCCTTCTCAATCATGGCGGGTGAGGAGTCGACGCCATGCACGGTGGCCGCGGGCCAGCGGCGGCACAACGTCGCGGTGAGCTCCCCCGTGCCGCAACCGAGGTCCACGACGGATCGGGGGTCGGCGGGGTTCACCCGCGCGATCAGGTCGAAGAACGGGCGGGAGCGCTCGCCGGAGTACCTCTCATAGACCGCCGGATCCCAGATGTCGTGCTTCATCGCTCCTCCGCGAGGCAGATATCTTGATATCGAGATAGTTGATATCGGGCAGGATATCTCGATGTCAAGACAGCTAGACTCGGCCCATGACGCACGTCGAGGACTCCAGGCAGGTCGAGGACTCCAGGCAGGTCGAGGATGAGGTGGACCGGCTGGTCGCGGCGTGGCGACAGGAGCGCCCCGACCTGGACGTGACTCCGCTGGAGGTGCTGAGCCGGGTGTCACGGCTGAGCAGGCACCTGGAACGGGAGCGCCGCGCCGCCTTCGCCGACCAGGGCGTCGAGTCATGGGAGTTCGACGTGCTCACGGCCCTGCGCCGGGCCGGCGAGCCGTACGAGCTGAGCCCCGGAACGCTGCTGCGGGCCACCCTGGTCACGTCGGGCACGATGACGAACCGGATCGACAGGCTCGCCGCGTCCGGGCTCGTGACGCGGCGGCCCGACCCCGAGGACCGGCGCGGAGTGCTCGTCCGCCTGACCCCCGCCGGACTGCACCGGGTCGACGCCGCCTTCACCGATCTGCTGCGACGCGAGCGCGAGCTGCTGGCCGGCTTGGAACAGCATGAGCAGCAGGCCCTCGCCGGCCTGCTGCGCACGCTGCTCGTCCCTTTTGACGCCCCTTTTGACGCCTCCGACAGCGGAGTGCAGTAGCTGTTACCCCCACGATCCGCTCGCTAACACGGCAGGCTCAGACGTGGTCACAAGGCTTTCCGGTTTCATGTCAGTGATGTGATTTAGGTCACATCGCCGAGTGGATCGATCTATCACGCTCTGTAAGCGCTCTCCGCGCGACATGACTGGTGATCTGCGCAAACTTCTGTCGCGTGCGACGGCCGCTATCGCCGCCTTTGTTGGCCCCAGTCCGCCTCGCCACAAAAAGCACGGCTGGTTACCAGATGCCCACCCGATTTCTCTTATAACTTGTCAACCGTTCCTTTACTGACGCATGGGGCGCAAGAGCCGCCTCACGACAGACCAGGGAGATCCCCCTTGAAGCGCACCCTCGCACTTGGTGGCGTCGCAGCTGGGCTGCTGGCCTCCGCTGCTATCGCCGCCCCTGCTCACGCCTCCGGCGACGTCTCCGCCGACCCGCTGGCCAAGACCAACCTCGCCGCCAAGCAGGTGGCCGCGTTCTGGTACGGCGAGAACAAGGCCAACCTGATCAACGCCACGCCGTACGACGTGGAGACCAAGGTCGTCGCCAAGCACGTCTCGACGGGTGGCCCGGCCGCGGACAGCAAGCCCGGCGTCGTCCCGGCGATCGGCGACGAGAAGAAGTCGGCCGCCAAGTCGAAGAACATCAACCTGCCCAAGACCACGGGCAAGGTCTTCTTCATCGGCGCCGACCACAAGCCGCACTGGTGCACCGCGACCTCCGTGCAGTCCGCGTACCACAACCTGGTCGCGACCGCCGGTCACTGCGTGTACGACACCGAGTCGAACGCCGCCACCCTCGACAAGTGGGTCTTCATCCCGGGTTACTACCAGGGCAAGACCCCGTGGGGCATCTACGTCGGCAAGCAGGCGTTCACGCACTACGACTACGACGTCTACGAGGACGGCGACCGCGACTACGCGTTCGTGACCGTGTACAACGGCGTCCTGCCCACGTCGGCCGCCAAGGACTGGGTCTCGCAGACCTTCGAGACCAAGGACCTGGCCGAGAAGAAGAAGGCCGAGCTCGAGGCCGACAAGACCAACGGCTACTCCAGGCTCTGGATCAAGCCCGTGGTGGACTGGGCCCACAAGGTGACCGTCGGCACCGCCGACTCGCAGAAGGTCGACGCCAGCGTCGCCCAGCTCGCGGTGGACCCGAGCACCATCGACTCGGCGCGGACCACCCTCGAGAACCAGGCCAAGGACCACGGCACCTCCACCTTCAGCGACAACACGTGGGGCACCGTCGTCACCAAGGCCACCGACGCCGAGTACGGCAACGGCGGCTGGAACTCCACCGACGCCAAGAAGCAGACGGTCTTCTACTTCACCAAGGGCGAGGACAAGTACAAGGCCACCTTCTGGGGCGTCTTCGACACCGACTACGTCCTCAAGGGCAGGATCCTGTCGATCGCGCTGACGGACGTCGGCCGCCTCGGTGACAACGTCGGTGGCCAGGGTCTCGCCTACAACCAGAAGGTCGGCAAGCCGGTCTTCGTGTTCGGCTACCCGAGCGGATCGCACCCGGACGGCAACTACGCCTACACCGGCAAGACCCTCAAGTGGTCGTACGGCAAGACCTTCGCCGCCTCCGCCGCCGCCATCAAGGGCGAGGAGCTCGTGGGTGTCAAGTCGTCCTTCACCGGCGAGGGCTCGATCGGCTCCTCCTGGCTGCTGAGCTACAAGAACGGCCGTCGTCTCGGCTACCTGAACGGTGTGACCATCGGCGTCTCCGACACCGACAAGAACAACCGCATCGACACCAGCATCTCCCCGTACTTCGACGGTGAGCTGTACGGCGTCTACAAGTCCGCGGCCAACCTCTGGTCCGGCAAGATCGTCTGAGTCATCCCTTAGATGATCTAGTGGTCGAACGGAAGGGCCCGGCGCATCCCGCCGGGCCCTTTCGCGTTCTCAGTGCCAGATCACGGACCGCGTCGCGCCTGGCTGGCGGGCGTGCGCGGGACAGCGTGCATGATCACGGCCAGGATCGCGGCAGGTCAGGCCGTGCGTCCGGGAACCTGGGCATGATCACGAGCGGGGGTGCGTGGTCACGGCCGGGGGTGCATGATCACGAGCGGGGGTAGGTCAGGGGGTGGCGTCGAGGCGTTCGGCTAGCTCCATCCATTCGAGCTCGACCGCTTCCTTCTGCACGCCGACCTCCCGGAGCTCCGCGTCGAGCTTGCCCAGGCGCTCGAAGTCGCTCGCGGCCTCGGCCATCTGCGCGTGCAGGCTCGCCTCTCGCTCACCGAGCTTGTCGAGCTGCCGCTCCAGCCGGTTCAGCTCCTTCTGGAGCTCCCTCTGCTCCTTTGCCGACATCCCCCCGGACGCGGCCGGCTGGCCGTTCGGCGTGCCGTCCTCGGCCGCGGCGGCGGGAGCCGTACCGTCCGAGGCCGCGGCGCGGGCGGACAGCGCCCCACCGGCCGCGCGCCGCTCCAGGTATTCGTCCACGCCACCGGGAAGCATCGAGAGCCTGCCGTCGCCCAGGAGGGCCACTGATCGGTCGGCGACGCGCTCCAGGAAGTAGCGGTCGTGGCTGACCACCACGAGCGTGCCCGGCCAGCCGTCGAGCAGGTCCTCCAGCTCGGTGAGCGTCTCGATGTCGAGGTCGTTGGTGGGCTCGTCGAGGAGCAGCACGTTGGGCTCGTCCATGATGAGCCTGAGGAGCTGGAGGCGGCGGCGCTCACCACCGGACAGGTCGCCGACGACCTTCCACTGGGCCTCGCCCTTGAATCCGAGGCGTTCGAGGAGCTGGGAGGCCGACCATTCCTTCTTGCCGACCGTGATGTACTTCCGCACCTCCTCGACCGTCTCCAGCACCCGGCGAGAGGGGTCGAGCTCGGCCAGCTCCTGGGACAGGTGCGCGAGCCGCACCGTCTTGCCGCGCACGACCCGGCCCGAGTCGGGCGCGACGGTCCCGGACAGCAGGCGCAGCACCGACGACTTGCCCGAGCCGTTGACGCCGATCAGACCGATCCGGTCGCCGGGGCCGAACTGCCAGGTGCAGTGGTCGAGCACGAGCGGGCCCGTCCCGGGGCCGCCCGCGTGGAGCGTCACGTCTTCGAGGTCGTAGACGGTCTTACCGAGTCGCGCCGACGCGAACTTGAGCAGCTCCACGGTCTCCCGAGGGGGCGGCTCGTTGGCGATCAGCGCCTCGGCGGCGTTGATGCGGAACTTGGGCTTGGACGTCCTCGCCGGCGGCCCGCGCCGCAGCCAGGCGATCTCTTTGCGCATGAGGTTCTGCCGGCGGTCCTCGGCGGCCTGGGCGATCCGCGCCCGCTCGGCCTTGGCCAGGACGTACGCCGCGTATCCGCCCTCATAGCGCTCGACGGAGGCGTCCACGACCTCCCACGTCCGCGTGGAGACCGCGTCCAGGAACCACCGGTCGTGGGTGACCACCAGCAGCGCCGACTTCCGCTGCGCGAGGTGCCCGGCGAGCCAGGCGATGGCCTCGATGTCCAGGTGGTTGGTCGGCTCGTCGAGGATGATCAGGTCGTGCTCGCCGATGAGCAGCTTCGCGAGAGCCGTACGGCGCCGCTCGCCACCGGAGAGGGCGCCGGCGTGCGCCGAGAGGTCGATGTCGCCGAGCAGGTTGGCGAGGATCTCCCTGATGGCCGGGTCGCCGGCCCACTCGTGCTCGGCCCTGTCCGAAAGGACCAGGTCCTGTACGGCTGCCGCCGGATCGAAGTCGTCGCGCTGGGACAGGATGCCGACCCGCAGCCCCCGGTTGTGCGTGACCCGGCCGCTGTCGGGTTTCAGCTCCCCGGCGATGATCGAGACCAGTGTGGTCTTGCCGCCGCCGTTGCGGCCGACGACGCCGACCCGGTCGCCCTGTTCGATGCCGAGGGAGACGTCGGTGAGCAGCGGCTTGGGCCCGAAGGCATGGGAGACGGATTCAAGATTGACCAGGTTCATCGCCCGTAAAGCCTATCCGGCAACCGTCCCGCGAGCCTATTCGGCCGATCCGCGGAGATCTGGTGTGATCCAGCGGTGATCTAGTGGACGAGCACGGCCCCGGGGACGGAGCCGAAGGCGGTGACGGCGGAGCGGCACACTCCGGCGGCTTCGAGGGCGGCGGCGAGCTCGGCGGCGTGCGTCTCGGACTCGGCGAGGAAGGCGCAGGTGGGGCCCGAGCCGGAGACGATCGCGCCGAGCGCTCCCCGCTCCCGGCCCGCGTCCAGGGTGCGCGCCAGCGAGGGGCGCAGCGCCAGGGCCGCGGGCTGGAGGTCGTTGGCCAGGGCCAGGCCGAGCGCCTTGGCGTCGCCGTCCCGCAGGGCCGCCATGAGGGGCTCGCTCACGGCGGGCCACGCCACGGTCTCCCCCGCGAGCTCCCGCAGGCGGTCGCACTCGCCGTACACCCTGGGAGTGGACAGGCCGCCGTCCGCCAGCGCGAACACCCAGTGGAACGCCCCGGACGTCTCGACGGCCGTGAGCCTCTCGCCGCGCCCGGTGCCCACGGCGGTGCCGCCGAAGAGGGCGAACGGCACGTCGCTGCCGATGTCGGCGCCGATCTCCATCAGGTCGCCGAGCGGCAGGCCGAGGCCCCACAGCTCGTTGCAGGCGACCAGCGCTGCGGCGGCGTCCGCGCTGCCTCCGGCCATCCCGCCGGCCACGGGGATCGACTTGCGGATGAGCAGGTCGGCGCCGTAGGAGCGGCCGGCCCACCCGGCCAGCGCCCGGGCCGCCCGGATGGCCAGGTTGTCGCTGTTCGCCGGCACGTCAGCCGCCGACTCGCCCTCGACTCTGACCGTCAGCATCCCGGCCGCGGGGGTGGACGAGGCGGGCTCGTGCTCGGTGGCGGTGACCTCGTCGAACAGCGAGACGGCGTGGAAGACGTTCACCAGGTCGTGGTAGCCGTCGTCGCGCAGCGGGCCCACGGCGAGCTGGAGGTTGACCTTGGCGGGGACGCGCACGGTCACCCTGTTCATCGCTCGCTCACCGCTTCCTCACTCGAGACCATGTGATCGCGCCCGCTCGCCGACTCTTCCCTGTGCGCCGGCTCACTGCGGTCACGAGACCCGAGCCTAACGTGACCTGGCCCTACGCCGGTCAAGAGATCCACCTAAACCAGGGCGAAAGCCGTACAGGTCACGGTACGGTTGCGGCAATCCACAGGTCATCTGGAGCGCCCATAGACCTCCGCACCCCCGCTAGCGACCCCCTCCTTCCGAGCGACCCCGCCACCATCGGCGACCACACTCTGCTCGGCCGGCTCGGCACGGGCGGGATGGGCACCGTGTACCTCGGCGCGTCGGAGGACGGCCGGCTGGTCGCGGTCAAGGTGATCCGGCGGGAGTACGCCGTGGCGGAGGACTTCACCGCACGGTTCCGTTCGGAGGTGGAGCACGCCCGGGCGGTCGCGTCGTTCTGCACGGCCCAGGTCCTCGGCCACGGCGAGACCGCCGACGGGCGGCCCTACATGGTCACCGAGTTCATCCAGGGGACGCCGCTCGACCGCCAGATCGCCACGTTCGGCCGGCTCGAACCGGCCACCCTCCACGGCGTCGCGTTCGGCGTGGCCGCCGCGCTCACCGCGATCCACGCGGTCGGGCTGGTCCACCGGGATCTGAAGCCCGCCAACGTGATCCTGTCGATGTCCGGGCCACGCGTGATCGACTTCGGCATCGCCCGGGCCGTGGACGCCACCCACGGGCACACCGAGACGGGTGAGGTCGTCGGCACTCCGGGGTGGTGGGCCCCTGAGCAGTTGCGCGGCCTGCCGATCACCCCCGCCGCCGACATCTTCACCTGGGGCTGCCTGGTGGCCTACGCCGGAAACGGCCGCTCTCCCTTCGGAGAGGGCGACCCGATGGTGCTGGCCCACCGCGTGCTGGAGACCGAGCCCGATCTCGGCAGCCTGCCGGAGCCGCTCGACCATCTGGTCCGCCGCGCGCTGCATCAGGAGCCGCGGCACCGGCCGACCGCCCAGGAGCTCCTGCTCGCCCTCGTCGGCGGGCGCGCCGAGCCGACGACCCAGGTCACCGACGTGATCGAGGACATCTGGGATCCCCCGCCCAACCTCCTCCCCGCTCCGAAGAGACGCCGCAGGCATCTGACCACCGCGCTGGTCGTCGCGGTGATCTTCTCCGTCGCGACCGGTCTGCTCATCGGGCTGCGCGCGAGCCGACAGGACGGGCAGCCTTCCGGCGCGGGCCGGGCGAACGACATCGGCCGCCACATCGAAATAGGAGACGTCCAGGTCATCGTCCAGCGGCCCGCCTGCGAGAGCGGAGAGCGCGAAACCTCCTGCCGGGTCGGCTGGCTGGTGGTCAACATGGGCGGCACGGCGGTGGATCTGGCGGGCCCCCTCGATCTGGTGGACGACCAGGGAGTCACGCACAAGGCCGTACGGAACCTCCGGCCCGAGGCGGCCTTCATCGAGCCCGGCGACATGCTACGGCTGGGCGGGGAGTACGCGATCCCCGCCGACCGCACGCCGGCCCGCCTCACCGGATCCGTGGTCGCCGGGGGCGACGACATCGAGGTGCGTCTGTGAACGGTGCGCCGCCGCGGGAGCCCTGCGTGAGGGCGCGGTTGTGAAGGTCTGTCTGGGAGGGCTGCGGTTGTGAGACGCCTGCTTCTCGTCGCGATGCTCCTGCTGACCTCCGTCGGCGCGGTGTCGCCCGCGCCAGACCTGCCCGACCGGCGCGGCCAGGACGAGTGCGCGCACGCGGGCACCTCGGACTTCGACGGAGACGGCGACAACGACGCCGTCGCGGGTGATCCGTTCGGCGCGGACGGGGCGGGAAGGCTGTTCCTGCTGGGCGGCGGATCCGCCGGGCTGCTCAACCCGGTGATCAAGGAGTTCGCCGCGGGAGCGCCGGGCTGGACCGCCCGCGCGGGCCACCTCGACGGCGACCGCTGCCTGGATCTGGTGGTCACCAACCCCTTCGCGTACGGCACCGCCGGCTCCGCACAGGTCCGCGGAGCAGGGGTGGCCTACGTCTACTGGGGTGGGCGGGACTTCGGCCGGACCGGCGCGGCCCGGCTGGAGCTGAAGGCCCCCATGGCGCGTACCGGCGCCCACTTCGGCTGGTCCGTGGCCGTGAGCGACGGCCCGGAAAGCGGCGCGGGATTCGGCATCGCACCGGTCGGTGCCACAGGAGCAGGCGGCACAGGGGCAGGCGGCACAGGTGGCGGCAGCGTGCTCAGTGGCGGCGCAGGAGGCGGCGGCACGTTGGTCGTCGGCGCTCCGCACGAGTACGCCGACGAGGTGGCCAACTCGGGCGCCGTGTACGTGTACCAGTTCAGCGGCCGGGACCCGGGCCGGCCCCAGCGGATCACGCAGAACACGCCCGGGGTTCCTGGCAGCGGTGAGGCGGGCGACATGTTCGGGTGGTCCGTGGCACTGGGCAGGCTCGGCGGCTATCCGAACTCAGTGGACCTGGCGGTGGGAGCTCCTTTCGAGGACCGGGAGGAGACCAGCGCGACGGACTCCGGTGGGGTCACTGTGATCTACGACGTGTCCACGCGGCCCTGGTCCTACAGTGGAGCCGGTTGGGATCTCTCCTCGGTCACCAACGAACTGTCTCCGGCCACGGGCGATCATCTCGGCTACTCCGTGGCGTACGGCCGGCAGGGAGACCACGGATATCTGGCCGCGGGCGCGCCCGGCGCGGACCCCGGCGGCGTGCGCGACGCGGGAGCGGTCCTGCTCTTCGAGACCACCGGCACGGGCCCGCGCTTTCTGCGGGTGCTGCGCCAGGGAACGGCCGAGGTGGGGGACACCACGGACGAGCGCGACAGGTTCGGCTTCGCGGTGGCGTTCTCCACGACCTCCCCTGCCGCCTCCCCCGCGGCTTCCTTGACGGGCTCCTCGACGTTCTTGGGCCCGGACTCGTCGGGGACCTCTTCCCGGGCCTCGTCCGGGGCCTCGTCTGGGGAATGGGCCGCGGCCTTGGGTGGGGCCTTTCTCGTCGTCGGCGTCCCGGGCGAGAGCTATCCCACGGCGCCGGAGAGCGGTGCCGTACACCTCCTTCCGATCGAGGGCGTGTCCGGCGGGCGAATGATCAGGGAGGCACAGCCCGGCGCGTACGACCATTTCGGGTGGAGCGTGAGCGGGGCCGGGGACGACTGGCTCCTGGTTGGCGCTCCCGATCGGGGTGTCACGGGCGCGGTGACCGTGATGGGAAGTGGAAATCCCCACGAACTTTTCCCCCCGCACGCGGATCCAAGTGGAAAGAACCCCTTGGACTTCGGACTGGACTTCGGAGCCACCCTGGCGGGATAGGGAGCGGCTGTGGACATACGGGATCTGCCCACCCAGGTCGGAGGCGTCGGCCGCCCGCAAGGGCCGCCCCAAGACCCGCCAAAAGACCCACCAAAAGACCCGCCACAACGCCACCCGAAGCGTCGCCCTCGCCCGCTGACAGCCGTGGTGTGTCTCGCCGCAGTGGTGGTCACCTCGCTCGTCGTAGTGGGCGCGATGGCGGTGACCCGCTCGGACGTGCCGCGCCGACCACGACCGGCCGCCGCCCAGGTGACCGATCTCGGCAGGAGGATCCCGCTCGGGCCGGACTTCGACGCGCCCTGGATGATCATCCAGACCCACGGCTGCGGCTACCCGAACTACGTGGGAGGGTTCCGCCATCCGGACCGCCAGACCTGCCGGATGATCGTGCTGTTGGGCAACCCCGGACCGGCCACCATCCACCTCACCGAGCGGTTCCCCGAGCTGATCGATGACACGGGCGGCGGCCACGACGCGGTGCTACAAACCGCCGAACCGCTGCCCACTCTGTTCCCGGGCCGGCGCGTCGCCCCGCTGATCGTGAAGTACGGCATGCCGAAGGAACGGCGACCGGTCCGGCTGGAGGGCCGGTTGGTTCCCGGCGGCCCTGTTGTCCGGGTGCTGCTGTGAGGATCCATCGAGCGCTGGCCGCCGGGGCCGTTCTCGGCGGAATGCTCCTCCCGATCCCGGCCCCGGCGTCGGCATCGGCGTCGGGCGGCACTCCGGCCTGCGCGATGGAGCTGGTCGTGGCCGATCCCAACGCGCAACAGTACGGCTCAGCGGGGTTGGGAGCGGTGTACTCCCTGGAGGCGACCGGCGACGGGCTTCCCCGCGTCCGCCCACGCCTGATACAGGCGCGGCTTCCCACTACCCCTGCGGGCCCGATCGCCCGGTACGACATCGATGGGGACGGCTGCACAGACTTCGTCGTCGGCAGCCCTCAGATGATCGCCAGCGAACGGACGGACGTGCCTGACTACACCTACAGCCCCGGAGACGACGGATACGCGCAGATCATCTGGGGCGGCGGCCACGAGGTCACCGTGCTGCGGGCGCCGGGGCACCCTCAAGGGCATTTCGGCTGGTCGGTGTCCGCGTGGAGCGGCATGGTCGCCATCGGGGCGCCACACGAGGACAGCCCTGGGGCGCCCGACTCGGGAGCCGTTTATCTGTTCCGCCTCAGCGGACGCCGCCTGGCGGGCACTCCCCGGCGCTTCACCCAGGACTCGCCCGGAGTGCAGGGCAACAGCGAGCCGGGGGACATGTTCGGCTGGTCGCTCTCCCTCGGCCGTCTCGCCGGCGACACCCGCGTCGCTGACTTGGCGGTCGGCGCGCCGTACGAGAACGACGACGGCTCGGGTGCTCAAACCGGCCCGGGCGGCGTGCCGCACTCCGGGGCCGTGACCGTGCTGAGCGATGTGACCTCTCCAGCTCCCCGAGGCGAGCAGTTCAGGCTCTCCTCACCCGGCGGGCGGTACGGCTACGCCGTGGCCACCGGTGAGTGGCGCGGCGTGGCCTACCTCGCGGCCGGAGCGCCGGGAGCCGGCCAGGTGCAACTCTTTCGCGCGCCGCCGGGCGGCGGGGTCCGGCCTTTCCGTGTCCTGAAGGGGGACGCGTCTCACGGCTTCTCCCTCGGCGTCGTGGGGGGCGACCTCGTCGTGGGCGCCCCGTATGGCGGAGTGCCTTCCGGGAGCGGGCTGGTGACGACGGTGCCGCTGGAAGGCGGGGCCGGGAAGGTCATCCGAGGAGGCGGCCCCGGTGACCACTTCGGCTGGGCCGTGACCGGCACGGACAGCGGGTGGCTCCTCGTCGGCGCCCCCGACCGGGGCACGACCGGAGCCGCGGCCCTCATCCCGCTGGGCGGGGGCGAGATGACCTGGCTGGCCCCCGGCGACGGTTACGTCCCGCCGCCTCCGGGCGTCTCCCCTACTCGCAGACTCCGGCCGCACGAGGCCGGGACCGCGCTCGACTTCGGCGCCTCTGTCGGCTGAGCGAGCCGTCACCCCTTGCGGCGGCCGCCGTCGCGCGGATCCCAGGCCGATACGCCCCCGGCTACCGATACTCCCCGGCCACGGCGCTCCCGCCCGGCGGACGCGGGATCGCCGGCCGCGGGAGCCGCGGGGGCCTCTGTGACCCTACGGGCTGGATCGTCTGGCGGCTGCGGGAGAGTGGGCTACGGGAGAGTGCTCCGCGATGCGGGCGAAGTCGTCGATGCCGAGCTGCTCCCCTCTCGCGGACGGGTCGACCCCGGCCTTGACGAGCGCCTCCTCGGCGGCGGCGGCCGTACCCGCCCAGGAGGCGAGGGCGGCCCGCAGGGTCTTGCGGCGCTGCGCGAACGCCGCGTCGATGGCGGCGAAGACCTCCTGACGGGTCGCGGTCGTCTCCGGGGGGTCGCGGCGCACGAGGGAGACCAGCCCGGAGTCGACGTTCGGCGCCGGCCAGAAGACGTTGCGGCCGACCGGCCCGGCGCGGCGGACGTCGGCGTACCACGCCGCCTTGAGCGAGGGAATGCCGTAGATCTTCGAGCCGGGCGTCGCCGCGAGCCGGTCGGCCACCTCGGCCTGAACCATCACCAGGCCGCGACGCAACGACGGCAGCACTTCCAGCAGGTGCAGCACGACCGGAACGGACACGTTGTAGGGCAGGTTGGCCACCAGCGCGGTCGGCCGGGCCGCCAGGTCACCCGGACGGACCCGCAAAGCGTCGGCGTGGACCACGGACAGCCGGTCGGCGTATTCAGGAGCCATGTCCGCCACCGTCAACGGCAGCTGCTCCGCGAGTACCGGGTCGATCTCGACCGCGACGACCTTCGCGACCTGGGGAAGCAGCGCCAGCGTGAGGGAGCCCAGCCCCGGCCCGATCTCGATGGCCACGTCGTCAGGGGTCACCTCGGCCACCCGGACGATCCGGCGGACCGTGCCGCCGTCGATCACGAAGTTCTGCCCCAGCTTCTTCGTCGGCCGGATGTTCAGCTTCTCCGCCAACGTGCGCACTTCGACCGGGCCGAGCAGACTCATGCCTCCAGTGTCCTGCATGCGAGCGTGTCGATTTACCTGGTACTCCCGGCCAACGGCCATCCATTCTTCTTTCGGTGCCGAACATGCCATATACGGAGGGAGCGGACGTGGATAACGTGGCGACGCGCGGCACCGACGCCGCCAGGCAAGGAGGCGCGCCCATGCGACCCACCGGCGCCGAACCGCTCAGCCCGGACGACCCGGCGGCGATCGGCCCCTACCGGCTGCTGGGCAGGCTCGGCGAGGGCGGCATGGGCACCGTCTATCTCGCCGTGGCCCCGGCCGGCCAGGTCGTCGCGGTCAAGGTGGTGAAGACCGAGTTCACGGCCGACGACGACTTCGCCGCCAGGTTTCACGCCGAGGTGGACAACGCCCGCAGGGTCGCCTCGTTCTGCACCGCCCAGGTGCTGGACAACAGCAACGCCGCGGACGGCAGGCCGTACATGGTCACGGAGTACATCGCCGGGACTCCGCTGTCGCGGCAGATCACGACGTACGGCCCGCTGGGGGCGGGCCCGCTCCACGGGGTCGCGCTCGGCGTGGCGGCGGCGCTGGCAGCCATCCACGTCGCGGGGCTCGTCCACCGGGACCTGAAGCCCGCCAACGTCATCCTGTCCATGTCGGGACCACGGGTGATCGACTTCGGGATCGCGCGGGCGCTCGACACCACGCACAGCTTCACGCAGTCGGGCGAGTTGCTCGGCAGCCCGGGGTGGTGGGCTCCCGAACAGGTCCGCGGCGAGGAGATCACCCCGGCGACGGACATCTTCGCCTGGGGATGCCTGGTGGGCTACGCCGGGAGCGGGCGCCACCCCTACGGCCGGGGCGACGCGGTCACGCTCGCCGCCCGCGTGGTCAACAACGGCCCCGACCTGGGTGTCCTGCCCCCGCCGCTCGACGAGCTGACCCGCCGGGCCACCCACCCCGACCCCGCGCAGCGGCCCAGCGCGCAGGACCTGCTCCTCGCGCTGGTCGGCGGCGTCGCGCCGGTTCCGGACCGACCGTCGCCTGCCGTGACGGCCACGGAGATGCTCACCGAGTCGTGGGAGCCCCCGCCCAATGTCGCGGCGGAGCCCGACGCGACTCAGATCCTCGGCGCTCCCACCGCGACGGAGCCGGGCCTCGCCACGCGGTGGCGTTCCAGAGCGAGCCGCTGGCTGTTCGCCGCGGCCGCCGTAGTGGTCGCGCTGGGCGTCACCGTAGGCGTGCTGGTCACGGCCCGTCAGAGGCCGGGCGACGCCGGCACGGTCGTGGCGGCCAAGGCACCGGCGGCCGGGAAGGCCCCCGCCGTGGGCGCGGATGTCGGGCGGCGGATCCGGCTAGCCGGGACCGGCACCCAAACGCCCGGCACCCAAACGTCCGGCACCCGAACGCCCGGCACCCGAACGCCCGGCGCCTTCACGCTGGACACCCAGATACTCGTGCCGCAGCAGCCACGCTGCGGGCTGCCGGCCTACGAGAGCGTCACCGCGACGAAGGGCGGCCTCTGCGTCGTGCGCTGGACGATGGTGAACCTGGGAGGCGACCTCGCGCCTGTCTCCACCATGTCCCCCCGGCTGTTCGACGACCGGGGAGGCGAGCATGACGCCGACAAGGCGTCCACTCCCCTGCCGACCGCTCTCGTGCCGGGCGCCAAGGTTGACGGAGTCCTCATTTTCGATCTTCCGCCGGGCCGCAAGCCCACGAGACTCGTTCTCACCGACGGTGTAGAGGTGCAGCTGTGAGGCTCCTGCGCGCAGTGCCGGCGCTTCTCCTCGCTCTCCTCGTCACCGGGCTGTCCAGCCCTGGTACGGCTTTTGCCCGCGCCGACTGCTCGGAGGCGTCCGCGGCCGACTTCGACGGCGACGGGACCGACGACGCCGTCGTCGGTGACCCGTTCGCCGACGTCCGGGGTGGCCAGGGCACAAGCGGGGACGGCGCGGTCGCCGAGGGTGCGGGAGCCGTACATGTCCTGCTCGATGGCGGGCGGGGCGGCGTCCTGGTGCTCCAGAGCCCCGATGGCAAGGCGGGCGACGGGTTCGGATGGTCCGTACGGACGGCTCACGTCAACGGTGACCGATGCCTGGACGTGATCGTGGGCGCGCCGTACGCGGATGCCTCAGGCGGGGGCACGGACGCCGGGGCCGCTTACGTCTTCTACGGCACGCCGAACGGCCCGCCACGGGTCACGCCACTTCCCCGGGAACCTCAGGCGAACGCTCACTTCGGCTGGTCGCTCGCGGCGGCCGAGCTACCACCGTCGCAGGCGGCCCAAGGCGGCGCGCTCGTCGCCGTGGGCGAGCCGCACGCCGACCGGGACGGCGTGACGGACTCGGGAGCCGTCCACCTGTTCGACGTGGGCGACACGGCGAAGGCTACCGCGGTCATCACTCAGGACTCCGAGGGCGTCATCGGCAACAGCGAGGTAGGCGACATGTACGGCTGGGCCCTCGCCCTCGGCCACCTCGGTGGCAAGCCCGGCGAGCTGGACCTCGCCGTCGGCGTGCCGTACGAGAACGACGACGGCACCGGCAGGCAGGTCGCGTCCGGGAAGATCGACGCCGGAATGGTAGGCGTGATCTTCGACGTCCGGGGCGCCGCGGGTCGTTACACCAGCCGGAAATGGGATCTCCGCCAGGCGTCGGCCACCGTCCGGGAGGCCTCGGGCGACCGGTTCGGATACGCGCTGGACTACGCCGAATGGAAGGGCGACGGCTACCTCGCCGCGAGCGCGCCGCTGGCCGACGCGGGCGGGAAGGAACCCGGCATCGTGGAGGTGTTCGTCAGGAAGGGGAGCAGCGAGCTGACCCCCGTGCGGACAGTCAAGGGGCGATCCGGCGGGCTGGGAGGGTGGAGCCTCGCCTTCTGGAGCCCCAGAGGCATCCTGTCCCTGGCCGTCGGCAGCCCGTACGCGACGGCCGGGTCAGGCCCAAAGGAGTCTGGACTCGTGCGATGGATCTTCCTTAACGGGGCCGACGAGACCATGTGGCTGCCGAGCGGCCGCCAGGAGCGCTTCGGCGCCTCGGTCGCGGACCTCGGCGGCCAGAACGCGCTGTCGCCGGGTGAACGGCTCCTTATCGGCGTCCCTGACAGAGGCCCGACCGGCGCCGTGGCCTTGATCAGCGAAGGCGACCCCGTGTACTACGGCCCCGGGAAGATCGACGGCGGCGCCTCGGCCGATTTCGGCTCCGCCGTCGCGGGATAAGCGCGGGCGGAGCGTCGCCGGTCTCCCCTCCCGACCGGACTAGTGCCCTGACCTGCGGCGACGATGGGCTCAGCCGCGCCTACCGGCGCCGCTGAGCGTCCGAGTGCGGGTCACCAGGCTCCGAAGGCGGTTTCGCCGTTGGCGGTGATGGCGGCGGCCAGGTCCGCGACCTCGACGCCCTTGACCTCCGCCAGGCAGCGCAGCGTCAGCGGGATGAGGTAGGGCGCGTTCGGCTTGCCCCGGTGCGGCACCGGAGGAAGGTACGGCGCGTCGGTCTCCACGAGCATCAGTTCCAGGGGCGCCACGCGGGCGGCCTCCCGGAGGTAGTCGGCGTTCTTGTACGTCACCGGCCCCGAGAACGACATGAAGTATCCGGCGTCCGAACACCGCTTCGCCATCTCGGCATCACCGGAAAAGCTATGAAAAATCACGACATCGGGAGCACCCTGGTCGGCGAGCACCGAGAGCACGTCGTCGTGGGCGTCCCGGTCGTGGATGACGAGCGCCTTGCCGGTCCGCTTGGCGATCTCGATGTGCGCCCGGAAGCTCGCGTGCTGGTCGCCCTTCGAGGCCCAGTCACGGAAGTAATCGAGCCCGGTCTCCCCCACCGCCCGCACGTACGGCTGCCGCGCCAGTTCCTCGATCTCGGCCAGGACCTCCGGCGTGGCCGCGTGGGCCTCGTTGGGGTGGATGGCCACGCCCGCGTAGACATCGGCGTGGCCGGCCGCCGTGGCGGCGTTCCACCGGGACGAGGGCAGGTCGTAGCCGATCGTCACGAGCCGGGTGACCCCGACGGCCCTGGCCTCGTCCAGGATCGACTCGACGGTGGCGCCGGCGACCTGCGCCGCCTGGGCCACCGGATCGCCGGAGGACGCCTGCCGATTGCCCACCATGATGTCGAGATGGCAGTGGCTGTCGAAGACCTCACCCGGCAGCGGCTCGGGGAGCGGCGGAATCCCGGTCACGCCCCTCAACTTACCGCTCCCGTTGGAGCCACCCCCCACCCCTTGGATGTGATCATGAACACGTTCCCACACGCACTGCATGAGCAGCCCCCAGCCGTGCGTGATCATGCACATATTCCCGGCGATAACGGCTGACCTGGCAAAACATCTTTCGTGATCAGGCAGACGCCCGCCGATGCCAGATCACGAACTGCGTTCGCCCTGGTCACTTCCCGCGCCCAGGAAAGTCTGCATGATCACCACGAGAAAGGTGCAGGCGAGACCGGTTCCCCGGGAACCTGCGCATGATCACCACGAGAAAGGGGCAGGTGAGACCGGCTCCCTGGGAACCTGTGCATGATCACCACAAGGTCAGTCGGCGAGGCGGGCGAGTTCCTCGTCGACCACCTTGGGGTCGAGCTTGGCGAACAGCGGCGTGGGCGGGGCCAGCGGGGTGCCGGCCTTGATCGGGCGGTGCTCCCAGCGGGCGGCGCCCTGGTAGTCGCCCGTGATGACGGGATAAGTCGGCCCGCCGTCCTCGTCGACCTCGCGGATCTCCGGCATGCCGGACCACACGCCCTCGCCACCGAGCATCTCGAAGATCTTGTTCGACGAGTTCGGCAGGAACGGCGTGAGCAGCGTCTTGGCGTCGTCGACGACCTGGAGGGCCACGTGCAGGATCGACTTCTGCCGCTCGGGATCGTCCTTGATCTTCCAGGGCTCCTGGTCGGCCAGATACTTGTTGGCGTCGCGCACGACGTCGAACGCCTCGGTCACCGCGTTCTTGAACCGGGACCGCTGGAGCTCGGCCCCGACCGCGGCGAAAGCCGTACGGGACCTTTCCAGGAGGGCGCGGTCGGCGTCGGTGAGGTCGCCGGCCTCCGGGATGGCGCCGAAGTTCTTGGCCGCCATCGAGATCGACCGGTTGACCAGGTTGCCCCAGGCCGCGACGAGCTCGCCGTTGTTGCGGTTGACGAACTCCGACCAGGTGAAGTCGGTGTCCTGGTTCTCCGGGCCGGCGACCGCGATGTAGTAGCGCAGGGCGTCGGCCGAGTAGCGCTCGAGGAAGTCGCGGACGTAGATCACGACTTGCCTGGAGGAGGAGAACTTCCGGCCCTCCATCGTCAGGAACTCGCTCGACACGACCTCGGACGGCAGCGCGAGCTTGCCGAGCGACCCCGGCGTGCCGCCCCTGGCGCCCTCCCCGTTGTAGCCGAGCAGCATCGCCGGCCAGATCTCGGAGTGGAAGACGATGTTGTCCTTGCCCATGAAGTAGTAGCCACGGGCGTCCGGGTTCTGCCACCACTGCCGCCAGGCGTCGGGGTCGCCGCTGCGCCTGGCCCACTCGATGGAGGCCGAGAGGTAGCCGATGACCGCGTCGAACCAGACGTAGAGCCGCTTGTCGTTGCGGTCGCGCCAGCCGTCCAGCGGGATCGGCACGCCCCAGTCGAGGTCGCGGCTGATCGCCCGGGGCTGGAGGTCGCCCAGCAGGTTGAGGGAGAACTTGAGCACGTTGGGCCGCCACTCGCCCTGCTTCGACTGCAGCCACGTGCCGAGCACCTCGGAGAACGCGGGCAGGTCGAGCATGAAGTGCTCGGTCTCGACGAACACCGGCGTCTCGCCGTTGATCCGCGACCGGGGGTTGATCAGGTCGATCGGGTCGAGCTGGTTGCCGCAGTTGTCGCACTGGTCGCCGCGGGCGCCGTCGTAGCCGCAGATCGGGCAGGTGCCCTCGATGTACCGGTCCGGAAGGGTCCGACCGGTGGACGGGGAGACCGCGCCCATCGTGGTCTTGGGGAAGATGTACCCGTTCTTGTAGAGACCCAGGAAGATCTCCTGCGCGACCGCGTAGTGGTTGTGCGTCGTGGTCCGTGTGAACAGGTCGTACGACAGCCCGAGGCCGACGAGGTCCTCCGCGATGACCCGGTTGTACCGGTCGGCGAGCTCGCGGGCGGTGACGCCCTCCTTGTCGGCCTGCACCTGGATCGGCGTGCCGTGCTCGTCGGTCCCGGAGACCATCAGCACCTTGTTGCCCGCCATCCGCTGGTAGCGGCTGAAGACGTCGGAGGGCACCCCGAAGCCGGAGACATGCCCGATGTGACGCGGGCCGTTCGCGTACGGCCAGGCGACGGCGGTCAAGATGTGCTGGGACATGAGCACAAGCCTAGGGCGTTACGCGTGGAGTCTCGAACCGGTTACGCGATTCAGGCGTCGGCAGGGGTGCGGGTGACGGCCTCGGCGGCCTCCTCCGCCGCGGACGCGGCGATGTCGGCGGGGGTCTCCCGCGACCGGCGGATGCCGAGGATGCTGATGAACAGCGACGCGAAGATCGTCTGGAAGCTCATGACGAACGCGGTCGCGGACGGCACGACGAGACGCAGCGACTCGGCCGGGATCAGCTCGCCGAAGTCGCGACCTCCCCAGTGGGCCAGCGACGCCACCAGGCCGCAGAGACCCGCGACGGCGAGCAGGCCACCGGCGAGCAGGCCCTTCTCCAGCGTGACGATGTCCACCAGCTTCCGGATCCGGCGGTCCTCGGGGAGGAAGCCCTCCTCCGCCGCGTAGACCTTCGTGAACAGCGCGAACAGCACGGCCTGGAAGCCGCTCACCACCATCGCGGACGCGCCGACGAGGGTGTCGACGTCGAAGGCGAGCTTGCCGATGTAGACGGGCCCGAAGGTCAGCGCCGCGCCCGCGACGAGACCGAGGGTCATCAGCACGAGACCGGGGATGAAGAACAGCCAGCGCGGGCTGTACAGCAGCAGGAAGCGCAGGTGACGCCAGCCGTCCCGCCAGGAGCGCAGGTGCGGCGGGCGGGAGCGGCCGTCGGGCGACAGGGTCGTCGGGACCTCGCGGACGTCGAGCCCCTGCAGCGTGGCCTTGACGACCATCTCCGAGGCGAACTCCATGCCGCCGGTCTGGAGGCCAAGCCGGAGGATCGAGTCGCGGCGGAAGCCGCGCAGGCCGCAGTGGAAGTCGCCGATGGCGCTCGGGAAGAACAGCCGCCCGATGAACGACAGGACGGGGTTGCCCAGGTAGCGGTGGAGGGGCGGCATGGCGCCCGGCGCGATCCCGCCCCTGAACCGGTTGCCCATCACGAGTTCCGCGCCGTCGCGCAACTCCTCGACGAAGGGCATCAGACTGGTGAAGTCATAGGAGTCGTCGGCGTCGCCCATGATGACGTATTTGCCGCGGGCGGCCCGGATGCCGCCGAGCAGGGCGTTTCCGTAGCCCTTCTCGTCAATGTGGACCACGCGGGCCCCGGCGTCCCGGGCGAGCTGCTGGGATCCATCGGTGCTGCCGTTGTCGGCGATCACCACCTCGCCGTCGATCCCGTGCTCCCGCATGCAGGCGATGGCCTTGCGGACGCAGGTTTCGACGGTCTCGGCCTCGTTGAGGCATGGCATGACAACGGTCAGTTCCACGTCGCAACTCCTCGCATATGACGGCAGGACACCAATGATGCCCGCTTCCCCCTGGTGCCCGAGTCAAGACCGCAAAACGGCTGGCATTCTGTAACCATGGTCGCGGTCGCGGAGCCTCCGGTAGTCGACGCCCCCCCGCTTGGCGGGTGGCGGCGTCTCCTCGTGTTGCTGCGCCGCCATCGAATCTTCGTGATCGCCCTTGGCCTTGCGGCCCTGCTGAGGATCGTCACCATGCTCGGGTTCGGCCCGGCGATGTGGTTCAACGACTCCTACGACTACGTCTCGGTGGCGCTGAGACCCCGGCCGCACCCGATCCGCCCGGATGGCTACGGTTTCTGGCTGCTGATGCTCAGGCCGCTGCACAGCTTCGCCGCCGTCGTCTTCACGCAGCATCTGATGGGACTCGCCACAGGGCTACTCATTTACGCCCTTCTTACCCACAAATTTGGGGTCCCCAAATGGGGGGCGACGCTCGCGGCGGTTCCGGTCCTGTTCGACGCCTACCAGATCCAGCTGGAACAGCTGATCATGTCGGACTCGATGTTCATCCTGCTCGTGGTCGGAGTGGTCACGCTGGTCCTGTGGCACGACGCCATGTCCTGGCGGGTGGGCGCGGCCATTGGGCTCCTGCTGGCGCTCACGGCGCTGACCAGGAGCATCGGCCTGCCGATCCTGGCCCTGGTCGTGGGCTACCTGGCCATCAAGCGGGCGGGGTGGAAGCCGGTCGCCGCCGTGCTCGTGGCGTGCGCCGTCCCGGTCGTCGCGTACATGGGCTGGTTCAAGGCCGTCAACGGCCAGTTCTCGATGACCAACAGTGACGGCGCCATCCTCTACATGCGGACGTCGCTGTTCGCCGACTGCCACAAGATGAACCTGGACAAGCGCAAGGAGCTGGAGCTCGCCCTCCTGTGCATCAACACCCCGCCCGAGAAGCGGGAGCCCTCCGCCCAGGCCTACCTGTGGTGGGACAACGAGAACCAGCTCCACGTCTTCGGCTCCGGCATGAGGTTCACCCCCGAGATCAACACCAACGCCGGCGCGTTCGCGAAGAGGGCGATCCTCTCGCAGCCCGGCGACTACCTCGCGGTGGTGGCCAAGGACTTCTTCCGTTCCTTCCGCTGGGACCGGCCTCAGTTCCCGGATTACAAGACCTACAAGCTCTACGACTTCGACAACCCGTTCACGCGGGAGCTGCCGAAGTGGACCTCCTACCACAGCACGACCGACAGGGACGCCGAGGCGTACGAGAACGGCAAGGCCGCCACCCATGTCGTCCGGCCCTGGTCCGATTTCATGATCGGCTACCAGAACGTGGTGCGGCTCCCGGGCATCGTGCTCGGCCTGCTCCTGCTCACCGGCCTGTACGGCGTGGCGGTGCGGTGGCGCGGCCTCGGCGGGCCGGTCCTGCTGCCATGGCTCGGGGCCGTGGGCCTGATCCTCGCCCCGGCGGCGACGGCCGAGTTCGACTACCGCTACCTGCTGCCGGCCGTGCCGCTCGCCTGCCTGGCCGCCGCGATCACTCTCGCCGCGCTTCGCCTTCCGAAAATCACCAGCCTTCCGAAGGTCACCAGCCTTCCGAAGGTCACCAGCCTTCCGAAGGTCACCAGCCTTCCGAAGGGCACCAAGGGCGGGTGACCTCAGCCGCCGTGGACGGCGTTGTAGAGGTCGCGCTTGGGGACGCCCGCCGACTTGGCCACGTCGACGATCGCGTGCTTGCGTGACACGCCCGACGCCTCCCGCCGGGCCACCTCCGCGACGAGATCCTCCATGGCGGGCGGTTCCGTCTCGGGCGGCCGCCCGGCCACCACGAGCGTGATCTCCCCCCTGACCTCGCCCTGCGCCCACTCGGCAAGCTCGCCCAGGGGGCCTCGCCGTACCTCCTCGTAGGTCTTGGTGAGCTCGCGGCAGACGGCGGCGGGACGGTCCGGGCCGAACGCCTCGGCCATGGCCTCCAGGCAGGCCGGCAGGCGGTGCGGCGCCTCGAAGAAGACCATCGTCCGCTCCTCCTCGGCCAGGCTCGTGAACCTCCTCGCCCGCTCCCCGGGCTTGCGCGGCGGGAACCCCTCGAAGCAGAACCGGTCGCTCGGCAGCCCCGACACGGCGAGCGCCGTGGTGACGGCCGACGGGCCCGGGAGCGCGGTCACCGGGACACCGGCCTCCACCGCCAGATGGGTCAGCCGGTATCCGGGGTCGGACACGCCCGGCATGCCGGCGTCGGTGATCACCATGACGGTCTGGCCGTGGAGCAGGGCGTCGAGCAGCTCCCGGGCGCGCGCGGCCTCGTTGGCGTCGTAGTAGGACACCACCCGTCCGGTGACGGTCACGTCCAGGTCGGACGCCAGCCGCCTGAGCCTGCGGGTGTCCTCGGCGGCGATCACGTCCGCCGTCCCGAGCGCCTCACGGAGCCGGGGCGAGGCGTCTCCCATTTGACCGATCGGGGCTCCCGCGAGAATAAGCACCCGTCCACCTTATGACTCGATGAAACGTTGCCCCGCGAACGACCAGATGTTCCCAATCCACGCGTACGCCATGTTCGGGACCTGCCTGCCCCAGTAATCTGTCCGGGTGGCCGTGACCGACTTCCCTTACCAGGCGTTCGAGCAGCCGGAGCCCGAGCCGGAGGCCGCCCCTCCGATCTCCGTGCGCGACCGGCTCGCGCGTCCCATGACAGGCAGCGCCATGTGGGGGTGGATCGGGCCCATCATCGTCGCCCTCTTCGGAGGAGTCCTGCGCTTCACCGGGCTCGGCGTCCCCAAGGCGGTGGTCTTCGACGAGACCTACTACGCCAAGGACTCGTTCTCCATGATCAAGTTTTGGGTCGAGCGCCAGTTCGTCGACGGCGCCGACAAGCTGCTGCTGGCCGGCAACACGAACATCTTCAAGCAGTGCGAGCAGGTCGAGCAGTGCGCCAACTACGTGGTGCACCCGCCGCTCGGCAAGTGGCTGATCGGCCTCGGCGAGCTGATTTTCGGCGCCAACCCCTTCGGCTGGCGGTTCGCCCCCGCGCTGCTCGGGACGATCTCCATCCTGATCCTGGCGCGGGTGGCCCGGCGCATGACCAGGTCCACACTGCTGGGCTGCCTCGCCGGGTTCCTGCTGTCCCTCGACGGGCTGCACTTCGTGCTGTCCCGTACGGCGCTGCTGGACGTCTTCCTGATGTTCTGGGTGCTGGCCGGCTTCGCCTGCCTGGTGACCGACCGGGACGACGCCCGGCGGCGGCTGGCGGACTGGCACGAGAGGACCTCCTCCACCGTGGGGGTGGCACTCGGGCCGTCGCTCGGCTGGCGGCCGTGGCGGCTCGCGGCCGGAGCGTGCCTCGGCGCCGCCCTGGCCACCAAGTGGACCGGCGTCTTCTTCATCGCGGCCTTCGCGATCATGTCGCTCGTCTGGGACGCCGGCGCCCGCCGGGCCGCCGGCCTGCGCCGGCCGTACGCCGGGATGCTGCGTCTCGACCTGCCGCTGGCGGCGGCCTGGATGGCCGTGGTCCCGGTGCTGGCCTACGTCGCCTCGTTCGCCGGCTGGTTCGCCACCGACAAGGGCTACGGCCGGAACTGGGCACAGGCGACCTCCAACGGGCCGGTGTTCTTCGTCATCGACTCCCTGCGGTCGTGGATCGACTACCAGAAGCAGGTGCTGAGCTTCCACACCGGCCTGGAGACGAGCCACCCGTACCAGTCGGAGCCCTGGCAGTGGCCGCTCCTGCTCCGGCCGGTCGCGTTCTTCTACGAGTCGCCCAGGACCTGCGGCGCGGCCACCTGCTCATGGGCGGTGCTCGGCACCGGCACCCCGATCATCTGGTTCGGCGGGCTCGCCGCCCTCATCGCGATGATCGCCTGGTACGTGTCGACCCGGGACTGGCGCGCGGGAGCGGTGCTGGTCGGCTACGCGGCCGGCTGGCTGCCCTGGTTCTACTTCGCCATCGCCGACAACCGGACGATGTTCATGTTCTACGCGCTGCCGATGGTGCCGTTCATGATCTTGGCCATCGTGCTGGCGTGCGGGCTGATCATCGGTCCCGTGGCCGCCGCGCCGAGACGGCGTGTCGTGGGAGCCGCGGTCGCGGGCGCCTTCGCGCTGTTGTCGCTGCTCAACTTCTGGTGGCTCTATCCGGTCATCGCGGCGCAGGTCGTGCCGTACGACCTCTGGCACAGCCGCATGCTGTTCAAGTCGTGGATCTGACCCTCCGTATCGTTGTCCCGGGGGTGGTTGCGAGTGGCAGTGGGTCGTCGTCAACGGTGGGTCCCATACGGCAGACTGCGGGTCATGCCCGCACCTGACGTGGCCGCGCTGCTGGCCGAGTTGGAGCGCTCTCAGCCGGACATCGCCGAGTCGGCCCGCGTCGCCGTCGAATGGCTGACCGGCGGCGAAGCGCTGGAGACCATCAGCCAGCTTGATGTGTGCGAGTTCCTCTGGTACACCCTGCCGCTCAAGGTGACCGGCGACCGCCCGGCCATCGCCCGGGCGCTCGGCGAGCTGCTCCGGCTCGGCGGGATGGGGCGGTACGCCGGGCTGTGCGACTCCCCGGTCACGGCGCAGATCCTGCGCACCTACGCCCGCGACGGTGAGGAGGCCGGGGCAACCGCCTACCACCAGGCGCTCGAGGCCACCGGCGTCCTGCCGCCCGACATCGCCGAGCTGTCGTGGAGCTCCATCATGGGGCCGGAGGAGCTCGGAGCCCACCTCGCCTGCGCGGCCGCGCTGGAGCTGGCCATCGTGTCCGGCGACCGAATCGACCGCGAGGCGTTGACCAGGCGGTGGCTGACCGCCCCCCGACCGGAGCTCGGCGGCGACTGCTGGCTGCACCGGGTCCACGGGGAGCGGCTGAACCGCTGGGTGCTCGGACGCGGCAGCGCCCGCCGCGAGCTGGCGCAACCCTTCGAGGTGCGGCTGCACGCCCCCGTTCCGGCGCCGGCCGAGCCCTGCCTGGAGCCGCTCCGATGGCTGCTGGGCCTGGCCGACAAGGGCGTGCCGCTGACGGAGCGGCTCAACCTCGCCCGCGCGCTCGCCGTGGACGCCGTCGACCGGTTCGGCTGGGACGCCATGACCACGCGATCGGTCCGGAGCGAGGCCGACGTGCCCGCGCTGACGACGCTCAAGGAGATCGCCATCCAGGAGCTCGGGGCGCTCCGCCGTACCGGCAGGAGGCTCGTCCTCACGCCCGCCGGGCGCGCCCTGCTGGACAGCCCGGGTGCGCTGTGGGAGGCCGCCACCGCCGCGCTGCTCGCCCCGGCCCGTGGCGAGCACGACTTCGAGATCTCCATCCGAGAGTCGGCGCTCATGCTGCTCGTGGACAACAGGCAGATCAAGTACGCCGAGCTGCGCGACCGGGTGGCCGACGTGGTGAACGGCGAAGGCTGGCGCACGGCCGCCGGTGGCCAGGTGACGGCTCTCGACCTGGCCGGGCCGCTCGGCGAGCTGCTGCGCCGCCTGGACGCTCTGGACCTACGGGCCGACAGCTCCTGGGACGCCCCCTGGCAGCTCACCGAGTCCGGCCGTCAGGCCGCGCTGGCGGCCCTGCGGGCCCAGGCCCTGCGCCCCCGCCAGTACGCCGGCCTCGGCTGAGCCGTACGGCAGGTCGGGTCACCTGGCCTGGGAACCGCCCGCGCGGGCCGTACGGCGGGCCGGGGTCACCTGGCCTGGGAGCCCGCCCTGCGCGGGCCGTACGGCGGGCCGGGGTCACCTGGCTTGGGAGCCGCCTGTGCGCGCCGTACGGCCGGCCGGGTCGGCGGCTAGCCCTGTGCGGCTGTGGTGTCCAGGCGGCGGACCTTCAGCTCCCCTGAGGCGGGGTCGAGCTCCAGCTCGGCCTTGAGCGGCCGCTCCTTGCCCGGCTCCGCGTCGGCGGTGGACCAGCCCTTGTCCCCCCGCGTGGCGGTGAACTGCCACGACGGCCCGTCCTGGTTCTGCAGGAAGAGCTCGATCTGGACGTCGCCGCCGTCCTCGACGTATACGGGATCGAGGTCGGACGGCTTCAGCCGGAGCTGGAACAGGCCGTTCGCGTCCGTCGTGGCGCGGGCGACGACGGCGGTCGGCACGTCGGCGCCCTCGGCGATCTTGTCCAGGACCTCGCTCTTGGGCCAGGCCACCGCGAGCACCGGAACCGACGCCCTGGGGTGGCCCTTGTCCACCACCTTGCCCTGAGCGAGCGTGTCCCCCGTCTCCTTGGAGACGGCCGGAGCGGTGACGACGCCCTTGACCGCCGACGTCGCGGGTTGGGGCTCCGCGCTGCATCCCCCGGCGGCCAGCGCCACCGCGGCCCCCATGACAACCGTGCCCAGCACAACCCGCATCCGTCTGCCCTTCCACTCGCCGTCGAGTCCGTTCACGAACGACACAGACTAGTAGTCAAGACGATCGAGGTATCCGGAAATGGGGCATATCACGTCTAAGCCTTGCGTACATACGCAGAGTAACCGTACGATGACACATCGTAGCGTGTGCCATGTCGTCCGCGGCAGCGGCCATGGCCGGTCACAACATGATCAGGAGCATTCGGGGGACGCGATCAAGATGACGAGGCGAAGCCGTGCCGTACGTCCGTATGACAAGCCGGCAGGCTTGACCACTCCTCTCCGCGGCATGCCCCTTGCTCTTCACGAACGGCAACCAACACGGCAAGCGAACACGGCAATCAACACGGGCTATCAATCGGCTATCAACGGAGGTCACCGTGGTCCAGGAGCAGGTGTCCGTCTCAGCAGGAGGGTTGGCGGCCCCATATGAGGGCAATTCCTCCACCACCCCCACGGATCGTCTCACTCCGGAGCTCCTTCTACGGGTGAGGCGGCGCGCCCCCTCGGGAGGCTGGCGTCGCGCCGTGTACAAGATGAGCGGGGGGCTGTTGCATCTCGGCGAGTCGCCGCGTGAGCTGCGCCGTCGCGAACTGGTCGCCCGAGCCCGCACGCCGGTGGCGGGGGGTCACCACCGGGTGGCCGTGCTCAGTCTGAAGGGCGGCGTCGGCAAGACGACCACATCCGTGGGGCTGGGGGCCACCCTCGCCACCCTGAGGGGTGACCGGGTGATCGCGGTGGACGCCAACCCGGATCGCGGCACCCTCTCCGACCGGTTGCCGGTCGAGACGACGGCGACCGTCCGGGAGCTGCTGACCACGCTCATCACGTTGGACCAGCCGCGATACGCCGACATCCGGGCGTTCACCTCGCAGTCGCCGTCGAGCAGGCTGGAAATCTTGGCATCCGCCCGCGACCCCGCAGTGTCGGAGGCTTTCAGCGCCGCGGACTACCGGACCGTTGCCGGGCTTCTGGAGCACTTCTACTCGATCTGCATCACTGACTGCGGCACCGGCCTGTCACACTCGGCGATGTCGGCCACTCTGGAGCTGGCCCACCAGATCGTGCTGGTGACGGCTCCGTCGGTGGCCGCGGCCCGGTCGGCGGGAGCGACCCTGGACTGGCTGGAGGCCCACGGTCATGCCGACCTGGCGCACTCGGCCACCGTGGTCCTGTCGGGAGTCCGCCACGAGAGCCAGTCGACTGTGGACCTGGAAGCGCTCCACAACCACTTCGACGAGCGCTGCCGCACCGTGGTGACCATTCCTTTCGATCCCCACCTGGAGGAAGACGCCGAGTTCGAGCTGGATGCGCTCGCACCCTCGACGCGGGAGGCCTACATGTACCTCGCCGCCACGGTGGGCTCGGCCTTCTCCCAGCAGCGCCGTCCCTCACGCGAGTCCGCGGCGACCCTGGCCCCTTCGTGGGCATCGGCGTCCCGGCCTCGAGGGAGCCGGAACGGAGCCCCGCAGCCGGCGGAGCCCGTGGCGGCGGGGGACTGACTCGGCACGGCGCCCTCCGCGCGTATGCGGGTCGTTCATGGGCGCCGATGTGCCACCAGCGGAAGGGCCGCCTCTGCCCCAGCAAGGCGGCCCTGCCCATCTCCTGCCTTTCGGCGGGGTCTCCTGACGCCCGGCTTGTACCGAATCATCGGAACGGCGTGAGCCGTTGGGGGAGGATACCGGCATGAGCGATTTCGACTGCGACAGCTACGCGCGGGCCGTCACGGTCGCCGGGTTCTCGCCAAGCGGGCCCGCGACGGCCATCACGCCCGCCGGGTCTCCCCGAAGCCGGCCCATGCCAGGCGGCACGCCCGCACGCTCGTCCGCGGCCTGTTCATCGCGGACGGCCTGTTCGTCACGCGCGGCCTGTTCGTCACGCGCGGCCTGTTCGTCACGCGCGGCCTGTTCATCGCCGGCGGCCTGTTTATGAAGGCCGCCGATGAGTGAGCTGATCGTCTTCATCCGCGCTCGCCTCGACGAGGCGGCGCGCGGGTCCATCGACGACGCCACGTCCGCCGAGGCTCTGGCCGCGTATCTCCGGGAAGAGCGCGACCTCGCCGCGAAGAGGGGACGCCTCAACTATCTCGCCCACATCCTCGGCGGCGGGTTGATCGACGTCGGGGAGCGAGCCCAGGCCGAGCATCTCCTCCGCCTCGAAGCCGCCGCCTACGACTGGCATCCCGGCTACCGCGACGAGTGGCGCCCCTGAAGCTCAGCACCAACGACCCGGCTCACGATTGAGCGGGCGGTCAGTGGGTGGTGGCCGGGCCGGCGTCCACCGCCACGGTGAGCAGAACGGCGGAGTCGTCGAGCGCCGTCAGGTTATGCCGCTCCGGCGGTATGACGAGGTAGTCGCCTGCCGCGCCTTCCCAGGTGTCGTTGCTGCTCGCGACGCGCACGCGTCCATGCAGCACCTGCAATGTGGCCTCGCCGGGGCTCTCGTGCTCGTCGAGGCCACGCCCGGCGGCCAGTGCGATCAGTGTCTGGCGTAGGGCGTGCTGGTGTCCGCCGTGAACGGTCTGCGCACTGCGTCCACTCGTGTTCTCCCGCGCCTTGGCCAGGTGCTCGCTCGCCAGGGTGGTCAGTGATATCGGCTCCATGGTGACGCCTTTCGGTATGGGGCGGTTCATGCCCTCAGCAGCAGGATGCCGTTGGTGAGCAGGGCCGCGACTTTGAGGACTTCCAGGATGACGTAGGCGTGATGACCCCGAGATCGTGGGGCCTTTTCGCCCGCGAGGATGCGGTCAGAACGCCGGGTAAGCCGTGGCCGTACGATCCCGATCTGCATCCCGAGAAGAGCCGCCGCGACAAGCGCAGTAAGCACAGTGCTGACCATCGCGCCGCCGGCGACGACCGAGATGACGAGCACCGCCGCGAGGACGGCTTCGACGATGTTGAGCGCGCGGAAGACCAGCCGGCCGATGCCGAGCCCGATCCGGGTGTCCACGCCCGGCGCGCGGAACCTCAGCGGCGCCTCCAGGAACGAGATCGCCAGCACCATCCCGAGCCACGTGAATGCCACGCCCGTGGCGAGGCCCAGCGCCATCCTGCCCCCATGTCTCTGTCCCGTTCCCGGCGTCGGAGCGGCCGCTCTCGCGCCAGAGCCCGTCCGCCTGGCCGCCACCACTCAAAAAGCGCTGCCGTCCGGGACGTGCCGCCTGAAGCCATGCGTCGGCCCACCTGCCATCATGATGCGCCCCGCCACCGGCGGGGCCACCGGGAGAGGGCGATGAGACGTGGCGAGACTGCTTCGATCCTGCCGATCCCGCGCCGGCACGCATGTCATTCGCGGAGAAGCCCATTTCGCACACCGTCGCCTAGACCGAGGCGCTGGGCAGGCTCGCGCGGGACTTCGGCCTGGCCCTCCAGGTGACCTTGGGGAAGGTCCTGCGCCGAGCCGGGTCTATTTGTTGGTGCTTTGATGGCTTTGGTGGTGCTTTGACGGCGGCGACCTAAGCCTGAGCGGCGTGCTCCCGGAGCCACTCCATGGCGGCCTCGCCGGAGGTGAGGATCGAGATGTGTCCGTCGTCCGGGGACAACCGCAACTCCGCCGACGGGCAGCGGTGCGCGAGCCACTCGCTGTGCGCGCTCGGGATGACCCGATCCCGGCCACCGTGCGATAAGAGGACCGGCGCTCTCACCTGCGCGGGGTCGAACCCCCACGGGGAGACGTACGCGAGGTCGTCGTCAATCAACCCGCCGGCGCCGCCCTCCACAGCCGGGCCGACGACCTCACCGAACCAGGACCACGGACCGGAGAGCGCCGCATGATCGGCCGAGGTGAACTCCGGGTCGTATTCGGCGGCCGAAGCCTCGTGCCTCTCCTTCGCCGCGCGTCCCTGGGCGGCGGCGCGCAGGGACGCCACGCCGGAGGCGGCCATGCCCGCGAACCAGTCAAGCCCCTCCGCGCCGAACGGGGCCGGCCCGGCCACGCTGACCACGCTCAGGACGCGTTCCGGCAGCAGCACGCCGCACGCGAGGGCGTGCGGGCCGCCGCCGGAATGGCCCATGACCGCGAACCGATCGATGCCCAGCGCGTCGGCGACGCCGGCCACGTAGGTGGCCGCCGACGCCACGTCCCGGCCGGGGCACGGAGTTGATCCGCCGTATCCGGGCCGGTCATACGAGATCCAGCGGATGCCGAGCCGGGCCGCGGCGGCGAAAAGAGGCGCGGGAGGCGCGCCGATGTTCGGCGTGCCGTGGTGCCAGAAAACGGCGAGCCGCCCATCCGCTCCGTTCGCACCCGTGTCGTAGTAGTGCAGCGTGCGCCCGTCATCCAGCTCAAGATCACCTTCTGTCGTCACCCGTTGAGCGTAGTAGTCGCCTACGACAACGCCGGGAACGACGGCCATGCCCGGCCGGGGGCCAGACAATGCGACAGAAACACTAATGACAACCGTGATTCCTTATTCATCAATCAGTGATTCGGAATTTATTTAGGTTTGCTATGATGGAGCCCTGAAATACTCTTTTGCATTTAGCATCGTCGTTCCCGGTAATCAGAAAGGAACGACGGCTATGCACGAAGAGCAACTCAGCCAGACAGCGCTCATGGCGGCGGCCGCCCGCGCGGCCCACCTCGTGGTGGACCAGGAGCCCTTCATCTTTCGCGACACCGTGGCGGCGTCCCTGCTCGGCGAGCGGGCCGAGGAGTTCATCGGCTATCACCGGGCGCATGGCGACCACGTCGTCCTTTCGGGCACTCGGGCCCAGGTCACAGCCCGGAGCCATTACACCGAACGCCGCCTGGCCGACCTGGCCCGCGACGGCCTGGAGCAGTACGTGATCCTCGGCGCGGGGCTCGACACCTTCGCCTATCGCTCCGGGATGATCGGCCGGGTCGAGGTCTTCGAGGTGGACCATCCGGCCACGCAACGGTGGAAGCGCGGCCTCCTCGACGCCGCCGGCATCACGGCCCCGGACGGCCTGACCTTCGCACCTGTGGACTTCGAGACCGACGATCTGATGGCAGGCCTGAGCGCCGCGGGCTTCGACCCGTCCCGGCCCGCTCTGGTGAGCTGGCTTGGGGTGTCCATGTACCTCACCCGTGAGGCGGTCGCCGCGACGTTCGCCACCATCCGCCGCTTGGCCCCCGGCACGGAACTGATCATGGAGTACGCCCTGCCTCCGGCCCTCCGGGACGAGCGGGGCAGCGCCTACGCGGACTTCGCGCTCCCCGCCGCCGCTGAGCGCGGCGAGCCCTGGCTGTCCTTCTTCACTCCCGAGGACCTGTCTGTTCTGCTGGACCAGCATGGCCTTGCGGCGGTCGAGCACGTACGGCAGGCGGACAGCATCGACACTGCGCTGTGGCGCCGCTCCGACGCCCTCCGCCCCGCTGACCTCTGCCGCCTGACCCGCGCCGCCGTTCACCACTGACCCGAGGGCACGTACAGTTCGCCGGCTTAGCCGTACGGGGGGCGGTGAAGGTCTTGGTCCAGCCGCCGAAGCTTTCGTTGGGCGCGACGAGGCCGTCCGTATCTCGTGGATGTCGCCGTTCCAGCGCGGATCAGCGTGGGAACGCTCTGGCGGCGCCGCTGGTCAGCCCATGCTTTTGGCGCCGTCCAGGGACTCACGGATGATGTCGGCGTGTCCGGCGTGCTGGGCGGTCTCGGACAGGATGTGCATCAGCACCCGGCGGGCCGACCATCGCGCGTCGGCCTCGAACCACGGGGCTTTCGGCAGCGGCCGGGTGGCGTCCAGGTCGGGCAGGGTCGCGACCAGCTCGTCGGTCCGGCGGGCCACCTCGGCATAGCCGGCCAGCACACCGGCCAGCGTCTCACCGGGCAGCAGCCGGAACTCGTCGGCCCACCGGGTCCAGTCGGCCTCGGTCATGGTGGTGAAGTCGCCCATCGCCGACGGACCGTCCAGGATGAAGTCCACCCAGGTCCGCTCGACCGCCGCGACGTGCTTGATCAGTCCGCCCAGGCACAGCTCGCTGGCGGTGGTCCGCCGCCCGGCCTGCTCGTCGGTGAGGTCGCGGGTGGTGAAGCGCAGGAAGTGCCGGTGCTTGGCCAGCATCGCCAGCAGGTCGGCGCGCTCACCGGTGGCGGCCGGCGCGTCGGCGGCGTCCCGGGTGGTCAGCTCGTTGACGGTCATGGTCCCGCTCATAATCTCTGCCTTCCGTTGTCCTGTTCTGCCGGTCACGACCACACTGGTGGCAATAGCGGTCACTTTGCGACCTGAATTGCGGAAGACTTCTAAACATGGCGAACACCAGCGCCCGGACGCTGCGGCTGCTGTCCCTGCTTCAGACTCACCGGTACTGGCAGGGCGCCGAACTGGCCGAGCGGCTGGAAGTCTCGGTCCGCACCCTGCGCCGGGACATCGACCGGCTGCGCGAGCTGGGCTATCCGGTCGAGGCGCAGCGCGGCGTGGACGGCGGCTACCAGCTCGCCGCCGGCGCGGCACTGCCGCCGTTGGTGATCGACGACGAGGAGGCCGTCGCCCTGGCCGTGGGACTGCAGGCCGCCGCGCAGGGTGCGGTGGAGGGCATCGCCGAGTCCTCGGTGCGGGTGCTGGCCAAGGTGGTGCAAGTGATGCCGGCCCGGCTGCGGCGCCGGATCGACGCGCTGCGCGCGATGACCGTGCCCGGCGGCTGGGACGGCCCGGCCGGGGCGGGCGTCGACCCGGGCGTGCTGACCGCGGTCGCGCTGGCCTGCCGGGACAGCGAACAGCTCCGCTTCTCCTACACCGCCGCCGACGGCCGCCACACCGACCGGCACACCGAACCGCATCGACTGGTCTGCCTCGGCCGCCGCTGGTACCTGGTCGCCTACGACCTCACCCGGCACGACTGGCGCAGCTTCCGGGTCGACCGGCTCACCGAGCCACACGGCACCGGCTCCCGGTTCCGGCCCCGCGACCTGCCCGCCGCCGACGCCGCCGAGTTCGTCCGCGCCGGCCTGGACAATTTGCCCCGCCCGTACCGGGTGGAGGTCCTGGTCGACGCCCCGGCCGAAATCGTGCGCGAACGGATCGGCAGGTGGAGCACAGTCGAGAAGGTTGACGCCGAGCATTGCCGGATGCGCATGACCGCCGACTCCCTCGACTGGCCGACCATGGCGCTGGGCGTGCTCGACGCTGAGTTTCGCGTCCTCAGCCCGCCCGAATTGCTCGACCAGATCCACAACTGGGGAGCCCGGTTCAACCGGGCCCAGTTCAAAGAAGGATCCGTACCATCATGATGGTCGTTACCTCAGCTTGCCGCTGATCTGCACGGCATTTGTCGGACCGCACTGCCATGATGCAGGCATGCGCCCCCACAGTGGTGAGCAAGTCCTCAACGCTGGGTACTCAGTTGAGCGAGAAGGCGACCACTTCCGTCGATATATCCTCACACTCTTGCTGATCATCGGTCTGATCACAGGGTGCCGCAATGTGGGACCCATTAAGGGCGATGAGCTGTGGCGCGCGCCTGACGTCCAAGGACGATGGATGACGTGGGCACGTCAGAGCCTGCGGAAACGAACCCCAACTTCGGACCAGCGCGATTCTGTGGCCGCAACCAGCCCAAAGACGTGTGGTTCCTCTCTGGCAGCTTCGGCGGGAAACGGACCTGTGCCATCCCGGCCACCAGGCCCATCGCGTTTCCAGTGATCTACTTCATCACCGGTGAGAACAAGGAGGCGTGCAAATCGTTCATGGCAAATGCCGAAGGTCACGTCGTCCTGGACGGGCGGGAGGTCACCTATGGGCGCGAGGAGAATGACTACATCACATACACCGGTGCGAAGGACAACCCCCTGGACGGCTTAGCAGGCAAGAGCCACACTTACCTCTGCGGCCTCTGGGTCTACCTCCAGCCTCTAGCCAAGGGTGAACATACTCTGTCTATTCGGGGAAACGACAGGACCATCAGCATGAGTGCGGAGTGGACGGTCATCGTGAAGTAGAGAGGGCCGAATCATGGTGAGCCTCAGCCGACTACAACGCTTCTTGGGCATCCAGGCGCGACACAGACACTTCTCCAGGTGGGAGTGGATCTTCCTAAACTAAAGAGTGCGGCGAGCAGTATTCGCCCTCGTCTGCATTGGCACGCTGTTGGTCGCTGCACGACCTTCTGATTACAAGGTGGCGGCCTTGCTGTATGGGCTGCTGTACAGCCATGCCGGTCTCACGCTGCGCCTCGCCGTCGATACCAGCCGCGGGGCAGGCGGGTGAAAAAGGATGCCGGCGACGGGACAGACCGTTTAGCCTGCGGGGGTGGAGCTTCGAGAAGAGCGGCCGGACGACGCGGGCGCCGTGCGTCACGTCCATCTGCGAGCGTTCGGCGACCACGGCGGAATCGTGGCCGATCTGGTCGACACCCTGCGCGACGGGATCCGCTCCGGCGGGGGGTTCGCGCTCGTGGCCGAGGACGCCGGGCAGGTCGTCGGGCACGTCATGTTCACCCGCAGCCTGCTCGATGCCCCGCGGCGACTGGTCGACGTGCGGGTGCTCAGCCCGCTGGGCGTGCTGCCCGAGCGCCAGCGGCAGGGCATCGGCTCGGCCCTGGTCCGCGCCGGGCTCGCGACTCTCACCGACGGGGAGAGCCCCCTCGTCTTCCTGGAAGGCGACCCCGGCTACTACTTCCGCTTCGGGTTCACCCCCGGGGCCGATTTGGGCTTCCGCAAGCCGTCACTACGCATCCCCGATGCCGCCTTTCAGGTGATCAGGCTTCCGGCGTACGAGCCGTGGATGACGGGGACGCTGGTCTACTCCGAGCCGTTCTGGGGTCACGACGCCGTCGGGCTCCGCGACCTCGACGCCTGATGGCGCCAGCGACGTAGGGTCAGGCCCGACCTCAGCGCCATGAGCAGAGAAAACCATCCCAGGAACACCGCGAGAGCGCTCCCGTTCCGCCCCGGCTGAGGGTAAAAGCCACAGCCGCGGTCCAACTGGTAGACCTCTGTGTCCGTGTGCCTCCGTGGGAGTGCGGGCCGTGATGGCAACCGGGCTGCGCTGTGCATCGCCTCACTCGATCCCCCGCGGTGTTCCCGAGAGCAGCTCAGGAAAACAGCCCCCTTCGCCGATCTCACCCCCGGCGGGCAGAAGATCAAAAGAGCCCGGCTCCGTGATCGGAACCGGGCTCTGACGTTGGTGGAGCTATGGGGATTTGAACCCCAGACCCCTTCGATGCGAAGCCAATTCGGCGATGCTCCAAGGTGCACAGAAGTGCTGGTTGATCTGCTCAAACTGTCCAGCGTGGTTCGCTGATGTTCGAGGTCGCTCACGGCTGTCGTCACTCAGTTGGTCACTCACGCCTTGCGGTCGTCTGGGCTATCGCTGTGGTGTGAACGCCCATCGTGTCGTCTCGCGTTCAGCGGACGAATGGGCCGCACTGCCCCCACGTTGATCCCTGCCGCTACGAGGCAGACCAGGCTGATCAAAGCCGTGGCCCAGATCAAGACATGCGGCACCGGCCACATGGGCAGGCCGCTCCATGGAACGACTTTCGCCCGACCGACATCGGTTGGGTCGTACGCCACCTTGATCGTGTCGCCAGCTTTCGAGGATACGCACGTGGCGGCCAACCCCCCGCCGCAGGAGCCCAGAGGAACCACGCTAACGATCTCCACATTGTTCGCTGTGTAGCGCACCCGGCCATTAATCCTGACGGACGTCTGTCCGTCATCGCGATAGATCGGTGCGCCCCGCAGTACCTCCTGCACCGTGCCGGTCGTGACGATGGCGCGGCGCGCGAATGAGGCTTGGTCGGCGTACAACCAGATCGACAGTGCGAGCAACGGAAGGCCGATGCCGAGTAATGGGAGTACGTGACGCCGGAAGTACCCGGCAGGAAACCAGGTGACCATGCCGTGACAACGCGCGCGCCAACGGAAAAGTTCACGGCGGCTGTCCGCTTCTTGCGCTCGTGGGCGACACGGCAGACAGGCGGCGGCCGAGTCGGCCTGTAGGCCGGGTTCTAATTGCGCATGTCCGTGACCTGCATTGGAAGCAGGAGCAGGGGGCGCGACCTGGAAGAACACTTCCGTCGTTTGACACTGGTTTCGGCCGTCTGCCGGTGCCGTGTGCCCTGGATGTGCCCTAGTGATCTTCCTCCGAAGAGGGTTCACACGCAGGCTCACCGTCCGCCATTTCGACGACCGCGGCCTTCAGCTCCTCCTTCTCATCGCGCCGACGAGCTTTGCTGGCCCAAGCTTTCGCTTCCTCGGTGAGCCCCCAGTGTCCATGCTTCCGGCTCATGTCACGTGCGCCGGCGTGTTCCGTCTTCCCCCTACCCAAGCCCATCACATCATCGTAGGCACCATGACCACCATGTGATCACTCCTTGCTCCCAAAGCCAAGGCGCGGATACCTCGACGTGTGCTGTTGTCGCGGTTGACCTGCTCAAATGGACCGTTACTGCTCGCTGAAGTTCGCTGATGTTCGCGGCGGTTGTCACTCAGTTCGTCACTCACGAGGAACCAGCCAGTAATCTTTCTAAGATGGACTGGATACCATTACTAAGCACGATACTTGGCGCCGTGATTGGCGTCGGCGCAACGCTTGTTGCTGACTGGACACGGGCAAGTCGCAGCCAACGAGAAGGCGACCGTGCTATCAAACGTCAGGCATATGGGGACTACCTTGCAGCACTGTCTCTGACGCGGCATAACCTTCGAGTCGCCGCTCGGTATTCGATGGCATCCGTTGACGATAGGGCTCGCTTGGCTTTCGATGCCTTCAAGGATGCCAAAGCGTATGAGATGCGGTACCAGGTTGCACTGTTCGCACCAGACGAGGTCATCGAGGCATCCACCTCTGCATTCAATGCTCTGAGAAGCCTGCGCGATCTTGTGGAAGGCGGAGGAGGCACACACGATGACCCGGCCTACCGTGCCGCTCAGGATCAATGGGCGAACCGATTTGCGGAGTTGCGCCATTGCATGCGGAGCGACCTAGATCGCAACAAACGCCGGAGGACAGTCGTCATGAGCGATCGAGAGAGTGGGCTGGATCAGCTCTGACCTCGGAAACGCTGCTGTCCCTTGACAGTGCCTGTCGCCACTTGCCGGAGCGCTGTGCCCTGAAAGTCCCCTGTGCGGCCAGCACATCTTTCCCTGCCCTGATCTTCCCGTCTGCCTTCGACCCGCCCCGGAGGGGCAGCGGGCCGGCGACGGAGGGTCAAGCTCGGCTTCGCGTGTTCATGTTCCCGGTGGACTTCCTCATGCACTGGTTGCCCTGCCTGCACAGCCGGGCTTGACCTGTAGGAGTCGGTCTGCTGGGCTCTGCCCGGGTCGATGGCGGGCGGGAAGATCAGGGCTCCTACCTCAACCACTGATGCGCCTGTCGCCTGTGAATCGCGATCATCCCGGAGCCGCAGCGCCCCAAGGTCTTCCCTTGCACCTCCCGCCTCCTCCTCGCTCTTCCTTTCCCTTCTCCTCGCCAGCGTCGCCCCTTCGGTCGCGGATCTGGAGGGTGAGCCGCCGTCAATCATGGTGTGGCGGTCAGTCAGGGCTGGCGGGGACACCAAAACCGAGAAGTCCCGCCGGACGCTCGCCATGCCAAAGCTTTGCGCGGAAGCGCTCACAGCTCATCGTGAGCGGCAGGCCGTCGCCCGCAAAGCCGCTGGCTCCCGATGGCAGGATCACGGCCTCGTCTTCGCCTCCGCGGTCGGAACCCCCCTCGACTCGCACAACGTACGGCGGGCCTTCCGTAAGGTCGTCAAGAAGGCAGGGCTGAACGGAAGGAATGGACGCCCCGGGAGATGCGGCACAGCTTCGTCTCGCTGCTGTCGGCCAGTGGAGTGCCGATCGAGTACATCTCTCGCCTGGTGGGCCACAGCAACACGAAGGTCACCGAGACGGTCTATCGGAAGCAGCTCCGTCCGGTCCTGCTGGAAGGGGCTGAGGCGATGGATGACCTCTTCAAGTCGTAGTCACTCAGTTAGTCACTCGGAAGATCAAAAGAGCCCGGCTCCGTGATCGGAACCGGGCTCTGACGTTGGTGGAGCTATGGGGATTTGAACCCCAGACCCCTTCGATGCGAACGAAGTGCGCTACCGGACTGCGCTATAGCCCCAACGACTCGACTAGGTTAGCAAACTCTTGGGGCTCCTCGCGCCATCCCGTCAGTCCCCCACCGCGCGGCGTCCGTCGGCGTACTGGTCGAAGACCTGGGCGCGCTTGCGTGCCTCGAACTGGATGATCTCGGCCTCGCGCGCCATGGCCGCCAGGGCGCGGCGGCGCTGCCGCGCCCTGCGCAGGTGCTCCGCCCGCGCCCGAGCCGCCTTCTCCCGCTGCTCCCTGTCGACCCGTACGGCGACGCGCAGGACGGCGACATAGGCCACCAGGAGCACGCCCGAGGGGGTCACGCCCCACCAGGGCACGACCCGGACGGCGGCCGTCACCACGGACGCCAGGAGGAGCAGGATGCTCCACAGAAGCCGCCTGCGCCGGCGGGCCACGATGGTGGCCCGCCGCCGCGCCTGGGTACGGCGAGGCCCCGCCGGCGCCGCGCTCTCGCCCTCGGCGGCGACAGGAGCGGTGCCGCCCCCATCGTCAGCCGCGGCGGAGCTCCCCTCACCGGCTCCCGAGGCACCCCCGGCCGGAAACCCACTCCCGCTCGGAGACCGCGCCACAGACCCTGTGACGGATGCGCCAAGGGTGGTGGACGTGGGCGTGGACGCCGAGGACTGCTCCTCCGGTGCGGCGTTGGAGCGGTCCTCGGGCGGTCCGTCGACGACCGTGTCCGCCTCGGCCGGTTGGTCGTCGTAGAGGTCGTCGTTGACGTGACGGTCCCTGCGCAGCCACATCGGCAGCAGGACGCTCAACCACATGACGACGATGGCGAGATAGAGGACGGCGCTACCCATGCGGCCACCTCCGGGCATGGTGAACACATCCGGGGACTCGAGTCATCGGAGAGGTGCTCACGTCACGCACCGTAAGACTGCGTGTCACTCGTTGACGAGCATTGAGTCCGGTGTGTCGCGAGATCGTCAAAGCTGTTCATGTAATTCGATCCCGACCGGACCTTCCCCGGAGATCGTTTGGCTAACCCGGGCTGGGCTCGCTTCGCCGGGCGGCCGAGCCGTCCGAAGTCCTGCGCCACTGGACGAGGAGGCCGCGCGGCACGTCCTCGACCGTCAGGGCGTAGCAGATGTGATCGCGCCACGCGCCGTCGATGTGCAGCTGGCGCCTGCGCACGCCTTCCTCGCGGAAGCCGAGCTTCTCCACGACCCTGCGGCTGGCGTGGTTCTCCGGCCGGATGTTCGCCTCGAGACGGTGTAAGCCGGTGGTGAAGAAGCAGTGATCGACCGCCATGGCGAGGGCGGTCGGGATGATGCCGCGCCCGGCGAGGGCACCGTCGATCCAGTAGCCCACCTGGGCCGACCGCGCGGAACCCCAGACCACGGCCCCGACGGTGAGCTGCCCCGCGAACACTCCGTCATAAGTGACGATCCACGGCAAAGCCAGCCCCTGGCGGGCCTCCCGCCTGAGCGTGCCGACCATTGAGACGTACGGCCCGAGACCCGTCCTGAACAGGGGGGTCTCCGGATTGCTCGGCTCCCAGGGTCGCAGCCACTCGGCGTTGCGCAACCGGGTGTCCCGCCAGTCCCGGACGTCACGCAGGCGCAGCGGCCGGAGCCCCACGGGCCCCTCCACCAGGGTCGCCGGCCAGCCGCGAAGTCGATCCATTCGTCAATCATCCACCGGAAGACGGTCAACGCGCCACGCCAGGGGTGTCGTGGCTCCACTCAAGCCGTGTGATCGCCGCCATGGATCTGGTCGACCACGTGGCCCAGGATAGGCCCGAGCACAGCCATCCCATCACGGACGCCACCGGACGATCCAGGGAGGTTGACGACTAGCGTCGAACCCGCCTGTCCGGCGAGGCCGCGGGACAGGATCGAAGTGGGCACTTTGTCCCTGTTCACCTGCCGTACGGCTTCCGCGATGCCGGGGATCTCCCGGTCGATGACGCGGCGGGTCATCTCGGGGGTGAGGTCCTGAGGCGTGACCCCGGTGCCGCCGGTGGACACGATCACGTCGTACCCCTCGGCGATGCCTTCGCGCAGCGCCGACTCGACCGGCTCCCCGTCGGGGACGACGCGGGGGCCGTCCACCGGATCACAGCCCGCCTCGGCGAGCAGGGCCGCCAGCAGCGGCCCCGAATGGTCCTCGTACATTCCCGCGGAGGCCCTGTTCGAGACCGTGATCACCAAAGCCCGCACAGCCGTGCTCCCCTCGATCCAACTGATCTGCCTCGACATCGGCTCGGACGTCAGTCACGCGTCCAGATGCCGGTCTTGCCGCCGGTCTTCTCCTCTACGCGTACGTCGCCGATGACGGCGGCCGGATCGACTGCCTTGATCATGTCGACCAGGGCGAGGGCGGCCACCGAGACGGCGGTCAGCGCCTCCATCTCGACGCCGGTCCGGTCGGCCGTCCGGACCCGGGCGGTGATCTCCACTCCCGAGTCGACGACCGCCAACTCCACCTTGACCCCGTGCAGGGCGATCGGGTGGCAGAGCGGCACGAGGTCGGGCGTGCGCTTGGCTCCCATGATCCCGGCGATCCTGGCCACTCCCAGCGCGTCGCCCTTCGGCACCTCCCCCGAGCGCAGCAGGGCCACCGCCTCCGGCGAGAGAAGGACGCGGCCAGTGGCGGTTGCCGTACGGGCGCTGACGTCCTTGCCCGAGACGTCCACCATCCGCGCGGCGCCCGACTCGTCGATGTGCGTCAGGCGGTTCTCGGGGTTCATCGGATTGACCTCGCTCACAGCGGGATCACCTCCACGCCGGATCCCTCGGGCAGCTCGGTCACGTCCTCCGGGACGACGATGAGCGCGTTGGCGGAGGCCAGTGCGGCGAGCTGGTGCGAGCCCTGCCTGAGGACGGGCGCGACGGTGTCCCCGGACAGGACCGCGCGCAGGTAGGACCGCTTGCCCGGCGGCGACCGCAGGGCCGAGGTCACGGTCGCCCGCACGGTCTCCGGAGGTCCCTCGGGCAGCCCCTGCATCCTGCGCAGGGCGGGCTTCACGAACACCACGAAGGACACGAACGACGACACCGGGTTGCCCGGCAGCGTGAAGATCGGCACGCTGTCCGGCCCGACGACCCCGAAGCCCTGCGGCATGCCCGGCTGCATGGCGACCTTCTCGAACATGACCTTGCCCAGCGGCGCGAGGGCCTCCTTGACCGGCTCATAGGCCCCCATGGAGACGCCGCCGCTGGTGATTACGGCGTCGGCCCGCACGAGCTGGGCGTCGAGCGTGTCGAGGAACTCCCTCGGGTCGTCGGTCACGGCCCCGGCGCGGAACCCCTCTCCCCCGGCCTCGCGTACGGCGGCGGCCAGCATGAAGCTGTTGGACTCCCAGATCTGTCCGGGGGCCAGCGGCGTGCCGGGCTCGGCCAGCTCGGCGCCGGTGGACAGCACGACCACCCTCGGCCGGGGCCGTACCGTCACGCGACGCCGTCCAACTCCGGCGAGGATGCCGAGCTGGGCCGGGCCGATCCGCGTGCCTTCGCGGAGCACCACGTCCCCGGCGTGCACGTCCTCGCCCGAGCGGCGGATCGCGTGGCCGGGCGGCGCGGGCCTGTCGATCCTGACCGTGACGGCGCCGCCGTCGGTCCACTCCACCGGGACGACGGCGTCGGCGCCAGCCGGCAGAGGCGCGCCGGTCATGATGCGGGAGACCAGCCCCGGCCCGACCGCGCGCAGCTCACTGTCCCCCGCCGCCACGTCCTCGATCACCGGCAGGGTCACGGGAGCACCGGCCACGTCCTCGGCCCGTACGGCATAGCCGTCCATGGCCGAGTTGTCGAAAGGCGGCAGTGGCACGGGTGAGGCGACGTCCTCGGCCAGCACGGCGCCGAGCGCCCGCTCGAGCTCGACCTCGAGCGGGGCCAGCGGCCGTACGGTCGCCAGGATGTCGGCGAGATGCCGGTCGACCGTCTTCATGGTCCGAGAGTCCTCTTTCGGCGATTGCTGTGATTTCTACGATCCGACCTGGTCGAGGAACTCCTTGAGCCAGGGCAGGAAATCGGGCGCCAGGTCGTCGCGGTTGGCCGCGAACTGCACGACCGTGCGCAGGTAGTCGAGCTTGTTGCCCGTGTCGTAGCGGCGGCCCCGGAACAGCACGCCGTGAACCGGCCCGCCCTCCTCGGGTCCCCTGGCCGCCAGCGTCCGCAGGGCGTCGGTGAGCTGGATCTCGCCGCCGCGCCCGGGCGGGGTGTTCTCCAGGACCTCGAAGACCTCCGGGTCGATCACGTAACGGCCGATGACCGCCCAGTTCGACGGGGCCTCGTCGGCCGGCGGCTTCTCCACCAGGTCGGTGACGCGGACCACGTCGTCCTCGTCGGTCGCCACGATCGCGGCCGCGCCGTACAACGAGACCTGCTCGCGCGGGACCTCCATGAGCGCGACGACGCTGCCGCCATACGTCGCCCTGACCTCGATCATCCGCTTGAGCAGCGGATCCCGCGGGTCGATCAGGTCGTCACCGAGGAGGCAGGCGAACGGCTCGTGGCCGACATGCTGCTTGGCGCACAGCACCGCGTGACCGAGGCCCTTGGGCTCGCCCTGCCGTACGTAGTGCATGGTCGCGAGGTCGACGGGCTCCTGGACCTGCGACAGGCGCTCCTCGTCCCCCTTGGCCCGAAGCGCGTCCTCAAGCTCGTACGCTACGTCGAAGTGATCCTCGATGGAGCGCTTGTTGCGACCGGTCACCATGAGCACGTCGAGCAGTCCGGCGGAAACCGCCTCTTCGACGACATACTGGATCGCCGGTTTGTCGACGATGGGCAGCATCTCCTTGGGGGTCGCCTTCGTCGCGGGCAGGAACCGTGTGCCGAGACCTGCGGCGGGGACCACGGCTTTGGTTACGGGATCGAAGTCAGCCATGGCTGAACACTAACGGAGCAGGCGGAGCGGGCTATGGACAAGGTGACCCTGCGACGGCGGATCCTGGACAGCCGTTCGAGGATCGACGAGAAGACCCTGCGGGAGTCCTCCGCCGCCGTGCGGGAGACGCTGCTCGACCAGCCATGGGTGCAGATGGCGGGCCTGGTCGCCTGCTACTGGTCGACCGGCTCGGAGCCCTCGACCCACGGGCTGGTCTTCGCGCTGTGGAAGCACGGGGCGACCGTGATCCTCCCGGTGCAGCGGCCGGACGGCGACCTCGACTGGGCGGTGTACGACGGGCCCGACTCCCTCGCGCCCGGGCCGTTCGGGATCATGGAGCCGGTGGACACCCGGCGCGGCGTGGACACGATCCGCACGGCCGCGCTGGTCATCGTGCCGGCCCTGGCCGTGGACCGGTTCACCGGCGTACGGCTCGGCCGCGGCCGCGGGTTCTACGACAGGGCCCTCTCCCGGGTCGGGCCGAACGTCCCGACGGTGGCGTTGCTCCACGAGGGCGAGCTGATCAAGGACGTGCCGGCCGAGCCGCATGACCAGCGTGTACGGTTCGCGGCCCTACCGACCGGAATCACACGTTTGGTGCATATGTGAAAAGATTCCGATAAGTCGCGGGAGGAGGGGGGCGGGTAAGGCTGAACATCTGGCTTCTCCTGTCCGCCGCCGTCGTCATCGCGGCCATCGCGTCCGTCCGCATCGCCCACCGCACCGGCCTGCCCAGCCTGCTGATCTACCTGGGGCTCGGGCTGCTCCTCGGCGAGTCCGGGATCGGCGGCATCCACTTCGAGGGCGCCCAGCTCGCCCAGCAGCTCGGCCTGATCGCGCTCGCCGTCATCCTGGCCGAAGGCGGCCTGACCACCAACTGGGCCCACGTCCGCGACGCCGTGCCGATCGCGCTCGTGCTCGCCACGGTGGGCATCGCGGTCAGCATCGTCGCGCTGGCGGTAGCCGTACACGTCCTGCTGGGCATGGACTGGCGGATGGCGCTGCTGCTCGGCGCGGTCCTCGCCTCGACGGACGCCGCCGCCGTGTTCTCCGTGCTGCGGCGGCTTCCCCTGCCTCCCCGGCTGGCCGGGATCCTGGAGGCCGAGTCGGGCTTCAACGACGCCCCCACGGTCATCGTCGTGATGATGCTCAGCGCGGCCTCCCAGCCGATGCCGTCGCTGTGGCAGGTGGCGCTCGAAACCGCTTACGAGCTCGGCATCGGCGCGGCGGTGGGCCTCGCCGTCGGACCGGCCGCCGCCTACGCCCTGCGCCGGGTGGCACTGCCCGCCTCGGGCCTTTATCCCATCGCGGTGCTGGCGCTGGCCTTCGTCGCGTACAGCGGGGCGGCGCTGCTGCACGGAAGCGGCTTCCTCGCCGTCTACGTCAGCACGCTGATCCTCGGCAACGCGCGGCTGCCCCACCGGGCGGCGACTCGCGGGTTCGCCGAGGGCGCGGCGTGGCTGGCCCAGATCGGCCTGTTCGTCATGCTGGGCATACTCGCCAGCCCGTCCGAGCTGCCGCGCGTGATCATCCCGGCCATGGTCGCCGGGCTGGCCCTCGTCTTCCTGGCCCGGCCGCTTTCGGTCGTGGTCTCCGCGGCGCTGGTGCGGCTCGCGCGAATCGGCAGCCTGTCCTGGCGGGAGCAGGTGTTCCTGTCGTGGGCCGGTCTTCGCGGCGCGGTGCCGATCGTGCTCGCCACGATTCCGTGGGCCGCCGGCGTGCCGGGAGCCAAGGGGCTGTTCAACGACGTCTTCATCATCGTGATCGTGTTCACGCTCGTGCAGGGGCCGACGCTGCCCTATCTGGCGCGGATCCTCGGCGTGACGGCCGAGGGAGAGGCCCGCGACCTGTCCGTCGAAGCCGCGCCCCTGGAGGAGCTCAACGCCGACCTGCTCCAGATCCGCATCCCGCCCGGCTCGCGGATGCACGGCGTCGAGATCTTCGAGCTGCGGCTTCCGGCGAACGCCCTGGTCACGATGATCGTCCGAGGCGACCGATCCTTCGTGCCGACGGAGAACACCCGGTTGCGCGCGGAGGACCAGCTTCTCGTGGTGACCACCGCCGCCCAACGGGAAACCGTCGAACGCCGCCTGCGCGCGGTCAGCCGCCGGGGCAAGCTCGCGGGCTGGTACGGCGAGCGAGGCGCCTAGCGGGTGGGGACGGGCCGGGGGCTGTGCGCTGGGCGAAGCTGCAATAAACCGGGCTGGAGTGGCGTTTGTGCTCCTTGACTGCTTACCATTAGCAGTCGAACGGGTCGAGTGCCAGTCTCAGGAGGAGTGCGTGCCCACCTACCAGTACGCCTGTACCGCTTGCGGTGAGCAGCTGGAGGTCGTTCAGAAGTTCTCTGACGACCCGCTCACGGACTGCCCGGAATGCCAGGGCCGGCTGCGCAAGGTCTTCTCCCCGGTCGGCATCGTGTTCAAGGGGTCCGGTTTCTACCGAACCGACAGCCGGTCGTCGGGCTCGTCCACCTCCACGGTGTCGAGCGACTCCAAGAAGTCCGGTGACTCCGCGAAGAAGTCGGGCGACTCGGCCAAGGAGGCCGCTCCCGCCGCGGCCTCGACGCCGGCCTCCGGATCGGCTTCGGGATCTGCTTCCGGCAGCACGGCTTCAGCGGCGACCTCCGCGGCGTGACGATCGGGCCCGGCGCCGGCCGGGCCTCCGCGGAGTTATCCACAGGCGTCGCGTCGAGGGTGGCCGTGATTCGCTAGGGTCGGCCGCATGGTCAACGACGTAGAGATCGGGGTCATCGGCGGCTCGGGGTTCTACTCCCTGCTCGAGCAGGCCGAGGAGATCCAGCTGGCGACGCCGTACGGCCCGCCGAGCGACAGCGTGACGCTGGGCCGGATCGGCGACCGGTCCGTGGCCTTCATCCCCCGGCACGGGCGTGGCCACGTCCATCCCCCGCACCGCATCCCCTACCGGGCCAACCTCTGGGCCCTGCGCTCGCTCGGCGTCCGCCAGGTGGTCGCGCCCAGCGCCGTCGGGTCACTGCGGCCCGAGCTCGGTCCGGGTGCTCTGGTGATCCCCGACCAACTGGTGGACCGCACCACCAGCCGGGTGCAGACCTATTACGACGCGGGCGGCGCCGTCCACGTGTCGTTCGCCGATCCCTATTGCCCCAGAGGCCGGGCCACGGCCGTGGCGAAGGCCCGTGAGACGGGGTGGGACACGGTCGACGGCGGCACGCTGGTGGTCATCGAAGGTCCCCGGTTCTCCACCCGGGCGGAGTCGAGGTGGTTCACCCAGGCCGGCTGGTCGATCATCGGCATGACCGGCCACCCGGAGGCGGTGCTCGCCCGGGAGCTGGCGCTCTGCTACACGTCGCTGTGCCTGGTGACCGATCACGACGCCGGTGTCGAGGCCGGGGAGGGGGTCACCCACGAGGAGGTTCTCGCCTTCTTCGCGGCCAACAGTGAGCGGATGCGCTCGCTGGTGAGCGAGGTCGTGGAGGCCCTCAGCCTCGAGCGGGCGTGCCCGTGCGGCAGCGCCCTCGACGGCATCAAGCTCCCCTTCGACCTGCCATAACCGGCCATGCGCGTCGTCAGTCGTCTTCTCGCGCGTCGCCGCCGTCTGATCGCCGCCATCCTCGCGGGGCTGGCGGTGACGTGCGTGGTCATGTCGGTCCGGCCTCCTCAGGGCGTGGCCGTCCTCGCCGCCGCTCGCGATCTCGGTGGAGGCCGCCTGTCCGCCTCCGACGTCATGGTCGTACGGCTGCCGCCCGACGCCGTGCCCGACGGCGCGTTCCGTACGGCATCGGCGGTCATGGGCCGAGTGGTCAGCGGGCCGATGCGCCGGGGCGAGCCGCTCACCGACGCCCGGCTGCTCTCTCAGGGGCTTCTCGCCGCTCAGGGGCCCGGCATGGTCGCGACTCCCGTCCGGATCGCGGACCCGGCTGCCGCGAGGCTGCTCTCACCCGGAGACCTCATCGACGTCTTCGCCGCTTTCGAGGGAGAGGGCCCGCAGGCGTTCGCCGTCACGCAGGAGGTCAGAGTGATGGCCCACCCATCGGGAGAGGACGACGAGGGCGCCCTCCTGGTTCTCGCGACCACTCCCGCCCAAGCCGCGCAGTTGGCACAGGCACAAGCTCACGGCCGCCTGTCCGTCGCCATCCACCCGAGGTGAGGGGACCAACCTGAGGCGAAGAGTCGCGAACCGCTAGAGCAGTGAGCCGATCTTGGGGTCGTATTCCCAGTGCCACGGCTCGAAGGGGCTGTGGTAGGCCCAGTCCGGGTGGATGAACCCGAAGCGCTTGCTGTTGGCCTCCAGCCAGTTGAACTGAACGGATCGGAAGACCTGGACCCCGCCGCAGAGGTCGACCGCCATCCCCAGGCCATGGTTGCTCGTGCCAGGGGTCGCCGCGAGCCCGGGACGCTGGTAATAAACCGTATGCTGCTCGCTGAGGCTGCGGTAGCTGTCCGACACGCAGATCGGCCTGCCGAACCGCCCCTGGTAGGCGATGTTGAGATCCGCGAAGGCGATGGCCGCGTCGGCCCGCAACTCCTCCCCCTTCTGCGGCAGCGGGCACAGGCTGGCCTTCGGGAGCAGGCCGTTGGGGTACTGCGCGGCGATGTCCACCCGCGTGGGGTCACAGGCCCCCACCCCACGGTGGCCCTGGTTGACGTTGACGCCAAGCTTGGTCAGCGCTTTGGTCAGTGACCTGACCAGCCTGGAGGAGCGCTTCCGGAGACTGTCGATCTGCACGTTGAGCTGGGCTTCCTGGAGGAGGTTGGCCGCCCGCAGTTCCTGCGCCTCGGTGGCGAACTGCTCCTGCTGCTGCTGTAGCCGTATGGCGTCGCCGAGGACCGTGTTGCGCCCGGCGACCAGATGGTCGACGTCACTCATGACCCGGAGCGTCGCGGTGCCGTTACTCTGGGTGAGGAGCGGCCCGAGCCCGGTTGTCGAGGGGTCCTGATAGAGCGACTCGACGAGATCGGAGAGCGGCTTGCGCATCTTGGCGAGCGCCTGGGTCGCCGCCTGGAGCTGGGTCAGCTTGGCCACCAGCTGTCTCTGTGAGGCGTCGAACTGCTTCTGCCTGGCGACCAGGGCCTTATTGGCGTCCTCTATCCCCTTGAACGCCTGCTGAGCCTGCCGCCGCAACTCAGTCAGGCTGCCCGGGTCCTTCCCCTTCGCCTTAGTGCTTCTCTTGAGCGGATAGGCGCCGAGTGCCGCGGCATGTGCGGTCGTGTCCCGGCCGTCCGCAGAGGCGTCCGCCGCACGATCGGCCTGGACGGCCTGTGCCGTACGGGCGGGAACGGTGGGGACGGCCTGTGCTGTACTGGCGGGGAGCGTGGCGGCGGCCTGTGCCGTATCCGAGGAGACCGTGGGAGCGGCGGCCTGTGCCGTATGGGGGGAGACCCCGCCGACGAGCGAAGTCATCGCCGTGACGACCGCGACCAGACGCGCTGATCGACGAGATGGCACGATCGACCCCCCGTTTGCGAACTCGTGACCCGGGTCAGGGACGCACGTTACTACAGGTCCTCACATCCCTGGGCGCGAGTTGTCACATGCTTTAGCTACCGATCACAGCTCATTTCGGCATCTTGTCCGAATCTGCGGGGAAATCGGCTCGTTCTGGCGCCGCGGTCCCTGTGCCCTACGCCCGAGCCCCCGCTCGCGCTCGCAAGTAGGAGTCACCGCCCATGCCCCTGACCGAGCGAGTGTGGGTGGATCCTCAGGCGAGGCCTATATCTGGCCGCCGCGCTCCTGGCACAGCTCCCATAGCCAGGTGTCCTGCCACTCCACTCCGCACGTGAGCCCCGCCCCGTCGGCGTCCGCTCGCCTCTCCTTGGGCCGGCGCTTCGGCCGTGCCTTACCGACGGACTGGACAGTCAGCTCAGGCCGCTCGACGAGTATGAGCCCTCCGTAGACGCGGGACGGGCCAAAGGGCTCGGGTACCGGCGTCGGATCCAGCACCTCGTCCTGTACGGCTCCCGCTGCCAGCGCCACGCCGCCCGGCGGATTGGCCTGTGCCACGGGATCGCTGCCCGTCGTCGCTGGAGGAGCGCCGTCCGTCCTGACGCCGGAATCTCTCGTCGCCGCGCCGGCCGAGGCCGTGTCGGCAGCACCCGTGGATGTCCCGCCGTCGCCCGTGGGAAGCCCGTCCCCTGAGGTGAAACCCCCCGTCGAGCTCTGACCCGTCGCTGAATCGAGCCCTGCCGTCGAGCGCCCGCCTGTGATCAAACCGGGCCGCGCCACCGGGCCCCCGCCTGTCATTGGGTCGGGGCCTGCCGTGGAGCTCCCGCCTGTCATTGGGTCGGGGCCTGCCGTCGCGGCGCCGACTGAACCTGGGGCTGCGGTCGCAGCCGCGTCCACTCCTGAGCCGAGGCCTGCCGTTGCACCTGCGGCCGTCGTTGGGGCGGGGGCCGTGGTCCCGCCGGACGCGATCCCGTCCCCTGGTCGCGAAGCCGAGTCCCGAAGCGGCGAACCTCCGTCCGATGTCCCCACGCCGGGCGCTACTTGTGCCCGGGACACTGGGCCAGAAGCCTGCATCGGATGTCCCGCATACGCTCCGGCATCCTTCGGGACCCCGCCCTGTGCGGAAGCTCCACGCGCCATGGCCTCATAGCCGGTGAAGTCGGCCATGAACATCCCGGAGGCCAGGATCGCGGGCGCGATCAGCGCCACGATGAGGGCCACGGGACGCAGCCGACGAACATACTTGCGTCGCTCTCCGGTCACGAACAGTGACGTTAGACAGTCTCCACAAGAGCGGACTCGCCCACTTGCCAGGCCTTTACCGCACTTCAGCCGACAGATGACCCATGTCCTTCGGGCGACACCCTCGACCAGTGCACACGCGGCCCCAACCTTTCGCTAGGCTTACAGAGCACATCCAGCCTCCGTAGCTCAGGGGATAGAGCACCGCTCTCCTAAAGCGGGTGCCGCAGGTTCGAATCCTGCCGGGGGCACTCTCCTGACCAGCCATCTAGCCCCTGAACTGGGGCTCAGTGCGGCTCCTCTTAGCGATCACGTGCAGCCGAGTGCCGTCATATGCGGCCATAGGTCAATGATCGCGGGACATATGGGGGATGATCTTGATCGCGTTTCCGCAGGTTGCGCGCAGAAGCAGCAACGGCGCCCCCGACCCTCAGGCATCAAGGGGGGCACTGATCTGCAAGCGTCGATCCACCGCCAGAACCAGCTGATCGGCCAGGCCGGGAACGATGTTCTGTGCCCACTCGCGCAGTGCGACCAGGAAGCCGGCGAGGTCCTGGTGAACGCCCTGCAGAAGATGGAGCAGGGCGTCACGGGGGATGTCGATGTATCGCTCAGATGGGCCGGGGAGTTTCCCTGGGAGGAGCTGGTCCTTGTCCTGCCAGAGGCGCAGCACCGGCCCACGAGGCTCCAGCAGCACGTCGGGGTCGTGACCGAGGTAGATCACCTGTCCTCCGACGACACCGAGCCAGTCACGCCATTCGTCGAGCCCCACGCAGCAGCCAGGGTCGATGACGCCATCATCATCTGTGACGCGGAGACCGCCTGGCGCATAAGTGTCATCGTCAGAGGTCAGATACGCCTCGATCGCTTCGGCCGGGTCCGCCACGATGATCGACATATCGTCAACGGTGACGTTCCTCCCGATCAACGCCCACACTATGGCTCCTATCCTCTCCGGCGTCGGGAGGTGAGGAATCGCGAGGAAGAACTCACCCTGCTCGACGGTCCAGAACGGGCAGTTACCAGGCCACCGCTCAATGACCGGAGTCATCGTGATCACTGCTGGAGCGTAACAAGTCTGTCGCAGCCTTGAAGAAACAGAAGGCCCGGCATACCCGGGGCCTGATTGAGCAGATCGGCAGATCACTGCTCCAGTGCTTCAGAGATCTTGCTGTTGGCGTGTCCTCGCTGTCCTTCAATGCATTTGGCGTAGACCCTCAGGAGCACGTCGACGCTGTGGCCTGCCCGCTTGGCCACCTCGGTTGCCGGGACCCCGGCATTCAGCCACAGAGACACGGCCGCGTGGCGCAGGTCGTACGGCCGAGCAGCGAGTGGGGGAGGCGATCTGTGCGGCGGTGAAGGCTTGCGACCGGGCCTCGTGCCAGACCGCCGAGTAGGCCGAGGAGGAGAAGGGGCGCCCCTTGGAAGTACGGAACAGGCACCCGTCGCCGGCCAGGCCGTACCGGTCGATGTGCGCCCGCAGGATGGCCACCAGGACCGGCGGGATCGGAATCTCACGGGTGTCGTCCTTGGCGCGGTGCTTCAGCCCCCGCGAGTCGTTCGCCTCCCCCGAGTTGGTCCACCGCTTGTTGCCTGCGGACGCGCCTTCTCAACCGTCAGCAGGCCCCAGCCCGCGTCGGGAAGGCCGCAGTTCTGGCGGCGCAGCGCTGCCGCCTCCTCCGGCCGGAGCGCGGCGTAGTACATGCACGCGAACATCCCGTGAAGCCTCCCGCCACGGGTCCGGCCGACCGTGGGAACGGCTGCCAGCAGCGCACGGGCCTGTTCAGGGTTGACGACCGTGTGGGGGTCGATGGTGCCTACGGCCTTGGGAGGGGTCCACTTGATCGCGTGTAGCGGGCTGGCAGTACACAACCGCCGTCCCCGGCTTGTCGTGGTCGACGAGGCATGGCTCCTCATGAAGGACCCCGAAGGAGCCAAATTCCTGCTGCGCATGGCCAAGGCCGCCCGCAAGCACTGGGCCGGCCTGTCGGTGGTAACCCAGGACGCCGCCGACCTGCTCAGCTCCGACACGGCCAGGCGATCATCGCCAACTCCGCCACCCAAATCCTGCTCCGGCAGGCACCCCAGGCCATCGACGCGGTCACCGACGCCTTTCGGCTCTCCGACGGCGAACGCCAGCTCTTGCTCTCCGCCGAGCGTGGGACGGGCCTCCTGGCCGCCGACGCCGGCGCGTCCCGCGTCGTCTTCACGTCTTGGCCAGCGAACCGGAACACCGCCTGGTCACCTCATCGCCCCAAGAACTCGCGTCCTACGAGGAGGACGAACTGTGATCGACATACCGCGATCAGGGCTTGCGGGCGTAGACATACATGACCGGCAGATCGAACGTGCCCGGCTCACTGAGGACCTCGCTTACACGAGCGACGTAGCTCGACTCCAAGGCGGCCAGCTCCGCCGACGTCAGCGATGCGAGCTCGGGATAGTTCGGGCTCAGCGCGTGGCCACGCCACAGATCCGCGGCGTTCCTGGGCGGAAGAGCGATCACGCCCGGCACCGCACGTTCGAAGACGAACCCCGCCCTGCTGACCGCTTCACGGCTGCTCTTCTCTGTCCCCACCTCGGCCATTGGGTCGGGCAGCGCGAGGCCGAAGCTTGCAGCGCATTCGCGGAACACGCGGGCGGCGACGGGAAAGCCTGCCCGCATCGCGGAGAAGCCGAGCAACCCGCTCGGCCTCAGCACCCGATGCCAAGCGGAGAGTGCCGGCCCAGCCGACAGGTAGAGCATTCCCGCGCAGCACAGCACCGCGTCGAACGACTCGTCCTCGAACTCGTCCAATGTCGTTACGTCCGCTTTCACGTAGGTGACGTTCGCCAGCCCGGACGCGGCGAGCAGGTGGTCGGCCTCCTGCAGCATCCCTGCCGAGATATCCACGCCAACCACCTCACCCGGGGGACCGACCACCCTTGCCGCGGCCAGCGCGGCAAGCCCTGTGCCCGTAGCCGCGTCCAGCACCCGCATGCCGGAGGCCAGACCCGCGAGAGCCACCAGTCGCTCGGCATAGCCGGTGTGCCAATCCAACTGTCCATAACCGGCTGCTCGCCCGTCGAAGTACGCCTCCACACCACTGTGATCCATAAGGCCATCATGACCTGCTCCGGCGACCGCCCCGCAAAGGAGACGCAGCCGTGATCGACGACCTTCTCTACGCCCCGGACACCATCGTGGACCTGGCCTTGGCGTGGCTGAACGCGCACGCCGTCGATCTGGCCGTCCTGCTCCCCGCCACCGTCATCCTCATCGAACTGGGCGTTCCCTGCTCGTACGGCTCCGCCATCGCGCCATGACCGAGGGGGCACGCTGCCTGGAGATGCTGGCCCCGCCGGTCGCTGACCTGCCCGGTGCGAAGGCGTTGTGGGGCAATCTGCTCGGGCTGCTACGGCCAGCTTGGAAGCGCGTCCTGTTCGGCCAGCCACATCTGGCCTTCGAGTACATCTTCGGCGCAGGTGGCGTCCGAATCCGAATGTGGGTTCCCGGCACTGTTCGGCAGCACCTGGTGGACCACGCGATCGAGGCCGCTTGGCCGTCCGCGCGTACCGCCGTAGTGGAGGCGGCACCGCCGATACCTCTCACCGGACAGGCCACCGGCGGGCGACTGGTGATCGCGCGCAACGAGCGACTGCCGCTCAAGCACGACCATGACCACGACCCGCTCCGTGCCCTGCTCGGGGCCGCAGTGGGCATGCCTGTCTGGCAGCACGCCACCGTACAGATCCTCGCCCGCCCCGCCACCGGCCGCCGTCTCTCTCACGGCACGGCAAGCATCCCGGTGTCCATGCTACGAGCGGCTCTTGACCTCCTCGCGCCGAACCCGGCCCGCCCACGTGCGTACTACAGGGAGCAGGATTATGCCGTACGGCTTGAGCAGTACGCCGAGACCTGCCCGAATTCGGCTACCGCCGCGACCGCGCCCTGTCCATCGCCTACAGCCAGCGCCTCGCACACACCCTCGGAACCAACGAGGTCTTCGCACGCCTGCACGGCACGGCCCGGCGTACAAGCGGATGCCACTCGGATACCTGGTGGCCAGAGGCGCGCTGCGCCACTCAATGGGGGAAGCACGTCCGACCTGACGCCTACGGCAGGTGGACCGAGAACGGACAGACCGTCGACTTCTTCCTTGAATACGACACCGGAACCGAGACCTTCGATCGGGTGCTGGCCAAACTAAACGGCTACGCCGCCCTCGCCGCGGCCGCCGGAATCACCACCCCCGTCCTGTTCCTGACCTCCTCTGCCCGAAGAGAAGCCAGCCTGCACGGCCGCCTCCAACTCCGCGCGACTCAAACCTCTGTGCCCTGCGCCACCGCCGTGGCTGGGCCAAATCCCGAGAACGCCATCTGGATCTCCGAGTTCGGTTGATCTTGATGATTGCTCCGTGGGCGCTTGTCGGCCTGGACGATCAGGCGCATGCGGGATAAGTCTGGCTCGATAACGATCAGCAGTGCGTTTCCCCAGGCCGTGGTGCTCGATATCTCCTTTTATGTCAAACCGAGCAAACCAAGATCCATCTCAGCGCCAACGGCCGCCTCAGGCTCCTCGCCCCCGGGATACAGCCCGATGATCATCTGCTCCAGCGCCGGGAAAGCGGGAAAGACAGCCTCGCCATGCTGGCCTACCTGGCCCAGCTCATCAAGAAACAGGGCTACCGCGGACGAGTCGTCGTCGTGTACAACCACCTCGGCTACACCGCCTCCGGCCACCCCACCGTAAGATCGGACGACTTCGTGGGAGTGGTAGGGCATTGGACATTCGTGTGCTGGGCCCGCTGGAGATCGTCGGCGACGACGGGCGGCCGTGCGGGATCGGCGCGCCGAAGCTGCGCGCGCTGGTGAACGTGCTGGTGCTGGCCAAGGGCAGGCCGGTGTCCCCGGCCACGCTGATCGACCGGTTGTGGGGCGAGGAGCCACCGGCCGAGGCGCAGGCGTCGCTGCACTCGTACGTGTCCAACCTGCGCCGCCTGCTTGAACCGGGACGCCCGGCCAGGGCGCAGAGCCGGTTGCTGACATTCGGGCCGGTCGGATACACGCTGGCGATCGACCCCGATCAGGTGGACGCGGCGCGCTTCCTGCGCCTGGTCGGGCAGGCCGAGCAGGCGGCCGAGCCCGCCGAGGCGGAACGGCTGGCGGGCGAGGCGCTGGCGCTGTGGCGCGGCGAACCGTACCAGGACCTGGACGATCAGGCGTACGTGGGCGCCGTCAGGGCGCGCCTCACCGAGGCCAGGGAGCGGGCCCGCGAGCTGCGCGTGGGCGCGGTGATCCGGCAGGACCGCCACGGCGAGCTGCTGGGCGAGCTGGAGATGCTGACGCGCGAGCACCCGCTGCGGGAGCGGCTGTGGGCGCTGCGGGCGCTGGCGCTCTACCGGTGCGGCCGCCAGGGCGAGGCGCTGGAGGCGCTGCGCACGGCCCGCCGGATCCTGGCCGAGGAGCTCGGCATCGACCCGGGCGAGGAACTGCGCGAGCTGGAACGTGACATCCTCGGCCAGTCCCCCGCGCTGCTCCCCCAGCGGCCGCCCATGCCCCAACCGCAACCGGCCGGGCGCGGCATCGCGGGCCGGGAGGACGAGCTGGCCGCGCTGGACGGGCTGCTCGACGCGGCGGCGGCGAACCGGCCCGGGTTCGCGCTGATCACCGGGGAGCCGGGGATCGGCAAGACGCGGCTGGCCGAGGAGCTGGTGAGCCGGGCCCACGCCCGGGGGTTCACGGTCGCCGTGGGGCGGTGCGCGGCGACGGAGGGCGCTCCGGCGTTCTGGCCGTGGGTGGCGGTGCTGGAACGGCTGGCCGACACGCTGCCGCCGCTGCCCGCCGACGTGCGGGCGAACCTGCCCGGCGTCAACTCCGCGACCGACAACGACCCCGAGGGCGCGCGGTTCCGCACCTATGAGGCGGCGGCGCGGGCGCTGGCCGCGGCCCAGCAGCCGGTGCTGGTGGTGCTGGACGACCTGCACTGGGCGGACCGCTCCTCGCTGCGCCTGCTGGGCTACCTGGCCGGGTACGTGCTGGGCGGCAGGCTGGCCGTGGTGGGCACGGCACGCACCTGGCCGCCGCCTGAGGGCGCGCTGGCCGAGGCGTTCGAGGCGCTGGCGCGGCGGCAGGCGTTGCGGCTGCCGCTGTCGGGGCTGTCCGCCTCCGACCTGGCCGGGCTGGCTCCCGAGGGCGCGGACGTTCGGGGGCTCAGGGAGCGTACGAACGGCAATCCGTTCTTCGTCACCGAGCTGGTGCGTTACCTGCGGGCGGGATCGCCGGGCGGCGGCACGCTGCCACTGGGCGTGCGCGACGTCGTGCTCGGCCGGGTGAACCGGCTGCCCGCGCCGTCCGCCGACTTCCTGCGGGTGGCGGCGGTCGCCGGGCGGGAGTTCGACGTGACGGTCGCGGCCGAGGCCGCCGGGCTGGACCTGGACACGGCACTGGACCGGCTGGAGCCCGCCATGGCCGCGGAACTGCTGACCGAGGGGCGGCCCGGGCGGTTCCTGTTCGTACACGCGCTGGTGCAGGAGGCGCTCACCGAGGTGGTGCCGGTGCTGCGCCGGGCCCGGCTGCACGCCGCCGTGGCCGCCGCGATCGAGTCGCGTACCGGCGGCCCCGCCTCGGACCGGCTGGCCGCCGCCGCGCACCACTGGCTGGAGGCCATTCCCGCGGGCCACACCGCGCGGGCGTGGCGGGCGGCGTGGCGGGCGGCCGAGGAGGCCAAGCGGCTACGCGCGTACGACGCGGCCGTCGAGCTGCTCGAAAGGGCGGACCGCGTGGCCGAGAACGACCTCGACGTGGGGTCGGCCGAGCGGATGGACCTGCTGTTCGCGCTGGCCGAGGCCAGGTTCGGGGCGGGCGACTCGCTGGGGCAGGAGGCCGAGCTGGCGCGCATCCGCCACCTGGCCGGGCAGGCGGGCGACCGGCGGCGCTTGATCGAGGCCGCTACCGGGTACGGCGGCCGCATCCTGCAACCCTGGAAGGTCTACGGCGACCACGATCCGGACCTGGTGGCGGACCTGACGAAGCTGGCCGCCGACGAAGGGCTGGAGCCGCAGGCCCGCGCCCGGGTGCTGGCCTGCCTGACGCTCCAGACGTACTACGAGCCCGGCCGGGACCCGGCCGAGCGGGAGCTGTGGAGCGCCGAGGCGGTGCGGCTGGCCCGACGCGAGAACGACGCGACGCTGCTGGGCCGGGTGCTGTTCGCCCGCTACTACGGGCTGCTCGACCCGGACCACGCGCGGCAGCGGCTGGAGGCGGGCGAGGAGATGGCCCGCGCCGGGCTGGAGGCGGGCGACGACGAGCTCCGCGCGATCGGGCTCATCTGCCAGGCCGGCACGCTGCTGGAGTTGTGCCGGGTGCGGGAGTCACGGGAGCCGATGGCCGAGGCGGCGCGGCTGGTCGGGCGTATCCACATGCCGTATCTGCGCATCATGCTGGGCTGGCTGCGGCTCGGCCTGCTCGTGCAGCAGGGCGACCTGGACGCGGCCGAGGAACTGCTCGCGGCCACCGCGGCCGAGCAGCAGGCCACCTCGATGTGGGGGGTGGAGTCGAGCATGGCCGGGATCACCTACCTGGTGGAGGTCATGCGCCTGCGCCTCGGGGCGGCGGACGCGGTCCGGCCGCCGATGGACATGTCGCACGAGCCGCTCGACCCGTTCAACCTCGACGTGTACGCCCACTACCTGGTCGTCAGCGGCCGGCCGGAGGAAGCCCGGCAGGCGCTCGGCCCGTGGGAGCGGCAGCCGCCGATCCCACGCACGTTCGTGTACCTGTGCTGGCTGGTGCTGCGCTGCGAGCTCTGGGCCGCGCTGGGCGACCGGCAAGCCTGCGCCGCCCTGTACGAGGAGGCGTCCCCGTACGCCGACCGCATCGGGATCTCCGGCCTGGGCATGCTGTTGTGGCCGGTCAGCCGGTCGCTGGCGCAGCTGGCCGAGGCCCTGGGCGACACCGGGGCGGCGCGGCGGCACGCCGAGCACGCCGAACGCGTGGAACGGGAACTGGCCCAGCCCAGCGAGTAGGCGGGGACCGGCTCACCCCCAGAGGACCGGCTCACCCCCAGCGGACCGGCTCACCCCCAGCGGACCGGCTCAGCCCCACAGGTAGGCCGTGCGGCGCCGGTAGCGTCTCCCGGCCAGGTTGGAGATCATGAGCAGTTGCCGGGGCGCGGTCGCGCGCAGGTGGGCCTCGACGTCGGCAGGCACCTCGGCGCTGGTCCAGCCGACCAGCCTGACCAACTTGCGCAGGCCGTAGTCCTTCATGATCGTCTTGTGCATCTCCGCGTCCTCCTCCGGCGTGATGTGGGCCATCATCAGCGGGATGCCGTCGGTCTCCTCGTGCGCGAGGTGCGCGCCGAGGGTGTCGGCCAGCGTGCGCAGGGCGGTCGTGAGCCGCTCGCGCCCCTGCTCGGACGGTCCGGAGTCGAACGCCTGGAACGCCTCGGTGCTCTCGCGGATCCAGTGGTCGCACGCCTCGTGCTCGGCCTCCAGCGCGTCGATCGTGCCGATCGCCTCCGGGGCCCGCTCGCGCAGCCGCGGCCAGATCTTCTCGTCCTCGGCGGTGTGGTGGTGGTGCAGGACGAACAGGACCCACGCGTGGTGCTCGCGCAGCGCTGAGACGCGCCGCCGGTCGTCGAGGCGGATCCGGCCGATCGCGGTGAGCAGGTGGCCGAGGTCGCGGCGGAAGCCGTAGTGCGCGAGGTACATGTTGGCCATGTCGAGCGGCCCGGGGGCGGCGGCGGCCTGGCCGGGCAGCATGATCTGCGGGACGTTCGGGTGGTCGGCGGTATGCACGATCCGCTCCTTCTCTACGATGTGCCGCCATCGTGACCGCCCGCTCTTGGGCCGTTCTGGAACGCCGGGCTCAAGAGCGGCCCAAGACCTTTGATCCGAGAGCGCGCAGGACGAGGGAGCCTGCCGCAGGAGTCGCCGCCCTCCCGCAAGGCCGGAACCGGCGATAGCGGGCCAGGCAAGGGTCGCCGTCGCCGGACTCGCCGGCGAAACGGATCACCACCCGGTCGGGCTTGAGCCTTTCGCTCGTCTTATCGGTCATCCTGCGTGCCCTTCGACCGCGATGTCGCTGACCGACCATTCACCCGCGACGCGATCGGACGTGATCGCCCAGTAGAACGGCCTGTCGAACCGGTGCTCGTGCCTTGCGGCCTCAACCACCATGGCGCAAGAACATACCATCGGCAAGGTTTTTTCCTAGCCACGGCATGGCTCCCCGCTGTGCAAGTGGGGATGTCCCCAGTCGCACAGTCAGGGGAGGCCGCCTGCCGCTCCCAGGTGACGCCGCCCGCTATTTACATACCTGAATGAAGGTATGTAAATAGTGGACAGGAAGCCACCGAGAACTCCGGGCATCAGTGTCATCTCCCAGGTGGTGGACAACCGCGTAAGGCGCTCCGCCAGGTACGGCGCGCCTGTCTCCCCCGGCCAGACGAACCGCCGGCCAGTCACCCCAACGTCCGCCTGCTGGGAAATCGCACTTCCCCGATCACCCCACGGATCCCGAGCTTTCGAAGGAACCTGAGAGGAAGCTGATGAAATTGGGAAACGACCTGCGGATCAAGACCGTGACCTCGTGGTTTCCGCCGGACCGCGAGGCCGTCGAGGACGCCGTTGCGGAGGGCAAGCTGGATGCCCAAGACGTGGACCGGCTCGGCCTCTCCCAGCTGCCGGTCTCGGCCCGGTGGTCCGCTCCCGAGATGGCGGTGGCGGCCGCGCGCGATGCGATCAGCCGGGCTGGCTGGAGCCCTTCGAAGGTGGGCCTGGTGCTGTACACCTGGATCTATCACCAGGGACATGACATTTGGTCCCCACCGCACTTCGTGGCGAACGAGGTGGGCGCTCCCCATGCCCTGTCGTACGGCGTCCAACAAGGCTGCAACGCGGGCGCTCTCGCCCTCCAGTTGGCCGCGCTGCACTTGGACGCCGAACCCGGGCTCGATGCCGCGCTCATCACAACGGGCGACCGCTTCGCGCCTCCCGGTTTCGACCGTTGGACCTCCGACTACGGCTTGGGCTTCGGTGACGCGGGGACCGCGGCGCTGCTGCACCGCGGCGACGCAGGACCCGACGACTACGCACTTAGGTCCCTGGCCACCGCAACCGCCGCCGAGCTCGAACTGATGATGCGACACGGCGACGACTTCAGCCCGGCGCCCCTGTCGCACAACGACTACATCGACCTGCGCCGTCCCAAGAAGTCCTATGTAGAGGCGTACGGCAAGGAGAAGTTCACCTCCATCGCCAGTCGGCTGATCCGCAAGGTGATCGTGGACAGCGTGCGCGACGCGGGACTGCGGCTCGACGATCCCCGGATCAAGTACGTCGCGCTGCCGCGGCTCGGAGCGTACCTACTGGACGCCAACTACGTCCCGGTGCTGGATGAGGTGCTCAAGGCCGAGGCTCTGCGGTTCGGTGCGGACACCGGCCACCTGGGTTGCAGGGACTTCCTCGCGACCCTGGCCGACCTGCGGGATCGCCGCCGCTCCAGCCGGGCGACATCGCGTTGGTGATCGGCGGTGGGGCGGCCTGGACCTGGGCCTGCGCCGTCGTCCAGGTGCCGCAGGAGCAGGCACGGGAGGAGGGCGTCTGATGGCCGTGGGGGTCCTCGGACTGGGCGGCCATGTGCCGCCGTTGGTCATCGACAACGCGCAGATCGCCGAGTGAGCCGGCGTGGACGAGGGCTGGATCGTCGAGCGGACCGGCAACGGCGTACTGGGCTGGCGGCTGGTCACCCACGGTGAGTACCGCGACCTGGTGGAGGTGCCTGCGGGCGGCACCCGCAAGCCGCTGGACGCTCAGGCTCGGGAGGCGGGAGAGCACCTCTTCCACATGAAGGGCCGTCCCGTACGCGAATACGCGCTCCGCACCCTCCCCAAGGTGATCGGTGAGGCGCTCGACTCGGCCGGGCTCCGGCTGGAGGACGTGGACCGCTTCATCCTGCACCAGGCCAACACCCGCCTGGTGGAGGAGTGCTGCCGCGAACTCCGCGTCGACCGCCAGGCATGGCTGAACAAAATCATTCCTGTCTTCCGGAAGCTCGGTGTGCACGTGGATCCCGCGCTGGTCCGTCAGGCGCCCTCGGGCGAGTGGGAGTTCGCGATGCCCGACTGGGCCGAGGTGAAGAAGGTGATCGCAGGCGGCGGACCGGCATCGCAGCGGCGGCTGGACTGGGTGCGCCGCGCCCTGGACCGCAATACGCGGTATCGGCGCGCGCTGCGGGAGGTGTCGTAATGCCGCACGTCCCGGCCGACACCGACGTCTATGAGGTGTTCGCGCAGAGCGGCCCCGGCAAGACACTCAACCATGTCGGCTCCATCGTCTCGCCGCGCCCGGACGCCGCCTGGCACCTGGCCAAGGAGACCTATGGACGCCGCGACGACCTCGCCAGCCTCTGGGTGGTGCGCCCCACCGACATGATCGTGTCCAGCGGGGGCGACCGTGACCTGCTCGCCGCCAAGACCCGGATGCCGCACCGCCAGCCCGGCTTCCCCACCGCACGCCGCCGCGACCGCTCCGCCTCCCCGCCTGCCGCCGCCGCCCCGCCGGAGCGTCGGGACAGCGCCCTGTCCGAGCGCGTGGCGAGGAGTACCCGCCCAACGCCGCGACGACGTTGCGGGCTTCGACGGCCTCGCCGTTGTCCAGATGGACGCGGAGGCGCGCGTGCTCGTGTGATGCCTCGTCGATCGGGAGCTCGACCATTCGAACGCCAGTGTGCTCGCGGACCTGAACGTTCATCGCGGTCACGTAGCGCCGGAGACGTTCGGCCACCTCACGGGCCGGCATGTAACCTTCGGGGTCTTCCCCGTCGTACGGCCAGTCCGGAAACGCGACCGTCCGATTCGGCGTGTTGACGCGCAGGCTGTCCCAGCGCTCGTTGGCCCACGCCTGGCCGATCTCGCCGCGCTCGATCACCAACGCCTGGTAGCCCAGCCGGGAGAGCGCGCCCGCGACCGAGCATCCCTGCTGACCGCCACCTGCGACCACTGTCTCGACGAACTCAGTTCCCACCCGTCCATCCCTTCTCGGCAGCAAAATCAGAATCTGGTCCCGGCTTTGCTTTCCGATCTCTGGCGCCTCACCCGGCCACACACTCGGCCGAACGTGGCCGGCTCCGGCGTGCGGTCAGGCGCCCGCCCCGGCGCCGAATGCTCGCGCATCGGGCACAGCGCCGTCCCGCCGCGTCAGAGATCGGATCGGCTCGTCCGGGGCAGCACGACGACCTTCCCGGTGGCCTGGTCGTTCTCCATGTGCCGGTGAGCCTCGACGATGTGTTCGAGGTCGAAGATCCGGTCGACGTTGGGCCGGTAGACGCCGGCCTGGACCTCGTCGATGATCCGCTGCAGCACCGGCGCACCGGCGGCGCCCTTGAGGCTGTCGCTGTGGAAGGCCGTGAGCTTGGTGCCGGGCGGGATCATCGCGATCGGTTCGAACTCCCTGATCAGCCAGCCGCTGAGCGAGCCGGACACGCACACCGTCCCGCCGCGGCGGACCAGTTTCAGCGAGTCCAGCACCGTACTCGTTCCGATCAGGTCCAGGACATGGTCCGGGCCGTGCGGCCAGACCCTGCGCACGATGTCCGCCAGCGACCCTCCGTCGTCCAGGAGCACGTGGTCGACGCCGACCGCGGTCAGGGCGTCCACCTTCTCCCGGCGCCGGGTCGTGGCCGCGGTCTCGATGCCGTGGGCGGACGCGATCGAAGCCGCCGCCATGCCGACCGACGAGGTCCCGCCGCGGATCAGCAAGCGGCCGGGTCCGCCCGGCACTACGCCCAGCGCGTCCAGCGAGCCCTGTGCGGTGAGGTACGTCTCCGGCAGCGCGGCCAGCACGTCCCAGGGCAACGTGGTGGAGATCGGCATGAGCAGCGAGTTCGGCAGCAGCGCGTACTCCGCGTAACCGCCGTCGAACTCGCGGCCCATTTCGCCCATCACGACCGCGACGGTCTGGCCGACCGGCAGCGTGGCATCGGTCGAGGCCGCCACCGTTCCCACGCACTCGATCCCGAGCACCCGTGGAAACTTCACGTTCGGCGAATGCCCCTGACGGGTCCTCAGCTCGGACCGGTTCAGGCCCGCGCCCTTTACCCGGACCAGGCTCCAGCCCTCGCGAACCGAAGGAATCGGCAGCTCGCGGATCTCGAGTACCTCCGGGCCGCCCGCCTGGACACAGAGCGCTGCGCGCATCGTCGTGCTCACTTCAGTTCAACCTCCGTCGACGACTTCGAGCGACGGTGACCAGCGCGGCTCGTCGCGGAACGGGATCACGCAGACGACAGGGCCGAAGATCTCCTCCGTGGCGATGCGCATGTCCGGGGTTACGCCGGTGAACAGCGTGGGCGGGACGTAGTAACCGTCCGCCAGCTCCGGGTGCAGCTCCTGGATGGTCGCGAAATCGGGTCCGGCCTCGAGGAGCAGGACGGACAGCTCTGGACTCGCGCTCAACCGGTTGGCGAGGACGCAGCCGGCGGATCCGCCGCCGATTACGATGACGTCGTAGGTCATGATCACTCCTCTCTTGCCGCGGTCCTACACGTGCCGGGGCCGGCCGACGATGAACCCGGGGGCAAGTCCACGCCGAAGATCACGGTGATTGGAGCCGAGCCAGCCCGGCTCCGAGGCAGGTGTGGATGCCGCGGCCGAAGGCCAGCATGTTGCGGCCGGCCCTCGGCCTGATGTCGATGTCCGGGTCGGCGAGCGCGCGCTCGTCCCGGTTCGCGGCGCCGAAGTGCACCATCACGCGGTCGCCGCGCCACCTTCGGACCGCGGATCGCCTGGTACACGCGCGGATCCAGCGCCTGCGAAAGAAGGCTGCCGTGCCCGCAGACCACCCCGGCCACGCTGAACTCCACCTCCAGTCGCATGCACAGCCGGCGGTAGGTCCACTTCGCGGTGGGAGCGCAGGTGACCCGCAGGTTGACCGGGAGCCACGGCGTAGGAGTGGGCGGCGCGGTGTCGTCGATTCCGAGAGTAACCGCGCTGAGGATGAACTTGTGCGTCTCGGGCACCCCGTAGAAGCGGTGCTGGATGTAGTAGCCGGCCTGCCGGAGCGCCTCCGTCGGCAGCATCGGGTCGGTCCAGCCAGAGTCGTCCTGATGGTAGAGGCAGTGGTCACGCGGCAGCATGGCCGCGATGATGAAACCGTCCAGCGCGTGCCGGATCCCGTCGGTGAGCAGCACGCGCTCGGCCGCGGTCTTGTGGACCAGTTCGCGGGACACGAAGCGCGGGCCGGGTATGTGCCGGGCGGGCTCCGGCATGTCGTCCCAGCCCCAGGTGAACGGGGACGACGACTGCCAGGTAGTCGGCAGGCTGACGCCTCCTGCCGATAGTTGAGCACTCATTTCTTACCCCCTTTTCATCAGCACCTTGCGCAGTCGCGCGCGGAGGGTGTACGAGGTCGGCCGCAAGAAATATACGTCCGGGAAGGTATATTTTTAAATGACTCTGAAGATTCGAGTTCGGACCAGCAGGGGGTATCCGAACAGAGGCGAAACATACCTGGAAGGCGGTATGCTGGGTCGGAACTAGGCAGAACGGATGAACGCTCGTGAGTAACGGCAATCCCAGAACCACCATCACGCAGCGCGCGCAGCCCCGCAACGCGCCGCAGCAGGCACGTGCCGCGCAGACCCGGGCCCAGGTAATCGCCTCGGCGGCCGAGCTGATCGCCGACCGCGGATATCCGCATACCTCCATCGACCACATCGCCAAGCAGGTCGGCATGACCAAGGGCGCGGTGTACTTCCACTTCCGCGACAAGAAGGACATCGCCGCCGAGATCGTGCGCGAGCTGTACAACCGGTGGCGTGTACGCATCGACGAGGCGCAGGCCATGGGCCTGCCGCCGTTGGAGACCGTCCAGGCGCTGCTGACCAACGCCTCCAACAAGTTCTTCGAGGACGACATTGTCAAGGCCGGAGCCAGGATCCAGGCCGAGCGCTCGCTGTCCGACACGACCCTACCCGAGCCCTACGTCGAGTGGATCTCCACGATCTCGACGCTACTGGCAAAGGCGAGCGGCGCCGGCCAGCTCCGCGAGGGCATAGACCCCGAGTCCGCCGCGTACATCCTCGTGTCGGCGTTCTTCGGTCTGCAGCACGTCTGCGACGTCCTCAACCGGCGTGCCGATCTGCCCCGCCGCTGGGACGAGATGAGCCGCCTGCTCTTCGCCTCCATCACCGCCTCCCCGCAGTAGGACAGCCGCCGGGAGCCACCCAAGGAGACCTCCGCATGTCTGCTTCGATCCTCCCGGCACTTTCCCTCGGCGCCGGCGGACCGCTGGTCGGCGCGCAGGGCCTCGGCTGCATGGGCTTCAGCGAGTTCTACGGACCGACGGCACCGGCCGAGGCCCGTGAAACTCTGCAGATCGCCCTCGCCCTGGGTGTCACCATGTTCGACACCGCGGATCTGTACGGAGACGGCGACAACGAGAGGTTCCTCGGCCCCTTCGTCCGCGCTCACCGCGACCGGGTCTTCCTCGCCACCAAGTTCGGCATCGTACGGCGAGCGGGCGAGAAGTCCTGGAGCGAGGTCCGCGGCGACCGCGCGTTCGTACGCCAGAGCGTCGACGCGAACGCCGCGCTCCTCGAACCCGTCCGCGACATCGCCGCGCGCCGCCAAATCACCCCGGCGCAGGTCGCACTCGCCTGGGTTCACCAGCGTTCCCGGGTCCACGGCCTGACCGTCATACCCATCCCCGGCACACGCTCGCCCGCTCGGCTTCGTCAGAACGTCGCGGCCGCAACGCTCGCCTTGCCGGACAGCGAACTCGCCGCGCTGGAACCGCTGGCGGCGAGGGTGGCCGGTGCGCGTTACCCGGACATGAGCTCCACGGCGACCGCCCGCGAGTGACACCGGGCGTACGGATACGCCGAATTTCGCCTGGCGCGATCATCCAAATCGATATCGATGGATTTAACGTTGTTGTCACTGGCTCGGCGGGGCGGGGTGTTACCGCTGCGGCCACCTACGCCTCGCCGTTGCCCTCCCATGCGCGTGCGCGCGTGGATTCCGGCGCCAGTAGTTCACGGTAACCGTGAGCAATAGTGGCCCCCAGAGCAGGAGCGGGGCGTAGAGGATCAGCACCGGCCAGCCGGGTCGAGGCCGTTCGGCCTCGCCCGCGCCGATAAGCACCGGCCCGCGCGGGACGAAATGGAGCACCGAGTTCAACAGGGCGTACAGGCAGAGCCCGATGAGGAGCATGGCACCGGTAGCGGCGACGATGACCGCTACGCGGGCCGGTACGTCCCGACCGCCGAGCACCGGCACCCACCTCGGCACCCGCTCGCCCCAGGGGTAGACAAGCCCGAGGGTGAGCAACGCCAGGCCCATGGACAGAGCTGACAACAACAGGAGATACCACCCTTCATTCGCGAGACTGATGTCGTCGTCGAACGCCGTCGCGGCTCGCCATACCGCCGAGGGCAACACGCACACCGGTACCACCCACGCCACCCGCACCGCCCAACGGGGCGCCGGAGGTATGGACCGGGCACGGGTGTCGCTACCGGCACCGGTTTTCCGGTGAACGATCTGGATCGGCGTGGCACCCCGGCCACAGTAGGCGCAGCGGCCGCGGCGGCGGAGATGGTAGGCGAGGGTGGCCATGCCGAGCGCGCCGCCCCACACCGGCCAGAAGAACTCTGGGACGAAGAAGCCCCAGTTGTCGGCCTTGAGGGCGATCCGGCCGTCGACCAACCAGCGCAGAGTCATCAACCCGGCCGAGGTGACCAGCAGGGCGACCGCCGTCGCCGGGATGATCGCGGTGCGTGGCCGGACCCGCTTCCCGCGCAGGTACGGGATCCAGCACGGGTACACCTCACCCCACGGTCGTACCAGGCCGATGGTGAGCAGCGCGCCACCGGCACCCATCGTGGCGATCATGGCGCCGGCCAGCCAGATGCCGGGGCTCTCCGCCGCCTCCTTGTGCAGCCCGGCCCGGGACGCCCCGAGCGGGATGTCCAGCGCCCACGCCCAGCGGGTCAACGCGTACCCGATGGGGACGGCCACCGCGACCGCGACCGCCCACCGGCCCCAGCGTGCCGCCGCGATTGCTGTGGTCCAGACGGCGACGGTGTCACCGCGGCCGCAGTTGCCGCAGGCCGCACGGACCCGGCGCCGGTAGGCGAGCACCGTCCCTGCCCAGAACAGACCACCAGCTATGAACAGGATCTGGTTCAGTACGGGCCAGGGCAAGAAGAACCCGAAGAAGTCGCTCCACCGGATCTCCGTCCAGCCCAACGGCGCCCCGACCAGTAGCATCGGCGCCCGCACCACGGCGAGCAGCGGCCGGTAATCGGGAATCACCACGGCCAGCGCGACGGCCGTGGCCCAGCCCGCACCGGCGAGCGCACCCCCAATGAGCCCACGCCGCCGGGTACGGCTGAGCACCGCCGAGACCGCCGCACCACACAGCCCGGCCACGGCAAGCACCGGCCCGGTCGTCTCCGGTTGCGCATGCTCGAGCAGCGAGACCCCCTTGCCGGCGGGGTCGTGCGCGATGCCGAACGGGAAACCAGCACCGCCGCCCCACCAGAACAGCCCGAGTATCGCGTACGCCAGCGACCATGCCGTCGCAGCCCAGCCGATCCAGCCGGGCCAGCCGGCCAACCAAGACCATCGTGCCGACTGCGTGGTCGCCGGAGCCGGATTGTCGTCGAAATCCGTCGGTGTATGTGTCATGCCAACCAGGCTCGGCGCCGGCTGGTGTACTGGACAGATGCCGTCCGGCAGGTGCTGTCCGCCCGCGAGCGGGCCGGATGTGCCATTCGGCATATATGCCGCCCCCCAAACCACGGCATAGGCTCGGAAACCATGGGCGGGCGGGACAGGGTTGGCGTGGTGACAGCCGGCGTGGGCCTGGTGTCGCTGGCTGCCGACGCCGTGGTGCTGGCGTGCGGTGACTTCTACCGGCAGGGCATGACTGTCGCCAGCGTGCTGAGTCTGGTCGAGGTTGTCGTATTGCTGACTTTGACCCTGCTGGCGGTTCGCCGGTCAAGGGCCGGTTTCGCGGTCACGGCCGGAATACTGGCCGGACTGGCGGTGCCGTCGTGGCAGCTACGGTTCGGTCCGCCGACGTGGTCGGGCGTGTCTGTCGGCGGGTACACCACCTGGGCGACGCTCGCGGCACTCGCGGTCGTCGTCGGGTTGTATCTACGCGCCCTTGACGAGCGGCGGACCAAGGCGGTGGCGGCGGCCCGCCGGGCGGGGCGGCTGATGCTGGCCGACGACCTGCACGACTTCGTGGTCCACGACGTCCACGAGATGCTGCTTCAGGCCCAGGCCGGACAGGTCCTTCTCGGCCTCACTCCCGGCGCCGACGGGGCCAGCGGGCCGGATGTCGGCGACGTGCTCCACCGGATCGAGCGGACGGCGCTGCGCGCGTTGGAGACCGTGGACCGCAGCATTCATCTGCTTCACGATGCCGGCTGGCCGACCGGGTCTGATGTGGAAGCTGCGCCGCGGTCACCGCAACCCGCGGTGTGCGACCTACCGGGACTCGTCGACCGGTTCGCCGCCGTCGGCCCGGTTGCGGCGGACCTCGACCTCGAACCCGAACTGGCACCGGCCGCGGGCGCGCCGCCGTTGCCACGCGAAGTCTCCGCCACGGTGTACCGGATCGTGGTGGAGGCACTCACCAACGTGCGCCGGCACGCCGTCGGCGCGACGTACGTGCGGGTCACCGTCGCCCGTGCGCCGGGCGACACCGTCCGGGTCGAGGTCACCGACGACGGCGGGACCCGCGCCGTGGGCCATGGCACCGGGGCGGGGCGCAGCGGTTCGGGGCGTGGCGCGTTCGGGCTGGCCGGCCTGGCCGCGCGGGTCGACGCCCTCGGCGGCAAGCTGACCGCCGGGCCGACCGAGCCGACCGGTTGGCGGGTTACCGCGGTGCTTCCGGTGCGCGCGCCGCGCCCCGCCGGTCCGCTGGGCCTCGCCCCGATCCGGCGGACCCAGTGACGCTGTGACAGACCACCCCATCCGGATCCTGATCGCCGACGACCAGGCGAACATCCGGGTCGCGTACCGCGTCATCCTCGACGCTCAACCGGACATGACCGTCATCGGGGAGGCCGCCGATGGGGAGTCGGCTGTGGAGCAGGCCCACCACCTGCGACCCGACGTGGTGCTCGCCGACATCCGAATGCCCCGTGTGGACGGCCTGGAACTCACTCGCATCCTCGCCGGCCCGCAGGTCACCGATCCGCTCCGGGTTGTCGTCGTGACCTCGTTCGACCTGGACGAGTACGTGTACGCAGCGCTCCGTAACGGGGCGTGCGGGTTCCTGCTCAAGCGGTCCGGGCCGACCTTGCTCGCGGAGGCCGTACGCGCCGCGGTGGCCGGCGACGCCCTCATCAGCCCGCAGGTCACCGTCCGCCTGCTGCGGCACCTAGCCGTGCCGTCGTTGCCGCCCAGATCGCCCGCCGACCACGCTGGCATGGAAGCGCTGACCCCCCGCGAGCTCGAGGTCGCCCGGCTGGTCGCCCGGGGCCGGAGCAACGCCGAGATCGCCGCCGAGCTTTTCATCGCCGCCGGCACCGCGAAGAACCACCTCGCGGCAATCCAGCGCAAGCTCGGCGTCCGCAACCGGGTCGGAATCGCCGCTTGGGCCTGGGACACCGGCAACGCTACCCGATAGCCCGGTCACGCCTTCTGCCCGTCGACGTCGGCCGGATCCAGCGGTTGGATGACCAGGTATCGCGTTCATCCCTCCGCCACGGCTCGGAGGCTACGGAGACGCCGCGCCGGAAGAGGCCGGACCGCCTCAACCGTGAGCTGCCGAGACGGAATCCCCTGGTGAGAGGGGGTCTGTCCGGCTTATCTACTTCCGGTTCCCTGGCCGGGGGCACATCCTGATATTTCGAAAATGTCCTGATCTGCCAAAGTCTGACAGATCGGGACTGTCAGCGCCTGCGCTTCTTACCGTGGCCGCTGTGGCGGCCGCGTGATCCCGGTGCCGGGCTGGGGACAAGGCGCAACCGGTGAGCTCGGGCCCGCATCGGCTCGGCCACCAGCATGCGCAACTCCTTCACACCCTCATCGGCAGGGTGGCCCGAGTTCAGCACCGCCTCGATCATCCCGAGCGCGTCCTTCCCCGCCATCGCGGTGACCTGTTCAACGACCTCTTCGGGACCGCTCAACTTCAGAAGCGCGAGCAGTCCTCCAGCCATCAGCGAAAGCCCGCTCCTCCTCTACCTCCGCCGCCCGGAACCGGACCTCGACCAGCTTGTCGAGTAAGTCGGCGTCGTAGCGCACCCGCCCGGCATCGAGGTCCCGCCGGAACCTGTCCAAAGCTCTGCGGTCAGTCAGATCGACACCGTTGTCGAACGCCGTCTGCGCCCAGAACTTCCCGATGCTCTGCCGGAGCGGGTCGGCCAGCGCCACCGAATACTCCGCCGCGACCCCGGCCACGGCCGCCTCCAGTTCCGCCAAGGCGGCACCGCGCGGATCGCGCAGCCCGGACACGGCGAGGTAACGCAGGAGCTTCAGCAGGCTTTCAGGCGCGGCGTCGAGAACACTCTGATGGCCTACGACGTACAGGGGAATCCACCCCAGCGGAATCGCCGCACCTGATCGGGACCCCAGTAAGCCAGCCGCCCGTCGCGGCTACGGTGGCGCGAGTCCAGAGCCGCCGACAGCACCATCCCGTCGGCGGACATGCCGTGCTCATCCGCCCAGGCGAGGTAGCGACAGATCAGCAGATCTTTGGCCGCTTCGAACTCCGAGCGTAGATGGTCATGTCGGATGTGACCCTCAGTGACCATCCACCGCTCTGGGTCTTGACGGACGGCTGACCCGTGGCGGTGTCGGCCCGGCCGTGACCGCTCCTGGCAGACCGTTCCAGTCAGCGCCTTCCCGCTCGGGCTAGTGCGTCCTCAGCCTGCGCAGCGAGGGCCTCGACAAGATCGGCTGCGGAGGGCAGATCGTTGATGAGATCGACGGCCTCGCCGGCCCACACCGGCAGTGCCGGTATCTCGCCTCGTGCCACGCCATATTGGTAGGCCTGCTTGGCCTGGAGATCGGCGGCGAGTTCGACTTCCCGGCCCCGCCATTGATCAAGGAAGGGGTGGCCGAGGGTGCGGGCGGTGTATTTCGACGGCCACCGGGAGCCTCGGGCGATATCGAGCACGCTGCTGCGCTCGGTGTCCTCCCCGCGTCCCTCGACGATCGCCTTGGCGGTCGAGGGGGCGACCAGGGCCTCGGTCGTGGCCTGAAAGCGGGTGCCGATGAGTGCCCCGGCGGCCCCCAGAGCCAGGACGGCGGCCACGCCGCGGCCATCGGCGATCCCGCCGGCCGCCAGCACCGGCACCGGCGCCGCCAGGTCCACCACGACCGGCACGAACGGCAACGTGGACCGCCCATGCCGAGCGCCATGCCCACCACTTTCGACCCCCTGCGCCACGATGACATCGGCACCCAGGTCCACCGCCCGCCGGGCCTCCTCCAGATCGGTGACCTGAATGATCAGCGCCGCACCCGCCTGGCGGATGCGTTCAGCGAACGGGCTCGGGTCTCCAAAGGACAACATCACCGCCCTGGGGGTGTGCTCTAGCGCACGCTCAACCGCTCCAACATCGATCGCCCAGGTCAGGAAACCGACCCCCCACGGCTTTCCGGTGCCCTCGGCAACGATTGGCAGCTCGCGGGCCAGCCAGTCCCGATGCCCGTTGCCGCTGCCCAGCAACCCGAGCCCTCCACCGCGAGAGACAGCCGCCGCCAGCGCACCGCCGGCCGACCCGCCCATCGGCGCGAGGGCAATCGGGTGCTGCACACCGAACAACTTCGTGAATGCTGTCGACAACGCCATAACCGCAATCATCACCCCTTACCGCGATTGTCTTGCGGTCCCGGCCCAGATGCCGGGCGATCGCCGAGATCAACCAGCCGCGTTTCTGCAGTGCATGCGCTCCGCCCGTCGACGTCCCCCGGATCCAGCGGTTGCATGACGACGTCATTGTGTTCATCCCTCCACCCCGGCTCGGAGGGTACGGAGGCGACGCGTCGGAAGGGGTCGGACGATCTCAACCGTGAGCCGGCGAGGGCGGATTGCCTGGTCAGAGGCAGTCTCTTCGGCTTCCCTTCCTCGGGGTCCCTCGCCGGGGGCACTCTTCGCTCAGGCCGAACAGCCCTCACGTGGGGTTTCTCCGAAGCCGTCCAATGATCTTAGGCAGTCGTAGGTCACTGTCGGCAGCCGTAGGCCGTTGGTCGCGGGATATGCGCGGGATGGCATCGACTGTGTCCGCCCAGGTCACACGTCAGGAGCGACAAGCTCCGGGATAGCCCGAGACCTTGCAGCGCGCCCCTGCGGAATGGCCCCTTCCTGCCAGGCCTGCCGGCCGACCGTCCCCTGAACGAGCAGGCGTAGCCACGAGGGGCTACGACCGTTTGTCACGCTTCCTAGGGACGGGCATGAGCGCGCCATTGCCTCCTGACCTGCTGATAGCCCACCTTGGTAGACGAGACCCCGCGTCGCCTCGCGTAGATCTTGCCATCCCACGTGATCAGGCTTCCGATCGGGAGCCATAAGGGGTGTACTGGTAGGCCAAGGCTGTCACTGGTGGCCACACCATCGGAGGCCGAGGTCGGATTGAAGGAAAATATCACGGCTACGAGAGCGGCGTTCGGCTAACTATGCATCTTGGCCAGTTCGGCATGCTCGTAACTTGCTACGCAGCCTCCGCAGTTCCGCCTGATGACGACCGTCCAGCCAGCTGTTCATCGCCGAGTACCCGATGGCCTCGATCACCATGCCACCGATGAAGGCCGTGATGAACGTGGCCAAGAGAAGAATCACCGTGGCCATGCTTACCTCCTCGTAGTACCGGCGAGAAGTGAGGCGAAATCACCTCACCTCTCTAGTGCGCCACAGAGAGAGCAAATTGTCATCCGTCAAGTTGTAGACGCGCCAGGAACAGAGGACATCCAGTGGACAACAGATGGCCAACAGACATACACGGCTCAAGCGATGCCCACGACATGTACATCATCGACCTCAAGGAGTTGAGAAAAGACTATGGCTGTACACCGGAACGCCTACGCACTCGCACGACTTTACACATGGCACTTTGTAAGCGCCTACAGAACAGGCGAGAGGAGCCCACGGTGGAAGCATGCATCGGTGAACTGAGGGATCTAGTTGAAAGCCTTGGGGATGCAGAAAAGCGCACAGCCTTACTGGCAGCACTAGGTTTGGACGCACGCTTCCGCGGTCGCAACCTTGGGGAGCGTCGGGAAGAGTATCTCGCGACATTCACTTTGCGTGAGCGCCGCGGATTGAAGACCCTGCAGCGATGGGAGGACTGGGCTATTGAAGTGGTAGCGGACTTGGTTCAAGGTGATGCCACTTTTAATAGACTAAGGGATGAGCCCGCCAACGCGACATCCCCGACGACCCCACTGCACCCATTAGGCTCATTGCCCACGGTGAAGCTTGCCTCCGTGAGCTACTTCTCCGATGCAGGGATCCCCGTTCGAGTAGAGTATACGAGATCGGTGATAGCACCGGCGCCCGACAGCAATCCGCTCGTAGTAACTGCGAATATTTACTTGACCGAAAACCGAAAGGGAATAATAACGATTGAGGCAACCTTCGGCTGTCGCATATACCGCCAATACCACACCGGAGATAACTCCATCGTCACAATTTTTGAGATATTCAAGCGACTCAGCCCCGAAGATGGCCTCTATTCATTCGGTTACCGAGTGCTCTTTGACTGCACAGTCATCTCCGATCCGGTTTTATGGCTAGATTCACCCGAGCACACACTCAATCAATACGATGCGAGAATTGTCTTCGGCAGAGATAGATTTCCCTTGAGAGCTTGGTGGTTCGTTAATTCTGTCAATTATGGTCGCATAGAACCGACCCCCTCCGAGGGTAAGCATCTACAGGTGCTTGACGACGGGCACTATCTGTTCAAGACCTTCAACAACCCCGTCCCATATCTCGCCCACGGAATCGCGTGGGTCTGGAACGAAGGTCCCGTCGGGGGCCAGTCGATAGACGACCTCGACCCCAGTGGATAGACACGGGTCATCGAGACGACTCTTCGCCACCTGCCGATACGCCACCGGTTCACCACGCTGGTCACCCGTGACGACGTCGAGCAGGGCAAGCCCGCACCGGACATCCTCCTGCGGGCGGCCGACGTGCTTGGTGTGTCCCCAGCCCGCTGCACGGTATACGAAGACAGCGACGAGGGCATGGCCGCAGCCTGCGCCGCGGGAATGGCCGTCATCGACGTCCGGCCGTTCACCCGCCGACATGGCGGCTCGGGCCCGCGCGGTGTCATTCCCGCCCGCCAACGTGACCTATGGCGGGAATGACTGGACGGCGAGCGGGCGCATGCGGTCGGCGGCCGCGGGTTGAGTGCGCGCGCTCGTCACCGGATGCAACGGGCCATTCGCAACGAGCAGCCCGGCCTTCCGGAGGCTCTCTGTCACCGCCAGCCACAGCGGCATGTCCGCCCATCTGTCCTCCTGCTCCTCACCTTCAGGGGCATACAGCAACAGCATGTACTCCGGCATCGCGCCTCCTCAGGTTTCGCTGCCTCCAGACGGACGTCGTGAGTACGACGCAGCACAGTGCGGGATTTGGACGACTCGGTCGCAAGACCAGCCCGGGGCCTTCTCCCCTGATTATGAACAGGCCGCCATATGGGTGCCGGTCGGTTTCAGTGCGTGGCGGACGTGCGCCGGTACCGCTCGGCTGGCCGGGAGCCGGAGAGGTTGCCGCTCAGGGCTTGCCGCGCGGCCTGGTAGGCATCCCACAGCTCGACGTCGGGCAGCGCCGGGATGGTCACGAACTCGCCGTCGTCGAGCCCTGTGAGTGCGGCGTCGACCATGTCGTCGGCGGTCATCACCCACGCCTGGGGGAGGTTCTCCACCGGATTGCCGGCGATCTCCCAGAAGTCCGTGGCGGTGGCCCCGGGCAGCACCACCTGCACGCGTAGTCCCTTCTCGCCCAGCTCGTGGCGCAGCGACTGGCTCAGCGCGAGCACGTACGCCTTGGATGCACCGTAGACGCCGTTGAGCAACTCGGGGACGACGGCGACGATGGACCCGATGTTGATCATGGTGCCGCCGCCGCGGGACGCCGCGGCGGGTGCGAACGCATAGGTGAGCCTGGTCAGCGCGGTCACGTTGAGGGTGATCATGGATTCCATCGCGTCCACGTCCGAGGCCACGAGTGGGGCCACCGCACCGAACCCGGCGTTGTTCACCAGCACCGAGATGTCCGCCCTCGAACGCAGCACCTGCTCGACGCGGCGCACATCGTCGGCTAGCCCGAGGTCGGCGGTCAGGACCTCCACCGTACGGCCGGTCTGGGCTGTGATCCGCTTGGCCACCGCGTCCAGCCTTTCCCGGTTCCGCGCCACCAGGATCAGGTCGTGGCCGCGCCGGGCCAGTCGATCGGCGTACACCGCGCCGATGCCCGAGGAGGCACCGGTGATCAGGGCGGTTCCCACAGTTGTGCTCATTCTGTCCTCATTCCTTCGCACCTCAGGTTGGTGATGTCGATCGAGACCGGCAACTCGTCGCGGATCGCCGAGCCGGCCCCGTCTCGACATAACCATAAGCGTTTTGCCTATGTCAGACAAGGCGAGCCTCAACATAGGCGACTATGCTTTGGGTATGTCCTATGTGGCCACTGAACGCTTCGGGATGGACTCGGCCCCCGGCGGGCTCGCCCTGGTGCAAGACCTGCTCAACACCATCGGCGTGGGCGGGCCGAGCCACCCGGACCTGCTTCGGGAGGTGCGAACCGCGCAGGAGTGGCTGAACGCTGCGCTGGAGCGGTGGGCGGAGACGACCGCAGCCGACCCGCCGCCGGATAGCACGCTCACGGAGCGGGACCTGCCGCGGCTGCGTGAGCTCCGGGACCGGCTGCGAGCAGGCTTGGACCCCTTGAACCCACAGAGCCCGTTCGAACCCGGCTCGACCCGGGCCGACCCGGAGCCGACCGGCTCGCTACGACTCGCTCTCGCCTCCGACGGCCGCGTCGAGGTGCGCCCGGAAGGACGGGGCGCCCGATGGATCACCTCGGCGCTGCTCGGGGAGATGTACGACGCGCAGCGGAACGACACCTGGCGGCGGCTGAAGATCTGCCGGTACGAGAAGTGCGCCGTGGCCTTCTACGACCGCTCGCGCAACAACAGCGGGGTCTGGCACGACGTGCGCATCTGCGGTAACGCCGTCAATCTGCGGGCCTCCCGGGCCCGCCGGAGGCGGCTGCCGCTCGACGGCGATCCCGCCGACGCGGCCGAGTGAGTGAGCACCACGGGGAATGGCTCGTGAGCAGCGGCGACGCCCCCAAGCTGCTTACCTTCGGCTCCTCACCGACCTTGCTCATCCGGAAGGACGCAGCCGTATGGTGCGCAGCGGACATCCCCGGCCTGGAGCTCGAGCAATCGGTCAACAGTTTCGGACGCGCCACCCACCGCAAAAATGTTCAATTCGGCTAATCCCTGCGTGAACTGCCGAAACGCGATCAGGCCGACTCATAGCCACAGATTCGCTCGCATGGAGTCGGCACATGCGGGGAAGGTCTCCACAATCCCTCGGGAGTGACACGGTTTGGTAACAAATATGCCGGTCACTTCAGTCGTGTACCGGGGCGAAGCCCTCCCGTACGACGCCGCCGGTTCGGCGGAGACCATCGAATCGAACGATATGGAGGAACGGCGATGCCGACCAACCCCCACCGCCCGAAGAGAGGACTGCCGTCCGGACCGGGCGGGCCACGCCGGCGCATCTCCCAACCCATGATCCTCGCAACCGCCTTCGTGCTGACCGCGTCGGGCGGCATCGGAGCGGCGGCGGCCTCGGCTGCCACGCCCGTCACCCCGCCGGCCGAGACTCCCGTGCCAACGCTGACGGCCACTGAGACGATCACGGGGACGCCGACGGCTACCCCGACCGAGACCGTCACCGAGCCTCCTGCGGTGACGCCCACCCTCGCTCCCACGCCCATTGCGGTGCCCCTGGTGGGCCCGTTTCTCGGCGCGCTGCACGGCGAGGTGGTCGTGCCGACCAAGGACCGGTGCGGCACCATCACGGTGTTCACCCAGACCGGGCAGGCCATCGCCGTAGCGGAGGACTCGATCACAGTCCGAAGCCAGGACGGCTTCGAGCGGTCGTACGCGATCGGCGACTCCACGCGGGTGTTCACGGCCCGCCGCGGGGGCGAGGTCCATCAGGACGCCTGGGTCTCGGTGATCGCGGCCGTCCAGCCCGGCACGCCCGCCCCCGCCCCGGAGGGCCCGGCTCCGATTCCGCCCGGCACGCCGACGCTGCCCGAAAGCACGCCCACGCCTCCCGAAGGCACCTCCACGCCTCCTGAAGGCACCCCCACTCCTCCTCCGGGCCAGACCTCGACGACCCCCACTCCGGACGGGGCGACCCCGACATCTCCGGCATCCCCGAGCGAGACGGACTCCATCCCCCCGCAGACCGAGACGACGCCCGCCGCCCCTCAGGGGGAGACGGCGACGGCCGCCTACGTCTTCGACCTCTCACGGCCGAGCAAGAGGCTGTGGTACCTCAGCAAGAGCTCTGCCTACTCCCCCCACTGGCGCTTCGGCAAGCTCTCCTGGCGCGCCCCCAAGCCCTGTCCGACGCCAACGGTCATCCCCACCGAGCCGCCGACCACGACACCCAGCCCGAGCGTGACCCCCACATCGACGGCGACCTCCACGGAGACCGTGACTCCCACCCCTGAGCCGACGCTCACGGACAACCCGACCCCGACTCCCACTTCCTGATCACCCGTAGGCCGGCCCTCCCCTGCTCGGGAGGGCCGGCCTCCACTGCCACTGTGTCGGTACGGCACGACCGCGGCGATCACGGCCAGCGGGGTCACCGAAGCGGTTGTCGTCCGTCGAATTCGATATCCACCCGGGAGCGAGGCTTCATCGCTCAGCCCCTCCCCTGCTCGGGAGGGCCGGCCTCCACTGCCACCGATTCGTGGTTAGGGAACGTCTGGCCCCTTGGCGTAACGTTCGGTCAGTTCCAGGCCGATCCTGGCGAGCTCGGCGCGTACCGACTCCGGCTCCACCACCTCGACCATCGCGCCCCACCCAGCCAGTTGCTCGGCGATCGACCGTGCCATGTGCGCCGCCACGCGCGCTCGGACCCGCCCCTCGTCCTGCGCGATGACCTCGCAATGCCGTCCGAAATGCGAGCGGAGCACCGGGAGGAACCGGGCGTCGATCAGCACAACGGCCGAGACGAGCGAGCGCCGCTGCTCCATCTGCGCTACCACACGCGCCCACTCCGCCGAGAGGTCGAAGTCGTCAGGTCGCTCCACGGGGAGATCCGTGACCTCCGCGGATGCGACGCGGTCGATACGGAAGGTCCGCTGACCGGCTTCGGTGCCCGCGACGAGATACCAGATCCCGTCCTTGTCGACCAGGCCCAGGGGATCGACCAGGCGCTCCGTCGCTTGCCCGCCCTTGCCGGTGTACGCCAGCCGTACCTTGAGCCTGCGTACGACGGCGTTCCGCAGGGACTGCGTGAGGGCGGGCAGCTCACGGTCCGGCTCGCCCCAATCCGCCGAGTCGGACACGATGGCCCGGGCCGCGGCCTCGGCGTCGGAGCGGAACGTGGCGGGCAGGGCGCGGATGAGCTTGCGCAGGGCGGAGGTCAGCTCCGGCTCAGCTGTGCCGGCCCGGCCGAGGAGCAGGAAAAGGGCCTGGGACTCGGCCGCGTTCAACCCGCTGAGATCTGTGCGGGCGCCACCGACGAGCGACCATCCGCCGCCGCGCCCCGGCTGCGGATAGACCGGAATTCCGGCGGCGGACAGGGCCTCCAGATCGCGGCGGGCAGTCGCCACGGAGATCTCCAGCTCCTCGGCCAGCTCGGAAGCGGTCACCCGGCCACGCGCTTGGAGCAGCAGGAGAGCGGCTACGAGACGGTCGGCGCGCATGTCCTCATCCTCGCAGGCAAAGTGCTCAGTTGATGAGCACTTTAGGCGCGAGGATGGTCACATAACCGCGAGAGAGGAACCGGACATGCTGCGAGGACTCACCACCGTCACCTTCTACACTCCCGACCTCGAGGCGACCAAGCGCTGGTACACCGAGTTGCTCGGGATCCCGCCCTACATGGACACCCCGGCGTACGTGGAGTGGCGCATCGGCGACTACCAGCACGAGCTCGGCTTCGTCCACAGTTCCTACGCCGGGAGCGAGCTGGCCAGGACCGCCGATCCCGGCACGATCGGCAGGCCGGCGGGCGCCGTGGTCTTCTGGCACGTCGACGACGTTCCCGCAGCCCTGGAGAGGCTTGTGGCGATGGGCGCGAAGGAGCACGACTCGCCGCGCGACCGGGGCGCCGGCTTCATCACCGCCTCCGTGGTCGACCCCTGGGGCAACGTCCTGGGCCTGATGTACAACCCGCACTACCTCGAGATCCTGCGCTCACTGAACGAGGAGTCGTGAATATCTTCACCGACGTGGCGGTACCGGCGGCCGAACCACCACAGCTCGGCGACGGAGGTGCGGTGGCGCCGGCGAGGAGGCATGACGGACCGGATGCGGTCGGCCGGACTGGCTGAGGTCGAGCGCGCCTGCCATCAGGCGACAGTGGAGGGGGATTCCGACTCGCGCCGCTTCAGTTGCTCGGCGACGTTCTCCAGTAGTTCGTCGGAGAATTCCGGGTCGTTCACGGCCCGCGCCATGAGCATGGCACCGACCAGGGCGCTGAGGGTGAGCATCGCCTCAGCTCGGCCTTTCGCGGGATCGTCGTCAAGGTCGGCGATCAGGTCGAGGTAGCTACGCACCTGCTTCTCGTAGGCCTGCCTGAAGCTTTGATCCCCGCGCGCGGCGGCGGCGCCGAGCGTTACGAGCGCGCAGCCGGTATCCGGCGAGTCACGGTGCCGCTTTCCGAGGTATGCCTCGATGAGGCCGGTCCCGGGCTCTTCCTTGTTCTTCCGCGCGCTCCTTTCCATCTTCGCCTCGCCCTCGGCCAGGGCCAGGGCCGCCGCCTGCCCGATGAGGTCGTCACGAGAGGCGAAGTGCTTGTAGAAGCCGCCGTGCGTCAGCCCCGCTTCCTTCATGATGTCGGCGATGGAGGGGCGACTCACGCCCTCTGCGCGGACCTTGCGGGCCGTGATGCCCAGCACGCGCTCGCGCGACGCCGCCTTCTCGGCCTGCGAATAACCCATTCTGCTCAGTCTCCGATCCGACAGGGCGGCCTGATGTGCCGCTGAGCAATCTAGATGATTGTTATCATACACAATTCCTCCGATCCAGCCTGTGAACTGCACGGACTTGACAGAGAGGACGGCGGGAGAGTAATCCTCAGTCTGGATGATGTAAGACATCCACATCGGATGGAGGACCACCGTGACCGAGACCTATGACCTCCGCCGGACGGCGGTTCTGCTGGTCGACCCCTACAACGACTTCATCTCCGACGGCGGCAAGGCCTGGCCGCTCGTGGAGTCCATCGCCAAGGAGGTCGGCCTCCTGGACAACCTGCGCGCCGTCGTCGGCTCCGCCCGGGAAACGGGCGCGTCGGTAGTGTTCGTCCCGCACCGCCGCTGGGAGCCGGGTGATTACGAGACCTGGGCCCACCCCAACCCGACCCAGCGCGGCATCCAGGCGCGGCACACGTTCGCCCGCGGCACCTGGGGCGGGGAGTTCCACCCCGACTTCCAGCCCCAGCCGGGCGAGGTGGTGGCCAAGGAGCACTGGGCACAGAGCGGGTTCGCCAACACCGACCTCGACTTCCAGCTCAAGCAGCACGGCGTCACCCACGTCGTCATGATCGGTCTGCTGGCGAACACCTGCATCGAGTCCACCAGCCGTTACGCCATGGAGCTCGGCTACCACGTGACCCTGGTGCGCGACGCCACCGCGGCCTTCGGACCCGAGATGATGCGCGCCGCCCACGAGCTGAACGGCCCCACCTACGCCCACGCCATCGTCACCACGCAAGAGATCGTCACCGCATTCGGGGGAGCGCAGTCATGACACTGACCGGAGAACTGCTGATCGGGGGGACGTCCGTACCCGCCACCGCGGGGACGATGAAGGCGCTGAACCCGGCGACCGGGGAGCTCATCGAGCCGGAGTTCGCCTTCGGCGGCGCGGCCGAGGTCGACCGGGCGGTGCGCCTCGCCGACGAGGCCTTCGACAGCTACAGCCACACCGGGCCGGCCGAGCGGGCGGCGTTCCTCGACCTCATCGCGGACAGGCTCGATGCGGTCAAGGAGGAGCTCGCCGAACGCGCCTCGCTGGAGACGGGCCTGCCCGCCGCGCAGTTCGAGAGCGAAACCGTCAAGTCCGCCGAGCAGTTCCGCAAGTTCGCCATCGTCGTACGGCAGGGCAGGTTCCTGCAGGCGACCATCGACCCCGCCCAGCCGGACCGGCGGCCCGCGCCGCGTATGGACCACCGGATGCAGAAGGTCGCCCTCGGCCCCGTGGTGATCTTCGGCGCCAGCAACTTCCCGATCTCCTACTCGGTCGCCGGTGGTGACACGGCGTCAGCTCTGGCCGCCGGCTGCCCGGTCGTACTCAAGGCACATAATGCCCACCCGGGGACCTCCGAGCTGGCTGGACGCGTCATCCAGCAGGCCGTCACCGACGCGGGGCTGCACCAGGGCGTCTTCTCGCTGGTGCGTGGTGCCGGCAACGAGATCGGCGAGGCACTGGTGGACCACCCGCTGGTCCGGGCGGTGACCTTCACCGGTTCCCAGGGTGGTGGCATGGCCCTGTACCACCGGGCTCAGCGGCGCCCCGACCCCATCCCCGTGTTCGCCGAGATGACCAGCGTCAACCCGACCTTCGTGCTGCCCGCCGCCCTGGCTGCCCATGGCGCGGAGATCGGTGCGGGCTTCGGCCGGCTCGCGCTGTACACGGTCGGGCAGATGTGCCTGAAGCCGGCCATCCTCCTCGCCATCGAGGGCCCCGGCTTCGACGACCTGCGCGATGCCGCGATGGCCGAGGTGCGAAAGGTGGCCGCGCGGACCATGCTGACGCCTGGCATCCACGACTCCTACGTCCGCAACGTGGGACGGATGGAGGACTCCGGTGCCACGCGGATCGGCGCGGGACCGGACCCGATCCGCGAGTGGGACGGCCAGTCGCTGTTGTACGAGGTGACCGGCGAGCAGGTGCTCGCCGAACCGGCGCTCCGGGAGGAGGTCTTCGGTCCTTCCATCCTGCTGGTCCGGCTGACCGACCTGGAGCAACTGTTCCAGGTGGCTCGCGCCTTCCGGGGACAACTCTCCGCCACGATGCACATCGAAGAACTCGACCACGCCGACGCCGCACGACTGCTGCCGATCCTGGAGCGCCGCACAGGCCGGATCGTGGTCAACGCCTTCTCGATCCCGCAAGAGGTCTCCTACGCCACCGTCCACGGAGGTCCCTTCCCGGCGACTTCGGACAGCCGCTTCACCTCCGTCGGGATGAGCGCGATCGAGCGATTCCTGCGCCCGGTCACCTACCAGGAATTCCCGGATGGACTGCTCCCGGAGTCGCTCCGCGAGGCCAACCCGTGGGGGCTGTGGCGACTCGTCGACGGCGAACTGGCCCGCGACTGAGCCGAACCTCGCCTATGCGGGCCCATTCGAAGTCGTCGACCGGCCGCTGTCGTACGGCTTGACCCGTCGGCGAGCGCCACGGCGGCGAAGGCATACGCGACCGCGGGGACAGGACGGTCGTGGCCCTCCGCTGCGGTCCTCGATCACGGCCCGGCCGTACGCAACAGGGAGGCGAGCGCCTGCTCCAGGTCTGAGATGCCGGTGTAAAGGACTCCGGTCATGCCGAGCGCCACGGCGGCCTCCACGTTCTCCATGCGATCATCGACGAACAGGCACCGTTGCGGCGGAACCCCCGCTCTCTGCGCGGCGATGTCGTAGATGCGCCGGTCCGGCTTCACGACCCCGACGCGGGCGCTGCTGACCACATCGTCCGCGAAGTGGGCCAGACCCAGCCACGCGAGGTCGTCTTCCAGGCTCGTGGTCGCGTTGGTCACCAGCACGACAGGCACATGAGCCTGCGCTTTCCGGAGCAGGTCCAGCACGCCTTCATCAGCCCAGAAGCGTGCGTTGGCGAATGCCGTGGCCAGCTCGCGTGCCTTCGCCTCCGACGCCAGGCCGGAGAGCGCGGTCACGATCGACTCGGCCCACTGCTCGGTCGTGATCTCCCCCAGGAGCGCCGGCAGGTCCTGCTCGGGTGCGAACGCGATCTTCGCTGTGACACCTTCCGCCAACCCGGCAGCCCGCTCCAGCGTGACCAGTTCAGTCGTGTCGTAGAACCGTATGACGCCATCGAAGTCACACAGCACTGCTTCAAAAGGCAAGGTCATCAGGACTCCTGCTCAGGGACAAAGCCGTGCACGCCAGGGGGTGGGTGCCGTGCTCGGCCGCGGGTGCCACATCCGGCCATAGCTTCTCCGCGTCGGCCGGCGTGGGCAAGACCGAGAACTGCCGATAGGAAAACCGATCGCCTTGCCGGCGTCGCGCTGCCTATGCTCGCCGTCGTGCCTGACGTGATCCTCCGCCCATCCGCCCGCATCCTGCTGGTCGACCACCAGGAGCGGATCCTGTTGTTCCGGGGTCTTGGGCCGACGAAGAATCCCGACTACGCCTGGTTCACTCCAGGCGGCGGCGTGAGGCCGGGTGAGGCCCTTACCGAGGCCGTGGCCCGTGAGCTTGAGGAGGAGACGGGGCACGCGGTGAGCCCCGGCGCTTTCGGACCGATCGTGGCCACCAGTTCGGGCCACTGGATAAGAGCCGACGGCCAGTTGTTCCGCGCCGATGACTCCTTCTTCTTCCTCCGCGTGCGGGAAGTGGAGGTGGACATCTCCCACATGGAGGATCTCGAACGCTCGCTCATCGACCGCTACCACTGGTGGACACTGCCGGAGCTCAAGACCACCGATGAGCGCGTCATCCCACTCGGCCTCGCTGAATTGCTGGAACGCCTGCTTACCGGAGACCTGCCTCGTGAACCGGTCATCCTGCCGTGGCACCACCCCGAGCCCACGGATTTCCTGTAGGTCCGATTCTCCTCGTTTATGTCATCATGGGCTTGACTCTGTGGCAGGATGATCAGTCGCCGAGCCGCCCGACTCGTTGGCGGCAGTCGATGAAGGGACAGAGTGCGTGCTCAAGCCCATCAAGAGGATCTTCCTTGCCGCAGCCCTGACCATCGGCGGGGTCATCGTCAGCCCGGCACACGCGCTCGCGGCCGGCTACAGCCCTGAGGGTGTCTGCGGAGCGGGGTTCGGGCGGGTGGCCGACAGCAAGCGAGCGGTGAAGACCTACTCCGGCGACATCTTCGGCTACGTCTACCTGCTCTACAACCGTAAGACCGGCTACAACTGCGTCGTCACGATCAAGACCGCGTACGTCGGGACGCAGACGTACACCTCCGCCACTTTGAAGACCCAGACCAGGCGCGTCCGCGACGAACCTGTTCGGACGGCGAGCAAGACGGACGGCCGCAAGTACAAGTACTACGCGGGTCCCGTGAAGCTGTACGCCAAGGGCCTGTGCGTCAAATACTCCGGAACCATCTGGGACACCCGGAGGGACGCGGCGATCGCCACCGGCGGCCGGAACACCTGGGGCAACTGCGGCTGAACCCCTTCCGGATCCCGCAGGGCGCCGGGCCACCCGGCCGGACGCGTGATTGGGAACACCGCTGTCAGCCCTTGCCGGCTCCCAGGGTGAGACCGGCGACGAAGTGCCGCTGCAGAGCCACATAGACCACGAGAGTCGGGATCACCGTGATGGTGGCCCCGGCCGCGATCATGTTGTAGTCGAGCAGGAACTGTCCCTGCAGGTTGGTGATGCCCGTGGTGATCGGCGGCCGGTCGCCGATCACCTGGCCCTCGCCGACGAGGTTCTGGATGACGAGGACGCTCAGCAGTTCGAGCCCGTTGGTGCCGCGGTTGATCAGGTACACGATGTCGAAGGCGCGCTACCGCCTCGATGACCGTGATGACCACGACCACCAGTCGACGGCGCCGGGAGTCCCGGCGATGCCGAGCAGGTTGTTGACCAGGCCCTCGTTGCGGGCGTAGACGAGCTGCCAGACGATCCCCGACCATGGCCAGCGAGAGCATCACCGGGGTGAAGAAGATGCTCTGGTAGAGGCGGGTGCCGCGGATCTTCTACAGGGCCGCTACTGGGTCGATTCCTCCAGGTGTGCTGTTGAGGCGCCGCAAGCGGACGAGCGCGCTGGCGTGGTCGCCCCGTGGCATGTCGAGGGGTAGGCCGAAGTGCAGGAGCACGGCTCCCGGATATGTCCTCCCGGTCTCAAGGTCCTGGTAGACGGCCTCCGGCCGTACCGCGGCCAGGCGCAACGGCGCGGGCCCGTGGCCGTACGGGCGGGTGGGGCACCACGCGAGCACCACGTGGTCGTCCCCAAGGGCGTACTCGAACGCGGTCAGCGTGCCGTCCCCGCGCAGCCGGTGCTGGTCACCGTGCTGGACGACCGGCCGGATGCGTTTGTAAGCGGCCACCAGCTCGGCGCTCTCCTTCAGCTCCTCCTCGCTCCACGTGGTCAGGTCGCCACCGATGCCGGGGACGCCGGCCATGGCGACGTGGAACCGGAAGCGCAGCGGAGTCCGCCGAGCGGTGGCCACGTTCGGGCTGTCAGTGACCCAGGCGCTCATCACCTGTGCCGGGTACAGCTGACTGAAACCGTGCTGGATGCCGATCCGGTCGACCGGATCGGTGTTGTCGGAGATCCACACCTGGTCGGTGCGGCTCAGGATGCCCAGGTCGGCCCGCCCGCCGCCGCCCGCGCACGCCTCGATGCGCAGGCCCGGGTGATCGGCCCGGAGCCGGTCCATGATCCGGTAGACCGCGCGGGTGTGATCGATCCACACGCGGTCGGGATCGGGGTGGCCGGGCCATCCGGCCTCGGTGAACGGGCGGTTGGCGTCCCATTTGAGGAAGTCGATGCCGTGGTCGGCCACCAGCCGGTCCAGCCACGAGTGGGTCCACTCGGCGGTGTCCGGCCGGGCCAGGTTGAGCACGAGCTGGTGGCGCATCTCGGTCCGGTCGCGGTTGGCCATGTGCAGCACCCAGTCCGGGTGGGCCCGGTAGAGGTCGCTGTCGGGGTTGACCATCTCCGGCTCCACCCAGAGCCCGAAGCGCATGCCGAGCCGGTGCACCTCGGCCACGAGCGGGCCGAGGCCGGAGGGGAACCGGGCCGGGTTGGGCGCCCAGTCGCCCAGACCGGCCCGGTCGCTGGTGCGCGCGCCGAACCAACCGTCGTCCATCACGAACAGCTCGACGCCGAGGCTTGCGGCACGAGCGGCGAGGGCCATCTGGCCGGCCTCGTCCACGTCGAACCCGGTCGCCTCCCACGAGTTGTAGAGCACCGGCCGCGTCTCGTCCGGATGGGCCAGCACGTGCCGCCGGACGTATCCGTGCCAGGCGCGGCTGGCGGTCCCGAACCCGTCCGCCGTGTAGAGGCCGGCGAACACCGGCGTTTCCAGCGCCTCGCCCGGTGCCAGTGACCAGCTGAGCCCCTCGTGGCCGAAGCCGCCCGTCCAGGTGGTCCGGCCGACCGGGTCACGGTGCAGGGTGACCCGCCAGCTGCCGCTCCACGCGAGCGCGGTGCTCCAGACCTCGCCGTGGTCCTCACCGGCGGTGCCGTCGTCGACGGCCAGCCACGGGTTGGCGTGGTGGCTGGTCATGCCGCGCCGGCTGGTCAGGACCGTCTCGGCCACTGGGATGTCGGCCTGCCGGAGCTGGAACTCGCTGTTCCAGCCGCCGACGAGGTGGCTCACCCGGTAGCGCGTGCGGTGCGGCGCCGTCCAGGCGGCGGAGTCGCAGCGCAGCACGGTGACCGCGGACCCGGCGGCCTGGTCGTCGAGGTTCTCGATGATCGTCCAGCGCTCGATCACGTCGCTGTCGTCGTGCACCCGGTAATTCAGCGTCACGCGCAGCGGGTAGTGCCGGTCCTGGAGGTGGATGCGCAGGTGTCCGCCGTCGATGTCATGGCCGGCGTATCGCCACTGGACACCGCGGGTGCCGTCGGCGAAGCGCACCAGCAGGCTGGGCGGCCCGAAGCGGGCGCCGCCCTCGGCCGCCAGCTCGTCCGCGCCGGCCACCGACTCGAAGCTGCTCGCCGCCGGTGACGTGCGCTCGGCCAGCTCGGCCGCCTGGGCGAGCGTCATCGCGGCTCCCCAGTGGACGTGCTGGACGCTGTCGTCCTCGGCGAGCCGGATGGCATACGCCGTGGCCGGGCCGCGGAGCAGCCACAGTCGGTGGTCGGGGTGGTACAGCACAGCGGGCAAGTCTGGTCCTCGGTCTCGGCGGGCAGGCCAGTTGAGTGTCGCTGAGCGTAAATCGGCCCCGGCCCGGAAATCAATACTTGACGAAGGAAATTATTACTCCTAAGTTTCGGCCATGTTTCTCGAGACCGGCACCCTCGGGGCGCTCACCGTGACCCCGGCGGCGACGGCGGTGTTCACGATGGTGCTGACCGAAGGACCACTCAGCCGGGTCAGCCTCGCGCGCCGGCTCGGGCTGTCCTCCGCGGCCGTCACCAAGGCCGCGCGTCCGCTCATCGAGACGGGCTACCTGCGGGAGCTCGCCGCGACCAAGAGGACCGGCCTCGGCGCCGGACGGCCCGCAAGCCCGCTGGCCGTACGCGCCGACCGCGAGTTCTTCGCCGGGGTGAAGATCACCGAGGACGAGCTGATCGGGGTGGTGTGCGATCTCCGCGCCGAAATCCGGACCTCGGCCCATCGGCCGCTCGCCGGCGACGGCGTCGACGCCGTCGTCAACACGCTCGGTGAGCTCGTCGGCGAGTTGCTGGACGGCCCCGGCGGCTACCGGCACCGCACCCGCCGGCTGGGGCTCGCCATTTCGGGCGACGTGGACCGCACCACCGGCCTTGTCCGATATTCGCCGTTCCTCAAGTGGCGCGACGTGCCGCTGATGGAGCACGCGGCGAAGATCACCGGACTGACGGTGACGGTGGAGAACGACGTCAAGGCGCTGACCACGGCCGAGCACTGGTTCGGCGAGGGCGTGGGCGCCGAGTCGTTCGCCCTCGTCACCGTGGGCACCGGCATAGGCTGCGGCCTGGTCGTCAACGGCCGCATGGTCTCCGGCGCGTACGGTGTGGCCGGCGAGATCGGCCACATCGGCGTCGACATGGCCGGGCCGAGCTGCCACTGCGGCGGCCGCGGCTGCGTGGAGGCCATCGCCGGCACCCACGCCATCGTCCGGCAGGCCCGGGACCACTCCGACCTGCCCGACATGTCCATCGACGACGCGGTGGCCCTGGCGCGCGGAGGCGACCAGCAGATCCGCGCCGTCTTCGCCCGGGCCGGCCACGCGATCGGCTCCGGCATCGCGGCGGTCGCCAACCTCGTCGGCCCGGACCGGATCGTCGTGTCCGGCGAAGGGCTGGCCGCCTACGACCTGTTCGAGGCGCACATCCGCACGGGCTTCGAGCGCCAGGCCTTCGGCGCCGCCGTCCAGTGCTCCCTGTCCATCCGCCCGCTGCCCTTCGAGGAATGGGCCCGCGGAGCGGCCGCGGTGAGCATCCAGTCGCTCGTCGCCCCCTGACCCCGCCGATTTCACAGGCCCCGCCAGACTGTGCGGGGTCTCATGGCGACCACACTGGTCGCCGCGCCGTCTCCGCCTTCGTGGTGGTGGCGGGCGTCTCATCACCACCGACGTATGGATATCAAAGTGAGTAAAGGACAGATGACCGCCGGTGATCTCATGCTGGCGTGGCCGCGGCCCGCGTCGAACTGGTTCGAGGCCGCGCCCGTCGGCAACGGCCGGCTCGGCGCGATGGTCTTCGGCGGAGTCCACCGGAGCCGGCTCCAGGTCAACGACTCCACGGTCTGGTCAGGCGAGCCGGAGGGCCCGGCGAAGGCTCTCGCCGAGGTCCTCGCCTCGGGTGCGGGCCCGGAACGGCTCGCCGAGGTGCGGCAGGCCGTCCGCGACCGGGACTACCGGCGAGCCGAGGCCCTGCTGATGTCGTTCGAGGGACGGTACAGCCAGGAGTACCTGCCCTTCACGGACCTGTGGATGAGCCTGGCGGCCGGTGACGACGCCGTCTATCAGGGGCGCACGCTGAACCTCGACGACGGTGTGGTGACCGAGGTCATGGACCTCGGCGGGCGCACCGTCAGGCGGCTGACCTGGGCGAGCCGTCCGGCCGAGGCCGTCTGCGTCGAGATCACCGTCGAGGGCGGCACCGCGGACATGCGGGTGGAGTTGTCCTCCCCGCTGCGCGTGGTAAGCCGCACGGCCGATGTGTCGGGGCTCGCCCTGGGCATCGAGATTCCCGTCGACGGCGCTCCCCTGCACGAGCCGGATGTCGCCGAGCCGTTGCGCTATGGCGCTCCGGTCCCCGGCGGCTACGACCCGTTCGCCGCGGTAGCCGTACGGATCGAGACCGACGGCCACGTTTCGCTGGAAACCGAAGGCATGGGCTCGGTGGAAACCGGCGGCACGGGCTCCGGAGACGCCTGGTCGGTTCGCGGCATGACCCGGGCGCTGCTGGTTCTCACCAGCTCCACCAGCGCGGCCGACTTCTGGGCGCGGCCTGCCGGGGCGGCCCCGTCGGCGCCCTCGGCGTCTTCCGCGTCGTCCTCGGCCACCCGGGAAGTGCATCTGAAGCGTGCCGTACGCCGCGCCGAGGCCGCCGTCGCGGCGGGCGCGGGCGAGCTGCTGCGTGCGCATCGGGAGGATTTCCGCGCGTTGATGGACGCTACCGGGCTCGTCATCGGGACCCGGCGGGCGGGCACGTTCGATGTCGAGCGACACGTTCTCACTGGCGCGGACGAGCGCCTGGCCGCCACGGTGATGTTCCAGCTCGGCAGATATCTGCTCGCGTCGGCCTCCCGCCCCCATGGCGGGCCGCCCGCCAACCTGCAGGGCATCTGGAACGCGGACCTGCGCCCCGCCTGGTCGTCCAACTACACCATCAACATCAACACCCAGATGAACTACTGGGGCGCCGAGCCCGCCGGTCTGCCCGAATGCCACGAACCGCTGCTCGACCTGATCGAACGGCTCTCGCGGACCGGGCGTGAAGTGAGCCGGGAGCTGTACGGCACGGGCGGCTGGGTCGCGCATCACAACACCGACATGTGGGGATGGGCCCTGCCTGTGGGCATGGGCCACGGGAACCCCTCGTGGGCGATCTGGATGATGGGCGGCGTCTGGCTGGCCCAGCACCTCTGGGACCACTTCGAGTTCAGCCAGGACCTGGGCTTTCTCCGCGAACGCGGCTGGCCCCTGCTGCGCGGCTGCGCCGAGTTCTGCCTGGACTGGCTGGTCGACGGCCCGGACGGATGGCTCGACACCATCCCCTCCACGTCGCCGGAGAACTCGTTCGTCTCCGGCGGATCGGCCCCGGAGTCGCTCTCGTTCTCCACCGCCATGGACATGGCGCTGATCCGTGCCCTGTTCACGCACTGTCTCGACGCGGCCGAGGCGCTGGGGCTGGACGATCCGTTCAGCGAGCGGATCCGCGCGGCGTTGCCCCGGCTGCGCCCTCCGGGGATCGCGCCCGATGGCCGGCTGCGGGAATGGGCCGAGGACCACACGGAAGACGACTCGCACCATCGGCATCTGTCGCATCTCATCAGCGTTTACCCCCTCGGCCAGATCGATCCCGTTGAGACGCCCGACCTCGCGGCGGCAGCCGTACGGTCACTGGATGCCCGGGGTCCGGGCGCGATGGGATGGTCGTGGGCCTGGAAGATCGCGCTGCGCGCTCGGTTGGGCGACGGCCGTACGGCCCGGGACCTGTTCCTGGAGGCGACCCGGCCGTACAGCGACGACCCGGTGGTCAACGTGCCCGTCGACGGTTCGGTGTGGGGCGGGCTTCTGCCGAACCTGTTCAGCACGCATCCGCCGTTCCAGATCGACGGCAACTACGGGCTGATGGCGGCGCTGCTGGAAATGGTGGTGCAGAGCCACGGCGGCGTCATCCGGGTCCTCCCGGCCGTCCCGGCAGAATGGCCCGACGGGTCGGTGTGGGGCGTGCGCTGTCGCGGCGGGTGGAGCGTCGATCTCACGTGGCGAGGCGGCGAGCTCACCGCGCTGACCATCCGGAACGATATTCCCGATGGAGTCCGTACGGCACGCGTCCGCCACGGCGGGACGACGGCCGAGGTGTCCGTCGGCGGGGGCGAAGAGGTCCGACTCGGGCCGTCGCTGAACGTACGTGAAAGGACGGCGAGCCGATGACGGTTGACATTCTTCCCGGGGATCTTCCCGGCGAGGAGCAGGCCGATCCCCGGGCGTACCGGAGCCCCTACGAGGCGCCGGCGGACTTCGACGCCTTCTGGCGCGACACCCTCGACTCGGCGGCCGGCTACCCGCTCGACGTGACCCTCACCCCGGTCGGCACGAGGCTGCGGACCATCGACGTCTTCGACGTGACCTTCCGCGGGTTCGGCGGTCACCCGGTCAAGGCATGGTTGCGGGTCCCGCGACATCGGAGCGGTCCGCTGCCGGCCGTGGTGCAGTTCCACGGCTACTCCAGCGGCCGTGGCCACCCGCTGGAGGACCTGCTGTGGCCCTCCGCCGGTTACGCGCATCTGCTGATGGACACTCGCGGCCAGGGCGGCGGCTGGGCAGGCGGGCACACTGCGGACCCGGTCGGCGGCACAGGTCCGACATATCCGGGCTTCATGACTCAGGGGATCGCCGACAAGGAGACGTACTTCTATCGGCGGGTGTTCACCGACGCGGTGCGGGCGGTCCAGGCGGTGCGGGCCGTGGACATGGTCGATCCGGGGAGGGTCGCCGTCGTGGGCGCGAGCCAGGGCGGCGGGATCGCGCTGGCGGTGGCGGGCCTGGTCCCCGACCTGCGCGCGGCCCATTTCCAGGCGCCGCTGCTGTGCGACATCCGGCAGGCGACCCGGATAACCGGCAATGGACCGTACACGGAAATTACTGGATTTCTCGCAACACATCGGGGTTCGATAGCGAGCGTCTTTGAGACCTTGGCCTACTTCGACGGCATCGCCTTCGCGCAACGGGCCAACGCCCCCGCCTGGTTCTCCACCGGGCTCATGGACGACGTCTGCCTCCCCTCGACCGCCTTCGCCGCCTTCAACGCGTACGGGGGAAGGAAGGAAATAGCGGTATGGGAGTACAACGGACACGAGGCGGGCGGTTCACTCGACCTGGAAATAGCCCTGGACGCCTTCCACTCCTTGCTCTCCGCGAAGGAGCGGACGCCGTAGCGGTGTGACCGAAACGATCGCCTGGAGCGCCGACGGGCCAACCCATCGCCGTGATCATGCAGGGATTCCCGGAAACCCCGGGGACGTGGAGTTCCCTGGTCGTGACCATGCACGGATTCCGCCGTACGCGGTCTGATCAGTGCCGGCACTGTCTGTGATCACGCGGTGGCCGGTCCGCCGGGCGCACCCCCTTGCGAGCCGGTGGTAGGCGACCTGCCGTCGTACATTGAAAGGGAGGGCGCCGGGGGCCGGAGGCTGCGTCCGCGTGTGGGGGCGACCGCACGGGTCAGGCAGGGCGGCGCGCGGAGCCTACGGAGCACGACGGCCCTCTCAGATCATGATCATTAGAGGCCTTTCGCACCGCGCGGGCGCAGCGAGAAGGAGCGAACAATGACAGGTCGGATGGCCGGACGGGTGGCGCTGATTACGGGAGCCGGCAGCGGCATCGGGCGGGCGATCGCGGCCGGCCTGGCGCGTGAGGGCGCCCGGGTCGGCGTGCTCGACCTGCGCGCGGCCGCGGCCGACTCCACGGTGGCTGAAATCAATGCCAGCGGAGGCGCCGCCGCGGCGTTCACGGGCGATGTGAGCGTACGGAGTGACGTCCGGCGGGCCATCTCCGGCGTTGTCGGAGCCTTCGGCCGATTGGACGTCCAGTTCAACAACGCCGGCTTCAACAAGCCCATGCGTCTGCTCGACATCACCGAGGAGAACTGGCGGGCCATCATGGACGTCAACGCACTCGGGACGCTGATCGGCATGCAGGAGGCGGCCAAGCAGATGATCGCCCAAGGTGGCGGCGGGAAAATCATCAACACCGCCTCCGTCGCCGGCCGCCAGGGTTACCCGGACTGGGCCCCTTATTGCGCCAGCAAGTTCGCCGTCATCGCCCTGACCCAGGCGGGCGCGCGCGGTCTCGCCAAGCAGGACATCACGGTCAACGCGTTCGCTCCAGGTGTCGTCGACACGCCCCTGTGGACTCAGCTCAACAAGGACCTCATGGACATGGGCGCCTCAGAGTGGCCGGGGCAGGTGATGGAAGACCTCTCGGCGAACAGCCTGCTCGGTCGTCCCGCGCGGCCGGAGGACATCGTGGGCACCGCCCTCTACCTCGCGTCCTCCGACTCCGACTACCTCACCGGCCAGGTGGTGATGATCGATGGAGGCCTGGTGATCGTGTGATTCGCGGGAACGATCCCGGACCGGTGCGCTCCCGCCGGCGATCTCAGGGCAGGAGTTGCGGTAGTTCTTGTGATGCCCATGCGGCGATCTGGGCGCGCGAGGTGAAACCGAGCTTGTTCAGGATGTTCTCGACGTGGCCCTCGGCGGTGCGTTGAGCGATGACCAGAGTCGCCGCGATCTCCTTGTTGGTCAAGCCCTGAACGACAAGCCGCGCCACCTCGCGTTCACGATGCGTCAGCGGGCCGTCCGCCGCCGCCTTGGAGTCCTCCTCGTGACCAGCGGGCTTCTCCCCGATCGCCTCGGCAAGGGCCGCGTCCAGGCTGAGCGTCTCACCCCGCGCCATGAGGTCGGCGAATCGTTTCTCCCCGAGCGCGGCGGCTGTGCGCTGCTCGCATTCGTCGTGGTAGATCTCGAGGTGCTTGAAGAACACCGCGTCACAACGCCTCCACAGGACCGACAGCGCCCCGAACAACCTAGCGGCCAGCGCGAAATGGCCCTCAGAGACATGGATCCAGGTCAGCACCTCCAAGCATTGGATCACGGAATACTTGCAATCGACGAAATGCCTTCTGAGGTGCAAACTTTCCAATACCAGTTTGCGAGCGTTCGCGATGTCGCTCCGCCGCCACGCCACGATGCTGCCCGTCCACAGAGCGCAAGAGGCGTACCAGTGTTCATCCCGTTCGGCACTCACCGCATACGCCTCGTCGCATAAGGCGGCCGCGCGATCTACGTCTCCACGCAAGACAGCGACGATCGCTGTGTAGAACAGGGCACAACACTCGCCCATCGGATCGCCCGTCTCGCGCTGCTCGGCGACGGCCTTATCCAAGAACGCCTCGGCCCGTGCCAGGTCACCGCCGATGCCCACCGTCAGCCCGGTGAGAAGCGTGGTCCACGCGGAGGAGAGCCCGTCCTGAAGCGCCTCGGCCAATGCCCGCTGCTCAGGGAGCATCCTGCGGCCCGTTTCGATGTCGCCCTGGAGGAGCGCGAGCCAGCAACGATCACGAAGCGCGCGGGCTCGCGTGGGCGTGGGGCTGGCGTCCAGGGCGAGGAACTGGTCGAGCGCACGGCACCCCTCCGCGAAGAAGCCGCTGGAAATCCAGAAAACGCGGAGGGCGGAGACGATCCGAAGCCCCGCCTCAGCCTGGCCCGGCACGGTCAGGCAGTAATCGATGGCGGCACGCAGGTTGGCGTGCTCCGCCGCCACATAGGAGTACCAGTCCTCCTGGCCGGGGCCGAACCAATTGTCGTACATGCGTTCGGCGATCTGCTGGTAGTGATCCCGATGCCGGCGGCGAAGCGCCGCTTCTTCGCCGGAGGCGGCCAGTTTCTCCCGGCCGTACTGCCTGAGCGGCTCCAGCATGCGGTAGCGCAGCCACGAGTGGGACCGGTCGACCGTGATGATCGATTTATCCACGAGATCCGAAAGGAGGGAAAGGATGTCATGGTCGGCGAGGCCGGTCGAACCGCACACCGCCTCAGCCGCTTCCAGGTCGAAGCCGCCGGAGAAGACCGATAGACGGGCCCACAGCGTTCGCTCGTCCGGCGTGCAGAGATCGAAGCTCCAGTCGATCAATGCGCGCAACGTCCGATGTGGAGGCCTCACGGCGCGTTTGCCGCAGTCCAGCAGGCCGATGCAGTCGTCAAGGCGAGCGACAAGCTGCCCAATGGACAGCGCACGCACCCGCACCGCCGCGAGCTCCAACGCGAGAGGAATGCCGTCGAGTCGCCGGCACAGCCGTACCACGCTTTGACTGTTCTCGGCATTGAAGGTGAATGTGGGCTCCGCCGCGGCGGCTCGCTCGGCGAACATGGTCACCGCCTCGGACGACAGGGCGTCCGGGGTGCACTGGGCCACCTCATCCAGCTTCGGGAGCGACAGCGGTGGAACCACGAACAGGCGTTCGCCGGGGACGCGCAGGGACTCCCTGCTCGTGGCCAGGATCCGCACTTCAGGATCGGTTCGCAGCAGAGCGCTGGCCAGGTCGGCGCAGGCGTCCAGGAGATGCTCACAGTTGTCCAGAATGAGCAACAGGTGCTTGTCGAGCAGATAGTCGATCAGGGTGTCCATCTGCCGTTGTTGTACGGGATGACCTCGGAGGCCGAGGGTGTCCGCGACCGTCTGGGCGAGCAGCCGGGGATCCTGCAGTGAGGCCAACTCGACGAGCCACACACCATCGGGAAAGGCCCGCTGTGCGCCCGCGGCGACCCGGATGGCCAGCCGTGTCTTGCCCACACCGCCGACACCGGTCAAGGTCAGCAACCGTGTCGAGGTCATCAGTTTCTGTATGGTGGACAACTCTGATCGTCGTCCGACGAAACTCGTCACATCGGCTGGCAGGTTCCCCTTTCGCTGCCGCATGTTTTCATGCTATGCGACTGGACCCACATGGCACTTGGCCGCGGCTGACATCAGATCGGGGCCGCCGCACCGGCATGCCACGCGATCATTCGCCTTTATCGCCTTGATCGCCTTATCGATCCCCTCGGACCGCGGCCGCCAGCGACCGGCCGTCGCGCCGTAGCTCGGCCACTCGTCCCAGAGCGGCCCGGACCTCGGTCGACACGAGCGCCGCGATGAGCCATGACAGCGCCGCCGACGTGACGCAGAGCGTGCAGAAGGTTCCCGTCAGAATCGGCTGAGCGATCACCAGGACGACGCCCGTGAGGGCAAGAACGGCGGCGGTGAGCCCGAGCAGGACGACGATCCAGGGCCGGTCGTGCCAGCGGCTCCGCCCTCCGCTCAGCTCCAGCACGGCCTCGACGAGATAGGCGCCCGCGCCGAGGCTGGCGTCCGACACGGGAAGCATGCGGGAGATGGCCGACGTCAGGACCTTGTGCGAGCCGTCCCCGAAGATCGGGTCCCACACGGAGTGGAGCACGCCGTACTGATACAGCGCCAGGTAGGTGGAGATGGCGCAGCCGATGAGAGCGAGGAAGGCGATCGGCACGCGGCTTGTGAGGGAAGAGGGACCATCACGCATATTTGTCCGCCTACCCTCACCGCCCGGGACAATCTCGATGCCCGGAAGGTTGGCGGGTTCTTGAGCCGTTCACGGTCGTCGAGGGATTGCCCAGGTGAGGGAGGAACAAGCAGCGTCATTGGTAAGAGCCAAGCCGGGGCGCGGGCGAAGGTGATGGACATGAGGCGAGGCGAACCCAGGATCGTGGTGATCACCGGCTCCAGCGCGGGCGTGGGACGAGCGGCCGCCCGGATGTTCGGCGCCCGAGGCGACAGCGTCGCACTGCTCGCCCGGGGAGAGACGGGGCTCGCGGCCGCCGCCCACGAAATCGAGGCCGCCGGGGGCCGGGCGCTGGTCATTCCCACGGACGTCGGCGACTACCGCCAGGTGGAGGACGCCGCCAACCGGGTGGAGCAGGAGTGGGGACCGATCGACGTGTGGGTCAACGTCGCCTTCAGCACCGTGTTCGCTCCATTCACCCAGATCACCGCGGACGAGTTCCGCAAGGTGACCGAGGTGACCTATCTCGGCTACGTCCACGGCACCAAGGCGGCCCTCGACCGCATGCTCCCGCGCGATCACGGCACGATCGTCCAGGTCGGCTCCGCTCTGGCGTACCGTGCCATCCCGCTGCAGTCGGGGTACTGCGGAGCCAAGCATGCGATCAAGGGCTTCACCGAGTCTCTGCGGTGTGAGTTGCTGCACGACAAGAGCAGGGTGCGGGTCACCATGGTGCAGATGCCCGCGCTCAACACGCCGCAGTTCGACTGGGTCCTGTCGCGGCTGCCACACCGCCCGCAGCCCGTGCCGCCCATCTACCAGCCGGAGGTGGCCGCCCGGGCGGTCGTCTTCGCCGCCGACCACCCGGAACGCAAGGAGTTCTGGGTGGGCGCCACGACCGCCGCCACACTGCTGGCCAACCGGATCGCTCCGGCTCTGATCGACTGCTACCTCGGCAGGACCGGGTACGCCTCCCAGCAGACCGACGAGCCCCACCGGCCCGACAGCCCGGCGAACCTGTGGGAGCCGGCGGACGGCAAAGACGGCCACGACTTCGGCGCCCACGGCCGCTTCGACTCCCGGTCGCACTCCCGGAGCCCGCAATCCTGGCTCTCCCGCCACCGCAGGCTCGTGGCCGCAATAGCCGTCGGCGGAGCCGCACTGGCCACCGCCGCCACCCGGCTGGGCGCGGTCCGCGGGCTACCGTTCCAGCACAGCTCCTGACCGCATCGGCTCCTGACCGCGTCGACTGCTGCCAGCACATCTGGCGCCACTCGCCGACTTACGGCTCGGCCCCTGACTCAAAGTGATTTCAGCAGCTCATAGCCGAGCACGAAGAAGAGCACAACCGCGACACCGAGGATGGCGAGCAGTACGTAAGGAAGCCAGTCCTTGCCGCCGGAGCCGTCTTGCCGGCGGAGTCCTGCGGCCTCCTCCAGGTGACCGTGCCTGCTGGATACGCGCACACTCCGTCCTCGTGACATGGGGTTGCGCAGCTTCCTGAGGATGCGTGACACCGCGCCCTCAGGAGCGTTCAGGTTCCCTGAGCCGTCCTCATACGCTTCTGGATCGTCGGAAGGCGCCGGGCCGCCGAGCTTCGGCTCAAGCAGCGCGCTCTTCACCTTCATAAAAGTCGTAGGGTCGAGCCCGGCATTGCCGAGGTAGGAGAGAACGACCGTCTGGAGTAAGGTCTCGCCGGCACCCGCGCCGTGAGAGAGGATGGCGGCGGCGAGTAACGGTTCCCCACCGGGCGGAAGGCCTACGATTTCCGCGAACTCCATCGGCTCAAGGTTCTGGCCGTACGCCGCGACCAGCAACCTCCGAAGAACGCGGGTCCGATTCTCAATGGAGGCCGGGTGCAGGGCCTTGATCGCGTCCGACAAGTAGTTGTGCTCTCGCAGAGCACCTGCGATGTCCAGGCCCTCCTCCGCTGAGCCGCGTCTGGCCAGTTCGTCCACGATCTCCTGGATCAGTCTGCCGTCGTAAGGCTCTCGAGCCGCCACGTTGACCAGGTCGCCGGCCGAGTGCTGATCGAAGGCTCTCCTCAGCTCCGCCTTGTCGTCCAGGCGGCATGCCAGGGTGAGTCGCACGACGGCGTCGGAGGGCATCCGCAACATCGCCAGCAACAGACTTCTGCCGGGACTTCCGACGCCATCCAGAATCTCGTCCATGTTCCGCGCTGACAGCTTCGGGCCGTAGCCGACCTTCAAGATCACCGCGTGGAGCTGGAACAACAGGTCGTCGTCGACGTCCTGCCACGTCCACAGTAGTTGCCGCTCCGCGATGACTTCCTGGTAACGACGCTGCTCACCGGTGAAGAATCTGCCGCCCTGCCTGCTGACCATGTTGCCGAGGCGATCCAGGTGCTCGGCGAGCTTCCCGTCCTGCCTGGACTTCAGGAAGTCGGCGCACTCGTTGAGCAGGCGCTCCATCGTGAACTGGTCCGCGCTGATGGCCCGGGTCGCCGCGTCGTCGCGAGCCGTGAACTCGGAGAGCCGCGCCAGCGCCCGAGCGCGACCGTCCGGGCTGAAGGACATGGGCTCGGTGCCGGCGGCCAGCCACTCGATCAGCGCGGTGGGTTGCCCACAGCGATCCACCAGCAGATTCTGGTAGCGATGCGCATCATGGCGCGATGAGGACACTTCTGTCAGAGCCCCCCAGCGCACGCTGTGAACGCCTTCCGGCGCATGTTTGGTGAACGACAGCCGGCACTCGTTGCGAGCCTTGCTGGTCCACCATCGGCCGGCCGTGCTGCTCGTCCAGGTGGACGCACTGAGCCTGGTCCGCATGCCGTACGGGAGCAGAGAGAACACGGTGTCGAGGAACCGGAGGCGTTCCAGCCATGGGAGGGCTTCGCCTCCCACGACGCAGACGGGCTCGTCGGTCAACAGCAGCGCGGCCGCGCTGATGGCCTCAAGGCCGACCCGAGCGGCGATGTCCTCGATATTGGGCGCCTCGACGCTCACAGCCAACGGCTCGTCACGGACCGGCTCGCACGCCTCCAGCGCCGCGTGCAGCGCCTCGTACGACAGGTGGTGCTCGGTGACCTGCTCGTACGGCACACAGAAGTAACGGGTCTCCGCAATGGCGCGGCCCGTCCCATCCGTCTCGGCGGACGACTGTCGAATGGACAGGAGGAGCCACCTGTCCTGGCGTCCGCCGCCGACCCAGCCGATGGTCACCTGGGGCAGGTTCTCCGGCGTACCGGTCGAGTATCGAGCCCTGATGTCCATGAAGTGCGCCGGGGAGAACGGGCCTCGGCTGCATGCCAGGATCCCGTACTCGTCGCTGCTGCCGGGCTGTTTCCCCTCCAGTGCCCAATGGACGGTCAGGTGCGCCGTGCCCATCAGATCGTCCCGTTGTTCGGCTGACTGTTGTAAAACTGCTCGCCGAGCCAGACCATCGGCTCCATCACGTTGATCGGATGTACCCGTCCCCGAATCCGGAACTTGCTGGCGCCGGCCTTCAGACCTTGCTGGTTGCCCGTGACGTTGGGAACCATGTTCTGGAAGTCGCGCGCGTCGAAAACGTTTCTCTCCGGGTCGAGGTAGAACCCGATTGAAGACGTTACGAAAAACCGGATTCGGTCTTCCCGGAAATACTGATCGAGCGCGTTGACGACGAGGTCGGCGTTACCGCTTCTCGACACCTCGCAAAGGCGGTGGAACAGCCGCGCGGCGTCCTCGGGCTCGACCCTCGGAAATCCGTGCGGATCGTCGGGGTCGACCGTCAGCAGGCCGTCTCGCTCCGCGGTCTGCAATACCCTGCGGTCATCGAACTTGGTGATGCAGACCGCCAGGCTGTGGGGCAACTTCCCATCGCCGTGATCGTCCCCGGCGAGGATCTGCTTGGCGAGCTGGACCAGCGCCCGATAGAGGTAGTCGAACGCGTCTCCGTTGTCGAATTCGCGGATCGGGTCGAAAAGGAACACGATGCCCCGGCTCTGCACCAGGTTGTCGAGCAGTTCCTTCTGGTCGGTCGCGGAAACGGAGCCTCGGTCGCCGTAGAGCCCGCCGGGCGGGTCGAGCAGGCTGATGCCGACACGGGGGGCCGGAGCCGCCTTGGGCGGACCGCCGAACAGGCGACCACGCCGTCTCTCCGGGGCTTTCGGCTCCCCCACCAGGACCCAGCGATAACTTTCCATGTCGAGAGTCGCCTGCGGAAACTCCCCCCTGGACAGCGTGAGGGACTTCTCCTCCAGGAATTCGGCGGACGGATCATCCGCACCGATGATCTTCCAAGGCCCTCGCCTACGCATCAGCGCGATACTCAGGGACGCGAGGAGCGTGGTCTTACCGCTTCCGGGGGCGCCCCACATCGCGATGTTGTGGCTGGGGCGGGCCGATCCCGGATCAGGGTGCATGGCAGGGCCTCTTCTCTCGGTTTCAACAGTCCTGTTTGGGGCGGCCTCGATATCGGGAGCCCTGGTTATCGGGAGCCCTGGTTTCAGCCGTGTTCCGGTTCAGTCCACGGTCAGCGGGAAGGGGATCAGCTGATCTGGCGGCCTTCGGAGACCCATCCGCGCCGCGAGCGTCCTGACGTCCACGGCCTCCAGGTGGGCCGGCGCTCCCCCGCCCAAGCGCGACCAGGCACGGCCGGCCCGCTCCCCGGGCCTGTCGCAGATCGCGCCCAGGGTCATGCCCGGACGGTTCTCCAGCCGGCGCAGCAGTTGGGACCAGTCATGACGTGCCGGACAGGGAAGGATTTCCGACTCCACCCGTGGCGGGTGCGGCGGCCGCTCCCCGACCGTGAGAAGCGCCGTCCGCCCGGTGGCGGCGGAACCGAGCCGCCTGTCCACCTCAGCGAGCATGTCCTCCAGCCGTGCGGCGTCCGGGTAGCCCCTCGCGTCCGCTCCGGCATCCTCCAGGCGCCGCAGCGATTCCAGGGCGCGAACGGGGGACGCCGTCCAGGCCGCGACGTCGATCGGCGGGTCCGGGTCACGCGCGTCGTAGGAGTGCGCCCCGTAGGCGACGAGAGACACGTCAAGACGATCGGGCAGCTCAGAGGACAACGTTGTGATCATCTGACGGATCCGCCCCAGCCGTTCCTCGACCTTGGCGGGAGCCCCACAGGTCTCCACCGCGCAGATCAGGTGCATGGGGCCGCTGGGAGAGGCCAACCGGAGCGGCACTGCGGAAACCAGTTCCGCCCAATCGCGCTCGTCCTCGGTGAGCTCGGGCACCCCCCTGATGCTCATCCGGACGAGCCCCGGCCGCCTCAGCTCGGCGGTCAGCTCGTGCCGCCCTGCCGGCACCCGCGCGGCCTGAATCGACACCAGCACCGGATCCCGGTCCTGCCAGGAGACCACGGCGAACGCGACACCCTTCGCGTCGCTCGGTTCGCAGCGGAGCTCTCGGCGGACAAGCTTGCCGCGCCGGGCACCGAAGGGGAACAACTGCTCGGCGGTCAACTCCAGCCGGCCGTCCGGGTGCGCCCGAAGCAAGACGAGGTCGTACGGCCAGCGCAGGGGGTCATTGGCCATCGCCGCGCGGATCAGGTCGGCGACCACCACGGCATCGGCCGTGTAGATGCGGGCCTCCGGGCGCGCCTTCCGCAGCCATGCGATCGCCGTGTCGGTCGGCGAACCGTCGGGTAGCGGACAGACGAAGAACACGACGGCGCCGGACAGATCACCGGCGGCCCGCAGGACGGCCCGCTCCCCCTCGGCATCGCCGCTGTCCCACGAGGTGCGCCCGCCGAGGAGGACGGGCCAGGGCACGTTCCGGCCTCGGCACCGCAGGAACCCCACGTCGTCGCGGTCGAGGCGGTACGTGGTGATGCCTCCGGCGCCGAGTTCGACCACGACCACGCGACCCGTTCCGTCCAATTTCTCCGTCGCGTCGGCGAGAGCCGTGGGAAGCGGCACTTCACGCGGCACGGTCAATTCGGGCCTCCACGAGAGGTCAGTAGATTTCGCATAACACTCACCGCAGGACGCGCCAAATGAGTACAGACGTCCCCGAATGCCGGGATCGACGTGAAAATCGCCCTGCATGTCCGCTTCACGCTAAATAGCCATTTTTCTTAGTCATGTGGCCTATTTACTGGCATGTTATGATGCCTCACGCTTCGGGGAACCACAACGTCGGCAGAGGCACGTTAGGAAAGACGGACAAATCGGGAAAGGGAACCGATGAGAAGGTATCTACTTGCCCTATCCGGTGCCCGTCCCGAAATACTCGACCGCTGCCCGGGCGAGCGCGGCAAATTCGAGGGTGTCGGCGGAGCCGTACTCACCACCAGCGTGCTGGCCACCGTATCGATGACGTTCGCGCTGAACAGCGCGCTCGGTCTCAACATCTTTCTGGCGATCCCGGCGGCCCTGGCGTGGGGCCTGGCCATCCTCAGCCTCGACCGGTGGCTGGTCAGCACCATGCACTCGGGCGGCTCACGCCGGTGGAGACTGGCCGTCCCCCGGATCGTCATGGCCGTCCTGATCGGCGCCGTCGTCTCAACCCCGCTGGTCCTGCAGATCTTCAAGTCCGAGATCGACGCCCAGATCGTGGTGATCAAGCAGGCACGGGCCAACCAGTTCGCCAAGCAACAGCAGCAGGACACCATCGGCAAGGAAATCGCCGCCGACCGCAAGAGGATCGCCGACCTGCAGAAGGTGATCACCTCGGGCGGCGACGTCCCGATCGACCCCACCCGGGATCCGCTGGTCATCGCGCTCACCAAGCAGCGCGACGACCAGCGGGCCCAGGCGAAGCAGCACTACAAGGAGTGGCAGTGCCAGCTTTACGGAGGGCCGACCTGCCCCAGCAAGGGGCCCGGTGTCCTGGCGCAGGCCAGCGAGAAGGCCTACCGGAAGGCACAGAGCCAGGTCGACAAACTGAACGGGCAGATCGAGAAGCGGAAGAGCGAGCTCAGCGCCAACGACGACCAGGCCAAGCAGGAACGGCTCAACGACGCCAAGACCGAGCTGCCGAAGGCTCAGCAGTCGCTGGACGCCGCGGTCCAGCGGCAGAGTGACCTGCAGGCGTTGTTCGACGCGGAGAACAAGGTCACGAACGGACTGCTCATCCGCCTGCAGGCGCTCAACGAGGTGTCAGGTCAGGACTTCACCCTTCGGGGCGCCCACCTCCTGCTCTTCCTGCTCTTCCTGTTGATCGAGTGCCTGCCGGTGACGGTCAAGCTCATGATGAAGCCGGGCAACTACGAGCGAATCCTCGAACTCGCGGAGAAGCACGAATTTCGCGAGGCGAAGAACAGCTTCATCCCCTCGTCCCCCCTGTCGCGCTCGGGCACGGCCGACGACCACGGATCCGTATTCCAGATCTGGAATCGTCCGGACGCGGAGAAACCGGCGCCAGACCGGACTCGGCCCATGCCGGACCCATGGGAGGCTCCAGTGCCGTCACCCACCCGGCCGGATCCCGTAGACGTGACCTCTGAGCATTCAGACGCGACCTCTGAGCATTCAATGGATGACGAGCGCCTGCGTACCATGCACGACACGCGCAGGGCGCGGGCCCGCACATCGGACCCATCCGGCTCCACGCCCGCGCGTTCCGGCACCTTCGAACTGTTCCCCGAGGACGACTGAGCCGCCTGTGACCTTTGAAAGGACCAACCAGCTGATCAACGGCCGCTATCGGGTGCTGAACAGGCTCGGCAACGGCGGCATGGCCGTGGTCTGGCTGGCCGAGGACGTACGGCTCGGCCGCCTCGTCGCCCTCAAGGAACTCGGGCGTTCCCCGACCGGGGAGAGCTGGGCCGTACGGAGAAGGCGCACCGAGGATGAGGCGAAGGCCCTCGCGCGGCTCAGGCACTCGGGGATCGTCGAAATCTACGACATGTTCGAAGAGGACGATCACCCGTGGATCGTGATGGCCTACGTCAAGGGCCGCACGCTTCAGGACCTGATCGACGAGGGCCTCCAGCCGGGGGAACGCGGGCTCGCCAAGATCGGACGGGACGTGCTGGACGCCTTGGACGCCGCGCACCGCGCCGACGTGCTCCACCGTGACATCAAGCCGGCCAACATCATGATCAGCGATGAGGGCCGGGTGTTCCTCGTCGACTTCGGGATCGCCCGGATCCTCGGCGACAGCAAGGTAACCGCCACGCATCTCTTCGTGGGGTCACCGGAGTTCCTGGCGCCGGAGCGGATCAACGACCGTGATCCGGGGCCGTCATCCGACCTCTGGTCACTCGGCGTCACCCTCTTTTACGCGCTCGAAGGACGATCGCCGTTCAGCAGGAGGAGCTTGGAGGCCACCCTAGGCGCCATCCTCCTGGACGACCTTCCTCCCATTACCCGCCCCGGGCCCCTGGCCGATGTGATCGTCAAGCTGCTCCGCAAGGACGCCGCCCAGCGCATGACCGCGGACCGGCTCGCCGTGGCCTTGGACGCGATCGCGCACGAACCCGATCGACGGCAGCGGCGCGAGGACAGCGATCACCATGACATCAAGCACCGGGACATCAAGCACGACAAGGTGCCCCCTCGAACACCGCAAAAGCCATCGCCACCCCTAGAGGTTCCCCCTCTCGCAGAGGTTCCGCCTTTAGCGGGATTGTCCAAGGACGCCGCCGTACGGATGGTGAGCGGGGCGGAGCCCGAGACCGCGGCGGCCGTACTGCTACGCCTCTCCACGGACAAGGCTGTCGCGGTTTTGCTCGCGCTGCCGACAAAGGACGCGGCCGGCAGGCTGGACCTGATGGCCGTCAAGGTGCCTGAGGCCGCCCGCGTGCTGACAGCACTGCCGCCCAAGCGAGCCGCCGGGATGGTGGGCTACATGAAGACATCCCAGGCCGCGCCACTGCTGAACGCCATCCCGCCCGGCGACGCCGCGGCCATCCTCCGGCATACCGACGGCCGTACGGCAGGCGCCATCGTGGGCCGCCTCGCCGAACATGCCGGCGCCATCCCGCTCATCGAGGCGATGTCGGTGGAGAAGGCATGCGAGGTGCTCAGCCACGTGCACCCGGCCAGAATCGCGGAACTGCTCAAGGCGTCAACGGACGGACGCGGCGATCTTCTCCTCAGACACCTCGACCCGGTAGTGCGCGACGAGGTTCTCCGCCACCTCAAATAGCACTGCCCCACCTGACCGAATCGCTATAGAACCTCTTCTCGAACGGCTCCGGCCTCATCGACGTCGCGGACGCGTTCGCAGTAGAGCGGGGCGATCAGCCGAGCGGCGCCGGACGCATCGTGGAGCGGGTGCGACTGCCAGCCCCAGTCGCGACCGACCCAAAGGAACCCATGCTGGAGACTCACCCAGACGACGAGCGTCGAAGCAAGGCTGAGCGCCGGGTCTCCCGCACGGCCTGTTTCGCCTTCTCATTCATGTGGGTGCCCTCGCGTTGCCGGATGTGGGATCAGTCCAAGTAGATGGCCTGCGGATGAGCGGAAGCAGGATGACAATGAGGAGCACCGGCGGACACGATCCGTGTTCGAACCTGTACAGAGGTGAACATGGCCGACTCCCCCAATGGGCCATGCGGATCCGCGCGGAGCGCAAGTCTCGGCTGTGGGACGTCCGTGCCATGGCCCGGCGTCCGCGCGTCGCGGCAGGCGACGACCGCCGCGACCTTCCTGATCATGAGGCTCTCGTACGGTCCATCCGTCGCTGGGAGTCAGGGCGGATCACGGTTCTGAGCGAGCGATACCGGCTGCTCTTCTGCCGAGCGCTGAGGATGGACGAGGACGCTCTCTTCGCAGACGCGGCCCCTGCTCCCGGCGACTCAGGAGTATCCGGCGATCCGGCTGACTGTCCGCCCGCGGCCCGGCACGACCTCAACGCGATGACGGCCTTTCGTGGCGCGGATCGGCGCGTGGGCGGCGGTCATCTCTACGCCACGGTGGTCGGCTACCTGGAGCGCGATATGGCCCCACGCCTGTTCGGAGGCGCCGACGGGCCGACAGCGGTCGTCGCTGCCGCCGCCTTGACCGAGATGGCCGGATGGATGGCGCACGACGCCGGCCGGGACGACACCGCGGGCCGGCACTTCTCCCGCGCGCTCGACCTTGTGGCCGTCGGAGGCGACCGGCAGCTCGAAGCCCACATCCTCGGCAGCATGAGCCACCTCGCCCAGCACCGCGGGCGCGCGACCGATGCCGTACGGCTGGCCCGCCGCGGAACGGAGATGCTGAGGAGCACCCGTACGTCTGCTGCGGCGATGGAGGCGCGGTTGCTCACCATGGCCGCTCGCAGCTTCGCCTCACTGGGGGATTCCACGCAGTGTGCCAGCCTGCTGCTCCAGGCCGAACGCACCCTTGAACGTGAGCAGAGACCTTCGCCGTGGATAGGCCCGTTCGACGAGGGCTCGCTGGCGCTCGATGCGGCGCGTTCCATGCTGGCGCTCGGCCGACTCGGGGAGGCGCGTCAGCAGTCAGATCGCGCTGTCGCCCTCCGTTCCGGAGATCGCACGCGCAGCCGGGCGTTGGCGCAGCTCGTTTTAGCGAAGGTGCTGCTGGCAGAGGGCAGCCCCGAGGAAGCGTGCGGCGTCACGAAGAGCGTTATTGACGACACATGCTCCCTGAGCTCACTCGTCGTCACGCGCCAATTGGCAGATCTCCAAGTCCTTCTCGCGGCGTATCGTGGGGAGGAGATCGTCGCCGACTTCCTGGCCGCCCTGGATGAGGCCCTGAAGGAACGGCGCTGGCTGTATCAGTGGGGAGGCTCTGATCGTGGACCCGGAAGTCCCGCTCTATGAGCGCGATCCCGTAGCCTGGAACGCCTACCTCGCCGAGGGCAATGCCAAGCAGGCCCGGAAACGTGTCGGAGCCGACGTCCTGATCCGCGACGAGCAGGGTCGAATCCTCCTGGTCGACCCGAAGTACAAGCCGGACTGGGACTTACCGGGAGGCATGGCCGAAGCCAACGAGTCCCCCGCCGCCGCCGCACGGCGTGAGATCAAAGAGGAGCTCGGCCTGGACCTGGATATCGGCCACCTACTCGTCGTCGACTGGGTCTCCCCCCACGGCCCCTGGAACGACTCCCTGATGTTCATCTTCGATGGAGGAGTTCTAAGTGATGACCAAGCCGATGCTCTACACGTAGTGGACAGAGAGCTCATGGGTCTCCGTTTCGCCGATCCAGCGGAGGCCATGTGCCTCTTAAGGCCCTACGTGGGGCTCCGTGTCCGCTCCGCGTTGCACGCTCTGCAAGAGAATCGGTCAAACTATCACGAACGCGGAGATTTGCCTCAGTAGCCAGCAGTCTTAGCGGCGTTCTCCTCTTCCTCAATCACAGATCGCTGGCCAGAATGGGACAATGGCGAAGATCACGGAGTTCTTCCAAGTCACCAAGGCCGCGAGCCCCCATCCCACTGAGGTCGAGTGCGGCTATCAGGTGATCCACACGGAAGATGGCCCCCTGCTACAGCTGAGCACGTATGGTTCCGACACACGGCGATCCGAGAAGAAGGTCAGCCAGACTATCCAGCTTGACCGCAAAGCCGCAGCGGAGCTCCTAGAAATCATTAGAAGTTCCTTTCCAGGCGTGACATGAGTCCCGGCAGGTTAGTCACCTTCCGTAACCCTCGACTTGCCTGCTGAACTGTCAACCTCGGCAGTCTGTTCGGTTTCAAGCACCTTCGCCAGGTCGGGGTGGCTTCGCCGGCGCGCTAGACATGAGATCGATCATGGACGGGCGGATCATGACTTCTATGTCGATGCCGAGCGCGGCACCGTGTTCGATGAGCTTCCAGCGGGCGCCGGACAGGTCGCTGGATACGATCACTGTTCGGTCACGCTTGCGACGTACCGCCAGGCGCGTCGGCCGCCCAAACCTGTGCATCACCGGCAGGTAAGGACAAAGTGCCACATCTCAGGATAGACAGGACTTTCAGCTGCAGATCGGGTCCTTGCTGGTCGGCTAAATGAAGCCCGCCACTCGGATATGGACTGAAAGCAGACAAACGCAGCGTTCGTTCGGTTGGGCAAATTGTGCGATACCCCATAAAACGATCAAACGCCCCTCAATTGGTCAGTAGACCCGCATGGAGGTGCTCCGCAGGAGCTACGACGTGAACTCTCTCGGTCCGACCTGTTTGTCGCCCATGGCCTGTACCTTGAGAGATCAAGGTTCTGCGAATAGAACCTTGACAATCTATGGTGAAGCGGGACCGATGCAAGGAACAACGAAGGGGCGTCCGGGTAACCACCTCGACGACGTCGCCTGCGGTCCAGATGAGGAGATTGCGCGTGGACGCTGAGGACTCAATGCCGTGCAGGCATGCGGGTGCACCTCCGCAGGCGATCGTCGATTCGGTTTCCGCTCTCATCAGGGATTTAGGAGCCGAAAACACTCTTCTCAACCGGTATGGCTTGACAACGCAGGAGTACACCGCCGCTCTGCCCGCTGCCATCGAAGGCCTTCGGGGCAGCATGAGCGCCAGCGTCGCGGACCGGAAGGCCTTTCTCGCCAACCTCTTTCAGGGCATGCTGGCCAAAGGCGTTATCAACGATCTTGAGAAGCCTAACTACGGTGATGACACCGTCTACCGCCTGACGATCGACGGCTTCGGAGAGGTAGCCGTCATCCAGAAGGGTTGTCCGGACGGCAAGCACAGCAGTGTCCAGTGGTCCGCGCCGACATGGGCGCGGGAAACTTATCTGTGGTGGCTGTGCGACAGCATGCGCTACGAGCCCGGCGAACACCTTTCGAAGGGCATCAATCGTCTCCGTCAGAGGTTCTTCGGCGACTACCCGGACACGGTCGACGGTGTGATCTTTCACAATCACCTCTGCGGGACGGGACAACGACCGTGCCCGAAGATCAGCAACGCGGTGCGCTTTGGCGATGTCGACGCCCCTCCGCCCTGTGTCTACGTGATGCCGGACCGCGCGGACGGCGCAACCGAATGGAACTGGGACGGCGGCAAACACCGCTTCTTTCCGCAAATCCTGCTGAGCGCGTTCGGGATCTCACCGGAGCAGGCCCCATCTTTCACCGGCTACATCGGGTTCCAGAAGCGGACAGGCACCCTTCGTACCACCATCACCTCTCGCTTCGGTCCTGGGCGAGTTGTCACCTTTAGGAACTGATGATGTCCATTCCCAACCTCGACCCAGACCGTGCCGCCTTTCTTGAGGCCCGGGAGAAGCGGTCTCAGGTCACGGTGCCTGCGTGGCCCCGGAGCGACAAGGATCTTCCTCAGGTCGAAGTCGACGTCACCTGGGTCCGATTCTCGACGCTGAACCATCGGACCAAGGCCGAGCAGCTTCGGGAAATCCACCGAACCGGCCGTGATGATCTCTTCAGGACAGACCCGCTGGGCCCGGAGGCGCAGCAAGCCCAGTACGACATCCTGCGCGGCCAGGAGGGTTTCGACGCTTTGAAGGCCGATCTCGAAGAGAGGGGCCAGCAGGAGCCGGCGATCCTGACTGCCGAAGGGGTGCTGATCAACGGCAACCGGCGTTGTGCGGCGATGCGGTCTCTCTATGAGGACCATAATCTCAGATTCCAGTACGTCAAGTGCCTCGTCCTGCCGCAGGACGCGACAAAGCCGGAACTGTTGTACCTCGAAGCCGAACTCCAGGTCGCCCGTGACTTCAAGGAGGCCTACTCCTGGGTCAACGAGGCGATGCTGATCGAGGACCTGTTCAACGGCGCGGGCAGGGATTGGAAACAGGTGGCCGCGCGAATGCACCGTAAGGTCAGCGAAGTTCGTGATCTCTACGACAAGCTGCAGCAGGTTCATCAACTGGTTCAGCTGTCGCAGGGTGCTCGTCTCCATGTGGACTTCACCGAGAACGAATCAGCCTTTGACGAACTGGCCCGACACATCAAGAACAAGCCAGCCCAGGAGGCCGCCGCAGTCAAGGCCGTCTACTTCCTCGGCACACTTGCAGGAACTGAGTACCGGAATCTCCGCCACCTGCGACGAGCTGACGCTGCGGAGCTGGTACGGCGGGAAATCGAGGACGACGCTGCGCTTAAGCCGGTGCTTGACATCGCCGAGCCATCCCCTTCCGGCGACACCGAGGACGATTTGCTGGATGACGTGCTAGGCGGGAGTGGACCAGAGTCTCCACTTCACAACCTACTCAGCTTCGTCGCGACCAAGCGACCGGGGGCCAACGTCACGCTCCACAGCGGAGACAAGGTCGCAGTGCAGGACCTCCTCGCGAGCTTAAAGAGCGCCATCACCGCAGCGGCGAACGAGGCGGCGGAGGAGCAACGCGACCAGAGCGCGGTAACCGCCCCGTTGGTCAGAGCCAACAGAGCCATCGCCGAGTTGAAGCGGGTGCTGTCCACCCTCCCTAAGGCCCGCGCCTTCAACGAGTGGGATCAGAGGAGCCTGCTGGAGAAGGTCGACCAGATGGAAAAGCTCCTCGCGAAGATCAAGGAGGATAGTTGATCTTCGCTGAGCTCTATCGCGGCGGCCGTCCCATCGTCATCCTCGAACGCGGGGACGACTCCAACGACGGAGCCTGGGCGCGGCTTCAGGAGGCGATGTCTCGCGGCGTGATCGGCGGATCGGCCAAGCGCGCAGATGTACGAGCGGATGTCTTCCTCGCAGAGCTAGGCGCGGTCAGAGAGGTCCGCTCGCTCTTTGGCCAAATCCTCGAGTTCGGGCCGACGCTTACAGAGCAGCTGAGATCGCTTGCCCGCGACCGGAAGGCGCGCGAGATAGCGGTCTCGGACCCCGTAGAGGTCCCGTTGGAGGAACTTGAGGCAGAGCTCGAGAGAGCCGGCTTCCGCAGGGGCCTCAAGCCGTTCCAGCTCGAAAACTTGGCTACGATCATGCGGCTGCCGCACGGGGCGGACTTCTCCGTACCCGGTGCTGGGAAGACGACCGTCGCACTGGCCAACTTCACTCTCAACCGGGCGCGTGGCAGGGTCGAACAACTGCTGGTCATCGGTCCAATCGCGGCCTTCCAAGCCTGGAAGGAGGACTCTGCGGCGTGCCTGAGCCCAGCAACGTGGGTCGCCATCCACACCAGGCCAGGATCGCTGATCCCCGAAGATGTCGACATCCTCCTCACCAACTACAACCGGGTCGCCGCCGACTACGACCGGATCAGGCAGTTCGTGGCGCTTCGGCCAACTCAGATCGTCCTGGACGAGGCGCACCGGATCAAGAAGGGCGAGCAGGGGGTGCATGGTAGGGCGGTCCTCGACCTCGCTTATGCGGCAAAGCGCAGAGACGTGCTCACCGGGACACCCGCGCCGCAAGGGGCCTACGACCTGATTGCGCCGATCCGGTTCCTGTATCCGGGGCAGGACCATCAGATCCTTCCGGCCGGCGCCTACTTCGAGCGTGACGGGAGAGACCCGGAGGTCCTAAACGCGACGAGCAAAGCGATCTCGCGCTACTTCGTGCGGACGCCGAAGTCGCGGCTGGAACTGCCCGCCACACAGTTCGTTGTAGGCGTTCAATCGATGGGCCCAATTCAGCAGGCGATTTACGAGGCTCTCCTTGGGAGGTACAGAGGGGAGTTTCAGCTCGATCGAGATGAGCGACGCCGGTTCGACCGGCTTGGGCGGATCATGATGTATCTGCTCGAGGCCGCGACGAACCCCATGCTGTTGGTGGCGGGATCCGACGAGTCCGACCAGGAGGGATTCGAACATCCGCCCCTCGAACTCCGCGGCAACGAGGCGATCGCCGACCTGCTACAGCGATACCGTGAACACGAGGTGCCCTGGAAGTACCACCGAATCGCGGAGATCGTCCGTGAGGCTGCGGCAAGGCACGAGAAGGTGCTCGTCTGGTCGACCTTCGTTCGCAATCTGAAGCTCTTGGGCGGCCACCTCAAGGAGTTCCAGCCGGCGATCGTTCATGGCGGAGTTCCGCCTGAAGACGGTGCTCCGCCGGGGGTTCTGACACGGGACGCCGAACTAGACAGGTTCCGTCACGACCCAAACTGCAGCGTCCTTCTGGCCAATCCGGCGGCGTGTGGCGAGGGTGTGAGTCTTCACCACTGGTGCCATCACGCGGTCTACCTCGACAGGACGTTCAACGCAGGGCACTACCTACAGAGCCAAGATCGCATTCACCGCCTCGGTCTTAAAGAAGGCACGATCACCCGCTTCACGATCCTGCTCAGCGAGGGAACAATCGACCAGACCGTTGAAGGGAGGTTGCGCGAAAAGATTGTCGCGCTCTCCCGGCTGATGGACGATCCCGGACTGGTCCAGGTCGCGTTGCCAGAACCGGATGAGGACGCCTCCGATCAGCCAGTCGCCAGTGACGACGTAGTGGCCTTGATCTCGCACTTGCAAGGCGGCGGGTGACGTGCTTCCCCGGCACGGACTGACCTACAGCGTCCTACTGCTCGTCCGGGTGGCCAGCCTGGCCCCCCGGAGGAGCATCGATGACTGGGCGGATGCGGCCCGCGCCCATGGCTCCTACCTCGCCTCGGCCATTGACCTTGAGGCCTCCGCCAGGTCCCTGGCCGCTTGCGGTCTCGTCAGTCTTACCGACCCCGTTCTGCTGAGTCCGCGGCTCGCCGGAATCGCTGACCTCGGAGCCACGGTGACCCTGCAGGACGTCTCGCGCGTCCTATTAGCCGCCGCCCCGCCGCCCTGGCTCCGCCTCGCCGTCTCCGCTGGCAGCGTCTCGCGGGAGTACATCCCCGCCGAGGATCTCAAGGCCCTGCTCTGGCTCGAACCCGAGCTAGACCGGATACTCCTTGATACTTACGTACAACTCGACCAGCCCGACCAGGCAGAGATCCGTAAGCGGATCGGCGAGGCCGCGGAACTCGTCGTGTTCGCGGCGCTTCGGCACATGGGGCACAAGCCGGTCCGTGTCTCCCAGATCTCCGACGCATACGGCTATGACATTGAGGTTCGCGGAACCGGTATCGATCGCATCGAGGTGAAGGCGGCAGGACCCACGACGCGCGGAACTTTTCATCTCACGCGCAACGAGTACGTGAAGAGCCTGCAGTACGGCAAGCAGTGGCGTCTCATCCAGGTCATTTTTAATAGCGCTGCATTCGTGGCCGACGAAATAGACGCCTCGCATGTCGGGGCCGTCCACCAGCTAGCCCCTGGGACCCTTCAGCAGGTCGTTCCGCCGGACACTCCGCAGTTCGCCTGGGAGGGGTCCGCATTGCTATCCCTGCCAGACACGGCCTGGTGCTCTCCGAGACTCGTCCCGGATCCGGACTTCAAGATCCCCGGAATCGGAAGAGCCGCGGATTGACTAGACCGGCACCAGAACCCGTTCGGCTGGATTTGCGCAGCGAATCGGATCTGCGCCGGGCTGCGGCCTCCGCAGGCTGGATCAATGACGGTGCTGCCCTAGGCGTGTGAATCTCGTCGGCGTGGATGACCTTGTAAAGACACAGGTCAGTTGGTGTATCCGGGCGCATACTCATGAAACGACTGTCAGGTGGCGGCCGTGGCAAAAGCGGGAAGCTTAGAGATCAGCTCCCTTCGGGGCTGCGTTCATACGCTCACTGGTCCCGCTGCTGGTCGCGGCCTCAGGCACATCCGTACTCATAGCCCGTCGACGCCGATCGGTTCCCATGCGCTTGCTGCGGACGACTTGCTCAACACGTAGAGCCGCCCCGTGCGGATCCTCGTGCTCCCAGACTACGATGAGTGTCCAGCCTGCAGCAGCTAGTATGTCTTCAAGAGCTGCGTCGCGTCTTCGATTCTTCTCAAGCTTCTCCTGCCAATAGCCTTGGTTCGCCTTTGGCAAGCGATGATGCTGCTCACAACCGTGCCAGTAACATCCCCGAAGCTCTACACAGACCTTCGCCCTGGTGAAGACCATGTCGGCGGTTCGTCTGACTTCGGGGATTGGTCGTGCGCATACCCGATATCGGAGACCGAGAGCGTGGACGGCTCGACGAAGAGCAAGCTCTGGGGCGGTGTCTCGGCTGCGGTTCGCCTGCATCGATTTCCGAGTTGCAGATGTGCTTGCCCAAGAGTCGGCCACAACAGGATGGTACGCGCCCGTAGACATCCGATGGCTATAGCCCAAGGTCCTCGTCGATGAGCAGCATGGGATCCGTGTCCGTAGGACCAGTCGGGTCGGACACCTCGGACAACAAAGATCCCACCAGTGCCTCCACATCGATAGCACTCGCATCAGGCTCGGGCCGGCCATCGACGAACGCCAAGCGGGTAGCAGCAAGATATGCGAGACGGACGGCCTGGACTACGATCACTCGCCGCAGACCAGGCGAGACTTCTCCCCGCTCATGAGCTACAGCCGCCAGTCTGGCGAGCGTTTCTGCACGTCGGGCGATCCGGGTGTCCGCATGCCCTCGCTCCTGGCGTGCTTCGGAGCCAATAAGATCGACCCGTATGGAGTCAGGCAAAGGCGCGCGGGCACTTACGGGAGGGATCTTCTCGTTGAGGATGGCGCCGAACCGCGACCGTTCGATTGCCTGCACGTAGACGGAGTACTCGACAGAGTCGAGGCGACGACGGGCAGTCTTGTCCGCGTTCTTTGTGCCCTCCAGGTCCCATAGGGGCCAGAGTTCGATCTCTGCGACCTCGAAGACGTCGAGGATGCGCATTGCGACTGCGTCGGTCCGCTGGTTTGTCAAATGGCGACGTACTCGAACCCTGAGCTGCTCGTTGGTCTGGCCGACATAGATGGGCTCGCCGTCGTAGTCGTAGAAGGCATAGACCCCCCACTGCGCGTTCGCCCAGACCTGACCTGCTTCGTCAGTCTGCGAAAGTGCGTCATCAAGTGATCTACGAAAATCCCGGACGGCCGGTGCAGGAAGCTCGCTCTTTAACGGTTTCTGCCCCTTGCCGGTCTTGCCCTGTCCACTGGGCACCCGCGGACCTCCTCGGGTGAGATCGTTGACTCTGATGGATCTTCAGAGTCTAGGCAACAACCTCACCCGGTCAATCAGACGGGGTTGTTCAGCGATCGCCTGAGCACGAGACTCGTTATCTGTTCGACTCGGCAGCCTCGACAAGGGGACGCAGATAGTGTCTGGCCAGCCACTCAACCACATCGACACAGACTGCGTCGCCGAAGCCAAACAGGGCTTGATTCCGGCGAAGCCCGTCGAGGTTATAGTCTCTGGCACCCATCAGTCGGGCGTATTCACGTTCGGTCATCCAGCGGACGTTGATCTCATTGCCGTTCACCTGGACAAGAGCTTGCTTCGACGATCCGCCGCGTGCGGTGCGGAGGCATCCAGCGATCTCATCGGCGCGCATCTCCCACATCGGCTTCCCATCCCGGGTCCTCCGGTATGCGGTGCGGTGGGCAAGCCGCTTGGAGGCCATAAGTTGTTCCAGCCGCTTCTTCTGTACCGGTGACAGTGACTCCAGGAAGGCGGTTGTCCGCTTAGCATCCCACCAGCGCTCGTCATGCGCAGGTAGAGGATCCACAACGTCGGCTAGGCCGGCGGTGAGAGGGGGCGGGAGCCGCGGAAGAGCCGCCTTATGCGTAACAAGAGATGGGTTGTCGAATACTGCCTGAAGTCGCGCAGGTCGAAGAACCAGATCGTCTTCTTGTGTCTCTATCGGCTTGCTGAGGGCTCCAACCAAAAATAGCCTGGGCCGCGACTGGGGCACGAAGTGTCGAGCATCCAGAGCTAGAACGTCGACGGAGTAGCCGATCTCATTGAGCGCCATGATTGCATCTACTAGATCTTTTCCACCATGACTAGTGGCGAGTCCGCTCACGTTCTCTAGAGCGACAACCGCCGGCAATCTGTGTTGCCTCTTGAGGTCATTCATCACACGGATGAAGTGCCAGAAGGTGCCCGTGTGCTTTCCATTGAGACCTCGACGCCACCCCGCCAGGGAGACGTCGATGCAGGGGAAGGACGCCCACGCGAGTGAGATCTTCCGAGGCATCTTGGCGATGTCCACATCGGCGACATCACCCGAGAAGTAGTGATTTCCAGAACCTTTGAAGTGGGTCCGGTACATCTCCTTCTTCTGGGGGTCGAAGTCGTTCGCCCAGACGCACCGAAATCCTGCGCGCTCCAATCCCATCCTGACGAGGCCGATCCCAGCGAAGAACTCGGCCACAGTGGGTTGAAGATCCAGGTTTAGCTGCGGTCGAACCACACGCTCCGGCGCAAGAGTCACGGTAGTGACCATATGACACCCCCTCCTTGCTTGCGTACCTGACCGACCCAGTGTCGATCGAGTCCTGGCGAGGATCTCTCGCTCAGATGTTCTACAGGTTGCCACTGACATCCCGTGCCGCCCTTCAGCAACCGACAGCATTCCATCTGCGATCACCCTTTGCGGCAGCCTTGGTGAAGCCATGCAGGTTCACCCCAACCCGCCGGCGCGTGCCCCCTCCCGCACGCTGGCATTTGGGATGCCAGGAACTCCATGGCGACGGCGAGGTGCCGAGGCCTTGCCGTACGGCAGGCCCTCACACCTTCGCGGTTGACGATCCCGTCGCGAGATCAACGAGCTGCTGGCCAACGTGTGATCGTTCGCGCCCGATACCGCCTCGTGCGGGCGTCCCCAAAGGCGCCCGCGCGAGGCGGTGGGGTGTCAGTGCTTGGATCACCTTGATGCCGAGGCTGTGCGCCTCGTCGACCATCGTCTTGGTGACGTACGGGCGGTAGCCCGGATCGGTGACCTTGCCATTCTGCGGGAACCCATGCACGGGGGAGAACGCGTCGGTGCCGATACACCTTGCTCAGCAGCGGCGTACGAGCATCGAGGGCCGGCCGTTGGCCCGGAAACTCCGGCAACGTCTTCGCGCCCGCAATCGAGGGTCCTGACCTGAGCGAGGGTAAGCGTGTTGATGTACTTTCCGACGCTCCTCGGCACGGCTGACTGGCTGGCTGTCGAGGAAGGCTGACGTATGGGTGGTGTGATCGTGCGGCAAGACGGAGGTCCCGCCGGCACGATCATGCTGGCTTCAGCGCTTGTGCCTCTTGCCGTGGCCGCTACGGCGGCCACGGGAGCCGGGTGCCGGGGTGTTCGCGAACCGCAACCGGTGAGCGCGGGCTCGCATCGGCTCGGCCACCAAGGTGCGCAGCTCCTCCATGCTCACCTCGGAGGGATGGCCAGACTCCAGGACCGTCTCGATCAACCCGAGCGCGTCCTTCCCGGCCATCTCGGTGATCTGGTCCATCGCCGCTTCCGGGCCGCCCAGCTCCAGGAGGGTGACCAGCCCCTCGGCCAGCAAGGACAGTTGCTCTGCAGTGGTGAGGTCCTCGGGCCGTAGATCCCCGGGCGTCGAGGAGAGCGGTCACGGCGACGGGTCCCAGCACTCGATCCCCGCGCAACTTCAGGAGCATCGACCGTCCGTCCGCTCGCGCCTCCACCAGAGTGGAGAGCATGGCGGCCGCTCGGGTGCGGAAGGGGCAGGCGCGTATGGAATCCAGCAGCGGCTCGACGTCCTCGCCGTGCGCCGCCAGCCAGCCTTCAAGCTCTACTGCGGCGGTCTCCGGCGACTAGCGCTCCGCCAGCACACCCAGCAGCTCCCCCGGTGGGGCATCCACCAACTCTCCGACCAGCGGGACGTCCCGTCCATCGGCCAGCATCCGCTCCCGTACGGCCCGCAGCCCCAGGGGCGTCAACTGGACGAGGGCTCCCGGTTCGGCCAGGTGCGTGAGGAGGCGGGCACGCACCGCGGGCGGCAGCGGATGCTCGCCGTCGAAATGTTCGACAGCGATGTCGTGCTCGTACTCGCTGGAGTACAACTCATCGGCCATCCCGTGGCTCAACTCGACGGCGCCGAGTTCGGACAGCACCTCCAGGGCCGCGACGAGGTCTCGGTCGGTCTGCCGCCGCCACACCTCTTCCTTTACGGCATCAGGCTTGAAGAAGAAATGATCCTGGCAGGCCAGCCAGACCGTCTCCTGGAGCCGGACCACGGGGACGGGGCTCGACATGCCGTACACGCTGTTCAGCACGTCGGGCAGCAGCTCGTCGAAATCCTTGACGAGCATCGACGAGTCCATCCACGTGGAGGCGGGCGCGGCCACCGCGTCGCCCAGATCGAAGAACACCTCGAACGCCCTTGACCACAGCGCTTCCGGATCGCGTAGGAGTGCGGCGGCCTTGGCTACCCGGAGCAGGCGGCCCTTGCTCACCCGGACGAGGCGTGGGCCCTTGGCCCAGGCGAGCAGGAGGCTCACCTTGCGCATCTCCGCCGAGCTGCGCACTTTCAGGTCCTGCTCGCCCGTGCCGAGCACTCCGGCCAGTTCCCGCGCGTCGGCCAGGCGCAGATTCCCGGTGCCGGTGAGCGGCCGTCCCTCCGCCCCCGCCCAGTCGGCCAGGGCCACCAGCTGTCGGACGATCGCGCTTCGCCGCCGCCTCGGCGAGCTCCGCCGCGGGCGGCAGGCCACGGGAAGCTGGGAGTACGCTCGCTCTTCCTCAAGTCCGGGCCGGGTGAACCGAGCCTGCACCAACGTGTCGAGCACCTCAGGGTCGTATTCCACCCGCCCCGCGTCGCATGAAGGCGCTCATCACCCGGCGGTAGAGCAAGGCGTTGGGGGCGTCGAGATGCGCGAAGACACTTGTCAGTGAATGAGGCATGACGAAACGTCAGTATGCCGCAGTGAACCGGACTCTGAATCCACGTGCTGACACTCCGTACCCTTTGACCGCCGGTGCTCCGAATGCGGCCTCACGGCCTACACCGAGATCAGGCCCGGCGGGTCAGTGCTCCTGGTCCTGGAGCGCGTAGGCGACCGCGCGGTCCAGCTTGAGTTTCGTCCCGCTGCGGAAGGCCCTCGTGTACGCCTGGGCCGGAAGCGCCTGCCGCGCGTGCTCGTCGCAGCGCTGGTGCGAGCTCATGGTGTATCTCAGCTCGGTCGGCGAGGAGTCGATGCCCTGCCAGAGCGTGTCGGCGGCGCCCAGGAGCCGGGCGGCGCGTTCATGCAGGCCGCGTGCGCCGGCGGTCCAGGCGAGCACCTCTACGCAGTGAGTGAGGCACCACTGGTCGTTGACGATCCTCAAGGGCATGAGCGCTTCCCTCATCAGTGCCTCGGCCCGGCGCCAGTCGCCCTGCCTCCATGTGGAGATGCCGATCACGAGCAGCGCGTACGGCCGGTAGAGGGGTGCGCCGTACGTTTCACACAGTGCGAGTAGCTGTTCACCGTACACTTTGGCCCGGTCCGGGTCTTCGGGCGAGCTGAAGGCGGCGGCTTGGAAGAGGGTGCGGCTGACCGCGTTGACGTCGCCGATCGCCCGATGGCGGGCGAGGGCCTCGTCCATGAGCGCCAGCCCGCGCCGGTACTGGCCGGAGACCAACGCGACCTCCCCCTCGATCTGTACGCCGAGCGCGATGACCGACTCGTTCCCGATCTGTCGTGCGAGGGTGCGATATTCGTTCAGCCGTGGCGTCGCCGCGTCGAGATTGCCCTGATGGACGGCGATCTCGCAGTCGGCCGCCAAAGCGGCCATCCGTGCCGTGCTCGCTTCCGGCACGAGAGCGAGTCCCCTATCGAGCCAGTGCCTGCCCTCGTTGAGGGCACCCGAGACGACCCAGTAGCCCCACAGCGAGGAGGCGATCTCCAGCCCCATCGGCCCGTCGCACGGCCGGGCGAAGCACAGGTCGAGGGCGGCGCGGATGTTCGGAAGCTCGCGTTGCAGAGTCCGGAACCGCTGGAACTGGTCCGGAACCATCCGGTCGATCCCGTTGCGGTCCGCCAGGCGCCGATAGTGATCCCGGTACCGCCGGGACAACGCCTGCTCCTCCGCGGCGGCCATGTGCTCACGGCCGTACGCGCGGAGGGTCTCCAGCATCCGGTAGTGGACTTCCGGCTCCCGGTGTTCGACGGTCAGGACGGACTTGTCGGCGAGCCCCGCCACCAGCTCGTACACGTCGTCACGGTCGATCCCGTCACCCCCGCAGACCGCTTCGATCGTCTCCAGGTCCACGCCGGCGGGGAACATGGAGAGCCGGGCCCACAGCTGCCGCTCATCGGGCGAGCACAGGGCGAAGCTCCAATCCATGGTCGCCCGCAGGGTCTGGTGGCGCGGCAACAGGGCGCGGTCGCCGTTGGCTGGCACCTGGAAGCGCTCGTCGAGCTCACGGACGAGCTGCTCCACCGGCACCACACGGAGGCGTCCCGCCGCCAGCTCGATGGCCAGGGGGATCCCGTCCAGGCGCTGGGCCACGTGGGCGATGGTCAGGGCGTTGGCCGCGTCGATCACGAAGCCGGGCCGTACGTTCACCGCCCTTTCGACGAACAGCCGCACCGCGTCGCACCGGGCGATGCCGCGAACGGTGTCGGCGAGGTCCGGGACGGGCAGCGACGGCACCTTGAGGACCTGCTCTCCGGACACCCCGAGCGCCTGCCTGCTCGTGGCGAGGATCCGCAGCCGCGGGGCCGCGCGAAGCAGCCCGTCCACGAGGTCGGCGCACTCCTGCAGCAGATGCTCGCAGTTGTCCAGGACGAGGAGCAACCGCTTGTCCATCAGATAGGCCGTCAGGCCGGGCATCGCGTGCCATCGGGTGTCGCTGAGGCCCAGGGACGCGGCCACGGCGGGCTCCAGCAGCTCGCCGTCTTCCAGCGTGGCCAGCTCGACGAACTCCACCCCGTCCGGGAACCACCCCCGCACGGATGGGGCGACCCGCCGCGCCAGCCGGGTTTTGCCGACCCCGCCGGCGCCGGTCAAGGTCAGCAGCCGCGTTTTGGGCAGCAGCCGCCTGACATCGGACATCTCTCTCTTACGCCCGATGAAACTGGAGGCCTCGGCCGGCTGGTGATCTCGAATGAGCTCGTCGTGGACAATCATGGTGATCCACCACTCAGATGGCGCGGCGATCCGGGAACCGCCCGCCCCGCAGAGGGGCTTTGACGGGCACGCGGCCCGCATATGCCCTGGTAGTGACGATACTCTCCCGCGCCGATCATTGGAAAGAGAAAGGACCGCCGGCTGGCGGCGTTCGGCAACGGAATCATTGGAGCACCACTGGACACACCGCACGACCGAGCATGACCAAGAACGACGAAACACGGCGAGATCGAGGAGTTGGGAAATGTCCGCACGATTTGAGGGCAAGGTCGCCCTGGTGACCGGAGCCGGATCGGGCATCGGCCGCGCCAGCGCCCTGGCGTTCGCTCGCGAAGGCGCCACCGTGGTCGCCACGGGGAGCCGGGCGGAACCGATCGACGAGACGGTGCGGTTGATCGGGGAGGAGGGCGGCAAGGCCAGCTCCGTGGTGGCCGACGTCTCCCGCCCCGACGACGTCGCCCGGCTCGTCGAGACGGCCGTCGAGCGTCACGGCGGCCTGCACATCGCCCACAACAACGCCGGAGTCTTCCCCAAGCCCGCCCCGGTCGCCGATCTCGATCTGGACGCGTGGAACGCCGCCCTGGCGGTCAATCTGACCGGAATCCTGCTCTCGATGAAGTACGAGATCGGCCACATGCGTGACCACGGCGGCGGTGTCATCGTCAACATGGCCTCCAACATCGGCTACCACGGCCGCCGCCCCGGCATGGCGGCCTACGCCGCGTCGAAGACCGCCGTGAGCGCGCTGACGCGAGTGGCGGCGCTCGACCACATCAAGGACGGCGTGCGGATCAACGCCGTGAGCCCCGGCGCCACCGACACCACCATGTCGCTGCGACCGGGGGAGACCGAGGCCGGCCGCGCGGCCCGGCTGGCCACCGCGGTTCCCCTCGGGAGAGTCGGCCAGACGGCCGAGGTCGTCGCGGCCGTGCTCTGGCTCGCCTCGGACGAGTCCGCCTTCGTCGTCGGGCACGACCTCGTGGCCGACGGCGGGGTCACTGCCTGACCCGCTCTCGCTGCAGGGCGTCACCCGCTTCGGTGCGGGCCGTACGGAAGAACCGAGCGTCAGCGCACTGGCAACGAGCTCACTCCCAGGCCGTGAGCCGGATGAACTCCTCCAGTGAGAACCGGCCGTCCCCGTCGACGTCGCCCTCCAGGTCCAGCGAGCCGATCGCCTCGGGGGGCAACTGGGGGAAATACTCGACCAGCTCCGCTTCGGTGATGTAGCCGTCGCCGTCGCGGTCGATCGCTTCGAATTCGCTCTTGAGGGCAGCCAGTCGCTCTTCGGGGAGTTCTTCGGACACCGTGACCTGTCTTTCCTTCAGTACGTTCGCCTCGGACGGCGACAAACCTCCGCCAGCTTAGAAGGAGCTCCAACATGGCCCCGACCCCGGCTCCGGGGCTGCGCCCCATGCCCGGCTCCGGGGCTGCGGCCCATGCCCGAGCCCGTCATGTCTCCTCGGGGTCGCGTCCGAGCGCCGACCGGCCGCCGTCGACCGGGACGATCGCCCCGTTGATGAAGCTCGCCTCGTCCGACAGCAGGTACGTCACGGCGGCCGCCACCTCGTCGGGGCGTCCCACCCTGCCCAGCGGATGCAGCAGCCGCATCTCGTTCTCGATGCGGCCGGCCGCGGCGGGCTCCTGCTGATCGAGAAAGGCCGCATAGCGCTCCGTGCCGATCGAACCCAGCGCGACGGCGTTGACCCGGACACCGCGGGGCCCGTAGTCGACCGCCAGCGCGCGGGTCAGCCCTTCGGTCGCCGCCTTGGCCGTCGCGTACGGCAGGGCCCCGCGGACGGCCCGTTGGGCCTGATGTGAGGAGACGTTGACGATCGCACCCCCTCCCCCCGCCGCGATGAAACGACGGATGGCGGTGGCACACCCGACCACGGCGAGACTGAGGTTCATCGTGATCAGGTCGAGAACCTCGCGCGCCGGCACCTCGTGGAAGGAGGCGTCCCGGAAGACCGCGGCGTTGTTGACCCAGCCGGTGAGCGGCCCCGCGGCCTCCGCCAGGTCAGCGGCTCGCTCGGTGACCGTCTCGTCCGCGGCATCGCCGGCCACCGCGACCACGCGTGGACCGGCCGGGTGGCCGGCCGTCCAGGCGAGCGCCGCCGGATCGAGCTCGATGACGACCACGGTGTCGGTGTTGCCGAGGAGTCGCTCGACGATCGCGCGGCCGATGCCCTGACCGCCTCCTGTGACTACGTAAGAACGGCCCACGTCCACCCTTTCGGAGATCTCGACCGCCCGGTTCTCAGTCGGCTGGAGGCCATCACGCTGGAGCGATGAGCTGGGGATCGGTGACTCCGCCGGGACAGGCGAGCCCCACGATGTCCCAGCCGGCGCGCCGGGCTCCGGCCAGGTACGCGCTCTCGTAGAAGGCCAGTACGGCGGCGCACGGGTCCGGCGCGGACCGCGCGTCGGCGTAGCGCAGCACGGCCAGATGACCGCCTCGCTGAGTGATCCACTCCGCAGCCTCGGGCCGCAGGGCCTCCCCGTCGAGTCCTTCGGGCTCAGGGGCGGTGTAGGAGTAGAACGCCGGCTCGGGGAAGTTGTCGTCGCCGAACCAGAAGCCCGAGCTGATCAACTCCCGGGAGTAGGCCTCCCGGGTCACCGGATCGACCCGCGCCGGCTGATCGACCAGCCGGTCGGAGAACCTCGTGCATGCGATGTCGAACGTGTGCCAGAAGTGGTGCACCGGGCTGATCTTGCCGGAGTAGCCCGCGGCGAACTCCTCCAGCACCAGGTTGACCTGGCTGAGGACCTGCCAGTAACGGGTCACCAGGAGGGGATCGTACGCGGCGTGCTCGGTGTCGTCGGCGAACGGCCGGTCGGAGTCGGGCAGGTCGTACGGCCGGGGGATGTCGATGCGCACCCGCACACCGAGCGCCTCCAGCGCCCGCATGGTGTCGCGATAGAAGGACGCCACCGACTGGCCGTAGAGGGCGAAGGACACCGCCCGGCCGTCGACCGTGGTGACGATCAGCCGGTGTCCGACGAAGTCGAAGTCGATCGTGAAGATCGGGTTGCCGTCGGCCTGTCCCATCGGCCGGGTGGTGAGACCTCGCCCGGTGAGATGGAACGGCGCGTGCCACCAGTGGTTGCGCCGGACTCCGGAGGCGAGCCGGATCTTGCCCACCACCTGAGCGAACCGGTGCAGCGTGGCCTTGGTGTCCTGCCACTCGGCCAGTGGCATGGCCCCGAACAACTCCATGAGACCCACCGTTCCCCTGCTGCTCGTTTCGAAGACCGTCAGGACCGCGGAAAGCAAGATCTTCACCTCACGAGCGCCGCCGTGATCGCCTGCCGAGACCGCGCGTCGTCGAGGCGCTGTACGGCCCACTCGGTCCCCCGTACACATGGAATCGGATATTTAGACACAAAGCCGTCATTAGTGGTCTTAAGCAGTATATAAATTGATAATAAGAGATTCAAAGCGCCGAGTCCTCGTTTGTGGCAAGTCAAGCCTGGAAATCAAGACAGCGCCGGAAGATAGCCCACTAGAGGGCGACGGCGCATTTTTCTTCCCACTCGGGAGAGAACCAGAAGAATTTGGGCAATCGAATCCATTAAGGAGGACCGCCCGTGTTCAAGCAAATTCTCGCCGGGATGGCGCTCAGCACCGCCCTCGCCGGCGGCGCCCTGGCCATGAGCGCCACGGCCGCGAATGCCACGACGATTCCGGCCAACGGGAGCTGGGGCTGTAACCCCGGCAACAACAACGGGTGTAACAGCAACTGCAACAAGAACAACGAGTGTAACGAGAACAACTGCAACAACAATAACTGTAACAACTGCAACAGCAATTGCAATAACTGCAACAACTGCAATAACGGCTGTGAAGCCTCCTGCTGCAGCAAGAATTTCTGCTTCGGCGGCGGCAACGGCTTCGGCAACTGCGGCACCGGCTTCGGCGGTGGCCTCGGCGGCGTCGGCGGCGGCCTCGGCGGCGGGCTCGGGAAGGGCATCAGCTTCAAGAGAAACAACGCCTGCGGCAACAACGACAGCCGGAGCAGGTGCGACGACAGCAACTGGCTCAACGAGATCGACAGTTGGGCCAGGGGCTGCGACGACGACCGGGACGACGACTGCGACGACTGACGCGATGAGGAGGCCGAGGCCGCACCCATACGGCCCCGCATCTCCCAGCACGTGCGGTTCAAGGGCTCCGGCGGAACTCCGCCGGAGCCTTCGCGCATCCCGGAACCCACACGATTGCACGCCCCTGGCCGGACCCGCGGTAGGACGCCCCGGCTGGACCCCACACCGTTGGACGCCCCCGGCCGGTCAGCCGTCTCCCCGGCCGCACGCCGCACGCCGTGCGACCGGGCCCGCTGCGCTCGGGCCAGCGCTCGGGCCAGAGCTCAGGCCGGTGATAAGACCAGTGATCGGACCGGTGGTCAGGCCGGTGATTTCGACGGGTCCCCGACGATCGACCTGATGGCTTCCAGCACGTACGGCCAGGCGTCGGAGAGCGGGTCGATCAACCCGAAGTGCTCGACGCCTTCCAACTCCACGAGCACGGCCGACTTCTCCCGCTCGGCGAAGCGGCGGCTGAGCGCGATGGGAACGACATCGTCCTCGGTTCCGTGCAGCAGGACGAGACGATCGTGGCCGTACGGCAGCAGCCGGAGCGGGTCCGTCTCACCGAGCAGCTCAAGCCGGCCGCCCAGCAGGTCGGAGACCGCTCCTTTGCCCAGGCCGGTCTCGATGGACCCCCCCAGGTCGGACACGGCGGCCAGCGCCACCACTCCGTCGATCTTCAACGTCTCGTGCCACGGCGACGTGACGGGAAGCCGCTGGCGCAGGGCCGACCAGAGCGCGAGCTGCCCGCCCGCCGAGTGCCCGACGAGGACGACACCTCCCCCGGTCGGCGGCGCGGCCAGGATCGCGTCGACCGCCGTGGCCACGTCGTCGAACGTGCCCGGATAGCCGCCGCCCTCCCCGCCGGTCCGCCGGTATTCGACCGAGCACACGGTGTATCCCGCGGCGGCCAGGGCGTCCGCCATGGGACGGGTGTGCATGCGGTCGACCCGGTCTCGCCAGAAACCGCCGTGCAGCAGGACGACGACGGGCGCGTCCGGCTCGCTCCCGCCGGACCGCAGATCGATGATCTGGTCGGGGTGCTCGCCGTAGCGGATGACGGAGTCCGGAGACCTGGACGGACGGGTCAGCAGGTCGCGGTAGGCCATGAGCAGATCGTACTTCCCCTGGGAAAATGGCCCATCTTTTCTACAGCTCTTTATCCGCCGAGCCACCTCATGAATAGCCGAACAGCCGTCCTGGGCACGCGGTGGCAGGAAGTTGTTCGGGACCGGCATCTTACTGATGCCGATTTCCCTGGTTCCCAGACCGTGAAATGCGCAGTATCGCACCTGAAGGAATGCCCCTCGGGAGGATTGATGACTGCGACGACGATTCGCCACGTCTCGGTGCTCGGCTGCGGCCTGATCGGAACGTCGATCGCGCTCGCGCTCCGGAAAGCCGGCGTCCATGTGCGGCTGTCGGACCGTGACCCGGAGTCGGTGGCGAAAGCCGTACGGATGGGGGCGGGGGTCGCGTTGACATCGGACGACCCTCCCGCCGACGTGGTGGTCATCGCCACTCCGCCCTCCACGGTCGTCGCCGTGCTGCGCGACGCCCAGGCACGCGGGCTGGGCGGCGTGTACACCGATGTCGCCAGCACGAAGGCGGGAATCCTCGCCGACGCCGAGTCGGCCGGATGCGATTTCACGAGCTACGTCCCCGGACATCCGATGGCCGGCCGGGAGCTCTCAGGTCCCGGCGCCGCGCAGGCGGATCTGTTCACCGGCCGGCGGTGGGTGCTGTGCCCGCACCCGGCGACCCCGCCGGGGCGGGTCCGTCTGGCGGCGGAGTTGGCGGCGCTGTGCGGGGCGCGGCACACGCTGGTCCAGCCCGACGTCCACGACCAGGCCGTCGCCATGGTCTCGCACGCGCCGCATCTCGTGTCGGCGGCCGTCGCGGCCCGGTTCGCCGGTGCGGACGAGATCACGCTTTCGCTGGTGGGCCGGGGGCTGCAGGACGTGACGCGGGTCGCGAGCGGCGCCCCCGGCCTCTGGTCCGACATCCTCCGGCAGAACGCCGATTCGGTGGCCGCGGTGCTCGACGCGGTGATCCGGGACCTTTCCGCGGCCGCGGCCGCCCTGCGGAGCCCCGGCCACGGCGTCTCCGACGTGCTCGCCGACCTGCTCGTCAGAGGTAATCGGGGCCGCGCCCTCATCCTCCACGCGGACCAGGCGAGCGCGCCGGCCCCGGCGGACGCGGCGGACGCGGCGAGCCGCGACGCGCAGCTGGCGGCCTGAAAGCCGGGTAGGCCGATGCCCCGGCGGTCGATGCCCGGCGGTAGATGGCCGGCGGTAGATGGCCGGTGACCAGCGGTCGATGGCCGGTGGCCGGTGATCAGCGACCGGTGGCCGGTGGCGGAGCGGTTGGGAGTCGAACATGGGCTGGCCGCCGGCGGCGCAGGGGTGACCCGCGCCGCTCGGCGGCCATGGAGGGGCGTCGCTTCCGGACCATCGCGTCAGCGCCGGTCCGGCACGGGGGTCACAGGGGTTCGGGGACTATGGCGGCGCCGGTCGCGGCGTCCAGGACCCGGATGGCCTGCACGGGACAGCACTCCGCGGCGTCGATGACGTCCTCGTCCGGAGGGATCTCGTCCGAGACCGGGCGGGACCCGGTGGCCGTGAGCTCGAACCGGCCGTCCGCCATCGCGACGCAGACGCCGGAGGAGTGGCAGACCCGCTGGTCCACGACCAGCTTCCATCGGGGAGCTTCGGTCATCGCACGTGTCCCAACGGCTCGGTTCTCGGTCGTGTCGCCCTTTGCTGCGCACCCGCGTCGTCCAGGCGCTGCCGTACCTTCGCGTCGCCCACAGGGGGTCCGCGTCCGGTACGGCAACGCCCACGACCTCTAGATGTAAAACGTGTTGGGCTCGAGGCCGCAGAGGATCCTGCCGTACAGCTCGGCATTCGTGTTGGGGTGCATGAGCGCGTGCAGGTTGACGCTCTGGACGTCGCGGGCGATGCGCTGGATCGGCACGTCGGTGTAGATCGACGATCCGCCGCTCGCCAGCGCGAAGATGTCCACGGCCTCCTTGCCGAGCCGGCACACGGCGCCCATGTCGGCGCGGACCCTGGCCCGCTCCTCCAGCGTCCACGGCTCGCCCCGCTCGCCCTTGGTGTCGACCGTGGCCGCGAGGCGCTCGGCGTGGAACCGGGCCTCATCGATCTTCATGGTGGCGTCGGCGACCTGCAGATGGGTGAGCGGGGCCTCGCTCTGGCTCTCGTAGTTCGTGTAGGTGATCTTGCGTCCGGGGAGCCGCTCGAAGAACGCCTCCCGCGCGGCGTTCGCCAGGCCGAGCACGGTCCCGACCGAGGACGCGGAGGCCACGGGGAGCAGCGGCGCCCGGTAGATCGGGGAGGCGGCGTTGAGCTTCGACGCGTACTGCTCGGTGAGGATCGCGGGCAGCGGGAGCACCCGCTCGGCCGGGATGAACAGGTCCTGCGCGACGGTGGTGACGCTGCCGGTGCCCCGCAGGCCCGACGTGTGCCAGTCGTCGATGATCTCCAGCTCCGACCGCGGGACGAGCGCCATGATCGGCATCGGCTCGCCTTCGGGCGACACCTGGATGGCGACGATCTCCTGCCAGTGGGCGTGCCAGGCGCCGCTGACGAATCCCCACTTGCCGTTCACCACGACGCCGCCGCTGACCGGCGCGGCCATGGCGGTCGGGCTGAGCGTCCCGCACACCCGCACGTCCGGGGTCGAGAACACCTCGTCCTGGACCTCGTCCGGGAAGAGGCACGTCATCCAGGTCGGGATCCAGTAGACGGACGCCGTCCACGCGGTCGAGCCGTCGGCCCGCCCGAGCTGGGCGGCCACCTCGACGAGGGTGCGGGTGTCGGACTCGTAGCCGCCGTAGCGTGCGGGCACCCGCATCTTGAATATCCCGGCGTCGGCCAGGGCCTCGATCGACTCGTCATGAATGCGCCGGTTCTCTTCTGACCAGGCCGCGTTCTTCCGCAATGTCGGCACGAGCTCGGATGCGCGGCGAACGAGCTCTTCCCGCGTCGTCACGTCGGTCGTCAACATCGTTTTTCCTCCTGGGGAATGACCCGCGGCCGCCGTGCGCGGCCGGTTACGCGAGAGCCGCCGGTTTCACGGCGGAAGCCAAGTACGGCGGAAGCCATGTACGGCGAAGCCGCTTACGCGAGGGACGAGATCTCCGCCTTGGCGGCCACCCTTCGGATGAGGGCCTCCAGGTTCGGGTCCTCCTCGAAGATGTCCCCCACATCAACCGAGATGCCGAGCTGCTCCTCGATCCGCGAGACAAGCCGGACCGCGGAAATCGACTCGCCCTCCAGGTCGAAGAACGTGGCATCCTCCATCCCGTTCGGCACATCGAGTACGTGCTTCCAGATCTCCGTGACTTTCTCCTCAATCGCGGAGAAACTGAGCTCGGTGGGAAGGTTGCCAGTCATCCGATGCCCTCCATTTGCCAGACGAATGTCCATGAGGCGTGCGCAGATCTGTCGCCTGCTGACCTGTATTCGGATTCTCGTCACATCGTCTCGGCCGAACGAATGACCTGCATCTCTGAGATTGCCCGACCAATTGCGCAATTCACGAGAAAGCCGGAACAGAACATCCCCCGCCGAAGACCGGGAAAGGCTCGACGGGGGATGCGCGGAAATCG
>NZ_JAOEGB010000001.1 GCF_025420585.1 Planotetraspora sp. A-T 1434 | reverse complement strand
CTTCAAGACCACGTTGACCCGAAGGCTGATATCCCGGGCTCAGGCCGTACGGACACCCTTGATCCAATTGCCGGATCTTTCCCCGGAGAAGGGGTAGAAACGGGACGTGACTCAACAGCGGATCCCTCGTGCGATTGTTGTGCTGGTCGGCGCCGCCGCCGCTGTGATCGCGCTGGCGGGAATCCAGGCGGTCGGATCGATCGTCGGCCCGGTCATCCTGGCGCTGACGCTGGTCATCGCCGTCTCGCCGTTGCGTGACTGGCTCGCCCGTCATCGGGCGCCCGTGGGCGTCCAGGTCGCCGTCCCGCTGGCCGTGGTCCTGCTGGTCCTGCTCGGCATGGTGGCGATCCTCAGCCTCGCCGCCGCGCAACTGGCCATCCTGGCTCCGACCTACTCCACCCAGTTCAACAAGATGGTGGCGGACCTCCAGCACTGGGCGGCCGGCCTGGGCTACGGGAGCGAACAACTGAACAAGGCGCTGTCCTCCTTCGATCCGGCCAAGATGATCGAGGTGGCGCAGAGCGTGCTCAGCGGCCTGCTGGGGGTGCTGTCCAGCCTCTTCCTCATCGTGGTGCTGCTCCTGGCGATGAGCCTGGACGCGCCGATCTTCTCGCGGATCGTCGACGCCGCCGCGGTCGAGCGCCCGGAGCTCGCGCGGGCGCTCCAGTCATTCACTCACCGGACCAGGCGCTACCTGATCGTCTCGACCATCTTCGGCTTGATCTGCTCGGTGCTGGACGTCGCGGCGCTCTACCTGCTGGGCGTGCCTCTGCCGCTGTTGTGGGGCGTGCTGGCACTGATCACCAACTACATCCCGAACGTCGGCTTCATCCTGGGCCTCGTCCCGCCCGCCCTGCTGGGGCTGCTGGAAGGCGGCCCCAAGACGATGCTTCTCGTGATCGCCGCCTACATCGCGATCAACGTGGTCATTCAGTCGTTCATCCAGCCGAAGTTCCTCGGCGACGCCGTGGGGCTGTCCACCACGGCGACCTTCCTCTCCCTGATCATCTGGGCCTGGGTGCTGGGGCCTCTCGGGGCCCTCCTGGCGATCCCGCTGAGCCTGCTCGTCCGCGCCCTCCTCATCGACAGCGACCCGGACAGCAAGTGGGCGGCCGCCCTGATCTCGGGACGGCTCCCCCGTGCCGAGCCACATACCGAGCCGAAGCCGTCGCCGTAAGGGGGCGTGCCGCGTGAAGCGCGCCAGGCGCCCGGCGCGTAGTGTCTGAACATGCGGCGATGGGACATCGACGAGCGCCAGACCGGCATCGCGGACGGCTCCGCTATGGAGCCGCAGGTCCAGAGGCTTCTGGACCACATGACGCGGGAGGGCTGGGTCGCCGAGGAGCCCGAGGCGCACCTGCTTCCGCACCTCCGGCGTGCCTGCGGCTCCGAGTGGCTGCTCACCGGCGAGCGCCTTCTCGACGACGGCGTCTACGAGGTCACGGTCTCGCTGGCGGGTGATCGGGAGGGAATCCACGTGCATCGCGACGCGATCAGGCTGCTCTCGGCGATCGCCGAGCCCGCCTTCTTCGTACGGCAGAGCGAGCCCGGCGTGTTCGAGTGCGTGACCGGGGTCCTGGACGGCGACCCACCCGGCTTCAAGAGCCACGGCCACCTGGTCCGGCTGATCGTCAAGTAGGACGGCCTCGTCGTACGGCCCCGCGCCTGAGCCAGACCACCCGGACCTACTGGCCGGCGGCCACGCGGACGGGGACTCCGGGCTCCGAGATGGGGGTGGTCCGGACCGTCTCGTCGCCTTGCGAGCGCCTGCGGCCCCAGGGCATGGCGGCGATGAGCAGGGGGAACAGCAACACCGAGCTCATCGCCCAGGGACCGTGCAACTCGCCCCAGGCGACCCCCTCGTACTGCGTGAGCACGAGATATCCCACGGCGGCCCAGACGGCCGAGCCAATGATCGCGGGCCACGCCCAGCGAGTGGGTCGTGCGACGAGGAACGGCATGAACCACATGAGGTACTGCGCACCCAGCCGCGGCGTGAAGATCATGAAAGCGAGCAGGATCGCGATCGTGACGTCGATGGGGTCGGCCTTGCGCCACCAGATCAGGCAGGCGACCACCGCGGCGTAGATGAGGTACTGACCGATCTTGAGCGCAACTGGGTTGAGGACCCAGTTGGCGCCGATCGTGGGGCCCGCGAGTCCCGTCGCGTTGAGGAGGGCCGTCCAGCCCCAGTCGCCGGTGATGGGCCGCACGTCGCTGGGCCGCAGGCCGATGGTCTTGAGGACCTCCGGAAGCTGGCCCCACTTGGTCCACCCGCCGACGGGCAGCGTGAGCAGGAAGAAGACTGGCGGGATCCCCGTGGCGACGAGCGAGATCAGGCGGGAGCGCACCCCCGGAAGCAGCATCAGCATCGCGGGGACGAGGATGACCGGCCAGCTCTTGGCGCACAGCGCCAGCCCCATGAGCAGCCCGGCCCAGATCGCGCGGGTGGTGGCCGCCCGGTCCTCGTCGAGGGGATGGGTGAGGCGGCGCAGAAGGTCGCGCGGCCGCAGCCACGGGAGCGGCTTTCCGCGCTTCCAGCCGTCGGGGCCGCGGGCCACGACATACGCGGCCACGCCGAAGAGCAGGGAGACCGGCTCGACCTGGCCGTGAACGGAGGCGACGAGGATTGCGAGCGGGTTGCAGGCGTACTGGAACGCCCGCAGCCGTGCCTTCGTGCCGCCGGCGAGCGTGCCGACCAGGGGAATCAGCAGGATGTCGGAGACGACGGTGACGAGCCGGCCGCTGATCTCCCAGGGGATGCCGAGCCAGAGGAGCAGGCCGTAGACATAGGGAATGGTCGGCAGGAAGTGCCAGCCGCCGTTGCTCTCCAGCACCGGGTCGTGGTGGTTGCGGATCGCCTCACCGGCCGGCTTGAAGCTGTTGATGAAATCGACCGGCTGCCAAGTGTCCTTCGCGGAGAGGACGAGGATCAGCACGCGGACGCCGATGCCGATCGCCAGCGTGACGGTCAGCGACGGCCTCCAGCCCCTCCACTGCGCGACGAGGGCGAGCACGACACCGGTGACGAGGACGATGCCTGTCGGGATTGCGTAGTCCATGACGTTGCCAAGACTGCCCGACAAATAGGTAAAGAGGCGACTTGTCACCAGAATTCTCGCCCGTCGATCGCCATCCGTCACCTTTCGCGGTATTGTGACCACGCAGCGTAACAAACAGGAGACGTCAATGACGATTCGGCTCTGGATCACTCTCGCCGTCGCGATGTTCGTCGGCATGCTGATCGGCCTGCTGGCCCCCACGCGAAGCGGCGGCCGGCTCGACAGGTAGGGGGCGTCCCTGTCGCGCCGGCCGCCGGGTTCATGGCAGGACCGGTTCAGCTATCAGAAACCGGCGGTGATCCTGGTGAAGTCCCAGGTGTTCTGGGCGATGCCGCTGCAGTCCGACACCACGCCGCCGCCGGCGCAGCCGCGGTCGCGGTTCACGGCCCAGAAGGCGAGCCGGCCGAGACCCTTCGACTTGGCGTAGTCACGGATCTGGGTCCAGGTCGAGACGGACGTCACTTCCTGCTGGTCGGACAGGCCGTTCATGCCCGAGATGCCCATGTGGGCGTACGCAGTGGCGTCGGACCAGCCCCACGCCGCCTTGAGGGCGTTCTTCAGGCCCTCGGAGGCGTTGACCGTGCTCTGGTACATGTTCGAGCCGCCGCCGAAGTCGAACGGCATGATCGTGTAGTTGTCGATGTTGACGCCGAGCGCCTTCGACTGGTTGATCAGGCGGGTGCCGTAGTAGTTCGGGCCCGTGGTGCTGGTGCCGAAGGTCACGACCACCTTGGTGCTCGGGTTGTTCTGCTTGATGATCTTCAGGCCGCCGAGGATGCGGTCCTGCACCGTTGTGTTCTCGAACTCGTCGGTGTTCTCGATGTCGAAGTCGACCGCGACCGGGTGGTAGGCGTTGATGACCTGCTGGACGGCCGACGCGAAGGCGGAGGACGACGAGCAGTTGGGGCCGAGCTTGTTGCCGGACCAGCCGCCGAAGGAGATTTGGACGTTGCCGCCGGCGCCCTTGATCTGCGAGATCGCACTCGCGTCGGGGCTGCCCGACAGCGGGCGGGAGCCGTCCCACGCCGCGGTGCAGCCGCCGCCGGAGAGCATGAACGCCATGGTGAACGCCTTGATCCCGGTGGCGCTCATGACCGAGGTCGGGCTCGGCGGGTTGCCCCAGCCCTCATAAAGGTACGGCGCGCCGGGGAGCTTGCCGCCCCCACCGCCGGTGCAGCCGGTCGTGCTTCCCGTGACCGAGCCGCTCGCGACGGACTCGCCCTTCGAGTTGTACGCCTTGACGGTGTAGGTGTGGGTCTCACAGGTGCCGAGGCCCGAGATCGTGGCGCTGGTCCCGGTGACCGTCGCCTTCACGGTCGAGCCTTCGTAAACGCGGTAACCGGTGACCGTGCCGCTGGAGGCGGACCAGGAGAGCGAGATCGAGGAGTTCGTGGTGCCGGTTACCGTCGGGGTGCCCGGCTTGCCCGGCGCTCCCGTCGTCGGAGTCGGCGTGGGGGTCGGCGTCGGGGTGCCGCCACCGCTGATGGGCTTCCACAGGGCCGGGACGTTGGGCGGCTCCCAGCCGGTCAGCGACGTGTGTGCCTGGATGCACTCGTAGTCGACCCCGTTGTAGGTGACCCGCGCGCCGATGGCGTAGGCGGTGTTGGGCGCCCAGGCCGGATAGGCCAGCATGACCTTGCTGGGGGTGGCCGACGCGGAGGCGCCGGTCGTCCCGGCGACGAAGCCGCCGACGGCCAGGGTGAGGGAGGCCAGTGCGACGACGGCCGTCCGATTCAATCTCATGCGGTTCCTCACAGGGAGTTGAGATAGGTGCGGTGGCTGCGGGAGAACTCGAAGCCGTTGTACTTGTCCCAGTTGATGGACCACGCCATCAGGCCTCGTAGGCCCGAGAAGACGCCGTGCGGGTGGTAGGAGCCGCAGTTGGTCCCCTTCGCCAGGCAGCCGAACGCCTTCTGGACTTCGGCGACTGTGGTGAAGCCGTTCCCGGCGTAGGGCGCGGCCGGTAGGCCGATCGCCACCTGGTCGGGGCGGAGAGCGGGGAAGGTCGCCCCACCGGCCACTGGGAAGCCGGTGAGCAGCATGTCGGTCATGGCGACGTGGAAGTCGGCCACGCCCATGGTGTGGTATTGGTTGTCCAGGCCCATGATCGGTCCGGAGTTGTAGTCCTGGACGTGCAGCAGGGTCAGGTCGTTACGCAATGCGTGGATGACCGGCAGGTACGCGCCTGAGCGCGCGTCGGCCGAGCCGTTGGGGCCTGGCCCGTAGAACTGGTAGCCGAGCTGGACGAAGAACGTCTCCGGTGCCATGGTCAGGACGAACTTCGAGCCGTACTTGGCCTTGAGCGACCTGATCGCGGAGATCAGGTTCACGATCACCGGGGTGGTCGGGTTACGGAAGTCCGTGTCGCCGGAGTTGAGCGACAGGGAGTGGCCCTCGAAGTCGATGTCGAGGCCGTCCAGGCCGTACTTGTCGATGATCGCGCCGACGGACTGGACGAACTTGTCCCGGGCGGCGGTCGAGGTGAGCTGGACCTGGCCGTTCTGGCCGCCGATCGAGATGAGGACCTTCTTACCCGCCGCCTGCTTGGCGCGGATGGCCGCGATGAAGTCGGCGTCGCTCTCGACGTTCGGGCACTCGCTCACGGGACAGCGGTTGAACCGGATGTCGCCGGACGTGACCGAGGTCGGCTCGCCGAAGGCGAGGTCGATGAAGTCCCAGTCGTTCGAGACATCAGCCATCCGGACATATCCGGACCCGTTGGCGAACGACGCGTGCAGGTACCCCACCAGCACCCGCTTGCCGGGCGGCGGCGGGGTCGGCGTGGGGGTGGGTGTCGGCGTGGGTGTCGGCGTGGGTGTCGGCGTGGGTGTCGGCGTGGGTGTCGGCGTGGGTGTCGGCGTCGGCGTCGGCGTCGGCGTCGGCGTGGGGGTTGGAGTGGGCGTCGGCGTCGGAGTCGGCGACGGGGTGGTGCCGCCGGGGCCGTCGAGCACGACATCGTCGGCGTAGTAGGCGCCCTGGCCGTACCAGCCGTTGACGTAGACCGTCACGCTGGTCGTCGAGGATCCGGTCGTGAACGACGTGGTGAGCTGCTTCCAGACCGCGCCCGGGCTGGCCCACGTCTGGACGTCCGTGGTGCCGGTGCCGGTCGCGCCGAGGAAGACGTAGTTGCCCTGAACCCAGGCCGACAGGCTGTACGCCGTGGACGGCTTGACGCTGATCGTCTGCTGGCAGCGGGCGTAGTCGCTCCCGGCCGGCGTGGCGGTGAGCGCCTTGGTCCCGCCATGGACCGGGCTGGAGACGGCCGCGGCGCCCGCCGCGCAGGTCCACCCGGAAAGACCGCTCTCGAATCCGGGGTTCGTGACGATGTTGGCGGCGTAGGCGGCTCCCGTGGTGCCGCCCCACAGTGCGGTGGCGCCGAGCGCCAGCACGGCTACCGCCGCCCAGTTGCGCGCCGATCTGCGCACGGACATATCTCTCCCTTTCGCCGTGATCATGCACAGGTTCCCGGCCGACGCCCCTGACCAGGCCATCTCTCCTCCGTGATCATGCACAGGTTCCCGGCCGATGCCCCTGACCAGCTCGAACCCCGTCCGTGATCATGCATGTGGCGGCGGATGTGCATGATCACCACAGAAGTCTCCGCAGGTCGGGCAGGCTCTCTCGGAACCTGTGCATGATCACGAGAGGAGTTTCCGCAGGCCGGGCACGCCCTGAGGAACCTGTGCATGATCACGCTGAGTTGGGGGGTGGGTTGGGGGGGGTCAGCCGGTGAAGTCACCCCGTGTACGAAGCGAAGATCTTGGAGAAGTCGTACGGTGACTGCGCGATGTTGGTGCACATGTAGAGCGCGCCGTTGCAGGCGTTGCGGTCGCGGGTGACCTCCCAGAAGGCGAGCAGCCCGAGGTGCTTGCCCTTGGCGAAGGTGACGAGCTGGCGGGCGTCGTCCTGGTTGTAGATCCGGCCGTCGTCGTTCTGGCCGATCATCGGGGTGACGCCGACCATCCGCCAGGCCTGCGCGTCGGTCAGGCTCGGGTACAGGGACTTGATCTGGGAGAAGGTGCTGTTGGCCGCCTGGACCGCCGCGTCTCCGTAGTCGACGGACTGGTAGTAGTCCATGGCCATGACGTTGACGGCGTCGAGCTTGACCCCGGCGTCGCGAGCGGACTTCACGACGTTGAGCCCGTCGGCGGTGAGACCGTTCGGCAGGACCGGCAGGGTCAGCGAGATCTTCAAGCTGGGGTGGGCCTGCTGAAGCTTGGCGAGCGCCTGCGACCTGCGAGCGATCGACGCCGGCTCGGCGGACGCCCCTCCCTCGATGTCGAGGTCGATGTAGTTCAGGCCGTACGCGTTGACCACGGCGTTGTACTCGTTGTAGAGCGCTGTCACGTCGGTGCACGCCTGGGCGAGCTCGATGCCGGACGCGCCGCCGAAGGAGATCTTCACGTCACCGCCACCGGCCCGGATCGCGTCGATCTGGTCCTTGGCCCACTGCTGCCGCGGGTCGTACGCGTTGAACCACATGGCCTTGCAGCCCGACGCGGTGATGAAGGCCATCGTGAAGTTCTTCAACCCGGAGGCCGAGGCCATCGCGCTCAGGCTGGGGGTCGGCCACGAGCCCATGTCGACGTACGGCGCGCTCCGGAGGTTGCCCGGCTGCGGCGGCGTGGTGGTCGTGGGAGACGGTGAGGGTGAGGGCGAGTTCGTCGGGGAGTTCGTCGGGGAGGGGGACGGCGACGGGGTCGTCGTGGTGCCGCCGCAGGATCCGCCGTTGAGCTTGCAGTTGGCGGGGACGCCCGCCCCGGTGTTCACCCATCCGAAAGCGGCCGAGGCGCCGGGCGCCAGGGTGCCGTTGTACTCGCGGTTCTTGAAGGTGTAGTGGTCACCCGACTTGGTCATCAGGGAGTCCCAGTAGGTGCCGACCGACGACCCGGCGGGCAGGTCGAACTCGACAGTCCAGCTGGAGATCGAGGACGTGCCGGTGTTGGTGATCGTGTATCTGCCCTGGTAGCCGGAGGTCCAGTCGGAGTCCTTCGAGAAGACGGCCTTCGCCGTCGCGGCCTGTGCCGGCAGCGCGACGAGCGCGAGCCCGAGCGCGGCCACCGCGACCAGTGCGCGCCAGACATACCTGATCTGCATGTCACAACCTCTGTTGGGGGGTGGTTGGAGGGAGGTCATGGGACCCGTACGGCTGACGCCTCACGGAGGCGGCCGGACGAACGGCGTCAGCCGTACGGCACTTGGGGCGTCTGGTGACGGGACGCAGCTTGGGGGGTGCTTCTGTGGTCGCTGTTTCTTTTAGTAAACTTTCCTAAGAGTTGTTGGGATCGTAGCCCCGCGCGGAACCCGCCACAAGGCCTAAATCGAAGGGGATTCTGACGAGGGAAGTCAGAGCAGTACAGCGCCGCCTCCGACAGCGTGGGCGCCGCGGCCTTTAATACTGCTGAAATCCAGGGAGTCGTAGATCCGGTCCAGGTCCCAGCCTGCGTGGAGCTTCTCCGGGTCGGCCGGAAGGTACGCCGTGAGCAGGTAGCGCCTGCCCATCTCCCGGCCGAGGGCGTCGAGCTGCGCGCGGAACTCGGCCAGCAGCGCGGTCAGGTTGTCCTTGTCCTCACCGGTGACGTGGTTGCCGACGTGTCCCTGCGCGCCCGGCCACTCCCAGTCGATGTCGATGCCGTCGAAGACGCCCCTGGCGCTTCCTGGTCCGCCTCGGCCGCCGGCCACGGGCAGGTCGCCCCTGATGTAGGCGTCGACGCACGACTTCACGAACTTCTGCCTGCTCGCGGCCGTCCTGGCCACGTCGGAGAAGTACTTCGAGTAGGTCCAGCCGCCGATCGAGATCAGGGTCCTGAGGCCGGGATGCCGGGCCTTGAGCTTCTTCAGCTGGTTGAAGTTGCCGGCGAGCGCGGCGTCTGGGGCGTCCGGCACGCCGTCGACCGACTCCGCCGCCGTGAAACCCCTCTGGTAGTCGGCCCACGCGTCGCCCGCGCCGTCGCCCTGGTCGGGATCGTCCGGATCGCTGGAGGGCGGCCTCGTCACCCCGCTCGCGCAGGTGAGCGTGTCGGGGTCGATGTTGGCGAAGGCGTAGTTCACGTGGGTGAGCCAGGCGATCTCTCCGCTGGTGTCGAGCGTCTTGACCGTGGACGTGCCGCCGAAGGGGCCCCGTTGCGCCAGGTAGCCGACCCGCACCTTGCCCGGCCGCTGCGACGGCGACACCGGCGGAGAGGGCGATGGGCTGATCGTCACGGTGACGGTCACGACAGGCTCCGGCTCGGGGCCGGGGTCGAGGTCGAACGCGCCAGAGCCGGATGTCACCCCGGAACTGGACGTCACCTCGGAAGGGAATGTCACCCCGGAACTGGACGTCACCTCGGAAGGGAATGTCACCTCGGGGCTGGACGTCGGCTCGGGGCTTGGCGTCGGCTCTTGGGTGGCGCGGGCCATGACCAGCGCCTGCCGTACCTCGGGCGCGGGGGTCTCCGTCGCCTGGGCGGGGGCGTACCAGGTGACGAACAGCGTGGACAGGACGGCGGCCAGGACCAGTACGGCGAAGGCGCCGCGCATGATCGGTCCCATGGGGGGCTCCGGAATTATGAGGGGGCGCCTGGTGACAAGACGCCTTGTGGCGGGGGGAATTTCCGGGAGCGTAATCCCGGCCGTCCCGCGCCAACAAGGAGCGCAACCTTAAGAGGCCCTTATGGGCAGCTCATCCCGCAGGAAGGCACGGTCCATCCCGCCGGTGTGATCTGCGCCACACCGGCGGGATGCGAGCCGTAAGCTCAGGCCCTCTGCCTACCCGAGCTCGGCTCCTCCGAAACGTGCTCCGAAACGCGCTCGGAAACGCGCTCGGAAACGCGCTCGGACACGTGCTTGGAAACGGGGGTCGTTCAGCCGGTCGGGAAGTTGTCGGGCGTGCGGATGCGGTCGCGCACCCACACTCCGGCGGGCTTCAGCGAGCTGGTCCCCGTCCAGGGACCGTTGGCGTTGCAGGTGCCGTCCTTGAACACGGCTCCCGAGCGGAAGTCGTCGGAGTAGTTCCAGTTGGTCCAGCTGATCTTCTTCTGGGCCATCAGGTCGATGTACTGCTGCGACCTGGTGAAGTTGTTCGTGCCGTCGCCCGAGGCGGTCTGCGTGCCGAACTCGGTCACGAACATCGGGATCCGGTCGGCCGCGCGGGACAGGGCGTTGAGGTACTCCGTGCCGTGCGAGGCCGCGTAGAAGTGGAACGTGTACATGATGTTGGGGAAGTTGATCGGGCTGTTGATCACTTCGGTCTCGCTGGAGCCGTCCGAGACGCCGAGCGACGACCAGGCCCGGGTGCCGATGAGGATCGGGGTGTCCGGGTCGTTGGCGCGGATCACCGGGATGAGGCTGTTGGCGTAGTTCTTGATGGTCGACCACGAGACGCCGCTCGGCTCGTTGGCGATCTCATACAGCAGATTCACCTTGTTGTTGTGCCGCTGGGCGATCTCGGTGAAGAACGTCTTGGCACGGCTGAGGTTGTAGTTGGGGTCACCGGGGCTGAGCATGTGCCAGTCGACGATGGCGTACATGCCGCGGGCTGTGGCCTGCTCGATGAGGTTGTGCACCCGGTCGGTGAACATCCTCGGGTTGGTCTCGTAGCCGCCCTCCTGGATGTACATGGAGATCCGGATGATGTCGGCGTTCCAGTCGGTGGCCAGGGCGTTGAGCGAACCGGTGTTCAGGCACTGGTAGTACCACTGGAGACCGTGGGTGCTCATGCCCCGCAGCTGGATGGGCTGGTTGTACTGGTTGCACAGGTGAACGCCGCAGACGTGGAGCTGCCCGTTGATCGCCACGGGGGTGCCGCCGGTGGTGCCGCCCGTGGTCGTGCCCGTCACCGGCGCGCTCTTGGCCGACTCGAGGCCAGAGGCGTCGAGGGCGGTGATCGTGTACGTATGGGTGCTCGACGGCGCGAGCCCGCTGATCGTGGCGGAGGTGCCGGTGGGACTGGCGACGACGGTCGTGCCCTCGTAGACCCGGTAGCCGACGACGCCCACGTTGTCGGTCGCGGCGTCCCACGCGAGGCTGATGCTGCTGGAGGTGGTGCCGGTCACCCGGGGGTTGCCCGGAACCGTCGGCGGCTCGCCCTCCCCGCCGCCGCCCGAGACGACGAGCCGGTCGAGGTTCGGCCCGCCGTTGGCGGTGGTGGCGGTGGCCCGCACGGTGTTGGCTCCGGCGTTCAGCGAAGCGTTGACCGTGGCTTCCTGCCAGGTGTCCCAGTTGGTGGTGCTGGGGAAGCTCTTGTTCGCCGCCACGACCGCGCCGTTGACGCTGATGTCCATCGGCCGGTCGATGGTGGTGCCGTTGGAGAAGCGGACGACCAGGGAGGCCGGTCCCGCGGCGGCGGCGTTCACGGTGAACTCGACGTAGCTGCCGACCACGTTGTCGCCGTTGACGAAGCCCGTGCCGGTGAAGCCGAGGTGGTTGGACTCCACCACTCCTTGGGAGATCGTCGCGTTCTCCGCCTGGTATTCGGAGCTCGGAGCGGTGGGCGTCACGTCGAGGTCGACGTAGTCGAGGTTCGGGCCGCCGTTCACGGTGGTGGCGGTGGCCCTGATCGTGTTGGTTCCGGCGTTCACGGGAGCGGTGAGCGTGCTGGTCGCCCAGGTGTCCCAGTTACCCGTCCCGTTGAAGGCGCGGGCCGCCGACACCACCGTGCCGTTGACGCTGATGTCCATGGGCCGGTTGATCGTCGTGCCGTTGGCGTACCCCAGGGAGATGGTCGCGGTGCCCGCCGAAGGCGCGGTGACCGTCCACTCCACGTAGCTGCCGGTGACGTTGTCGCCGTTCACGAAGCCCGTGCCGCTGAAGCCGAGGTGGTTGGACTCCACCACTCCTTGCGAGATGGTCGCCGATTCCGCCTCGTAACGGGTCGCGGCGCTCGCGCTGTCCGGCACGACGAGCGCCAGGACGACCGACACCAACCCGGCCAGGACAAGGGCCGGGGAACGTCGTCGCATGATCACTCCTCCCAATCGTTAGTAAGGTTTACTAACACTTACGGGCAGGGCGGCGACTCGACAAGGCCCAATTCTTGGAGAATCCTGAAGGTTCCCTGAGTGTGATCTGCGAACCGAGCGGGCTCGTCGCGCCGCGCGGAGCCCCTGGCGGCCCGAGGCTCCAAGCCGGCTTCCCGCAGCTCAAAGGCCCTGGTGGGCACCGGACAGGTAGTCGCCCGACTGGTGGGCGACGAGATCGGCGTAGTGGCCGCCGAGGGCGAGGAGCTGCTCGTGGGTGCCACGCTCGACGACCCGGCCCTGGTCGAGCACGACGATCTGGTCCGCGTCCCTGACCGTGCTGAGACGGTGGGCGATCACCACGCGCGTCTGCGAGAGCCCGGCGAGGTTCGCCTCGATGCCGGCCTCGGTCGCCGTGTCCAGGTTGCTCGTGGCCTCGTCGAGGAGCAGGATCCGCGGCCTGGCGAGCAGGGCGCGGGCCAGGGCGATGCGCTGGCGCTGCCCGCCGGAGAGGCCGGAGCCCTCCGAGAGCCGGGTCTCGTAGTTGAGCGGCATCCGCTCGATGTCGTCGTGGACGCAGGCCATCCGAGCGGCTTGGACGACGTCATCGAGGGGCGCGCCCGGGTTGCCGAGGCTGATGTTCTCCCTGATCGTCCCGGAGAAGAGCGACGGGTCCTGGGTGACCACGCCGAAATGCCGCCGGAGAGAGCCGCGCTCCAGCTCGGTGAACGGCATGCCGTCATAGCTGACCGAGCCCTCGGTGGGGTCGAGCAGGCCCAGCATCACCCGCGCGAGAGTGCTCTTGCCCGAACCTGACCGGCCGACCAGCGCGACCTTCTGGCCCGGCGCGACCCCGATGGACACATCGCTCAGCGTCCACGGCGCCCGGGGGTCGTAGCGGAACGACACCCCCCGCAGGGCGATCCGGCCGCTGAGACGGGTGACCACCCTCGCGCCCTGCGGCTCGGGAGCCGACTCCATGATGTCGGCCAGCCGTTCCACGTGCGCCGCCGCCTGCTGCAGGACCTGCAGGCTGGTGAGCAGGGACCCGAGCGGGGTCAGCGCGGCGATGGCGACTCCGTTGAGCGCCAGCATCGCGCCCAGGCTGAGCTGGCCGTCGAGCACGCGCCACGCGCCGGCCCAGAGCAGGCCGGCCGGGGCGAGGAACCGGAAGCAGGCCAGCACGGCTTCGATCGTCCCGAACGCGACAGCCGTACGGGCGTCGGCGTTGAGCTGAGCCGTGAACAGCCTCCGCCAGCGATCCACCGCCCCCTTCTCCGAGCCGGAGGCCTTGAGCGTCTCGATCCCGCCGATCGCCTCGATCAACTGCCCCTGCGTGGCGGCCTGCGCGCTCAGCCCGCGCTGCGTGAGATCGCTGATGTTCCCGCGGGCGGCGAGCAGCAACGCGACCTGCGCGGCCGCGACCCCCACCAGGCAGGCCCCGAAGATCGGGTCCCTGACCAGCACCAGGACGATGTAGCCGAGCGCCAGCGGCCCGTCCAGCAGCGCCGAGGTGACCTGCCCGGTCAGCATCTGCCGCAAAACGCCGATGCTGCCCGCCCTCTGAACCAGGTCACCGGTGCCCCGGTGAATGAAATAGCGGTACGGCAGGGCGAACAGGTGCCGCACGACCCGGTCGTTCAGCTCGGCGTCCACCCGGGTGCGCAGCGAGACGAGCGTGATCGACCGCAGATAGAGAAGCACGAGCTGGGCCAGAGCGACGATCGCGAGCCCCGCGCCGAGCACCGCGAGCAGCCGGTCGGCATGGACCCGGAGCACGTCGTCGACCAGGATCTGCGAGAACGCCGGCACGACCAGGCCGGCCAGTTGCAGGATCAGCGAGACGACCAGCGTCTGGACGAGCAGCCCCCGGCGGGTCAGCAGCATGGCCCGGACGAACTCCCTCAGCCACGGCCTGCGCCGCGAGCCCGCCTTCGCGAAGCCGTCACCAGGTGAGAAGGCCAGCACGACGCCGGTGAAACCCTCGTCGAACTCCTCCGGCGTGAGCCTGCGCCGCCCCTGGGCGGGGTCCACGACGTCGACACGCCTGGGGCTCCATCGCTCGACGACGAGGAAGTGGTTGAACTTCCAGTGCACCACGGCGGGCAGCGGGACCTCGCCGAGCCGTCCGGGCTCCGTGGAGAACCCCCTCGCCACCAGGCCGTGCTCTCGCGCCACCTGAAGGATGGCCAGGGCGGACAGGCCGTCCCTGCCCACTCCGGCGTGATCGCTCACCTCACGGACGGTTGCGTGCCGGCCGTGGAACCCCAGCACCATGGCCAGGCAGGCCGCCCCGCACTCGGCGAGGCTGCTCTGCAGCCGGACGGGCACGCGGCGGCTCATCTCGAACCACCACCCAGCAGCACAGCGCCTGCGGTGTCGGTGCCGCGCTCGACGGTGACCTCGCCGACGACACGGCCGGTCAGTGTGCCGACGCCGCCACCCACCGCACGCTCGCTGCCGCCGGCCAGCGCACCCGCTCCTCCGCCGCCCACGGCCCCCAGGCCGTGCGCCCCATCCGGGCTGCCTGTGGCGTCCGGGTCGCCGGGGCAGGTCAGCGTCATCTCCCACCTCTGGCTTCCGGGGCCTGCCGTCTTCGGGGCCGCCTTGACGACGGCGCAGTCCACTGGCGCGGGCCGGTTCGGCAGGGTGAGCAGGGCCCTCGACCCCGCGACGACCGGGTCAGCGCTCGGGGGCAGGATCGCGACCAGGCTCAGGCCACTCGCCGCGGCGCCCGCAGCGACCGCGGTGCCCCTCGTCCCCGAGGCCGCCGTGAGCGTGGCGGCCATCTTGACCGTCGCGAGCCCGCTGACATGGCGGGGAACCCGGATGAGGGCCAGCCCCGCGGCACTCAGCACGAGCAGGAGCACGACCCCCCAGATCACGGCGAAGCGCCGCCGTGGTGTCACCCACAACTCCTCGGCGGGCAGACCCGCGGCGGGCAGACCCGCGGCGGCCCGCCGCCGCAGCGCGGCCGTCCGGAAGACCTGCCCGCTCATGGCGACGGCCTGGCCGTACGGCTCGCGCTTCCCCAGAACCACTCGACCTTGGAGGCGGCGCGCCGTTCCTCGATCCATTCGTCGAAGAGCGTCTTCTGGACGGCCTTTCGGGTCGCCTCGTCGAGCGTCGCGGTCCTCACCTCGATCACCTTGAACAGGGTCGCGCCGAAGGGGCCGGCCACCGTTCCCGGCCGCGCGTCGAAGACCTCGGCCGGCGCGTCGGCCCGCCGTACCTCGATGAACGCGGCTTCCACTCCCCCGCGCTCGGCGAGCTCATAGAAGCTCCCGGCCGCGTGCCGTAGGGCGCTCGCCGCCGTCCGTGCCGACGCCTCGTCGGGGAAGCCGAGCCGTACGACCCTCGCTGTGTCGTGGTCGGCCCGGTGCCGGGCGAAGTGGGCCTCGACCTTGTCCGCTGTCACGCGCTCCCGTAGGCGGGCGACCGCCGCCTCCCCGGCGACCATGTCCTCAAGAGCGCTGTGGCTCAGGGAATGCCGCTCCATCCAGGCGTACGTGGCCTCGGCAGTGGTCAGGCCCTTCGCCCTGCGGAAGGCGTTCATCGCCTCCTGGAGCTCGGCGTCGCTGAGGGTGATCGGCGCCTCCTGGAGCTCCTGCTCCAGCAGGCAGGCCGCGACAAGCCGGTCGGCCAGCCGCAGCTCGTCCCAGACGAAGTCGAGTGCGGCGACCACACGGTCCAGCTCCATCGAGATGCCGTTGACACGCAGGAGGGCCATATTGCCGCTCGCCGCGCGGGCTCCGCGCAGCGGCCAGGGCAACCCCCTGTCCGGGCAGTGGGACAGCGAGAGCGTCGAGCGATCCGGCCGAGTGATCAGCAGGTCGTAGTGGAGGGAGGCGTCGTGGGCCTCGCGCTGCCAGACCAGCCTGAACCGGTGATCGGGGTAGGCCTCGCGGAGCCCCCGCAGGCGCTCTCGCGCCTCCTCGGGGCCGAGCTCCGCGATCTCTTCCAGTACGGCTGTCGCCTGAGTGAGCATGTCATCGTCCAAGGAGGAAGTCGCAGACGGCGGCACTGATCGGAAGCCCGGTCAGTCTCTCGATCCAGAGGTACTGGCCGGAGGGATTGATCTCCAGGAACACGTATCGCCCGTCCGGAGTGAGGATCAGGTCGATCGCCCCGTAGCTCAGGCCGAGCTTCCGCACGAGGCGGAGGCACCGGTCGTGGACGTCCTCCGGAAGGCGGTGCGGGAAGTGCGGCGTGTTCTTCAGGTCATAGCTCCGCCAGTCGTGGCGGGCCCGGTTGCTGGCCTGCGAATGGATCTCGGCGGCGAAGACCTCCGAGCCGACGACAGTCACTCTCAGCTCGACCCGCTTCGGCACGTAGACCTGGAAGATCATCGGGCAGAACCGGACGGCGTCCACATAGCCGAGGTCGGCCGGTAAGACCTGCTCGGTGTAGCGCATCACGCCGACGGAGCTCATCGGCTGGTAGCCGTAGGGCTTCGACACGATTCGCCCCTCGTGCCGGTTGTAGAAGTCGAGGACCTCGTCCGGCTGGGTCGTTATCAGAGTGGGCGGGATCTCGAAACCCAGGCGTGTGGCGACGGCCAGTTGATGCTGCTTGCGCTGAGCGAAGTCCAGGACGGAGTGCCTCGCCGGGAAGAGCCGGCAGTCCAGGCTCTCCCAGATGTCGCGGACGAGAAGGCCGCACTCCCGCTCGGCATACTCGCGGGCGGCGTCGCCCGCGATCTCGTCGTGGACGACGGGGCTGTTCGGCCGCCGGAACCACACGGCGGTCAGGGTCTCCAGGTCGACGGTGGCGTCCCCCAGCCAGAGGGAGCGGCGTGCCGGTCCATGCGGCTCGAAGGCGGCCTGCAGGGCGGCGTCCTTGGGAAACCGCGCCGGGTCGTGCCGTACGACCGTGGCGCCACGTTCGACAAGCATCGGCACGACGTGATCCGCGTGCTCGTCACCGTCCTGGGTGAGGACGAGGACTGTGGGCGTCATCATGTCCACTTTCGAAAGGTGCGGGCTGCTCGGGAGGGTGCGTGGCCCGGGTCGCCGGAGCGCGGGCATGCCGCCGCTGTGGCCTGACCACTCGGAACATTCGGAGCCTGGGCCGTCAGGGGCCCAGGCTCCGGGAGAGGCGGCCGTGCAGCCGCTCATCAGCGACGGATCAGGCGCGCATCAGGTGCGCATCAGGCGCTGATCAGCCGCACCACGGGTAGTAGTCGGAGAAGCCACCCTCCGGGTCCTCGGTCGCGCCGTTCCCCAGCTCCCTCGGCTCTCCGCCGGAGATCGCGCCCAGCTGCTGCTCGTCGAGCTCGGTGCCGATGGCGGCGATGTCCGTGATCGTCGTGCGGGCGTTCCTGGCCATGTGAGTTCCCCCTCTTTCTGTGGGTCCTGCTTACGGGGGAAACTCTGCCTGGCCGGTCTTGGATTTCACTTCGTTCTGGCTTGCCGGTGACTTGATCGTCTTGTCACCAGGCCGTGACCAGGGTGAACACGCCCACTCCGACCAGGGAGAAGGCCCACATCCGGTCGAGGTTGAACCAGGCCTTCCTGAGGACCGCCAGGCCGACGAACTCGTAGACGACGAGCGCGATCACCGTCGCCACGACGAACATGGACAGCGTGTGGATCCCGGCGACGAACATGCCGCCGGACAGGCCGTGGTCGTGGTGGCCGCTCTGGGGGCCGCTCTGGGGGCCGCTCTGGGGGATGCGCGTCAGCACGGGCAGCAGCATGAGGCCGGCGCCGTGGACGGACGACATGAGGAACGACCAGGCGGCCAACTGCGGGAGCGACAGCCGCATGCCGACCCAGCGGAAGTGCCGCCTGGCGAGCAGATGCCACAGGCCGAACCCGACCAGCAGCACGCCGGAGCCGATCCCGAGCGCCGAGCCGGTGACCAGGGAGCCGGTGGCGCTTACGGCGAGAACCACCACCGCCACCGAGCCGAGATGGCCCAGCGCGATGACCGGGAGGGACTGCAGCAGCAGGTCGCGGCTGCGCTCCTGCAGTCCCCGGGCGACGGCGAAGAGCCAGCCCATCGCGGGATTGAGCCCGTGAAAGGCCCCGAGCAAGATGACCGCGGTGAGGGTCACGGGTAGCAGTAGGAGTCGGAGGACGCGTCGCCGCCCTGCAGCCGGGTCTGGTGCGGGCGCAGGCCACGGAAGTCGTCGCCGTGCGGGAAGAACCGCTCGTCGAGGGTGAACGACGCGGTGTCCACCTTGGCCATCCAGGCGCCCACCCCATCAGGGTAGAACTGGTCGTCCCAGGAGCCGTAGAGCGAGTTGGTCACGTAGACCCGCTTGCCGTCGCGGCTGACCTCGACCATCTGCGGTCCGCCCGCCAGCCGCTCCGAGGGCGCGGCGGGATGGGCGGCCCGCCGTACGATCCCGCCGAGGTGGATCGAGCCGGTCTCCACGGGCGCGAAGGGGTCGGAGACGTCGTACTGCTTCAGCTCGCCGGTCCCCCAGCACGACACGTAGAGGTGCTTGTCGTCGACGGACAGGTCGATGTCGGTGACCAGCGGCGGGACGGCGCCGAACGGCTTGAGCACGTCGGGCAGGTCATCGGCCGAGGCCGGCTCGGCCGGGATGTCGATGACCTTCTTCACGGCCCAGCGGGAGCCCTCCTCGTACCAGACCCAGACGGAGGCGGACAGGTCTTCGACGCTGGTGACGACGCCGACGAAGCCGTACTTCTTGGTCGGGTCGTGGGCCGGCCTGAGCTCCAGCGTCATCTGATACTGGTCGCCGAGGTCCACCTCCTGGACGTGCTTGCGCTTGCGCAGGTCCCAGAAGTGCAGCCGGTGGCCGTACTTGCGACCGAGCAGCAACTCGCCGACCACGCCGTCCTCGACCATGGACGGCGTGCCCCACTCGGAGGAGACGAGCACGTCGTGGTTGATGTGCCACCAGAAGTCGTAGGCGAGGTACTGCGAGCCGCGGTCGACCTCCCACCGGCCGAGGACCTCGAACGAGGTGTGGTCGAGCAGGGCGATGCCGCCCGGCCCCTCCTCGCCGTACCCGCCGAGCGCCGACACGTACAACCCCTCGGGGCCGCAGTGGACGGTGTGCGGCCGGGAGTATCCGGCGCGTTTGCCGAGCTCCTCGGCCTCGATGACCTTGACGAGCTCAGGGCTGACCCGGTCCTTGGTGTCGTACACGTAGATCCGCGAGGACCGCAGGCCCGGCACGATCAGGTATCGCCGCTCGACGTGCGGGTGCGGCGCATAAGGGCACAGCGCGCTGCTGCACGCGTTCCAGCCGAAGTGGTGCAGCTCGTCCCCGGTGTACGGAAGGTCCGTCCAGCCGACTACCTTCCCGTAGGAAGAGGACTCGGGATCGGTGTCCAGCACGGCCAGCGCGTCCGGCTTCTGCGCGGAGCGGTCGAAGGCGGCGACATATGCCAGCTTCTCCGGCGGGGCCTCGGCGGCGTCGCGGGGAGAGGGATAGAACGTGGGATCCGGCTTCCAGAGGGTCATGCGCCCAGGATCTTCCTACTTTTCCCATCGGGTCAATAGGCATATTGACTCTCTAGCGTGCCGTGACCACGGTCTGTAAACCGCTATAACAAGAGATATCGTTCTTTAGGGGAGCATGGATGTTCTTCGGGATCACCAATATCTGGACCTACGTCATCGGGTCGTTCCTGATCATCCTGCTACCCGGGCCGAACTCCCTCTACGTGCTGTCCAGCGCCGCCCGGCGAGGCGTCCGGTACGGCTATCGCGCCGCGTCCGGGGTCTTCGTCGGCGATTCCGTGCTCATGTTCCTGTCGGCGGCCGGGGTGGCGTCGCTGCTGAAGTCCACACCGCTGCTGTTCTCCCTGGTGAAGTACTCCGGCGCGGCCTACCTGGCGTGGATCGGCTTCACCATGCTCCGCTCGGCGTGGAGGTCGTGGCGGGCTCCGGCCGCCGCCCAGGCGGAGGCGCCGGAGGCGGACGCGCGGGCGGGGGACCTGCGGGAGGCCGCCCCGCCGTCCGAGCGGGAGCGCCCCTTCCGCAAGGCGCTGACCATCAGCCTGCTCAACCCCAAGGCGATCCTGTTCTTCGTGGCGTTCTTCGTCCAGTTCGTGGACCCGTCGTACAGCGCGCCCGCGCTGTCCTTCCTCATCCTGGCGCTGATCGTGCAGGTGTTCAGCGTGGCCTACCTGACCACGCTGATCTTCGGCGGCACCTTCCTGGCGAACCACTTCCGGCGCCGCCGCAAGCTGGCGGCGGGCCTCACCTCGGGCGTGGGCGCGCTGTTCCTCGGCTTCGGGGCCAAGCTCGCGACAGCCACCCTCAGCTGAGAAGGGGGGTCACTCCCCGCGCATCTCGGCGAGGGCGTTCTCGAACTCGTCCATCGCCCGCTCGACGCGGCCGAGGTTGGCCGAGGGCAGCCACGCCATGACGCGGGCCACGCCGGCCTTCTCGCACTCCTCCAGGACCCGGGGATCCGACGGCGCCGACAGCATTATCACCTTGACCCGTTTGCCCGCCTCCTCGGCGAGCCGGAACAGCTCGGCGACCCGGTCGAGGATGCCCGGGGAGTAGTTCGGCAGCCAGGCGTCGCCGTAGGCGAGCACCCGCTCCAGCACGCGCGGCCCCACGCCGCCGACCAGCACCGGCGGGTGCGGCCACTGGGCCGGCTTCGGATACGACCACATCGGGCCGAACGACACGAACTCGCCGTGGTATTCGGCCTCGTCGTCGGTCCAGATCCGCTTCATCGCCTCGATGCGCTCCTTCATCACGGCGAAGCGCCGACGCGGGTCCACCCCGTGATCGCGGGTCTCCGGCTCGTTCCAGCCCGCGCCCACGCCGAGCTCGAACCGGCCACCCGTGAGCCTGTCGATGCTGGCCACGGTCTTCGCGAGGTTGATCGGATCGTGCTGGGGGACCAGGCAGACGCCGGTCCCGACGCGCAGCCGCGTCGTGGCGAGGCCGGCCGCTGTGCACGCCACGAAGGTGTCATAGGTATGCCAGTACCTGCGCGGCACCACACGGCCCCGATCGTCCTTCAGCACCTCGCCGCCCGGCGGGATCGGGATGTGGGTGTGCTCGGTGAAGAGGAGGGCCTCGTGCCCGCGCTGCTCCACCAGCCGGGCGAGGTCCCCAGGGCTGACGGCGTCGTGCGTCGAGAAGTAGCCAAAACCAGAGTCCATGGGGTCAAAGTAACGGCAGTGACGGCTGAGCCCGAGCCGACACCCGGCTCCCCGACCGTAAAGCGGCGGCCATGCCGTACGGGAATGAGGGAGGGGCGGAGAGGCGCCGGAAACGTCCCGGAAAGCCCTGAGGGTCGGGTACGGTAGGCCACCGGTAAAGGCCTGCCCAAGTGTTTCGGCGACCGGCCCCTGGGTAGGCGTCGTAGCTTTAGCGTCGGTCCTTCAGCCGGCCCGTTGGAGTGTCATGAATCACGCACCTATCGTCCTGCCCCGGCTCACCGCTTTGATCAAGCAGGCGGTGCCGCGGCTCCTCGAAGGTGTGGTGGCTCCCCTCGCCGTCTTCTACACGACATTCGTGGTGCTCGGACAGAGGGGCGCGCTGCTGGCCGCGATGGCGTGGGTCTATTTCGGGCTGCTGTGGCGGCTCGTCCGCCGCCGTCCGATCCCCGGCACGATGGTGATCGCCGCTCTGGCGATCACCGTGCGTACCCTCGTCGGGCTGTGGACCGGCAGCATGGTGTTCTACTTCATCCAGCCCGAGCTCGGCACGATCTGCATCAGCATGGTCTTCCTCGCGTCGGTGCGGATGCGGCGCCCGCTGGTCCAGAAGCTGACGCTCGACTACATCCACCTGCCGTCGTTCGTGCTGAGGCACGAGCGAGTCCGCAGGTTCTTCGCCCGGATCACGCTACTGTGGGCGTTCGTCCTCCTGGCGAACTCCACGGTCAGCATCTGGCTGCTGCTCCACCAGTCGATCGGGAGTTACCTGCTGATCCGGACGACGGCTGTGGCGGTCATCAGCAGCCTGGCCTTCGTCGGCTCGGCGTGGGCCTTCCGCCGGGTGCTCCAGCGGCTCCACTCCGAGACCCGTGTGACCCCCGCCCTCACCCGCTGACCGCGCTGCGCCCGGTCCCCGTCTATCCGCCGGTCACGCTCATTCGCCGGCGGGAAGCCTGTGCGCCCACACGGTGTCGTCGCCGCGGCTGTGCCAGGCGTCGAACGTCATGGTGGTCACCTTCCAGCCCTCGGCCTGCCGCGCGAGCCGGAACCGGTAGACGCCCCACACCTCCCACATGCCGCCGCCCAGATCGGCGTCGAGCAGCATGTAGGTGTATGCCTTGGCGGTCATCCCGGCCTCGGCGCCGTCGACGTTGACGGCGTAGTTGCCGACCATGTGGAAGGTCTGCTTCCTGGCGTGGAGCACCGTCTTCCAGCCGTCCATGAGCTGCGCGGCGGTCAGCCGGGTGGGCTCGCCGCCGTTCAGTCTGGGGAAGGCGACGTTCACCTCGTCGTCGAACAACTCCTGGCAGACGGGCCAGTTCTTCGCGTCGGCCGTGTCGAAGACGGCGTTGGCGACGTCCACGATCTCGGCCCGATCCACAAGTGCGGCGATCTCATCCATGCCGATCACTATGCACCACGGCGGGCGGCCTCCGCGCGAGGCAGGCCGCTTCCACGCCCCCGCGCCGCGTGACAGAAGGGTCGAGCCGCGCACGCGCACGCCGGATCGGGCGACAGCGGATCGAGCCGGACGTGGTAGGACGAGGGCCATGAGAACAGCACTGGTCACCGGCGCCTCACGCGGTCTGGGCGCCGTCATCGCGGAGCGGCTCGCCATGGACGGCTGGCATGTCGCGGTCAACTACGCCCACGACACCGCCGGCGCCTCTGCCGTCGTCGAACGCGTCCTGGCCCGCGGCCACTCCGCGGCCCTCGCCCGGTTCGACGTCACCGACGAGGAGTCCGTACGGCAGGGCGTCGATGCCCTCGGGCACGTTGACGTGGTGGTGAACAACGCCACCGGCCCCCATCCGCTGATGCCGGTCGAGAAGCAGACCTGGGAGGATCACCTTGGCCAGCTGCGGTTCTTCGTCAAGGCTCCCCTGCTGATCCTTCAGGCCGTGCTGCCCGGCATGCGGGACGCCGGATCGGGCCGGATCGTCAACGTGGGCAGCGAGGTCACCGACCTCGGCAACCCGGGCTTCGGCCATTACATCTCCGCCAAGGCCGCCATGCACGGGCTGACCCGGTCGTGGGCGCGCGAGCTGGGACCGTACGGCATAACCGTGAACACGGTCGAGCCGGGCTGGATCCCTGTGGAGCGTCACGCGGACACCCCGGCGGCGGAGTTCGACTCCTACCTGCGCGGCGTGGCGCTCGGGCATCTCGGCGTGCCGCTCGACATCGCCGAGGCCGTCGCGTTCCTCGCCTCCCCCGGCTCCCGCTTCATCACCGGCCAGCGGCTGGCCGTCAACGGCGGCAACACCATGACCTGAGCTCCCGAATCGACCCTCTTTCGATAAAAATCGGTTAATGTCCGAGCATGTCCGGCGCATATTTTCCCCGAATCCAGACTGTCACGGGAGCCGTTCCCGTCGCCGAGATCGGCGGGCCGGTGCTCCCCAATGAGCGTCTGCGCACCGACACCCGCTGGGGAATCGGCGTGGACTCCGACCCGTATCGCTGGCTCGACGAGGAGAGGTACGTCGTCGACGAGCTCAGGCGGCTCTCGGCCGACCACGGGCTGAGCCTGGTGGTCGAGCACAGCGGCATCGGCATGGCCCGTGACCCGGCCTCCCTCGCCCGCATCGCCATGGGCGGCCGGGTCGCCGTGGTCGCCGCCACGGGCTTCGCCGCCGAGCCGTTCTCCGGCGCGCGGATCCAGAACTACGGCGTCGAGGACCTCACCGCCGATCTCCTTCACGAGATCGGCGCCGGGCTCGACGGCACGGGCTCACGACCCGGACTGATCGTGGCCACCGCCTGGGACGAGGAGCCGACCGCGGCAGAGGAGCGCGCGCTCGTCGCTGCCGCCCGCGCCTCCCTGCGGACCGACCTCCCCGTGGCCACGGAGGGTCTCGGGCTGCTGGAGCTTCTGCTCTCCCAGGGCGTGCCCGCCCGGCGGCTGAGCGCGCGCACGTCCGACGTTCCGGCCCAGCGGAAGGTGGCGGAGACCGGCGCCTATGTGAGCGTGTCGGATGCCGAGCACGTCCTCGCGCTGCTCGACGCCGGCCACGCCGACCGGGTGCTGCTCAGCAGCGGCGTCTCCCGGCAGGGACACCTCGCCGAGTACGGCGGGCACGGGTACGGCAGGCTGTTCCGCGATCTCGTCCCCGCCCTCCACGAGGCCGGAGTCGACGAGGAGACCGTACGGTTGATCACCCACGACAACCCCCTCCGCTGGCTCGCCGGCTAACCCCCGCCGTGATCATGCAGGGTTTCCCAGAAAGCTCGGGGACCCGGACGATCCCCCGCCGTGATCATGCGTCGATTCCGCCGCACACGGTCTGATCAGGGCCGACACTGTTCGTGATCATGCAGTGTCTGCCCGTCGAGCGTGGCCTCGTCATGCATGATCACGCTGCACAAAGCGCCAGGCAGGACCGCTCGTGCAGGAACATGTGCATGATCACGCTCCACAGAGCGCCAGGCAGGACGGCTCGCGCGGGAACATGTGCATGATCACGCGGCAGGGGGGCTCAGGAGTCGAAGCCGAGGCCCAGGGCGTCGAGGGTGCGGAGCCAGGCGTTGCGGCGGCCCTGGTGGGCGTCGGCTCGCGAGAGCGACCAGCGGGTGAGCTGGATGACGCCCGATCTGACCGGCTCGGGCGGGAACGGCACCGGCTTGCGCCTGACCATGCGGAGACGGGTGCGCTCGGTTTCCTCACCGCCCAGGAGGTCGAGCATCACGTTGGCCCCGAAGCGGGTGGCTCCCACGCCGAGCCCGGTGTAACCGGCGGCGTAGGCGAGGCGGGAGCCGTAGGCCGTGCCGAAGAAGGCGCTGAACCGGCTGCACGTGTCGATGACCCCGCCCCACCGGTGGGTGAACCGCACGTCGCCGAGCTGGGGGAACGTCTCGTAGAAGTGCCGCGCGAGCGTCACGAACGTCTCGTCCCGCTGGTCGTACTCCGGCTTGACGAGGCCGCCGTTGTGGTAGACGGCGTCGTAGCCGCCCCACAGAATCCGGTTGTCGTCGGTCAGCCGGTAGTAGTGGAACTGGTTGGCCGAGTCGCCGATGCCCTGCCGGTTGCGCCAGCCGATCTCGGCCAGCCGGGCCTCCGGAAGGGGCTCGGTCATCAGCGCGTAGTCGTAGACCGGCACGAGGAAGTGCCGCAGCCTGCGCAGCAGCGGGGAGAAGGCGCCAGTGCCCAGGGCCACCCGCCGGGCTTTGACAGCGCCCTGCGGCGTGGCCAGTTCCAGGAGGCCGCCGACGTCCCTGAGCGACCGGGCGGGGGTGTGCTCGAAGATCCGCACCCCGAGCCGGAGGCAGGCGTCCCGAAGGCCCCACGCCAGCCGGGCGGGGTCGACCATGGCCGCGCCGTCGCGGTCCCACAGAGCGCCCAGGTAGGTCGGCGAGTCGACCTCGGCCCGCACCTGGTCGCGGTCCAGACGGTCCACGCGCAGGCCGAGCGAGGAGGCGGCGGCCGCCTCCTCGTCGAGCCCGCGAAGCTGCCACTCCCCCGTCGCGACATGCATCTCGCCGGTCCGCTCGAACGAGCAGTCCACGCCGTGCCGGGCGAGGGACGCCTCGATCTGGTCGAGGTTCTCCCGCCCGAGCCGCTCCAGCGCGGCCATCTCCTCCGGCCAGCGTTCCAGGCCGTTGCCCAGGCCGTGGGTGAGGCTGGCGGCGCAGAAGCCGCCGTTGCGTCCCGACGCCGCCCAGCCGATCTCGCGGCCCTCCAGCAGGACCACGTCGAGCGCGGGGTCGCGCTCCTTGGCCATCAGCGCCGTCCACAGGCCGGAGAAACCGCCCCCGACGACGGCCAGATCGGCGGTGACCTCGCCCGTCAGCCGCGGCAGCGGCTCGGGCGCGATCGCGCGATCCAGCCAGTACGGCTTGCGCTCCGCGTCAGCGAGTGCCCTCAGCGGATCCACACATTTCACTTCCCCACGAGCTGTACGAGCTAGACGGCTATACGAGCTAGGCGCGGCGGCGTGCCAGGAGGGCGTTGCCCACCGCGATCAGCACGCCGACCGCGAAAATCAGCGTTCCCATGACGTTGACCTGCGGCGGGATGCCCACCCGGGTGGCGCCCCAGATCCACAGGGGAAACGTCACCGTGCCGCCGGAGTTGAAGTTGGTGATCACGAAGTCGTCGATCGACAGCGCGAACGCCAGCATCGATCCGGCCAGCACACCCGGGAAGATCATCGGCAGGGTCACGAGGCGGAAGGTGTCCCAGGTGCCCGCGCCGAGGTCGCGCGCCGCCTCTTCCAGCGACGCGTCCAGCGTCATGACCCGCGCCCGCACCGTGACGGCGACGAACGAGATCGAGAACATGACGTGTGAAATCACGATCGTCCAGAACCCGAGCGGCACGGCGAGCGTGACGAACAGCGAGAGCAGCGAGGCGCCCATCACGATCTCGGCGCAGGAGATCGCCGCGAACATGATCAGGTTGGTGACGCCGGCCCCGCGGAAGCGGTACCGGCCGAGCGCGAGGCCGATGAGCGACCCAAGCACTCCCGCGATCACCATCGTGAGCACGGCGATGACGATCGAGTTGACGAGGGCACTGGTCAGGTCGCCGATCTCGAACAGCTTGCCGTACCACTTGAGCGTGAAGCCCTGCCACGTGGTGTTGAACCGGCCGTGGGTGTCGTTGAACCCGAACAGGATCATGACGGCGATCGGCAGGACGAGCCATGCGATCACGAGCCAGGTGTAGATCTGAAGCCCGCGCCCCTTGAACAATCCCCGGTTCATCGGGCGGCCACCTCCAGCACGTCCTCGGTCCCGAGCGCCTTGGCGTAGACGAAGATGCCGATGAGCAGGAGCGCCATCAGCGTGAACGACAGGGCCGACGCGACCGGGTAGTCCTGGTTGACCAGGAACTGGTTCTGGATGACGTTGCCGATCATCGTGTTGCTCGTGCCGCCCAGGACCGACGCGTTCACGTAGTCCGACGTGGCCGGGACGAACGTCATGAGGACCCCCGCGAACACACCCGGCAGCGACAGCGGCAGCACGACCCGCAGGAACGTCTGCGTCTTGCTGGCGTACAGGTCCTGGGCCGCTTCGAGGACCCGGGGGTCGATGCGCTCCAGCGCGACGTACATCGGCAGCACCATGAAGGGCAGGAAGTTGTACGCCAGGCCGCCGATCACCGCGACGCTGGTGGCCAGGATGTGGAAGTCCTGCGGCACCAGCCCGGCGCTCTTCAGCGGGCCGAGGAGCAGCCCGTTGTCGGACAGGAAGAACTGCCACGAGATCGTCCGCAGCACGAACGACACGAGGAACGGCAGCAGGAGCAGGAAGAGATAGAGCGACTTGCGGCTGCCGCCCTTGAACGCGATCCAGTACGCCACGGGGAACCCGATGACGATCTGGATGATCGTCGCGGCCGCGCCGTACACCAGCGACCGGATGATCTGGTCGTGGTAGTTGCTCAGCCCGTCGGCGTAGCTGTGCCAGTTCCAGGTGAAGGCGAAACCGTTCACCACGTCGCCGGACTGGAGGGACAGCGACAGCATGACCACGGTCGGGATGACGAAGAAGATCGCCAGCCAGAGCCCGCCCGGGAAGATCAGCGCGTACGGCGTGAGCGCCGTCCTCAATCGGCTCATGACTCCTCCTCGCCTAGCGGCTCGAAGTCGCATTCGCGAAGGGCACTGCGCCCACTGATTCGCTCGCTCCGCTCGCTCATGACTCCTCCTCGCCTAGCGGCTCGAAGTCGCATTCGCGAAGGGCACTGCGCCCACTGATTCGCTCGCTCCGCTCGCTCATGACGTGGTGATGGACTGGAAGAGGTTCTCGTACTGCTTCTGCTCCGCCGTGGTCTTGAAGGACCGGTAGGTGCGCAGCTTGGCGTAGTCGGCGTCCGTCGGGAAGACCAGGGGGCTGGCGGCGACCGACTCGAGGAGCTTCTTGTCGTCGCCGGTGGCCTTGCTCGCGTCGGCGAGGACGACGTCCTTCGCGCCGGGGACCGGCGTGACGTAGTTGATGTACTCGGCGAGGTGGGCGGCGACCTGCGTGTCGTAGAAGAAGTTCATCAGCGTGATCGCGTCCACGGGGTTGGCCGCGGTCTTCGGGATCATCATGTTGTCGGTCCAGATGGTGGCGCCCTCCTCGGGGATCACGAACTTGAGGTCCGTGCCGTCGGAGACGTTCTTCTGGAAGATGTCGCCGGACCACGCCTGGCAGATCCAGATGTCGCCCTTGCTCAGCGGGTCAACGTACGATTGATCATAATATTTCCGCACAATTCCGGCGTCGCGCTGCTCCTTGAGCTTCGCCGCCGCCTTCTCCCAGTCGGCCGGGGTCGACTTCTCCGGGTCGACGCCGAGCAGGAACATCGCGAAGTTGCCGATCTCCTGGGAGTCGGACATCATGCCGACCTTGCCCTTGTACTTCGGGTCCCACAGGGCGGAGTAGCTGGTCGGCGGGGTGTCGATGTACTTCGGGTTGTACGCGATGCCGGTCATGCCCGATGTCCACGGGATGCTGTAGACGTTCCCCGGGTCGTACGACTCGTTCTTGTAGCGGGCCCCGGCGTTCGCGGTGAAGTTGGGGAGCTTGGAGTGATCCAGCGGGACCAGGTAGCCGAGCTCGACGAGCTGGGTGAACTGGATGCCGTTGGTGACGACCATCAGGTCGTAGTCGATCGTCTGCCCGGCCGCGAGCTGCGGCTGGATCTTGGCGAACCAGCCCGCGTTGTCCTGGATGACCTCCTTGTAGGTCACCGTGATCCCCGTCTGCTGGGTGAACTGCTGGAGTTCGGGGTGCTTGGGGTCCATGTAGAGGGGCCAGTTGGCGAAGTCGACGTGGCCGTTCTTCACCTTGCCGGACCAGTACTTGTCCACCTCGGACTGGGCCTGCGCCGAGGAGCTTGGCTTGGCCACGCCCTTGCCCTGCACACCGCAGGCGGCGAGGGCCAGCCCGGCGACGGAGAGCCCGGCCAGGCGCATGGCGTCGCGACGGCCGACGCGGCCCTGGGTCAGGCCACGGAGAAAGGCGGGGTCCTGCCTGAAGGAGTCTGTCATGGGGTTCGTGCTCCAGGAAGTCGTGCTGTGCGGTTCGCACTGCGGGGGTGCCGCTACGGTTTCCGCTTCGGGATTCGCTCGGGAGGGTTCGCTCGGGAGGGTTCGCTCGGGAGGGTTCGCTCGGGGGGATTCGCTTGGGGCTCCGCGTCTCCGGGGCTTCGCGGGCGAGGGCTCGGAACGCCCGGTCCGCTCGGGAGGGTTCGCGTGGGATGTTCACGCGTGGGAGGTTCCCGTGGGCCTTCGCGCGGGGGGTCGCGTCTACCGCAGCAGGTAGGAGTGCCGCGGCTGCCAGGACAGCCAGACCGTGTCGCCGCGCTCGGCCGTTGTCGTGCTGTCGTGCGCGTTCTGCTGGAAGACGGTGATCTCGGCGCCGTCGGCGAGCACCACCGCGTAGCTGTTGTAGGTCCCGAGGTAGACGACCTCCGAGACCATGCCCCGCACGACGCTGAGGTCGCCCTGGGGCTCCTCGGTCGAGATCGTGATCTTCTCGGGACGTACGGTGAGGTCCAGCCTGTCCCCAGCGGAGGCCGTGCCGTCGACGGGAGCGAGGATCCGGTCGCTCGGCCCGAGGTCGAGCACGGCGGTCCCGCCGTTGACCTGATGCACGGTGCCGCTCAGCAGGTTCGACGTGCCGATGAACCCGGCGACGAACTTGGTCGCGGGCCGCTCGTAGATCTCGCGGGGCCCGGCGAGCTGCTCCACGAGGCCGTCGTTCATGACGGCGATGCGGTCACTCATCGTGAGCGCCTCGCTCTGGTCGTGGGTCACGTAGACGAACGTGATGCCGACCTCGCGTTGGATGCGCTTGAGCTCGATCTGCATGTGCTGGCGGAGCTTCAGGTCGAGCGCGCCGAGCGGCTCGTCGAGGAGGAGCGCGCGCGGCCGGTTGACCAGGGCGCGGGCGAGGGCGACGCGCTGCTGCTGGCCGCCGGACATCTCCCTCGGGCGGCGCTTCTCGCGGCCGACGAGGTCGACCACCTCGAGGATCTCGCCCACGCGGCGCTTGATCTCGGCGTCGGCGACCTTCTTGCGCCTGAGCCCGAACGCCACGTTCTCCCACACGTCCATGTGCGGGAAGAGGGCGTAGGACTGGAAGACCATGTTGATGTCGCGCTTGTTCGGGGGGACGGCCGTGACGTCCTCTCCTTGGAGCCTGACCACTCCCTGAGTGGGCTCCTCGAACCCGGCGATCATCCGCATGCTGGTGGTCTTGCCGCAACCGGACGGGCCCAGGAGGGAGAAGAACTCCCCTTCGGCGATGGTCAGGCTGACGCCCTTGACCGCCTGTACGACCTCGCCGTGCGAGGTGTACTCCTTGACGACGTGGTCGAGCTCGATGGCGGGCACATCTTGTGAATCGGGGGCAGCCGCGACGGCTGCCCCCGGACCCGCCTGGATCTCTGTCATTCCAGGCTTATCCCTCTTAATTCGATAGGTCGTACGGCTCCGCCGCGAAACCTATTCGCCGATGTAGTGCATTACGTGCTTGACCCGGGTGTAGTCGTGCAGCCCGAAAACCGACAGATCCTTTCCGTAGCCGGAGTGCTTGAAGCCGCCGTGCGGCATCTCCGACACGAAGGGGATGTGGGTGTTGACCCATACGACGCCGAAGTCGAGCCTCTTCGACATCCGCATGGCCCGGCCGTGGTCGGAGGTCCACACCGAGCCGGACAGGCCGTACCGCACGCCGTTGGCCTTGGCCAGAGCGTCGGCCTCGTCGGTGAACGTCTGGATCGTGATGACCGGGCCGAAGATCTCGTCCTGCACCATCTCGTCGTCCTGCCGGAGGCCGTCGACGACCGTCGGGGCGAAGAAGTACCCCGTGTCGCCGACCCGGTGGCCGCCGGTGAGGACGGTCGCGTGGCCGGGGACGCGCTGGAAGAACGACTCGACGCGGGCGAGCTGGTTCGCGTTGTTGAGCGGGCCGAAGTACGCGTCCTCGTCGTCGAGGCCGCCCAGCTTCGTGTTGGCGGCGGCCTGAGCGAGCGCGGCGGCGAACTCGTCGTGGATGCTCTCGTGCACCAGCACGCGGCAGGCGGCGGTGCAGTCCTGGCCGGCGTTGTAGAGGCCCGCGCCCGCGATCGCCTCGGCGACGGCGTTGATGTCCTTGATGTCCTCGAAGACGACGACCGGGGCCTTGCCGCCGAGCTCCAGGTGGACGCGCTTGAGGTCGTCGGCGGCGGACCTGGCGACCGACATGCCCGCGCCGACCGAGCCGGTGATGGCCACCATGCTCGCGCTCGGGTGGCTCACGACCAGGGAGCCGGTCTCGCGGTCGCCGGTGACGACGTTGAACACGCCGGCGGGGAGGACGTCACCGATGATCTCGGCGAGCTTGACGGTCGAGACCGGGGTGGTGTCCGACGGCTTGAGCACGATGGTGTTGCCCGCCGCGAGGGCCGGGGCGATCTTCCAGACGGCCATCATCATCGGGTAGTTCCAGGGGGTGACCTGACCGATGACCCCGATCGGCTCATGCCGGATCATAGAGGTGTGATCGGCGAGAAACTCCCCCGCGGTCGGCCCCTCCAGCGTGCGGGCCGCTCCCGCGAAGAACCGGAAGTGGTCCGCGGCGATCGGCGTCTCGTCCTCGGCCATCCGGGCGCGGGGCTTGCCGGTGTTGCGGCACTCGGCCTCGTTGATCTCGTCGGCACGGGCGTCGATCGCGTCGGCGATCTTCAGCAGCAGCGTCGCGCGCTCGGCGGGCGTCGTCTGCCCCCACGTCTCGAAGGCGGCCGTCGCGGCGGCGTAGGCGGCGTCGACGTCCTCCTGGCCGGACACCGGTGCCTGCGCGTAGAGCTCACCGGTCGTGGGATCGACCACGTCGGAGAAGCGACCGCTGACGGCGTCGACGAACTTCCCGTTCACGAAGTTCTGGAGACGGGTGGTCACCGTTGACCTCCTGTTGAGGTGGCTGAGTTGTCGCGACTCTGACAGACGAAAGAACCCACGACAAGGGATTTCGTGGCTAAGATACCAAATTGCTACGGAATCGCTTGACACGAGCGATGCGGCTGACAACATGTCAGACCTGGACGGCAACATGTTAAAAACCGTCCCGTAACACGAGGGCGCTACAGGGCACGCCCGCCAAGAGAGGACACCCCCCAAGGATGACGACTCCGCCAAAGGTACGCGCGGCCGCCAAGGGTGGACCCGTCGTGCTCGACGAGATCTCCAAGCAGATCGTCGAGCAGCTTCAGATGGACGGGCGAAAGCCGTACGCCGCGATCGGCAAGGCGGTGGGGCTGTCGGAGGCGGCGGTGCGCCAGCGGGTGCAGCGGCTCCTGGACCTCGGCGTCATGCAGATCGTCGCGGTCACCGACCCGCTCACGCTCGGCTTCCCCCGGCAGGCGATGATCGGCATCAAGTGCGAGGGCGATCTGGAGACCGTCGCCGACGAGCTGTCGTCGATCGACGAGATCGATTACGTCGTGCTGACGGCGGGCTCGCTCGACATCATGGTCGAGGTGGTCTGCGAGGGCGACAGCCACCTGCTGGAGATCCTCGGCAAGATCCGGGCGATCCCCAGCGTGCGGGCGACCGAGACGTTCGTCTACCTCAAGCTGCACAAGCAGACCTACTCATGGGGAACCCGCTGATCGGGCTCCCCGGCGGCGGCACACCGGCGGTCAGGCCGCGCGTCCGGCTCCGAGCTGGAGCGCGAGCAGACTGACCAGGTCGTAGGCCACGTGCGACGCGGCGACCGAGGTGATCTCGGCGTGGTCGTACGCCGGAGAGACCTCCACGACGTCCGCGCCGATCAGGTCGCTTCCCGCCAGCCCGCGCAGGATCTCCAGCAGTTCCCGGCTCGTGAGGCCGCCCGCCTCCGGAGTGCCCGTGCCCGGCGCATGCGCCGGGTCGAGCACGTCGATGTCGATCGAGACGTACAGCGGCCGCCCGCCGATCCGCCGGCGCAGCGCGTCCGCGATCTCGTCCACGCCCCGGCGCATCACGTCTGCGCTGGTCACGATGCCGAAGCCCATCCGGCGGTCGTCCTCCAGGTCCTTCCTGCCGTAGAGCGGGCCACGGGTGCCGACGTGGCTGAGCGCCTCCGTGTCGAGGATGCCCTCCTCGACGGCCCGGCGGAACGGCGTGCCGTGGGTGTACTCGGCCCCGAAATAGGTGTCCCAGGTGTCCAGGTGGGCGTCGAAGTGCAGCAGCGCCACGGGACCGTGGACCTTGGCGGCGGCGCGCAGCAGGGGCAGTGCGATCGTGTGGTCGCCGCCGATCGTGACGAGGCGGGCGCCGTCGCGCATCAGCGCCGACGCGGCGTCCTCGATCGTCTCAACGGCCTCGTTGATGTCGAACGGGTTGCACGCGATGTCTCCGGCGTCCGCGACCTGCACCGCGTCGAACGGCGAGACGTCCAGCCCCGGGTTGTACGGCCGGAGCAGCCGGCTGGCCTCGCGGACCGCCGAAGGGCCGAACCGGGCACCCGGCCGGTAGGACACGCCGCTGTCGAACGGCACGCCGACGACGGCCACATCGGCGCGGGGCACCTCGTCCAGTCGCGGCAGGCGCGCGAAGGTCGCCGGGCCCGCGAAGCGCGGAACGCGGGAGGAGTCGACGGGCCCCCGAGGCTCGGTCATTCTGCTCAATCCTTTCGTCCAAGAGCCGGCGGCTCTACGGCTGGAATGCATGGGCCGGGCGGTCACCGCACCCGGGCGACCGCCCGCACCGGGGCGCCGTCCGCCGCGGCCAGCCGGATCGGCAGGAGGGAGACCTCGATCTCCCGGCCCGCCGCCTGGGCGTCGAGGACGGGGTCCAGGTTGCGCAGGTTCTCCGCGATGACGGCGTGGGCCCCGCAGAGGATGCGGTGCGCCGGGAACTCCTCCGCCGGCGTCGGGTCCACGCTGAGCGCGTCGATCCCCACCGTCCGGATGTCCGACTCGACGATCAGCGCCGCCGCTTCCGGGGTCAGCCAGGGATGGGCGAAGTAGTCGTCGCTCCCCCACCGGGACGCCCATCCGGTGGCGATCAGGAGGATGACTCCGGGCCGGAGCCGGGGCGCCACGGTCTCTGGGCCGATCGGCGAGCGGGGCGGCAGGCCACGCGCGTCGACGACCGCCGCCGGGCCGACGAACCGGTCCAGCGGCAGGTCGTCGAGCGTGGGGAGGGCGTCGTCGATGTGGTACGGCGCGTCCACGTGGGTGCCGGACTGCGACCCGAGATGGAGGCCGAGGACGTTGACGCCCTCCGCCGCCACCGTGAGCGCGCGGGAGACCTCCACCTCGGGGTCTCCCGGATAGACCGGCATCCCGCCCACGATCGGCACCGACAGGTCGATGATCACATTGCCCCCTGGCCGTACACGCCTATGCCTCCGCGAGGAGCTTGCCGGCGTCCACGATAGGCGGCACCGGCGTCTCGGCCGCGCGGGCCAGGCGCGGGCCGGCCGGGCCGTACACGGCGCGTGGTTCGGGGAAGGCGAACAGCAGGCCGAGGTAGAGGACGGCGGCCAGGACGAGGCCGAGCGGAAGCGAGATGTCCACGCCTCCGGCGAGCTCGCCAAACGGCCCCACGTACTGCCCCGGGATGTTGGTGAAGAGGATGGCGACGACGGCGGAGATCAGCCAGGCCGACATGCCGCGCCAGTTCCACCCGTGGGAGAACCAGTAACGCCCGCCGCGCTGGCGCCGGTTGAAGACCTGCAACGCGTCGGGGTCGTACCAGCCGCGCCGGGTGACGTAGCCCAGGATCATGATCACCATCCAAGGCGCCGTGCAGGTGATGATCAGCGTGGCGAACGTCGAGATGCTCGCGGTCAGGTTCGCGGCGAACCGGCCGACGAAGATGAAGACGATCGACAGCGTGCCGATGAACACCGTGGCCTGCACCCGGCTGAACCTCGGGAAGACGCTGGAGAAGTCGAGGCCCGTGCCGTACAGCGAGGTGGTGCCCGTGGACATGCCGCCGATCAGGGCGATGAGGCACACCGGCAGGAAATACCAGGCCGGGGCCACGGCCAGGAGGCCGCCGACGTAGTTGGGCGCGGCCGGGTCGAGGTACGGCGCGGCCTTGGCGGCGATGATCGACGCGGTCGCGAGGCCGAAGAAGAACGGCAGCACGGTCGCGATCTGGCTCAGGAACGCCGCCGCCATGACGCGCTTGCGGGAAACCGACTCCGGGATGTATCGGGACCAGTCACCCAGGAAGGCCCCGAACGACACCGGGTTCGAAAGCACGATCAGCGCGGCACCGATGAACGACGGCCAGAAGAGCGGGTCGGCCGTGGACTTGAACGTGCCGGAGTAGGACGGGTCGAAGTCCCCGGCGAACGCGAACAGGCCCAGCACGAACAGCACCGAGGCGGCCGCCACCGCGATCTTGTTGACGAACAGCATGAAGCGGAAGCCGTACACGCAGACCGTGAGAACCAGAGCGGCGAACAGGCCGTAGGCGACGGCGTAGGTCGCGTCGTTCTGGGGCACCCCGGCCAGACGGGCGGCCCCGCCCACCAGCGCGTCGCCGGACGACCACACCGAGATCGAGAAGAACGCGATCGCGGTGAGCAACGACAGGAACGAGCCGACGACCCGCCCGTGGACGCCGAGATGCGCCGAGGAGGAGACCGCGTTGTTCGTGCCGTTGGCGGGCCCGAAGACGGCGAGCGGCGCGAGCAGCAGCGCCCCGACGACCAGGCCGAGGAGCGTGGCCGCGAGTCCCTGCCAGAACGAGAGGCCGAACAGGATGGGGAACGAGCCCAGCAGGCACGTGGCGAACGTGTTCGCTCCGCCGAAGGCCACGCGGAACAGGTCAAGAGGACGGGCGGTGCGGTCGGCGTCGGGGATGCGCTCGACCCCGTACGTCTCGATCTCGGTTATCGGGGGTGCCTCGGCCACAGCCTCTCCTCAGGGGTTCGCGATATGGGTCAGTGCGCGGGGGGATGCGCTGGGGGTGTTGCGCGGGGTCGATGCGCGGGAGTCGTCGCGGGGGGCCGGTGCGTACGGCTGCGCACGGGATGGCGGCTCGCGGAGAAGTCCCTGCTCAGGGGATGCGTATGTCGAAATTTTCCGACCTACGGCCCATAAGCGGCAATTGGTGTATTCACGGAGAAATACGGTGTGTCTTGTGGGTGACAACAAGGTGACCGTGGAGGAGCTGGTCCGGTTTCCGGCGCTCCAGCTCCGGGTGATGGCGGGCGAGAACGGCCTCGGCAGGTCGGTTTCCTGGGCCCACGTGAGCGAGCTGGAGGACCCGACGCCCTGGCTGCTCGGGTCGGAGGTCATCATGACGACCGGGATCGGCGTGCCCCGGACCGCCGCCGCGCAGCGGGCCTACCTGGAGCGGCTCGACGACGCCGGGGTGGCCGCGCTCGCGCTCAGCGCGGGCCTTCACGTGCCGCCGCTGCACAAGGGCTTCCTCGACGCCGCCGAGAAGCGCGGCTTCCCGGTGCTGGAGGTCCCGCTCGCGGTGCCGTTCATCGCCATCGCGCAGGAGGTCGCGGCAGCCGTACAGGAGGACGCGCGGCAGCGGCTCGGCGCGCAGCTCCAGGTGTTCGGCGCACTGCGCTGGCTGGCGTCGGAAGGGCTCGACGCGGCCGGGGTGTTCAAGCGGCTGGAGCGGCTGTCGGGCTACGACGTCTACCTCAGCACGCCGCAGGGGCGGCCGCTGCTGCCGGGAGTGCCCGTTCCCCCGGACGGCGCCGCCCTGCCGTCGTCGCCCGACGCCCCGCCGACGATCCCGGGCGGCTTCGCCCTCCCGGTCCCCGCGCCCGGAGGGCCGGCCGGTTTCCTGGTGGCGTTCGAGCGCGAGGGCGCCCGCCCCGCCGGGCTGGCCGTCGTGCAGCACATCGCGACCGTCGCCGCGCTCCAGGTCGCCATGGTGCGGACCCAACGGGAGACGCTGCGGCGGCAGGGCGCGGAGACGCTGGCCGACCTGCTGCAGGACCTGCTCGACCCGGCGGCCGCCCGGCGCCGGCTCGTCCGGATGGGCCTGCCGCCGGAGGCCGACGTCGTGCTTCTCGTGGTGCGGAACGCGGCCGACGACGCGGTGGTCCGGGCCTTGGACGACCATCCGCACCTGATGCTCCGCCGCCACCAGGATCTGTACGTGCTGATGGCGCACCTCACGGCCGACGCGCCCGCCCACCCCGGCGGGGCTGCGGGGAGGGGCGAGGCCGGATTCGAGGTGGCGGCACTGCGGGAGATTCCGGGGATCGCGGTCGGCGTGAGCCGGCCCCTGCCGCCGGGCTCGTCCCTGAAGGTGGCCCAGCGGGAGGCGCTGTGGGCGGCGGCGCGGGCCGCCGAGTCGGGTCAGCCCCTGGTGCCGTACGGCGAGGACACCACCGGCCGATGGCTGCCCGACGACGCGGGCGTGCTGGCCGGCCTGGTCGAGCACGTGCTCGGCGAGGCGCTGCGCTACGACGCCGAGCACGGGTCCGGCCTGGTCGCATCGGTGCGGACGTGGATGGAACGCGACCGCAGGACCGAAGACGCGGCACGTGCGCTGCACATCCATCCCAACACGCTGGCCTACCGGCTCCGCCGCTTCGGCGCGCTCACCGGCCGCGATCTCGCCGCGACCGGTGACTTCGCCGAGGTGTGGCTGGCCATCCGGGCCGGACGCCAGCTCGGGAGGATCTCCTAGAGGGCCGGCTTGCCCGCGTGGTAGAGCCAGGCGTCGAAGAGGCCGTCGAGGTCCTGGCCGGACAGCTTCTCCGCCAGGTCCACGAAGTCCTGCGTGGTGACCGTGCCGTGCCTGTTCTCCTCGGCCCAGGCCGGGAGCAGCTTGAAGAACGTCTCGTCGCCGATCTTCTTGCGGAGCGCGTGCAGCGTCATCGCGCCTCGCGTGTAGATTGCGTCGCCGTTGAACAGCTCCGCCTTGCCGGGGTCACCGGTCTTGACCTTCCAGAAGCGGCCCTTCTGCTTGTAATCGCGGGCGAAGGTCTTCTGGGCCGAGGAGCCGCCGTGCTGCTCCTCGTACAGCCACTCGGCGTAGGTGGCGAAGCCCTCGTTGAGCCAGATGTCCTTCCAGCTCCGCACGCCCACGCTGTCGCCGAACCACTGGTGGGCCAGCTCGTGCACGATCACCAGGTCGTCGCCGGCCATTTCCGAACCGCCGTCGTAAACGGGCCTGCCCTGGGTCTCCAGCGAGTACGCGACGCCGAGCTTGTCGGCGATTCCACCGGTCGAGGAGAACGGGTAGGCGCCGAAGACCTTCGACTCCCACTTGATCGCCTTGGCGGTGGTCCGGTGGAGGTACTTGGCCTGTTTGGCGAGCGCCGGGTCGTAGGCCGTGATGTTGGGCACGCCGTTGACGACGCCCTCCGTGACCTTGAACTTGCCGATCGCGACCATGGCGAGGTACGTCGCCATCGGCTGGGTCATCTCCCACTTCACCGTGGTGTAGCCGTTGCGCACGCCCACGATGCCGGGGTTCTTCGGCTCGCCGTTGGCCAGGACGGTCACGTTGACCGGCGCGGTGACGTGGAAGGTGAAGGTGGCCTTGTCCCTGGGGGTGTCGTTGGCCGGGAACCAGCTCCGGGCGCCGTCCGGCTCGGACAGCACGACCGCGCCGTCCTTGGTGTTGATCCACCCTTCCAGGCCGAGCGCCTCGTCATTGATCGCCTTCGGCTTCCCGGCGTAGGACACCTCGACGGTGAACGTGGCCCCCGACGGCAAGCCGCTCTTGGGGGTGATGATCAACTCTTGACCCTTGCGGGTGTAGGCGGCCTTCCTGCCGTTCACCTCGACCTTGTGGATCTTGGGTCCGGAGAAGTCGAGGTCGAACCGCGAGAGGTCCTGCGTCGCCGCCGCCGTGATCGTCGCGGTCGCGCTCAGGCGCCGGCTCTTCGGGTCGAACCGCAGATTGAGGTCGTAATGCCCGACGTCGTAGCCGCCGTTGCCGGCCTTGGGGAAGTACGGGTCGCCCACCCCGGCGGATCCAGGGGTGAAGGTCGCCCTCGCCGACGCCGGCCCTGTGATCAGCGCTGTGGCCGGCCCAGTGGTCAGCCCAGTGGTCAGCGCTGTGGTCTGCCGGGTCGTCAGGGCGTCCGCGTCAGCGGCGGTGGGGATCACGGCGGCGGCGAGCAACGAGAAACCGGCGGCGGAAGCGAGCGCCGCGAGGGGGGATCGTCTGCGAAGCATGCGTCCTATCGTGCTGCATTGTCTCACTGAATGTTGCCCTGAGCGATGAATACGGCATACGCGTGCCGTTTTGCGGCTTTTGCGGCTTTTGCGGGGATGCGTGCCACGGAACGGCTACGCTCGGCGCTCCAGGATCCCGGCGATCTCCGCGAGGAAACCGTCCACCTCGCTGATCGCGTAGCCCGCGCGGAACATGACGGTGGCGAACGTGGCGTTCTTGACCTGCTCCGGCGTCACCGGCCGATCGGCCGTGCCGCGCAAGGTGGCGACCACCCGGTCGAGGAAGGCGTCGACCTCGGCTTCCTTGTAGCCCATGCCGAACCTGCCCGGCCGGAACGCCACCCGCTCCACCCTGGCGGCCTCCGTCTCCCACCGGCCCGGCGGGCTGTCGCCCTCGGCCGAGCCGCGCTCCCGGATTGGGGCCGGCTCCCCCGCTGGGCCGTGCTGCCTGGCTGGGCTCGGGTCGCCGGTGGCCCCTTCGGGGGCCAGGCCGGCCTGCCGTACGGCTTGCGCCTGCGGGGCGATCTCCAGCGTCTTCGCGAACCCGGTCTTCTCAAACTCGGTCTTCTCAGACTCGGTCTTCTCAGGCTCAGTCTTCCCAAACTCGGTCTTCGCGAGCTCAGGCACGGCGCCCTTCACCGGGAGGCCAGGCCCCGCAGGCCGTACGGCGTCCTCAGGCCGAGGATCCGCAGGCCGTACGGCGACGTCCCGAACGGGGCCACGGACCTCTTCAGGACCCTTGACCTGGTCCGCCACGGGGGCCTTATAGGCGTCGGCGCGATGGGGCGGGTGAGGTTCCGCCGCGCCGAGGGCGCCGGGGGTTTCGCCGGGAAGAGCGGGAAGGGCGGGAAGGGCGGATGGGGTCTCCGTCTGGGCGGCGCGGCTCTCCATGGCGACGATGAACGCGTCGAGCGCGAAGTCGACGGCGATCTCGTTGTAGCCGCCCAGTTTGACGCCGAACTTGGCGCCCCGGATGTCGTCGGCCGTAACCGGCGGACCTTCCGAAGGGGCACGGCGGAGTGTGCGCTCGATCCTCTGGATCAACTCGTCGACCTGCTGGGGGTCGTAGCCCAGCCGTACTCCCATGACTCGTGGGAAGCGATTCACGCACTCCTCCGGCCCGCCGCTCGGTAAAGCGACATCCATTGTGTCGGTACGGCGAAGGCAAAAGCGAGCCCTCGTGATCGGGCCACATAATGGCCCACGTAACCGGCCGCGCCAGGCTCGATGCAGGGGCATGAAATGACATATCCCGATACGCTGCGGGATCTATGCGCCTCTCTAACTTGTCCTTCCGTTACGGGCGGCGGGATCCGTGGGTGCTGTCCGGCGTGCGGCTGGCCTTCGACCCGGGAGACGTGGTCGAGGTGGTAGGGCCCAACGGCACGGGAAAATCCACTCTGCTGCGACTGTTGGCGGGGCTTCTGAGACCCGTCAAGGGAGCGATCGAGGAGCGCCCCGGCACGGTGGGATACGCCCCGGAACGCTTCCCGGCCGACCAGCCGTTCACGGTGGCCGCCTACCTGCGGCACATGGCCGACATCAGGCGCGTAAACCCCGCCCGGATCGGCGAGTGGACGGAACGGCTCGGCATGGACCATCTGCTGGGGCGGCGGCTCCCCGAACTCTCCAAGGGGAGCGCCCACAAGGTCGGCCTTGTCCAGGCGCTGGTCTGCGAGCCCGGCCTGCTCATCCTCGACGAGCCCTTCGCGGGCCTCGACGCCGCCACGCGGGCCGAGCTTCCTCGGATCATCGGCGAGGTCTCGGCCAGAGGCGGCATCGTGGTCGTCAGCGACCACCAGGGCGGTCTCCGCACCTTCCCGGCGATCCGGCGTCACGAGGTCCGGGACGGGTCGGTCAGGGACCTCCCCGCGGAGGCCGTCTCTGCCCACGCGCCGGTGTCTGGCGCCGCGACGCCGACGGACACCCCAACCCACGACGCACCGCCGGCCGAGGCCGCGACCCGCCACGCGCCGGCGGCGGAGGTCGCGGCCGGGAACGCACCGGCTGATGACGCCGGCGACTCCGCGCCCGTCACCGTGCTGGAGGTCGCCGTGGCCGCACCGAAGGCCGCCGAGCTGGCCGACCGCCTGCGCGCCGAGGGCCACGCCGTCCGTGTCACGCGGGAGGCGGCCAGATGATCGCGCTGAAAGCAGCAGTTCCCACGCTCGCCGAGGAGTCGCCGGGATGATCGCCCTCGTCCGGTTCAGAATCGCCGGATACGTGAGGTCGCACCGCGCCCTCCAGCCACTCATCGGGCTGCTGCCGCTGCTGGCGATTCTCTATGCCGCGCCGGTCCCGGCAGGCCAGGAGATCGGCGCCACGGCGGACTCCGCCGGCATCCTCATCCCGGTGTTCGCCTGGGCGGCTCGCGGCCTTCTCGACAGCGAGCCGGACGAGCAGCGGATGATCTCCATCACCGCCGCCGGTCGCAGGGAGATCATCAGCGGGATCCTCGCGGTCTACGCCTTCGACCTGGGCCTGGCCGCGATCGCCGAAGCGGCCTTGCTGGCCCGCCTTTCGTCCGGTCCGAGCCCGGTCGTGCTCCTCACGGGCGTGTGCCTGCACTTCCTGGCCGTCACCGCGGGCGTGGCGCTCGGGGCTCTGACCAGCCGCCCCATCCTGCCGTCTCCGGCCGTGTCCAGCCTCGTCCTGATCTTTGGCTATCTCGCGATGCTGCTCCTCAGCGCGTCCGGGGCGCGCTGGCTCACGGTTCCGGTCCTGACCTGGATGAAGGACGGCCACCACGGCGTGCTGCTGGACAACCTGCCGGGGCTCGCCGCCTGGTCGCTGCTCTGGCCCGTGGTCGGCCTCGCCGCCTATGCCTGGCTCCGCCGTACCCGTCCGTAGGGTCGCCGGCGACGCTCAGGAGCCGGGGGTGGCGGCGGCGAGCTGGCCGCAGGCGCCGTCGATCTCCCGGCCACGGGTGTCGCGCACGGTCACCGCCACGCCGTGGGACTCGAGACGGCGGACGAACGCGCGCTCGTCCTCGGGGCGCGACGCGGTCCACTTGGAGCCGGGCGTGGGGTTCAGCGGGATGAGGTTGACGTGGACGAGCTTGCCCTTCAGGAGGCGGCCGAGGAGATCCGCCCGCCACTCGTGGTCGTTGATGTCCTTGATCAGCGCGTACTCGATGGAGACGCGGCGCTTGGTCTTGGCCGCGTAGTTCCACGCCGCGTCGAGCACCTCGGCGACCTTCCAGCGGGTGTTGATCGGCACGAGCGTGTCGCGGAGCTCGTCGTCAGGGGCGTGCAGCGAGACGGCGAGCGTCACGGGGAGGCCCTCCCCGGCCAGCTTCTCGATCGCGGGCACCAGGCCCACGGTGGACACGGTGATCCCGCGCGCGGAGATGCCGAGCCCCTCGGGGGCCGGGTCGACGAGGCGGCGCACGGCGCCGATCACAGCCTTGTAGTTGGCCATCGGCTCGCCCATGCCCATGAAGACGACGTTGCTGACGCGGGCGGGGCCGCCGGGAACGTCCCCCCGGGCCAGCGAGCGGGCTCCGGCGACGACCTGCTCGACGATCTCGGCCGTGGACATGTTCCGGGTGAGGCCGGCCTGGCCGGTGGCGCAGAACGGGCAGTTCATGCCGCAGCCGGCCTGGGAGGAGACGCACATCGTGACGCGGTCCGGATAGCGCATCAGCACCGACTCGACGAGCGAGCCGTCGAAGAGCTTCCACAGCGTCTTGCGGGTCATCCCGTCGTCACAGGTGATCTCCCGGACGGGGCTCAGCAGCGACGGCATCAGCTCGGACACCAGCCGGTCGCGGCTGTCGCCGGGCAGGTCGGTCATCTGCTCGGCCGAGCCGGTGAGCTTGGCGAAGTAGTGCCGCGAGAGCTGGTCGGCGCGGAACGGCTTCTCCCCCAGCTCGGCGACGGCGGCCCGGCGCTCGGCCATCGTGAGGTCGGCCAGGTGGCGCTGCGGCTTCGCCCGGCGCGGCGCCACGAAGGTCAGCTGGCCGGTCTTTGGCTGCTCGCTCACGCAAAACCCTTCCGATCTCCTGCAGATGCGGTCTTAACGGCTGCGGCAAGCAGCTCTACATTCTCATCTGTGACGGTGTAGTCCCGGCGGTGATCCGGTGCTGCTCCGGTGGTGATCCCGCGGTGACCCGGAGGTGAGGCGTGGTCGGCACTGCCATCGTGCTCACCAGCCCCAATCCCTACGGAAGCCGCACTCTTACCATCGAGCACGACCGGGAGTCCTCCGTAGCTTACCTTCGGGATCCGAAGGGGGCGGTCCACGGAGCGGTCTGGCTGGCCAACCACGTGGCCGCTCCGGAGTCGATCGACCTGGGCCGCGCGAACGCGGGGCTGCCGCCGGTGATGCCCCTCGCCAACACCGCACACCCCGCCGGAACGCCGCCACTGGACCCGGCGACGCTGTCGGTGCTCTGGTTCGAGGAGGGCGACGGCGTCGCCCTGTACGAGAACCACGAGCTCCTGGCCGTCATTCCGGGCTGGGCCGACCTGGAGCGCGGAATGCCCGGGTACGCCAGGGACGCCGTTGGCGAGTCGCCGTTCGCGTGGTCGTTGAGCGAGGCGCTGGAGGGGCTCGCGCCCCGCGTGGCGAGGGCACGGTCCTACTGGCACTGGCGGGAGGCCGAGGGAAGCTGGGCCTCGTTCCAGCAGTTCGTCATGGGACACCTGGACGGCCGGCTCGGGCCGCCCGGACGGTTCTGGGACGTGAGCGGCGGCAGGCAGCCCATGGTGACGGTGAGCGAGCGGCCTGCCACCTTCGGGCGTGACTACACCGTCCTGTCCACGGTCGGCATGAGCTGCCAGCGGATGCCGAGGGCCGAGCTGTACGACACGGCCTGCCGGGTGGAGCTGGCCATCGCGACCCGGCAGGACCCGAGGGCCGCCGCGCGGCTGTTCCTCTGGCTGGGCCAGTATCCGTGGAAGTCGGTGACCTGGCTGGGGCACGGCCACACGGCCCGATGGTTCCAGGACCCCGGCACGTTCCCGCTGCAGGGCGGCCACCAGGGGGTCATCATGCTCGCGGACCCGCCCGGAATGCCAGATCTCAATGGGTTCGCGTTCGGCGGCGACGCGGTGCGCTGGCTGTGGCTCGTCCCGCTGACCGGCACCGAACTCCGCCTCGCCGCCGAGCGCGGGCATCAGGTGATCGCCGACCGCCTCGCCGTACAGACCAGGATCTAGGGCACGAAAGAGGGTGAGGAGTCAGCGCACGAAGAAGGTGAGCAGCAGCCAGACCGGGACGAGCGTGAAGAGCAGGGAGTCGAGCCGGTCCATGACGCCACCGTGGCCGGGCAGCAGCGTGCCCATGTCCTTGATGCCCAGGTCGCGCTTGATCACCGATTCGATGAGGTCGCCGAGGGTCGCGCAGACGACCACGACGGCGCCGACGACGGCGCCCTGCCAGTACGCGCCGTCGAGCAGGAAGTGCACAAGTAACGCCCCGCCGACGACGCACGCGAAGGCCGACCCGGCGAAGCCCTCCCAGGTCTTCTTCGGGCTGATGAGAGGCGACATGCGGTGCTTGCCGAAGAGAATGCCGGCGAAATATCCGCCAATATCGCTGCATACCGTCACGGCGACGAAGATGACCACCCGGTCTGCCCCGTCGTGGGGAGCCAGCAGGAGCGGGATGAAACCCGCGAGGAGCGACGGGTAGACGGCGATGGAGAGGGCGGCGGTCGCGTCCCTGACGTAGCCCTCCGCCCCCTGGAACATCCGCCAGGCGAGCAGCACCATCACGGTCACGGCGAAAGCGCCCAGGAGGAAGTTCGTCCCGCCCCACCAGGGGCCGACGACCATCGCGGCCATGCCCCCGAGCAGCGGGACGAGGGGAACGCGAATGCCCCGGACGGCGAACGCCTTCGACAGCTCGTGGACGCCCACGCCGACCGCCGCGAGGACCACGACCAGGAAGGCGGGCTTGAAGAGGTAGAGCGAGCCGATGACCACGGCGCCCAGCCCGGCTCCCACACCGATCGCGGCCGGGAGGTTCCGTCCCGTACGGCTCCCGCCTCCGGCCGCCGCGCCGGGGCCTTCCCCGGGGGCGCCGTCCGGCTGAGGAGCCGGCTCGCCGGACGCCTCCGGACCACGGCCGCCTGCCGGACCCGGCCCGGGCACGGCGTCAGGCTGGGATCCCGGCTCGCCGTCCGGCTCCGACGCGGGGCCACCGGCGGGTCCGGGGTCGTGCGGCAGACCGTCTCCGGAGCCGTTCATCGCGCGGCCCTGCGCGGCCGGTAGCGGGCCGGCTCCAGAGGGCCTGGCCGTACCCTCCGCGGAGTCACGGTCACCCGCGGCAGCCGTTCCGTCCAATGCGTCCTACTCCCTATGCACGTGATCCTTGTGCCGCGCTGGTCCCGCCGGACAGCGCGGCACAAGGATCACGGTTGTCCCAGTGCCCTCAGGTCGTGGTCTCAGACCTCGAGCAGCTCGGCTTCCTTGTGCTTCAGCAGCTCGTCGATCTTGGCGACGTGCTTCTGGGTGAGGTCGTCGAGCTCCTTGACCGCGCGGTGGACGTCGTCCTCGCCGACCTCGCCGTCCTTGACCAGCTTGTCGAGGATCTCCTTCGCGTGGCGGCGGATGTTCCGCACGGAGACCCGGCTGTTCTCCGCCTTGGTGCGGGCGACCTTGATGTACTCCTTGCGGCGCTCCTCCGAAAGCTCGGGGAAGACCACGCGGATCACCGTGCCGTCGTTGCCGGGGTTGACGCCCAGGTCGCTGTCGCGGATGGCCTTCTCGATCGCGGTCATCGCGCCCTTGTCGTAGGGCTGCAGGAGCACCATCCGAGCCTCGGGAACGTGGAAGGACGCGAGCTGCTGGATCGGGGTCGGCGATCCGTAGTAATCCACGTTGATCTTGTTGAACATCGAGGGCGTGACCCGGCCGGTGCGGATGCCGGCGAAGTCGTCCTTGGCGACCGTCACCGCCTTGTCCATCTTCTCCTCCGCCTCGAGGAGGGTTTCGTCGATCACTGTGGCTCCCTATTTCCCTGCCGGACTCACCAGCGTGCCGATCTTCTCACCGCGGACCGCCCGCAGGATGTTGCCCTCGCCCATCAGGTCGAAGACCACGATGGGCAGGCCGTTGTCCATGCACAGACTGATCGCGGTGGCGTCCATGACTCCGAGACCGCGCGTCAGCACCTCACCGTACTCAAGCTGGTCGAACCGGACCGCGTCGGGGTTTTTCCGCGGGTCCGAGTCGTAGACGCCGTCGACCTGGGTGCCCTTCAGCAGCGCCTCGGCCCCGATCTCCAGGGCGCGCTGCGCGGCGCAGGTGTCGGTCGAGAAGAACGGCGACCCGAGCCCGGCGCCGAAGATGACCACACGGCCCTTCTCCAGGTGCCGGATGGCCCGGCGCGGCAGGAACGGCTCGGCGACCTGCTGCATCGTGATGGCGGTCTGAACGCGGGTGTCGATGCCCCGCTTCTCCAGGAAGTCCTGCAGGGCGAGGCAGTTGATGACCGTCCCGAGCATCCCCATGTAGTCGGCCCGGGCGCGGTCGATGCCGCGCTCCGACAGGGCCGCGCCGCGGAACATGTTGCCGCCGCCGACGACCACGGCCACCTGCACGCCCTCACGGACCGCCTCGGCGATGGAGTCGGCGAGCTGGGCGACGACGAAGGGGTCGATCCCGAGAGGCTCGCCGCCCGCGAAGGCCTCGCCTGACAGCTTCAGCATCACGCGCTTCCAGCGCAGCGGCCCGTCGTACGACGAAGCCGCCGGCGTGGCGGGTTTGGTGTTCTCCTGCACGGCGGCGGCCTCCTCGGTTGTGACTTCGACTCAAACGGCTCCTGGCTGTAAGCCTAAGCCTGGCCGACCTTGAAGCGGGTGAAGGCCAGCACCTTTACGCCGGCCTCGTCCGCGACCTTGGCGATCGTCTTCTTGTTGTCCTTCACGAAAGCCTGCTCCAGCAGCGTGAAGTCCTTGTACCAGCCGTTGACGCGGCCATCGACGATCTTGGCGATGGCGGCCTCGGGCTTGCCCTCGTCGCGGGTCATCTGCTCGAAGAGCGACCGCTCCTTCTCGACGACGTCGGCGGGCACCTCGGCCGGGCTGAGGTACTTCGGCGCCATCGCGGCGGCGTGCTGCGCGATGTCCTTGGCGATCTCGGCGTTCGGCTTGTCGAGCTGGACGAGCACGCCCACGGCGGGCGGGAGCTGCGGGTCGGTCTTGTGCATGTAGGAGGTGATGAAACCACCCTCCAGCAGCGAGAACCGGCGGATCTCGATCTTCTCGCCGAGCGCCGCGTTGGCCTCGTCGAGCAACTCCTTGACCGTCTTGCCGCCGATCTGCGACTCGAGCAGGGCCGGCACGTCGGCCGGCTTCGACTCGACGATGTGCTCGACGATCTCGGCGGCGAGCTCCTGGAACCGCTCGTTCTTCGCGACGAAGTCGGTCTCGCAGTTGAGCTCCAGCAGCGCGGCGAGCGAGTCGCCCTCGTGCTTCACGGCGACGAGGCCGTTGGAGGCGGTGCGGGCCTCACGCTTGCCGACGTCCTTGGCGCCCTTCAGACGCAGGATGTCGATGGCCTTGTCGATGTCCCCCTCGGACTCCTCAAGGGCCTTCTTACAGTCCATCATGCCGGCGGCGGTCAGCTCACGGAGCCGCTTGACGTCGGCCATGTTCACGGAAGCCATTGTCCTATTTCCTCTTCGGGACCCAGGTGCGAATCAGTGGTGATCTCAGACGTCGGCATGAGATCAGATGTCTCGTGGAGCCGGGTGGGCGCTCTCGCCTGCGCGCGGGCGCCCACCCGGTGGAGCCTTGCGTTCCCCGTACGGGAACGGTGGAACTAGGCCTGCTCGGCGGCGTCGGCGGCGGGCGCCTCAGTCGTCTCGGCGGTCTCGCCCGTCTCCGCGGACTCGCTGGTCTCGCCGGTGTCGGCGGACTCGCCGGCCGGAGCGGCCTCGGCGGTCTCCGGAGCCTCGGCGGCGGCCTCACCGGCGGGGGCGCCCTCGAGCAGCTCCCGCTCCCACTCGGCCAGCGGCTCGGCGGCGGCGACACCGGCCGGCTTCTCGTCACCGCGACCGGCGCCCGCACGGGTCATCAGACCGTCGGCCACGGCGTCCGCGATCACGCGGGTGAGCAGGCTGACGGCGCGGATGGCGTCGTCGTTGCCCGGGATCGGGTAGTCCACCTCGTCCGGGTCGCAGTTGGTGTCGAGGATCGCGACGACCGGGATGCCAAGCTTCTTGGCCTCGTTGATCGCGATGTGCTCCTTCTTGGTGTCCACGATCCAGATGGCGCTGGGAACCCGGGCCATGTCGCGGATGCCGCCGAGGGTGCGCTCCAGCTTCTCCTTCTCGCGGCGGCGCATCAGGAGCTCCTTCTTGGTGAGCCCGGAGCCGGCCACGTTGTCGAAGTCGAGCTCCTCCAGCTCCTTCAGACGCTGGAGCCGCTTGTGCACGGTCGAGAAGTTGGTGAGCATGCCGCCCAGCCAGCGCTGGTTCACGTACGGCATGCCGACGCGCGACGCCTGCTCGGCGATGGACTCCTGGGCCTGCTTCTTCGTGCCGATGAACATGATGGAGCCGCCGTGCGCGACGGTCTCCTTCACGAAGTCGTAGGCGCGGTCGATGAACGACAGCGACTTCTGCAGGTCGATGATGTAGATGCCGTTGCGCTCAGTGAAGATGAAGCGCTTCATCTTCGGGTTCCACCGGCGAGTCTGGTGGCCGAAGTGGACGCCGCTCTCGAGCAGCTGTCGCATGGTGACGACAGGAGCCATGGTGATGGTCCTCCATGGTCGTGTGCCGTTTCCGGCACGGTCTCGGTTGTGTCCGTGGGCCCGTCTGCACCACGGCCTGACGCCCCGTGCCGCCCCTGCCGGACGGAATCCGGACCGAGAGGGCAACTCGTGAATGGGCGCGTGAATTTGGCCCACGTGGTTGTAGGCCGTCGAACAGTCTACCCGGATCCGCCCCGTCGGTTGACCGGCTCCGTTACCCGCCCCGCCGACCGCCCCCTGGTCCCGGGACGTTGGCCGCCGGGCCTCCGTCTGTGAGACCGCCGTGCCTCCGTCTGTGGGACCGCCGTCCCGCACGGTCGCCATCCACCTGCGGGGCCCTACACCCATGAGGCCGGATGCTCGCCCCGGCGGGGTGGCGGGCTCGCCCAGTGCGGCCGGGCGCCCTTGATGAGGCCCGGGGGCGTGACGTACGTGAGCATGCCGAACCGGCTGGCCATGGTGGCAAGCAGGCCGTCCGTAGAGGGCCCGGGGATGCCGTCGCCGCGGAGCCTGCCGAGCCCGTCCAGCCACATGGCGGTCCGCGCGAGCGAGACCTCGACCTGCCAGGAGCCTCCTTCGAGGGTACGGCGCAGCAGCCCGGCGATCGCGCCGAAGGCCGCCAGGAAGCCACTGGCGTGGTCGAGGGCCTGCGCCGGCAGCGGACGGGGCCGCGAGCCGTCGCCGTTCTCATGGGCGATGCCGCAGGCCATCTGGACCAGGCTGTCGAACCCCCTCCTGTCCGCCCACGGGCCGCGAGAGCCGTACGCGGAGATCTCCACGGACACGATCCCGGGCCGCAGCTCGGCGAGGTCCTCGGGCCCGAACCCCTTCTCGCGCAGCGCGCCGGGCCGGTAGGCCTGGATGACCACGTCGGCCCGCCGTACCAGCTCCCGAAGGACCTCCGGCTCGGAGCGGAGATCGATGTGACAGGAACGCTTACCGAATCCCGTCTCCGCGACCAGCCCCGGAACCTCGGGGAGATGGGCGGCCCCCACCCGCAGGACCTCCGCGCCATGGGCGGCGAGGGTCCGGGCGGCCACCGGCCCGGCGATCACCCTGGTCAGGTCGAGGACCCGCACCCCGCTGAGCGGCCGGTCTCCGGCAACCGTGCGGGCGCCCTCCCGTGATGACGTGGCCCGCGACGCGCCCTCATATGGCGTGGCGGGCTCAAGGAGCTCGGCGTGCCCAACTCGTCCTCGAAGGCCGGCATCGGGGCCGAGATGCCGTGCCCGCTCGCACTCCAGTGGCTTGGCGTGGCCGGGCCGTACCCGATTGGCGGGCTCCGGTAGCCGTGAGAGGCGGACCAGCGGCAGCCCGGCCACGGCGCGTCCCTGCGGATGCGCGAGCCATTCGGCCCGGGTCCGCATGGCGGCCGCGCAGCCGCCCGCACGGGTCACCGCCTCCTCGATCTCGATGGCGGTACGGCCGGCGCAGGCGCGGACGAGATCGTCCTTTCCGGCGTGGGTGGGCAGCCCCAGGCACCTGAGGGCGGCGTCCCTGTGATGGTCGAAGTTGCAATGCAGCCGCACCCAACCGTCCGAGGCGCGGTAGTCGCCCGACAGAGGCGCCCAAGGGTCGAGCGGTGTCCCATCGACCCGGAAATGCCGCTCACTCTGGAAGGCGACCGCCGCATGCCTGACATCGGCAACGACCTCGGGGCCAGCCCCCAGGGACTCGCCGGACTCCATGCCGGAAGCCGGCGACCCCGCCGGACCGGATCCGCGCGGCGGGGCAGCCTGGCGGCCGGAGCCGAGGGGCTCGTTCTTTCGCTGGTGCCAGTAGCCGGCCGCGGCTGCCGTGGCGGCGCCGATGCCCGCCGCGGCAGCCGTACCGATCATGAAGACGGACGGCAGCGCGGGCTCCTCACCGGTCACCTGAACCTCGGGGAGCACGACTCCGACGTCCTCTCCCAGCTGTTTGATCAGGCCCTCGATCACCGCGGTCCCTCCTTCGGCCAGCTCGTCCACAGTAGCGATCCACAATCCACCGGCTTATCCACAGAAACCTGTTCGGGTATCCGGCGCTGGGGCCTTCTCGGCGAATCTCGGCGGCCGGAGGTGGTTTCATGGCCGCGAAAGATCAGCTGGGCAGGCACGGCGAGCAGCTCGCCGCCGACTATCTGAATGCCCTCGGTGTGCGCGTCCTCGATCGCAACTGGCGCTGTCCCGAAGGTGAGATCGACATCGTGGCGCGTGACGGCCACGCCCTCGTCGTCGTGGAGGTCAAGACCCGCTCGGGCCGGAGCCACGGGACGGCGTTCGAGGCGGTGACCCGCGACAAGCTGCTCAGACTGCGCTCCCTGGCGGGCCGCTGGCTGGCGGCGCGGCCGGAGAGCTTCGACACGATCCGGGTCGACGTCATCGCGCTGGAGCGGTTCGCGGGCGACTTCGCCATCCGCCATGAGCGGGGGGTGATCTGACATGGCCGTGGCGCGGACGCGATGCGTGGCCCTGGTCGGCGTGAACGGGCACATCGTCGAGGTCGAGGCCGACGTGGGGCCCGGGGTGGTCGGCACGCATTTCATCGGACTGCTCGACATGGCCATCAGCGAGGCCCGGGGACGCGTCCGGTCGGCGCTGATCAACAGCCGGTTCGACTGGCCGGACGCCCGCGTCACGGTCAGCCTGTTCCCCGCGAGTCTGCCCAAGCGCGGGTCGATCTTCGACCTCGCCATCGCGATCGCCGTGCTGGCGGCCGCGAGGGCGGTCCCGGTCCAGCGGGTCGCCGAGCCGGTGTTCCTCGGCGAGCTGGGGCTGGACGGCCGGGTCCGGCCGGTCCGTGGTGTGCTGCCCGCGGCGCTCGCGGCGGCGGAGGCCGGTGCGCGCACCATCGTGGTGCCGTCGCTCAACGCGGCCGAGGCCGCCCTCGTACCGGGGCTCACCGTGGTCCCGGTCGTCAGCCTGGGCGAGCTGGTCGAATGGCTCCGCTCCGGCGACCTTCGCCGCCTGCCCGTCGTCGCCGACGCCGCCTCACTCAGCCCGGATGACGCGCCCGCCGCCGGGCCGGGCGGAACCGGCCTCGTAGCGGACAAGCCGCCCTCCGCCGGACCGTACGGCAGGCGTGAGCCGGACATGCGGGATGTCGTCGGCCAGCCGGTGGGTCGCAAGGCACTGGAGGTGTGCGCCGCGGGAGGGCACAACCTGTGGATGCTCGGCCCTCCGGGCACCGGCAAGACCATGCTCGCCGAGCGGCTGCCGACACTGCTGCCTCCTCTGGAGCCCGATCAGGCGCTGGAGGTCACCGCGATCCACTCGGTGGCGGGGACGCTGCCGCCCGGGCGTCCGCTGCTCACCCGTCCCCCTTTCACGGCGCCCCACCACACCGCGACCGTGGCCGCCGTCGTCGGGGGCGGAAGCGGCGGGCTCGTCCGTCCAGGCGCCGTGTCGCTCTCCCACCGGGGCGTGCTCTTCCTCGACGAGGCCCCCGAATTCCAGACCAGCGTGCTGGACTCGCTGCGGCAGCCGCTCGAATCCGGCAAGGTCACGATCGCACGCGCGATGGGCACGATCACCTTCCCCGCGCGGTTCGCTCTGGTGCTGGCGGCCAATCCCTGTCCCTGCGGCAATTCCGGCACGCCGGGGCATCCCTGTCGCTGCACCCCGACCGCCCGCCGTCGTTACCTGGCGCGGCTGTCGGGTCCCTTGATCGACCGGATCGACGTGAAGGTCAGGATCGGCCGCGCGACCCGGGCCGAGCTGCTGGCGGACCGGCATTTCACCGAGCCCAGCCAGGTCGTGGCCGACAGGGTGCTCATCGCGCGTGAGCGGGCCGCCAAGCGCCTCGCGGGAACGCCCTGGCGCAGCAACGCCGAAGTGGCCTCGGCGGCCCTGCACAACGACTTCCGGCTGTCCGCCGGCGCCCTGGCGCCGCTGCACCGGGGGCTCGACCTGGGCACGCTGAGCGCGCGCGGGCTCGACCGTGTTCTGCGCGTGGCCTGGACACTTTCGGATCTGAGCGGCAAGGACAGGCCGGGCGAGCCCGAGACGTCCGCGGCACTGGCGATGTGGTTGGGGGTGGAGTGACATGTCGATGTCGCTCGACTGCGGTGGACAGCCGCTGGAGGACGATCGGCTGGCCAGGGTCGCGCTCATGCGCGTCGCCGAGGCCGGCGACCCCGTCATGGGCCGGCTGATCGCCTGGTACGGCCCGCGAGGCGCGCTCGACCAGGCTCGGCGGGGAGCACTGGAGCCGGAGTTCGCGAGGAGGGAGAAAGAGCTCGCCGAGGCCTCCCGGCGACGGCTCAACCTCGAACAACTGGTCGCCGGCTGGGCGGCCCGCCAGGCCGACCCGGCCGCCGACCTCGCCCAGGGGCGGCAGCGCGGAGCCCGGCTGATCATCCCCGGTGATCCGGAATGGCCGACCCAGCTCGACGACCTCGGCGACTACCGGCCCTACGGGCTCTGGCTGGACGGCGAGGCCAACCTGCGCTTCTCCTGCCTACGCTCGGTCGCGATCGTCGGGTCGAGGGCGGCCACCGCCTACGGGGTCACGGTGGCGTCCGAGTTCGGCTCGAGGCTCGCCGACGAAGGGTGGTCGGTGATCAGCGGTGGAGCCTACGGGATCGACGGCGCCGCCCATCGCGGCGCGCTCGCGGGCGGCTCCCCGACGGTCGTCGTGCTCGCCTGCGGGACTGACGTCTGCTATCCCCGCGCCCACGAGGACCTGTTCCGCGCCGTCCGCTCCCAGGGCGTGGTGATCAGCGAGTGGCCTCCCGGCGTCCATCCCACACGGCCGCGCTTCCTGGTCAGGAACCGGGTCATCGCGGCGCTGTCGCGGGGCACGGTCGTCGTGCAGGCCGCGGTGCGTAGCGGAGCTCTCAACACCGCCACGCACGCGTCCACCCTCAACCGGCAGCTCATGGCCGTGCCGGGGCCGATCACCAGCGAGAACTCCGAGGGCTGCCACGTGCTGATCCGCCAGGGAAAGGCGGTCTGCGTGACCTCCGTCGAGGAGGTGATCGAGCTGGTCGGCTCGATCGGCGCGGACCTGGCACCGGAGCCCCGAGGACCGGTACGGCCACGCGACGGCCTGAACGACGAGACGAGACGAGTCCTGGAAGCGGTACCAGCCCGCGGCGGCGCCGGGCCGGCGACCATCGCCGTGGCGGCGGGCGTGGACATGACGACGGCACTGAGCTGCCTCGGCAGTCTCATGGCGGCCGGTTTCGTAGAGCCCGTCGCCCGAGGCTGGCGACTCCGCCCCGCCCGCCACCCCTAGTCCCGCAGGCGAGCGCCCGCCATGGCAAGGTCGCGCCGGCCCCCAGGTTGCGGGAGCCGCCCCTTGGGACACGAGGTGGAAACTCCACTTCGGGGCGGGCCACTCCCCCGGGACAGGAGCGACTCCCCTGGGACGCAGGCTGACACTTCGGGAGCCGGAGCCGCCGCGTGGGCGGTGGATAGCGCGGTGGATAGCATGGCGGCCATGACCGACGGCAGGGTCTCAGGCGTGAACGACACCGTCCTGGCGGCGTTCGAGCGGCATCTCCGGCTGGAACGGGACCTGTCACCGCACACCGTCCGGGCCTACCTCGGTGACATCACCTCGCTGCTGACGCACCTCGAAGCCGCCGGTCATGACAGCCTCGACGCGCTCGATATCACCGTTTTGCGTGATTGGCTCGGGGATCAGCATCAGGCCGGGCGCTCACGGGCGACACTCGCGCGGCGGACGGCCTGTGCCCGGGTATTCACGGCCTTCTGCCACCGGCGCGGCCTGCTCGCGACCGATCCCGGCCTCCTCCTGGGCACTGCCAAGTCGAGCCGCGCTCTTCCCGTGGTCCTGGACCAGGCCGAGGCGCAGGCCGTACTCGACCTGGACGGTTCCGGCGATCCTCGGGACCTGCGGGATCGGGCGATCATGGAGTTGCTGTATGCGACCGGAATGCGCGTGAGCGAGCTCTGCGGGCTCGACGTGGACGACGTCGATCGTGACCGCAACACCGTGAGAGTGATGGGCAAAGGACGCAAGGAGCGCACCGTGCCCTTCGGGCTGCCCGCGCTGCACGCTCTGGACGCCTGGTGCGTGCGTGGCAGGCCGCTGTGGATCCGCGAGGGAACCGGCCCGGCGCTATTCCTCGGGGTGCGTGGCGGCCGGATCGATCAGGGGACCGTACGCCGGGTCGTGCACGCCCGCCTGGCCGAGGCCGAGGCTCCCGACATGGGGCCGCATGGATTGCGCCACACCGCTGCCACGCATTTGCTGGAGGGCGGAGCCGACCTGCGCAGCGTTCAAGAGCTCCTCGGCCATGCCTCTCTGGCCACTACCCAGATCTACACGCACGTCTCGATCGATCGGCTCCGCGCCGCCTACCGCCAGGCCCACCCCCGCGCCTGACACCTGGTTGCCGCGTCCTGCGCCGGCTCGGCCCCCTCGCTGAGCCGAGAGCCATGAGCAGCCACAACGCTGAGGTTGTGCCCATGCCGGCCAGGACGGCGCTGACGGGCACCGCCGAGAGCCCGGGCCGCGCGGCGGGCGCGGAGGCCGCAGGCCCGGTGGAGTCCCTTCCCCGGGCATGCTCGGCTTTGGACGCCCCGGACACCGCCGAAAGCCGAGGCCGCGCGGCGGGCGTCGTGGCGGTTGGCACGTCCGACACCGACCCCGACCTCAAGCCCGGCCCCGGCTCCGGCCGCAGCGGGTTGGCGACATGCGGTGTCTCCGGATGGGACCACAACGGCAGCAGGCGGACCTGACCGACGCCGAGCAGCAGGAGCGGGTCGAGATATGAGTCCCCGCGCAACAGACCCCAGTGGAGGCACGTGACCATGCAGTGCCCCGGCGAGCTGACGACCATGCCGATGACATCGCCCACCCCGACGGCCTCGCCGGGCCGTACCAACGGCTGAACCGGCAGGTACGTCGTCCGCAGGCCGTCAGCGTGGACGATCGTGACCACTCCCCTCCCGCCGACCGGCCCGGCATGTCCGACCGTTCCCGGGCCCACGGCATGGACCTCCTGGCCGGGCGCGGCCGCGAGATCGACACCGCGATGGCCCGCCAGCCATCGCTGCGCCGGAGGATCGAAGCGCCTGATCACCGTCGGGTGACCGGCCAGCGGCCACCGCCAGCCGGACGCGGGCCGGGGCGAGGCCGGCGGCCCCGGCTCGGCGACCGCGGGCGCGACCAGCCAAAGGACCTGTGACGCGACCGGACACAGCACAAGCAGCACACGGGCAGACAAACGCACGGGAGCAACACTGCGACTTCCCGCACGAGCAAGAACCCGCCGAACACCGCTCTGTGCATAACCCCGAGACGCCGCCCGTGCAAAGCCCCCGCAGAGCCCAGAAGGCCCGGCCGCTGGTGGGCGGCCGGGCAGGACACTAGCTGGAGAAGCCTTCCTTGGGCATCTCGAGATCGGGCTTGGCCAGCTCTTCGACGTTGACGTCCTTGAAGGTCACCACCCGCACGTTCTTGACGAACCTGGCCGGGCGGTACATGTCCCAGACCCAGGCGTCCTGCATCTTCACGTCGAAGAAGACGTCGCCGTTCTCGGCCGTGCGGACGTCGAGGTCCACCGAGTTGGTGAGATAGAAGCGCCGCTCCGTCTCGACAACGTAGGTGAACAGCCCCACCACGTCGCGGTACTCCCGGTAGAGCTGCAGCTCCATCTCAGTCTCGTATTTTTCGAGATCTTCCGCGCTCATCCCGGTCCTCCTCTTGCGCTCCCCGTCGAGATCGCCCGTTCAGACGACACCGGCCCCTACCTCATTCTCCCGCATGTCCTCATCCTGCCCGGTCCACGGGCTCGCGTGCCGGATCTCGATCCCACGAGTCACTTTTGCCACAGTCACGAACGAGAACCGATGATGCGGGCTCGGTCCGTGAACCGCCAAAGCCCGCCGATGGCCGGGCGTCACATATCCCTTGTGTACGGCGAAGCCGTACTGGGGGTAAATCTCGTCCAGGCTGTGCATCATGCGGTCCCTGGTGACCTTGGCGACGATCGAGGCGGCCGCCATGCAGGCCGCGACCTGGTCGCCCTTCCACACCGCCAGCGACGGCGCCGGGAGCCCGGGGACGGGGAACCCGTCGACCAGGATGTAGCCGAGGTCGCTTCCCAGGCCTGCCACCGCGCGGCGCATCCCGGCGACGTTGCACTTGTGCAGGCCGCGCGCGTCGATGTCCTGGGGCGGGACCACGACCACGCTGACGGCCTTCGCCGTGGCGACTATCCGGTCGTACATGCGCTCACGGACGGCCTCGGTCAGCAGCTTGGAGTCGCTCAGCCCGTCGATCTCCCGGCCCAGCACCACCGCGGCCACGACGAGCGGCCCGGCGCAGGCGCCCCGACCGGCCTCGTCCACCCCGGCGACCGGCGTGAGCCCCCGCCGGGCGAGAGCTCGCTCGTAACCGTAGAGTCCGGAATCCCGCCGGACGACGCTGGGACGCGGGCGATACAGAGCTGTCATGACGACAAGCAGATTACGCCCCATTCAGCCCCCGTGGTACGGCAGGAGCGCACCCGGAGGACGTCGTCGCAGGCAGCTTCAGTGGACGGCCGAGAAAGTCTCGGGCCGGGACAGGAAGGACAGGCGTGACAGGGGCCAGTAGCGCACGAACGCCCGGCCGATCACGTCGTCCTCCGAGACCGTGCCGTAATGGCCGTCCTCCAGGAAATGCCGGGAGTCCTGCGAGTTGTTCCGGTGGTCACCCATGAGCCAGAGACGCCCAGCGGGGACCTTGACCTCGAACTGCCGGCCCGAAGGGTAGGCCCCGGGGTAAATGTATTTGCCCTCCTCGTCGAGCGGCGTCCCGTTGACCGTGATCCGGCGCTTGGCGTCGCAGCACTTGACGACGTCGCCGCCGACGCCGATCACCCGCTTGATCGTGTCCTCTCCGGTCCAGCCCTTGAAGACGACGATGTCGCCGCGCTTCACGTCGCCGAACCGGTAGGCGAGCTTGTTCACCACGACCCGGTCGTTGACCAGCAGCGTGTTCTCCATCGACTCGGACGGGATGTAGAACGACTGCAGGACGAAGGCGTGCACCAGGAGGGCCACCGCGATCCCGCCCAGCGTGAACATGAGAGTTTCACGCAGGCCCGAGCGCTTCTTGGTGGAGGAGTCCTTGTCTTCGGTCTCGGGCACCGCGTTACCGCCTGGCCAGACGGCGGCGCAGCGCCACGAGCGGGATGGCTCCGGCCAGCCCGAGGACCGCCGGGGCGGCTCCGGCCGCGGCCTGGAGGGCCGGCTGGGCGAACGTCTCGGGGATCGGCAGGATCTTGGCCCGGTTGAACGGCCAGACGATGACGAAGGCCCGCCCGATCACCTCGTTGGCGGGGATGGTGCCCCCGCCCGGATCACCCTGGTGCGACCGGGAGTCGAGCGAGACCGACCGGTGGTCGCCCATGACCCAGAGCCGGTCCTTCGGCACGGTGACCTCGAACTCCCGCGACGACGGGACGTCGCCCGGGTAGAGGTACGACTTCTCCTCGAGCGGCACGCCGTTCACCGTGATCCGGCCCTTGGCGTCGCAGCACTTGACCTTGTCGCCGGGCACGCCGATGACCCGCTTGATGTAGTCCTTCTCACCGGGGACGAACCCGAACGCGGTGCCGACCCAGCGGAAGAACCCGGCGATCGGATTCGACGGCTCCTCGAGCTTGACCTCGGGGTCCCAGGAGTCGACGCCGCTGAACACGACGATGTCGCCGCGCTCGATGTCGCGCACCCGGTAGACGAGCTTGTTGACCAGGACCCGGTCGTTCGTGAGGAGCGTGTCCTCCATCGACTCGGACGGGATGTAGAAAGCCTGGACCACGAAGGACTTGATGAGCAGCGCCAGAACGACGGCGACCACTATCAGGACGGGCAGCTCCCGCCAGAAGGAGCCCTTCTTCCCGCCGCCGCTCTTGGCGGCCTGCTGGGTGTCTTCCGCGACCACGTCCACCCCGTCCTCGGCAGGGCGGCGCCCGCCGGACCCCTGTCCCTCAATAGCCATCGCTGCTGAGCCTAGATGATGTCCACGACAGTCATGGTCGCGGACTCGGCCATCGGCGGCAAAAGAAAGTGGTCCGCGCCGTACGGCACGGACCACGATCATCGCTTCGCCTACTTGGACGCCGGGAGCGCCTCACGCTTCTCGCGGATGCGGGCGGCCTTGCCGCGCAGGTCACGCATGTAGTAGAGCTTCGCCCGGCGGACGTCACCGCGGGTCAGGACGTTGATCTTCTCGATCACCGGGCTGTGGACCGGGAAGGTCCGCTCGACGCCCACGCCGTAGCTGACCTTGCGGACGGTGAACGTCTCGCGGGCGCCACCGCCCTGGCGGCGCAGGACGAAGCCCTTGAACACCTGGATGCGGGACCGGTTGCCCTCGACGACGCGGACGTGGACCTCCAGCGTGTCACCCGGGCGGAACGCCGGTACGTCGCTGCGGAGGGCAGCCTTCTCGAGCTCCTGGATCTGCGTGTGCATGGCAGCGGTTCCTCATTGACATGAGCGCGCACGGAGGTCCACCCGGCCGGCCCGCGGGGCTCGGCGACGAGGGGGACACGCACGCTTGGCTTTTGATACGTCTGGCTTTTTGATGAGTCTGACTTTACGTCTGGGACCGGACCTTGCCCGGCCATGCCGCGACAACGAAAGTCGGCAGCAGCGATTCAGTTTGCCACATCTTCCGGCCCGGCGCGAAACGAGCCGCCGGAAGAGCCGCTGAACGGGTCACCGGAAGAGCCGCCGGATGGCCGGCCCTCGAACGCCTCAAGCACGCGCCTATCGTGCGCGTCGAGGCTGCCGGCGTCGAGCCTGGCGGCAAGCTCCGGCCTCTTCTCCAGCGTACGGCGGAGCGCCTCGTCCCGCCGCCAGCGAGCGATCTTCCCGTGGTGGCCCGACAGGAGGATCTCCGGCACCTCATGGCCGCGCCACACGGGCGGCTTGGTGTAAACGGGACCTTCGAGCAGGTTGGCCATCGCGCCGGGGGCGAAGGAGTCGTCGGCGACCGAGCACGCGTTGCCGAGCACCCCGGGCAGCAGCCGCCCGACCGCCTCGACGATCACTAATACGGCCGCCTCTCCCCCCGCGAGGACGTAGTCGCCGATGCTGACCTCGTCGACCCGCAGGCGGGAGCCGTACTCGGCCATGACGCGCGAGTCGATGCCCTCATAGCGGGCGGGGGCGAAGAGAAGCCACGGCTCCTTGGCGTACTCCAGGGCCACTTCCTGCGTGAACGGCCGGCCGCTCGGCGTGGGCACGATCATCCGGGGCAGCGCGGCCGGCACGCCGCCTTCCCCACCGCCCTGATGAGCCTGATGACCCTGCTGATCTCGCTGCCCCTGGGCGACGACGGCGTCGATGGCCTCGCCCCAGATCTCCGGTTTCATCACCATCCCGGGGCCACCGCCGTACGGCGTGTCGTCCACGGTCTTGTGGACGTCGCGGGTCCAGTCGCGGAGCTGGTGGAGGCGGATGTCGAGGATGCCGCGCTCCCGCGCCTTGCCCATCAGGGAGACGTCGAGCGGCGCGAAATACTCCGGGAAGATCGAGATGATGTCGGCGCGCATCCGTCCCCCTCTACTCGGCCCCGTCAACATCGGCCCCGTCAACATCGGCCCCGTCGACATCAGCTCTGTCGAGATCGAGCAGGCCGGGCGGGGCGTCCAGGACGAGCACGCCCTTCCCGAGGTCGATCTCGGGGACCAGCGCCTTGACGAACGGGACATAGACGTCGTCCCGGGACGGACGGCTGACTACCAGCAGGTCCTGGCCGTGGTGGAGGACATCGCTGACCTCTCCCACCTTCTCGCCCCTCGTCGTCACGACGGCGAGGCCGATGAGCTGGTAGTCGTGGAACTCGTCCGGATCATCGGACGGCGGGATCTCGGCGGAGTCGACGACCAGCGTCGTGCCGCGGAGCTCCTCGGCGGCGTCCCTGTCGTGCACGCCGGCCAGGGTCAGCAGCAGGATGCCGGAATGCCAGCGGGCCCGCTCGATGGTGAGCGGCCCGACATTCGCGGGATCGGTGGCGAGAGCCGTACCAGCGGCGAAGCGCAACTCGGGGTCGTCGGTGCGCACCTCGACGGTGACCTCACCCCGCACGCCGTGCGGTCGGCCGATCCTGCCCACGACAAGCTGCACTTCTCGCCTTCCCTCCAGACCCTCGGAATCCTCTGAACCGCCGTCGAAAATGCGTGAGGCCCCCGAAACCGAGCCGGGGGACCCCCGTACGAGGGTCCCCCGGACATGCGGTTCTGCTCAGCGGGCCTCGTCCAGGTCGACCAGGTCGACCCGCACGTACTTGCCGTCGGACAGGGCGTTGACGACGGTGCGCAACGCCTTGGCCGTACGGCCCCCGCGGCCGATGACCTTGCCGAGGTCCTCGGGGTGGACCCGGACCTCGAGAACGCGCCCGGTGCGGATGCGCCGAGCCCGGACCTGGACGTCGCCGGGATGCTCGACGATGCCCTTAACCAGGTGCTCGAGGGCCTCCTCGAGCACCTCAGGCCTCGCCTTCCGGCTTCTCCTCGGCGGCGGCGGCCGGGGTCTCGGCGGTCTCTTCGGCCTTGGCGGGCTTCCTGGCCTTCTTCTGCGTGGTGGCGGCGCCGCCGGTGTCACCCGAGAGCGACTCCTTGGCCGCGGCCTCGTAGGCGGCGTGCCGGTCCGGCTTCGCCTCGGCGACCAGGAGCGGAGCCGGAGCGGCCTCGCCCTTGAACTTCTGCCAGTCGCCGGTCAGCTTGAAGAGCTTGAGGACCGGGTCGGTCGGCTGCGCGCCGACACCCAGCCAGTACTGCGCCCGCTCGGAGTCGACCTCGATACGCGAGGGGTTCTCCTTCGGGTGGTACAGACCGATCTCCTCGATCGCCCGGCCGTCACGCTTGGTGCGGCTGTCGGCGACGACGATGCGGTACTGCGGGTTGCGGATCATCCCGAGCCGCTTGAGCTTGATCTTGACTGCCACGGGTGTGGTCTCTCCTGCATTAGAGCGTGGGTGAGCGGTGTCTCATCGAGTGGGGCACGATGGGAGCCCGCCCGAGGGACAGGCGCGACCGGCGGGGGTGAGAGGGCACCCGCGGCCACGATGTTCCAGCTTGACATTCTGCCAGATGATTCCGGGTGCTTGGCCAATCAAACCCCTAGGAACGGCGACGATGTCGCAACATCGGCACCCTCGGCCGAAGCGTCCACGCCCTCAGCCGGAAGCACCGCACGCACCCGCGGCGCCGGACCGGACGCCTCCGCGCCCCGCCGTCCGAGTTTCTCGCCGGACAGGCGCCGGACAAGGGGCCTGGCACGAGCCGGACACGGACCGGACACGGGCCGGACACGGGCCCGAATCGGCGTCGAACAAAACGGCGGGACCGCGCGTCTTAGGGGGCATGGAACGAATCAAGCGTACGGCCCGCCGCGTGGGCGCCTCGGCGGCCGCGGCCGGGCTGGTGCTGGCGGCGGCGGCATGCGGCTCCCCCGCTCTCTCAAGCACGCCCTCCAGCCGTGACATCAGCACGTCGGCGACCAAGGTCGCGAGCTCCGCGGCGCTGCGGACGGCCCCGGCCGGGCGATGCCGTACAACCGCCCTGAAGGCGCGGTTCGGAGAGGGCGACGCGGGGGCGGGGAACCACTACGCGCCTCTGATCCTCACGAACACGTCCTCGAAGACCTGCTGGGTCTACGGCTTCGTCGGACTGATCATGATTGACGGCCACGGCGACGCGCTGCGCACCAGGACGCGCAGGGAAAGCGTCCAGCCCCATCGCGTCACGCTGAAGCCCGGCGGCAGCGCCCACGCCCGGGTGCACTGGACCGTGGTGGAGACCGGCAACGAGACCCGGTGCCCGACCGCCAAGCGGCTCATGATCATTCCGCCGGACGAGGTCGCGCACCTGGAGATCCCGTTCACGGCCATGGTTTGCGGCGACGGCCGGCTCGACGTCACGCCGATGGCGCCGGGCACCCGCCTGTGACGAGCGCCCGGCGGCCACGAGACACGACTTAGTTCTGACCCGGGAGGTTGAGCTTCGAGGGGTCGAAACCGGGCGGGAGCTGGAGGTTGCCGAGCACTCCCTTGGGCGGCTGAACGGCTTCGGGTCCGGTCCCGGATCCCGGCTTGGCCTGGCCCGCCTTGCGAGGGTCGCCGCTCACTCGGCGGCCCTTCTTGGGCTTCTGCGCCTTCTGGGACTTGCGGCCGCCCGGCATGCCGGGAATGCCCATGCCCTGGGTCATCCGCTTCATCATCTTCTGGGCCTCGAAGAAGCGGACGACGAGGTTGCTCACCTCGGTGACGGTGACGCCGGAGCCGCCCGCGATACGGGCACGGCGGGAGCCGTTGATGATCTTTGGGTCCTGCCGCTCGCCAGGCGTCATCGAGCGGATGATCGCGGCGATGCGGTCGAGGTCGCGGTCGTCGACCTGGTTGAGCTGGTCGCGCATCTGCCCCATGCCGGGCATCATGCCGAGCAGGTTCTTGATGGGCCCCATCCGGCGGACCATCATCATCTGCTCGAGGAAGTCGTCGAGCGTGAAGCCGTCGCCGGAGACGAGCTTGCTCGCCATCTTGGCGGCTTCCTGCTCGTCAAAGGTCTTCTGGGCCTGCTCGATCAGGGTGAGGATGTCACCCATGTCGAGGATGCGGCCCGCCATGCGGTCCGGGTGGAAGGCGTCGAAGTCGGCCAGCTTCTCACCGGTGGACGCGAACATGATCGGGCGGCCGGTCACATGCCGGACCGACAGGGCCGCGCCGCCCCGGGCGTCGCCGTCGAGCTTTGTGAGGACGACCCCGTCGAAGCCGACCCCGTCCATGAACGCCTGCGCGGTGGTCACGGCGTCCTGGCCGATCATCGCGTCGACCACGAACAGGACCTCGTCAGGGCTGATCGCGTCGCGGATGTCGGCCGCCTGCCGCATCAGCTCCTGGTCGATGCCCAGGCGGCCGGCGGTGTCGACGATGACCACGTCGTACTGCTGGCGCCGCGCGTGGTCGATCGACTGCCTGGCCACCGCCACGGGGTCGCCGACGCCGTTGCCCGGCTCCGGCGCGTAGACGGCGACCTCGGCCCGCTCGGCCACGACCGAGAGCTGCTGGACGGCGTTGGGGCGCTGCAGGTCACAGGCCACGAGCAGCGGGGCGTGCCCCTGGTCGCGTAGCCACTTGGCGAGCTTGCCCGCGAGCGTGGTCTTACCCGAGCCCTGGAGACCCGCGAGCATGATCACGGTCGGCGGCGTCTTGGCGTAGCGCAGCCTGCGCGTCTCGCCGCCGAGGATCTCGATCAGCTCGTCATTGACGATCTTGACGACCTGCTGGGCGGGATTGAGGGCCTGGGAGACCTCGGCTCCGCGGGCCCTCTCCTTGACCCGTGCCACGAAGTCCTTGACGACGGGCAGCGCGACGTCCGCCTCGAGCAACGCGATGCGGATCTCGCGGCAGGTCGCGTCGATGTCGGCGTCGGAAAGCCTGCCTTTGGACCGTAGGGAGGAGAAGACCGAAGTCAGCCGGTCGGAAAGGGTCTCGAACACGTGATTGGCCAGCCTCGAAGCGAATGGACGGTCGATGGACGTATGGGTCGGGTGCCCCCAGCCTATCCGTCCACACGGCTTTCGCGCCCGAGCCGCCGCGTCGGGCGCGGCCCTGTCACCACCCGGGTGCCCCCACCCGGCTGGTCAGCGCGTGCTCGACGAGGGTGATGAGGGTGTTCTTGACCGACTCCCGGGACCGGGCGTCGGTGCGGACGATCGGGATGCCCGGAGAGATGGTGAGGGCCTCCCTGATCTCGTCCTCACCGTGGTTGAACTGGCCGTCGAAGCCGTTGACGCCGACGATGAACGGCAGCTCGGCCTCCTCGAAGTAGTCGACCGCCGGGAAGCTGTCGGCGAGCCGCCGCATGTCGACCAGCACCACCGCGCCGATCGCCCCGCGCACGAGGTCGTCCCACATGAACCAGAACCGATGCTGGCCCGGCGTGCCGAACAGGTACAGGATCAGGTCCCGGTCCAGGGACACGCGGCCGAAGTCCATGGCCACCGTGGTGGTGGTCTTGTTCGGGATGAGGCCGATGTCGTCGACGTCCTTGGCGGCGTCGGTCATCACCGCCTCGGTCGTCAACGGCACGATCTCGGAGACGGCTCCGACGAAGGTCGTCTTCCCCACACCGAAGCCGCCGGCAACGACGATCTTCGCGGAGGTGAGGCCGCGACTAGAGCCTTCTAAGTCCACTGAGCACCCTTTCCAGCAAGTTCACATCCGGCCTGCCGGCGTCCAGCTGCGGCTGGTGCACGTGCAGGTACCCTTCGGTGGTCATGTCGGCGATGAGGATCCGTACGACCCCGAGGGGGATGCGCAGCAGCGCCGACACCTCGGCGACCGACCGCACCTGACGGCAGAGCGCACTGATGGCGCGCCACTCGGGCGGCCGGTTGGTGAGGTCGCTGTTGGCGGTGGCACTGGACACCAGGGCTTCCAGCGCGAGCTGCATCCGAGGCGCGGTGCGTCCGCCCGTCACGGCGTACGGGCGGACGGGCGACGCGGGATCCCGCTGGTACGGCTGACCCCACTGATCCATGCTCATGTCCGCGGCTGGGACGCCTGGAGCTCGGCGCGGACCGCCGGGGTCAGCACCTGCCCCGCCCGGTCCACGAGCAGCGTCATCTGGTAGGCCACCAGGCCCATGTCCGAGTCCGCCGACGCGAGCACCGCCAGGCAGGACCCGTCGCTGATCGACATGATCAGCAGCAGGCCGCGCTGCATCTCGACCACGGTCTGGGTGACGGGGCCGCCCTCGAACACCCGGGACGCGCCCGCTGTGAGGCTGACCAGGCCGGCCGCCACGGCGGCGAGCTGGTCGGCGCGGTCCTTGGGGAAACCGTTCGAGTACGCCAGCGGAAGCCCGTCGGCGGACACCACGACGGCGTGCGCGACACCCGGCGCCGAGGAGACGAACTCGCTGACGAGCCAGTTGATGCCGCGTGCGGCCTGGCTGAACTCCTGCATTGCGGGTCCTCCGGTCACGACAGAAGGGGAAGAATCTTCGTCTGCGCCTCGACCGCCGCGTCCTGCGGGCTCTTCGCGCCGGAGAGCACCTGCTGCTCCATCGTCCAGACGGCCTCGGAGATCTGGGCGTACTTGGGGCCGTACAGGCCGCGGGGCCGGGCGTCGGGCATCTGGTCGGCGAACGCCTTCACCATGGGGTGCCAGACCCAGGCGGGGTCGTGCAGGGTGTCCTTGCGGTTGGGGATGCTGCCCAGGCCCTTGGAGACCTCGTCCTTGCTGTTGGCCGGGTTGGCGAGCCAGTCGGCCAGCTGCCAGACCGCGTCGAGGTTGGCGGCCTTCTTGCTGATCCCCCACACCTCGCCGCCGAGCGGGGAGGCCGTGCCGGCCACGCCCTTGGGCCATGGGGCCACACCCCAGGAGAACTTGCCCTTCTCGGCGGAGCCGAGCACCCAGGGGCCGTTGAACATCATCGCGCACACGCCCGAGCCGAACTGCTCGCCGATGTCGGACTGGCCCCACTGGAGGACGGACTTGGGAGCGCTCTTGTCCACGTTGACCAGGTCGTTGTAGTACGACAGGGCCTCTACGGTAGCCTGGCTGCCGATCTTCGAGACGTCGCCGCCCGCCTGCCAGAGCGCGGGAAGGAAGGTCCAGGTGCCTTCCTCTGTGGCCGCCGCCGAGAAACAGATGCCCGAGTGTTTGTCGTTGGTCAGTTTCTTGGCGTCGACACGCAGTTCCTGCCATGTCTGAGGCGGCGAACTGATGCCCGCTTCCTGGAACATGTCCTTGTTGTACCAGAGCGCTGTCGTATTGCTACGGAAAGGAACTCCGTAGTACTTCCCAGCGTACTGGACACTCTTAAGGACGAAATCCAGGTACTGCGTCTTCTGTGGCCAATCCGTCATCTTGGACGTCAGGTCCGCCAGGGCCCCCTGAGTGGCGAACACGGGGACGTCGCTGTTGTCGATGGCCGCGATGTCCGGGAAGTTGCCCGACGCCGCCGCCTGGATCAGCTTGGTCCGGAAGTCGCCGAAGCCGATGGCCGTCCGCTGAATGTCCACGTCAGGGTGGCTGTCCTCGTACTTCTTGATCAGCGAGTTGACCGCCTGGTCGGAGTCCGGTGAGTAGCCGAAGTAGTCCCACCAGGTGATCGTCGTCTTGCCGGAGGTGGGCTCCTTGGCGCCGTCTCCTCCACCCGTACACGCGGTGACGATCAGCGCGGTGACAGCAGCGGCGATCAACATCCCGGGCTGGCGGCTCATGTGCCTGTCTTCCCTTTGCTTAGGTGTGCCGAGAGGGGCGGTCCCCGCCCGAGCGAACCAGGAATGCCTACCTTCAAAAATGGGTAGATGTCAAGAAATGCCGGGCGTCGGCGGGCGTTGAACCGTTCCAAAAAGTCAGACGGTAATAAACGTCCATAAGGTGACGTGTAGGAATAAAACGCCATTCGCCGCACATGTAGCCTGCTGCACGTTGTCCTGATCGCTAATCTGTGCTCCCATAGCTCAGTCATGCTCGCAGGACCTCTGTGACAGAGGTCAACGATGTGGATCGTCTGCCCCTCGGAGGGCGACGAGAGGTAGCGGTGTCTGATGAGAACCGGAACGGCTCCCAGCCTCGACCGAGTGGGCGCATCTGAAGCCGCCACCCCCACCACGGCCTCGCCGCCGGAAGGTAAGGGCAAACGCGGTCGGCGCTTCACACTTCCCACCTGGCGCGTACGCCCGCGACTGGTCGCGCTCATCATCATCCCGACGGTGGCGGCGGTCCTGCTGGGCGGCATGCGCGTCACCACGGCGCTGCGGACCGCCGACGACTACCGCCGCCTGACGCAGCTCGCACTTCTCGTGCAGCAGCTCGGCAGCCTGAACCATGAGCTGGCGCTGGAGCGCGACCTCATGGTCTGGTACATCGCCCGTCCCGCGGGGCCGGGCCGGAAGGAGGCCGCCGCCGACCAGACGAAGATCTCCAACCGGATCGGCGAGCAGGTCGCGACCTCCATCGGGTCGCTCGACCCGGGACAGAAGCTCGACGTCGTCGACTCCGTCACCCGAGTCGAACGCTGGCTCAACGGCCTGGAGGGGCTGAGGGACATCGCGCTGAGCGCCAAGGGCCTGACGCCGATCGTCACCGTCCAGGCGTACTCCGCCATGATCGACGATATCCGCCGCGTCTACGAGGCGCTGAGCAACGAGGTCACCGACGCCGACCTGCGCCGCCAGGTGCTCGCGCTGACCAGCGTCTCCGAGGCCAAGGAGGAGATGTCGCGCCAGCGCGCCCTCCTGGTCGACGCGATCGTGACGGGCCGGGCGAACTCCGACACCCTCACCGGTGTCCTCGGCTCCGTCAGCGCCCAGCAGACCGCCATCACGAACTTCCAGGCCCGATCCTCGATCGAGGACCTGCACTTCTACGCCGGAACCGTCAGCGGCCCCGAGGTGACCAAGGCCGAGGCCATCAAGGCGCAGGCAGTCGCCCGGCTGCGCCAGGGCCTGCGGACCGGCGTGACGGATCCCCGCCAGTGGTTCAGCTCCGCGACCGCGACGATCGACCGGATGCGTACGGTGGAGCAGCGCCTGGAGGGCGAGGTCCTCGCCGGTAGCCGGCAGCAGCAGCAGAACGAGCGGCAGACGGCGATCACCCTCGCCGTGTCGATGCTCGTGCTCCTCCTCATCGTCTTCGCCGTAACCCTCATCGTGGTGCGCTCTCTCATCAGGCCCCTGCGCCAGCTCCGGAGAGAGGCCCTCTACATCGCCGGCCAGAGCCTTCCGCAGACCGTCCAGAAGGTCCGGGAGCTCGACGGAGGGGCCGCGGCCGGCGTCGAGGTCACCCCGATCAGGGTCTCCGCGAAGGACGAGATCGGTGAAGTGGCCCGGGCGTTCGACGAGGTCCACCGCGAGGCCGTACGGCTGGCGGCGCAGGAAGCCGCGCTGCGCACCAACGTCAACGCGATGTTCGTCAACCTCTCGCGGCGAAGCCAATCGCTGGTCGAACGGCAGCTCAGCCTCATCGACGGGCTGGAGCAGGGAGAAGAGGACGAGGAGCGGCTCGCGCACCTGTTCCGGCTCGACCATCTCGCGACCCGCATGCGCCGCAACAGCGAGAACCTGCTGGTCCTCGCCGGCCAGGAACCCGCACGGCGATGGAGCCAGCCGATCCCGGTGATCGACGTCGTCCGGGCCGCGCTGTCGGAGGTCGAAGGCTACGAGCGGGTGACCATGCAGATCATCTCCGACGTGTCGGTCGTGGGCGGCTCCGTGAACGACGGAATCCACCTGATCGCCGAGCTGGTGGAGAACGCCATCTCCTTCTCCCCGCCCCAGACGAAGGTCACGATCTCGACCAACCGGATCGACGGCGGTGGGCTGATGATCAGCATCAGCGACCGCGGCATCGGCATCACCGGCGACGAGCTGTCCATCGTGAACTACCGCCTGGCCAACCCGCCGGAGCCCGACGTCTCCGTGTCCCGGCGCATGGGCCTCTTCGTGGTCGCGCGCCTGGCCTATCGGCACGGCGTCCGTGTGCAACTCCGCCAGCAGGACGGCGGCGGCGTGACCGCCATGGTGCTGCTCCCCGAGAACCTCCTCGTGGGCGCGGGGGCCAATCAGCCGCAGTTCGGCCAACCTCAGTTCGGGCAGCAGCCCTTCGGCCAGCCCCAGTTCGGCCAGCAGCCGTTCGGTCAGCAGCAGCCCGTCCCGGCCCAGCAGCCGTTCGGGCAGCCGTCGGCGGCCGCGCAGCAGCCCTTCGGCCAGCCGCCCGTCGCCGCTCAGCCGTTCGGATCCCCGCCGGCTTTCGGGCAGCAGCCGTTCCCCTCGGATCCCTTCGCCCAGCCGATCCCCTCGGACCCGTTCTCGCAGCCGATCCCCTCGGACCCGTTCTCGCAGCCCTTCCCCTCGGACCCGTTCGCCCAGCCGGTCGCCTCGGATCCGTTCGCCCAGCCGGTCGCCTCGGATCCGTTCGCCCAGCCGCTGGGGCCGGACCACTCCGGTCCTCATGCCTGGGGCGAGCCGCAGCAGCCGGCGATGGCGTCACTCAGCCCCGCCTCGGCCCCTCCGGACAACTTCACCCATGTGCGGCGGTTCAACCGGAAGGCGCACGACGAGGACGCCACCGGTCCCCTGCCGCAGGTCGGGATCCCGTCCATGGACAACGAAGAGGAGTTCCTGCCGATCTTCTCGGCCGTCGAGTCCGACTGGTTCCGCAAGAGGCGCGGCGAGGACGTCCAGTGGGACCAGTCCCCCGCCGACCACGGATGGCAGGTCGCGGCCGCCACGTTCACCGAGCCCGCCCTGGGCGGTGTCACCACCTCGGGCCTGCCGAAGCGGCAGCCGAAGGCGAACCTGATCCCGGGCTCCGTCAACGCCGCTGCCGCCGCCGCGGCGCCGGCGCCCGAGCCGCCCCGCCCGCCGGCCTCCCCGGACGCGGTGCGGAACCGCCTGTCGAGCTTCCAGCGCGGCCTGCGCGAGGGACGGGCGGCCCTGCGGAACGAGGAACCCAAGCCGTCGGAGTGATCCCGTACGCGAAGTGAGGCCCGGCCGCCGGAGTGACCCGGCGACCGGGCCTTTTCGCCATCTTTCATGATCACGCACCCATCGCCGTGATCATGCAGGGCTTCCCGGGAAGCTCGCGGACGTGAAGGTTCCCGGATCGTGATCATGCAGGGCTTCCCGGGAAACTCGGGGACATGAAGGTTCCCGGATCGTGATCATGCAGGGATTCCGTCGCACGCGGTCCGACCAGTGCCGACAATGTTTGTGATCATGCAGTGTCTGCCCGTCGGGCGCACCCTCGTCGTGCATGATCACGCCGCACAAAGTGCCAGGTAGGAAGGTGCGTACGGGAACGTGTGCATGATCACGCAGCGCAAAGCGCCAGACAGGAAGGTGCGTGCGGGAACATGTGCATGATCACGCGGTGGGGGGGCTCGAAAGGGGGGCCACGCCTTTCCGTACTTGCCCGGCGCTCTAGCGCGCCCAGCCGCTGGCGGTGACCCGCATGGTCAGCGCGTGCTCGACAAGCCTGATAAGTGTGCTCTTGACCGAGTCGCGGTTGCGGGCGTCCGTGCGGACCACGGGGATGTGCGGTGACAGGGACAGCGCGTCCCGCACCTCATTCTCGGTGTGCGGGTAGCGCCCGTCGAAACCGTTGACGCCGACGACGAACGGCAGTTGGGCCTCCTCGAAGTAGTCAACCGCGGGAAAGCTGTCGGCGAGCCGCCGCGTGTCCACCAGCACGATCGCACCGATGGCCCCGCGGACCAGGTCGTCCCACATGAACCAGAACCGGTGCTGACCCGGCGTCCCGAACAGATACAGAATCAGGTCCCGATCAAGCGACACCCGTCCGAAGTCCATCGCCACGGTCGTCGTGGTCTTGTTCGGCGTCAGCCCCAAATCGTCGATCCCCGCCGACGCGTCGGTCATCACCGCCTCGGTCGTCAACGGCACGATCTCCGACACCGCCCCCACGAAGGTCGTCTTCCCCACGCCGAACCCCCCGGCCACCACGATCTTCGTCGAAGTCAGCCCACGGCTGGGAGCGGCGAAGTCCCTAGAGCCTGCGAAGTCCCTAGAGCCTGCGAAGTCCCTAGAGCCTGCGAAGTCCACTGAGCACCCTTTCCAGCAAGTTCAGATCCGGCTTACCCGCGTCCAGCTGCGGTTGGTGCACATGCACCAACCCCTCCGCCGCCATGTCGGCGATCACGATGCGCACCACGCCCAGCGGGATGCGCAGCAGCGCCGAGATCTCGGCGACCGACCGCACCTGGCGGCACAGCGAGCTGATCGCCTGACGCTCCGGCGTGAGGACGGACAGATCCTGGGAAACCGTGGCGGAGGACACCAGCGCCTCCATGGCCAACCGGACGCGCGGCGCCGTACGCCCACCCGTCACCGCGTACGGCCGCACCATGGAGCTCGGCTCAGCCGGACCGGGGACCGGGCCGGGGTCAGAGGCGGGGGCTGCGCCGCTGTAATACCGGTGGGCGTCGTCCACCGGCGGATATGGATCATTGCTCCAGCCGCCGCCTGCCACAACGTCCTCCTGACCTGATCGTGCCCGCACCCCTTTCGGGGACTCACCAACCTCCGGCCCCCGAGCCGTCCGTCACCGCGGCGGCGAGGCCTGAAGCTCGGCCCGGACCGCCGGTGTCAGCACCTGACCCGCGCGCTCCACGAGCAACGTCATCTGATAAGCCACCAGACCCATATCTGAATCCGCCGCGGCCAGCACCGCAAGACAGGACCCGTCACTGATCGACATGATCATGAGCAGCCCTCGCTGCATCTCGACCACCGTCTGCGTCACGGTCCCGCCCTCGAACACCCGCGAGGCGCCCTGCGTCAAACTGATCAACCCGGCCGACACCGCCGCCAACTGGTCCGCCCGATCCTTCGGAAACCCGTCGGAATACGCCAACGGCAACCCGTCCGCCGACACCACCACCGCGTGGGCAACTCCGGGCACGTTGTTCACGAAGTCAGTGATCAACCAGTTCACACCGCGAGCGGCCTGGCTCATTTCCCTCATGTGTCCTCCTTCTCAATGTCCCGAGCGCCGGCTTCGCCCATCTTCGAGGCCCCGGCATAGCCCTGCCGGTCGCCGTCCTCAGCCTGGGCGGCCACCGCCCGTCCCTTCCGGACGCCCCGCTGCAAGCCGGAGAGCCTCCTACGCACGCGCTCCGGGGAGAGCGGGAGCGACGGTCCGGCCGCCGGGGAGGCGGCGTGCTTCGCGGCCGACGGCGACGCCGAACCCGGCACCAGGTTGGCCTTGGGGATGCGCCTGGGCAGCCCCGAGGCGGTGACACCGCCCCGCGCGGGTTCACTCACCGCTTGGGCCGCCTGCCAGCCCGCGTCTGCCGGGGACGACCACGTCGTGGGCTCCACCGCCGGCTTGCCGCCGGAGCCGGCCTCCTCCGCGGGTGTCTCGGCCCTCCTGAACCAGCCGGACTCCACCGCCGCGAAGATCGGCAAGAACTCCTCCTCGGCCTCCAGCGGCGAGGTCCGCACCACGGGGAGCAGGCCGGCGTTGTCCATCCCGGCGTCGAACGGCCCCCACCCGGGACGGCCCGGCCAGCCGCCGCCGTCCTGGGGCGGCCCGGGCCATGCCGAGTTCCCCGGCGGGGGCAGACTCCCCGGCCACGGGGTGTCGATCGGAGCCTGGCAACGAGAGCCGAACGGATTGCGTGTGAACGAATCAGCGTCCCGCGCCGGGTTCTCACGAGCGGCACGGTTCTCACGAGCGGCAGGGTTCTCGTGCGGGCGCGAGGCCGGGTTCTCGTGCGCGAAGGTCTCGAACGGACCGCGCTCGAACGGACCGCGCTCGAACGGACCGCCACCCGCTGCGCCGGGCGGGGAACCCACACCGGGCGCGTCCGCGCCGAACACCGGGGTCCGCATCGCCTCGATGGGCGTGAGGCCGATAGGAGTCCGAGTGATAGTGGACGGGGCGTCGACCCCTGGAGCCGGCCCCAGCCTCTGTGCCTGGGCGGTCAGCTCGGGCTGTGGCATGCCGGGAACGCCGTCGAAGGCGCTACCCGGCTGGGCGAGCAGCGATTCGGGAAGGAGCACCATCGCCGTCAGGCCACCCGTGTCCTGCTGCCGCAACTGCACCCGGATCCCATGACGCAACGCCAACCGGCCCACCACGAACAGACCCATCCGCCGCGACACCGAAACATCCACCACCGGAGGATTCGCCAGCCGGAAATTCGCCTGATCCAACTCCTCCGCCGTCATGCCGATCCCCACATCACTCACAGAGATGATCACACCCCCACCTTCGACGCGGCTACTCGACACCGACACCTTCGTCTCCCGAGACGAAAACGAAATCGCGTTCTCCACCAACTCAGCCACCAGATGCACCACGTCATTCACCGACTGGCCCACCACAGCGGCCCCTGGCTGCACCTGAACAATCACCCGCTCATAATTCTCAACCTCCGACAACGCAGCCCGCACCACGTCCACAATCGGCACCGGCTGACCCCACCGCCGCGCAGGCTCCTGACCAGCAAGAACCAACAAGTTCTCGCTATTACGCCGCATACGCGTAGCCAAATGATCCAACCTGAACAGATTCCCCAGCCGCTGCTCGTCCTGCTCCCCCTGTTCCAACCCATCGATCAACGACAACTGCCGCTCCACCAACGTCTGCGTACGACGCGACAGATTCACAAACATCGAATTCACATTGCTACGCAGCCGCGCCTCATCACCCGCCAGCCGAACAGCCTCACGATGAACCTCGTCAAACGCCCGCGCGACCTGACCGATCTCGTCGCGGGAGACCACCCCGATCGGCGCGAGCACCGGGATCTCGCCGGACTCCCGGAGTCGCTGAACCGTGTCGGGCAGGCGGTACCCGGCGACCTCCAATGCCTCATCGCGCAGCCTCCGGAGCGGGCGGACCAGCGACTGGGCGACGCCGGTCGTGATGAGGAGCACCACGATCAGCAGCGCGGCGACCGCCGCGCCGACGAAGACGGCGCGTTGCCGCTCGTCGTCCTTGAGCATCTGGCTCCGGGCGACGATCGCGGAGGTGAGCCCCGCCTCCACCGTCCGCATGCGGCCAATGGGCTGTGTCATCGCGTCGAACCACTCGCCGGCGTCATCGGGGGCCGTGAGGTCGAGGCCCTTCAGCGAGAAGCCCGCGCTGGCCCGGTCGAGCACGAGGGTGCGGAGGAACTCCGCCCGGTCGACCGTGGTGCCGGAGACCGTCTGGTCGTAGTCCGCCCGCTCCTCCCTCGTCGCGTTCTTACGGAAGATCTTGAGCTCGGCCTCCTCCACGGACAGGGCGCCGAGGAAGTCCTTGAGCTGTGCCTGGTCGAACCGGCCGACGGGCAGCACGGTGGTGAGCAGGCCACGCTGCTGGGAGACGCTGTCCTTGGCCTTGGCCAGCGCGGAGAGAGCGACCGACATGCCGGTGAGCCGGTCGTCCCGCGTGCCCGTGGCGAGCTCGTCCTGCAACGCCAGGAGATCGTCGATGACGAGGGAATACTGCACCATGACGGCGCTCGGCAGCAGGTTGCCCCGAACGGCCTGGTCACGCAGCGGCCCGAGGCCGTCGAGCTTGCCGATGATGTGCTCGATCTCGTCCCCGGCGCGGCCACCGACCTCGGACCGGAGGCTGGTGGCCAGTTTCCGGACACGCTTCGCCGTTTCGTTCGCCGATCCGATCTCTGTGACCACCATGGCGGTGGTCTTCTGTGGCCTGCCGATGGTGGCGTTCCAGGCCGCCCCGTCCCGCTCGGCCTGCAACTCGTGGGTGAGCCCGGCCAGGCCGTCCACGAGTCGCGCCAGGTCGTTGACCCGTTGGTAGTCGGCTGCCGTGTTGACTGAGGTGAGCACTCGGAGACCCCCGAGCAGCAGCGCCGCCATCGTGGGGACGAGGATCAGCGCCACGAGGCGCGAGCGGACCCGCCAGTTGCGCAGGAGAAATCGGCTTCCCTCGACCGGCTCCCGCTCAGCCAAGGCCCCGCTGTCGCGGCTTTCATCGGTTCTAAGCTCTTTTGTCCTCACAGGCGTCGCAACCTCTCGCCGAACGTGCACGCAGGGGGATATGTCTCTTTTATTTGTGGCAGGCGGGACACGAGAGACTTCCTGCAGGCGAAGGTAATTGCAACACACCGAAACCGGTGAGGCCAGCCAAAGGCCCGTGCACAAATAACCCAGAAAGCCGCGCGAATGGGGTTAATTAGCGAGATATTCGGTCGACTTCATCACCAAATTATGCCCTGAAGGCAAGGGGCGCTGACAGAACGTGGGCGGCACCGGACCGGTGCCGCCCACGCCGAACAGGACGTCTCAGAAGGGGCGCCTGCGTCCAACACGGACCGTCAAGACATATTCCACCAAGCTGATGAGCGTGGATTTCACCGATTCTCGGTTGCGGGCGTCGGTGCGGACGATCGGGACCTGCGGTGAGAGCGTCAGCGCCTCGCGGACCTCGTCCTCCCCGTGGGAGTACTGTCCGCCCCAACCGTTGATCGCGACCACGAACGGGAGTTGGGCCTCCTCGAAGTAGTCAACCGCGGGAAAGCTGTCGGCGAGCCGCCGCGTGTCCACCAGCACGATCGCACCGATGGCCCCGCGGACCAGGTCGTCCCACATGAACCAGAACCGGTGCTGACCCGGCGTCCCGAACAGATACAGAATCAGGTCCCGATCAAGCGACACCCGTCCGAAGTCCATCGCCACGGTCGTCGTGGTCTTGTTCGGGGTCAGCCCCAGATCGTCGATCCCCGCCGACGCGTCGGTCATCACCGCCTCGGTCGTCAACGGCACGATCTCCGACACCGCCCCCACGAAGGTCGTCTTCCCCACGCCAAACCCCCCGGCCACCACGATCTTCGTCGAAGTCAGCCCACGGCTGGGAGCGGCGAAGTCCCTAGAGCCCGCGAAGTCCCTAGAGCCTGCGAAGTCCCTAGAGCCTGCGAAGTCCACTGAGCACCCTTTCCAGCAAGTTCAGATCCGGCTTACCCGCGTCCAACTGCGGTTGGTGCACATGCACCAACCCCTCCGCCGCCATGTCGGCGATCACGATGCGCACCACACCCAGCGGGATGCGCAGCAGCGCCGAGATCTCGGCGACCGACCGCACCTGGCGGCACAGCGAGCTGATCGCCTGACGCTCCGGCGTGAGGACGGACAGATCCTGGGAAACCGTAGCGGAGGACACCAGCGCCTCCATGGCCAACCGGACGCGCGGCGCCGTACGCCCACCCGTCACCGCGTACGGCCGCACCATGGAGCTCGGCTCAGCCGGGCCGGGGACCGGGCCGGGGTCAGAGGCGGGGGCTGCGCCGCCGTAATACCGGTGGGCGTCGTCCACCGGCGGATATGGATCATTGCTCCAGCCGCCGCCTGCCACAACGTCCTCCTGACCTGATCGTCCTCACTCGAGAACTCACCGACCGCCTGACCGCGTCGCGCTCAGGCCGTCTCTTCCGCCCTGTGCCCGACAGCTCCGGACCGTCTGTCACCTTGGATGCGACGCCTGGAGCTCGGCCCGGACCGCCGGCGTCAGCACCTGACCCGCGCGCTCCACCAGCAACGTCATCTGATAAGCCACCAGACCCATGTCCGAATCCGCCGCCGCGAGCACCGCAAGGCACGACCCGTCACTGATCGACATGATCATGAGCAGCCCTCGCTGCATCTCGACCACCGTCTGCGTCACGGTCCCGCCCTCGAACACCCGCGAGGCGCCCTGCGTCAAACTGATCAACCCGGCCGACACCGCCGCCAACTGGTCCGCCCGATCCTTCGGAAACCCGTCGGAATACGCCAACGGCAACCCGTCCGCCGACACCACCACCGTGTGCGCCACTCCGGGCACGTTGTTCACGAAGTCAGTGATCAACCAGTTCACACCGCGAGCGGCCTGGCTCATTTCCCTCATGTGTCCTCCTTCTCAATGTCCCGAGCAGCGGCGTCACCCAGTGGCACCGCCCCCGGATATCCCTGATCCTCATCGGCCTCGCCCCGGGCGACCGCCCGTCCCTTCCGGACGCCCCGCTGGAAGCCGGCGAGCCTGCTACGCACGCGTTCAGGCGACAGCCCAGGCGCGGGGTCGGCCGCCGCGGGCGCCACGGGCTCAGCGGGGGCGGAGGCCACGGCCGAACCGGACACCAGGTTGGCCTTGGGCACCCACCAATCCGACTCCAACGCGGCGAAGATCGGCACGAACTCCGCCGTCGCCTCCAGTGGCGAGGTCCGCACCACAGGAAGTGGTCCGGTGTTGTCGGCTAGCCGGAAACGCACCCGCCGGTTACCCAAATGCATGAACGCCGCGCCTGAGCTGTGCGAACCTGCCGGAGCGGCATGCTCCAGCCCCTCTGCGCCCCGCCACCTTGCGGGTCGTGCGTTTCTCACCGCATTCGCAACCTCTCGGCCTTGTCTGCCGATCTGGGGTCTCCGTTGCTTGTGTGGCAACTGCGACTCCGTAGGGCAATAGCAATTGCAGCACGCCCGTTACCGGATCGGCGAATCATGCATTTCGCCCGAAATCGCAATTAATGCGACTAACGGCGACAAACCACCTCACATGATGGCGATCCACTCGATCGTGTCGGCGGCGACCCGCAGGCCGTCACGGCGGCGGATCTCCGCACCGGCGGCCTCCAGCCGGGACCGCAACCCGGAGTCGCCCAGAAGCCGGTCGATCGCATTTTCGGAATCAGCCCTCACATGGCGTGGCTGGGGGCAGTGAAAACCGGCACGACGCGGTACGGCCCAGCACCACCGGACAACGGCTTGCCGGTGATGGACGGCGTCGAAGACCAGGGCCACAGGCGCCCCGCCGGTGGCCCTGCCGGAAACCCGATCCTCAGTAGGCCCGGCCGCCGTATGCGGCGCGGACCGTCAGGACGTACTCCACCAGGCTGATGAGCGTGGACTTGACCGCGTCCCGCGAACGGGCGTCGGTCCGCACCACCGGAACGTGGGGAGGAAGGGAGAGGGCCTCCCGGACCTCGTCCTCGGAGTGGAGGAACTGTCCCTCCCAGCCGTTCATCGCGACCACGAAGGGAAGCTGGGCCTCCTCGAAGTAGTCGATGGCGGGGAAGCAGTCGGCGAGCCGACGGCTGTCCACCAGCACGACCGCCCCGATGGCACCGCGCACGAGGTCGTCCCACATGAACCAGAACCGGTGCTGACCCGGCGTCCCGAACAGATACAGGATCAGGTCCTGGTCCAGCGAGAGCCGGCCGAAGTCCATGGCGACGGTGGTCGTCGTCTTGTTCGGCGTGAGGCCGAGGTCGTCGATTCCCGCGCTGGCGTCGGTCATCACGGCCTCGGTCGTCAGCGGGAGGATCTCGGATACGGCCCCGACGAAAGTCGTCTTGCCCACACCGAACCCACCCGCGACGACGATCTTCGTCGAGGTCAGCCCACGACTAGAGCCTGCGTAGTCCACTGAGCACCCTTTCGAGCAGGTTGAGGTCTGGCTGTCCCTGGCTCAGCTGCGGCATGTGCAGGCGGACCAGACCCTCGTCGGCCATGTCGGCGATGAGCACGCGGGCTACGCCGAGCGGAACCCGGAGCAGTGCCGAAACCTCCGCGACCGATCGTACGGAACGGCACAGCATCATGATCGATTCCTGCTCCGGGGTGAGCAGGGAATAATCATCACTCATCAAGGTCACCGATGATACGAGGGTTTCCATCGCCATGTGATAACGCGGCTCGGAACGCCCTCCGGTGACGGCGTACGGACGGAACAGAGGCTCGTCCTCTGTCCCGTCATGCTCGCGCATGCCCCTCTCCCGCGGTGATCATCGGCGTGACGTCTGGAGCTCGGCGCGCAGCGCCGGGGTGAGCACCTGACCGGCGCGCTCCACGAGCAGGGTCATCTGGTACGCCACCAGGCCCATGTCGCAGTCGGGAGCGGCCAGTACGGCGAGGCACGACCCGTCGCTGATGGCCATGACGAGTAGCAGGCCGCGCTGCATCTCCACGACCGTCTGGGTGACCGAGCCGCCCTCGAACACCCGGGACGCGCCCAGGGTGAGGCTCAGCAGACCGGCGGCGACGGCCGCGAGCTGGTCGGCACGGTCAGGCGGGAAGCCGTCGGATTGGGCGAGCCGCAGGCCGTCCGACGACACCACCACCGCGTGGGCGACGCCCGGGGTGGTCCCGACGAACTCGGTGATCAGCCAGTCGAACCTGCGTGCTTCCACGCTCAGCTCAGTCACGAACCATCCTCCTCATTACCCGACCCTTCGACGGAGCCTCCGGCCAGGTCCGCCCGGCCCCGCCGTACACCCTGCTGGAAGCTGGACAGGCGGTTGCGCACCGCCTCGGCCGATACCGGGGGGCGCGGCGCGGCCGCCGCGCCGGCCGTCCCGACCGAGCCGGGCACCAGGTTGGCCTTGGGCGTCCGTTTCGGCAAACCGGCCGCCGTGACGCCACCCAGCGAGGGGTCCTTGACGGTGGCCGCCGCCTGGAAGCCGCTGTCGGCCTGGGATCCCCAGGCCCCTTCGGCCTGCCCCGCCCTGGACCGATCTCCGCCCCCCGGCGCGCCTGCCGGGACCTGACCGGCCGCGGCCTGACCTGATGGCGCCTGGCCGGAGCCCGGCGCCCTGGACGCGGCGGCATCCGGCATCGATGTCTCTCCTTGTCCCGCTGCCAAGCCTGCTACCTGCCCCGCTGCCTCCGCCTCGTCGGCGGGCCGGCGGAACCAGGCCGACTCCACCGAGGCGAAGATCGGCAGGTACTCGTCGCCCCGCTCAAGCGGGGAGTCCGTCACCACCGGCAACGGCCCCGTCGTCACGGCGGCCTCGCCGATCGGGAAGGCCCCGGAGTGCTCCGTGAACACCGGCTGCTCGCCGAACGGGGACGGCTCGCTGAACGGGGGCCGACCGCCCGGCGGCTCGTTGAACAGCGACGGCTCGCCGTACGGAGACCGCGCCGCGGGGGGCTCACCGAACGCGGACGGCCCAGCGGGGGGCTCGCCGAACGGAGACTGCGCGGCCGGCGGCTCACCGAACGCGGACGGCCCAGCGGTCGGCTCACCGAACGCGGGACGGGCGGCCGGTTGACCGAGCGGTGACCGACCGGTCGGCTCGCCGAACGGGAACATGCCCGCCGCCGGCGCGACAGGACGATCCGGGAACGCCGAGGGCCCGGTGGGCGACTCGGTGTAGGCCGGGAAACTCTCCGTGGCGTCCTGCGTCGGCGCGCCGAAGGGTGCGAAGCCTCCATCGCTTCCCGCGACGCCCGCTGGGTGCGCGCCATTGGACCTGTTGCCGCCATTGGCAGACTCTGCCCCATCCGAGCCCCATGCGCCGTTCTGGCGCGGCGTGGACGGCCTGCGCGTCGGCAGCCCGTTGGTCGCGGGGGCGGGGGAAGAGGGATTCCACGGGGAGAAGCCCCCCGGGCTGTCCGGGGGCTCCTGCTGCGAGGGCGCGCCCCAGGGCTGGAACGATCCCGTGGGGGACGGCGCCGCCCCGGAGGCCGGGTCGCCGAAGGCCGCCCGAGGCGGAGGAACGGGCGCAGCCGGGCTCGGGGCCGGCTGGTCCGCGTTGGAGACCAGGTCGGCCGGGAACAGCACCATCGCGATCACACCGCTGCCGTCGCCCGCCCGGAGCTGGACCCGGATGCCGTGGCGCAGCGCCAGGCGGCCGACCACGAACAGGCCCATCCGGCGGGAGACCGACACGTCGACGGTCGGCGGCTCGGCCAGGCGACGGTTGGTCTCCGCGAGCTCCTCGAGTGACATGCCGATTCCGGCGTCACTCACTCCGAGCATGACCGCGCCGCCTTCTACGGGGCTGCTCGACACCAGGACCTTGGTGTTGCGCGGTGAGAAGGCGATGGCGTTCTCTACCAGCTCGGCCACCAGGTGGACCACGTCGTTGGCGGCGTGGCCCGCCACGGCGATGCTGCGGTGAACCTTGACGGTGACCCGCTCGTAGTCCTCGACCTCGGACAGCGAGGCGCGGACCACGTCGACCAGCCGGGCGGGCTGGCTCCGCTTGCGGGCGGGCTCGTGGCCGGCGAGGACGAGGAGGTTCTCACTGTTGCGGCGCATGCGGGTGGCGAGGTGGTCGAGCTTGAACAGGTCGGCCAGCCGGCCGCCGTCCTCCTCGCCGCGCTCCAGGCCGTCGATCAGTGAGATCTGCCGCTCCACCAGCGTCTGTGTGCGGCGCGACAGGTTGACGAACATGGCGTTGACGTTGGCGCGCAGCCGGGACTCCTCCGCCGCGAGCCGTACGGCCTGGCGGTGGACCTCGTCGAAGGCCTGCGCGACTTCACCGATCTCGTCGGCGCTGCCGACCCCGATGGGCTTGACCTGGGGCTCCTGCACCTCGTCCGACTGGCGCATCCGCCGGACGACCTCGGGGAGCCGGAGGCCGGCGATCTCCAGGGCCTCCGCCCGCAGTCGGCGCAGCGGCCGCACCATGGAACGCGCGATGAGCACGGTGGTGGCGAGGACGAGGAGGAGAAGCGCGAGGATCAGCGCCCCGGCGATCAGCGCGTTCCGCTGCTCGGACGACTGCAGCCCCCCGGCCCGGTCGAGGACCGTGGCCGAGACGCGGTGCTCGACGACGGCCATCTGCTCGACGGCCTTGGTGCTGTGCTGGAACCACCGCTGCAGGATCCGGTCGCGGTCGCGGTAGCGGCCGAGGGAGACGCCCTGGATGCCCAGGGTAAGCGCCCACGACTTGGTGAGCTCGGTGTCGACGATGTCCTTGTCGCCGAGGAGCGTCACCAGCCGGCCGGCCTCGAGGGGCGGGGCCTCGGTGTAGAAGGTGGCGAGGTAGCTCTGCTGCCGGGACTGCGAGGCGAGGAAGTCCTTGAGCTCGTTGGGGGTGTAGATCTCGCTGCGCTCGAGAAGCTCCCTGGCCAGCATCGACCGCTGGAGGGCCACTTCCTCCTTGGCGTGGGCGATGCCGCCAAGGGCGTGGAAGTCGCCGACGACCTGAGGGTCGTCGCCGTTCTGGCCGAGCTCGTCCTGCAGCCGCAGGATGTTCGCGATGAGGGCGGAGTAGTCCTCGGGGGCGCCGTTGGCGCGGATGCCGGGAAGGCTCGCGATCCGGTTGACGGCCTGCTCCGCCTGCTCGACGGCCCGCACTCCGAACGCGGGGTCGAGGTTCTTGAGATCGGTGGTCACCTGGTGGACCAGCGGGTCCACCACCGCCCGCTGGTCGGCCCTGGTCAGCTCGGTCTGGCCGTCCACGTTGAACTTCCGCCGGGGGCCGCCCCAGACGGTGAGGTCGCGCTCGAGCGCCAGCTGCTGCGCTAGGTCGCGTAGCCGCACCGAATATTCGGCGGCCTGCCTGATCCGCCCGTAGGCGTTGATGCTGTCGATCGACCCCACGACTCGGACGCCGGCGAGGAGCACGGCCACCAGGGTGGGGGCGATGATCAGGGCCGTCAGGCGGGTGGGGACCCGCCAGTTGCGCGGGGTGAAACGACTTGGCCGCGCGTGGTTATCTGTCTTCGACTGCTCCGTGCTCACCGGCCCCGCCATCTTTCGGCATGCCTTCACGCGTCTGGACAGCATGAAGTTACATAGCTATACAAGTGGGGGCAATTCGACCACAAGGTCACGATCTCCGGCGCGCCTGGGCATGCCACCGCACTTAATTGTTATGAACAGGAAAGAGGATCTTCCCCTTTGCTTCACCTCAGAGCGGCCAGCACGTGTTCGCGCACTTGGGCCCGCTGCTGCTCGTCGGTGATGGGACGACCCGTCCGATCTGCCACATAGAAGACGTCTACCGCCTCTGCGCCGAGAGTCTCCACGCGAGCCGCCCTCACGTCAAGGCCGCATTCGCCGAAAGCACGCCCGATCTTCCACAGCAGCCCGGGACGGTCGTGCGCGCGCACCTCGACCACGGTCGCCGTATTGGACGCGTCGTCCACCAGCGTGACTCTCGGCGGCGCCACCGGCACCCTGGGCGGCCGCATCGACCTCGTCCGCCGGGCCAGCCGCTGCTCGATGTCCAGCCGACCGGCGAGGACCAGGCGTAGGTCGGCCTCCAGCGTCGCCGGGTCCGGCGGCGTGCCGTACTCGGGCACCACGACGAACTCGATGACCGCCGTCGACCCGGCCGAGGCGGCGGAGGCCGAGCGCACGACCATCCGGTGGGCGGCGAGCACGCCGGCCGCGCGCCACAGCAGCCCGGGCCGGTCCGGCGCGACCACGGTGACCGCGCCCCGGTTCACCCGTACGGCGCCGCCGCCGTGCCTGGCCAGCGCGGCCTGCTCGGCCGACAGCACGGGCGCGGGGGCGGGCGGCGTGCCGGACAGCACGGACCTGACCCGGCGCACCAGGTCGGAGACCAGGGACGCCTTCCAGGAGTTCCACGCGGCCGGGCCGGTGGCGTTGCCGTCGGCCACCGCCAAGGCGGCGAGCAGCTCCAGCACCTGTCTCGACCCGACGGCCTCGGCGACGCGCGCGATGGTCACGGGGTCGTCGAGGTCGCGGCGGGTCGCGGTCTCCGGCAGCAGCAGATGATGGCGGACCACGGTGGCCACGGTCTCCACGTCCGCCGGGGGCAGGCCGATCCGGGCGCCGATGTCGCGCGCCACGACTTCGCCGGTCGTGGAGTGGTCGCCCGGCCAGCCCTTGCCCATGTCGTGGAGGAGCGCCGAGATGAGCAGCAGGTCGGGCCGGGAGACCTCGCGGGTGAAGGACGCCGCTCCGGCCGCGGTCTCGATGAGATGGCGGTCCACGGTATATCGGTGTACCGGATTCCGCTGCGGCCGGTGCCGTACGCGTTCCCAGTCGGGGATCATCCGGACCAAGACGCCGGCCTGGTCGAGCTCCTCCCACACGGGTACGGCGGCGCGACCGGCGCCCAGCAGGGCCACGAGGGCGGCACGCGCCTCCTTCGGCCACGGCACGGGAAGCGGCGGCGACTGGGCGGCGAGCGCGGAGACGGTGGCGGGCGCCATGGGCAGCCCCGCCTCGGCGGCGGCCGCGGCCGCGCGCAGCACGAGCGTGGGGTCGTTGCGCGGGTTGACGCCACGGGCGAGGACGACCTCGCCGCCGTGCTCGACGATGCCGTCGGCGAGCGGGCGCCTGCCTCTCGGCGTGGGACCGGACAGCAGCCGGTCCACGGTCCGCCAGGTGGCGTCGAAGGCGTGGGAGATGGTCCGGCCCGCCTCCGCCAGGCGGCGCATCAGCGCCTCGGCGTCAAGCAGGCCGAGCGTTCCGGCGACCGCGTCCTGCTCCTGGAGCACCAGGCGGTCGGCGCCGCGGGCGGTGACCAGGTGGAGGCCGTGCCGGATGTCGAGGAGGAACTCGTAGGCCTCCCGGACCCGGGGGCCGGGGGCGGACGCGACCCAGGCGGCGGCCACGGCCTGCATCGCCTGCACGTCGCGAAGGCCTCCCCTGGCATCCTTCAGATCGGGTTCGAGGAGGAAGGCCAGCTCACCGCACGACTCGGCCCGTTTGTCCGCCGAGGTCCGCAACTCCGCGAGCCTGCGCCGGGAGTCGGCGCGCCACTCGGCGAGGACGGCCTCGCGGACGGCCCGCGTCAGCTCGGGGTCGCCCACGACGTGCCGAGCCTGGATCAGCCCGAGGACGGCCTTGAGATCCTCCCGGGCCACCTTGACCGCCTCGTCCACCGTGCGGACCGAGTGGTCGAGACCCACCCCCGAGTCCCAGATGGGGTACCAGATCCGGTCCGCGATCCGGCCGACATCGTCCCGCCCGTTGTGGAGCAGGACGAGATCCAGGTCGCTGCCGGGGGCGAGCTCACCCCGCCCCAGGCTGCCGACGGCGACGAGAGCGACACCACTGATCCCGGGGGGACCAGCGGCGCCGCGCTCCTCTGGGAAGCCGCCCTTGGCTCCTGGTCCGCTCCGTCCCTCGCGGGCGTACGGCTGCGCGCCCGCCGTACGGAACAGATCGGTGAGCCACCTGTCGATGTCCGCGGCCCTGTCCTTGCGGGCCGCGGCGAACGAGCGAGCTTCCCCTCTCATCATCCGGTTACAGGGCCTCCGGCCCGCGTTCACCGGTGCGGACGCGGACGACCGTGTCCACCGGGACGGACCAGACCTTGCCATCGCCGATCTTGCCGGTCTGGGCGGCCTTGACGATGACGTCGATGACGTCCTCGGCGTCGTCCTCCTCGGCCAGCACCTCGACGCGCACCTTGGGGACCAGGTCGACCTGGTATTCCGCGCCGCGGTAGACCTCGGTGTGGCCGCGCTGCCGGCCGTACCCGCTGGCCTCGCTGACCGTCATGCCCTTGATGCCGAACTGCTCCAGCGCGGCCTTGACGTCGTCGAGCTTGAAGGGCTTGATCACTGCGGTGATGAGTTTCATGCGTCCACCTTCTTGGCCTCAGCCGGAACAGCCGGCCCGTTGAGCGAGGCCACACCCGAGGAGTGGATGGTGCCGAGGTCGTAACCGGTCTCGGCGTGCGTCGTGATGTCGATGCCGGTGACCTCGTCCTCCTGGGTGAGCCGGAAGCCCATCGTCTTGTCGATGATCTTTCCGATTATCCAGGAGGCGATGAACGAGTAGCCGCCGACGACGGCGGGACCGAGGAGCTGGAGACCGAGCTGCTTGAGGTCCCCGCCGTAGAAGAGGCCCTTGCTCTGCTGGGGGAGGAAGGGGTAGGCCGCGATGAAGCCCAGCGAGACGGCGCCGATGACACCGCCGACCAGGTGGACGCCGACCACGTCGAGCGAGTCGTCGTAGCCGAGCTTGTACTTGAGGCCCACGGCGTACGCGCAGATCGCACCGGCCACGGCGCCGAGGAGGACGGCGACCCACGGGTCGACGAATCCGGCCGCGGGGGTGATGGCGACCAGACCGGCCACGGCGCCGGAGGCGACGCCGAGCGTGGTGGAGTGGCTGTCGCGGAGCTTCTCGACGAGGATCCAGGCGCCGGCGGCGGCGGCCGTCGCGACCTGGGTGTTCATGAACGCGAGACCAGTCGTCTGGTCGACCGCGAGCTCGGAACCGGCGTTGAAGCCGAACCAGCCGAACCACAGGAGACCCGCGCCGAGGAGGACCAGCGTGAGGTTGTGCGGGCGCATGGGGTCCTTGCGCCAGCCCGTCCGCTTGCCGAGCACCAGCGCGAGGGCCAGGCCCGCGGCGCCGGCGTTGATGTGCACAACCGTTCCACCGGCGAAGTCCTCGATGCCGAGGCTGAACAGCCAGCCACCGCCCCAGACCCAGTGGGCCACGGGGAAGTAGACCACGGTCGCCCAGACGATCGAGAAGACGACCCAGGCGCCGAACTTGGCCCGGTCCGCGATCGCGCCGCTGATCAGCGCCACAGTGATGATCGCGAATGTCAACTCGAAGGCCGAGAACACCAGGTTCGGGAAGTTGTCGGCGATCGTGGACGCGTCACCGGCCTTGTCGACGATAAGGCCCGTGTAGGCGGTGTTGAAAAGGCCCTTGAGGCCGATGTTGTCCAAACCGCCGACGAACTTGTTGACCGTCTCGTTGCCCGCGACCCCGAAAGCGAGCGAGTGCCCGTAAAGCACCCAGGCGATGGTCACAGTGATGATGCTGACGAAGGACATCATCATCATGTTCAGGACGCTCTTCGCCCTGGTCATGCCCCCGTAGAAGAACGCGAGGCCCGGCGTCATCAGCAGCACCAGCGCGGTGGCTGTGATCATCCAGGCGGTGGTGCCGGTATCGATCATCGATACGGCCCTCCTTCTTACAATTGGCGTGTGGCCGGTTATCACTCCCGCAGTGGCTTCGTCCGGGGGAATCGCCCCACCCACGAAAACTCTTCGCAGGCTCAGAGTCTCCGCGGGGCCAGAGGTTGCCGGCTGGCGCACTGACGTTGGCGACAGCGTGTTCTTCCGCCGTTTCAGGTCGCGACCATGCGTGTTTCACATCTGTGAAACTCGCGGGTGTCATGTTTCAGCCGCGTTTCAGATGCCCCATGGCACCACAAAACGCGCACCCGATAGGGGTGCGCGTTGTTGAAAGACTTCTCCGCCGTACGGCCGGGCCGGGTCGACGGCCCGCCGAGCCGGCTCAGGCCCCGGCCGGCCGGGCTGGTCCGGCGGCAGGGCGAGCCGACTCAGGCCGCGGCCCGCCGGGCTGGTCCGGCGGCGGGGCGAGCCGACTCAGGCCGCGGCCCGCCGGGCTGGTCCGGCGGCGGGGCGAGCCGACTCAGGCGGCGGGACCCGGCGGGGATCAGGCGGGGATCAGGCGGCGGCGGTCGCCATCTTGCGAAGCCGCAGCAGGGCGTCCCGCTCCAGCCGGCGGGCCCGGTCCCGGCCGATGCCGTAGCGCTCCCCCACCTCGGTGAGGGTGTGCTCGCGGCCGTCCACGAGCCCGTAACGCCAGCGCAGCATCTCGCGGGTCTGGCCCTCCAGGCCGGTCAGCCACTCCTCCAGGCGCTCCTTCTCCAGTGTGGCCATCGCCTGCTGCTCCGGGTCGGCCCACGTGTCGTCCGCGATCATGTCGCCCAGCTCGGTCTCGTCCTCGTCGCCCACGCCGAGCTGGAGGGACACCGGGTCGGACGCCCACCGGCGCAGCTCCTGCACGCGCTCGATCGGCAGGTCGAGGACCTCGGCCAGGTCGGCGTCGGTCGGCTCCGCGTCGAACTCGGCCAGCATGTCCCTCCGGACCCGCATCAGCCGGGTCATCTGCTCCCCCGCGTGGGTCGGCAGGCGGACCGGCCGGGCCTGCTCGTGGATCGAGCGCCCCACCGACTGCCGGATCCACCACGTCGCGTAGGTCGAGAACTTGTACCCCCGCCGGTAGTCGAACTTCTCCACCGCGCGCACCAGACCCAGGTTGCCCTCCTGCACGAGGTCGATCAGGGGCATCCCCCGCCCCGAATACTTCCTCGCCACCGCCACCACGAGCCGCAGATTGGCCTGAATGAACTCGTCCTTCGCACGCTGCCCCGAAATCGCGATGCGCTCCAGCTCCTCGTCGGCCGCGTCAGCGATCTTGGGCTCGGCCCGCCCGCTGTCCAGGAGGTGCTCCGCGAAAAGACCCGCCTCGATGCGCTTGGCGAGCTCCACCTCCTGCTCCGCGGTCAGCAGGGGGACCCGCCCGATCTCGGCAAGGTACGTCCCCAGCAGGTCCCGATCAGTGACGTGCTGGTCCTGCGTCCGATTCCCCGTCGCCATTCGATGGCACCTCGTTCCGCCGCGCCGCAGTATGCAGTATGTGGAGCCGACTCCGAAGTCGATTCGCCCATGGTCAGCGGGCTGCCCCGGCTTCTTCGTCCTGACCTGATCAACGGTTTATCCGGTGCAAAGATTCCCTAAATTAATACGTCGCCAGAATGGTTTCGGATTCATCCCCAAGGAGGATGTGATCCCCAGAAAAGGCCCGATTACCCTCACCGGCGGTCCTCAAACGACTCGCCGCCCCGACTGCCACACCTGCGCCACCAGAGGCACGCCGGGCCGGTAGGCGAGATGGACGTACGAGGGCGCCTCCAGGATCACCAGATCGGCCCGCGCGCCGACCCGCAGCGTGCCGACGTCCGTCCTCCGCAGCGCCCGCGCGCCGCCCGACGTGGCCGCGCGAACCGCCTCCAGCGGTGTCATCCGCATCTCCCGGACGGCCAGCGCCACGCAGAACGGCATCGACGTCGTGAACGAGGAGCCGGGGTTGCAGTCGGTGGCCAGGGCCACGGTGACGCCCGCGTCGAGCAGCCTGCGCGCGTCCGGATAGGGCGAGCGGGTCGAGAACTCCGCCCCCGGCAGCAGCGTGGCGACCACGCCGCTGTCGGCGAGCGCGGCGATGTCGGCGCCGCTCAGGTGCGTGCAGTGGTCGGCGGAGGCCGCTCCCATCTCGCAGGCGATCCGCACCCCGGGGCCCTCGCCGAGCTGGTTGGCGTGCACTCTGGCCCGCAGGCCTGCCTTCATCCCCGCCGCGAGGATCTCCCTGCTCTGGTCCTCGTCGAACGCGCCGCGCTCGCAGAAGACGTCCACCCACTTGGCGTACGGCGCGCAGGCGTCGAGCATGGGCCCGGTCACCGTGCGAACGTAGTCGTCGGCGGAGGTCTCCGGCGGCACGACGTGGGCGCCCAGATAGGTCGTCTCCTCGGTGAACTGGCTGGCGATCTCCAGACAGCGTCGCTCGTCCTCCACCGTGAGGCCGTAGCCGCTCTTGGTCTCGAACGTCGTCGTCCCCTGGATGGTCATCTCGCTCACCAGTGCCGCCGTGTTGGCCACCAGCTCCGGGATGGTGGCCTCCCGGGTCGCGGCGACCGTGGTCCGGATGCCCCCCGCCGCGTACGGCTCGCCCGCCATCCGCGCCGCGAACTCAGCCGTGCGGTCGCCCGCGAACACGAGGTGGGCGTGGCTGTCCACGAACCCGGGGATGACCGCGCGGCCCTCCACCTCGACCCGCTCCTCGGCGGCGGGCGCGTCGCCGGAGCGCCCTATCCAGCTCACCACGCCGTCCTGGACCACCAGCGCGGCGTCCTCGATCTCCTCGCGCGCCGGGTCGGCGGTGTAAAGCAGGCCGATCCCGTCGAACACCGTTGCCCTCATCGTGCTCGCCCCACGATTTCCAATCCTCGCCGGACCCCGCCGGGCGCAAACCCGCCGAGAGGCCTCTGACAAGCCCTCCCATCAGTCCGTATGGCGGGCTGTGTCGGAGAGCTCCTGCGGGGGCTCCAGCTTGGGCCGCCGACTCAGGGGCGGACGCTCGCGACCACGTCGCGGAGAAGGGCGCCTACGTCGCCGAGGACATGACGGCCGTCCGTCACGACCCTGCGGCCGCCGGACACCACCGAATGGACGTCGGCCGCCGTCGCGGCGAACACGACCGACTCCGCCGCCGAGCCCTTGGTCGCGCCTGCCGTACGGACCGAGTCGAGGCGGACGGACACGAGGTCGGCCCACGCGCCGGGCACGAGGCAGCCGGCGTCGGGGAAGCCGAGCGAGGCGTGCCCGGCCGCCGTGGCGGCATAGAGCAGCTCGGCGGCCTGCCAGTGCCCGCGCTCCCTGGTGGCCAGCCGCTCGTGCAACTCGACGGAGCGGGCCTCCTCGAAGAGGTCGATCACCGCGTGGCTGTCCGAGCCGAAGACGACCGGCGCCCCGGCCTCCTGCAGCCGGCGCGCGGGGCCGATGCCGTCGGCGAGGTCGCGCTCGGTCGTCGGGCACATGCACACGTGCGTGATCGAGCCCCCGAGCAGGGCCACGTCCACGTCGGATAGATGCGTCGCGTGCACCACCGTCGACCGGGGCCCGAGCACGCCATGCTCATGGAGCACCTGCACCGGCGTGGCCGCGTAGGTGTCCACGCACAGCTCGTTCTCGGCGCGCTGCTCGGAGACGTGCGCGTGCAGCGGGCCGGCGTGCCGGTGGGCGAAGTCGACGACCACGTGCATCTGCTCGGGCGGGACCGCGCGCACGGAGTGGATGGCCGCGCCGATCTCCACGTCGTCGGCCCCGTCGTACGCCTGGGCCAGCGCCTCGCCCCGGACGGCCCAGCGGTCGGCGTCCCCGTCGCCGAAGCGCAGCTGGGTGCCGATCAGGGCGTCGCCGATCCCACCGGTGAGATAGCAGGTGTCGAGCAGGGTGATCCGCAGGCCCGCCCTCCGCGCCGCCTCGACGAGGACGTGTCCCATCGCGTTCGGATCGTCGTACGGCACGCCGCCCGGCCCGTGATGCACGTAGTGGAACTCGGCGACCGACGTTATCCCGGCCAGCGCCATCTCCGCGTAGGTAGCCGTGGCGAGGGCGAGATAGCCGTCGGGGTCGAGCCGGGCGGCCACGCCGTACATCTGCTCGCGCCAGGTCCAGAAGCTGCCGCGCTCGGTCTGTGTGTGGCCGCGCAGCGCGCGGTGGAAGGCGTGCGAGTGGGCGTTGGCGAGGCCGGGGAGCGTGAGCCCGGCGAGCCGTACGGCTCCCGGCGGGGCGGGCACGCCGGGGTGCACCTCCGCGATCCGCCGGTCCTCGACCGTGACGGCGACGTTCTCCACGACCTCACCGGGGTGGAGCCACACCAGCTCGCACCAGTAGGTCGTGCGCACAGGTCCTCCACGACGACCGCGAGGGCCTGTCTCCGCGACACCCTCCAGCACGCTGCCACTCTAATGAATGGCGCCATTCACCGGGCTGGCAGGGCGGCCCTCATTCGGGGCGGAACGTCTCGGGTCCGGGGCGATCGAGGGTCAGCGCGTAGACGTTGTGCGGGTACCGGTGGTCGTTCGGGTGGATGCGGACCTCGGTGTGGGTGGCCTCCAGGATCACGCAGCGGTACCACTCGCCGTCGTCCAAGAAGAGCCACGGCCCGGTCAGCCGGTCGAGCCCGCTCCGCCGCACCTTCTCCTCCGCCTGCTCGTACGGCCCGGCCTCCCGAGTGGGTAGCCGAAAACGGTCAGAGGCTGCCAGCCGTCGCCGTCCCGGCGGACGTAGCCGAGCAGCGCGCCATCCTCGTCACGGCGAATCTCGTCAACACGGGTGCTGATCCTGGGCGTGCTTCTGGACGGGCCGCTCCACGGCTACGAGGTGCGCAAGCGGCTGGAGCTCTGGGGCGCGCAGCACTGGGCCAACGTCGCCTTCGGCTCGATCTACCACGCGCTGGCCAAGATGGCGGAGGAGGGGCTGCTGGAGGTCGCGGAGGTCGCGGACGCCGCCGGGGAAGGCCGCGGCAGAGGCGGCCGGACCGTCTACGGCATCACCCCCGAGGGCCGGGCCGAGTTCGACCGGCGCCTGCGTGCCTACTGGGCGGAGATCATGCCGATCGTCGATCCCTTCCAGGTGGCCTTGACCTTCATGGACCGGCTCCCCAAGGATGACCTCCTCACCGCCGTCCACGACAGGCAGGAGCTCCTGCGTGCCGGGTTCGGCATGTTCGAGCGGGCGCTGGACGGCAAGCGCTCGGGGAACGCCCCCCGCCACGTGGACGAGTGCCTGCGCCTGAGCGCGGCCCAGTATCGCGCGCAACTCGAGTGGCTGGAACAGGCCGCCGAGAAGATCGAGAACGACGATTTGCCATAAAGATCCGCCAATAAATCAGTTGCCACTCCCCCTACGAGATGGTGGAGCGTGACTCCCGGAAAGGAGCCACTCGTGATCATTGAGGCGCAAGATCTCCGCAAGACCTTCAAGAGCCGGGCCAAACGAGGATCCCGGACCCCCGAGATCGTCGAGGCCGTCAAGGGCGTCGACCTGTCCGTCGAGACGGGCGAGATCTTCGGGGTGCTGGGCCCCAACGGCGCCGGCAAGACGACGACAATACGGATGCTGGCCACCCTCATCACCCCTACCGGCGGGACCGCCACGGTCGCCGGGCACGACCTCCTCGCCGCGCCCGAGGACGTGCGGCGGAGCATCGGCTACGTCAGTCAGGCCGGCGGCGTGGACGACAACAACGGCCCCCGGGCCAACCTCATGCTGGCGGCCCGGCTCAACGGGCTGACCGCGGCCGAGGCCGCCGCGCGGACCGAGGAGATGATGGCGGCCTTCGACCTGTCCGGGTTCGCCGACCGCCCGGCGCGGACGCTGTCCGGCGGCCAGAAGCGGCGGGTCGCGCTCGCGCTCGGCCTGGTCCACCGGCCGCCGCTGCTGTTCCTCGACGAGCCCACGACCGGGCTCGACCCGCAGAACCGGGCCAACCTGTGGGACCAGATCAAGGCCCTCCGGGAGCAGGGCACGAGCGTGCTGCTCAGCACCCACTACCTCGACGAGGCCGACTCGCTGTGCGACCGGCTCGTCATCGTGGACCACGGCCTGATCGTGGCCGAGGGCACGCCGGGCGATCTCAAGCGCGAGGTCGCCGGTGACGTCGTGTCGCTCAGGGTGTCCGACACGGCCGCCGCCTCGGAGGCCGTGAAGGCCCTGCCGTACCCGAGGGAGGTCCGCATCGACGGCGACCTGCTGAGGATCTATCTGGACGACGGCGAGCACGCCCTGCCGCAGCTTCTGGCGACCCTGGCCGAGCACGACCTGGCGATCCAGTCCATCTCCCTCGAAAGGGCGACGCTCGACGACGTCTTCCTCCACAAGACCGGCCGCTCCCTCCGCGACGCCGCCTAACCCTCCCCTCCCCCCAACCCCTCGCCGTGATCATGCACAGGTTCCCGGACACCCGCCACGGCCAGGGAAGACCCCGTTCGTGACCATGCACTGAGGTGACCCCCCGATGCTCAAAGACACCGGACTCTTCCTCGCGTACGAGCTGAGGAACACCGCCCGGAACCCGATCTGGCCGCTCTTCGGCCTTCTCCAACCCGTGCTCTACCTGCTGCTGTTCGCTCCCCTGCTGGCCAACACCAGCCCGGGAGTGCCGCAGGCCGAGACGCTCAAGCAGTTCACCCCCGGCGTGATGCTGATGATCGCGCTGTTCGGCTCGCTGTTCGTGGGCTTCGGCATGATCGCCGAGATCCGCGGCGGCGTGCTCGAAAGACTCGCGGCGAGCCCGGCCAGCCGTCCGGCCATCGTCCTCGGCCGCACCCTGCGGGACATGATCGTGCTGGTCATCCAGGCCGTGCTGATCGTGGTCGTGGCCCTGCTCATGGGCATGCGCCCCAGCCTCCCCGGAGTGGCGCTCATGCTCGTGCTCATGGCTCTCACCGGCGTGTTCGCCTCCGGCCTGTCGTACGGCCTGGCCCTGGCGCTGCGCGACGAGAACGGCATGTCGCAGATCCTGCAGTTCTTCGCCCTGCCGCTGATCCTGCTCACCGGGATCCTGCTGCCGATGTCGCTCGCGCCTCAGTGGATGCAGGTCGTCGCCAAGGCCAACCCGCTCTACCACGCGGTCGAGGCCGGCCGGGCGCTGTTCGTGGGCGACCTGGCCAGCGGGGAGATCGCGCTGGCGTTCGGCCTGATGCTGGTCCTCGCGCTGATCACCCTGCGCTGGTCGGTCCGTTCTATGCGTCACCTCGCCGACTGATTCGCATTCGCCACCTGGCCGGCCCGCTGCGGGGATCCACCTGACCGGCCCGCTTGATGCGCCATCTCACGGGCTGACCGCCGGTCGGGTGCCGGTCAGAGTGGAGGAACACCCCTGTCTGGTCGGTCATGCGCTCGTACTGCTCAAGCCGGGCCCGCGTCCGCAGCGGCGCCGCGTCGGCCATCGCCTCCACCAGCACCATCGCGAGGGCCAGCGGCGCCGCGTGCGAGTCGAACACCAGCCGCTCCCCGACCGGCGCGTCCAGCACGACGTCGGCGGTGAACGGCACCTCGGCCCGGTCAGTGATCACCGCCGTCCGCAGGCCCAGCGCCGCCGCACGCTCAAGGGCTTCTACGGCTTCCGCCGGATAGCGGGGCAACATGACCGCGAGCAGCCAACCCGCCCCGGCACGGCGGGCGGCGTGGAGCCCGTCGACCAACTCGGATCCGCCGTGGGTCAGCAGCCGCACGTCGGGGTGGATGCGGCGGGCGTAGTAGGCCAACGTGGTGGCCAGGCCGCTCGACACGCGTAACCCCAGCACCGGGAGTGGCTCCGACGCGGCGAGCGCCATGCCCAGCTCACGGACCGGCCCGTCCAGCGCCGTGGCGCCCCGCCCGTTGGACGCGCCGGAGGACGAAAGCCGCTCCCGGATGGCCGTGAGGTTGCGGATCTCGCCGTCCACGGCCTCACGCAGCCGCCCGTACGGCTCGGCGGGCCGGCCACCGTCTCCCCCGCCGAGCACCAGGGGCCGCAAGGCGTGCCGTAGCTCCGGATAACCCGCGAACCCGAGCGCCATGGCGAAGCGGGTCACCGACGGCTGGCTCACCCCGGCCCGGTCGGCCAGCTCGACGCTGGACAGGAAGATCGCCTCGTTCAGATGCTCATGGAGGTAGTGAGCGATCCGGCGCTGGACCGGCGACAGCCGCCGGCCTTCGAGGAGCCGATCAAGTCCGCCAGTCACATCCACCTCCAACGCCGCGCGAGCCCCTCGTCATCCCGCAGGTCATCCCGCACGCCATCCCGCATGTCAAAGCCTGAATGACGGCATTCAAACCTGTCACCGAAGGATACGGCCCGCACCCGTACGCCATGGCCGCTGGCGAGGGGACTCGACAGGCCCACGGCGGGATGCCAGATCCGGTGCCGGGGACGACGGGCCGGGAGGGGGTCGATGCGGGGATGTGATGAGGGTGCGGAGGCTAGGGCACCCCGGCGTACACGGCCGAGGTGCCCCTGCCTTCGGCCGCTGTCCCGGACGCGCCCGCACGCGCGTTGGACCCGGGAAACGGCTGAGGTGAAGGAGAGGTTCCGCACTCCCGGCCTTCCCGATTTCGTGATCAGCCAAGCTGTGGTCCGCGGTAAAGCGTCCGTACGGCTTTGCCTGCCTCCCGTCCTCCGTCCCGAGCCGGGCCGCACACCGGCGCCCGGCTCGGTGCTTCAGGAGGCGACGAGGAACTGGGTCTCGGCCAGCTCGCGGTAGAGGTCGTCGGTGTCGACCAGCTCGTCGTGGGTGCCGTACGCGCGGACCCGGCCCGCCTCCATGACGATGATCCGGTCGGCTCCGGTGACCGTGGACAGCCGATGGGCGATCACCAGGACGGTGGTCTCCCGTGCCACCTCGGCCACGACCTCGCGCAGGCGCAACTCGTTCACGGCGTCGAGCTGCGAGGTGGCCTCGTCGAGCAGCAGCAGACGGGGCTTGCGGAGCAGGGCCCGCGCGATGGCCACCCGCTGGCGCTCGCCACCCGAGAGGAGGACCCCGCGGTGCCCGACGGGCGTGTCCAGCCCTTCGGGGAGACGCGCGACCAGATCGTCCAGACGGGTGCGGGCCAGGGCCTCGGCGATCTCCTCCTCGGTCGCGCTGGGAGCCCCGAAGACGAGGTTCTCCCGGAAGGTGCCGGCGAGGACGGGCGCGTCCTGCTCGACGTAGCCGAGCGAGGCCCGCAGCTCGCCCAGCGGCCACTCACGGATGTCCCGGCCGCCGATGAGGATCGTCCCGCCCTGTGGCTCGTAGAACCTCTCGATGAGCCCGAACACCGTGGACTTGCCCGCTCCGGAAGGGCCGACCAGCGCCGTCATGCCGCCCGCCGGCACATCGAAGCTCACCTCGTCGTGGACGACCGGCCGGTCCTCGCCGTACCGGAAGGCCACGCACCGGAAGACGACGCCGATGGGATCGCGGGCCTCCGCCGGGCCCGCCGGTGCCTCGGCCGAGGACCGCGCCGGCTCGGGGGCGGCCGGGTCGGGGGCGGCCGGCTCGGACGGAAGCTCCACGATCTCCTGGATCCGGGTCATCGCGGCCAGGCCGTTCTGCAACTGGGTGAGGCTCTGGATCAGCTGCCCGATCGGGGAGACCAGATAGAACAGGTACAGCAGGAACGCGATCAGCGAGGAGATCTCCATCGCCCCGCTCGCGACACGGGCGCCGCCCACTCCGAGGACGGCGAGGAACGCGAGCTGGATGGACATCCAGGCGCCGATCCCCGCGACCGAGGTCCACGCGGCGGCGGTCACACCGCGGTCGCGCGCCTCGGTGGCCGCGGCGCTCACCACCGCGATCTCGCGTGACTCGGCCCCGCTCGCCTTGACCGTGCGGAACGCCTGGAGCGCGCGGTCCAGCACGGAGCCCATCTCCCCAAGGGCCATCTGGGCCTCCAGCGACGCCCGGCGGATACGCGGCGCGATCGACGCCCCCATTAGGCCGACCAGGGCGACCACCACGAGCGTGACCATGAGCAGCAGGCCGTCCATGATGGCCATCATCACAACGGCGCCCAGGAACATGAAGATCGCGCCGACTGAGCTGGCCAGCGCCTCCGTGCAGACCGCGCGCAGCAGCGTGGTGTCGGAGCCGACCCGGGAGAGCAGGTCGCCCGGCTTGAGCCGGTCCACGTCGGCCACCCTGAGCCGCAGGATGCGTTCGACGAGGTTCTTGCGCGAGGCGAGCACGATGCTCTCGCCCATCCGCTCCAGCAGGAAGCGACCCCCCGCGGAGATCAGCGCCCCGACCAGGACCGCCACCGACAGCCCGAGCACCGGGCCGACGAGATCGCCGCCCTTCCCGAAGGCGTCGATCACGCTCTTGGCGAGAATCGGCATCGCCAGCCCGGCGAAGCTGCCCACCAGGGTCAACACGCCACCGAGCAGCAGCGCCCGCTTGTGCGGCCGGACCAGGCCGTACAGCAGCCGCCACGAGCTCCGCGCGCCCAGACCGCTCAGTCGCACCCGCCCCCGAAGAGCCTCCTCCCCCCGAAGCGCTTGTGCACCGCCTGCTTGCTGACCCCGAGGGCCTCCGCTATCTGAACCCATGACAACCCCTGCACGCGTGCCCGGCGCACCTGCACGGCGGCCAGCCGATCGACCTGGCGGCGCAACTCGGCGGCGGCACGGAGCGCGCGCAGGGGGTCGTCCCCTTCGGCTTCGGTCACCAGAGCCACGAGTTCCCCATTCATAGGGGTCAACTTACGTTGACCATCTGATGCGGTCAATCTAGGTTGACCTGGCCGACCTGTCAACCCCGGTTGACCGCGCGAGAGCCGTCCGAAACAGGACCCATCCGGGGAGGCGCGGGGCCCGAATACGCGATCGAGGGCTCCGGCCGGACAACCTCAGGTGCCATTCCCACCCGACAGTTCCACCTGTCCCGAAAGGACTCACCATGGAGCTCCGGATCAACCGGCGATCCCTGGTCGCCCTGGGCGTCGCGGGGGCGTTGACCGCCTCCTCACTCGTCCTGCTGCGCGCCAGCACCAGCACGGCCTCCTCGCATCGCGAGGCCCCGCTGATCGCGGGCGACCCCAGAAACGACAACACCGACGTGTACGCCTTCGTCAGCCCCGACAAGACCGGCACGGTGACGCTGCTCGCCAACTTCATCCCGTTCGAAGAGCCGAACGGCGGGCCGAACTTCTACACGTTCGACACGAACTCCCGCTACAACATCAAGATCGACAACGACGGCGACGCCGTACCGGACGTGACGTACCAGTGGTCGTTCCGGAACGAGGACAAGCGCGGCGACAGCACGTTCCTCTACAACAACGGCCCCGTGACCTCCCTGGACGACCCCAACCTCCTGTTCAGGCAGCACTACACGCTGAAGAGGATCACCGCCCACGGCACGAGGACCCTGGTCGCCGATGGCACAGTCGCCCCGAGCAACGCCGGGCCGGCGTCCATGCCCGACTACGCCACCCTCCGGAACCAGGCGATCCACCGCATCCCCGGCGGCAATGCGTTCGCCGGGCAGTCCGACGAGGCGTTCTTCGTCGATCTGCGGGTGTTCGACCTGCTCTACGGCGGCAACCTGTCCGAGGTCGGACAGGACACCACCAAGGGCTACAACGTGCACACGCTGGCCCTCCAGGTGCCCAAGGACGACGTGGCGCTCAAGGGCGACGCCAATCGCAACCCGGTGATCGGCGTCTGGTCGACCGTGGACAAGTGGAGCCCCCGCGGCTACGTCCAGGTGTCCAGGCTCGGCCAGCCGCTCGTCAACGAGGTCGTCGTCCCCGCCTCGCTGAAGGACGCGTTCAACTCCCTCAGCCCCGACAAGGACGCCGGGATTCCGGCGGTGGTCAAGCGGGTCACCTCTCCGGAGCTGCCGCGACTCGTCGAGGGCGTCTACGGCGTCAAGGCGCCCAAGATCCCGCGCGAGGACCTCGTGGAGATCTTCCTGACCGGCATCGCCAAGGGCAACGGCCCGATCAAGGCGGACCTCAACTCACAGAGCCTCAACAAGGACGCCGGGAAGCTGCGCCCGTCCGAGATGCTGCGGCTCAACATGTGCATTCCGGTCACCAAGGAGCCGAACCGGCTCGGCGTGCTGGGCGGAGACCCGCAGGGCTTCCCGAACGGCCGCCGGCTCGGCGACGACGTCGTGGACATCGCGATCCAGGCCATGGAGGGCGCCGCCCTGACCGGCAGGCTTGTCCCCGCCCTGGCGGCGGGCGACAAGGTCGACTCCAACGACAAGCCGTTCCTCGCCCAGTTCCCGTACATCCCGCTGCCGAGCAGCACCTCCGTGAACCAGCCCGTCAGCGGCTCCTAGAAGCAGTCCGCCCGGGAGCTCCGCGCGACATCCCGGGGCGACACAGAGCTCCCGGGCGGACGTACGGCCATGCATGATCACGCGCGTCCCGCCTCCAGCGTTCGTGATCATGCGCGCCTTCCCGGGCATGCCCGCCCAGCTGCGTTCTCGACGTTCCTGATCATGCGATCGACGACCCCTGTACAGAGAGGTGTCCCGAATGCCGCGCATCGCCAGGCCACCAGAGGCGACGCCAGACCAGACCACGCCACTGGCGGCCGCGCCCTGCGCAACGCCGCGCCGAGCCGTACCCAGCACGACCACGGCCCCCGCGACCACGGCCTACGCGACGACGACCGGCGAAACCGTAGGGTGCGGAACCGTTTCCGACGCGAGCAGGGCCACCGCGCCCGCGCCTGCTCGGCGGCGGCTGCGGACGGCCGCCACGGTCACCGGCGGATCTCTCCTCGCGGCGGTCACGCTGATGGCCGCCGCGACCCTGCTTCCAGGCTCGCCCGACCCCGCGCCGCCCCCGCCGTACTCCGCCGCGAGAGGCACGATCTCGTACGGCACGGCCTCCGGTCTCGGCTCGTCCGGCGCGACGCCGGACGTCTCCGCCTCCATAGCGGGGCTCCAGAGAAGGCTCCACCGGCTGCCCAAGGACTATGTCGCCTGGGCCGAGCTGGGCTCCGCGTACGTCCAGCGCTCGCGCCAGACCGCCGACCCCTCCTACTACGTCAAAGCCGAGCAGGCGACCGCCAGGTCGCTCAAGCTCTCCCCCGGCAACTTCGCGGGCCTCACCGCCGAGGCCGCCCTCGCGGCGGGCCGCCACGACTTCGCCCGTGCCGTACGGCTGTCGCGCGACGCCATCGCCGCCAACCCCTACGGCCCGATCGCGTACGGCGTGGCGGCGGACGCCTACACGCAGCTTGGCCAGTACGGCCCGGCGTCGGAGGCCATCGGCGAGATGATCGACCTCGCTCCCGGCGTCTCGTCGTTCACGCGGGCCTCCTACGACGCCGAGTTGCGCGGAGATCAGACGGCCGCCCGCCGTCTGCTCGACTACGCCCTGCGCGACGCCTTCACCCCCGCCGACATCGCGTACTGCCGCTATTACCTCGGGGAGTTGGCCCTTCACGCGGGGGACGGCAAGCGGGCCGCCTCGATGTACGCGGCGGCGCTGAAGGCCGACCCGTCGTTCGTCCCCGCCCTGGCCGGCAAGGCCCGCGCCGCCGCTCTCGACGGGCGGCTCCGGGAAGCGGCCACCGGCTACGAGGCCGTGGTCGAGCGGCTGCCCCTCTCGCAGTACCTCATCGAGTACGGCGAGGTCCTCCAGCGCATGGGCGGGGACCCCTCGACCCAGTGGAAGGTGCTGGCCGCCCAGCGCGACCTGATGCGCGCGAACGGCGTGCGCGACGACCTCACGTGGGCCGAGTTCGAGGCCGACCACGGCTCGCCGGCGAGAGCCGTACAGCTCGCGACGGCCGAATACGCCCGCAACCCCAACGTGGTGGCGGCCGACGCGCTGGCCTGGGCGTTGTACCGCGATGGCAAGCCGCGGCAGGCGCTGCCCTATGCGCGGAAGGCAACGGCCACAGGCTGGCGCAACGCCCTGCTCGTCCACCACCGGGCTGAGATCGAGCGAGCCCTCGGGGTCGACACGAGCGAGTCTTCCGCGCTGGTCCGGACATACAACCCCCGCTTTGAGCCGAGGCTCCCCGCACTCCAGAGGTTCTCGTGAAATCCGTCGTGCCATGGATGCTTGCCGGGCTCATCGGAGCGGCGGCGCTGCTGGCCCCGCCGGTCGCCGCTCACGCGTCGCCCCTCCCGGCCCACCCGCTGGGCAACTTCACGGTCAATCACTATGACGGGCTTCGCATCAGGCCCGACCGCGTGGAGAACCGGGCGGTCGTCGACTTCGCCGAGCTGCCGACCCTCCAGGCGCGGCCCACGGTGGACACCGACGGCACGGGCCAGGTCTCCCCTGACGAAGCCGCCGCCCACGCCCGCTCCCAGTGCCTGTCCGTGGCCGCCGCCCAGAGCCTGGCCGTGGACGGCGTGACGGCGAAGTGGGTCCTGCGGTCGGCCGCCTTCACCTACCAGGCGGGCCAGGGCGGCCTGGAGACCAGCAGGCTGACCTGCGAGCTCGCCGCGCCCGCCCATGTGCCGGCGGGCTTGTCAGCAGGCGTGGAATTCCGCGACGGGTTCCTCGCCGACCGGATCGGCTGGCGTGAGATCACAGCCATGGGCGACGGCGTACGGCTCTCGCCCTCGGCGACACCGGCGACCAGCGTGAGCGACGAACTGCGGACGTATCCGCGCGACCTGCTGTCGTCCCCCCTCGACCAGCGGTCCGCCTCGCTTCTAGTGGCCGGAGCCGCAGCCCCAGCCACCGGCCAGGCCTCGAACGGACGCCCGGGACCGACCACCGACGCGGCGCCGACCGGCGAGTCCGCCCTGAACGGCAGCCCGGCACTGAACGACAACCTGGCCCGGAACGACAACCCGGCCCGGAACGACAACCCGGCCCGGAACGGCGGTAGCGAGCGTCCGGGCCCCACGGCGGGGACGCCGCTCGGCGGCCCGGCGCTCCCAGGACCGATCGGCTGGTGGCTGGCCGGGCTCGACCGGACGTTCACCAAGCTGGTCGGGGCCTCCTCCCTCACCGTGCCCCTCGGCCTCCTGGCCGTGCTGCTGGCCGCCGCCCTGGGCGCCGGACACGCCCTGATTCCCGGCCACGGAAAGACCATCATGGCCGCTTACCTGGCCGGACGCCGTGGGCGCCCGCGAGACGCCCTGGTCGTCGGCATGACGGTGACGCTCACGCACACCGTCGGAGTGCTGGCCGTCGGCCTGCTGCTCACCGCGTTCTCGGCGCTGGCCGGAGAGTCCGTGCTGGCCTGGCTCGGTCTCACGAGCGGCCTTCTGATCACCGCCATCGGAGCCCGCTTGTTCTGGTCCTCCCTCAAGCACCGAGGATCAGCCCCCCTCCACCGCGGGCATGGCCACGGCCACGGGCATGCGCGCGGACACGAGCATGGCCACGGCCACGGAGATGGGCACGGTCACGAGCACGGCCACGGAGATGGGCACGACGGGCACGGGGGCTCTCCGGGTGTGGGGCTGACGCCGCGCGGAGTGAGGCGACGGTGGCCGGGGCTCGTGGGGTTGGGGATCGCGGGCGGGCTGGTGCCGAGCCCTTCGGCCCTGATCGTTCTCCTGGGCGCCATCGCCCTGGGGCGGACTTGGTTCGGAGTGGGCCTGGTGGCCGCCTACGGCCTGGGCATGGCGGCCACACTGACGGCCACCGGCCTGCTGCTGGTCACGCTGGCCGGCAGGCTGGACCGCCTGGCGCTGACGCGCAGAGGGCTACCGGCTCGCTTGGCCGGGCTCGCGCCGACAGGCACCGCCGCCGTCGTCATGCTCCTCGGCGCCGGCCTCGCCCTCCGTTCCCTCGGCGGCGCGCTGTGACCCGAGTCCGCCCCCCTGCCCGCGTGATCATGCACACGTTCCCACACACGCCGTCCTACCTGGTGTTTTCCGCAGTTTGATCATGTACCTGTTCCCGCACACACCGTTCCACCTGGGGTTTTGCGCAGCGTGATCATGCATCACGAGAGTGCGCCCGAGGGGCGGGCACTACATGATCACAAATAGTGTCGGCCGTGATCAGCCACGTGCCGCGGAATCCATGCATGATCACGGTCCGGGGAACTCCACGCCCCCGAGCGGCCCGGGAAACCATGCATGATCACGGCATGGGGACCTTATCCCAGCACGCCGTAGAGCTGGCGGAGCTCCCGGGTGGTGTCCATGATCTCGTACCACGTCAGGCAGAGCCGGGCCTCGGCCTCCTCGGTGCGGGCCTCGGCGGCGAGCAGCCGGTCACCGGTCAGGAGGGCCGCCTCCCGTTTGAGCTGGGCCGCCATCTCCTGGAACACGAACCGCTCCCGCAGCTCCATGCGCCCGCCTCCCCACCCAACCCGAACGAGTACGCACGGATAAATACCCACATATCGCCCGAAAATTCGGAGGGCTACCGCCGCTGCACACGCCGTTGCGGCGATGGGAGGTCATGGCGGCCGGACACGAACTCCTGGAAGGCGATCTTCGCGCGGATGACCGGCCGCCTCCAGCGCTCCTCCCGGTGTACGGCTTTCGCCATCCGCCGGGGCTTGGGCCGCCTTGCCACGTCGGAGTAGAACCAGCGGGCCCACGGCGATCCGGGGCGGGCGAGCCGTGCCGCCCCGACATAGATGAACGGCGGCACGAACAGCCCGAGGATGCCGCTCCAGATCTTCCCCTTGAGCAGCGTGACCACGGCGAAGACGAGGTTGACGGCGAGGAAGCCCGTTCCCGCCCAGTGGCTGCCGAGCGCCCGCTCTGAGCCGCCCCAGCCGAGGGGGCGCAGGCCGAGGAGCAGCAGGCCGGTGGCCGCCACGGCGACGAAGACGGCGTCCACGGAGGTGCGGCCCTCTTCCTGCCAGTAGACGTCGCGCAGGTGCAGGATCAGGGCGAACTCGTCGAGCACAAGGGCGGATCCCGCTCCGAAGACGGCCGCCGAGAAGGCGTACCACCCAGTGGAGACGCCGGAGAGGATCAGCCCCGCGACTCCTCCGAGCAGCATGAGCACCACGCCGAAGACGACGTGGTGGATGTGCGTCTCGCCCACGTTCACGTTGCCGAACCACCGCACCCTCGCCCGGATCAGCCGGACGTTGACGCGCGTGCACACGAAGGACACGATCAGCGCCACGAAGAAGCAGAACAGCGGCAACCGGTGCGTCTCGACGACCCGTTCGCGAAACAAGTCAGCCATGTACAAGTCAGCCATAAAATGAAATCCCCGACCCCCGATGCTACGGGGGCAATCGAGTGGTTAGGCGAGAAAGCCACGCAGGAGGGCCGCCGTGCCCTCCAGGTGCTCGGCCACCGCACGGCGGGCGGCCTCGGGATCTCCCGCGAGAATCGCGTCCACGATGGCGGCGTGCTGCGCCGCCGCGTGCTCGATGTTGGGCCGCAGCACGGGGATGGCGTTGAGCAGGTCGGTCACCCGGAGGCGGGCGTCGGCGCAGGCCGCGGCGAGCAGCCGCGATCCGGTCAGTTCCGCGATGGCAAGGTGGAACGCGGTGTCCATCCGCCGGTAGTCGGCCGGGGCCGCGTCGTTGACCCCGGCCAGCCGGGAGGTGAGCGTCTCCCGCTGCGCCGGCGTGAGCCCGGAGCACGCGAGGACCTGGGCCGCGCCGCATTCGACGGCCATCCGGAAGGTCAGCGCGTCGTCCAGCTCGCTGGGGCCCATCTCGTTGACGGCCCTGCGCAGGTCGCCCTTCCGGGGGTTGGGCGGCTGGTAGACCACGAAGGCCCCGCCGTAACGGCCCCGCCGTACGTCGAGGTAACCGGCGTCCTGAAGCGCGCGGATGGCCTCCCGCAGAGTAACCCGGCTGATGCCGAGCTGGGCGGCGAGCTCCCGTTCGGGGGGCAGCTTCTCCCCGTGCGCGACGACGCCGAGCTTGATCGCCTGGAGCAGTCGTTCGACGGTCTCCTCGAAGGCGTTGCCCGCCCTGACGGGCCGAAGCAACGAGACCGCCCCCGCTCCGCCCGCCCCGAAGCCGCCGGTCTTCACGAAGCCTGCCTTCACGGAGCCTGCCTTCACGGAGCCCGCCTTCCCCTCGGGCCCCTTCACGGCACCCGTCTCGGCGGTCCCCGTCTCCGTGCCTCCCGTCTCGGCGGTCCCCCTCTTCGCGACGCCCGTCTTCGCAGCTCCGGGGCCCGAGTCGTACGGCCGCGCGGTGGAGGCCCGCGCCGAGGTGGTCTCCATGCCCGCCGTCCCTTCGCGTCCAGGCCACGGGCGGAGGTTCGGAACGCCCCCACACCCCCGCGTGGCCTGAGGTTAACCCTAAGAGCATTGTTGACTAAGGGCGGGGCCTGGTGCTTGCATGCCCTTCAATGGTCTGATTCCAGACTTTTGGACAGGAGGCGCCGTGCTGAGCGTGGAACAGCTTCGCGGCGACGTCGAGGCGGGCCGCGTGGACACCGTCCTGCTCGCCGTCACCGACATGCAGGGCCGCTTGCAGGGGAAACGACTCTCGGCGCGGTACTTCCTGGAGGAGGTGCTGGGGCACGCCGCCGAGGGCTGCAACTACCTGCTCGCGGTCGACGTCGATATGAACACGGTGGACGGCTATGCGATGTCGTCCTGGGAACGGGGCTACGGCGACTTCGTGATGAAGCCCGACCTCGCGACGCTGCGCCGGGTGCCGTGGCAGGAGGGCACGGTCCTGCTGCTGGCGGACCTGGTCTGGGAGGACGGCTCGGACGTCATCGCCTCCCCCCGGCAGATCCTGCGCAAGCAGGCGGCCCGGCTGGCCGAGCACGGCTGGACCGCCTTCGTGGGCACCGAGCTGGAGTTCGTCGTCTACAACGACACCTATGAGGAGGCCTGGCAGCGCGCCTACCGTGATCTGACCCCGGCCAACCTCTACAACGTGGACTACTCCCTGCTCGGCACGGCCCGGATCGAGCCGCTGCTGAGAAAGATCATGCGTGACATGGAGGGCGCCGGGCTGTACGTCGAGTCCGCGAAGGGCGAGTGCAACCTCGGCCAGCACGAGATCGTCTTCCGGTACGCCGACGCGCTCGCGACCTGCGACAACCATGTGATCTACAAGAACGGCGCCAAGGAGATCGCCGCCCAGGAGGGCAGGTCGATCACGTTCATGGCCAAGCCGAACCAGCGCGAGGGCAACTCCTGCCACATCCACATCTCCCTGCGCGACGAGGACGGCCGTCCGGTCATGGCGGGGCAGGAGCCGTACGGGCTGTCGAAGACCGGGCGGCACTTCATCGCGGGCCAGCTCGCGGCGCTCAGAGAGCTGACCCTCCTCTACGCGCCCAACATCAACTCCTACAAGCGGTTCGTGCCGGGCAGCTTCGCGCCCACCGCCGTGAAGTGGGGCATCGACAACCGGACCTGCTCGCTCCGCCTCGTCGGCCACGGGCCGTCGCTGCGCGTGGAGAACCGCGTGCCCGGCGGCGACGTCAACCCCTACCTCGCGGTGTCCGCGCTGATCGCCGCCGGCCTGCGCGGAATCGAGGAGGAGCTCCCCCTGGAGGAGCCGTTCGCCGGGAACGCCTACGCGGCCGGAGCCGAGACGGTGCCGACCACGCTCCGCGACGCCCTGTCGCTCTGGGAGGGCTCGGAGCTCGCCGAGGCGGCCTTCGGCAAGGACGTCGTCGAGCACTACGCCAACAACGCAAGGGTCGAGCTGGCCGCCTTCGACGCGGCGGTCACCGACTGGGAGCTCTATCGGGGGTTCGAAAGGCTGTGAAGATAGTCAATCCGGCGACCGAGGAAGTGATCGCCGAGGTCGAGATGGCGGACGCCACCGAGGTGGACCGCGCGGTGGAGCGGGCGAAGGACGCGTTCGCGACCTGGCGGTCCGTGAGCCCCGGAGACCGGGCGCGGCTGCTGCGGCGGTTCGCCGAGAAGGTCGAAGACCATGCCGAGGAGCTGGCCCGCCTGGAGATCGCCAATGCCGGGCACACGGCCGGGAACGCCCGCTGGGAGGCGGGGAACGTCCGGGACGTCCTCCACTTCTACGCGGGGGCGCCCGAGCGGGACCATGGCAGGCAGATCCCCGTCGCCGGCGGCGTGGACGTGACCTTCCAGGAGCCGCTGGGCGTCGTCGGCGTGATCGTGCCGTGGAACTTCCCGATGGTCATCATGACCTGGGGGGTCGCCCCGGCGCTGGCGGCGGGGAACACCGTGATCGTCAAGCCCGCCGAGTGGACGCCGCTGACCGCGCGGAGGCTCGCCGAGCTGGCCCTCGAAGCCGGGCTGCCGGAGGGCGTCCTCCAGGTCATCCCCGGCGAGGGTGAGGTCGCGGGCGCCCGGCTCGTCGACCACCCCGACGTGCGCAAGATCGTGTTCACGGGCTCGACCGAGGTCGGCAAGCTGATCGCGGCCCAGGCGGCGAGCCAGGTCAAGCGGGTGACGCTGGAGCTCGGCGGCAAGAGCGCCAACATCGTCTTCGCCGACTCCGACCTGGACAGGGCGGCCTCGTCGGCTCCGATGGCGGTCTTCGACAACTCAGGCCAGGACTGCTGCGCCCGCTCCCGCATCCTGGTGGAGCGTTCCGTCTACGACGACTTCCTCGTACGGCTCTCGCACGCCGTACAAGCGATCAAGGTGGGCGATCCGCTCGATCCGGCCAGCGAGATGGGCCCGTTGATCAGCGCCGAGCACCGGGACCGGGTGGCGTCGTTCGTCGGCGCGGAGGGAGTCCACGCGGCGGGGTCGTGCCCGAGTGGGCCGGGCTACTGGTTCGCGCCGGCCGTGCTGGCGGCGCCCGCCGGATTCGACCCGCTCGCGGGAGGGTCGGGGGCCTTCCACCGGGCGTTCACCGAGGAGATCTTCGGGCCGGTGGTCTCCGTCGTGCCGTTCGACGACGAGGCCCATGCCGTACAGATCGCGAACAACACGACATACGGCCTTTCGGGGTCGATCTGGACGCGGGACGTCGGGCGGGCACTGCGGGTGGCCCGGGCCGTCGAGGCGGGCAACCTGTCGGTGAACTCGCATTCCAGCGTCCGCTACTGGACGCCGTTCGGCGGCTTCAAGCAGTCCGGCCTCGGCCGGGAGCTCGGCCCCGACGCGCTCGCCGCCTTCACCGAGACCAAGAACGTCTTCATTTCCACGGAGTAGACATATGCAGCGTTTGCAGGACCGCGTCGCCGTCATCACGGGAGCGGGGAGCGGCATCGGGCTGGCCACGGCCCAGCGGTTCGCCCAGGAGGGCGCGAAGATCGTGGCCGTGGACCTCGACGAGGTGGCCGGCGCCAAGGTGGCCGACGAGGCCGGCGGCCTGTTCGTCAAGGCCGACGTCGCCAATGAGGACGACGTCGTCCGGATGTATCAGACCGCGTTCGACACGTACGGAAGCGTCGACATCGCGTTCAACAACGCGGGGATCTCGCCGCCGGACGACGACTCCATCCTCGACACCGGCATCGACGCCTGGCGCCGGGTGCAGGAGGTCAACCTCACCAGCGTGTACCTGTGCTGCAAGCACGTCATCCCGTACATGCGGCGGCAGGGCAAGGGGTCGATCATCAACACCGCGTCGTTCGTGGCGGTGATGGGCTCGGCGACCTCGCAGATCTCGTACACGGCGTCCAAGGGCGGCGTCCTCGCGATGAGCCGGGAGTTGGGCGTCCAGTTCGCCCGCGAGGGCATCCGCGTGAACGCGCTCTGCCCGGGCCCGGTCGACACGCCGCTGCTGCGGGAGCTGTTCGCGAAGGACCCCGAGCGGGCGCAGCGCCGCCTCGTTCACGTGCCGATCGGCCGGTTCGCCCGCGCCGAGGAGATCGCGGCCGCCGTCGCGTTCCTCGCCTCCGACGACTCCAGCTTCATCACCGCCTCGGAATTCCTCGTCGACGGCGGCATCTCCGGCGCGTACGTCACCCCCCTGTAGGGCATGCCGGTCTTGTAGGACACCCAAGGAGAAAGCCGGGCGGTGGCGGCGCCCGCCGCCCGGCCATCCACACAGCCACCGAGGGAGAGCATGTCTCGGCCCGTCATCGGCATCACGTGCTACGTCGAACCCGCCAAGTTCACCGTGTGGGAGATGACGACCGCGCTGCTGCCGTACATGTACGTCGAGCACGTCACCCGGGCAGGCGGGCAGGCCGTCATCCTGCCGCCCGCCGGAGAACCGTCAGTGCTGGTCGAACGGCTCGACGGGCTGATCATCGCGGGCGGGGGCGACATCGATCCGGCGAGGTACGGCGCTCGCCCGCAAGAGCAGACCGGCTATGTCCGCGAATTTCGGGATGAGGCGGAGTTCGGGCTCATGGAAGCAGCCCTCGGCTCCGGCCTGCCGTTCCTCGGCATCTGCCGCGGGCTCCAGGTCCTCAACGTGGCCAGGGGCGGCACGCTCCACCAGCACCTCCCCGACGTGGTGGGCCACACCGCCCACTCCCCCGCCCCGGGCACCTTCGGCCGCGTCCCCGTACGGCTCTCGCCCGGCCTGGCGAAGATCTACGACTCCGAGGACCTGACCCCGGCGCACTATCACCACCAGGCGATCGACCGTCTCGGAGACGGGCTGGAAGTCACCGCCGAGTCAGAGGACGGCACGATCGAGGCCGTCGAACTGCCCGGCCATCCCTTCGCCCTCGCCGTCCAGTGGCATCCCGAAGCCGACGAGGACGGCCCCCTCTTCCACGCCCTGGTGAAGCATGCAAGGCGTACATTAGGTACATGAGCGAAGCCGCTTCCGATTTTCCGCCACCGCCCTACACAGTTCAGGAAGTCAGCACCACGCAGGCCCGCAAGGACCTGGCCGAACTGGTCAACCAGGCGGTGTACGGCCACGTCCACACGATCCTCACCAGGGACGGTCGGCGTCTCGCTCGAATCATCCCGGAGGAAGACGCCTGGTTCTACACGCCCCACTGGCAGGAGAAGCTGACGAGGGCAAAGGACGACGTCGCCGAGGGACGTGTCAAGACCTTCGACACGATGGAAGAGATGTTCGCCGACCTCCAGGCCGACGCGTGAAGTATCGCCGCACCGCGGAGTTCGGCAACGACTTCCGCAAGCTGCCGGTCGAGCACCGGAAGATGTTTCAAGAGGTCGTCTTCGACCACTTCGTTCCCGCATTGGCCCAGGGGGCGCACACCGGGAGAGTCCCCTGGCCTCGGCGTCTACGAATTCACAAGATCGATGAAGTTTACTCGCTCACGTGGAGCTTCTCGTCCCCAGATGGGCGCGCGCTTTTCACGTTCACCGTTGAAGAGGGCGAGTCCGGTGAGCCGATCGTCACGTGGCTGGCCATCGGCTATCACAACATCTATCGCGCATAGATCGCTGTGCGTGCGCTCTCGCGCGAACCTCGGGCGGAGGAAAGGTCAGGAACGCGCGGTTAGGGCGCGGGAGTTGAGCCGCTAGGCTGGGCCGTACACCGGTGATCCCGTGCGGGAGAGCGTCCTGGCATCCGGTCAGGGCCCCTGAAGGAGCAAGCCCTCCCCGCGAACCTCTCAAGGCAAAGGACCGTGCGGGCCAGGTGACCTCTGGAAAGAAGGCACGTGCCGAGGGTACGGCCTCGCCGAAGGTGAAAGTCCGGCAAAGAACGGGCGAAGCTCTCAGGCACCGATGACAGAGGGGGAGGATGCCCAATAGTCCGACGCAGCATCCGTCCTCCTGAGGTGCGTTCATGTCCCGATCTACTCCGTTGCGTGAGGTTCATGAGAGCCTGGGCGCGACGCTTACCGACTTCGCCGGGTGGCTGATGCCGCTCCGTTATGGCAGCGAGTCGGCCGAGCACAACGCCGTGCGGACCGCCGCGGGCCTCTTCGACCTGTCCCACATGGGGGAGATCTTCGTCACCGGGCCGCAGGCGGGTGAGGCGCTCGACTACGCGCTGGTGGGCCACCTGAGCGCCCTCGACCCGGGCCGTGCCCGCTACACCATGATCGTGAACGAGGACGGCGGCGTACTCGACGACCTGATCGTCTACCGGCTCGCGGACGAGGAGTTCATGGTCGTCGCCAACGCGTCCAACTACGCCCCGGTGGCCGCGGCGCTGGCCGAGCGGGCCGCGCCGTACGACGCCCGGGTGGAGGACCGGTCGGACTCCTACGCGCTGATCGCGGTGCAGGGGCCGAACAGCACCGAGATCCTGCGCAAGCTGACCGACGCCGACCTGGACGGCCTCAAGTACTACGCGGGCCTCCCCGGCACCGTCGCCGGGTTCGAGGCCCTCATCGCCCGCACCGGGTACACCGGCGAGGACGGGTTCGAGCTGTTCATCCGCAACGAGGACGCGGTGCCGCTCTGGAACGCGCTCGCCGAGGCGGGTGCCGGGCTCGGGCTCATCCCCGCCGGGCTGTCCGCCCGCGACACGCTGCGCCTGGAGGCCGGCATGCCGCTCTACGGCAACGAGCTGAGCGCGGACCTGACGCCGTTCGACGCCGGGCTGGGCCGGGTGGTGCGGTTCGACAAGCCGGGCGACTTCGTGGGCCGGGAGGCCCTGTCCGCCCGGGCCGAGCAGGCCGCTGAGCAAGCCGCTGAGCAAGCCGCTGAGCAAGCCGCTGAGCAAGCCGCTGAGGGAGTCGCTGAGGGAGTCGCCGCGCGGGGTGGGAGCGATCGCCGGCTCGTCGGCCTGGTGGCGCGCGGCCGCAGGGTGCCCCGCCACGGCTACCCCGTCACCCAGCACGGCGTGGTCGTCGGCGAGGTGACCAGCGGAGCCCCGTCGCAGTCGCTCGGCAAGCCCATCGCCATGGCGTACGTGTCCGCGGCCGCTCTGGACGGCGGCGGGAGCCTGGCGGTCGACATCCGTGGTAGCCATGAACCGGTCGACGTCGTTGACCTGCCTTTCTACAGGAGGAGCAAGTGAGCAGCATTCCCGACGAGCTGAGCTACACCAAGGAGCACGAGTGGGTGGCCGGGCTCGATGACGGCCTCACCGTGACGGTGGGCATCACGGCGTACGCCGCCGAGCAGCTCGGCGACGTCGTCTACGTGCAGGTGCCCGAGGTGGGCGCCAGCGTCGCCGCCGGAGACGCGGTCGGCGAGGTCGAGTCGACGAAGTCGGTGAGCGACATCTTCGCCCCCGTCGGCGGCGAGGTCGTGGAGGTCAACCCGGCCGTCGTGGACGACCCCTCGCTGGTCAACTCCGACCCGTACGGCGAGGGCTGGCTGTTCCGCGTCCGCATCGAGGGGGAGCCGGAGGACCTGCTGTCCTCGGCCGAGTACGGCGCGCTCACCGCGGCCGAGTCCTGACACAACCTCCCCCGAAGGGCACCGATCAATGGCGATCAGCGTGTTCGACCTGTTCAAGGTGGGGATCGGGCCGTCCAGCTCGCACACTGGCGGCCCGATGGCCGCGGCGCACAAGTTCGCCCGCGGCCTCCACGACGACGGCCTGCTGGAGAAGGTCGCCAGGGTCGAGGTCATCCTCTACGGCTCGCTCGGCCTGACCGGCAAGGGCCACGGCAGCGACAAGGCCGTCCTGCTGGGCCTGTCCGGTGAGAAGCCGGAGCTGGTCGACGTCGACGGCGTCGAGGATGCGCTGGCGGCCATGCGGTCACGGGGGACCGTCCTGCTGTACGGCTCGCGCGAGATCCCGTTCGTGGTGGGCGAGCACCTGATCTTCGAGCGGAAGCTGTCGCTGCCGCACCATCCGAACGGCATGCGCTTCACGGCCTTCTCCGGCTCCGGCTCCGGCTCCGGCTCCGGCGGCACGCCGCTGCGGGAGAAGGTCTACTACTCGGTCGGCGGCGGCTTCGTGGTGGACGAGAACGCGACCGGCGCCGACCGGATCAAGCCCGACGACACGGTCGTGCCGTATCCCTTCACGACCGCCGCCGGGCTCCTCGCCCACTGCGCCGACACCGGCCTGTCGATCTCCGGCCTGATGCTGGAGAACGAGAAGGCCTTCGGCCGTACGACCGAGGAGATCCGCGAGGGCCTGCTGCACCTGTGGTCGGTCATGGCGGAGTGCGTACGGCGGGGCAGCACCCGCGAGGGCGTCCTGCCGGGCGGGCTGAAGGTGAAGCGGCGGGCCAACCAGCTCCACCGGAGGCTCCAGAGCGAGACGGACGCCGATCCGCTCCGGGCGATGGACTGGGTGACGCTGTTCGCCCTCGCGGTCAACGAGGAGAACGCGGCGGGCGGCCGCATCGTCACGGCCCCCACGAACGGCGCGGCGGGGATCATCCCGGCCGTGCTGTCGTATTACACGAAGTTCGTCCCGGGAGCGGACGACGACGGGATCGTCCGGTTCCTGCTGACGGCCGGGGCCACCGGCGTCCTGTTCAAGGAGAACGCCTCGATCTCGGGGGCCGAGGTCGGCTGCCAGGGAGAGGTCGGCTCGGCCTGCTCGATGGCCGCCGCCGGGCTGACGGAGGTGCTGGGCGGCACCCCTGAGCAGGTGGAGAACGCCGCCGAGATCGGCATTGAGCACAACCTGGGCCTGACGTGCGACCCCATCGGCGGCCTCGTGCAGATCCCCTGCATCGAACGGAACGCGGTGGCCTCCATCAAGGCGATCGCCGCCGCCCGGATCGCCCTGCGGGGGGACGGCCGCCACTTCGTGTCGCTCGACAAGGCCATCAAGACGATGCGCGACACGGGCCGGGACATGCTCGACAAATACAAGGAGACCTCCCGCGGCGGCCTCGCCGTCAACGTCATCGAATGCTGACCCCACCCTTTGGGTGTGATCATGCACAAGGTCCCGCCCTGGGCGCCCGACCTGCCCCTTCACCCGGCGTGATCATGCACAGGATCCCAGGTTCCGGGCCCGGCCCGTTCCTCTCCCGTACGCGATCATGCACGAAGTCCTCGCTCAAGCCGCCTGACCTGCGGGGACATCCGGCATGATCTGGCAGTCGTGTCTTATCCTGACTTCTCTTGATTCGTACCGGCCCCCGACGTGAACCGCAGGAGTTGACCGTGACCTCGTTCCTGCGCACTCACGTGGTCTTCCTGATCGCCCTCGTGGCCGGCATCGCTCTACGGGCGCTCGCCGTGCTGGGATATCGGCCCGCGCTCTGGTTCTGGGCCGACTCGTTCGCCTACCTCAGCTCGGCCCTCGACCTCCGGCCGCTGGAGTCGAGGCCGTCGGGCTACTCGCTGTTCCTTTGGCTGCTCGGTCCGCTGCACAGCGTCACGGCGGTCACGATCGCCCAGCACCTGCTGGGGCTCGGCATCGCCACCTGCGTGTACGCCGTGCTGCGCCGCCGTACGAGACTGCCCGGGTGGGGCGCGGCGCTCGCGGCGGCGCCGGTGCTGCTCGACGCGCACCAGATCCAGCTCGAGCACCTCATCATGGCCGACCTGCTGTTCACCGCCCTCGTCGTCGCCGCGGTGACGGTGCTCCTGTGGCGCCCCCGGCCGTCGCCGCGGGCGGTGGTCGTGGCGCTGATCCTGCTGGCCCTCGCCACGGTGACCAGGACCGTCGGGCTGCCGCTGATCGCCGTCGCCCTGGTCGCCGTCATGCTGATGCTCGGAAGGGCGGGCTGGAAGTCCGTGCTCGCCGGTCTCGCCGCCGCGTCGGTGGTGCTCGGGGGCTACGCGGTCTGGTTCCACAGCGCGTACGGGTCGTACGGCATGGGCGGCAGCGGCTTGTGGCTGTGGTCGCGCACGATGACGTTCGCCGACTGCGCGGCGATGCACCCGCCTCGGGAGCTGGCCGTCCTCTGCCCCTCCGAACCCCGGCTGGCGGCTCCGGCCTACATCTGGGACGCCCGGTCGCCGATCCAGCGCGCCGGGGCCGACCGGGAGAGGCTGGCGGGTGAGTTCGCCTCGCTGGCGATCCGCAGCCAGCCCGCCGGCTTCCTGCTGACCGGGCTGCGCGACTCACTGTGGGCCTTCGAATGGGATCGCCGGGTCTATCCCTCACCCGGACCGCAGAGCGCGTACGTCTTCCCCGACACCGCCAAGCCGTTCACCCCGAAGGTCGCCTCCGCGGGCCGTACGGCGACGCAGCTCACCGTGGCCTACCAGGGCGCGACCGGGGCCACGCGGATCGCCGAGCCGTACGCCGGGTGGCTGCGCGCCTACCAGCGGCAGGGGTTCGTGCGCGGCCCGCTGCTGGCGGTGATCCTGCTGGTGGGGCTGGGCGGCCTGGTCGCGCGGCGGTGGGCCGCGCTGCTCCCCTGGGCCGCCGCGATGACGCTGCTCTTCCTGCCGCCGCTCATCGCCGCGTTCGACCACCGCTACGTGGTGCCGGTCGTGCCGCTCGCCTGCCTCGCCGCCGGGCTGGCCTTCGCGCCCCGTCTCCGGACGGCGGCCACGGGGGCGCGGAGACGGTCAGCGGCGGCGGACGTGCACCCTGACGAGGGCGGGCAGGCCCTCCCGGTCGACGGCCCCGCGCACGCGTGAGATCGCCTGGCCGTCGAGACGGCCGATCACCTCGTGCAGATCGGCGCGGCGCAGGAGCGAGACCGAGACCCGCATCCTCTTGTCCCCCACCAGCCTGACCTGGATCCTGCCGACGCCCTCTATCCCCTTGAGCGCGACGCCCAGCATCGCCGTCCCCGTTCCGGTACGGCTGCCGCAACGCCCCCAGCCCAGCGCGACGAGCAACCACCGGGTCGTGATCAGCGCCAGCAGCATGGCGACGGCCGCGGCGAGCGGGCGGGCCCAGGCATTCTGGGCGAAGAAGGCGCCCAGTTCGGCGAGCCGGACCTTGGGATGGTCCTCCCTGACCGCCAGCGCGCAGACGCCCCCGGCGAGCAGTGCCAGCCCCACCAGGGCGATCCCGATGCGGTTTCCCACGTGCGGGCGCATCGTCAGATCCTCCTCCTGCGCAGCCGTACGACGACCTCGTGACGGCACTGCGGGCCGAGGCCGGACAGCTGGTCCCCGACCGCCGCGCCGACCTCGCGCAGCGACTCGCCGGTGCGCTTGGTGTCGGTCAGCACGATCACCTCGATCTGTCTGCGGCGGATCCGCACACGGGCACGCTTCACTCCCTCGACGGCCTCGGCGGCGCCGGAGAGGGTCCTGCGCAGGCCGCTTCGCGTCAGCCCCATGACGAGCAGCGGGTCCGTCCCCTCCAGGGGCACCAGGCGGGGCCGTCCGGGCAGGACGGCGAGAGCCACCAGGCCCGCTCCGGCGACGATCACGGCGGCGGCGGTTCCGGGAACGGCCGGGTCGCCCAAGGTCAGCGACAGAAGGCGGCGAAGCGGCGGCCAGACAGCGGGCGAGCCGAACATGGCTGCGATGATCTCGACCGTCACGGCCCAGGCACAGGCCGAGAGCGCCGCCGCCACCAGGATCCCGGCGGGCGTACGACCTGGCCGCAGGGCACGTACGGCATGGCGCCGGACGGTCCTCCGGCTCTCTGTCACGCCCTTGGCCGGGGAACCCGCGAAGATCTCCTGGACGACGCTCACCAGCCGCTCACCCCTCCCGAGCACCGCGTCGGGTCCGGTCCGTAGTCACCTGCCCATGGGTACACGGCGCGGGGCTTCCACGTGGCGATCACCCGCGCTCTTGCGCGATCGTGAATCGTCGCTACCGGACTTTTTGCCGTCGCGCCCGTTAACATGAATATGGCTCATGTAATTCGGCTCGGAGGGGGCTAGGCTGCCGCCATGGACGACCGACAGCGTCTCGACAGGGCCACGGCCGAGCTGGAGCCTCCCTTCGCGGTCGTCGACATGGACGCGCTGCGTTCGAACGCGGCAGATATGGTGCGGCGGGCTCACGGGAAGCCGATCCGGGTGGCGAGCAAGTCGATCCGCAGCCGCGCGATCCTGGAGCGTGTGCTGGCCATGGACGGCTTCGCCGGGATCATGGCCTTCACGCTGCCCGAAGCGCTGTGGCTCGTCTCCACCGGGCTGCGTGACGTGCTCGTGGCATATCCGGCAGTGGACAGGGCGGCCCTGCGGGCCCTCGGCTCCGACGAGCGCGCGGCGCGCGAGATCACGGTGATGGTGGACTCCCCCGGCCACCTGGATCTGATCGAGAGCCTGGGGCTCGCTCAGCAGATCCGGGTGTGCCTGGACATCGACGCCGGATTTGTCTCTTTCGCCGGGAAGCTCCGAGCGGGAGCCCTCCGGTCACCCGTCCGCGAACCTGAACAGGCCGCGGCCATCGCCGCCGACATCGCCGGCCGCTCCGGCCTGCGCCTCGTCGGGCTCATGTCGTACGAGGCGCAGATCGCCGGTGTGGGCGACAAGGTACCCGGTCCCTACGGCCGGGTGATCCGCTGGATGCAGCGGCGCTCCCAGCGGGAGCTGATGGTCCGGCGCGGCAGGATCACGCATGCCGTACGGCAGGTCACCGACCTGGAGTTCGTCAACGGCGGCGGGACCGGGAGCATCGAGAAGACGGCGAGCGAGCGGGCGATCACCGAGGTCGCGGCCGGCTCGGGCTTCTTCCACCCCCGGCTGTTCGACTTCTACCGGAATTTCACCGGCCGGCCCGCCGCGCTGTTCGCCCTGCCCGTGGTCCGCAAGCCGTCCCCGGACGTCGTCACGGTGCTCGGCGGCGGATATCCGGCCTCCGGGGCGCCGGGGCCGAGCCGGTTGCCCCAGCCGTACCTGCCGGCCGGGCTGCGGTACGACGCCAACGAGGGAGCGGGCGAGGTCCAGACTCCGCTGAAGGGCGAAGCCGCCGACGACCTGCGCATCGGCGACCGCGTCTGGTTCCGCCACGCCAAGGCGGGCGAGCTGTCCGAGCGCTTCGCCGGCGTCTATCTCATCGAAGGCGACCGCGTCGTCGACGAGGTCCCCACCTATCGAGGCGAGGGCAAGACGTTCCTCTGACCGGCCTCTCCCCCCACAACCCCGCGTGATCATGCAGAGGTTCCCGCGCATGCCGTACGACCTGCACATTCGCTGGTCGTGATCATGCACGGAGTCCCGCGCATGCCGTACGACCAGGACACTCACCAGTCGTGATCATGCGCACATTCCACATGACCAGCGCTGATCTGCAGGCTTTCCGTGAACGATCTGGCAGCGAAACGGCATGTGCAAGATCACGAGAGCCGTTCGCCAAGGTCAAGCCGCACGGTAAGGAAAGCACGCATGATCACGCGGTCGGTTTGGGCCGGCCATCCCAGCAGCGCGGGACTCTGTGCATGATCACGCCGAAGGGCGGGGCGGCGGCCAGGGTCAGCGGTTGCGGCGGCGCAGCAGGATGATCGCGGCGCCCACCACCAGGACGGCGCCGAGGCCGATGAGGACCGGGGCCACGGTGCGCGCCGGGTATTCCTCCTCCCACGGCCCAGCCCCCTCCGAGGGCGTGGCGGGATGCGCCGCGACGCCCCCGACCAGATCCCCGAGGGACGACACCAGGTGCTCGGCGTTGGCCTTGACCTTGGCCACGCCACGCTCCGCCACTCGTCTCGGGCTCACCCGGTCCGCGATGGCGTCGACCGTGCGAGCCAACTCCTCCCGGGTGCGCTCGATCTCTCGCTCCAGCGCATCGGGATCGGTGTCCGCCATACGATCCCCTCCTGTGATATCCGTTGTGATCAGTCTGCCAGGTCCGGTAAGCGCCCCGCACCGTGGCCGAGCCGGTAGTTTGGTTGACGCTTGCCCGCGCATCGCCGCGGGTCACCTTCGCAGGAGGACTTCATGAGCAGGCTCGAGCCCGGCGACGCCGCGCCGGACTTCACCCTTACCGACGCCGATGGCAACGACGTCTCGCTGGAGTCGTTCCGCGGCAAGCGTGTCATCCTCTATTTCTACCCAGCCGCGATGACGCCAGGCTGCACCAAGCAGGCCTGCGACTTCCGCGACAACCTCGGCGCCCTGACCGGCAAGGGCTTCGTCGTGCTCGGCGTCTCGAAGGACAAGCCCGCGAAGCTGCAGCAGTTCCGGGAGCACGACGGACTGACCTTCCCGCTCCTGTCCGACGTCGGGCTCGACGTGCACAAGGCATACGGCGCGTACGGCGAGAAGACGAACTACGGCAAGACGATCATGGGTGTCATCCGCTCGACCTTCGTCATCGACGCCGACGGGAAGATCGAGAAGGCGCTCTACAACGTGAAGGCCACCGGCCACGTCGCCCGCCTGGTGAAAGAGCTCGGCATTTCCTGATTTGTACGGGTTGTGACTGGCACCGAAAATGTCAGTGCCAGTCAATAGCCTTACCGCGTGCGGAAATACAAGTACACCCCCGAGCTCCTCGCCGAAGCGGCGGCCAACTCGAAAAGCATCGCAGACGTGCTGCGCTACCTGAACATTCCGTGGTCAGGCGGCACCCACGCGCACATCAGCCGCCGCCTCAAGCACTTCGCCATCGACACATCCCACTTCGGCAGGGTGTCCCCGAACAAGGGCAAGCCCTCCCCTCGACGGCATCTCCCAGCGGAGATCCTGGTAATGATGCCGGCCGGGTCACCGCGCCAGAAGCCCACCACCTTGCGCCGGGCGCTGCGAGAATCCGGTGTCCCCTATGAGTGCTCGGCCTGTAGGATAGGCAACGATTGGCAGGGTCGGCCGCTAACCTTGCATGTCGACCACATCAACGGAAACTGGCTGGACAACAGAAGAGAAAACCTCCGCTTTCTCTGCCCGAATTGCCATTCGCAAACGGCTAACTTCGCGGGCAAAGGAAGAGGAAAAGGGGTCGTAGCCCAATCGGCAGAGGCGACGGTTTTAGGTGCCGTACAGTGCGAGTTCGAATCTCGTCGACCCCACTTGAACTCTCGGGAAAATTCTTCCGGCCAGCCCTCTTCACGCCGTGGCGCGATTTCCAAGTTGCACTTGACCGTCGCGACAGACGATGCCGATTTCCTGGAAAGGTATGTGGCCGATGAAGGCGCCCGGTCACGGTCGGCGGCCATCCGCAAGGCCATCAGCCTGCTCCGCGCCCAGAGCCTGGCTGAGGAGGGGGACACGCGAGCGCACTGAACCGGCCAAGCAGTCGTGCTCAAGGGGATTGGTCAACCCACGAGACTTGTGGCGCTATGAGGTCGGGGAGGGGATCGGGGGGAGAGGTGTGGGCGGTGTGGGCGCCGTCGGCGGCGTAGGCGCGGAGGGTGCCGTGGGGCTGCCCGGCCCGGGCATGTCACAGCGGAATCCTGTGTCAGTGCGCTGGCAGAACCGCGGCAGTCGCCCGACCCCAGGCGGCGCGTCCTCGCCGAAGCGGCGTCCGAACGGCCGTTCCCAGGGCCCTCGACCCGCGCGAGGGTCCTGGTTCTCGTAGCTCACCCGGTAGTAGTGGCCGTGGACCCGGTTCCATAACGCGCCGCCGACGGCTACGACGCCTCCCCCGAGGATCGCCCCGATGAGCACCCCGGCCAGGCCGACGGCAACCAACTGGCCCGCATGCGTTCTCCGCCCTCCGCCGAACCGGCCGGGCATTGCGGCTGCGGGCTGCGTCGGCCCCGCCGCGCCCCATCCCGGGGCGTTCCAGCCGGCGCCGCCCGGGCCGTACGCGTACGAACCGGAGCCGGGAGCCGAGAACGAGCGTGTCGTCCCGGGCCCGGACGCACCGGCCGGTCCAACTCCTGCCCCATAACCCGGTCCCGCCTCATAACCAGGGGCCGCTGCATGGCCCGGTCCCGGTCCATAACCCGGTCCCGATGCTTGGCCCGGTCCGGCCCCATGACCCGCTCCAAGCGTTCGGCCGGGCTCCGCCTCATGGCGCGCGTGGCCGGGCTCCGCCGCAGACCCCTCCGCTGCGGCCGCAGGCCCGGAGGGCGCCGCAGAACCGGGCCCCGCCGTTGGTTGGCCGGCGGAGCCTACTCCGGACCCCGCAGCAGGTCCGGAGCCTGGCTCCGCCGTGGTCGCTGAGGGAGCCGCCTCGGAGGGAAGTGGCCTGGCGCCCTCTCCCGGCCGTGGGTCGCGCGGCTCGTCCTCAGCACCGCGCGACCCAGCGTCTTGATCCGCCATCACAGATCTCCCTTTACCCGCCTCAGCGAGGCGCTCCCGGAGACAAGAATGCGGGGCAATCCGTAAGGAGGGCGTAAACGCCGAGCCCATGCGACCCGATCCGTATGCGACCTGAGTCGTACTCTCGGATCCACCCCAAGACGGAACATCGCTGAGCAGCGGATACGTATGGTTGGAATCGTGTTCGGCGGACTGCGCGCCTGGAGTCGGCGCCACAGCACCTTGGTGGACGCGCTCGTGGTCTCACCGCTGGTGCTGTTCTGCCTGCTCACCCTCAATGTGTACAAGAGCGCTCCACCGTACGGAACGTTCCTCGGAACACCCGCCACGCTGCTGCTGTCGGCCGCGCTCATCACCCCGTTGATGTGGCGGCGGAACCGCCCCCGCGAGGTGTTCGCGGTCGTGGCGCTCATGAGTTTCGGCCAGTGGGTGGCCGGCGTCATGGTGCTCCCGGCGAACTTCGCCGTCATGATCGCGATGTACGGCGTGGCCGCCCGGTGCACGGTCCGCTGGGCGGTGGCGGCCGGGCTCGTCGCCGAGTTCGGTCTGCTGCTGGCCATGCTCCGCTGGAACATCCGGGTGTGGGACGCGTTCCCGTCGATGTCGGTGTTCGTGATCGCCATCTGGCTCGCGGGCATCTACGCCAACACCCGGCGGCGTTACGTCGAAAGCCTGGTCGAGCGCGCGGAGAGGGCGGAGCGCGAGAGGGACCAGCAGGCGCGCATCGCCGCCGCCGCCGAACGCGCCCGCATCGCGCGAGAGCTGCACGACGTCGTCGCGCACAACGTCAGCGTGATGGTGGTCCAGGCCGACGGCGCCGGGTTCGCCATCGACAGCGACCCTGAGCAGGCGCGCCGTGCCGTACAGGCGATCTCGGCCACCGGACGGCAGGCACTCGCGGAGATGCGCCGCCTGGTGGGTGTGCTGAGGCAGGACGCGGCGGCCCGGGAGGAGTACGCGCCGCAGCCGGGCGTGCAGCAGCTCGGCGACCTGGTCAGGCAGGTCAGCGACTCCGGGCTGCCGATCGACTTCACTGTGTCCGGAACGCCGTGCGCGCTCCCCGAGGGTGAGCAGCTGGCGATCTACCGGATCGTCCAGGAGGCGCTGACCAACACTCTCAAGCACGGCGGGCCCGGTGTCCGCGCCGAGGTCGGCGTCGAGTACGGCAGGGGCGAGATCGTGCTGCGGGTCGCCGATGATGGCCGGGGCGCGTCCGCGCCATGGGTCGAGGGCGGCCATGGGCTCGTCGGCATGCGTGAGAGGGCGTCGATGTACGGCGGGACCGTCGAGGCGGCGCCCCGGACCGGCGGAGGGTTCCAGGTGATCGCCCGGATCCCGGTCGGCGCGGCGGCGTGATCACCCCGATGTCAGAACGATGCCAGATCCCGGCAAACAACGTGACGCCGGAGAGCCGAGGGCAGGGCGGCAGTGATACGAGTCATGCTGGTCGACGACCAGGAACTGGTGCGGACCGGGTTCAGGATGGTGCTCGGCGCGCAGCCGGACATCAAGGTGGTCGGCGAGGCCGCGGACGGGGCGGCGGCGATCGAGACGCTGGGCACGACCGAGGCCGACGTGGTCCTGATGGACGTGCGCATGCCCCGGATGGACGGCGTCGAGGCGGCGCGGCTGATCTGTTCACGTCCCGGCGCGCCGAAGGTGCTGATCCTGACGACCTTCGACCTGGACGAGTACGCCTTCGCCGCGATCAGGGCGGGGGCCTCCGGCTTCCTGCTCAAGGATGTGCCGCCCGCCGAGCTGGTCAGCGCCATCCGGTCGGTTCACGCCGGTGACGCGGTCGTCGCTCCGAGCACGACCCGCCGGCTGCTCGACCGCTTCGCCGTACACCTGCCGGCGTCGGAGACCCCCAGGCGGGACGCGGACGTGCTGACGGTGCGCGAGCGGGAGGTCCTCATCCACGTGGCCCGGGGGCTCTCCAACACCGAGATCGCCAAGGAGCTGCAGCTCGCGGAGGCGACCGTGAAGACCCACCTGGGCCGGATCCTGGCCAAGCTGGGGCTGCGCGACCGGGCCCAGGCCGTCGTCTACGCGTACGAGAGCGGGCTGGTCGCGCCGGATCGTCCCAACGGCTGACGCCGGACTACGTCGAAAGTCGCACGTGTGCCGTACGGACCATCAGAAAGTGGACGCGAAGTCCGTTCGCCAGGCCGAGGACCGGTCATGATCACGGCCATAGCCTCGCTGTATGACGACAACGATCGATGTCCGCAGCGCCGTAGTCGCGAGGGGACTGACCAAGGTATACGGCGAGGGCGACGCGGCCGTGCACGCTCTTCGCGGGATCGACGTGAGCTTCGCCACGGGGGCGTTCACGGCCATCATGGGGCCGTCGGGTTCCGGGAAGTCGACGCTGATGCACTGCCTCGCGGGGCTCGACTCGGTCACGGACGGCCACATCAGCATCGGTGACGTTGAGATCACCCAGTTGAACGACAAGCAGCTCACACTGCTGCGCCGCGAGCGGGTCGGCTTCGTCTTCCAGGCGTTCAACCTGCTCCCGACCCTGACGGCCGAGCAGAACATCCGGCTTCCGCTGGAGATCGCGGGACGGCAGGCCGACCGGGCGCTCTACGACCAGGTGATCGACACGGTGGGCCTCCGGGACCGGCTGAAGCACCGGCCGAACGAGCTGTCGGGCGGCCAGCAGCAGCGCGTCGCCGTGGCGCGGGCGCTCATCAGCAAGCCACAAGTGATCTTCGCGGACGAGCCGACCGGCAACCTCGACTCGCGCAGCGGCGCGGAGGTGCTGGCGTTCCTGCGCCGGTCGGTGCGGGAGCTCGGCCAGACGATCGTCATGGTAACCCATGACCCGATGGCGGCCTCGTACGCCGACCGGGTGGTGTTCCTCCGGGACGGACTGCTGGTGAGCGAGCTGGACCGGCCCACCCAGCAGACCGTGCTCGACACGCTCATGGCGCTGGAGGCCTGAGCCGTGTTCAAGACCACTCTGGCCGGGCTCCGGGCGCACAAGCTGCGGCTGCTGCTGACCTCCTTGGCGATCACGTTGGGCGTCGGCTTCATCGCGGGCACGTTCGTGCTCACCGACACGATCGAGGCGGGCTTCACCAAGTCGTTCACCGCCGCGGCCGACAAGATCGACGTGGCGGTCCGCTCGAAGGGGGACCCGCTTCCCGCGAAGCTGCTGGACACCGTGAGATCCGTCGCGGGGGTCAAGGACGCCCAGCCCGTCGTGTACGGCGATGCCGCGCTGATCGGCAAGGACGGCAAGGTGGTCGGCGACACGCCCACAGCCGGGGTGTCCATCCCGGCCAACCGGCTCGACATCACGAACGGCAAGGCTCCCGTGGCGGACGGGCAGGCCGCGCTCGACGAGAACACCGCGAAGGCGCAGGGCTTCGCTCTGGGCGACACCATCGCGGTCCTCGATCAGAAGAACGCCCGGCACGAGTTCCAGCTCGTCGGCGTCTTCGACGTGGGCGTCGAGCAGGACCTGGCCTACCGGGGAGCGGTGGCCTTCACCGCCGCCACCGCGCAGCGGATGACCGGCGAGAAGGGCCTCCAGGAGATCGACGTTGTGACCGCCGGCCCCGCCCCGGACAGTCTCCGTACGGCTGTCGCCGCGGCCGTGAGCCGTACCGGCCTGGGCTCGAAGGCCGAAGTGCAGACCGGGGAGGAGCTGACCCACGACCTGGCGAAGGCCAACGGGGCCGACACCGGCTTCCTGAAGCTCGGGCTGCTGATGTTCGGCGTGGTCGCGCTGCTGGTGGCCGCCCTGGTGATCTACAACACGTTCAACATCCTGGTGGCGCAGCGGATGCGGGAGATGGCGCTGCTGCGCTGCATCGGGGCCACCCGGGGCCAGGTCTTCGGATCGATCGTGCTGGAGTCGGCCGTCGTCGGCCTGATCTCGGCCGTCCTCGGTCTGCTGGTGGGTCTCGGCCTGGGAGCGGTCGCCGTTCTCGTGCTCAGGAACGTGGGCGCGGAGATCCCCACGGGCACGGTCGCGCTCACACCACAGGTGATCGTCATCGGGCTCGTGACAGGGCTGGTCGTGACAGTCGGCGCGGCGCTGCTGCCCGCCCGCCAGGCCACCAAGGTCGCCCCGATCGCGGCGCTGCGCACGCAGGTCGAGGAGCACACGTTCCGCGCCGGGGTCGTCCGGGTGATCTTCGCCGCCCTGTTCGGGCTGGGGGGCGCGGGGCTGACGGTGGCGGGCGTGACCATGAAGCCAGGCGATAGCGCGCTCATGGTCGTGATGGCGGGCGGCGTGCTGATCTTCTTCGCCGTTCTCATCCTGGGTCCCGTGATCGTCAAGCCGCTGAGCGGACTCACCGGCTGGCTGCCGGCACGGCTTTTCGGGGTCCCGGGCCGCCTGGCCGTGGATAATTCGCGGCGCAACCCGAAGCGGGCGGCGACCACCACCATCGCGCTGACCGTCGGCGTCACCCTGATGACGTTCATGTCGGTCCTCACGGCGACGATGCGCGCCACCATCGGCAACGAGCTCGACCAGCAGTTCCCGGCGGACTACCTGGTCACCGCCCAGTCGGGCACGATCCCCCGTTCGGTGGCGGACGCGCTTCGCGGCCGCCCCGAGCTGGCCTCCGTGACTGAGATCAGAGGGAAGGACGCCAAGCTCAACGGCGAGCGGTTCACCATCGGCACGGTGAACCAGTCGGCACTGGGGACCGCCATCAAGCCGTCGGCCACATCCGGCTCCGTGGACGGCTTCGCGCCGGGCCAGGTCGCGCTGAACGCCCCCATCGCGAAGGACATGGGGCTCAAGGTCGGCGACACCGTCAAACTGGAGACGGGCAAGACCAGCACGAGCCTGCGGATCGTCGCGCTGCTCAATTCCGAGGTCTCCCTGCTTCCGGGGGTGACGGTGCCGGAGGCGGCCTTCGAGCAGTACTTCGGCAAGGTCGACGACACCAACCTCCTGATCGACGCGGCGGACGGGGTTCCGACCGACAAGTCACGAAAAATCGTAGAAAGCGCGGTCCATGCGTACCCCACGGTGAAGGTCGGCAGCACGACGGAGATCCGCGGTCAGTTAGACGACGCGATCGACACGATGCTCCTGATCGTCACGGGGCTGCTCGGCCTGGCGATCGTCATCTCGCTGCTCGGCATCGCGAACACGCTGTCGCTGTCGGTCCACGAGCGGACCCGCGAGTCCGCGCTGCTGCGTGCGCTCGGGCTCACCAAGCCGCAGTTGCGCGGCATGCTGTCGGTCGAAGCGCTGGTCCTCGGCGTCGTGGGCGCCCTCGTCGGGGTCGTGCTCGGCGGATTGTACGGCTGGGCCGCCACGAAGACCCTCACGGAAGACGTCCTCTTCCGGCTTCCAGTCGCGCAGATCCTGCTGTTCATCGCCGCTTCGGGCCTGGCCGGAGTGCTCGCGGCGGTCCTACCGGCCCGGCGAGCCGCAAGGGCATCCATCGTCGACTCGCTGGCAAGCGCCTGAAATCTCCCACTCGTGGGTGCACCCACGGCCAATCATGCATGATCACGTCGAGGAACCCGCAGATCAGCCGGAGATGCGGGAAGGTATGCATGATCACGCACGGGAGGGGCGCTGGTCCTCCGGGAATCGCGGGAATCCGTGCATGATCACGAGGGGGGGAGGCCGGGGGGGAAGGCGGGGTGGGGGTGGGTCACTGTTCGGCTACCTGATGGGAGCCGAGCAGTGGCCGGACCGCGATGTCGCCGGTCGTGCCGTCGATGACGACACAACCACCACCGGCCGTCTCCGGTGGAATGCTCGGGTCCTCGGGCTCTTCGTCGGCCACCCAGGCCACGTAGCCGCCCTCGACCGCGAGCATTCCCACCTCGGCGGAACGATCCCGGAAATACCGCTCCGCCAGCTCCCGCGCCTCATCGGGCGAGACCATCAGAGGCGCTGCCCTTCCCGGTCGGTGACCACGCAGAACACCCCGGTGACGTCCTCGTACGGCGGCTCCACCGCCATGTGCCCCCTCTGGGCGTCGATCCAGAGCACCTCGCCCCGGCAGTTGACGGCGTTCCACGCGTGGCTGCCTCCCCCGGGCCATCGGGTGATGAGCATGGCCGCCGCGCCGTGTCCGCCGAAGACGAGGCGCTGCGCGATGGCGACGTAGGCGCGGCGGCCGTGGCCCACGTATTCGAAGCGATGCCCCAGCCACTGCTCGGCCCTCGCCACTCCCCCGGTCTCGCCGGTCAGCAGCGGCTTGCCTCCCGCGTCGTACTCCGGCTGCCTGCGCGCGGCCACGACCGGCTCGCCGTGCCAGGTCGACATGACCGCCAGCGCGCAGTCGACCGCGTTGGTGGACCTGAACGGGTCCTCCGTCGGCCCCTCCGCGTTGATCAGGCGGATCCACGTGCCCCTCGGATCGGGGAAACGCCCGTTCACCGCCTGTGCGAGGCTCTCCCGGGCCGGGCCCTCCTCAGCCTCGGGCCCCGGCTGCGCCAGCCCTCCCGGCCTGCCGTACGGTCTGGTCTGCTCAAGCCTGGGCGGCCGGCGAGAGCTGTCGAACCAGTCCCTTTCGCCGTCCTCCTCGGCCTCCGGCTCAGCGTCGCCTTCGCCGTCGTTCGCACTCGTCCCGGCGGCGCCGGCGACCACCCCGGCGGACGCCTTGTCCGCCACCCCGCCGGGCGCCCCGGCCACCGGACCCTTGGCCGCGCCATTGACGGCCCCATTCACCACTCCCCCGCCCAACCCTTTCGCAGCCCCGTTGCCCAAGCCGTTGAGCGCCCCATTGGCCAAACCGTTCGCGACCCCGTTCGCCACGCCGTTGGCCGACCCGTTCGCAGACCCGTTCGCCCCGCCGTTGGCCGAGCCATTCACCACGCCGTTGGCCGAGCCAGCGGCTGACCCCTTGGCCGAACCATTGAGCGAGCTGTTGGCCGACCCGTTCGCCACGCCGTTGAGCGAGCTGTTGGCCGACCCGTTCGCCACGCCGTCGGCCAGCCCGTTGGCCGGGGCATCGGACGGACCTTTCGCCATACCGTCGGCAACCGCGTTGGCCACACCGTTGGGCAGTCCGTGGCGGGACCCGTCGGCCACGCCGCCGGGTAGTCCGTTGAATCCCCCGGTGACCTTCGGTGGGTCGGTGAAGCGGGTCTCCTGGCAGCGGTCCTCGGCCACGGGCGCCGGGGCCTCCGCGGCCAGCTCGTAGTCACGCCATCGGCGTCCGTCGGCGCTGACGACGGGGTTGTACACACCGGCCGGCAACCTCCATCGAGAATGCCGGCGAGCCATCTCCTGAGTCACGTGCTGCGGCCCCCTCCCTGACACGCACATCAGGCTGCCGATGGTAGAGGCGCCCCAAGGACGGCACGCTGGATTTTCCGAAGTCCCGACCCGCCGCCAGGGCCTTCGACCGGGAATGTCCTAGCTGGTCAGCCCGCCTTGACGACGATGGAGTGATACCCCGTGGCGCCGTCCGGAGCGGGCGGCATCTGCTCGGGCGTCTGGCTGTGACCGGTCGCGTCGGTCGCCCGCACGGAGACGGTGTGCCGTCCGCGGGCGAGGTCCCAGTCGATCGACCACTGCCGCCACGTGTCGGGACCGGGCACCTGGGCGAGCGTGGCCTGCCGCCACTCACCGCCGTCCACCTGCACCTCGACCGCGTCGACGCCGCGGTGCTGCGCCCAGGCGACGCCCGCGATCGTCGTACGGCCCGCCGGGACGTCGTCTCCGCTCCTCGGCACGTCGATCCTGGACTGGGTCTTGATCGGACCCTTGGCCGCCCAGCCGCGCGGCGTCCAGTACGCCTCGTCCTGGTCGAAGCGGGTGACCTTGATCTCGGTGACCCACTTCGTGGCCGACACGTATCCGTACAGTCCCGGCACGACCTGACGCACCGGGAAGCCGTGGGCCGTGGGGAGCACCTCGCCGTTCATCGCGATCGCGAGCAGGGCGTCCCGGCCGTCCATGACGACGTCCACCGGCGTGCCGCAGGTCCAGCCGTCCTGCGAGACGCTGAGCAGCATGTCGGCGTCCCGCCTGATCCCGGCGTCGCGCAGCACGTCGGCCAGGCGCGCGCCGAGCCAGCGCGCGTTGCCGATGTACGGCCCGCCGACCTCGTTCGACACGCAGGTCAGCGTCACGTCCGCCTCCGTGAGAGGGCGTTTGAGGAGGTCGGCGAAGGTCAGCTCGACGGGCCGGTCCACCAGTCCGTGGATCTTCAGCGTCCAGCTGTTGGGATCGACCGACGGCACGACCAGAGCCGTGTCCACCCGGTAGAACTCCGGGTTCGGCGTGACGAACGACGACAGGCCCTTGACGCGGAGGTCGACGCCCGGAGGGAGCGCCTTCGCGGGAACGGCCGGGCGAGGCAGCGCCTTGGCGACGCTCCTGCGGGCCACATCCGCGTCGTTGAAGCCGGCGAGCAGCCGTCCGCCGAGCCCGGTCACCCCGGCGACGCCCAGCCCCACAGCGACACCCGTCAGCAGCCTCCGCCGGTCGAACGCGTAGACGTCGTCTCCGGCCCGCATGACCGCCGGCATCTCGGCGGGGCTCCCCGTCGCGCCCTTGGTGAAAGACTGCCAGGCTGTTCCCGCTCCCGCTCCCGCTCCCGCTCCCGCGGCCCTCCCGCCGGTTTCGCCGGCCGTTTCGGCAAGGCTCCGCGCGACAACCGGCTCACCGGGCCTACCGGGTTCATCGGGTTCCGGCTCGTGGGACCCGGTCTCATGAGCCTCGGTCCCGATAGCTTCGCGTAGCTCATCGGGCCTGGGCTCAGGTCGTACACGCCGCTCAGGCCGATCACCCAGATAGCGCGGCTCGCCGCGCTCCCGGCGGGCGATCTCCCATTCGGGCGGCTCCGTCCGGCGGAACAGCCCCGACAGGGCCCAGACCCCGGCGGCCGCCCCGAGGACCGAAGGGAGGAAGTCGAGGCCCCCGGAATCCGGCCGGCTGACCGCGGCGACCGCTCCGACGAGGCCGAAGAGGGCCAGGCCTGCCTTGCCGTACGCGACCCTTCTCCGCGCCAGAAGTCCGATGCCGGCGGCGATGAGTGCGACCACGATGACGATGCCGCTGATCAGCACCGGCTTGTCGTCGGACCCGAAGGTCCTGATGGCCCATTCCTTGATCCACGCCGGAGTCCGGTCGACCACGGCGCCGCCGACCGCGATCACCGGCGCGGCGCCGGGGTTGATGAGACCGGCGGCCAGCTCGGCGACTCCGAGCGCCACCGCGCCCGAGGCCACGCCGATCGTGGCGGCCGCCCACCCGGGAATGCGGAGGCCGCTTTCGTTCGCGTTCACAGTGGAACGCTACGCCCGGCCGCCGGGGAAGGTCTTACGGCGGGATTACGAGGTAACCCGTTGCCGTGATCATGCAGGGTTTCCCGGGAAGCTCCGGGACGTGGCGTTCCCCAAATCGTGATCATGCATGGATTCCGCCGTACGCGGTCTGATCAGTGCCGACACCGTTTGTGATCATGCGGTGTCCGTCCGTCGGCCTCACCCTCGTCCTACATGATCACGCTGCACAAAACACCAGGTAGGACGGTACGTGTGGGAACATGTGCATGATCACGCTGCACAAAGCACCGGGTAGGACGGTACGTGCGGGAACATGTGCATGATCACGCGGCAAGGTCAGGGCGGAAGGGGACCCGCACCTTCTTCCCTTACCTGACCGGCGCTCTAGGCGAGGACCTGGGCGATGACCGGGGCCAGGGCGCGGAAGGCCCGGCCACGGTGGCTGATGGCGTCCTTCTCCGCAGCCGACATCTCCGCCGTCGTACGGCTCTCGCCGTCCGGCACGAAGATCGGGTCGTAGCCGAAGCCGTTGGTGCCCCTGGGCTCGCGGATCAGGAAGCCGTGCATGGCCCCCTCCACGATGTGCTCCTCCCCCGAGGGCAGCGCGAGCGCGGCCGTACAGGCGAAGTGGGCCTGGCGGCGCCCCTCCGGCACGTCCGACACCTGGGCGAGCAGCAGGTCGAGGTTCGCCTTGTCGTCGCCGTGCGCTCCGGACCAGCGGGCGGAGAAGATCCCCGGCATGCCGTTCAGGGCGTCGACGCAGAGCCCGGAGTCGTCGGCGACGGCGGGGAGGCCGCTCTCCGACGCGACGGCGTGCGCCTTGAGCAGGGCGTTCTCGGCAAACGTGAGGCCGGTCTCGGCTACGTCACCGATATGCGGGAAGGCCTCCAGGCCGACCAGCTCGACCGGCACACCGGTCTCGGCCAGGATCCTCCGGAGCTCCACGATCTTCCCGGCGTTCCGCGTGGCCAGGACCAGCTTGTTCATCCTGTCTCCTCCATACCCATGCCCGTGTCCGTGCCGTCCGAGGTCCGGCGGGTCAGGCGAGCGCCTCGGCCTGCAGGCGGGTGAGCTCGGCGCAGCCGGCCGCGGCGAGGTCGAGCAGGCCGTTCAGCGTGGCCCGGTCGAAGGGGGCGCCCTCGGCGGTCCCCTGCACCTCGACGAAGTCGCCTCTGCCGGTCATGACCACGTTCATGTCGGTCTCGGCCTTGACGTCCTCGGTGTAGCAGAGGTCGAGCAGCGGCTCGGAGCCGACGACTCCGACGGAGACGGCGGCGACGGAGTCCATCAGCGGGTCGCCGGGGCACATCTTCCGCTGCCGCATCCACGCCACGGCGTCCGCGAGGGCGACGTAAGCGCCGGTGATGGCGGCCGTGCGGGTGCCGCCGTCGGCCTGGAGCACGTCACAGTCGAGGAGGATCGAGTTCTCCCCCAGGGCCTTGTAGTCCACGCACGCCCGCAGGGACCGGCCGATCAGCCGGGAGATCTCGTGGGTCCGGCCGCCGATCTTGCCGCGGACCGACTCCCTGTCACTGCGCGTGTTGGTGGAGCGGGGCAGCATGGCGTACTCGGCCGTCACCCACCCCAGTCCGCTGCCCTTGCGCCAGCGGGGCACGCCGCTCTCCACCGTCGCGGCGCACAGCACCTTCGTGCCGCCGAACTCCACGAGCACGGAGCCCTCGGCATGGGCCAGCCAGTTCCGCGTGATGGTCACGGGGCGAAGCTGATCGGGTCGACGTCCGTCTGCACGAGCCATATTCAGTCAGGGGCTCTGCACTCTCCCAAGCACACTTCCCCTTCCTCCTTCCGCTGCCTTTGTGCGAGCTCACCCTCAAGGGCGAACGCGGGCCTCATTCTAGTCAGCCCGCCGCGATCATCGTCGCGCCGAGCAGGTGGTCCGGGACCGGGCGGTGGAGCTTGACGGGGGTGAATCGGCGAGTACATCATTCCGTTACGTTCGTGGGTATGTCGTCGAGCTTGTGACGCGCGTACCAGCCGGTCCTTTCCCGAGCCGCTCACCTCGTCTTTGAGGTGTTTCAGATCGGATGACTTGTGATAGACATTCCGCCGCAAGGGGACGCGATCGTGGTGAAAAGCCTCGATCAGCTGCTCGACCGGGCAGAGAATCTGCTCGCCATTGATGGGCGTCATCTGCTCGGAATAACGGGGCCTCCCGGGGCGGGAAAGAGCACCCTCGCGGGGTGGCTGGAGTCCACCCTGGCGGAGCGGCACGGCGCGGAGCCTCCGCTCGTCGCCCAGGTTCCGATGGACGGTTTTCATCTCAGCAACGCCGAGCTGGCGGCACGGGGCCTGTCCAACCGGAAAGGCGCCCCTGAGACCTTCGACGTCGCCGGCTACCGCGAGCTGCTTCGCCGTACCCGGGAGGACGCGGACCGAGACTGGTTCGCCCCGTCGTACAGCCGTGAGCTGCACGAACCCGTCCCGGACTCGAACCGCATCCCCTCGTCAGTGCGCCTGATCATCAGTGAGGGCAACTACCTGCTGGTCGGCGACGGCGGCTGGGCGGAGGTCGGCCCGCTCTTCGACGAAGTCTGGTTCGTGGTCGTGGAGACCGAGATCGCGAGGGAGCGGCTGACCACGCGCCAGATCACCGGCGGACGGTCGCCGGAAAGCGCCGAGGAATGGGTGGGCCGCAACGACATGGCGAACCTCGCCATCGTGAACGGCACGGCGCCACGAGCCGACGTTCTGGTGAAGCTGGATATCGGCGCTTATAACGACCTCTAATCCGATTTCGGCGTCATTGCCCGAGTCGTACGGTGTCGACGACATCCCAGCACCACTCGCGATGGTCCCGTCCGAGCGACACCATGTGGATTTCACCGACGACGATCTCCACCGTCGTTTCGTACGGCTGCGCTTCCAATGCGGCGAGAATCGGGGCTGTGGGCGTCACCGCGTTGCAGTAGCCGATCGTGACATGCGGCCAGAAATGGTCGTCTGTGCCGACGAGCCGGTCATCGCCGATGACCTGTTCGATCGCCCTCCGTAGCTCGATCCGCAGAGCGCTGATCTCGCGCCAGGGGGTCACCCGCAGTACCACGGCCTCGGGATCGGGGTCCATCGGCCCCAGACGCAGGGGCAAGGGTCCGAACTCGCCCAGGCGGGCGCGGACCTTGCCGACGATCTCATCGACCTCGGCGCGCTCGACTTCGTCCGAGAACCCCACCTGCTGCACGCTGATGTGCAGGTTCCGGGCAGCGGGGCGATCCAGAACCGGCAGAGACAGCGACTGGTGAGAGACGTCGGACAAGCGCGCCACCTCGGCATATCCCCCAAGAGGGATATACCACCAGTACGCCCGCCTGCCGTACCGCCAGCCTTTCCGCCATTCCCAGTGATCGCGCATGTGCGTCAGCTCGCGCACCACACGCCGGCGTCGCTCCGTCTCCGCCTTCTCCCGTGGCGTCTGGGCGGTCATGTCCGTCCGTCCAGCACTCGGGTGACGGCGTCGTAGCAGCCCGCGGAGTCCGCTAGGATGTCGGGCTTGGTCAGTCTCCGCAACGGGACACCCCGCTCGACCTCCGCTCCCCTGCTTCTGATCTGAACCACCGGGATGCCCGCCAGCCTGGCCGCCACCACATCCGTCATCCGGTCCCCGACGAGCACCGCACGGCGCGCCGCGGCCGCCCGGATCACCTGATGTATCGCGACCGGTGAGGGCTTGAGCGGCAGCGTCCTTCCGTCACAGACCACGATGAGCTCGGCATCGGCCAGCGAATCGAGGCCGGTCCGCCGGATCTTCTCCCACTGGTGGCCGGCCTCTCCATTGGAGACGATGGCCAGCCCCTTTCCGTCGGCTTTCAGGGCGCGAGCGGCCAGGAGGACAGGCGTCCGCGGCCTGGTCAAGCCGACCTGCCATCGCCGGTAGTCCGCCCGCAGGCCCTCCCAGTCCAGGCTCCGGTCAAGAGGCAGATCGGCCACCATGGCGACGACCCCGAGCAACTCGTGCAGCCTGTCGTCGCCGTAGAGCAGAGTCGTCGCGCGCCAGGCCACGGCCGCGCGGACGAGTTGTCCCCGCTCGCAGCCGGGAAACGCGGTTTCGAGAATTCTCCGTCTGGCCGCCCGGAGTCCCCGGCTGGTGTCGAGCAGGGTGTCATCCAGATCAAAGATGACGAGGTCATCTGGCACGTTATGCCCATCAGGGTCGAAGGCTGCACTCATGGGGTCATATAGACAAACTGTCGCTGCTCACTTCTAATGAGGCAAGAGGGCGAGGAGTGGATGTGGCGAGAATCGACTACAACGGCCCTGTGGCAGCGGCGTACGAGTCCGGGCGAGGAGCACCCGAAGGAGGGCTCGACAACTGGCGGTCGGCTCTCGCGCCCTATTTCCCGGCCAGTGGCCCTCTCCTCGATCTCGGCGCGGGCACCGGCCTGTACGCCCGCGCGATAAGCGACTGGTTCGGGCAGCGGGTAATAGCCGTCGAGCCGTCCATGAGCATGCTCCGCCAGGCCATCGCGCACGCTGGGCCCGACCAGGCGCCGATCAGTTATGTCGCCGGACGCGCCGAGGAGATTCCTCTCGCGGACGGCCGCTGCGCGGGAGCCTGGCTCTCGACGATGATTCATCACGTGACCGACCTCGCCGGCTGCGCCAGGGAGTTGCGCCGCGTCACCCACGCGGGAGCGCCGGTTCTGATCCGCGGCACCTACCCGGGCCGGCAGTCAAAGATCGCTTTATACAGGTTCTTCCCCACGGCCGCCCGGATTGTTGACTCTTTCCCGTCCGTGGAATTCGTGATCGAGGCGTTCTCACGCGCCGGATACTCCGCCGAGTCGTTTTCCAGCGTCCGTCAGAGCAATGCCCGCGACCTTCGCGAGTTCTATGAGAAGGTCCGGCACCGGGCGAACACCACCCTCCTGAAACTCCCGGACGACGAGTTCGCCGCGGGCCTGGAGCGCCTGCGCCAAGCGGCGGAGTCGGAGGTCGTCGGCGCGCCCGTGGAATCGGAGCTCGAACTGCTCGTGCTGAGGTGACGGGTTCTCATTACCCCGGCTGGTCGAGGACTATCTCCTCTAGGTGGGGCACCCGGTCGGTGTAGCTGCCGGTCGACACCACCGCCACGAAGTTGCTCGATCTCGGGATCTTGGCCGCGAGCGAGCGCCAGTGGCGCGATAAGTACCACCCCGCGGCGGTCGTCCCGACCGGGCCGAGGCCCGCCACGATGATCCAGCGCCGCTCGCGATGCTCCTCCGGACTGGGCGAATACCTCAGGATGATCCCGTACTGCCGTTTCGCCGTGGAGGCGTACTCCTTTCCGGTGCGCAGCCTGATGAACTCGGACCCGGACTCGTCATCCACGATTTCGAACAGCGGCCGCGGGTCCTCGTGCACGTAGAGATGAGTGCAGTCGTTACTGGACAGACCGAAGCTGATGAAGCTCCGATTGCAGGCGTCGATGATGGCGCTGTCCACCACCATGACATTGGGGCAGCTCAACGTGCTCTCGAACGCGTCGGCGACGTAGAGCATGGCCTGCACGTCGTTGGCCGCCACCGTCCGGGGAATGTCGATCCGATGGATCGTCAGATCCTGGAACCGTGAATTCGGCCGCTGGAACAGCATCTGCTGATTGTGCGTCTTGAGCGTGACCCGCACGTCCTCGTGCATCACGAAGTCGGGATAGACCAGAGTGGTCTGCTCACGGGCCAGTTCGTGTCCGAAGAACTTGATGCGAGCGCGATTCAGGACGCGGCCCTGGCTGACCACGAGGAGGTCCAGCATGGCCGCGAAGACGAATGATGTGGCGATTCCGATGACGAGCTCTTGAAAGGCCCCGTCGACCCGCAGCGAGAAGACGAACAGCCCGACGGCCACGGCCAGCCCAACCGCGTCCAGGACGAAGCGCTGTCTGCCAAGCAGTTCCACGATCGCACTCCGGGGCGGGACACGGTGCCTGTGGCATCTCTATTGCCGCATTACCAGGTGAGGCCAGAAAGGGATTCCAAGCGCGCCGGAGCGGAGCCGGGAAGGCGTCACCACCCCGTTAACCCGTTTCCATGGCATTCAAAATCCCCATTGTGGATGGTGACACCCGCCACAGCGGATCGCAAGCCGTGCCGTGCAAATCGTTACGGCGTTCCCGGTTCACCCAGGCGTTCTAGGGCGTTCTAGGTACGGCGGCCACACTTGCGATCTAATCTTGGTGAAGGGGCCTGCTTGGCCGATTGCGCGCTTGCTCCATGAGTACGAAGGGCTCATCGGACGACGCGTAGCCAGAGGTTCGTCGCTCGCGGCGCGTGGGTCAGGCTGAGGCGTTCGAGCTTGACGCTGCTCCCGCCCGGGTGGTCGAACAGCCGGACGCCGTCGCCGAGCAGGACGGGCGCGATGGATACGAAGATCTCGTCGAGCACACCCGCGTCGAGGCACTGCCGGGCGACATCCGCGCCAAGGACGCCGACGTACTTGTCACCCGCGGCGGCCTTGGCCGCGGCGACGCCGCTGTCGAGATCACCGACGAAGGTGACACCCGGCACCGAAATGTCCGGGATGTGGTGGGTGAGGATGAACTGTGGCCCATCCCACCCCCCGCCGTACGGCTCGCCTTCGTTGTCCGTGCCCTTGTACGGATCGTCGCCGCCGAAGGTGCGGTTGCCGACGAGAAGGGCGCCCGTATTGACCATGATGTCGTCCACCGTCGGGTTGGGCCCGAGGTGATCGACCAACCAGGACATGTCACCATCTGGGCCAGCGATGAAGCCGTCCAGGGACATGGTGCACTGGTACTGCAACTTGGCCATAACCTGCCTCCGTCGAGATCAATCGGTTGACCCCTGTCGAGACGGCGGACCGCGCGGAAACTCATCGGTGCGTCGAAGGCAACGCCGTCGGCAGGGCGAACGCCGGGAACAGGCCGGGGTCATGGAAGGCGGTGACCTCCATGATGCGGCTGTCCTCGATCCGCAGCACGGCGATCGCGAAGGCGCGGTAGGCGGGCTCGTCGAGACCCTGCACGTAGGCCGCCACCGCCGGCTGCCGGTTGGCCCGGGTCGGCACCATTTTGAACCGGCCCACATAGCCCGGCGAGCCGGGGTCCCAGCTCACCGCCAGCGTCGCCACGACGGTGTCGCGCCCCTGGAACCACATCGGGTAGGGCGGCATCGTCGCCCGAACGTCTTCGGCCAGCAGGGCCGCGACCGCGGCGAGGTCGGCACGTTCAACCGCGTCCATGTACCGCCGCAGCACTGCCCGCTCCTGCTCGGTGGGCTCGGCCGACGGAGCCCAGTCCAGGCGGCGCTCGGGCAGGTGCTCCCTCAGCGTCTCCCGGGCCCGCTGCAAAGCGCTGTTCACCGACGCCACGCTGCCCTCCAGCAGCGCCGCAGTCTGCTTGGCCGGCCAGCCGAGTACGTCGCGCAGGATCAGCACCGCACGCTGCCTGGGCGGCAGATGCTGGATCGCGGCCAGAAACGCCAGTTCGATCGTCTCCCTGGCGACCACCACGGTGTCCGGCTGTGCCTCGCTCGGCGCGGCTGGCTCCCACAGCCGATCCGGAAACGGCTGCAGCCACGCGATGTCCGTACGGGGCGGCAGCGCAGCGCTCGGATCCGACGGCGCCGCCACGTGGTGTGGGAGCACTCGGCGTACCCGCCCGTCGATGGCGTCGAGGCACGCGTTCGTCGCGATCCGGTACAGCCAGGCGCGGAACGTCGAGCGGCCCTCGAAGCCACGGAGGCTTCTCCAGGCGCGCAGGAACGTCTCCTGTACCAGATCCTCCGACTCGTCGAACGAGCCCAGCATCCGGTAGCAGTGCGCCCGCAACTCGCCCCGATGACGCTCGACGAGCGCTGCGAACGCGGACTCGTCGCCCGATCGCGCAGCGGCCACAACCACATCGTCGTCATCCGCGCCCGACAACAGCCCTCCGTCCGTGCCTCGCCCAACAGTTGGCCCTTGGCGAGAACGCTACGACAGACAGCGGCGGTGCGGGCGGCGGCATAACCAGTATCAGTCGCCGCCGGCGAATTTAGTCCGTTTCACCAGGGTGATGGGGTGGATGCCGAGGACGCCGGCGAGCAGGGCGAGGTAGCAACGTGATCAGATCACGCAGTGCGGCTGCCGTACCAGGGTGTTCAGCCGAGGTCGTAGACCGCGCCGCTTCTGGCCAGTTCAACCGGGCCGTCGAAGTCGCCGCGCGACGCGTCGTCGAGAATCCGCGCCTGGTCGTACCACGGGACGAGATGGGTGAGAACCAAGGTTCCGACCCTGGCCTGGCCGGCGTATTGGGCGGCCTGCCGGCCGTTCAGGTGGAGATTGGCGGGAAGGCCCGGTTCGTCGATGTGGGCGGCCTCGCACAGCAGCACGTCGGCGTCGTGGGCCAGCTTGACCAGCTCGGCCGACTCGCCCGTGTCCGCCGAATAGGCCACGGAGCGGCCGCCGTGGGAGACGCGGAAGCCGTACGTCTCGATGGGATGGTTCATCAGCGCGGCGGTCACCTGGAAGGGGCCGATCTCACGCATGCCGGGCGACAGCGTCACGAAGTCGAAGGACTTCTCCAGGACCGGCTCGTCGGGCATGCCGTACGCCGCGTTGAGCCTGCGCGGGGCGCCGCTGGGCGCGTGGACGGGCACCTTCGGCAGGGGACCGACAGGTGTGTAGGTGCGCACCACGTGGTAGGCGCAGATGTCGAGGCAGTGGTCGGCGTGCAGATGGGACAGGCAGATCGCGTCCACGTCATACAGTCCGGCGTGCCGCTGGAGCGCCCCCAGCGACCCGTTGCCGAAGTCGAGCAGCAACCGGAAGCCCTCCGCTTCCAGCAGGTAGCAGGAGGATGGGCTGTCCGGGCCGGGAAAGCTGCCCGAGCACCCGACGATGGTCAACTTCATACCGACCTCCCAATGCCGGATTCCTCACCGACTGCCGCGAGCTCGACCGCCTGGATCTCCGGCCCGAGGAACCTCTGCCCCAGCTGCGCGAACAGCGCCGTGTCCCCGGTGGCGCGGAAGCGGTGGAGCGGCGTTCCGGCCCCGCTCGACAGCCCCCGGTCGTGGAGGATGCGATAGACGTCCTTGGCGGTCTCGTCGGCGCTGGACACCAGCGTGACCTCGTCCCCCGCGACGTAGGAGAGTGCCCCCGCGAGCAGCGGATAGTGCGTGCAGCCCAGGATGAGGGTGTCGCAGCCGGTGTCCTGGATTGGTTTGAGATAGCCGCGAATGACCTCGATGAGCTCTTCGCTCATCGTCTCGCCCCGCTCGACGAAGTCGACGAGCAGGGGGGCCGCGACGCCGACCAGCTCCACGTCGGGGGCGGCGGCGAAGGCGTCGTGGTAGGCCATCGACTCGATCGTGGCCCGCGTGCCGATCACGCCGACCCGCCCGTTCCTGGTGGCCCGTACGGCCCGCCGGGTGGCGGGCTGGATGACCTCGACGACCGGGACGGCGTACCGCTCCCGGGCGTCCCTGAGCACCGCCGCGCTGGCGCTGTTGCAGGCGATCACCAGCATCTTGACGTCGTGCTCGACGAGGTGGTCCATCACCTCCAGGGCGTACCTGCGAACCTGGGCGATGCCCTTCGGCCCGTACGGCTGACGCGCCGTGTCGGCCACGTAGAAGATCGATTCGTGGGGAAGTTGGTCGATGATGGCCCGGGCGACGGTCAGGCCGCCCACGCCGCTGTCAAAGATTCCGATCGCTCTGCTGTTGTCCGGCACGCTCTCCAAGGTCACGGTTCCCAAGGTTAGGGGAGCCCGCGCGGCCACTCACGGTAAGAATCCTCACATCAGACTCACCCTTAGCCCTGTTTCATGCGAAAGCTTGCTAACCACGCCCCACCCGGGCGATCTGCCGCGATTGGGCCACCAGACGGCCCGCGGAGTCCCACACTTCGACGTCCTCGTCGAACCAGCCGTCGCTGATCAGCCGCCCGCTTCCGAGGAGGGTCAGCCAGCCCGGCGCCGGCAACGCACGCAGATGCCAGGTCAGCTCCACAGTGGGGGCCCACCCTCTGGCGCCCGCCGAGAACACCACGGGCGGCAGCGCGTCCACGGCGAACGCGAGCACGTACGGGTCGGGATCCTGCGGCTCGGCCATCCTGAAGTACGCCCGCGACTCCGGCCGCCCGGTCGGCTCGCCGGACAGCCATCCGATCGTCGGCGGGTCGAACAGCAGCTCTATCTGGGTGCTGAAGTTCATGCGCGACTCGGGCTTGGGCTCGGGCAGCTTCACGCAGCCGGCGGGATCCGGCATCGGCGCGGACGGCCCACTGGACCAGTCCGGGACGGCCGCCTCGTCGAGCGTGGCCGTGGTCACCAGCGTTTCGATGTACGGCCGGCCGTCCTGGACGAGCGTCGCCCGGATCATCGTCGCCGTCCGGCCCGTTTTGAGCTGCTCGACTCGCACGGTCGCCGGCCCGGGCACGGGCGCGCGGAGGAACTGGGCGCTCGTCGAGACCGGATGCGCGTGCGGCGACGCGCCCACCGCCGCCCGCAGGACGGTCGCCAGCAGATAACCGCCGTTCAGTGGGCCACTCATCGAATATCCGTCGTCGAGACACACGTCATACGTGCTGTCGTCGACCCTGATCGCCTGCGTCGCCTCGTCGAACTTGGTCACCGCTCTCCTCGCCCCGTCCGGCCGGGAAGACTCCCGAACGTTGTTCTGGCGAGTACTTTAGCGATGCCGTACGGCCGCCGCCTCGGCGGTGCGGCGGTCGGCTTTCCGGCTGTCCGGTCGGCGGTGCGGCGGTCGGGTGTCCGGTCGGCGGTGCGGCGGTCGGCGGTGCGGCGGTCGGCTGTCCGGCTCGGGTCAATCAAGTCCATTGCAAGCGGTTCGCTAGCTTCGCGGCATAGTCTGCGGGATGTCCTTGATGATCAGACTGTGAGCGAGCCATGCCTGCCGACACTCCCCCCGGCTACCCGTTTCCTCCCGACCAGGATCCGGACCGGACCATCGCGTACCGGACGCCGCAGCCCGTCCAGCCAGTCCACCCCGCCCAGTCCGCCCAGCCCGCCGGGCACGACAACCCGCGGACCCAGCAGCTGCCGCAGTGGCACGAGCCGGAGGAGCTCGGCTACGGCATGGCGCCGCCCGCTGACGCCTACGGCAACCCGGGCGCGTACGGAAACCCCGGCGCGTACGGAAACCCGGGCGCTCCCGCGACGCCGCCGAAGCGAGGCCGGGGATGGATCGTCGCCCTCGTCGCCGCCGTCCTCGTGGGCGTGGTCGGCGGTGGCGGCGTGTGGGCGGTCGCCAAGCTGAGCGGCGGCGGCACCCAGCCGCAGGAAGTTCTGCCCGGCAACGCCATCGCCTACGTGCGGCTCGACCTCGACCCCGCGGCCAACCAGAAGGTGGCCCTGTTCAACATCGCGCGGAAGTTCTCCGTCACCAAGGACTCCTTCACCGGCGACGACCCGCGCAAGGCCGTGTTCGAGGCGCTGCGCAAGGACGCCCCCGACCTCGGGAAGGTCGACTACGCCAAGGACGTCGAGCCCTGGCTCGGCGACCGCATCGGCGTGGCCGTCCTCGCCCCCGCCAAGGCCGGAGCGGACCCGGGCGTCGCGGTGGCCGTACAGGTCAAGGACGAGGCGGCGGCGCGGACGGGCATCGCCAAGCTGGCCACCGGAAAGCAGCCCGGCCTCACGTTCCGCGACGGCTACGCGATCCTGGCGCAGACGCAGGCCGAGGCCGACGCGTACGGCAAGGCCGCGCCGCTGACGCAGAACGCCGACTTCAGTGACGACCTGTCGGCTCTCGGCGAGCCGGGCGTGCTGTCCTTCTGGGCCGACCTGGGCCAGATCGCCAAGGCGAGCGGGGCGGACCAGAGCGCCGACGCCGCGATTCTGGAGCCGATCAAGAACACGCGCTTCGCCGGTGCTCTCCGGTTCGACGGCGACTACGCCGAGCTGACCGGCATCACCCGTGGCGGGAGCGCCACCGGCGCCACCGAGCCGGAGCCCGTCAAGATCGGTGAGCTGCCCGACTCGACCGTGGGCGCCCTGTCGGTCTCTGGCCTCGGCGACGTGCTGCGGAAGCAGTGGCCCCAGATCCGGAAGGCCGCCGAGTCGACCTCCGACGGGCAGTCGTTCACCCAGTTCCTCGACCAGGCGCAGCAGAACTACGGCCTGGCGCTCCCGGACGACCTGGTGGCCCTGCTCGGCAAGAGCCTCACGGTCGCGGTCGACCAGCAGGGCCTGGGCGGCGACCAGCCCAACGTCGGCGCGGTCCTGGCGACGGATCCCGGCAAGGCGCAGGAGGTGCTCGGCAAGGTCGAGAAGTTCCTCGCCGACTCCGGAACGCCGCTGCAGCTCGCGAAGGCCCCCGGCGACGGCCGGCTGGTGGTGGCGAGCGCGCAGGGGTACGCGGACAAGCTGGCCAAGGGCGGCACGCTGGGCGACAGCGAGACCTTCAAGCAGGCCATCCCCGACGCCGACGCGGCGACCTACGCCCTGTTCGTCGACCTCGACAAGCTCGAGCCGTTGTACGCGGCGAACCTCCAGGGCGATGAGAAGGCCAACGCCGAGGCGCTCCGCGCGGTGGGCCTGAGCGGCAAGTACAGCGGCACGGAGGCGACCTTCACCCTCCGGGTCCTCTTCAACTAACCCCTACCCACCCGCGCGACCCCCAGGTTGTGATCATGCACGGATTCCCGGGAAGGCGGTCCAACTGCCACAACCCAGGTCGTGATCATGCACACATTCCTGGATCAAAGTCCTGACCTGGCGAAATAACGATGACGACCATGCACTCAGCGCGAGAGTGCATGGTCGTCATCGTTGTTCTTCCAGCTCAAGGTGGGTTCGCGGGAATCAGTGCATGATCACGATCGGGGGAAGGCCAGCTCGCAAGCCCTTCCGGGGAATCCGTGCATGATCACGCCCAGGGGGAGGGGGGCGGTCAGGCCCAGAGTTGGCCTTCGAGACGGTCTTCGGCTTCTTCGAGGGTGCCCTCGTAGGCTCCGGTGGACAGGTACTTCCAGCCGCCGTCCGCCACGATGAACGCGATGTCGGCCCGCTCCCCCGCCTGTACGGCCTTGCGGGCGATGCCGAGGGCGGCGTGCAGGGCGCAACCCGTCGAGATGCCCGCGAAGATGCCCTCTGTCGCCAGCAGCTCGCGCGTCCTCCGCAGGGCGTCGGCCGAGGTCACCGAGAACCGCGTGGTCAGCACGGACTCGTCGTACAGCTCCGGGATGAAGCCCTCGTCCACGTTGCGCAGGCCGTACACCAGCTCGCCGTACCGGGGCTCGGCGGCGACGATCTGCACGCCGGGCACCCGCTCGCGGAGGTAGCGCCCGACGCCCATGAGCGTGCCGGTCGTGCCGAGGCCGGCCACGAAGTGGGTCACCGTCGGCAGGTCGTCGAGGATCTCCGGCCCGGTGGACTCGTAGTGCGACCGCCAGTTGGCCGGGTTGCCGTACTGGTACAGCATCACCCAGTCGGGGTGCTCCTCCGCCAGGCCCTTGGCCACCCGGACCGCCTCGTTGGACCCGCCGGCGGCCGGTGAGGAGATGATCTCCGCGCCGTACATCCGGAGGAGCTGGCGGCGCTCCTCGGAGGTGTTCTCCGGCATGACGCAGATCAGCCGATATCCCTTGAGCCGGGCCGACATGGCCAGCGAGATGCCGGTGTTGCCCGACGTCGGCTCAAGGATCGTGCAGCCGGGCGTGAGCAGGCCGTCCTTCTCCGCCTGCTCGATCATCCACAGCGCGGGCCGGTCCTTGACCGACCCGGTCGGGTTCCGGTCCTCCAGCTTCGCCCAGATCCGCACCTCGTCGGACGGCGACAGCCGGGGAAGGCCCACCAGAGGAGTCCGGCCGACCGAGTCGATCAACGAGTCGAAACGCATCTAACGGGCTCCGCCCGCCACGGCGGGCAGCACGGTGACGGTGTCGCCATCGGCCACGGGCGTGCCCAGTCCGCCGAGGAACCGGACGTCCTCGTCGTTGAGGTAGACGTTGACGAAGCGGCGCAGCCCGGCGTCGTCCACCAGGCGGGCCTTCAGCCCCGGGTGGCGCGCGTCGAGGTCGCCGATGAGCTCTTCGAGCGTGGCGCCCTTGGCGTCGACGGCCTTGGCGCCGTCTGTGTAGCTGCGGAGGATGGTCGGAATGCGGACCTCGATGGCCATCGCGGCTCAATCTCCTTGATCAGTGGTCGTCATGATGAGCACCCACCTGATTGGAACATGGTCAGGCAGGCGGGGATTCCAGAACGGGATTCCAGAAAGGAACTCTCAGCGACAGTCGTAGACGACGACAGATGGAGTGTGCGCGAAGAGGAACTTCTGCACAGGAGATCCGGGGGTGACCCGGCGTGAGAGGACAGCCGGAAACGACACCGGGCGAGCGTCGTCGTAAGGCATACCGCCAGTTTAGCCGTACGCCTCGACGATCTTGACTTCCTCCTCGGTGACGACCCCGTCGAGGATCCGGTACGACCGGAACTCGGGCTCGTCGGTGGCCGTGGAGACCAGGACGTAATGGGTGTCCGGCTCCGAGGCGTAGGTGACGTCCGTGCGCGACGGGTACGCCTCGGTCGCGGTGTGCGAGTGGTAGATCACCACGGGCGCCTCGTCCCGGTCGTCCATCTCACGCCACACCTTGAGCTGCTCGCGCGAGTCGAACCGGTAGAACGTCGGGGAACGCTCGGCGTTCTCCATCTGGATGAACCGCTCCGGGCGGTCGGATCCGGCCGGCCCCGCCACCACGCCGCATGCCTCGTCGGGATGGTCCGCGCGGGCATGGGCCACGATCTTGTCCACCAGCTCGCGTGCGATCGTCAGCATGCGTGAAAACTACCAAAGCGCGCGGACGAGGGTGTCCTGGAGATAGGTCAGCCAGTCGTAGGTCACGAGGGCCGGGTAGCGCGGGTCGTCCTCCGGCATCGAGGCGATCTCCTCGTGGATCTCCTCGGTCACGTCCAGCCGTACGCCGAGCGCGAGCCGCACGTCGTTGATGGCCCGCAGCCACGCCTGGCCCTGCTCGGGCGACAGCTCCAGCTTCCCCGGCTCGGCGGTCTCCAGCAGCGTCGTGGCGTCGGCCCGCTTGGCGTCGCGCAGCGTCGCCTCGGTGTAGCGGCGGAACTCCCCCGCCGCCTTGTCGTCGTCCGCGTACGCCGGCGGGAACAGCCGGGCCAGTACGGGATCCGACGGGGCCTCGGGGGACCCGATGCCGAGGGCGCGCTCCAGCGGGTCGTCGCCCGTGGCCCCCGGCTCCACGAGGCCGAGGATCTGCGAAACCAACGACCGCAGGATGGAGACCTCTCCCGCGTCGAGATGAACGGAGACGCCCTTACGCGTCGCCCTGAAACCCGTGCTCATTCAGACAGCCCTGCTCCCCGGTCAGGAGTCCTGCTGGACGGTGGCCCACAGGCCGTAGGAGTGGAGGATCTGGACGTCACGCTCCATCTCCTCCCGGGTGCCGCTCGCGACCACGGCCTTGCCCTTGTGGTGCACGTCCATCATCAGCTTCTCCGCCTTCCCGCGCGGATAGCCGAACACCGTCTGGAAGACGTAGGTCACGTACGACATCAGGTTGACCGGGTCGTTCCACACGATCGTCAGCCATGGCACGTCGGGCCGGACGTCCGACGACGGACGCTCGACCTCGGCTGGAGCGGTGCTACCCACATCACCATCCTGCACCACCGCGGTCGTAGTCTTCACCTCGTGCGAACGACCATGGGATCCGCCCTGCTCACTGATCATTATGAGCTGACGATGCTCCAGGCCGCCCTGGCCGGCGGGGCGGCGCATCGGCAGGCCGTCTTCGAGGTCTTCGCCCGGCGGCTGCCCGGAGGGCGGCGGTATGGGGTGGTCTCGGGGACCGCCAGAGTGCTCGACGCGCTGGAGGACTTCCGCTTCGAGCCCGCCGACATCGAGTTTCTCCGCGCCGCCCGCGTGGTCGACGAGCCGACCCTGGCGTTTCTCGCCGATTACCGATTCTCCGGAAATGTGTACGGCTATCGCGAAGGCGAGGCCTACTTCCCCGGCTCCCCGATCATGGTGGTGGAGGGCACGTTCGCCGAGGCCGTGCTGCTGGAGACCGTGGTGCTGTCGATCCTCAACCACGACTGCGCCATCGCCTCCGCCGCCTCCAGGATGGCCCATGCCGCGGGTGTCCGGCCGCTGATCGAGATGGGCTCGCGCCGCACCCACGAACTGGCCGCCGTCGCCGCGGCCAGGTCGGCCTACCTGTGCGGCTTCTCCTCGACCTCCAACCTCATGGCCGGTCAGCGGTACGGCGTGCCCACCGCGGGCACCGCCGCACACGCGTTCATCCTGCTCCACGACTCCGAGGAGGACGCCTTCCGGGTCCAGCTGGAGTCCCTCGGGGTGGGCACGACCCTGCTCGTGGACACCTATGACGTGGCCAAAGCCGTACGGACGGCGGTGGAGCTGGCCGGGCCCGAACTGGGGGCGGTCCGGATCGACTCGGGCGACCTGGGGGTGGCGGCGCTTGAGGTGCGGCGGGCACTCGACGCGTACGGCGCGAGCCGCACCCGGATCATCGTCACCGGCGACCTGGACGAGTTCGCCATCGCCGCCCTCGCCTCCGCCCCCGTCGACGGGTACGGCGTGGGCACCGCGCTCGTCACCGGCTCCGGCCATCCGACCGCCAACCTGGTCTACAAGCTCGTCGCCCGCGAGGACGCCTCCGGACGGCTGCAGCCGGTCGCCAAACGGTCGGTCGGCAAGCCGAGCAAGGGCGGCCGCAAGTGGGCCTACCGCAGGACCAGCGGCGGCACGGCGACCGCCGAGGTCGTCGTCACCGGCGAGCCCCGCCAGCAGGGCGCGCAGGGCGCGGATGCCGCTGACCGGCCCTTACTCGCCGAACTCGTCCGCGACGGGCAGGTCGTCGGCCGTGAGCCCCTGGAGAGCGCGCGGGAGCGGCATCGGGCGACGCTGGCCGAATTGCCGGCGATGGCCCACAGCCTCTCCCCTGGAGACCCCGCAGTCCCTACTATCTTCAATTGATCGCGGGAGACCGGCGCATGAGGACGACGCCCGTCTCCCGCGATCGTCGTGAGGTGAGGTGACCCATGAGAACCGCGCTCGTCATCGTGGACGTGCAGAACGACTTCTGCGAAGGCGGCAGCCTGCCCGTGGGCGGCGGCGCCGAGGTGGCCACCGCGATCAGCGAGCACGCCTCGCGGCACGGCTACGACCATGTGGTCGCGACCCGCGACTACCACGTCGACCCGGGGGCGCACTTCGCCGCCGAGCCGGACTACGTGAACACCTGGCCGGCGCACTGCGTCGTCGGCACCCCGGGAGCCGGCTTCCACCCGGCCTTCGACACCGCCAAGGTCGAGGAGATCTTCAGCAAGGGCGCCCACCAGGCCGCCTACAGCGGCTTCGAGGGGTCAACCGCGACCGGGACGGGCCTAAGTGAATGGCTCCGCGAGCGTGGCGTTGAGGCCCTCGACGTCGTCGGGATCGCCACCGACCACTGCGTCCGGGCCACCGCGCTGGACGGCGCTCGGAACGGCTTCGCCGTACGGGTGCTGCTCGACCTGACAGCCGGCGTCGCCAGGGACACGACCGACGCCGCCCTCGCCGAGCTGTCCGCAGCCGGAGTCGAACTCATCGGCGCCCCCGTCGTCCACGCCTGAGGGGGCCGTTCCAACAACCCGCGGCATCAACCCAACCCGGCGGCGTACACCCAACCCGGCGGCGTTCACCCAACCCGGCGGCGTACACCCAACCCGGCGGCGTACACCCAACCCGGCGGCGTACACCCAACCCGGCGGCGTTCACCCGGCCTGCGGCGGTCGGCGGAAGGAGCGGCGGTAGGCGCCCGGGGTGGTGTTGAGGGCGTTGTGGAAGCGGCGGCGCAGGTTGACCGCGGAGGACAGGCCGACGCGCTGGGCGATCGTCTCCACCGGAAGGTCGGTCTCCTCCAGGAGGGCGCGGGTGCCGGCGATGCGCCGGTCGAGGAGCCAGCGGCCGGGCGAGACGCCGAGCTGCTCGGAGAAGTGACGGCTGAGGGTACGCGGTGACATCCCCGACCAGGTGGCCATGTCCTTCAGGGTCAGCGGGCTGTCGAGGTTGGCGATGATCCAGTCGAGCAACGGGGCGAGGGAATCGGGGACCGGGCCCGTCGTCGGCAGTGTGGGGTACTGGCGCTGGCCGCCCTCCCGGTGCGGGGCGGCCGAGATGTGCCGGCCGATCCGCATCGCCAGGGCGGCGCCGTGGTCGCGCCTGACCTGGTTGAGGCACAGGTCGACGGTGGTCGCCGAGGCACCCGCGGTCGCGACGTCGCCGTGATCGACGTACAGCACGGTGGCGTCGGCGTGGACCCGCGGATATAACCGGGCCAGCTCGCCGGTGAGCTCCCAGTGGACGGCGGCCCTGCGGCCGTCCAGCAGGCCCAGGCTCGCCGGGACGTAGATGCCCCCCAAGATCGCGACGATCCGGGCGCCTCGGGCGTGCGCGGCCAGGACGGCGTCGCCGAGCTCCGCGGAGATGTCCGGCCCGGAGCACCAGCTTCCGATGAGGATCGTGTCGGCCTCCGCCATGGCCTCAAGTCCGTTGTCGACCACGATGTCGGCGCCCATCGTGGTCACTATCGGGCCAGGCCGCTCGGCGCAGAGCCGGAAGTCGTAGAACTGAGGGATATCGGGGCCCATGTAGCCGAACACGGCGGACGCGCAGGTCGCCGGATACATCTCCTGCGGCGGGGTGACCAGGGCGACCACGCGATGTTTCATGGCGTGAATGTACCTAACGATGTCATTCCGGATGCCTGCGCCAAGGCGGCCGCATGTCCAGCATGAGTGGACATGGAGTTCTTCACATGACCGCGACCCTTGATCGCGAAGCGGCCGCGAGGCTCCCAGGAAAGCTCTGGACCAGGGATTTCTCGCTTTATTTCGCCGCCCGGGTGGTGTCGCTGCTGGGCGACGCGATGATGCCGGTCGCGGCGGCGCTGGCGGTCGGAGCGCTTTACGGGGTTTCGGGCGTGGGGTACGTTCTTGCCGTCTGGACGGCGCCCTTCGTCCTCTTCGTTCTCTTCGGCGGGGTGTTCGCCGACCGGGTGGGCGCCCGGACCATGATGGTGAGCGCGGACGTCGTCCGGATCTTCACGCAGGGCGTGCTGGCCGTCGCCTTTTTCACCGGCACCCCGCCGCTGTGGCTGCTGCTGTCCGCCTCGTTCCTGTCCGGAACGGCTGCCGCGATGTTCGAGCCCGGCGGTAAGGGCATGGTCCCCCTCGTCGCGAAGGATCCGCAACGTGCCAACGGCACCCTCAAGGTCGCCGATGCGGCCACGCAACTCGGCGGCCCGGTGCTGGCCGGGCTCCTGATGGCGCTCACCGGCGCGAGTGCGGTCTACGCCTTCGACGCGGGCACCTTTCTGGTGAGCGGCCTCTGCCTCGGGCTGATCAGGCTCGCCCCCGCCGCCGCCGAGGTCAGGGAGCCCTCGACGGTCCTGCTCGACCTGCGACGCGGCTGGGTGGAGTTCCGCTCCCGCAGTTGGATGTGGCCGGTGATCCTGATTTGGGTGTTCTTCGGCATCCTCGTCATAGGTCCCTCCATTCCGCTGGGCTCCCGGCTGATCGGCGACCGCCTCGGCGAGGCCGCGTACGGCTGGGCGATGGCGGGCCTGGGTGCCGGCACCCTGATCGGCGGCCTCGTCGCGGTCCGCTTCCGGCCCTCCCGCCCCCTGGCCGCGGGCGGCGTGGCTCTGATCGGCTTCGCCTGCATCCCGCTGTCGGCCGCGCTGGAGCTTCCGCTTCCCGCGCTGATGGCCGGTCACCTGCTCGGCGGCGCCTCCTGGGCGTTCTGGTCGGTGATGTGGGGCACCAGCGTCCATACCCAGGTGCCCCCCGACGTGCTGAACCGCGTCTTCGGCTACGAGGTGGCCGGCTCGGTCTGCGGCGTGGCGGCGGGCCAGGCCCTGGTCGGCCCGGTGTCCTCCGTCGTCGAACCCCGCGACCTGCTGTTCCTCTCGACGGGCGCCAGCGTCGCGGTGTGCGCGGCGCTGCTGCTCATCCCGCCCGTCCGCGGGCTCCGACGGGTCTGATCATTCAGGCGGAAATCCGGCACGCGGTCCATGTGATCGCCACGGCAGACCGACGCGGACGTCATGGGGCGTTCAAGGTCTACACCACGAGGCGTCATAGGTGTATTACGGAGGGTGACAACTCCTCGTGATTGGCAGCCTCCGATGTTCGTGTTCCTGCTCGGCCTCTCCTGGCTCGTCCTGACCCCGGTCTGCGTCTGGCTGCTCTTCGGCCGGGCGCACCACGGGATGCTGCGCACCACGGCGGCGCTGACGCTGGCGGCATTACAGGCGGGCACGCTGTTCGCCGGGTTCAGCGAGGAGCCCTTCGGACCCATCGCGCCGGCCTCCGTCCTCGCCCGCCACGCCGGCGCCGCCTCCGACGCCGCGGGTCGTGCCGGTTACGGGAAGCTCGTCGGCCCCCGCCGTCCTGCCGGGCCCGCCACAGGTGGTGCCGCTGAACCCGGCTCCTCGCAGCCGGACGAGCATGCCGGCCGTCCAGATGGCGCGTCCCCGCACTGCGCCGTCCGGGCTCTCGCCCCGCAGGCCGTACGGCTGTCGCGCCACGCCACGCGTCTGGACGACGTGACCGTCTACTGGGCGGCAGCCACCCACGAGTGCGGCACGGCCACGGTGGCCCTGCGCCACAGCGGACGGCGGCTGCGGATCTGGCTACGGGAAGGCGCGGTCAAGGCCCACCGTCACGGGACGCGTACGCTGCCCGTCCGGGTGGCCGACGGGCTCGCCTCCCTCGACCTCCACCTCAACCGGCCGCTCCGGCCACGCGCCCATTATGTGGCGATCGACGCCCGCACCGGCCACCGCATCCCGCAGAAGCCCCACCCCTCCGCCGCCTGACCGGCACGGCACAGCTGGGCCGGTTGACGGCGGGCGGGCCCGGAGCCTTGAGCAGTGAGGCGTCACCTACGCTGGGTGGCCCACCTGCGGATCATGGCGATGCGCTCGCGGACCTGGTCGGCGGAGGCCTGCGCGATGGCGGGACCGCCGCAGGCCCGGCGCAGCTCGGCGTGGATGACGCCGTGCGGCTGGCCGGTGCGGTGGTTCCAGGCGCCCACGAGGCCGTTGAGCTCCTTGCGCAGCTCGTGCAGCTGCTCGTGGGGGGCCAGCGCGGGCGCCGCCTCCTCGGCGGGCTTGGCCTTCCGCCGGGCGGCCTGCTGGTCGGCCTGACGCTTGCGCAGCAGCGAGGCCACCTGGTCGGGCTCCAGCAGGCCGGGCAGGCCCAGGAAGTCTTCCTCCTCGGGCGATCCCGGGGCGGCGGCCGTGCCGAACTCGCCACCGTCGAAGAGCACCCGGTCGAAGGTCGCGGACGCTTCCAGCGTCTGGAAGGGCAGCTCGTCGCCCACCGCGTCAGGCTGCTTCTTCTCCTGCTGCGCCTGCTCCAGCAGCAGGTCGTCGAGCCCGTCCTCGTCGCGCCGGCGGCCGAGGACGTGGTCGCGCTCGGCCTCCAGCTCGGCCGCGAGGCCCATGAGGATCGGCACCGACGGCACGAACACCGAGGCGGTCTCCCCGCGCTTGCGGGCCCGGACGAAGCGCCCGACGGCCTGCGCGAAGAACAGCGGGGTCGAGATGCTGGTGGCGTAGACGCCGACGGCCAGCCGGGGAATGTCCACGCCCTCGGACACCATCCGCACCGCGACCAGCCACCGGGCCTCGGAGGAGGAGAAGCCCTTGATCTTCTTGGAGGCGCCCGGGTCGTCGGAGAGCACGACTTCCGCGCCCTCGCCCGTGACGGTCCGGATGTGCTTGGCGTAGGCGCGGGCCGACTCGTGGTCGGACGCGATGACGAGGCCTCCCGCGTCGGGCATGCCGCGCCTGACCTCGGTGAGCCGCCGGTCCGCCGCGTGGATGACCTGGCGGATCCAGTCGCCCTTGGGGTCGAGCGCGGCCCGCCACGCCTGGGAGAGCTGGTCCTTGGTCAGCGGCGTGCCAAGCGTGGCGGCGATCTCGTCACCGGCGCGCGTCCGCCATTTCATCTCGCCGGAGTACGCCAGGAAGATGACGGGCCGGACCACGCCGTCGGCGAGGGCTGGGCCGTACCCGTAGGAGTAGTCGGAGGCGCTCCGCAGCGCGCCCTCGCCGTCCTCCACGTAGGACACGAACGGGATCGGGCTGTCGTCGGACCGGAACGGCGTGCCGGTCAGGCCCAGCCGCCGGGTCGCCGGCTCGAACGCCTCGCGCACGCCGTCGCCCCAGGACTTCGCGTCGCCCGCGTGGTGGATCTCGTCGAAGATGACCAGCGTCCTGCGGGCCTCCGTGCGGGCGCGGTGCAGCGCCGGGTGCATCGCCACCTGGGCGTACGTGATGGCCACGCCGAGGTAGTCGCGGGAGGTCGCGCCCTGGCTGTTCTTGAACTCGGGGTCGATGCCGATGCCGACCTTGGCCGCCGCGTCGGCCCACTGGCGCTTCAGGTGCTCGGTGGGCGTGACGATCGTCAGGGCCCGCACGATCCCCCGGCTCAGCAGCTCGCTGGCGATCCGCAGGGCGTAGGTCGTCTTGCCCGCCCCCGGCGTGGCGACCGTCAGGAAGTCTCTCGGTTCGCGCTGGAAGTAGAGGTCAAAGGCCTCCTGCTGCCAGGCGCGCAGCTTGGGCGCGGTGCCCCAGGCGGCTCGATCGGGGTAGGAAGGGGAGAGATGGGACGCGGCCGAAACGCTCAACGACGCCTCCCCGAGCTCGTCGGGACAATGCTGTATCTATCGGTTCGCTCCCTCACAGTGACCTCAGGGTAGTCGGACCGACCGACAAGACGTGCCGACCCGCCGAGATTCGCGTCACCCGGCATCGGCTGTGATATAGGCGTTGTGGAGGTCACCTGGCGCCGGACATCACCGCCTCGATGTCCGCACGCGTACGAGGCTCGTCGGGGTGCGCGAGGCCGAGCATCACCGTGCTCTTGCCGTCCGGGCGAGTGAGCAAGGTCACCCTCATGAAGGCCGGCTGGTTGACGACGTCTCGGTATTCGGCCCGGATCGCCCGCGTGTGGCCGGGCCGCCCGTTGACCGTGACGGCCCGGTCGTCGACCACGTCCACCTTGTCGCCGTGGAGCAGGAGCCGCGTGTAGAGCTCGCTGAGATCGAGTACGGCGGAGCGGAGGTTGGGGGGGTCCACACCGTCGCCCGGTCTCGCCATGACCGTCGCCAGGTCGCCGTCGGCCGCGACGGACGTGAAGCCGGTCACGGGAGCGACCACTCCCTCGGTCCAGCCCTTGGGCAGCGAGTAGGAGACGCCTGCCAGCGGGTCGGTAACCACGGTCTGGGGCACATGCTCGGCCCGGTTGAGGATCGTCAGGACGACGGCGCCGATCACCACCCCGGCGGCCGCCAAAGCCGCGGCGCCGACGAGGAGGCGCTGCAGCCAGCGCGGCATCTGGCGCGGAGGCGCGGCCGGCGCGCCGTACCAGCGGGCGGAGGGAGGAAGGTCCTGCTCGGGCTCGGTGGCGTCCTCCTGCCCGAAATAGCCCGCCATGTCTCCCCGCCCGAACTGGCCCGGGTCCTCCCGGCCGGGCCCCGCGGGGGAATCCTGCCCAGCGGGCGGCCACACCCGGCGCGTCCACTGATCGTCCAAAGAGCCCTCCCGGAGCGGCCGAGCCGGGCGCGCGCATGGGGGGACGGACCGGCAGACACCGAAGCGACCCATGACTCCCATGAGCGCTGCTGTGGAGTTACTCACAGAGGCGGTGCCCAGTCAACGGACCGCCGGACATTGCAATCGGATCTAGACGAGGGACGGACGCGGCCGCCGGTAAACGTCCCACATCTGCCGCATCCGTACGGCCTGCCCCGCGGTGAACTGGGTCATGCACCGGTCCTGGGCGTAGTCCATGAAGTTGTGGATCGGGTCCTCGCCCGGCGCGGGGCAGCTGTCCTTGCTCGCCGGGCAGCCCGTGGTCGGGTACGCCTCGGCGGGGGTGTCCTCGACGGAGTCGCCGAGGGCGGCGCAACCGTTGTCGAAGGTGTGCATGAGGCCGAGCCAGTGGCCGATCTCGTGGACGGCCGTGAAGCCTCTGTCGAAGTTGCGGAGCGGCCCGCCGGGAACACTCCGCCAGTCGATCACCACACCGTCCAGGCCCGGCTCGTCCTTGTACCAGTACGGGTAGGTCGCGTAGCCGAGCACCAACTCGCTGAGCTGGGCGATGTAGAGGTTCAGCGTCTCCGGGCCGCCGACGTGGAGCTTCGCCTTCATGGCGGCCTCGTCACCCAGCGGGTCGCGGAACCATTCCCGGTTGGCCGTGTGGGTGATCCCCATGAGCTGGAAGCGGACCCCGGTGTCGGCCCCGCCGAACTTGCCGCCGTAGGCCGCGTTGAGCGCGTCCACCTGCCGCGTGACGGCGCTGTCGGGCGCGCCCAGAGCGCCGTCCCTGATGACGTGCACCCACAGCGGAACCGTGAACCCCACGGCCGGGGCGGAGACACGGCGCACGCCGTTCGTGTCGCGGAGCCGCCGTCGCAGATCCGCTGCCATCCGGGCCATCTCGTCCGGCCGGGGCTCGCGCGGCTCCAGGGCATGCGTCAGCCCGAACGGGAGCCGCGCCGCAAGCCGGCCCGAGCCCGCCCAGCCGGGCCGGGCCCTCGGGGCCCCTCTGGAGAGCCGGCCGCCGTCCGGGCACTCGGGCCCAGCCGCGACCCCGGCCCCGGCCCGCGAGTCGGCGCGGGCTCCGTCAGGGACGCCCCCCAGCATGAACAGGCACGCCAGCAGGACGGTGATCGCACACCGGGCCATTCGCTCCCCCGATACGGCTGGTCAGAAGCCTGACGTTAGCCGTCTCGGGGGTGATCACCCCGGATCGACACTCAGTCGCCGGAGGGTTCGCCCTTGGGCAGGCCCTCGTAGATCTCCTTGCATTCCGGGCACACCGGATACTTCTTCGGGTCCCGGCTGGGCACCCACACCTTGCCGCAGAGGGCCCGGACCGGCGCGCCGGTCACGTAGCTCTCCGTGATCTTGTTCTTGTCGGCGTAGTGCGAGAAGCGCTCGTGGTCGCCGTCGCCGTGCGACAGCCTCGGCGCGACGTCGCTCTCGGGAAGAATCTTCGTGCTACTCACGAATACGAAGTCTACTGAGCGACCCTCACCGCGCGGGACGGCCGCCCGTTCGCGTCCCCCGAACAGCGGTACGGCTCCCGCCCACAACCGGGGCGAGAGCCGTACGAGATCCGAAGTGCCGGCGCGTCAGCCGACGTGGACGGGAGCGCCCTCGGTCTTGCGGCCGGCCTTGACGAACAGGGCCAGGATCGCGGCGATCACGGCGACGGCCGTGCTCACCAGGAAGCCGAGGTGCAGGCCGTCCATGAAGGACAGGTGTGAGGCGTTGCCGATCAGAGCGGCCGTCTGGCCGGTGAGACCGGGAGGCGCCATGCCGACCGAGGCGAGCGTCTTGAGCCCCTCCAACTGCGCGGGCGGGATGGTGGCCGCCGCGGGCCCGAGGTAGCCGGGGAGCACGCTCGACACCTTGGCGGCCACGACCGCGCCGAGGATGGCCGTGCCGAGCGCGCCGCCGACCTGCATGGCGGAGTTCTGCACGCCGCCCGCGACCCCGCTGAGGTCCTCGGGCGCGTTGCCGACGATGATCTCGGTCGCGCCGACGAAGACCGGCGAGAGACCGAAGGCCAGCAGGACGAACGGGATCGCGCTGTCGACGAACGCGGCGTCGACGCCGAGCCGTGACATCAGGAACATCGCGATAGCGGTGATCAGCATGCCGCCCGCTATGGTGATCTTGGGACCGATCTTGCCGATGAGGACACCGGCGATCGGCGACGCGACGATCATGCCTGCGCTCATGGGCAGCATCCGCAGGCCGGACTCCAGCGGCGTCAGCCCGTGCACGCCCTGGAAGAAGAACGTGAGGAAGAACATCGCCCCGAACATCGAGAACGCCATGAGGATCATCAGCACGGTGCCGATGGACAGGGAGGCGTTGCGGAAAAGGCTGAGCGGCAGCAGCGGCTCCGCGACCCGCGTCTGCCAGAACAGGAAGACGGCCCCGATGACGGCCGCCGCGATGAGGAAGCCGATCGTCGCCTTGTCGCCCCAGCCCCACTCGGGCGCCTTGATGATGGCCCACACCAGCGAGAACATCGCGCCCGACAGCAGCAGAACGCCCAGCCAGTCGACCTTGGACAGGATCTGCGCCTTGCTCTCCTTCAGCGCCCACAGGCCGAACGCGAGCGCGGCCACGCCGACGGGCACGTTGATGAAGAAGACCGACTGCCAGCTCACGTTCTCGACGAGCAGGCCTCCGATGATCGGCCCGGCCGCGCTGGACAGGCCGATGATGCCGCCCCACGCGCCCATCGCCATGTTCAGCTTGTCACCGGGGAAGGCCGACCGCAGCAGCGCCAGCGCGGCGGGCTGCAGCAGCGCGCCGAACAGGCCCTGCAGCACTCGGAAGGCGATCAGCGGCCCCACGGACGACGTCAGGCCGATGGCCAGCGAGGTCAGGGCGAAGCCCGTCACACCGATCAGGAAGACCTTCTTGTGGCCGAAGAGGTCGCCGAGCTTGCCCGCGGTGATGAGAAAGACCGCCAGGGCGAGCAGGTAACCGCTGGTGATCCACTGGAGGTCCGACAGCGACGCGTGGAGCTCGACGCCGATGACCGGATTGGCGATGGCGACGACCGTGCCGTCGAGCATCACCATGATGACGCCGAGCGATACGGCCAGCAAGGTCAGCCAGGGATTCCCCTGGCTGCGCCCCGCATGCGCGTCGGGTTGTACGGCTACGGCTTGCGCCATGGGTGGTCCCCCTCTGAAAAGCCTCAATCAATGCGTCGCAACTTATGACAGTTCATGACAGATGACAAATCCTTTTATCCGACATACGGTGACATCTGGCAGCTTGTGAATGCCGAGTTTCGAGGAGGTGACGGCCATGGGTCTACGTGAGCGCAAGAAGGTGCGGACGCGGATCGCCCTGATCGACGCGGCTCTCGACCTCTTCCTCACGCAGGGGTACGACGCCACGACGATCGACCAGATCGCGGCGGAGGTGGACGTGTCCCCGCGCACGTTCTTCCGCTACTTCGCGTCGAAGGAGGAGGTCGCGCTCGCGCTGCCGGCGGAGGGGCAGGAGATCTTCCTGACCGAGTTGGCGGCCCGCCCGGAGAGCGAGTCTCCACACGCGGCGCTGAGTCAGGCCATGCGCTCCATGCTCGGCATCCTACGAGACAAGGATCCCGAGGAGGCAAGGCGTTTTACGAAGGCTCGGCGGGTGATCGAGGCGACTCCCGCCCTGCTCGCCGGCCAGATGTGCCGCCTCATGGAGAACGAGAGGAAGCTCGTCGCGGAGGTGGCCCGCAGGCAGGGGACGGAGCCCGATGACCTGCGCCCCCAGTTCGTGGTGTCGGTCTTCACCGGCATGAGCAGGGTCTGCCTCGGCCCCGGCCCGCATGATCCCAGCCTCATCGCCAAACGCCTCGAAGACGTCCTCGCGCTCGCCGACGAGTCCTTCCGCCCAGGCTGGGACCGGCCGGCCGATCCCCCTCATCCCGTGCCCCACCTCCACGCCCCCTGCGCGTGATCATGCACGCATTCCCGGGCACGGGACCCAAGCTGCCAGCCCCCTGCGCGTGATCATGCGCAAGCTCCCGGACAGGAGCCCTCAGCTGCCAAAACGCTGTGCGTGATCATGCACGACCTAGTTGAGCAGGGGGTCGTCGGGGAAGGTGGCGACGAGGGCGAGGTCGCCGTGCTGGCGGCGCAGGACCGTGCGCCAGAGCGTGGCCGGATCGGAGTGGAAGGTGTCCCCCGGCTCGGAGTCCACGACGTACCAGGCGCCCTCCTGGAGCTCGTTGTCCAGCTGACCGGCCGTCCAGCCGGCGTACCCCGCGAAGATCCGCATCTGCGAGATCTCCCCGGCGAGGATCTCGGGGGGCGCGTCGAGGTCCACCGTACCCAGGCGGGAGACGGCGGACCTGCCCTGCAGCCGCCGCCAGCCCAAAGGCTCCTCGCCGCTCAGGACCACGGCCAGGGCAAGGGCGCTGTCGGTCTGCACCGGGCCGCCCTCGAAGAGCACAGAGGGCCCGGTGACCAGGGGATCCCACGAGGGCAGCACCTGCGTGACCGCGATCTCGCTCGGGCGGTTGAGAACCACGCCGAGAGTGCCGCCGTCCTCATCGTGCTCAAGGACCAGCACGACGCTACGCCGGAAGTTGGGGTCGTCAAGGAGTGGCGTCGCTACGAGCAACCCGCCGACGTAGATCGCTTCCGCCATACATCCCATCATGAGGGAGGAACACCCAATCGTGCACGTCACTCCCTATTCGCCCCGTAATATTACTCAGCGCGGGCAACCTGCCCACGCAGCGTAGCGGGGATCACGCCTCCGTGAAGCCGCGCGCCTTCCCTCCGGCCGACTCCCGTACGGCTGCCGCGACCGCGTTGGCCACGTCGGGGTGGAAGACGCTGGGGATGATGTAGTTGGGGCCCAGCTCCTCGTCGGTGACGACGGCCGCCAGCGCACGGGCGGCCGCGAGCAGCATCTCCTGGGTGACCCCGTCGGCCTGCGCGTCCAGCAGGCCGCGGAAGACGCCGGGGAACGCCAGCACGTTGTTGATCTGGTTCGGGTAGTCCGACCGGCCCGTGGCGACCACCGCCGCGTGCTCCCGGGCGTCATCGGGCGAGACCTCAGGCTCGGGGTTGGCCAGCGCGAACACCACCGCGCCGTCCGCCATCGCGGCGATGTCCTCCCCCGTGAGAATGCCGGGCGCGGAGACGCCGATGAAGACGTCGGCTCCCTTGATCGCGCCGCGCAGGTCGCCGTCGTACGCCTCGCCGTTCGTGTGCTCGGCGATCCAGCGCAGCGAGTCGTCCAGGTCGTCACGGCCGACGTGGACAGCGCCGCGGTAGTCGCAGACGATCACGTCCGTCGCTCCGGCCGCGAGCAGCAGACGCAGGACGGCGGTGCCTGCGGCGCCCGCCCCCGCCATCGCGATCCGCACGCCGGACATCTCCTTGCCGACCACCTTCAGCGCGTTGGTCAGCGCGGCGAGCACGCAGATCGCGGTGCCGTGCTGGTCGTCGTGGAACACCGGGATGTCGAGCAGCTCGCGCAGCCGCCGCTCGACCTCGAAGCAGCGCGGCGCGGAGATGTCCTCCAGGTTGATGCCGCCGAAGCCCGGCGCGATCACCTGGACCGTACGGACGATCTCGTCGACGTCCTGCGTGTCGAGGCAGATCGGCCACGCGTCGATGCCGGCGAAGCGCTTGAACAGGGCGGCCTTGCCCTCCATCACCGGAAGCGCCGCGGCGGGGCCGATGTTGCCCAGGCCGAGCACCGCGGAGCCGTCGGTCACCACGGCGACCGAGTTGCGTTTGATCGTGAGGCGGCGGGCGTCCTCGGGGTTGCGCGCGATGGCCAGGCTGACCCGCGCCACCCCCGGCGTGTACGCCATGGACAGCTCGTCACGGTTGCGCAGCGGCACCTTCGACTGCATCTCGATCTTGCCGCCGAGGTGCATGAGGAAGGTCCGGTCCGACACCTTGTGGATGACGACGCCTTCGATCGCACCGAGGCTGTCCACGATCGCCTGAGCGTGGTCGGTGTCCTTGGCGGCGCAGGTCACGTCGATGCGCAGCTTCTCGTGGCCGGCGTTGGTCACGTCGAGGGCGGTCACCACGCCGCCGGCGCTCTCCACCGCGTGAGTGAGCAGGCTTACGGCCTTGCCCCCGGCGGGCACCTCAAGACGGACGGTGATCGAGTACGAAACGCTGGGCACGGTGGCCACGTGAATCCGCTCCTTTGCGGTCTTTCCGGCCGTGCTCGCCCAGTGCTGACTTGCGCGTTCTCCCGACTTCGTCCTTCGTCGTTCGTCTCGCGGTCGCACCCGGCTCAACGGCTCCGTGGGGTGTACTCCATCGTGCCATCCCGAGCCGGGTGATTCAGCCCAGCGCGGCGGAAGCCGCCACGATCAGATCGACACACGTGGACACCGGGATGACCGTGCTGTCGAGGACCATGTGATAAAGCCCCGGGTCAGCCGGGTCGGCGTGGTAGAACTGCCGCACATAGGCGCTCCGCGCGCGGTCGTTGTCGCAGACGACCTTCTTCGCCTCGCGCTCGCTCACCCCGGAGAAGGCGGCCGTCTGCAGGATGCGCCGGCGCAGCGGGCCGTCGAGGCGGACGTGCAGCGCTCCCGGATGGTCGGCGAGCACGATGGCCCCCGCCCTGCCGAGGATCACGCCGCCATGGAAGCGCGCGAGCTCCTGGATCACCTGCTCGGTCCGGGCGGAGAACTCATCGGGCGACAGCGGCATCCCCGCCGGGACGTACAGGTCCACGCCGCCCAGCGTCACGGTCGGCAGCCGCATCATGCCGGCCAGCAGGCGCCCGAGCCCGCTCTCGGCCCGGTCGTCATGGGCCAGCGCCTCCTCCAGCGTGACCCCGAGCTCCTGTGCGACCGTGCTCGGGATCGCACGGTCGAGGAACGGCACGCCCAGCCGCTCGGCCACCGCGGGCCCGACGACGCTGCCGCCCGTGCCGTACGTCGCGGAGATGGTGACGACCTGCACGTTCCCTTTATGCCCCTACCGGACCTCATCGTGCGGCAAACAGCCGGACTGCCGAGGGATCGCTTTTGGCCATGTCCATGAACGCCCGCAGCAGCGGGGCCGGGATGTTCTCAGAAGAGCGCGTTGGCGAGGTTGCGCCGGCCCTTGGTGACCGACGGGTCGTCGGAGGGCAGCGCGTCGAAGAGCCCGAGCAGGTGGACCCTGGCCTTGTCGCGGTCCGCGCCGCTGGTGCGCCTCACGACCCCGACGAGCCGCTCGAAGGCCTCATCCACGGCCCCGCTCAGCATCTGCAGATCGGCGGCCTGGATCTGCAGAGCGACGTCAGCCGGATCCCCGGCCGCGCGACGCAGGACATCGGCCTCGTCCAGGTCCTGCGTGCGGCGGACCAGGCCGACCCCCGCGAGGCCGATCTTCGCGTCCTCGTCACCCGGGTTCCTCGCCAGCAGGCGTTCGTACGCCGCGGCGGCCGCGTCGAGGTCGCCCTTCTCGATGGCCTGCTCGGCGGCGAGAAGATCGGGGTCCACCGGCGGCTCCGCCGGGCCCTCCCCCTCGGGCGGGGCGAGAAGCTCGATGCCGAGTTGCTCGAACACCTGCGCCAGCGCCTGCCGGAGCTGAGCCTCCGGCAGCGGTCCTTCGAACAGGGGCATCAGCTGGCCCTGGAACGCCAGGTAGACGGTCGGGATGGCCCGCATGCGCAGGGCCTGGGCGAGCTCGGGGTTGGCCTCGACGTCGACCCTCGCGAGGACCCAGGCTCCCCCGGCCTCGGTGGCCAGCTTCTCCATCGTGCCGCTGAACTGCTGAACCTGCTCGGCCCTCGGCACCGTCGCCTCGACGATGACGGGAACGTTCAGAGAGCGCTCGACCACGTCGGCGTTGAAGGTGGCCGAGGTGGTCTCGATGACGTCCGAGGCGGCTCCGGCGGGCCCGGCGGCCTCGCGCCGTGCCTGTGCCTCCAGAGCCTGCTTGCGCGCGCCGAGGTCCACGGCGCCGTAGAGCGATCCAGGTCGAGAGAAGTCCGCTGCCATACCCCCAATCCTGCCGTACCCCCAGACCCAATCCACGCCAACCCCGCGCCTTTCCGCGTGATCATGCACAACTGCCCGGAAGGGTCGGTGTGCAGCGCAAACCTGGAGCGTGATCATGCACGGCTTCCGCCACCTGGCCTGTGACGTGCACCGATGACCGCCATGATCATGCGCACGTGGCGACGGACGCCATGCATGATCCTTGAAGGTGAGCAGCCCGGTAAGACCACATGTCGGGGAACTTGTACATGATCACACCCAACGAAGGCGCAGCTCAGCACCCGTGACAGGGAACCCCTGCATGATCACACTCGCGAAGGTTCCAGCTCAGCACGGAGACCGGGGAACTTGTGCATGATCACCACCACCCATTTGCGTGATCACCACCATGTACTTGCGTGATCACCACCACCTATTTGCGTGATCACCACCGCGTTTAGAAGCGTGCGGGTTCTGTGTAGGTGCCCCATTCGGTGCGGAGGACGTCGCAGATTTCGCCGAGTGTGGCCTCTACGCGGACGGCGTCGAGCATGGGCGGGATCATGTTGGTCTCCGTCCGCGACGCGCTCGCGAGGGCCGCGAGGGCGGCGTCCACGGCCTCCTGGTCTCGTACGGCACGGCGCTCCCCGAGCACGCGGCGCTGTTCCCGCTCGATCTCGTGGCTGATGCGGAGGATTTCCAGGGGCTCCTCGACGGTCGTGGTGTGGCAGTTCACGCCGACGATCCGCTTGTCGCCCTTCTCCAGCTTCCGCTGGTAGTCGAAGGCCGACTCGGCGATCTCCGACATGAACCAGCCGTCCTCGATGCCGCGCAGGATCCCGGAGGTCATATCCCCGGTCCCCATTTCCCGAATTTTCGTGAAAATGGCCTCGGCTTCGGCCTCCAGGCGATCGGTCAAAGCCTCCACATACCAGGAGCCGCCCAGCGGGTCGACGACGTTGACCACCTCGGTCTCCTCCATGATCACTTGCTGAGTCCTGAGAGCGATCTCGGCCGCCTTCTCCGACGGCAGGGCGAGCACCTCGTCCAGGGCGTTGGTGTGGAGGGAGTTCGTGCCGCCGAGGACGGCCGCCAGCGCCTCGATCGCCGTGCGGACGATGTTGTTGTCTGGCTGCTGCGCGGTCAGCGAGACGCCGGCCGTCTGGGTGTGGAAGCGCAGCCACTGCGCCTTCTCGGTCCGCGCGCCGTACACGTCGCGCATCCAGCGGGCCCAGATCCGCCGGGCGGCGCGGAACTTGGCGATCTCCTCGAAGAAGTCGATGTGCGCGTCGAAGAAGAACGACAGGCCGGGGGCGAAGACGTCCACGTCGAGGCCGCGCGACAGGCCTAGCTCGACGTAGCCGAACCCGTCCGCCAGCGTGAAGGCCAGCTCCTGCGCGGCGGTGGAGCCGGCCTCCCGGATGTGGTAGCCCGACACCGACAGCGGCTTGTACGCCGGGATCTCGGCGGCGCAGAACTCCATGAGGTCGCCGATCAGCCGCAGGTGCGGCTCGGGGGCGAACAGCCACTCCTTCTGCGCGATGTACTCCTTGAAGATGTCGGTCTGGAGCGTCCCGTTGAGCTTTCCGACCGGCACGCCCTGCCGCTCGGCCGCCACCACGTACATGCAGAAGATCGGTACGGCCGGGCCGCTGATGGTCATCGACGTGGTGACGTCCCCGAGCGGGATGCCGTCGAACAGCAGGTCCATGTCGAGGGCGGAGTCGATGGCGACGCCGCAGTGGCCGACCTCGCCGAGCGCGAGGGGGTCGTCGGAGTCACGGCCCATGAGCGTCGGCATGTCGAACGCCACGGAAAGGCCGCCGCCGCCCGCGCCGAGGATCATCTTGTAGCGCTCGTTGGTCTGCTGGGCGTTGCCGAAGCCGGCGAACTGCCGGATCGTCCAGGGCCGCCCCCGGTACCCGGTCGGATGGAGGCCCCGGGTGAAGGGGAACTCGCCGGGCCAGCCGATCCGCTCGAATCGCGGATCGTCTGAGGGCGGGCCGTAGACGGGCTCCACCTCCAGGCCGGAAAGAGTCCGGAACTCGCGGGCGCGCTTGAAGGCGGCGTCGTATCGTGCCTGCCAGCGGCTGCGGCCGGCCTCGATCTCGCCAGTGCTGTGCTCCGGGTCCACGAGGCCCTCCAAATATCTCAGATCTCGAGAAAATAGTAGGACGTCCTAGTAGTGTCCGCCACTGCGGCGCCGTACACGCCGTGTGACCTAACTGATCCTTCCCGCCACAGTCATGTCACACGTTGGCTGCAAATCTCCACGGAGCTATGACGCGCGCCGGAAATCTCGAAACATGGTCAGCGCCCTCGAAGTCCACATGGAGGTGGATGTGAAGCGCGTCACAGTCGTCGCCACGGCGGCCGCGATAGTCGCGGCTACCTTGGCGGCCCCAGCTCAGGCGGTCGGAACGACCGCGGAGCCCGGTGCTCAGACCGAGTACGTCGTTCTCTACAAGGAAGGCGCCGACGCCGCGAACGCCCAGAAGGCGATCGAGGCCGCGGGCGGCAGCATCGTCAAGGTCAACACCGAGGTGGGTCTCGCCACCGTCAGCACCACGAATACCGGCTTCATCGGCGCGATCAAGGACAACGCGGTCATCGAAGGCGTTGCCCACAACCGCACGATCGGCAAGGTGCCCGCCGAGGCCCGCGTCTCAGCCGCTGCAGTCCAGAAGGCGGTCCAGAGCAAGGCAGTGGAGCGGGAGGGCCGCGACGGCGCCTCCGCGGCCACGTGGCGGCGCAACGTCGAGGACGAGCCCCTGGCCGACCTCCAGTGGGACATGAAGCAGATCCACGCGGACCAGGCCCACAAGTACGAGCCGGGTGACAAGGGCGTCCTCGTCGGCGTCCTCGACACCGGCATCGACGGCTCCCACCCTGACATCGCGCCCAACTTCAACAAGAAGCTGAGCCGCAACTTCACGGTGGACCTGCCCGCGGACGCCAACGGCACCGTGATCGACGGCCCGTGCGAGAGCGACCCCGACGGCTCCTGCACCGACCCAAACGACGTGGACGAGGACGGCCACGGCACGCACGTCGCCTCCTCGATCGCCTCCCCGATCAACAAGCTGGGCATCGCGGGCGTCGCGCCGAAGGTCACCCTGGTGAACCTGCGCGCCGGTCAGGACTCCGGGTTCTTCTTCCTCCAGCCGACCGTCGACGCGCTCACCTACGCCGGCGACATCGGCGTCGACGTGGTCAACATGAGCTACTACATCGACCCGTGGCTGTTCAACTGCGCGGACAACCCCGCCGACACCCCCGACGAGCAGCTGGAGCAGCGGACGATCATCAGTGCCGTGCAGCGGGCGCTGGACTACGCCCACCGGCACAACGTCACGCTGGTCTCGGCCGCGGGCAACGGCGCCACCGACTACACCAAGACGATCAACGACGCCTCCAGCCCGGACTTCGCGTCCGTGCCCGGCCAGCAGCCGCGCAGCCGTACGATCCCGACGAGCTGCACCTCCATGCCGAGCGAGGGCGAGCACGTGATCGACGTCTCCTCGACCGGCATCAGCACCCGCAAGGCCTACTACTCGGACTACGGCAACGGCTACATCGACGTGGCGTCGCCCGGCGGTGACGTCTACGACACCCCGGACAACACCCGCGACATCACCAAGGCGACGCTGTCGGCCTACCCGAAGTCGCTCGCGGTCGCCAACGGTGAGATCGACGCCGACGGCAACCCGACCGTCCCCTATGTCGTCAAGGACTGCGACGGCGACGTCTGCGCGTACTACCAGTACCTGCAGGGCACCTCGATGGCCTCGCCGCGCGCGGCCGGCGTCGCGGCGCTCATCGTCAGCCGGTACGGCCACCGCGACTTCCGGAACGGCGGCCTGACGCTGAACCCGTCCATCGTGGAGGGCATCCTCAAGGGCACGGCCACCAAGACGCCCTGCCCGACCCCGCCCGCCTACACCTACACACGGCACCTGCCGAGCGGCGCCACCGTGACCGCGACGCACACCTGTGAGGGAACGGCGTCCGGCAACGGCTTCTACGGCAGGGGCATCGTCGACGCCCTCCGCGCCGTCGGCCACTAGGACTCCTAGGACTCTTAGGACTCCACGCGATTCACCCGCACGACCGGCGACGGCCACCGCACTCCCGCGGTGGCCGTCGCTTCTGTCTGGCGCTTCTAGGAGGCGCCGAGATACGCCAGGACGGCCGCGACGCGGCGGTGGGTGTCGGGGGTGTTCTCCAGGCCCAGCTTGAGGAAGATCGAGTTGACGTTCTTCTCGACGGCGGAAACCGACAGCGTCAGCGCCCTCGCGATGCCCCCGTTGGACCTGCCGTGGGCCATCTCCCGCAGCACGTCCCGCTCGCGTGGCGTCAGTGCATCGTGATCTCCCCGTACGGCACGACGGGCCAGGAGCCCCTCCACCACCTTGGGATCGATCACTGAACCGCCCGAGGCCACCGACCGGATCGCGCCGAGCAACTCGTCGAGGTCGCCGACCCGGTCCTTGAGCAGGTAGGCGAAGCCCTCGGTGCCGTGCTTGAACAGCTCGAAGGCGTACAGCGAGTCCGAGAACTGGGAGAGCACGACGACACCGACGCCGGGGTGGCCCGCTCGAATCGAATGGGCCGCGTCGATGCCCTCGAAGCCGGACCGCCACTCCCCTCCCGGCATGCGGATATCGGTGACGACCACGTCCGGGCCGAGCCGGCGGACAGCGTCCACCAACTCGTCGGCGGTGCCGACCGCTCCCACGACCGTGATCTCCCCGGAGGTCTCCAGCAGTTGCCGTGTCCCCTCACGGACGAGGTAGTGGTCGTCCGCCAGGACCGCCCGCAATCGACGCGGCCTGCTCGCCGGCGGCTCAGGCATGCGTCGTCACCCAGGCTCGCACCCGCGATCCCTCTCCCCGCCCGCTCGTAAGCTCCAGACCTCCGCCAAGAGCCGTCATCCGGTCGGCCAGCGTAGCCAGCCCCCGGCGCGCGACGGCGCCCGTGTCGAACCCCTTGCCGTCGTCGGTCACCGACGCCTCCAGACGGTCTTCGCGGAGCGAGAGCCGCACCTCGATTCTGGAGGCCGACGCGTGCTTCAGCGCATTGGCGACCGCCTCGCTCACCGTGAAGTACATCGCCCCCTCGATCTCGTCGGGGAAACGCCTGACGCGTAGACCCGGGTCGGCTGTCACCGTGATGGTCACGGGAAGGCCGGAGCACCGCTCCTCCACCGCCTCCACCAGGCCGCCCTGGCTCAGCACGGACGGGTGGATGCCCGCCGCGAGCTCCCGCAGATCCGTCAGGGCCTGCCTGGCCTGCTCGCGCAGGAGCACGAGGACATCGGCCCCGCCTCCAGTGGCACGCGCCAGCTCCAGACCTGCGATCAGCGCGACGAGCTGCTGCTGAGCCCCGTCGTGGATGTTGCGCTCGATGCGCCGCCGCTCCGCCTCCTGCGCGTTGATGAGCCGGGCGGCGAGGGCGACGCTCTGGATGGCCAGCCCGACCGGCACGGCCAGAGCCCCGAGCAGCCGCCTGTCCTCACGGGTCAGACGGCCCCCCACCTTGGGGCCGCATGCGATGCGGCCGAGTCCGGCCGGGACGGTGAGCACCGCCTCCTCGTCCTCCTGTCCGGCCACCACCCGGGTGCCGTCCGCCAGCTCGACCGCCGCCCACCGGACGTCCACCCCTGCCCGTACGGCTTGGGCCAAGCGGTTCAACTGCTCGGCGGGCTCAGCCTCCTCCAGCGCCGGTCGCAGGCCCGAGAGCAGCTCGTCGACCGTCGGCCGGAGGTCGAAGACGAGATACAGCCGCGATCCGCGGATCCCGACCTTGATGTCGAGCAGGTTGTGGCGCGCGACGACCGCCGCGATCGCGGCGGGCAACGCGCCCACCACGCTGAGGACGCCGAAGGCCGCCGCGGCTCCCGGCGCGTGCGTGAAGGTGAATATGACGATGGCCGCGAACCCCGCGAGGTTGGCCGTCACGCCGGCCGCCATCCAGCCGAGCCGGCCCCGCTCGCCGTGGTGGCTCCGCCGCAGGCGCGAGACCAGGTTGCCCAGGACGGCGAAGGCCACGATCAAGAGCACAAGCTGGCCCAGCGACGCGATGAGCGCGGCCACCGCGCCGTACGGTCCGGGAAGCCCCAACGGGTTGGCGATCGGCATGCCCTCCTGCAACTTGCCCGGCACGAAGAGCGAACCCAGCGCTTGCGCGCCGATCGACACCGCGCTGATCCACGCCACCGGCCGCCAGCGCCGCGAGGGCAGGCGCCCGTCGGGGAACAACAGCGGGACGAAGACCCAGGACAGACCGTAGAAGACGGCGAACAGCGAAGCCAGCACGGTGGCGGGCACGGCGATGGCGGGGCGGCCGGCGGCTAGCCTAATCAACGCCCCGATGCCGAGGCCGCCGAGTCCCATGCAGTCGGCGGTGGCCAGCAGCAGCCATCCGTACGCGTTGTCCGGGCGCCGGGCCGCGATGAGCCAGCCGAGGGCGGGGAAGATGAGAGCCACCGCGATGAAGACCCACTGCGAGGCGGGAGCGGGCAGGCCGGTCTCCAGCAGCGCGCCGGCGACGACGCCCGTGGCCGCGACGGCGGCCATTGCGGCCGCGACCGCCCTGGTGACCCGGCTCGCTTTCATGAGCCGCACCGTAACGTCATGACTTCACCGGCTCCGTGGAGGGCTTCGTTGGAGGGCTTCGTTTGGAGGGAATCGTGACCGGGGGCGATGGCCGCCGTCTATGAGGCTGTCCTCATATTCGGTGCGGTTCGCCGCAGTGACAAAAGCGGTGGTCTGCCGGGTACCGGCACGAAAGGCCTCTTCGTACGGTAAGTGACATCTCCGCATTCCCCGGCCGCGCCGGGGTCCCCCGGCGAGCTCTGGGGCACACGGCCCTGCGCAGCGGCCGGGACAAGCGTCGGAGCGTCCCTTCCCACGTCAAGGAGTCCCCCGTGTCCGTCCCTTCGTACGCCTCATCGAGACCGGCGCGTACCCTGACGGTCTCGTTCGTCGCCTCGACCGTCGCTCTCTCGGCCTGTACGGCTGCCGCGCGGCCGACGACCGCCACTCCCCTGAAGACCGCCACGACTACGGTCACGGCCACTCCCGGGCCCACGAGCACGGCCACGCCCACGCCGGCCGGGGAGGTGTCCATCCCCGACACGCCCGTCGGCCGGCAACTGCGGTGGTTCCTGAATGCCGCCGCCACACCGCCGATCCCGGAGGACGAGCTGGCGGCCCATCTGAGCGCCGGGTTCCTGGCTCAGGTCCCTCCCGCCGAGTTCAACAAGGTCATACAGGGGCTCGGCGGCCTGCGGCTGGACGAGCTGATCGACGTCCAGCCCACCGCCCTGGTCGGCCTGGTGACGGCCGGCGCCCGCCAGTTGAAGCTCTCGATCTCGGTGGACGGCGCCGAGAAGATCGACGGCCTCCTGCTCACCCTTGCCGGTCCGCCGCCCAACTCCCCCACGAGTTGGGACGAGCTCGACCGGCGCCTGCGCGCGGTCGCCCCTCAGGTGGGCTTCCTGGCGGCCGAGGTGACCGCGAACGGCAGGTGCCGTCCGGTCCACGCCGTCGCGCCCAGTGCTCCGCGGCCCATGGGCTCGATGTTCAAGCTGTACGTCCTGGGCACCGTGGCCGACCGGATCCGCGCCGGCCGGCTCTCCTGGGACACACCTCTGACGATCAGGCCCGAGCTGAAGAGCCTGCCGAGTGGCGAGTTGCAGGACCGGCCCGACAACAGCACGGTGCCGCTCCGCGAGGCGGCCCAGCTCATGATCTCCATCAGCGACAACACGGGCGCCGACCTGCTCATCGACAAGGTGGGCCGTTCCAGGGTCGAGGACGAGGTCCGGAAGTGGTCCGGCCGGACGAAGCTCAACACTCCGTTCCTCACCACGCGGGAGCTGTTCCTCCTCAAGGGGGCCGACTATCCCCGCCTCGCCCGGACATACCTGTCCCTCACCCGCGAGGGGCGGCGCGACTACCTCGGGAAGACCGTGGCGAAGACGCCCCTGTCGAAGGTGGCGCCGTGGGACAAGCCCCGAGACATCGGCAGTCTGGAGTGGTTCGCCTCGCCCAATGACGTCTGCCGCGCCTACGCCGGGCTGTCCTCGCTCGACAGCAGGCCACTCGACGCGGTGATGTCCGCCAACGACGCGGGCCTCAACCTCGACAGGAAGGAGTGGCCGACGGTCTGGTACAAGGGCGGATCCGAACCCGGCGTCCTCACCATGGGGTTCCTCGCCCGGTCCGCGCAGGGCAGGACCTACGTGGTCACCGCGATGACGGCCGACCCCCGCGCCGCGCTCGACGAGACCCCCGCCGCGAGCGAGCTCCTCTCCCTCGTCTACGGCTCACTCACCCTTCTCAAGCGCGCCTCATGAGGAGCGGTCAGCCGGTGAAATCCCCGGCGGCGACTCGGAGGATCTTGAGGAGGTCGAACATCTCGGACAGGTCGGCTTCGCCGTACATGCCCATGCCGAATCCGGCCCGCGTGAGATCGTCGGTGGCCTGCCGTACGACCTCCTGGCCCTGAGGAGTGATCTCGGCGAGCACGCCACGGCCGTCCCTGGGGTTGCGCATCCGGCGGACCAGCCCGGCCCGCTCCAGGCGGTCGATGGTGTTCGTCACGCTCGTCGGATGGACCATGAGCCGCTCGCCGATCTTGGACAGCGACAGCGCCCCCGTCCGGCTGAACGTGAGCAGCACCAGAGCCTCGTAACGCGCGAAGGTCAAATCGTACGGCTTGAGCAGCGTGTCCAGTTGCGCCAGCAGGATCTGGTGGGCTCTCATGATCGAGGTGACCGCGGCCATGGCGGAGGACGGCCCGAACTTGGCACGCCATGTTTCCGCGGCCTGCTGGATTGGGTCGAAGGGCAGGTTCAAAGGCTTCGGACCACCGGTGGACGATGGGCCTGAGCTGGGCGGGACGGACACAGCGATATACGGTATCGCGACCCCATTCCTTATCGCTTCGGGCACGTAGCGTAACCGAATTCATTCCTTGACCCCCAGAACCCGCCCCCTCAGGGTCACCCTCCGTTATGGTTGCCACGTCAAACGGTGAGGCGGCGGCAAACCCGGGGGCACGGGGAGTCACGTCTGCTAGGGGAGCGTCTGACACGACGTGGCGGCAGACGTGGTGAGGTCGGCCGGCGGACCAGCGCCAAGGGGAACGGCGCGGTTCCACGCCCCGCTCACACAGGCACGGGGGGTGCTTGATAGATGGGCAGCATGCCTGCCTCGGTGCGTAAAACGCACCGGATATCGACGCTGGCGTGGCCGGGGGCCGCGCCGGACTGTGGGTAACCACAGAGGCGTTTCACGCGAGGAGCTGAGACACGGCGCGGTCGTCACGGTGACCGTGTTGCTGGCGCTCGGCCTCGTCACCGCGTGGAGCGTCCTCATACCGGGCTTCATGGACTGGGACGACATCGTGGTGGCCGTCATCGGCTCACTGCGGCTGACGGGCCCGGTGGCGGCGGCGTTCGCCGCGTGGGTGGCGGTGCGCGGTCGCCGCGCCAACAACGGCCGCGCCCTCACCCCGTGGCGGGCCGTGAAGGCCCCGCTCGCCATACTTGTCGTGGTCTCCGGCTCGTTCGGGGCGACGGTCCTGGTGCTCTGCCTGCGGGCGGCGCTGGGCGAGCAGCCGGGCCACCTGCTGCCGAGCGGCCTCGCGATGTGCGTCGCCTCGCTCGCGCTCTATGTGGTCGTGGGCTGGATCGTCGGCTGGCTCGTGCCTCTCCTCGTCACGCCGGTCCTCGCCGGGATCGGCACCTACGGGCTGTTCACCGGGCTGGCCAACGGCTGGACGTGGGCTGATCGGCTCGCTCCCGCAACGCGTGAGCCGTACGACGTCTTCGAAGGGCTGAGCGCGGACGCGTTCAGCGACCAGACGCTGTGGCTGCTGGGCCTCAGCGCCGCGCTGCTGCTCGGCTGGGTCGCGCTCGTGACCAGGCGGACGCTGGCGCTGGCCGCCGCCGTGATCGCCGTGCTCGCCGCGGGCACGGGCGGCGCCCGGCTCGTGATGGAGCCGCAGACGTTGGCCGCCAGCGAGCGTCTCGTCTACAGCTGCCAGGAGTGGCCGATCAGCGTGTGCGTCCACCCGGCGATGCGCGCCGGCCTGACCGAACTGGCCGGCACCTTCACGACCATCGCCGCCAGGCTGGCGGGCACCCCGGCGGCGTTCAAGCGGGTCGAGCAGCACGCCCGGGGCGACGACGCGCCCGCCGATCCGGGCGTCGTGTTCATCCACGTCGACGACCTCGGGGTGGGCTACGCCGAGCGCGCGGCGGCCGAGTTCCTCGACCGGCTGGCCAAGCCGTGCCCCGGGATGATCTCGGCCGGATACCGGGCCATCGTGGTCGCCTGGCTGCGGAACCAGCCGCTGCCCGGCGGGACGCTGCCGGAGCACCAGTACGCCGCCAGGTGGTTCTCCGAGCTCACCGAGAACCAGCGGCGTGACTGGCTGCGGATGTTCTACTCCGACTTCGCCTCCTGCCGGCTGCAGAGCAGGCACTTCGGCGGCGGGGCCAGGCCCATCGATCCGAACATGACGGGCTACCCGGAGAATCCCACCCCGGCGTACGCGCCGATCTACCCCGTGGATCCGAGCCCGGCCTACCCTGCCACGCCGATCACAGTTCCTTCGCCGGGTGTGTCCGGCGGCATCCCGGGCCAGGGTACGGGACAGGGTGTGGGACCGGGCACTGGGCTCGGGCAGGCGCCCGGTCAGGTGCCGGGTGGGGGTCTGGGTCCGTGCCCGGGTGCCGCGATGGGTTCGGGCCCGGCCGCCGGGCCGGGCTTCGGCCCGGGCGCGGCGTTCAGACCAGGCGCCGCATCGGGTCCGGGCCGGTTCCGCCGCCCCGGCGCCGGATCGGGCCGCCACTCGGGCTTCGGCCCCGGGGCGGGATTCGGCCGACGCGCGGGAGACGGTCCGCGCGGGTGGTTCGGCCCGGGTCCGGAGTTCCGTTCAGGCGCCGCATCGGACCCGGACTCGGGCTTCGGTCGGGGCGCCGCGTCCAACCCCGGCCACCTCCACGGACCCGGTGCCGCATCGGGCGCGGGCTTCGGTCGGGGCGCCGCATCCGGCCCCGGCCACCTCCACGGACCCGGTGCCGCATCGGATCCGGGCGCGGGATCCGGCCCACACGGGCCGTCCCGGCCGGGCGCCAAGTACGGCCCGGGCGCCGGGTCCGATCCCGGAGAGTCGTGCCCGGGTGCCGGGACAGGTTCCGCTGGGTCCGGCACGGGATCGGGCTCCGGTGCCTCTGGATCCGGTGGAGCCGGCTCAGGCGCTGGATCCGGGTCGGGCTCCGGATCGGGGGTCGTGCCGGGTGGGTCCGGTCCAGGCTCTGGACCGGGACCCGGACCGGGCCCTGGACCGGGCGCCGGCGGATCGGGGCCGGGCGGGGCGCCGGGTGGAACGGGTCCCGGCGCGGGTCCCTCCCCGAGAACCGAGTTACCGCCGGACCCCGATGGTCCGCCGCCACCGGCCTCTGGCGCCCCGGTGGCACCGGACTCCGCGCGGGCTCCCGGCCTCCGGAACCGCATCGAGTCGGCCGATGGCCGCCCCGGCGGTTTCCGCCACCCAGGCGGCAGCGGACTCCGGCGGCACAGCCGTACGGACGGAGATCGCTAGTTTCCCGGGCCCGAGGTGAGTTCGGGGGAATCGGGGGAAGATGTCTTCCCGTGGACCGCCAGACCCGACCCCCCCGCGCGCCGGCCCCCACCGAGCCCGCCACGCGGCGTTCCCGACGAGGCTGGCGTTGGCTCGCCGGCTTCCTTTTCGTCGTCCTCCTCATCGTTGTGGGCGCGAGACTGACGTGGTCCTGGCTGAACCCGCTCGGGGAGCAGACCATCGACCGCAGCGGCCCGGTGCTGCTGCAGTCGATGCAGAACCTGAGCAGGTTCGAGGCGGCGACCGGCAACTTCCAGGTCGTGGTGGACCTGGAGAAGGACGCCAACTTCCTGCCCGACGCCATCAAGGGCACCCGGACGCTGTTCGTGGGCGCCGGCAACGTGGACGCCTACGTCGACTTCTCCACTCTCCCCAAGGACGCGATCACCGTCTCCCCCGACCGCAAAACCGTGACCGTACGGCTGCCGCACGCCCAGCTGGAGAAGCCGAACCTGGACAACAAGCGGTCGTACGTCTTCGCGCAGCAGCGCGGGCTCTTCGACCGGGTGTCGGACTTCCTGACGTCCTCACCGCAGAACCAGCAGGAGCTCTACCTGCTGGCCGAGAAGAAGATCGCCGACGCGGCGGTCAGCAGCGACCTCCGTAACCGTGCCGACCAGAACACGAAGGCGATGCTGGAGGGCATGCTGAAGTCCCTCGGCTTCACCACCGTCGTGATCAAGTACGCCGACGAGCCCTGACCCGCCTGCCCGAGGCGGCAGCCGTACGGGCCGCGAACGGTCAGCCGAGGGCGGCGATGAGGTCGTCGGCGGCGGTGTAGGGATCGGTGTCCGCGGCGAGCAGCCGCTCGGCGAGCCCGTCGAGCCGATCGCCGTGGAGATCGGCGAACCGGGATCTCAGCTGGGCGAGCGCGACGGCCTCGATCTCGTCCCTCGCGCGGGCGAGCCTGCGGCGGCGGGACTCGCCGGACTCCTCCAGATACGCCACGTGCTTGTCGAGCGCGGCCACCAACTCGTCGGCGCCCTCGCCCTTGGAGGCGATCGTGGTGACGATGGGGGGCCGCCACGGCGCGTCGATCAGGGAGACCATGTTCCGCAACTCGCGTACGGTCGCCTGAACGCCGTCACGGTCGGCCTTGTTGACCACGAAAACGTCGGCGACCTCCAGGATGCCGGCCTTGGCGGCCTGGATGCCGTCGCCCATCCCCGGGGCCAGCAGCACGATCGTGGTGTCGGCCAGGCGGGCGACGTCCACCTCGGCCTGGCCGACCCCCACCGTCTCGATGAGGATCACGTCGCACCCGGCGGCGTCGAGCACGCGGAGCGCCTGCGGCGTCGCCCAGGACAGCCCTCCGAGGTGACCGCGGCTGGCCATGCTGCGGATGAAAACGCCGGGATCGGTGGCGTGTTCCTGCATCCGGACGCGGTCGCCGAGCAGCGCCCCTCCGGTGAAGGGGCTGGAGGGATCCACGGCGAGCACGCCCACCCGGCTGCCGCGACGGCGGAATGCCTTGACGAGCATGCCCGTGGCCGTCGACTTCCCCACACCCGGTGAGCCCGTGAGGCCGATGACCTTCGCGGTGTACGGCTTCCGCGTCCCGGTCGCGAGCTCCGCCATGACCTCGCGGAGTGCCTTGGCCGAGCCGGGAGACGAGACGGCGTTCTCGACGAGCGAGATCAGCCGGGCCACCGCACGCGGCCGCCCTCGTCGCGCCTCGTCGACGAGCTCCCGGACGTCCACCTTCACCTCCACCCTCAGGTCACCTATGCCCGATCACGTACGGCGAATCGCCCGCTCGCCGGGCGGGGACGGAAGCCTGTGCATGATCATGCTGTGTGTTACGCCCGGTCACCGGGCCTGTCGAGGAACCTGTGCATGATCACGACCTGCGTTGGGGCTGGCCGGCGGCCCTTGCGGGAACCTGTGCATGATCACGGCCAGGGGCTTGTGCGTGATCATCACATCATTGGGCGGCGGGGACGCGGATGATCAGGGCGTCGCCCTGGCCGCCGCCTCCGCAGAGGCCGGCGGCGCCCAGTCCACCGCCTCGGCGCCTGAGCTCGTGGGCCAGCGTGAGCACGATGCGGGCGCCGGAGGCGCCGATGGGGTGGCCGAGCGCGATGCCGCCGCCGTTCACGTTCACCTTGTCGAGCGGAATGCCCAGCTCCTTGACCGACTGGAGCACGACCTGGGCGAACGCCTCGTTGATCTCGACGAGGTCGAGGTCGCCGGCCGTGAGGCCCTGCTTGGCGAGCGCCTGGCTGATGGCGTTGGCGGGCTGGGACTGCAGAGAGTTGTCCGGCCCCGCGACGTTCCCGTGCGCGCCGATCTCGGCCAGCCACTCCAGGCCCAGTTCCTCGGCCTTGGCGCGCGACATGACCACCACGGCCACGGCGCCGTCGGAGATCTGGGAGGCCGAGCCGGCCGTGATCGTGCCGTCCTTCGTGAAGGCGGGCCGGAGCCGCGCGAGGGTGTCCATCGTCGTGTCCTCACGAATGCCCTCATCGGCCGAGAAGACGACGGGCTCCCCCTTCCTCTGGGGCAGCGACACCGGGACGATCTCGTCGTCGAACAGGCCGTTCTTGGTGGCCTGGGCGGCGAGTTGGTGGGACCGGGCGGAGAACTCGTCCTGCTCCTCGCGGGTCAGCCCGAGGCGGGCGTTGTGCCGCTCGGTCGACTCCCCCATCGCGATCTGGTCGAACGCGTCGGTCAGCCCGTCGAAGGCCATCGAGTCCACAACGCCGGCATTGCCGTACTTCACACCCTTGCGCAGACCGGGGAGCAGGTGCGGCGCGTTGGTCATCGACTCCATGCCGCCCGCGACCACGATGTCGAACTCGCCGGCCCTGATGAGCTGGTCGGCCAGGGCGATGGCGTCGAGGCCCGAGAGACAGACCTTGTTGATGGTGAGCGACGGGACGGTCATGGGTATGCCCGCCTTCACGGCGGCCTGCCGGGACGGGATCTGTCCGGCTCCCGCCTGGAGCACCTGACCCATGATCACGTATTGGACCTGGTCCGGCGCCACGCCCGCGCGCGACAGCGCGGCCTGGATCGCGATGCCGCCCAACTCGACGGCGGACAGATCGGCGAGCGAGCCCAGGAGCCGCCCGATGGGCGTGCGGGCTCCGGCGACGATGACGGATCCAGACATTACGGGGGCCTCCATCACGGGATCAGGACGACGGTGTCACCATACCCATCAGTATGTGACCCATCAGTACGCGGGCGACCATCACGGCCGTCCCCGTTGGCGAAGGAGGGCGACGATGCTGCTCAGGATCGACCACGTGGGCATCGCCTGCCACAATCTGGCAGAGAAGATCGAGTTCTACGAGTCCGTGTTCGGCCTCACGGTGGTGAGCCGGGAGGTGAACGAGGAGCAGGGAGTGCGCGAGGCCATGCTGCACGTGGCGGACGGCGACCGGGGCGCGTCCTACGTCCAGCTCCTGGAGCCGCTGCACCCTGACACCGCCGTGGGCAAGTTCCTCGCCAAGCGCGGCGAGGGTGTGCATCACATCGGTTATGGAGTGGCCGACGTGACCAAGGCGCTCGAGGACATCGGCGCGAAGGGGGTCCGCTTGATCGATCAGCGACCCAGGCATGGGTCAATGGGTGCCTCAATCGCGTTTCTGCATCCGAAGGACGTGGGAGGAGTTCTCACGGAGCTTGTCGAGACATCCAGGCAGACATCAAGGCACTGACCTAACGCAAGAAAGGCTCATACGTAACAAGTCGCGCAGAAAGTCGGAGGGGGCCTCCAACGCGGCAGTACCGGAGTACGCTGGCGTACCACCGGACGTGGATCCCTATGGGCTCCTCGCCTCGGATGTCCGAACCCCCCGTCCGGCCCGTGTAGCCGTCTCGACAACCAGGATCGAGCCTCATGCAGTCCGACATCGACGCCCAGCTCAACAATTTCTTCGAAGACGCCCCTTCTCGGGAATTCGACGTGGTGCTCCGCGGCTATGACCGGCACCAGGTCCACGACCACTTGAAGACGCTCGACACCGAGCTGCGTCAGGCCAAGGAACAGGTCTCCGCTCTCCAGCGTGACCTGTCCGACTCGCAGCGGCAGTTGCAGGAGCAGGAGCGTCCGACCTACTCCGGTCTCGGCGCCCGCATCGAGCAGCTGCTGCGCCTGGCGGAAGAGCAGGCCACGGAGCTCGTGCAGGCTGCCAGGTCGGAGGCCAACGAGATCAAGGCCGCCGCCAAGGTGGACGCCGCCGACCTGCGCGCCGCCGCGGAGAACGAGGCCGCCGAGAAGCGTGCCCTCGCCGCCCGTGAGGCCGAGGACATGCGGAGCACCGCCGAGCGCGACGCCGAGGAGATCCGGTCCACCGCCAAGCGTGAGTCGGACGAGCTGACCTCCACGACCGAGCGCGAGGTCGCCAAGCTCCGCGCCACGGCCGACCACGAGGTCGCCGAGAAGCGCGCGGACGCCGAGCGTGAGATCGCCAAGCTGCGCACCACGACCGAGCGTGAGGTGGCCCAGCTCCGGGCGTCCACCAAGCGCGAGCGCGACGAGGTGCTCACCACCGCCAAGCGCCAGGCGGACGAGATGCGCGCCCAGGCGCAGCGGGTCCTGGAGGAGTCCGAGGCCAAGCGGGCGCAGGACGAGGCCGAGTTCGAGATCCAGCTCGCCGCCCGCCGCGAGGAGGCCGAGCGCCAGGAGGCCGAGCGCCACGCCACCGCGCAGGCCAACACGCAGAAGCTGGTCGCCGAGGCCGAGCAGCGCGCCGCCACCGCCGAGCAGCGTGCCACCAAGGCCACCCAGCAGGCGGAGCAGACCCGCCGCGAGGCCGACACCCACGCGAAGCAGCTTCTCGCCAACGCGCGCAAGAACGCCGACCAGCTCGTGGCCGAGGCGAAGTCCAGCGCCGAGTCGATCGTGAGCGACGCGAAGAGCGAGGCGGAGCGGACGCGCACCTCGATGCAGCGTCAGGTCGACGAGCTCACGCGTCAGCGCGACAGCATCACCAGCCACCTCGCGCAGCTGCGCCAGCTGCTCGGGGGCGCGGCGCTGCCGGGCATGGACCCGGAGCCGGCCCCGGTCGCGGCGGCCCCGGCCAAGCCGGCCCTTTCGGCCGCGCCTTCTCTGAGCGAGAAGCCGGTGGTCTCACCCAAGCCTGCCGAGCCCGCCGCGAAGAGCGACGACGATGCGGAGTGGTGGCAGGAGTAATAAGGGCTGACGCTTTCGGGGAGTTCTGCGACGGCTATCGCAGCGGGGCCCGGCGGATTCGTTCCGCCGGGCCCTTGCTCGTTTCCGCGTGCGCCGTTCCCGTGGCGCCCGTCCCCGGTGCCCGTCCGCGGCGCCGTTCTTGCGCAGCGGCAGGGGCCCGCATGCCAGGCCGGAGAGCCAGGACATGATCACGCGACACGTTTCCGCAGGCCGTACGACACACGCGGGAATGCCTGCATGATCACGCGCGGGGTGGGCGGATGGACTGGACGAACTCCGCGACGACGCGGTTGAAGGGCTCGGGCTGCTCGATGGCGGACAGGTGGCCGGCCTTTTCGATGACGGTCAGTTTCGCCTCCGGAATGGCCTCGGCCATCGCCTCCGCGTCGGACGGGGGCGTCAGCTCGTCCTCGTCGCCCACGACGACCAGCGCGGGCACACCGAGGCTCCGCAACGTGCCGAAGGAGTCGGGTCGTGCGGCCATCGCGCGCTGCGCCCAGGCCACCGCAGGAGGTGGAGCCGCCTGGACCAGGCCGCGGACCCGTCCGAGCACCATTCCTCGACGCTGCTTGGTCGTCTTTCCGACGAGCATCGGAAGTGACTCCTCCAGCAGGATGCCGGTCCCGGCGTCGAGCACGGCCGCGGCGATCCGCTCCCGGTTGGCCTTGGCCGCCTCCGTGTCGGCACTGGCCTTGGTGTCCGCGAGGATCACGCCCAGCAGCCGGTCGGGGTGACGGCGGCACAGGGCCATCGTGACGTAGCCGCCCATCGACTGGCCGCCGATCACGGCCCGGTCGATGCCCTCCTCGTCGAGCAGCGCCGCCACGTCGTCGGCCATCGCGTCGACGGAGGGCTCGTCACCGCCCAGCCGCGAGCCGCCGAAGCCGCGCAGATCCGGAGTGATGACCTTGCAGGCGGACGCCAGGCCCTCACGCTGGGCCAGCCACATCGCGGACGAGAAGGGGAAGGCGTGCAGGAGGACGACAGGCGTGCCGCTCCCGGCCGATCGCGAGTAGAGCTGCATCAGGTCACGGTAACGCGCGGTCGGCCGCTTGCCATCCTTCGTCACCGATTCGCGACGACAGGACCGGGACGGCCGGGGCCGGACGCGACGACGCCCGTACGGCTGCCGAAGCCGATTGCGCCAGAGTCAGACCTCGGTCGGCAGGGGGGCGGTGGTGGGGTTCACCCGCTTGACGATCTCATCGAGGACGATCCGCACGTACGGCTCGCCGACCCACAGGTGCTTGGCCCCCTCGACGCCGACGACCTCGGCCTGGGGCACCCGGGCGAACCGCCGGACGGCCTCCTCCGGCCGCAGGTAGTCGTCGAACTCCGGGACGAGGGCGACCAGCGGCCGGCCGAACTCGGCCCAGGCGTCCAGGTCGTCGTCCGTGGCGCGGTGCAGCGGGGGCGAGAGCAGGATCGCGCCCTCGACCAGCGGGTCGCGTCCCCACTTCAGGGCAAGCTCGGTGCCGAAGGACCAGCCGAGCAGCCACGGGTGCGGCAGGTCGTGGAACTCGGCGTATTCAAGGGCCGCGGCCACGTCGTACCGCTCGCCGTTCCCGTCCTCGAACGCCCCCTGCGAGGTGCCGCGGTCGGAGGTCGTCCCCCGGGTGTTGAAGCGCAGCACGGCGAGATCGGCGAGGGCGGGCAGCCGGTAGGACGCCTTGCGCAGCACGTGGCTGTCCATCATGCCGCCGTGCGTGGGCAGGGGATGCAGGCAGATCAGCGTGGCCGCCGGCGGCCTGGTCTCGGGCAGCGCCAGCTCCCCCACCAGGGTCAGCTCGTCGGCCGTGACGAGCTCGATGTTCTCCCGGCGGGCCGGCAACACCGTGGACGCCCTGATCTCCATCCCCACCCCTCCGTCCCCTTCGCCGTGATCATGCACAAGTTCCCACACACTACCCAGGACCGGCCACTGCCCCGGTCGTGATCATGCACGCGTTCCGTCCCCCGCACCCCCACCAGCGCGTCCTCTCAGCGTGATCATGCACGCGGGGCGTGAGCGGCCTTCAGTAGCGGCTGCGTCCCGGACCCCGGTTGACCCGGTTCCGCCAGCACGCGGTGTGCCAGTGGCGCCGCTCCTCCTCGCCGCCGGGCCAGGCGGGCCAGCTGACGATGTGCGGCAGGCCCGGCCGGATCTCGTGGTCGCACCCCGGACACCGGTACGTCTTGGCCAGCGCCGCGCCGGACACGTTCCGCACCACCCAGTCGCCGTCGGCCGAGCTCTCCACCCGGTCCACCCCGGCCACCGAACCGACGACCGGCCGTACGGCACCGCGACCGTCGGTGCGGTCGTAAGGGCCGAGGCGTCGCGCGCGGCGGGGGCTCACGTCAGCGGTCCTTCCGGGGGTTCATATGAGGCAGAACAGAGGATCTGCCGCCATTCTTCCAGGCCGGGTCAAGCCCGGGTCTGGCACGGGCGAAGGTCGTCAGCCCGCGTGCTCCCGGATGCTCGGCACTCCGGCCGTCACGAGCTGGTCGAGCAGCGGCGCGGGGGCGAAAGACGGCTCCCGATACTCCGCGTAGAGCGCGCGCAGGCCGTCCCGCACCTTCTCCAGCCCGATGGCGTCGAGCATCTCGAACGGCCCGGCCGGGTAGCCACAGCCCAGCCTCATCGCGTTGTCGATGTCCTCGACCGTCGAGTAGCCCGACTCCAGCATGCGGACCGCGTCGTTCAGATAGGGGTACAGCAGCGCGTTGACGACGAGGCCCGCCCGGTCCCGGCAGCTGACCGGCGTGCGCCCGATCACCTTCATCAGGTCGTGTGCGGCCGCCGCCGCCTCGTCCGAGGTGAGCACGGTCGAGGCGATCTCGGCCACCGCGTCGCCCACCAGGTGCAGGCCCACGAGCCGCTCCGGATGCGGGAGCCGTACGGCGAGCTCGACGACGGGGGTGTCCGACAGGGCGATGACGACGTCGGCGCCGGCGACCGGGGTCAGATCCGAGGTCTCCGCGACCACGGCCTTGAAGCCGGCGGCGTCGAACCGCGCGAGCAGGGCGGCCGCGTCCTCCCCGTCTCCGACGATTCCGGCCATCGACACGGCGGACCTCGCCGCGGTCTCGTGCGTGGGAGGCGTGCCGTCGGCGTAGGAGTAGAAGCCGCGGCCGGTCTTGCGCCCGAGCAGGCCCGCCGTGACCAGCTCGCGCAGCACGGGCGCGGGCGCGTGGCGGCGGTCGCGGCTCTCCCGGAACAGCACCTCGCACACCTCGTAGGACGTGTCCAGCCCGATCAGGTCGAGCAGGGTGAACGGTCCCATCGGGAAGCGGACGCCCAGCTTCATCGCGGCGTCGATGTCGTCACGGGTGGAGCGTCCCGACTCCACCAGGCCGCACGCGTGGTTGAGGTAGCTGAGCAGCAGCCGGTTGACCACGAACCCGGCCCGGTCGCCGACCGTGACCGGTGTCTTGCCGAGCCGCCGGGCGAGATCCGCGATGTCGGCGGCCAGGCCGTCCTCGGTGACGACCGTGTGGATGACCTCGACAAGCTTCATGATCGGCGCGGGGTTGAAGAAGTGCATCCCGATCACCTGCGCGGGGCGCGACGTGGTGGCCGCGATGGCGGTGACCGACAGCGAGGAGGTGTTGGTGGCGAGCACGGCCGACGGCTTGCAGATGCGGTCGAGGTCGGCGAACAGCCCCCGCTTGAACTCCATGACCTCGGGGATCGCCTCGATCACCAGATCGGCGTCGGCCAGGTCCTCGCGGGAGGTGGTGAGCACGATCCGGCCGAGGATCTCCTGCTGCTGGTCGGTGGTGAGCTTGCCTCTCGCGACCGCCTTGCCCGTGGAGCCCTCCAGATGGCCGCGCCCGCGGTCCAGCGCCGCCTCGTCCGCCTCCACGCCGATCACACTCAGCCCGGCGCGGGCGAAGACCTCCGCGATACCCGCGCCCATCGTGCCGAGCCCGACGACTCCGACCGTCTCAAACGTCCGTGCCATGGGAGACAGTGTCCCAGAGCGTCTCCCGGCTCCCGCAACCCCGGTAGGGTTGGCGCCCATGCGGCTGGTCATCGCGCGGTGCAGCGTGGATTACGTGGGAAGGCTGACGGCCCATCTCCCGATGGCGCCCCGGCTCGTCCTGATGAAGGCGGACGGCTCGGTCTCCATCCATGCCGACGACCGGGCGTTCAAGCCGCTCAACTGGATGAACCCGCCGTGCAAGGTCCGCGAGGAGACCATCGACGGCGTGCTGACCTGGTCGGTCATCCACGGGAAGACCGGTGAGAAGCTGGTCCTCACCATCGAGGAGATCCTGCACGACTCCAGCCACGAGCTGGGCGTCGATCCCGGCCTCCGCAAGGACGGCGTCGAGGCCCACCTGCAGGAGCTGCTCGCCGAGCACATCACGACGCTGGGTGACGGCTGGTCGCTGGTCCGCCGGGAGTACATGACGGCGATCGGCCCGGTGGACATCCTCTGCCGCGACCACCTCGGGGGCACGGTGGCCGTCGAGATCAAGCGCCGCGGCGACATCGACGGGGTCGAGCAGCTCACCCGCTACCTGGAGCTGCTCAACCGGGATCCGCGCCTCGCGCCGGTCAAGGGGATCTTCGCCGCGCAGGAGATCAAGCCCCAGGCGCGCGTGCTCGCCACCGACCGGGGCATCCAGTGCGTCACCCTCGACTACGACACGCTGCGGGGCATCGAGCCGGAGAACCCGACGCTCTTCTAGATTCCGGTTCAGAGAGATCGCGTCCTCCGATCGGAGGACACCGGCGGTCAACCGCTCGGGGGTGTCGCGAAAGCCGTACAACGATCACCCTGGAGGCATGACACACGCCATTCAGGTGCGCGGGCTGACGAAGCGGTACGGCGACGTCGAAGCGGTCGCGGGCCTCGACCTGGACATCAAGCGGGGCGAGGTCTTCGCCATCCTCGGCCCCAACGGGGCAGGCAAGTCGACCACCGTGGAGATACTCGAGGGCTACCGGAAGCGGGACGCCGGTGAGGTCAGCGTTCTCGGCGTCGACCCGGGCAGGCCGACCAGGGAGTGGAGGTCCCGGGTCGGCATCGTGGCGCAGACGATGGAGGACGCGCCCGAGCTGAGCGTCCGCGAGACCGTACGGCACTTCGCGGCCTACTACCCCGACCCCAAGGACCCGGACGAGGTCATCGCCCAGGTGGGGCTTACCGAGAGCGCGAACAAGCGGATCCGCCAGCTCTCCGGCGGGCAGCGGCGGCGCGTGGACGTCGCGCTCGGCGTGATCGGCCGCCCCGAGCTGCTCTTCCTGGACGAGCCCACGACCGGCTTCGATCCCGAGGCGCGGCGGAACTTCTGGGAGCTGATCGAGGGGCTGGCCCACGACGGCACCACGATCGTGCTGACCACCCACTACCTGGAGGAAGCGGAGACCCTCGCCGACCGTGTGGCCGTCATCGCACGCGGCAGGATCGTCGCCGAGGGCGATCCAGCGACGCTCGGCGGCCGGGCGACGGCCAAGGCCCGCGTGAACTGGTCCGAGGGCTCGGTCGAGACCGACACCCCGACGAAGACCGTGCTGGAGCTGACCCGGCGCTATGACGGCGAGGTGCCCGAGCTCACGGTCACCCGGCCCACGCTCGAAGACATCTACCTGCGCCTCATCGAGCCCTCCTGAGTGAGCCCCTCCGGCAGGCGGCTCCTCCGCCGCCTGCGAGCCCCCGGCCTTCCCGACGCCCGAGCGGCGTCATTCCCCAGGCATTCCCCAGGCATTCCCCAGGCATTCCCCAGGCATTCCCCCGACCTGATCGAGGCCCCATGACCGACATCACCACAGCCGCTCCCCGTACGGCTGCCGCCCCGCCGATGCCGTCCGCCCTGAAGGTGGGCCTGGCCCGCGCCGCGATCGAGACGAAGATGTTCTTCCGCGAGAAGGACGCCGTCGTCTTCACGTTCTCCTTCCCGATCATCCTGCTCGTGCTGTTCGGGTCGATCTTCTCCGGCAGCCTGAAGGGGACCGGGCTCACGGTCTCGCAGCTCTACACCGCCGGCCTGATCGGGGCCGGCGTGATGGGCGCGGGCTTCCAGAACCTCGGCATCGGCATCGCGACCGAGCGCCAGGACGGCACGCTCAAGCGGCTGGCCGGCACGCCCATGCCGCGCAGCGCCTACTTCATCGGCAAGATCCTCAACGTCCTCGTCATCGCGTTCCTCGAAGTGGTCATCCTGCTGGCCATCGGCGTGCTGATGTACGACCTGGAGTTGCCGCGCGAAGCGTCGAAATGGGTGACCTTCGGCTGGGTGTTCGTCCTCGGCGTCTCGGCCGCGGCGCTCCTCGGGGTCGCCGCGAGCAGCCTGCCGCGGTCGGCCAAGAGCGCCGCGGCCGTGATCAGCATGCCGTTCGTCGTGCTGCAGTTCATCTCGGGGGTCTACATCCCCTTCACGGAGATGCCCACGTGGCTGATCAACGTGGCGTCGGTCTTCCCGCTCAAGTGGATGTGCCAGGGCTTCCGTTCCGTCTTCCTGGGTGACGCGGGGGCCACCCTGGAGCTGACGAAGTCGTACGAGCTGGACCGCGTCGCGCTGGTCCTCGGCGCGTGGCTGGTGGGAGGTCTCGTGCTGTGCCTGACGACCTTCCGCTGGAAGAGCCGCCGGGACGGATGACCACCGTGGCCGAGCCTTCCACGGGCGCCCGTGAGGTCAGCCGGCCTCACGGGCCTCTGAGCGCTGCGCGGAGAAGGGCGGTCGCGGCCCTCAGCCCCACGGCCTTCGGCGGCCGGGGCCTGACGCCAGGCCTGGTCGACGCCGACGGATCGTCCGGCGCCCACGCCTGGCAGACCTTCCGCGGATGGGAGACCCTCTTCGGGCTGTCCCTCGCGGTGACCGTGCTTTTCGTGACCCTCGACGACGGCGTCCCCGTCACCGGCAGGGTCACGACCGTCCTCCTGCTGGCCGCGTGCGCCCTCGCCTACGTGCTGCTGGGCCGTCCCGCCATCGTCGAGGACGAGGACGACAGCCGCCGCGGCCTCCTCTACTGCGGGCTGCTGATCGCGGCGTTCGTCCCGGCGTGTCTCATCGTGCCCGCCGCGTCGTTCGGGCTGTTCGCGCTGTGCCCGCAGATTTTCATGCTGCTGCGAGCCCGGAACGCGGTGGTGATGGTGCTGATTCTCAACCTGGCCCCGGCGGCCCGGTTCCTGACCCAGCCCATGCTCGACCGGAGCGACGTGCTCATGTTCGCCGGCACGGCGGCGATCGCCATCACGTTCACCCTCGTCTTCGGGCCGTGGATCACGCGGATCATCCACCAGAGTGCCGAGCGCGCCCACCTCATCGAGGAGTTGGAGGCCAGCCGCGCCGAGGTCGCGCGGCTGTCGTCTGAGCGGGGCGCCCTCGCCGAGCGCGAACGGCTCGCCGGGGAGATCCACGACACGCTCGCCCAGGGCTTCACCAGCATCATCATGCTGATCCAGGCGGCCGAGGCCCAGGCCGACCCGTCACATCTTCTGGGGCTTGCCGTACAGACCGCCCGGGAGAACCTGGCGGAGGCCCGCGTGTTGATCGCGGCGCTCAGCCCGGCGCCGCTCGACGGATCCACGCTCGACGAGGCGCTGCGCCGGGTCACCAGCAGGCTCGGGGAGGAGCTCGGGATCGAGGCGTCCTTCACGGCGGCGGGGCCTTCGCGGCCGCTGCCGCCCAGCACCGAGGTCGTGCTGATCCGGGCCGCCCAGGAGGGCCTGGCCAACGTGCGCAAGCACGCGGCGGCGTCGTCCATGGCCGTGTCCATCGAGTACGGCCCGGCCGAGGTGGCGCTGACCGTGCGGGACGACGGCGTGGGCTTCCGGGTGGGGACGTGCCAGGGGTACGGCCTGCGGGCGATGCGCACGAGGATCGAGCAGGAGGGCGGCACGGTCACGGTCGACACCTCCCCCGGCCACGGCACGACCCTCACCGTGATCATGCACCCCACCCCTCCCCCGGCGTGATCATGCAGACTTTCCCCTGCGGCCCCAGAACCGGCGCGAACACCCATCGTGATCATGCACAGGTTCCCGGGCAATCCCCGACCAGGCCTGATATGGAGCGTGATCTTGCAGTGATTCGGCTGCTGATCGTGGACGACCACCCCGTCGTACGGGAGGGGCTGCGCGGCATGCTGGAGTCCGACCCCGGAATCGAGATCGTCGGCGAGGCCGGCTCCGGCGACGAGGCGGTGATCCGCGCGGGCGAGTCGCGGCCGGACGTGATCCTGATGGACCTCAGGATGCCCGGGGGTGACGGAGTGAGCGCGACCACCCGGATCCTCGCGAACCACCCGGAATCCCGGGTGATCGTGCTCACGACCTACGAGACCGACCAGGACATCGTGCGCGCGGTCGAGGCGGGAGCCGCCGGATATCTTCTGAAGGACACCTCTCGTTCCAATCTCCTGATGGCGATCGCGTCAGCCGTACGGGGCGAAACCGTGCTATCGCCGTCAGTCGCCACCAAGCTGGTCACCCGCATGCGGGCGCCCATGCCCGATTCCCTCTCCCGGCGTGAGACCGAGGTCCTGTCCCTCGTCGCCCGCGGGCTCACCAACGCCGAGATCGGCAAGGCGCTCTTCATCAGCGAGACGACGGTGAAGACCCACCTGCTGCGCGTCTTCGGCAAGCTCGGCGTCTCCGACCGCACCGCCGCCGTGACCACCGCCCTCGACCGCGGCCTCCTCTGAGTCGCGTACGGCTGCCGCCCGCGCATGATCACTGAAGACGTTCCCCCAGGCCGAACAGCATGATCGGGACTTCGTGCGTGATCACCACCCAAGGTGGGGGCCGGTCGGCGGCCACCCTCGGAGAACCTGTGCATGATCACACCAAACTCGTGGGAGGTCTACGAGGCCGGTGAGATACATCCGGATAGGACCTTGACCCACTTGTCAAGTCGTTTAGCCACCTAGGCATATACCGGAAGTGCTAGTTTTACGGCACTTCCACATAAAGGATCTTGCGTTCATAATGATTAGTTCTGGGGGGCCATGACGGCGCGAGGTGAATAGTGGTGGGACGTGACTACCGGGGGATGTCCGCAGCCGAAAGGCTTGCAGATCGGAGGGAAAGGCTCATAACAGCGGCTTACACGCTGTTCGCTCACCCGGGCTTCCACTCAACGACCATCGAACGACTGTGCGCGACCGCCCGCATCTCGAACCGGGCCTTCTACGAGTGCTTCTCCAGCCGCGAGGACCTCATGCGGGCCGTCTACGACCGGTGCGTCGAGGAGACGCTCGCCTCGGTCAACGCCGCGATCGAGAAGGCGCCGCCGACGCTGGACGACCGGATCGTCGCCGGAATAGGGGAATACGTCCGGTTCGTCACACAGGACGTCCGCCGCGCCCGCGTCATGCACCTCGAAGTGCGCCGCGCCGGGAACGTTCTCACCAACGCCAGGCAGCACACGGTGAAGGCGTTCACGGAGATCATCGAGGAAGCCGTCCAGGACCTGCCTCAACGACCTCCGCTGGAGTTGCATCTGCTCGCCCTCGGCCTGATCGGGGCCATCACGGAGTTACTCATCGAATGGGTGCTCGCCGATCCGGCTCCCTCCACCGATCGGCTGGTCGACGCGTCGGTGCACATCTTCCGCCGCACCTTCGGCCCCGAGCCCACACCGGAGCCGAACGCCTGCACGGGCTGACTACGCTGAGCGGCATGACGCGAGCTGACAACGACAAGCCGGTCGTGCTGTCGAAGATCTACACCAGGACGGGCGACGACGGGACCACGGCCCTCGGCGACATGAGCCGGACCCGTAAGACCGACCCCCGGCTGGCGGCGTACGCCGACGTGGAGGAGGCCAACGCCGCCATCGGGGTCGCCCTCGCCACCGGAGGGCTCCCCGAGGACCTGACCGCCGTCCTCGCACGGGTGCAGAACGAGCTCTTCGACGTCGGCGCGGACCTGTGCACGCCGGTGACCGAGAATCCAGAGTTCCCGCCGCTGCGCGTCGAGGGGTCTTACATCGCCTGGATCGAGGAGCAGTGCGACCGGTTCAACGCGAGGCTGAAGCCGCTGCGCAGCTTCATCCTGCCCGGCGGCTCCCCCGCCACGGCATGCCTCCACGTCGCCCGCACCGTCGTCCGGCGGGCCGAGCGGACGACCTGGTCGGCGCTTGAGGCCCACGACGACGTCAACCCGCTGACCGCCAAATACCTGAACCGGCTGTCCGACCTGATGTTCATCCTCTGCCGGATAGCCGCCGACGGCGACGAGATCCTCTGGAAACCCGGCGCCACCCGCTAGGGAGCCGGTCAGGCAACCCCGCGCCACCCGCTAGGGAGCCGGTCAGGCAACCCCGCGCCACCCGCTAGGGAGCCGGTCAGGCAACCCGTCGCCGTGATCATGCAGGGTTTCCCGGGAGGCTCGGGGACGTGGGGTTCCCGTGGGGCTCCCCGGATCGTGATCATGCATGGATTCCGCCGTACGCGGTCTGATCAGGGCCGACGCCGTTAGTGATCATGCGGTGTCCGTCCGTCGGGCGCACCCTCGTCCTGCATGATCACGCTACACAAAGCATCAGGTAGGACGGTACGCGCGGGAACACGCGCATGATCACGCGGCAAGGGCGGGGCGGGATTCTACGCAGCGTCGAGGTGGGCGCTGGGTGGGGCGGATTCGAGCCAGGCGAGGAAGCCGGTCAGCGCGTCCTCGCTCATCGCGAGGGACAGGGGGCCTCTCTCGGCGGAGCAGTCGACCGTCCAGTAGCCCGCGGGACCCTCACCCGTCGTCAGCCTTCTCCGGCTGGAAACGGTGAGGCCGCGCCTCGCGATCGCGTGGCGCGGCCTCAGTCGCAGTCCAATGAAGGGGATCCAGTGGAGCTCTCCTCCGGCGTAGCGGGCTACCCCGCTCCTCCAGCCCCGCTGCCCGTCACGTACCCGGCAGACGACGGTGCCCCGGCTACGAGCCAGGGCGAACCCGCGGAAGACCAGGAGCGCGGCCACAACGGAGACGCCCACGAATATCTCAAGCGCCGCCATCGCCGCCCCCTTCTTACAGAATCAAACCTCTTCGCCGGCCGCGCGCAGCCGGGCCGCGGCCCGCTTGGCTTCGAGCCGCGCGTCCGCGTCCTCCTGGTCGGCCTCGATCGAGGCCTGGGCACGCTGCAACGCGTCCTTCGCTCTCGCGATGTCGACCTCGGAGCCCAGCTCGGCCGCCTCCGCCAGGATCGACACGTCGTCGTTGGCGACGGAGATGAACCCGCCGTGAACCGCGGCCACGAGGTCGTCCTCGCCGTCGCGCTTGACGCGCAGCACCCCGCCCTCGACGAGGACACCGAGAACAGGAGCGTGTTTCGGCATAATACCGATCTCGCCGTCCACGGTCTTGGCAATCACCATGTCGGCCTCGCCCGACCAGATTTCACGTTCCGGCGATACTACGCCGACGCGAAGCTTTGCCACTTCTCAGCTCCCCCCTTTCATGAAGACACTGCATGGAGACACTGCAAGGAGACACTGCCAGGAGACGCCTGTACGGCCGGCAAGCCGTACAGGCGTCTGAGCCGTTCTAGCGCTCGAGTTCCTTCGCCTTGGCGATGGCCTGCTCGATGCCACCGACCATGAAGAACGCCTGCTCGGGCAGGTGGTCGTACTCGCCGGCGCACAGGCCCTTGAACGAGGCGATGGTCTCGTCCAGCGGGACGAACTCGCCGGGCTGACCGGTGAACGCCTCGGCGGCGTACATCGGGTGGGAGAGGAACCGCTCGATCCGGCGCGCCCGCTGGACGGTGACCTTGTCCTCTTCGGAGAGCTCGTCGATGCCCAGGATGGCGATGATGTCCTGCAGTTCCTTGTACTTCTGCAGGATCCGCTTGGTCTCCTGGGCGACCGCGTAGTGCTCCTCACCGATGATCTGCGGGTCGAGGATCCGCGACGAGGAGTCGAGCGGGTCCACCGCGGGGTAGATGCCCTTCTCCGAGATCGGACGGGAAAGCACCGTCTGGGCGTCGAGGTGCGCGAACGCGTTGTGCGGCGCCGGGTCGGTGATGTCGTCGGCCGGGACGTAGATCGCCTGCATGGAGGTGATCGAGTGTCCACGCGTCGAGGTGATCCGCTCCTGGAGCACGCCCATCTCGTCGGCCAGGGTCGGCTGGTAACCCACTGCGGACGGCATGCGGCCGAGCAGGGTGGACACCTCGGAGCCGGCCTGGGTGAACCGGAAGATGTTGTCGATGAACAGCAGCACGTCCTGCTTCTGCACGTCGCGGAAGTACTCCGCCATCGTGAGGGCGGACAGGGCGACCCGCAGACGCGTGCCCGGCGGCTCGTCCATCTGGCCGAAGACGAGCGCGGTGTCCTTGAGGACGTCCGCCTCCTCCATCTCCAGCCAGAGGTCGTTGCCCTCACGGGTGCGCTCGCCGACGCCCGCGAACACCGAGGTGCCCGAGAACTTCAGCGCGACGCGGCGGATCATCTCCTGGATCAGAACGGTCTTGCCGACGCCCGCGCCGCCGAACAGACCGATCTTTCCACCCTTCACGTACGGCGTGAGCAGGTCGATGACCTTGATGCCGGTGGGCAGCATCTCGGTGCGCGACTCCAGCGTGTCGAACGCCGGGGAGGGGCGGTGGATGCCCCACTTCTCGGTGACCTCGAGTGACGCCTTGGGCACGTCGAGCGGCTCGCCCAGGGCGTTCCAGACGTGGCCCTTGACGATGTCGCCAACGGGCACCGAGATCGGCGCGCCGGTGTCGGCGACAGCCGCGCCGCGGACCACGCCGTCGGTGGGCTGCATGGAGATGGCGCGGACCATGTTGTCGCCGAGGTGCTGGGCGACCTCAAGGGTCAGGGTCTTGGTCTCCTCGCCGAGCGTTGTCTCGACGGTGAGCGCGTTGTAGATGTCGGGCATGTTGTCGACCGAGAATTCCACGTCGACGACGGGACCCGTGACGCGGGCGACACGGCCCACGCTGGTCTCAACAGTCTGTGCGGTCATTTCACTCTTTCCCCGCTGCGGCGTCAGCGAGCGCGTTCGCGCCACCGACGATCTCGCTGATTTCCTGGGTGATCTCGGCCTGGCGGGCCTGGTTCATCTGGCGGGTGAACACACCGATGAGCTCGTTCGCGTTGTCCGTCGCGGACTTCATGGCCCGGCGACGCGAGGCCTCCTCCGACGCCGCCGACTGGAGCAGCGCGTTGAAGATGCGCGACTCCACATAGCGCGGCAGCAGCGAGTTCAGCACCTCGGGGGCCGTCGGCTCGAACTCGAAGTACGGCGGGATGGCCTCGTCGGCCACCTCCGCCTCCTCGACCTCCAGCGGGAGGATCCGCTTGACGATGACCTGCTGCGTCAGCATCGAGACGAATTCGGTGTAGACGACGTGGATCTCGTCGATCCCGTCGTTCTCCTTGAACGACTCGATGAGGGTGCCGGCGATCTCCTTGGCGTCCGCGTACGACGGCCTGCGGGAGAAGCCCTCCCAGCGGCCGCCCATCTCACGGCTGCGGAACGTGTGCCAGGTGACGCCCTTGCGGCCCGTGACGAACGGCACGGCGCGGATGCCCCGCTCCTCAAGCAGGCCACGCAGGGCCTCGGCCTCGCGCAGCACGTTGGCGTTGTAGCCGCCGCAGAAGCCGCTGTCGCTGGTGATGATCAGCACACCGGCGGTGGCCGGCTGCTCCTTGGCGACCGTCAGCGGGTGGTCGACGCTCGCGGTGTTGCTCACGACGCCGGACACCGCCCGCGTGATCTCGCGCTCGTACGGCACAGCGGCCTGCATCCGCTGCTGCGCCTTAACGATGCGCGAGGAGGCGATGAGCTCCTGGGCGCGCGTGATCTTGGCGGTCGACTTGACCGACTTGATCCGCCGCCGCAGCAGCCTTAGCTGGGCACCCATGCGCTACTTCTTCTCGGTCTTGCGGACGGCCTTGACGATCTTCTCCTGGCCGACCTCGCCGGCCTCGAGCGCCTCCACGGGCACGTCCTTGACCAGCAGCTCGCCGGACGAGGTCGTGAAGCCCTTCTTGAACTCGCTGATCGCTTCCTTAAGGGTCGTGACCGTCTCATCCGCGAGGTCCTTGGTCTCGCGGATGCTGTCGAGCACGCCCTTGTGCTGGCTGGACACGTAGTCGAGGAACTCCGCCTCGAAGCGGCGGATGTCCTCGATCGGCACGTCGTCCAGCTCGCCGGTGGTGCCCGCCCAGACCGAGACGACCTGCTTCTCGACCGGGAAGGGGCTGTACTGGGGCTGCTTGAGCAGCTCGACCAGACGCGAGCCCCGCTCCAGCTGGGCGCGGGAGGCCGCGTCCAGGTCGGAGGCGAAGGCCGCGAAGGCCTCAAGGTCGCGGAACTGGGACAGCGACAGACGCAGCGTGCCGGCCACCTTCCGCATGGCCTTGACCTGCGCCGAACCGCCGACGCGGGACACCGAGACACCGACGTTGATCGCCGGGCGGACGCCGGCGTTGAACAGGTCGGTCTCCAGGAAGCACTGGCCGTCGGTGATCGAGATGACGTTGGTCGGAATGAACGCCGAGACGTCGTTGCCCTTGGTCTCGATGATCGGCAGACCCGTCATGGAACCCGCGCCCATGTCGTTGGAGAGCTTCGCGCAGCGCTCCAGGAGACGCGAGTGCAAGTAGAAGACGTCGCCGGGGAAGGCCTCACGGCCCGGCGGGCGGCGCAGCAGCAGCGAGACCGCGCGGTACGCGTCGGCCTGCTTGGTGAGGTCGTCGAAGACGATGAGAACGTGCTTGCCCTGGTACATCCAGTGCTGCCCGATGGCGGAACCGGTGTAGGGGGCGACGTACTTGAAGCCCGCCGGGTCGGACGCCGGAGCGGCGACGATGGTGGTGTACTCCATCGCCCCCTCCTCCTCAAGGCGGCCCTTGACCTGCGCGATCGTCGAGCCCTTCTGGCCGACCGCGACGTAGACGCAGCGGACCTGCTTGTCAGGGTCGCCGGAGAGCCAGTTCTCCTTCTGGTTCAGGATGGTGTCCACGGCGATGGCGGTCTTGCCGGTGCCACGGTCACCGATGATCAGCTGGCGCTGGCCGCGGCCGATCGGCGTCATGGCGTCGATCGCCTTGAGGCCGGTCTGCAGCGGCTCCTTCACCGGCTGGCGCTGGACCACGGAGGGCGCCTGGAGTTCGAGGGCGCGGCGGCCCTCGGCCTCGATGGCGCCCTTGCCGTCCAGCGGGTTGCCGAGGGGGTCGACCACGCGACCGAGGAAGTTGTCGCCCACGGGGACCGACAGGACCTCACCGGTCCGGCGGACCTGCTGACCCTCCTCGATCTTGCTGAAGTCGCCCAGGATAACCGAACCGATCTCCCGGACGTCCAGGTTCAGTGCCAGGCCACGCGTGCCGTCCTCGAACTCGATCAGCTCGTTCGCCATCGTCGAGGGCAGGCCGGAGACATGGGCGATGCCGTCGCCACAGTCGACGACGGTCCCGATCTCCTCGCGCGCGGCGCCTTCCGGCTCGTACGCCTGGACGAAGCGCTCAAGCGCGTCCCGGATCTCGTCCGGCCGGATCGTAAGCTCCGCCATCTCTCTTCTGTCTCCCTATTCGCCTTAGCCGGCCAACCGGCGGCGGACTTCTTCGATACGTCCAGCGATGGTGGTGTCGATCAGGTCGTCTCCGATCTTCACGGAGAAACCGCCGAGCACCTCCGGGTCCACCTCGACGTTCAGGTGGACGTCTCGCCCGTATGTGGCTCGCAACCAGGTGGCGAGCCGCTGCTTCTGCTCCTCGGCCAGCGGTACGGCACTGCGCACCACCCCGACCAGGCGTTGCCGCGTGCGGGCGACGATGTAGCCGTACTCCTCGAGGGCAGTCTCCAGGCTACGTCCTCGCGGATGTGCGGCGATCTGCGTCACCAGGCGAAGCGTGGAGGGTGCGACCTTGCCGCCGAGGAGGTCTGCCAGCAGCTCGCCCTTGCGCTCCGCCGGAACGGCGGGGTCGCTCAGCCAGCGGCGCAGCCCGGGGTTGGCCGCGAGGATGCGGCTGAACCGGAACAGCTCGTCCTCGACGTCGTCGAGCCTGCTCTCCGACTCGGCCTCCGCCGCGGCGGCCATGACACCGATGCGCTCAAGCGCGTCCGCCAGGTCACCGGAGCTGGACCACTTGGCCCGCACCGCGGCGACCGTGATCTCCAGCGCGGTCTCGCTCACCTTGCCCTGGAGAAGGGCGCGGATGGTCTGTTCCTTCTGCTCCGCCGGGCGGGCGGGGTCGGAAAGGCCGCGGCGCAACCCGTGCTCGCGGTCGAACAGATCGGCGACGGCGAAGAGCTCCTCGGCCAGGGTGCCGAGGTCGGCGGACGCCGCGACGGCGTTGAACCGCTCCTCGACCTCGGCGAGCGCGGCCCTGCTCAGACCTCTCATCGGTCGCTCACCGCTCCCCGGTTGTCGTGCCGGACGGGGAGCCCGGCAGCGCGGAGCTCACCGCGCCGGCTTCCGGGCCGGCTATCGGATCGGCCTCGCGCCGGCATCAGCGGACCGCTTCCGGGCGGCCCTCGAGCTCCTCGAGGAACCGGTCGACGATGCGGCGCTGACGGGCCTCGTCCTCCAGCGACTCACCGACGATGCGGCCGGCGAGCTCGGTGGACAGGCGGCCGATCTCGGCGCGCAGCTGGACGACCGCCTGCTGACGGTCGGCCTCGATCTGCGCGTGCGCCGCCTGGACGATGCGCCGCGCCTCGGCCTGAGCCTCCTCGCGGAGCTCGGCCTTGATCTGGGCGCCCTGCTCGCGCGCCTCCTCCCGCAGCCGCGCCGCCTCCTGGCGGGCCTCCGCCAGTTGGGCGCGGTACTGCTCGAGGGTGCGCAGGGCTTCGGCCTGCAAGTCCTCGGCCTTCTTGATGCCGCCCTCGATCACCTCGGTCCGCTCAGCCAGCGTCTTCTGGATGCGCGGGGTGAGGATCTTTCCGACGACGATGAAGACGACGAGGAAGGCGAAGCTGCCGACGACCAGCTCGGAGAGATGCGGCATGAGGGGGTTGTTGGCCCCCTCGGCCAGGAGCGTAGCTGCCGTAGTCATAGGTGCAGCCTTCCGTCAGATTGGGTACGTCAGCCGTAGATGAACGGCGCCACGAGGCCGATGAGGGCCAGCGCCTCGGTGAGGACGAAGCCGAGCAGCATGTTCTGCCGAATCAGGCCGTAAGCCTCGGGCTGGCGGGCGATGGCCTGCACGCCCTGTCCGAAGATGATGCCCACGCCGATGCCGGGGCCGATGGCGGCGAGGCCGTAACCGATCGCGCCAAGGTTGCCGGCGACTTCAGCGAGAACGCTCATTGGTGTTCTTCCTTTACTGGTCGGCCGGTGAACGTTTCACCGGTCTGGACTTACGTCTGGGGCGGGTTCAGGGGACGGTGCTCAGTTGGAACGAGTGCTCAGTGATCCGGGTGCAGCGAGCCGCCGATGTACATGGCGGCCAGCAGCGTGAAGAGGAACGCCTGCAGGAACTGGATGAACATCTCGAAGCCGGTCATCGCGATCGTCATGACGACGCCCAGCACGCCGAGCCCGGCACCGAGCGGGGTGGGCTTCTCGAAGAGGAACCAGAAACCGACGGCGCTGAAGAAGGCCAGGATGAGGTGGCCGGCGAACATGTTCGCGAAGAGTCGGACCGCGTGCGTGAACGGGGCGATGATGAGGTTCGACATGAACTCGATCGGGGCCAGCAGCACGTAGATCGGCTTGGGCAGCCCCGGCGGGAACATCATGTTCTTGAAGTAGCCGCCCAGGCCCTGGTGCTTGATGCCCAGATAGACCTTGATGGCGTAGATCGTGATGGCGAACACCGCCGGGAAGGCGATGTGTGACGCGATCGGGATCTGGATCAACGGAACGACGCCGAAGAAGTTCCACAGCAGGATGAGGAAGAACAGGCTGAGCAGCAGCGGCATCCAGCGCTCGGCGTCCTTGCCCAGGAACGGCCGGGCCACCTGGTCGCGGACGAACTCGTAGCCCTTCTCGCCGATGTTCTGCATGCCGCGCGGCACGAGCTGCGGCTTGGCGAAGGCGCTCCACGCGAAGGCGCACACCAGAAGCGCGCCGACAACGGCGAAGACCACCGGCTTGGTCAGCCAGGTGGGGGCGCCCTCGTAGAGCGGCGGGAAGTCGAAGATCGACGGTCCCGGCGCCTCGAACTTGTCGTCTGCCAGAAGCGTCAGGGGGGTCACTTGACCACCTCGGCTACCTGCCCGGGGACACACGCCCGAGCCATGCTGTGGTTGTTCGTCCGCTCGCTACGCTCGCGCACGGGCGTTCCCTTCAACGTGATTGATCGACAGAAGAGCGGGGAAGTGCGGCAGACCCTAGCGGCCGTACTTCAGATACACCAGGTAGATCGCAAGCCCGACGCCCAAAATGACGCCTATAGGGATGAATGCGTGCACGCCGGTCCACCAGCTCAGCAACCAGCCAAGACCGCCCCACACCAGGATCCCGGAGAGCAGATAGCTCGGGACCGACCAGGCGGCGTTGGCGAAGTCGCGGCCGTCGCTCTCGGGCCTGCGCTCCTGTTCGCTCATCGCGGGCACGACGATAGCAGGACCCGGGGGGACTAGTCATATTGGGCTGCCCCGCGAGCCTGATCATCGGTTGCTCCGGCCGGGCACTTCAGCACCAGGCTCCACGTAGAGCAACTTCAGCTTCATGAATCCGCGCATTTCGCCGACCGTCCAAGCGAGCGTGCACACGATGACGCTGAAGGCGAACACGCGAGAGTTGAACGCGGTCGTGCCGTCGAAGGCGCGCAGCATGGCCATGATCGCGAGCACCTTGACGACGTAACCCACGACGGCGGCGGTCATCATGGCCATCGGCGAGACCCGGCCGGCCCATGAGACGACGGCGAGGCCGACGGTGAAGAAGACGGCGACGAGAACGACACCGATGCCGGCGCCCAGCGCACCCTTGGCTCCGGTCAGCACCGCCGCGAGGATCACGGCGACGAGACCCGCTGCCAGAGTCGGCACGGCGGCGCCCTTGAGAACGCGCACGTCGTTGGCCTGCATCGGAACTCCATGGTCGATTGTCAAGCGAGCGATTGCTACCTCAGAGGGACGCGGTACCGCGTAACCCCTGCTAGTGAAAGCTATCACAAGCTCCGGAGTGGCACCTTTACCTGCCCTTTCGGGTCCCTGACCTGCCCCGCCCCAGCGTGGTCGGCTATCGGGTGGGCCTGGCGTCGGCCCGGTGCGTGGGGGTGGCGGCCGGCGCGGAATCGGCCCCGTAAGGCACCTGGTAAGGGGGCCGGTACGGGGGCCGGCGCGAGGCGGGCACGACCGGCCCGGCCGGCGCGGCGGGTACGACCGGCCCGGCCGGCGCGGCGGGTACGACCGGCCCGGACGGCGCGGGCGGCGCGGGCGGCGCGGGCGGCTCCTCCGCCGCTATTTGTTCGAGGCCGGGACCGGATACCGGACGCCGGGCCGCGTGCGCGCCGCCCTTCCTGTACCGCAGCTCTTCACGACGCGACCGCCACCGAGGCAGCGCCATCATGACCAGCACGGCGACCGCCAGCAGGATCGTCAGCGGGAAGACGATGAGCGGAACGCCGCCGATCGACAGGCCGACGATCGTGAACGCGAACAGGAAGGTCCACGCGTACATGATCAGAACGCTGCGCCGGTGCGAGTGGCCGATGTCGAGCAGGCGGTGGTGCAGGTGGCCGCGGTCGGGAGCGAACGGCGACAGGCCGGCCGACGTGCGGCGGATCACCGCCATTATCAGGTCCACCAGCGGAAGGATCATGACCGCGATCGGCAGGATCAGCGGCAGGATGACCGGGAACCGGTTGATCTTGACGGCGCTCGGCTCGACGGACGACGTGATGGTGATCAGCGAGGTGGCCAGGATCAGCCCGATCAGCATGGCCCCGGTGTCACCCATGAAGATCTTTGCCGGGTTGAAGTTGTGCGGCAGGAAGCCCACGCACATCCCGATCAGGATCGCGGCGATCGCCGCCGTCGCGTTGATGCGCGATCCGCTGCTGGTCTGGGTGAGCGCGACGGAGTAGGCCAGCGTCGCCATCGCCGCGATGCCGACGATCCCGGCGGCCAGGCCGTCCAGGCCGTCGACGAAGTTCACGGCGTTGATCACGACGACCACGATCAGGATCGTGATCCCCGCCTGGAGCGTCGTGTCGAGGCTGGTGGGGCCGCCCATGAACTGCGGCAGCGGGAGCCACGGCAGGTACATGCCGAAGTAGACCAGCAGGCCGCCCGCGGCGATCTGGCCGCCGAGCTTGATGAGCGCGTCCATGCCCAGCCAGTCGTCCAGGAAGCCGGTCACGACGATCAGGCCGCCGGCGGCGAGCAGGGCCGTCGCCGTGTGCCCGCTCTGGCCGCTGCCGAAGGAGCCGCCCACGTACGGCAGATGCGTGGCCACGAGCAACCCTGCGGCCAGCCCGCCGAACATCGCCAGGCCGCCCAGCCGGGGGGTGGGCACCTTGTGCACATCTCGGTCGCGCACTTCGGGGGCCGCGCCGATGCGCAACGCGAACGCCCTTACAGGCGGCACCAGCAGGAAGGTGACCGCTGCCGCCACGAGCGCCAAGAGCGAGTATTCGCGCACGGAACCTAGTTTCCTGGATTGGGAGACCGTTTGTGACCGGAAAACGACACAGACCGCCTCATTCTTCTCGGCGATATGCCGGATGCGTGGCGGTCAGCCCCATTACCCGATCGCTCACCGACGCTATCGCACCCGGCTTGCGCACCGCTTGCGCGACGATGGAAGCGATCTCCTTCATCTCCGCGACACCCATGCCCTGGGTCGTGACGCACGGGGTGCCGACCCTGATCCCGGAGGTCACGGTCGGAGGCTCCGGATCATACGGGATCACGTTCCGGTTGAGCGTTATGCCGGCCTGCGCGCAGCGCCGCTCGGCCTCGGCGCCGCTCACCGGGAGACCCTGAAAGTCGGTCAGCCCTCGCAGGTCGAACAGGGCGAGGTGGGTGTCGGTGCCACCCGAAACCGGGCGCATCCCCTCGGCGGCCAGGCCCTCGGCGAGCGTCACCGCGTTCTCGACGACCGAGGCCGCGTAGTCCCTGTACTCCGGGCGCAGCGCCTCCCCGAACGCCACCGCCTTCGCCGCGACGGCGTGCATCAGCGGGCCGCCCTGCGTGAAGGGGAAGACCGCGTGGTCGATCCTCTGAGCGAGCTCTTCAGTGCACAGCACCCCTCCCCCGCGCGGCCCGCGCAACGCCTTGTGCGTGGTGAACGTGACGACATCCGCGTACGGCACGGCCGACGGGATCGCCTCCCCCGCCATCAGGCCGATCGTGTGGGCGGCGTCCACCAGCAGCCAGGCGCCGATCTCGTCCGCGATGCCCCGGAAGACGGAGTAGTCGATCAGGCGGGGGTACGACGTCGCCCCGCAGATGATCAGCTTGGGGCGGTGCCTGATCGCGAGTTCGCGGACCTCGTCGTAGTCGATGAGCTCGGTGTCCCGGCGGACGCCGTAGGAGACGACGTCGAACCACCTGCCGGAGAAATTGACCTTGGATCCGTGGGTCAGGTGGCCGCCGTGCTCAAGGGCCATCGCCAGCATCGTGTCACCCGGCTGGAGCAGCGCCGCGTAGGCCGCGAGGTTCGCGGAGGCGCCGCTGTGCGGCTGCACGTTGGCGTGATCGGCCTTGAACAGCAGCTTCGCCCGGTCGATGGCCAGCCGCTCGGCCCGGTCGACCACCTCGCAGCCGCCGTAGTATCTGCGGCCCGGGTAGCCCTCGGCGTACTTGTTTGTGAGGGTCGAACCGAGCGCCGCGATGACCGCGGGGGAGGTGAAGTTCTCACTGGCGATGAGCTGGAGCCCGCCGCGCGCCCTGGCCAGCTCGTCCAGCAGCACCTGGGCGACGTCCGGGTCCTGCCGTACAAGCTGGGAGAAATCTGGCCCGTAGAACGGCTCCGTCTTGTCCATAGAACCGGCTCACATCCCAGCGACGACACTCCTCTCAATGTAAACCTCGGCCCCCGGATCGCCCCCTGTCCGGCGACCCTTTGCACAAGCTGTACGGAAGCGGGGTCAGGAGAAGGCGTGCGGCGCGCCCGCGCGGCTGGGCACCCAGCGCGGGGTGTCGGCCGCCTGGTCACTGATCGCCGTCAGCACCGCCTGGCGGTACATCCCGAGCCGGTTACGCCATTCGGCCAGGTCCTGGACGTACCGCCCCGCGACTGGGGCGTCCCAGACGTCCCTGCTCCGCGCCTGCTGGTACGGCTTGTCCAGCGAGCGGGTGAGCTGGTCCATCAGCGGGACGACCTGTAACCACAGGTCCACGAGACGCTGATACTCCGGGTTGAAGACCCAGCCGGTCGGCTGCCCACCGGGGGCGAGCAGCTCCGTGTCCGACGGCGCGGGCGGCGCCTCCCCCGGCTGCAGCGGAGTCGGTGCCGGAGGGTCGACGTACATCACGATTGCGCCTCCACTGAGCTTTCAGCCTCTTCTGTGACTCCCGTGACGCCCGTGACTCCGCCTGCGCGGGGTTTCCGGGGTCGTGGGGGGACGGGCATCCGGTCGAACGTGTGGTGAACCGTGCCGCCGGGGACGGGGTCTGGCATGCCGTCAGCTCCCGGGGGGTGGGATGGGCCTGCCCGGGTCGCCGGGATCGACGCTGCCGGAGGAGCCATCCGGCTCGATCTTCATCGGCGCCCACTCGCCCTTGCCCCACTCCCCCTCGGGGACGCTGACGCTGGGCATGTCGATGGGCTGGATCTCCCGGTGGTGATCGACCAGCGTCCGCAGCACGTTGTCGTCCTCCGGACCCGCCGGGTAGGACAGCACGTCGCCCGGCTGGGCCGCCGCCTCCGACCGGGGATCGCCGTAACCGGAAGCGCCGGCTGACGTGCTCGCGTAGCCGAGCCCTCCGCTGCCACTCGACCCGCCCGTGCTCCCGTGGTGCTCGGGCGTGCCGGGCACCGAGTCGCCGTTGCCGGTGGCGTACGGATCATCCGTGAGGTTGTCCTCGGGGGTGCCGACGTAGTCGCCGTCGGGGTCGCCCGGCGCCAGCCCCGGATGGTGATTGGTGGTGCCGGTGCTCCCGCTGTGGCCCGAACCGGGCTGACCGGCGGGATTCGGGTGGGCGGGAGGATTGCTGTGGCCGGGCGGATTGGTGTGACCGATCGCGTGGCCTGTGTGCGCCGCGTCGCCCGCATGACCGGCGTGCCCGGCCGTGCCGGAGATCGGAGTGCCGGGTTCGAGGGGCTCGACGAAGCCGGGCGGGCCGTCCGGGTGAGGGCCGGTGCCGCTGCCGGGGTGAGCGTGGATGCTCGGCATCTCCATGGGCTTGGCCTGGTCCATATGGTCGTTGATCCAGGCGATGGTGTCGCCGCTCGGCTGGTTCATGGGCGTCGAGACCACCTTGACGCCATCGACGACGATCACCTGGCGACCCACCGTCTGGTCGATGTCGTCGGGGTGGTCCTTCTTCGGTGTGTCGATGATCTGCGAGTCGTCCCGGGAGGTCGACGGCTGCTCGCTGCCCGACTTCGTCCCGTCAGACGTGCCCTGCCCGGCACCGCCCTGGCCGGGATGATCGACCTGGTGCCCGCTCACACCGGTGGCGTGGGTGCCGCCCGCCCCACCGCTCCCGGCGCCACCCACGCCGTTGCCGACGCCCTGGACAGCGCCGTTCCCCGTGCCGTTACCGACACCATTCCCGGTCCCGTTGGCCGCACCGTCCCCGACACCGTTGCCGACGCCCTGAACAGTGCCGTTCCCCGTGCCGTTACCGACACCATTCCCGGTCCCGTTGGCCGCACCGTCCCCGACACCGTTGCCGACGCCCTGAACAGTGCCATTCCCGGTCCCGTGGGCCGTGCCGTCTCCGACCCCGTTGCCCACACCCTGGATGGCGCCGTTGCCCGTGCCGTTCGCGGCCCCGTTGCCTACGCCGTTGCCTGGGCCGTCGCACGTGCCATCAGCCCCGCCGGCGCCGTGGCCGGTGCCGTCGTTGGTGCCGTTGCCCACGCCGTTGGCAACCCCGTCACCGGTCCCGTTGCCCACGCCGTGACCGGTGCCGTCGCCGACGCCGTTGCCGGCTCCCGGGACACTTCCATTCCCGGTCCCGTTGGCCGAGCCGTTCCCGACGCCGTTGCCTACGCCATTGGCGATCCCGTTGCCGGTGCCGTTCCCAACACCGTTGCCGGTGCCGTTGCCCACGCCGTTGGCGGCGCCGGTGCCTGTGTCGTGGTGCTTGGGAGTGTGGGAGAGCTCAGGGAGAGCGCCCTCGGCTGTGCCGTGGGTCTTCTCGGGCAGGCTGCCCTCCGCCGTTCCGTGCGTCTTGTCGTGAGTCTTCGCGTGAATCTCGCCGTCACTCGCCCCGTGGACCCTGTGGCCGGTCTCGCCCTTGGCGGACTCGGGTTTGGCGGAGTCATGCCTCGCGGAGTCGTGCTTGGGCGCGGTCGACGGGGCCTCGGAGTGCTTCCCGGACGGCTGGTCGTGGCCCGACTTCGCGCCGGAATGATCGGCCTTGTCGCCCGCCTTGTGATCGGCTTTGTGATCCGTCTTGTGATCGGAAGCGGCGCCGGTGGCCTTGTCCGCGGGCGGCTTGGGGTCGTCCGAAGGCTTGGTGGTGTCCTGCTCCGTGAACGAGGACTCCTTGCCCGTCGCCACATTGCCGTTGGCGCCGTGCTGTTTCTCCTTCTTCTCCAGGAGCACCAGCCGGTTCGTCACGTCCTTCACCATCGCCGAACAGGCGTCGGCGACCTGTGACGGGCGGTGCGTCGTCTGTACGGCGACGCCGGCACCGCGTGTCAGCTGCGTGACCCGGGCCTCGACGATGTCCATTTGCCTCGCGGCGTGCTGGACCTCCGACAACAGTTCGCGGACGAGCTTCGGATCCATCCCGTCGAGCTTGGCCATGGGCACGCCTCCACAGAGATATCGGCGCACTTCACGGTAGCCGGGGAGGCAGCTCTACAAAACCCCGATAGCCAGATGGCATGAATCGCCCTGATTCAAACGCTCAGGGCCCGCACCGCCGTACGGAACCGATGCCGAGGCTGGGGCCTCAGTCCTCCGTGGCGAGGTAGCCGACGACGCCGCGGAGCTTGTCGACGGGAATCGCGCCTTTGCGCAGGACCCGAGGCACGGCCGTGGTGAGATCGAGGATCGTGGACGGAACGTTGTCCGTGCACGGGCCCGCGTCGAGGTAGACGGAGACCGACTCGCCCAACTGCTCCTCCGCCTCGGCCGCGGTGGTCGCCGGCGCGGCCCCCGACCGGTTGGCGCTGGAGACGGCCATCGGCCCGGTCTCCTTCAGGAGGTCCAGGGCAACCGGATGCAGCGGCATCCGGACAGCGACCGTTCCCTTGGTGTCGCCGAGATCCCACGACAGCGACCGGTTGGCCCGGAGGATGAGGGTCAGCGGGCCGGGCCAGAAGGCGTCGACGAGGTCCTGGCCGTACGTGCCGAGGTTCTCGACGAGCGCGTTGGCAGCCCGGACGGTCCCGACGAGCACGGGGACCGGCATGTCCCTGCCGCGGCCCTTGGCCTCCAGCAGGGCAGTGACCGCGGACGGGGTGAAAGCGTCAGCGCCGATGCCGTAGACCGTGTCGGTGGGGAGGACGACGAGCTCGCCCCGCCGCACCACCGAGGCGGCGTCGATCAGTCCAGAGGTCCGCTCACCCTGGTTAGCACAGTTGTACCGTCGACTCACAATCCCCATCCTCCCACGAGCCCACCCCACCCTTCGCCGTGATCATGCACAGGCTCCTCATCGGCGTCTCCGCCTGCCCCAACACTGCGCGTGATCATGCACACCTTCCCGTCGACCGGCCTCCACATAGGGAAACGCCTATCGCGATCATGCAGCCGCAGCTACTTGATCACGTTGGCCGATGACGGAGGTCAAGCACCGTTCCAAGGAAAGTGTGCATGATCACGCCAAGGGTCGTCGCTGGTCGCGCGCATTTCTAGGAACGTGTGCATGATCACCCCAGTCTGGGGATAGCCGCGAAGGACCTGTGCATGATCACGCCGGTTCAGTCGTGGGTGAGGCGGGCGGTGACGAAGCGGTCCCGGCCGGTCAGATCCTGGCGGAGCCGGACATCGCACCAGCCGTTCTCCTCCGGGAACAACCAGTACACCGAGTTTCCCTGCTCGTCGGCGTGCTCGACGGCCACGAACCCTCCCGGCCTGAGCAGCCGCCGGGCCGTCCGCTCCACGGCCCTGACCTCGTCCAGGCCGTCCTTGCCCGACCCGTAGAGCGCGCGGGACGGGTCGTAGTCGCGCACCTCGGGATCACGCGGGATGGCCCCGGGCGGGATGTACGGCGGGTTGGAGATCACGAAATCCACCTGGCCGTTGAGCTCGGGCAGGCAGTCGGCGAGGTCCTCGGGGTGGAGCGACGTCCGGCCCTGACCGTGTTCGAGAATGTTCCGCTTGGCCCACCCGTACGCCACGGGGTCGATCTCGACGGCGTGGACCTGAGCCAGCGCGACCTCCTGGGCGATCGAGAGCGCGATGGCCCCCGACCCCGTGCCGAGGTCGACTACGACCGGCGAGGCGACGTCCATCTCGCGCAGCCGGTCGATCGCCCAGCCCGCCACGACCTCCGTCTCCGGCCTCGGCACGAAGACGCCGGGGCCGACCTCCAGTGACAGGTAGCGGAAGTACGCGCGGCCCGTGATGTGCTGGAGCGGCTCACGGGCCTCCCGGCGGGCGATGCCCTCCCAGAAGAGCGCGTCGAAGTCGGCGTCCTTGACCATGTGCAGCTTGCCGCGCGTCACACCATGGACGAAAGCCGCGATCTCTTCGGCGTCCGTGCGCGGTGACGGCACGCCCGCCTCGGCAAGCCGGGCGGTGGCGAGGGCGATCTCGTCGAGCAGGAAGGTCATCGGTCTCTTACGGCATGGGCGTACGGCACGGGCTATGTCATGCGTCTTACAGCATCCGCGTGGACGACGCGTGTCACGACGGGCGTGTCACTGCGTCTGTCTCAAGGTATGCGTGTGAGGGCATGTGTCTGTCTCATGAGTGGGCGGCGAGTTTCTCCGACAGTTCGGCGTCCAGCAATGCCTGTATCACCGAGTCGAGATCGCCGTCCAGGACTTGGTCGAGGTTGTAGGCCTTGTAGCCGACACGGTGGTCGGAAATTCGGTTCTCCGGGTAGTTGTAGGTCCTGACCCGCTCGGAACGGTCGACCGTACGCACCTGGGACTTGCGCTCCGCCATGGCGGCGGCCTCGGCCTCCTCCTGGGCGATCGCGAGCAGCCGGGCACGCAGGACGCGCATCGCCGACTCCTTGTTCTGGAGCTGGCTCTTCTCGTTCTGGCAGGAGACCACCACACCGGTCGGGATATGGGTGATCCGGACGGCCGAGTCGGTCGTGTTGACGCTCTGTCCACCGGGACCGCCTGACCGGAACACGTCGATCCGCAGGTCGTTGGGGTCGATCTGGATGTCGACGTCCTCAGCCTCGGGGTAGACGAGCACTCCGGCGGCGGAGGTGTGGATGCGGCCCTGGGACTCCGTCACCGGCACCCGCTGGACGCGATGGACGCCGCCCTCAAACTTGAGCCGGGCCCAGACGCCCTCCTTGCCCTTGATCGCGACCGTGACGTCCTTGTAGCCGCCGAGGTCCGAGTGCTGGGCGTCGATGATCTCGGTCTTGTAGCCGATCCGCTCGGCGTAGCGGAGATACATCCGAAGGAGGTCGCCCGCGAACAGGGCCGACTCCTGGCCGCCCTCGCCCGCCTTGATCTCCATGATGATGTCTTTGTCGTCGTTCGGGTCGCGCGGGACGAGGAGATGCGTCAGTTTCTCCTCCAGCGTCGGGATGCGGCTTTCGAGGTCGGCCGCCTCCTCCGCGAACGACGCGTCCTCAGCCGCCAGCTCCTGGGCCGCCGCGAGGTCCTGCCGGACCCCCTCCAGCTCCCGATAGGTCGCCACGATGGGCGTGAGCGCCGCGTAGCGCTTGCCGTACGTCCTGGCCTTCGCCTGGTCGGCGTGCACGGCGGGATCGGCGAGCCGCTTCTCCAGGTCCTCGTACTCGCTGATGATCTCGTCGAGGTTCACCGCACGCTCCTTTCATCGGGATTTCGGCCGTAATCACCAAGAACGCCGACCCAGATGGGCCCCCTTGTCGAGGGCCGCATCCGAGCCGGCGTCCTGAGCGAGCTACTTGCTCTGGGCCTTCTTCCCGAAGCGCGCCTCGAAGCGCGCCACCCGGCCACCGGTGTCGAGGATCTTCTGCTTGCCCGTGTAGAACGGGTGGCAGGCCGAGCAGACGTCGGCGTGGATGGTCCCACTCTTCGCGGTGCTACGCGTCGTGAAGGAGTTCCCGCAGGTGCAGGTCACTTCGGTGACCACGTACTCCGGGTGGATGTCGGGCTTCATGTCTCAGTCCTAACGCTCTGGTGCGGTCGCCGGGTCGCTTGCGCCTCGTACGGCTTTCGCGCATCGGCACACTCGTGATGCGCGGGCGGGAACCGGTACCGCTGCGGTTCGGGTTCCAGTGTGCCAGATCCCTCAACCTTCCCAGGCCGTCGGCTATTCCCCGTCTCTTGTCAAGGCCGCGCACCAGCGCTGAACTGCAGCGGAACTCCGCGCGAACCGGGAGGAACCTCACCGTTCAGGTGGACGAGTCACATCAGCCCCACTAGGCTCCGATGTTCAAACCCGACTTTTCCCTCAATTTTACCAATGTAAGGGGTATCCATGAGGAAGAGCCTGCGGCTGGTAATCACCGCCGCAACGGGGGCAGCAGTCTTCGCTACCGGTGCGGCCATCACCGTAGCTTCCCCCGCTAACGCAGGTGTCTCGACCGTTCGCGCCCTCGATGCCGCAGCCGTCGCCGGTATCGATTTCGACAGCAACAAGTTCATCCCGCCATCGGGCAGCGACAAGATCACGTTCAAGGTTCACCTGACCAACGCCTACGCGGCCGCTGACAAGCCTGCCAAGGTGACCGTCCGGTACCTGAAGGTGGACGAGGCCGAGTCGGCCGCCCACACGGCCGATGTCACGCAGCTCGGGACGGTCGCCTCTGTCCCGACGGACAACAAGGCCGACGTGGCGGGCTCCATCCCCGTCTCGTCCAGCGACAAGCCCGGCGACTGGAAGTACCAGGTCGGCATCACCCAGGGTGGCGCTACCGGCGATCCGACCTACGGCTCGTGGACGCCGCTGGCCGTCGCGAAGGCTACTCGGATCACCGGCGCGAACGTCGACCCGGACCCGGTTTACGTCAAGTCCGGCAAGGACACCGACGTCTACGTGTCGTTCAAGCTTGAGCGGGGCGGCGCCGCGAACGAGGAGAAGATCACCGACGTTCGCCTGGAGTCCGAGGACACGGACGACTACTACCCGCTCACCCTCGCCGGGCTGGAGTCGGACGACTCCTACCACGACTCCACCTCCTTCGACTACAGCACGTCTGCGGGCGACTGGCAGCTGAAGGTCACGGTTGAGCGCGGCAGCAAGAAGTACAGCTTCGTCAAGGGCTTCGAGGTCAAGAAGTCCGGCTCGACGAAGGCCAAGTCGAAGATCACGCTGCTGGCTTCGCCGACCAAGGTGAAGAAGGGCAAGACCACCAAGCTCTCGGGCAAGGTCTACCGCGGCTCCAAGGCGTGGAGCAAGAAGATCGTGAAGCTCTACTTCAAGAAGAAGGGCACCACGAAGTGGAAGTTCGTCGGCTACATCGGCGCGTCGTCCACCGGTAAGTACACGAAGGTCGTCAAGCCGAAGTACGACGGTTACTGGCGCACCCAGGCGACCGGCACCAGCGGCACGTACGGCTCGCTGTCGAACATCAAGTTCGTCGACGTGAAGTAAGCAGCCACTGTACGGCTCGCGTCACCAACCCCTGGCGCAAGCCGTACAGGACCACGAATACGAAGGGCCCGAGTGGGGCAATCCACTCGGGCCCTTCGATATTGGCCGAAGGCCCGTGGTCATCGACATGATCGTGGTAGAAAATCGAGGTCAGCGCCTGGAGTTTCTACCGCGATCATCGCCGGCTCAGGCGGTCAAAACGGCCGATGGGGCATCCGACGGCACAGGCTTCGAGGGCAAGGCCGTCCCAGCCGCGACAGAGCAGGGCATCGGCGATCTCGGCGGCTACGCGGCACGGCCGGTTCCGGACAGCGGTCCACCCATACCGCATCGTCGCCTCCCCCCGGCTGATGGAAGCGTTGTCCCTGCCGATGTCGTCCGACCATTCCGCATGGTATGCCCGGCCGTCGAGCTCTATCGTCAACCCGAACTCCTCGTAGAAGACGTCTTGACGCCCTTGCCGTACGGCACGCTGGCGACGGCCGGCGGGAAGCCCGTGGCGGCGTTCGACGTCCCGCACGAATCTGATCTCCAGTGGAGAGTGAGCGCCCTCCGCGACGTGCCCGAGGCCCACAAGCAGGTCCTCCCGCCAGCGCACTCTGCTCTGCCGCCCCAGGAAGGCGGTGACGGCCTGCGGCGTCGTCTTCCCGCGAGCGCATGCTCTCGTGATCCAGCCGTAGGCGTCATCGAGTGTCGCGCAGCAGTCCCGCGAGAGGTCCGCGATCGTCTGTTCGACGGTCGTGAGGCGCGGTAGTCCACCATACGCGGCCCCCGCCTGGAAGCGATTAGCCCGACGAATCCTCAGCCCCGGCGGCTGCTCGACCTTGCGCGTCGAGGGGATCGTGAGGTTGATGCGGCCAGAAGGCCGGTCCGCGAAGCCATGGACCTCCGCCGCCGTCTCGTGGCTCAGCGCCGCCCCCTTCCCCGCGTAAAGGATCGCAGCCCACAGACGGGCCTCTCTTGGGAGCGATCCGGTGAAGCTCGCATACACGCCAGGATGTACGCGCTGCCAGCGCCGCGCTTCGAGGCGTGCGGTGATCGCGGCGTCGGTGATGCCGCTGCGGTGCGCCTGTGGCCGCGAAAGGACACCCGCCTGTGACTCCAGCAGGAGCTCAAAGTGAGGCAGCTCAGGAGGCTCGGGACGAGGGTTCACCGTGGCAGTATGGCGTCCCTTCGTGATCGCGGAAGATTTTCGGGGTGAGGGCCCCGATTTTCTTCCACGATCCGCGACGATCAGGCCGCGAGCACGACGACGCCCCGGGTGGCGGGCCACCCGGGGCGTCGGTAACGCGGAGAACTAGTCGCGGTCGTTGCTGACCGTCGTCTTCTGCACCTGGAGCAGGAACTCGGCGTTGGACTTGGTCTCCTTCATCTTCTCCAGAAGGAGCTCCAGCGCCTGCTGCATGTCGAGGGCGTGAAGCACCCGGCGCAGCTTCCAGACGATGGCAAGCTCCTCCTTGGCCATGAGGATCTCCTCCTTGCGGGTGCTGGACGCGTCGACGTCCACCGCGGGGAAGATCCGCTTGTCGGCCAGGGACCGGTTGAGCTTGAGCTCCATGTTGCCGGTGCCCTTGAACTCCTCGAAGATGACCTCGTCCATCTTGGAGCCGGTCTCGACCAGCGCCGTGGCGAGGATCGTCAGCGAGCCGCCGTTCTCGATGTTGCGGGCGGCGCCGAAGAAGCGCTTCGGCGGGTAGAGCGCCGTGGAATCGACACCACCGGAGAGGATGCGACCACTGGCGGGAGCGGCGAGGTTGTACGCCCGGCCCAGACGGGTGATCGAGTCCAGCAGGACGACCACGTCGTGACCCAGCTCGACGAGGCGCTTGGCGCGCTCGATCGCGAGCTCGGCGACCGTGGTGTGGTCCTCGGCGGGACGGTCGAAGGTCGAGTGGATGACCTCGCCCTTCACCGAGCGCTGCATGTCGGTGACCTCTTCCGGACGCTCGTCCACCAGGACGACCATCAGGTGGCACTCCGGGTTGTTGTGCGTGATCGCGTTCGCGATCGCCTGGAGCACCATCGTCTTACCGGCCTTCGGCGGCGAGACGATGAGGCCGCGCTGGCCCTTGCCGATCGGCGAGACCAGGTCCATGATCCGGGTGGTCAGGACGTTGGGCTCGGTCTCCAGGCGCAGGCGCTCCTGCGGGTAGAGCGGCGTCAGCTTGTTGAAGTCAGGCCGCTGGCGGGCCTGGTCCGGCTCCATGCCGTTGACCGTGTCGAGGCGGACGAGCGCGTTGAACTTCTCGCGGCGCTCGCCGTCGCGCGGCTGGCGGACGGCGCCGGTGATGACGTCGCCCTTGCGGAGGCCGTTGCGGCGGATCTGCGCGAGCGAGACGTACACGTCGTTGGCGCCGGGCAGGTAGCCGCTCGTGCGCACGAAGGCGTAGTTGTCCAGGATGTCGAGGATGCCGGCGATCGGGATGAGGACGTCGTCCTCGCTGATCACGGGCTCGTTGCCGTCGAAGCGGTCACGGCCACGGCGGTTGCGCTCCCGGAACCGGCCACGGCGGCCGCGGGCGTCGTCACCCTGCTGGTCGCCTCGGGCGTCACCTCTGTCGCCTCGGGCGTCACCTCTGTCGCCTCGGGCGTCACCTCTGTCGCCTCGGGTGTCACCCCTGTTGTCACCGCGGTTGTCGCCACGGGCGTCACCACGGTTGTCGTTCCTGCTGTCGCGGTTGTCACCGCGGCTCTGCTGGTCGCGGCCACGGGTCTGGCCGTCACCGGCGTCGGCGGCGCGCTGGTCGGCGCGGCCGTCGCGGTCGCCGGAGCGCTCACGGCGGTCGCCACGCTCGGCGCGGTCGCCGCCACGGTCACTGCGCTCGCCGCGCTCGCCACCGCGGGTGCGGCGCTCGCGGCGGTCGGTCCGCTCGCCGCGGCCGTCGGCGCGGGCCTCGCCCGCGGCGGTGTCGGCCTGCGGGTCGGCCACGACCGTGCCGGACACCGCGGACGCGGCGCCGGAGATGCCGGTCGTCGTCTCGGCCGGAGCGCCGGTGATCACGGCGGCGCCGGCGGGGGCGCTGTCCACGCGCTCCAGCGCGGGGCGCTCCTCGCGGGTCACCGCGGCGGGCTCCACGACGGCGGGCTCGCTCGCGGGCGCGGCGGCGCGGGAACGTTCCCGGCGGCCACGGGCGGGGCGCTCAGCGGCGGCGGGGGCCTCGACGGTCGCCTTCGGCTCGGCGGAGGTCTCTCCCAGTCCGCCCTGCTTCTCCTGGATGGCCGCGATGAGCTGGCTCTTGCGCATCCGTCCGGTCCCGCTGATGCCGAGACCGCTGGCCATGGCCTGCAGCTCAGGGAGCACCATGCCGGCCAGGCCGGTGCCGGAGCGACGACGCGGTCGGGCCGGGGCGGTAGGGGGAGTGTCGCCGGCGGCCTGGCCGTCGGAGAGGAGTTCGGTGGTGTCGCTCAACTAAGGGTCCTTCCCAGGGGTCGGGCGCCGGGCTTGATCGTCCAGGCGTCCCGGTGGTGCGACCCGGCGGGACAGACCGGGTCGGGCTTCGCGAATTCCATGTGTCGATGACCCTCGGGACTCGCGAGCGGTAGTTGCCCGGGGGTAAGCCCCCGGATTGCCGCCACCGACCAGATGTCTTGGTGGTTCGAACGCGCATGTCTCCGAGAACGCCGCCTCCCGTCATGCCACCCGGAGGTGAGCCAACTGGAGGAAACGGTTTCGGGGAAATCGCCCTGCTCGCGTCGAAGGACGCGAGGCGAAGTGCAGCGATGTGCGAATGACAAGCACGCACCCAACACGGGGGCACCTGGTGCGGCTATCACCTTAACATCACCAGCGCGCACAGCTATTCCCTGAAGGTCGAAGAGGCATCAGCGTGTCTCGGGAAACCGAACGCCCGCACCAATCGGGTCGACGTTCATTGGCTGGATGTGCCAATCATTACCCACTTCTGGCGCGATCAAATCCTGGGTATCCCGGGTCGAAAACACGAGAACGGTCGGACCGGCCCCAGAGACCACAGCAGGCACCCCTGCGGCACGGAGGCGTCGTACCAGATCCGCGGTCCGCGGCATTGCGGGCGCACGGTAATCCTGGTGTAGCCGATCTTCGGTGGCGGCGAGCAGGAGACCGGATTCCGGTCTCTGAGTGAGCGCCGCGATGAGCAGCGCCGCCCGCCCCGCGTTGGCCGCCGCGTCCGAATGCGGTACGTCCTTCGGCAGCAGCCCCCGCGCCTCCTCCGTGGACAACCGGAACCCCGGAATCATCACGACCGGCCGGACGTCCTCGTGTGGCGTCAGTTTCACCATACTCGCTGCTCCGGACTGGTCCGTCCAGGCGATGGTCAGCCCGCCGGCCAGGCAGGGCGCCACGTTGTCCGGGTGCCCCTCCAGCTCCGTCGCCAGCGCGAACACCTCGGCGTCCGACAGGTCCCGTACGGCTCCCGCCCCCGCCGAACCGCTTCGCGAGCCGTGGTACGACGGGTGGCCGGAAGCGCCGGCCGTACCGGCGAGGGCCCTGGCGGCGAGGATGCCCGCGCAGATCGCGGCGGAGGACGAGCCGAGGCCGCGGGCGTGCGGGATCCGGTTGACGCAGCGGAGCCGGATGCCGGGAGGCTGTGGGACGCCCATGCGGTCGAACGTGGTCCGCATGGTCCGCACGATCAGGTGTCCCTCGCCGCGGTCCAGCTCTCCGGCGCCTTCGCCTTGCCCTTCGACCTCGACGCTCACGCCCTCGGTGCCGGGCAGCGTGGCCTCCACCTCGTCGTACAGATCGAGCGCGAGGCCGAGGCTGTCGAAGCCGGGGCCGAGATTGGCGCTGGTCGCCGGGACACGGACGACGACGCCGTCACGCCCGTCATTCGCACTACTCGTCATTGGTCACCTGAACTCACGTGCGTCACTGAAACCATGCGCGGCCAGCCGCGTACATGATCACGAACGGGATTATGGCTGGTCAACTGGCCTTGCCGGGACCCTGTGCATGATCACGACCCGGGTTTGGGCACGTCGGCGGCCCAGCCCGGGAACCTGTGCATGATCACAACCAAGAGGTGGGGGAGGAGGAGAGGAGAGGCAAGGATCAGGCGAGTTCCAGGGCGGAGGCGGCCGCGTAGGCGTCGATCGGGATCGTCACGGGAGCGGGAGCGCCCGAGATCGCCCAGTCGGGGTCCTTGAGGCCGTTGCCGGTGACCGTGCAGACCACCCGCTCCCCCGGCGTGAGCAGTCCCTGCTCGTGCGCCTGCAGCAGCCCCGCCACGCTCGCGGCCGAGGCGAGCTCGACGAAGACGCCCTCCTCCTGGGCGAGCAGCTTGTAGGCGGCCGCGATCTGGCGGTCGGTGACGGCCTGGATGTCGCCGCCCGACTCGTCGCGTGCCGCCACCGCGAGCTTCCAGGAGGCCGGGTTGCCGATCCTGATGGCGGTTGCGATCGTGTGCGGGTGGGTGACGGGAGCCCCCCCGACGAGGGGCGCGGCGCCGCTGGCCTGGAATCCCAGCATTCGGGGCCTCTTCGTGGCCACGCCGTCCTCGGCGTATTCCTTGTAGCCCATCCAGTAGGCCGAGATGTTGCCGGCGTTGCCGACGGGGATGCAGTGGACGTCGGGCGCGTCGCCGAGAGTGTCGACGATCTCGAACGCGGCGGTCTTCTGGCCCTGGAGGCGATGCGGGTTGACCGAGTTGACCAGCGCGATCGGGTAGTTCTCCGCGAGCTTCCTCGTCATCTCCAGGCAGTCGTCGAACGAGCCCTCGACCTGGAGCAGCCTGGCCCCGTGAACGAGCGCCTGGGCCAGCTTGCCCATCGCGATCTTCCCGCGCGGCACCAGCACGGCGCAGGTCAGCCCCGCCCGTACGGCATAGGCCGCCGCCGAGGCGCTGGTGTTGCCGGTGGAGGCGCAGATCACCGCCTGGGCGCCCTGCTCCACGGCCTTGCTGATCGCCACGGTCATGCCGCGGTCCTTGAAGCTGCCGGTGGGGTTCAGACCCTCGACTTTGAGGTGGACCTCGCAACCGGTGAGCTCGGAGACCCGCCGCGCCGGGATCAGCGGCGTGCCGCCCTCGAGCAGGGTGACCACGGGCGTCGTCGCGGACACCGGAAGCCGGTCACGGTACTCCTCGATGAGGCCACGCCATGCCCTGGACATGATTGCTCCCTCCACGCGCTTGCTCACGCGTGCAACCTGGGGTATTGGCCAACGAGTCTACGGCCAACCGCCTGAAATGCGAGAAGCGCTGTCCACCTGATGGACATGCTGAGCGTCACCTTAGGAAACGCTCAGACTGTTTCGCTAGGGTTGCTCGATATTTTGACGGGACGTGTAACAACGGAGGAGTTGCCATTGTGACGGGCAGCAGGGCCCGACCGGCGATCCGGCACAACGACTTTTCCCCGCTCAAGCCCGCTGCTGTGGGGCGATGGACGCCGAAGCTCTCGGTCAGCGTGGTCATACCCGCCCACGGCGGGCAGCACCGGCTCGATCTCACCCTTGCCGCCCTGTCCGCGCAGACCTACCCGGCCGATCTCGTCGAGGTCATCGTCGTCGACGACGGCAGCGATCCTCCCCTGCGCCTGCCCGAGATCCGGCCGGAGAACACCCGCCTGATCCGCGCCGCCCCCGGTGGCTGGGGTCCCGGCCACGCGATCAACAGCGGCGTGGAGGCGTCCGGGGGCACGGTCATCCAGCGGCTCGACGCCGACATGGTGATCCACCGCGACCACCTGGAAACGCTGATGCGGTGGCATCACCTGACCGACTACCTGGTCGCCATCGGGGCGAAGCAGTTCGTCGAGGAGCCCGCGGTCACGGCCGGGGATGTGCGGCGGGCCGTGCTCGACGACGCCGTGGCCGACGTCGTGGACATGTCGCGGGCGATCCCCAGCTCGACGGAGAAGACGATCGTCCGCCTCGACGGGCTGCGCCGCAGCAAGAACCCCTACCACGTGTGCACCGGGCCGACCGTGTCGCTCCACCGGTCCCTCTTCGACGCCGCGGGCGGGATCGACCCCCTCGTGATCCGAGGAGAGGACACCGAGTTCGCCTATCGGCTGGCCCAGCAGGGCGCCGTCTTCGTCCCGGACCTGGCGGCGAAAGCCGTACATCTCGGGCTGCCCGCGCAGCGGCGGGACCGGACGGCGACGGTTCGCGCGGTGCAGCCCTACCTCGCGCAGCGCATCCCGCTCCGCCGCGATCTCCGCAAGGACCCGGGCCGCGGCTGGCTCGTGCCGTACGTCGAGGTGGTGCTGGACGTCGGCGACGCGACCGAGCGCGAGACGCACGAGGCCGTCCGCGCGGCTCTGTCGGGAACGCTCCCGGACGTGTCGGTCACCCTCGTCGCGCCCTGGTCGAAGCTGCCGGCCGGCCGCCATTCCGTGCTCACCGACCCGGCGTTCGAGCTGCGGATGCTCCGCGAGGGCTACCGCCATGACCGCCGCGTCCGTCTCGCGGACGAGGTGGCGCCCACGGCCGCGCCTGCTCCGTTCCGCTACGTCGGACCGATCGACGTGCGGCTCGAACCGGCGTCGCTGGAGGGCATGATCGAGCGGGTGACCGGCGAACGGCTGGGCGTTCTGAAGGTCGTCTTCGCCGACGGCCACGCCGCCCGCCTCGAACGGACCGAGGCCGTCGCCCGCGCCCTCCTGGTCGCCGCTCCCGGAGAGCCCCTCGACGAGGTGATCGAGGAGACCCACGGCGTACGGCACAGTGCCGCGGCCTCCTTCTGGCCCGTCCGTGAGCAGAACCCGCCCCGTGAGCAGAACCAGCCCCGTGAGCAGAACCAGCCCCGGCAGAACCAGCCCCGTGAGCCGGCGAAGGCCCGCGCCGCGCAGCCTCGTCAGAGGGGTAAGCGGCTCACCCCCCTCCGCGACCGCCTCGGAAGGTTCCGCCGCTCCTCCTAAGACCTGCGCAGGGTGCCGATGACCTCGCGATGACCTCGCGATGACCTCGCCGATGACCTCGCCGAGGACCTCGCCGATGACCTCGCCGACGGCCTCGGCCGCCGAGAACGACGCGCCGCGGATCGTGATCACCTTGAAAGTGAGGGAGTTCGGTTATCTACGGGTGATGACGGAGTCGCCGACAGCGGCCTCGGTCTGGGTGATCAGTTCTTGGAGCGGCGCCGGAAGAGCGGCGGTCGAGTCGGAGAGGTATCGCGGGTTCCGGTCCCAGAGGACGAGCCGGCCACCGCCGGTGGCGACGACCAGGCCGAGCAGGACGCCGTCCTGTGGGCCGAGCGGCTGACGGCGTTGGATCGCCAGGTTGAGGCGCCCGATCGGCCACGCCGCCGCGTTCGGGTCGGCTGGCACCTGTCTGGACCGCAGGCGCCTCGCGTGATGCAGCAGCCCGGCGGCGGTCATCCGGGCGGCCACGTCGGCGTGTGCCGTACGGGCGAGGAACCGCAGCCAGGTCCGGAAACGATGCGAGGGCTCGGCGACGATGTGGTCGAGAGCGTTCCGCGTGACCTCGTCGCCAGTGGGCGTGCCGTCCAGGACGGCCAGCCGCACCTCACCGGCCATGAGGTCCAGCGAGACCCGCCCGGCCAGCATCAACTCGCCCAGGACGGCGGCGGCCAGCCCGAGCCCGGTGAGTCGTGGATGCAGTCGCATTCGACCCGTTATGTCGTCATGGATGACGAAGAACAGATCGTTGGCCAGCCTTGAGCCTGAAAGATCAGCTTCAGTCACGAACGGCGATGGTATAGCCGAATGGTTAAATTTGTCATGACGCGAATAGCGTTCTGGTTCAAGCGCGCCAATATCCGCCGCGGAGGCGATCTTCAGCGCCCCGACATTTCTCTATCTCCCATTTCCGCAGGTCAAGCCGGTGTTGATTCCTATAGGGGTCACAATTAAGACGGACTTCTATGGCCTGGCTCAGGAGTCGGTGAACGGGCGGCGGAGGCGGCGGGCGAGGCCCTTGAAGCCCTGGGCCCGCTTCAACGCGCTCACCTGTTTACGGAGCGTTCCGACCTCGCGCCGCATCTCGACGGCGCTCGCGCGCCAGCGCCCGGCCTCGCCCCGCCAGTCGGCCACCTTGCCCTTGAGCCGCTCGACCTCCTTGGTCAGGCGTTCGACTTCGGCTTCGGCCTCGATCCGGGCGCGATAGGCCGTCCGGCGGCCCACCGGAGTCCGCGCGGAGGCGGCGGGCAGGAAGCCCCATGTCTCCCCGCCCACCCACATGGAGCCGTACACCTCGGTCACGACGCCGTCGAGGTCTTCACCCGGGTCCGCCACGATCCGGGCGCGGGAGAAGGCCGCCGTACGCTCGAGGCGGGCCGTGCCGATCCCTTCGGGGCCTTCCTCCAGCAGCACGGACAGCAGGCCCAGGCCGCGATCCTTGGCCAGGTCGAGGAGGCCCGCCAGGCTGTCCTCCCCGGGCACCCAGCCGGGCGGCAGGCGGAACACGAACGGCGCCCTGTCCATGGCCCGCGCCACCTTCCCGGCCCGCGTCGTCTCCCCGGCCCGCGTCGTCTCCCCGGCCCGCGTCGTCTCCCTCAGCCGGACTCGTCCGTCGTTCTCGTAGTGGCCGCGGATCAGCACGAGGTCGAGGCGGGGATCGGTGAGCGGCGAGCGGCGCTCGGGATCGAGCTCGTCCCAGGGCCCCACCAGGACAACGGCGACGTCCGGGACCGTCCCCGCGAGCACCGCGTCAACTGTCGCGCGGACGTCCTCATAGGTGGCGGCGGTCGCGTCGATCTCCACCTCGACGTACGGCACGAGCCACTGCCGGGCCGGATGGGACCGCAGCCACCGGTAGTGCGGGATGCGGTCGGGGATGAGCGCGTGGCTGTTGCGGCCGATCGACTTCGCGTCGCGCATCCGCATCGTGGGGCCGAGGTGGTAGCCGCGCGCCACGGGCTCCGGGATGAACACCGCCCCCGCCTGGGACAGCCGGTAGCCCATCTCGGTGTCCTGACCGAGGATCAGCTCCTCGTCCATGGGCCCGGCCGCCTCGATCAACCGGGCGTTGACCGACGTCGCGCCGCCGATGTGGATGCTGAACGCCCGGTGCGCGTTGGTCCGCAGGCCGTCGGTGCGCTCGACCAGTTCGACGATCCAGTCGTGCGGCTCCGCCGGTTCGAACAGCTTCGCCCGCTCTCCGACGGAGACGACCTCACGGGGATGCGGGAGCGGCGCGGTGGAGAAGCGCAGGTAGCCGGTCACGACCAGGTAGGGCGCGAGATGGTGCCAGCGCATATGGGCTTCCAGGGCCGTGCGCTCCAGCACGATGTCGGAGTCCAGCCAGTGGATGACGTCGCCCTCGGCGGCCCGGAGGCCGGCGTTGCGGGCGTTGGCCCGTCCGGGGCTCCCGCAGACGATCAGCCGGGTCCGCTCGGGGCGGGTCTCCGGCAGGCGCAGCGGGGGCGCGCTGCCGTTGTCGACGACGATGACCTCGGTCAGCGCGGCCGGGTAGGTCTGGTCGGCGAGCCCGGCCAGCACGAGGTCGAGCTTCTCCTGCCCGTTGTACGCGGGGATGACGACGCTCACCCGCAGGCTGGGCGTCCACGCCCCGACGTCGGGCGGCCGGAGGACGGAGTAGTCGTTTCCGCGGACTCGCGGTGTTTCGGCCGGCGTCATGACGCCTCCAGGATCCGGCTCGGCCGGAAACCTCGCCACTGGTTGGTCGCGACTCGGAGGAAATGCGCCAGCGGCAGCCGCCAGGTGTGCTCCTCCATCGTGGAGCGCCTGAGCACGTAGCCCAGGCCATGGGTCCGGTAGATCGACCCTCCCGCCGCCTCCACGTCCTTGAGGAGCCGCTCGTCGACGGCACGCGGCAGCGGCTGGAAGCCGCCGACCTCGAGCAGCGCGGCGCGCTCCAGCAGGATCGTGCCTCCCGCCACGTGCGGGGAGACCACCTCGCTCGTGTAGTCGGTCCTGCGGACGGTCACGTTCAGCGGCTCCAGGTAGAAGAACTCGGCGGCCGTCCCCACCACGTCGGCTCCCGCGTATGCCCTGGCCAGGAGGAGGTCGGAGAGATGGTCAGGGCCATACCAGTCGTCGTCATCCCATTTCGCGACATAGTCGCCGGATGCCCGCCGTACCGCCTCGTTGAGCACGTCGCCGAACGGGATCTCGCCGCCGACCTCTACGACCTCTATCGGAAAGGGGAAGCCCCCGGCGGCCTGCCGTACGACGTCTGCGGGAAAGCCGTGCGCGGCGTAGACGACCTCCAGGTCCACGTCCCGCTGCCGGGCGATCTGCGCCAGCGCGAAGGCCGCCATCCGGGGCCGCCTGCTCGCCACCACCACGCTGACCAGCCCACCGCTGCCGACCACCTCCCCGTGGAGGGCGTGCCTGCGGAGCCGTACGCTGTGCTCCTCGCGGCGGAGGTCGACGACCGGCGCCCCCGCGCTGTCGGCCTCGGAGGTGAGCCAGCCGGAGTCGGTGATCAGCTCGCGGAGCGTGGCGTCGGCGAGCCAGCCGGGCACCGAGGCTGAGTAGAGCGGGACCCCGGCCGCGGCGAGCCGGAGGATCACGTCGTGGGGCACCACGCCTGGCGACCAGTGGACGTGGACGCCGCGGAGGCCACGCAGGCGGGCCACGTCGTCCTCCGCGAACTCTGCCTGGACCGGGGCGCCGGCGACGACCCACCGGCTCCCGTCCCAGGACGCGTCCGCCATCTCCGCGCTCGGCGTGCGGAGGAAGCCTCTGGGGCTTGTCATGACGCCCGCCCTCGGCCGATCTTCACAGTCTGCTCAACGATCTCGCATTGTGGCACATGACCCGCTTGGGCGCCGTAGTCCTGAATCACCGCTTCCGCCTGATCATGGGAGAGGCCGGACCTTGCCGCCGATCACCGCGCCGAGGGTCCGCACGACCGTCCCGCGGGCCCTGCGCCCGGCCAGCCAGTCAAGGAACGCGGTCAGGGTCCGGTCGCTCACCGAATAGAGGCCGCACCCGCCGTCATCGGCGCACAACCGGTGGAAGACCAGCGGGACCAGGCCGCCACCCGCCTTCTCCACGTTGAGCACCGACTTCTTGATCTGCGCGAGTGTGGTCGTCTCCCGCACGGACCCCGGGGTGCGAACGAGGTAGAGGCTCTCCGGACGGTACGGCTCGGCCACCGCGCAGCCGGCGCACGGGCGGGAAGAGAGGCCGCCCACTCCTCTCGCGCCGTTGTACCCGCACGCGCGGACGATCCGCTTGGCGCTGCCGTCCCACGCGCCATAAGGGTAGGCGAACGTGCGAACCTGAAAGCCCATCGCGAGCAGCGCCCGCCGGTCGTCGCAGATCTCGGCGCGCTGTTCCGCGGGCGTCAGCTCGGGCAGCTTGGGGTGCGTCAGGGTGTGGCCGCCGATTTCGTGGCCCGCCCTGGCGATGGCGGCGAGCTGCGCGCGGGTCAGCTTGCCGGCCGTGCCGATCTGCGCGCTGTTGATGTAGAAGGTCCCGGCCATGCCTCTGGCGTTCAGCAGCCGGGCCACCCGCACGTGGCTCGCGTCGCCGTCGTCGAAGGTCAAGGCCACGACGGTCGTCACCCTGGGCGACCCGTGCCCGGACGTCACGGCCCCTGTCGTCACGGCCCCTGTCGTCACGGCCCCTGTCGTCCTGGCCTCGGCCATCTGCCCGGACGCCATGAGCAGCACTGGCACCACGAGCGCCAGGGCGCCGGCATGCCGCAGGAACGAAGCGGGGGACGAGGGGAACACCGGCTGATTCTAGGTCAGGACCACCTTGCATGGTGGTTCACCAAACCAAACGGCCATATGCAGATCGTGATCACATTGATCGACGCATCCCAGGGGCTACCGCCCTTCGGGCGGTCGCCACCCCAGTACCATCGGTAATTACTCTTATCGGATCATCACCGCTTTACCGCCGATTCCAACCATATTCAGGAAAGTAAGAATGATGCCTATTCCAGGACCGCGGCGGCGATCAGAGGGAACCGACGTAGATTATCCAGTGATCGCCTGAATCCGCCACGTTACGGCTCAGGGGGTGTCGTCGCCCTCGACGCGCATCACGCTGGCCACGGCCCGGACGATGTCGAGCTCCCGGAGGTCCTCGATCGTGGCCGACAGGGCGGCGTCGCTCGCCCGGTGGGTGACCAGAACGAGCTGGGCGTCGTCGCCGCGGCCCTCCTGCCGGACCGTCTGGATGGACACGTCGTGGCTGGCGAAGACGTCGGCCACGCGGGCGAGAACGCCCGGCTTGTCCGCCACATCCACCGACACGTGATAGCGGGTGACCGTGTCTCCGATCGGGTGGACCTTCAGGTCGGCGTAGGTCGACTCCTCTGGGCCGCGGGTCCCGGCGAGGCGGTTGCGGGCCACCGCGACGATGTCCCCCAGGACCGCCGAGGCCGTGGGTGCTCCCCCGGCGCCGGCGCCGTAGAACATCAGCCGCCCGGCCGACTCGGCCTCCACGAACACCGCGTTGTACGCCTCCCGGACCCCCGCCAGGGGGTGCGACCGGGGGATCATGGCCGGGTGGACCCGCACGCCGACCGAGCGGCCGTCGTCGGAGCGGGCGCAGATGGCCAGCAGCTTGATCACGTAGCCCATGCCCTTGGCCGAGGCGACGTCGGCCGCGGTGATCTCCGTGATGCCCTCGCGGTGCACGTCGGCCGCCGTCACCCGGCTGTGGAAGGCGATCCCGGCGAGGATGGCGGCCTTGGCGGCGGCGTCGAAGCCCTCCACGTCGGCGGTCGGGTCGGCCTCGGCGTACCCGAGCGACTGGGCCTCCTCCAGCGCGTCTCCGAACGAGGCGCCCGAGGAGTCCATCTTGTCGAGAATGTAGTTCGTGGTGCCGTTGACGATGCCCAGCACCCGCCGGACGTGGTCACCGGCCATCGACTCGCGGAGCGGCCGCAGCAGCGGGATCGCTCCGGCCACGCTGGCCTCGAAGTAGAGGTCGGCGTTGTTCTCGCGGGCCGCCCGGTGAATGGTCGCGCCGTCCTCGGCCAGGAGCGCCTTGTTGGCGGTCACCACCGACTTGCCGCGCGACATCGCGGCGAGGATCAGCGACCTGGCGGGCTCGATGCCGCCGATCACCTCGACGACGATGTCCACGTCGTCGCGGGTGATCAGGCCCTCGGCGTCGGTCGTCAACAGGGCGGGGTCGATCTCCGCGTCGCGCCTGCGGCCGAGCCTCCGCACGGCCACCCCGGCCAGCTCCAGCGGAGCCCCGACGCGGGCGGCCAGGTCGTCGGCCTGCTCGCCCAGCAGCCGTACGACCTGCGAACCGACGACGCCGCAGCCCAGCAGCGCGACCTTCAGCGCCGGTTTGCCGATGGGGTTAGTCACGGGCCCTCCTCGTTTCACCCGTCGATGGGCGAGTGATCACAGCTGCCCCCTCAGCAGATCGTCCTCGGTCTCCCGGCGCACGATCACCCGTGCCTTGCCCCTGGACACCGCGACCACCGCGGGCTTCGGCAGGTAGTTGTAGTTGTTCGCCAGCGAGCGGCAGTACGCGCCGGTCGCCGCCACCGCGATCATGTCACCTGGAGCGAGGTCCGCGGGCAGCCACAGGTCGCGAACGATCATGTCCCCGCTCTCGCAGTGCTTGCCGACCAGGCGGGACAGCATCGGTTCGGCGTCGGTCTCGCGGGAGGCGAGCACGGCCGTGTAGTCGGCGCCGTACAGCGCGGTGCGGATGTTGTCGCTCATGCCGCCGTCGACGCTGACGTAGGTCCGCAGGCCCTCCACGTCCTTGACCGTACCGACCTCGTACAGCGTCACACCCGCGGGTCCCGTGATCGCACGGCCCGGCTCCACCGTCAGGCGCGGCACCGGAAGCCCCGCCGACGTGCAGACCTTGGCGACGATCTCCGTGAGGCCGTCCGCGATGACCTTGATGTCCGGCGCCTCGTCGCCCGTCACGTACGGAATGCCGTAGCCGCCGCCGAGGTCGAGCTCGGGGAGGACGATGCCGTGCTCTTCCTTGATCTGGACCAGCAGGCCGGCCAGGCGGCGGGCGGCCACCTCGAACCCCGCGGTGTCGGTGATCTGCGACCCGATGTGCGAGTGCAGGCCGACCAGCTCCAACTGCGGCAGGGCGAGGATCCGCCGCACCGCCTCCGCCGCCGCGCCGCTGCTCAGCGACAGGCCGAACTTCTGGTCGTCGTGGGCGGTCGCGATGAACTCGTGGGTGTGCGCCTCCACGCCGACGGTCACGCGGATCATGACCTTGGGCCGGGTGCCGTGGCGGTCGGCGAGGAAGCCCAGCCGGGCGATCTCCTCGTAGGAGTCGACCACGATGTGGCCGACGCCGACCTCGACGGCCTTCTCCAGCTCGGCCAGGGACTTGTTGTTGCCGTGCATGGTGATCCGCTCGGGCGGGAAGCCGACGCTGAGCGCGACCGCGAGCTCGCCCGCGCTGCACACGTCGAGGCCGAGGCCCTCCTGGTCGATCCAGCGGGCCACCTCACGGCACAGGAAGGCCTTGCCCGCGTAATGGACCTCGCCGTCATGGAAGGCGGCCTTGTGGTCCCGGCAGCGGGAGCGGAAGTCCTCCTCGTCGATGACGTAGAGAGGAGTGCCGTATTCCTTCGCCAGGTCCCTGACGTCTACGCCACCGATCGTGATGGCGCCACCGGTCCGGCCGGACGTTCGCGGCCAGATCACGTGATCGAGCGCGTTCAGGTCGGCGGGCACATGCGGCGGACGTTCTTCGGGCAGCACCTCGGCATGCCTGTCGCCGGCGGGGTGGGCGAATCGACTCACCCGAACGAGGCTATCCGACCTCACCGTCCGCATGAGACGGCCGCCCACGTGACGAGACACCCCTTGGCCCCGTCTGTCACAGTCTGTCCGGCAACGCGGTCCCCAGAATATCTACCAGGACGATCTGTACGGCTCTCGCCAGCCACAGCCGTGACGTGTGAACCTCGGCGGGCCGCCCATCTCCCATCGGGGTGGCCGGAGCGTGCTCGTGCGCGTCGTGGTAGGCCAGCGCGAGCTGCTCGGCATAGGCGGTCCACGCCGGCTCGCGGCCGGCCGTACGGCTGGGCAGCTCCGCGAGCAGCCTCAGAACCGCGCGGTCGCGAGGGTCGTCCAGCAGTTCCGGCCGGAAGCCCTCCGACGGCACACCGAGATCACGGGCCCATCTCCGTACGACCGCCGCCCGCGCATGCGCGAACCTCACGACGAAGCCCGGGTTGTCCCACGTGCGAGGAAAATCTGGCCACGGCGACGGCACCCGCCCCGCACGCCTCCGATCATTTCCGGCCGGGCCGTCCGAGCCCGCCCCGTCCGGCTCATCCGGCGGGGACACGGACTCCGGCTCCACGATCTCCCGGACGATCTCGCCGGGGGTCGCCAGCGCGATCAGCAGGAAGCCGTTGGGCTGGACCCGGACAGCGGCGATCCCCTCCTCACCGCGCAGCCGGGCGGCGAACTCCTCCGCCACGTCGCGCGGCGGCCTGCCGTACGCCGTCTTGAGCGCGATCGGGGACGCCAGCACCGCCTCCCGCTCCCACGAACCACAGGGCACGGGCGGCGCTCCGAGAAACCGGCCGAGCCGCGCAGGCGTCATCCCGCCCACACTAACCCCCCCACACCCCCTCCGCGTGATCATGCACAGGTTCCTGCGAACCCCCGTTGACCTGCCCCGACACGGGTCGTGATCATGCACGAGTTCCCGCACATGACCACAGGCCAGGCCCCACATCGCGCGTGATCATGCACGAGTTCCCGCGCATGGCCGCAGGCCAGGCCGTAAATCGTGCGTGATCACGCGGTGCCGGGTGCGCTCAGAGCAACGCGAGGGGCTCGGCCGGGACGTATCCCTCCAGGCGGGCCGAGCCGAGCAGGCCGCCCTCCGCCGAGCTCCGGACGCAGACGTACGAATACCGGTCGGCCGAGTAGACGCGGACCCCGTCGGCGCGGCACTGCCGCATCAGGACCTCGCCCCACTCATCTGTGACGTCGGCGAAGCCCAGGTCGACGAGCGTCTGGCGGCGGGCCAGGACCGTCCCTCCCGCCACCTCGGGGAGGAACCGGTGCTCGGCTTCTGGCTGCCGGAGGAACGTCGCCCCAGCCTTCGGCAGATGGGCGTAGAACGCGGCCTTGCCCACAATCTCGGCGTCGGTCGAAGCGAAGTGCCGGACGAGGTCGGCCAGGTAGTGCTCGCCGTACAGATCACGGGGATCGAGGACCGCTACGTAGTCGCCCTCGGCGAGCCGCAGCGCCCGGTCCAGACCCGCACCCCGCGTGATGGGGGCGGCCGCGACCCGGACGACGAGGTCCGGCATGGCGGCGCCTTCCGCGTCTTCCGCCGTCAGGGCGGGGTGCTGGCGGGCGGTCTTCTCCACCAGGGCGGCGTCCACGCCGTCGGCGACGATGACGAGCTGGCCCGGCCGGTGCGCTTGGCGGGCGACGTGGGTGAGCAGGTGCTCCAGCTCGGCCTCACCGTCGACGGCGGTGATGACGCTGATCGTCCCGTTGTTCCGGACGCTCGGCACGCCGAGGATGTCGAGGATCGGGTCGAGTAGCGGAGTCACGCTCGACCGGGCGCGCCATGCCAGGTGCGCCTCCCTGGCCAGCCGTTCGGGGTCGGCGAGGAGGACGTCGGCGGCGGCGACCGTCTCCTCGCCCTTGGCCCCCGCTCTCACCTGGAGCACCGGGGTGCCGCAGGCGGCGACCTCCGCGATCACCCTCGGCTCGGCGTCGGCACCGGCCACCACGAGGGCGGGCCGCCGGTAGGTCGTCAGCAGGTCGTCGTAGGACGTCTTGTCGTCTCCCTGGCCTGCCAGAACGGCCCAGTGCCGCGACGTTCCCCGCCCGGCCACCGCGGCCACGGGCTGGGACGCGGGGCTCGCCTGGCCCACACTCCCCCCGGCGCTCTCGGCCGGGCCGGCCACCGCCACATCGCCCGCAGCCGTCGCAGCCGTCGTGGCCGTCGCAGCCGTCGTGGCCGTCTTGGCCGTCGCAGCCGTCGTGGCCGGACCCTCAGCTGTCCCCTCGCCCGCTCCGGACGCCGAGGCCGCCGGGGATGTCTCGATCGCCGGCGGCGTCTGGGCCGGCAGTACGACGGAGCCGAGGGTCACGACCTCTCCGGTGCGGCCACCGACAGCCGGGATCGGGTTGTGGACCCGAGGCTGGATCGCGTGCGGCAGGACGCCCACCCGCTCGTGACGCAGCGCCGACTTCCATTCGCGGGCCCGCGCCTCCGAGGTCGTCACGACGTACTCGAAATGCTCAGCCGCCGGGACCGACCGCGAAACGGCGCCGCTCGAATGCCAGAAAACAGTCTTGATCCCCCGCTTGCGGCACGCCTCTACCAGGTCCCGCAGCGCGCGTGACTGCCCCGACAGCGCCTCCAGCCAACGGCCTCCGTTGCCCTGCCGGGGGCCGGGCCGTACGGACTCGACGAACAGCACGTGCGGCTGGTGCTGGTCGAGCATCGTCTCCCAGTTGTCCGGGCCGAAGTTGGTCACCTGCCGCCACTCGTAGCGCAGCAGCGCCTCGGTCTGCCTGTCCACGATCGCGGCGACCGTGAGGTACGGCCTGGCCAGCGGGCCCTTCGGCACCGCGAACCCGTCGGCGAGGGCGGCGGAGACCTCCGGGGCGTTCGCGTCCGGTGCGGCTGCCGCGGCCTTCTCCTCGGCGACCGCCGGAAGCTCGGGCTTGAAGTCCGACCGCTTGGGCGCGGGACGCTTCTTCACCGGCTCCTTGAGCGTCTTGGCGACCACGCCGGGATTCTTGGTGTGGAGCGCGTCGCCGAGCTTGATCCAGCGGCTCTCCTGGACCGAGACGAGCTTCCAGTTGGCCACCTCGGTCTGGTAGCGCTGCTCGGCGAGGTTCTTCGCGAGCTGCGTGTTCTGCCGCTCGACGACCTTGAGCCGCGCCTCGGCCTCCCGCAGCCTGGTCACCGCTTCGGCCTCAGAGTGGGCCGCCTCGTCGAGCCGCCGCTGGTAATCCGTGAGCAGCCGGCCGAGCTCCGCCGCCCCGGCCGCCTGCTCGACGGCCTGCGCCAGCGCCTGCTTCACGCTCTCCAACTCGCTCATGAGGTAACTCCGCAGTAGTCCGAAGGGGGCGAGAGTCACAATATTCGCAGAACGTGCTGATCGATCTCAGGAAGAGACCAGGTCCCGTCATTCCCACAGCCCTCGGCGGACCCCTGGGAGACGTGACTCCGGCAGGCCATCGTGGCCTCCACATGGCTTCGCGTCGGCTGGATCGTCCTGATTCGGGATAGCTCGCGGCTCGATGGGCGAAAGGTCCGTAGACTCGGCGGCGGGTTCGAGGGAGGGCGAGACGTGCGCAAGGGTGAGTGGCCGCGATACCAGACGAGGCCGTATGTCTGCGGCGCCATCGGGCCCTTCGACGCGGCCCGGCTCGATCTGCTGGCACGGTCCGGCCCTGCCGTACGGGCCGTGCACACCTCCACGCACGCCGCGCTGCTCGCCTCCGGCCCGCTAGCGCCGTACAACAGCACAGCGCCGTACAACAGCACAGCGCCGTACAACAGCACAGCGCCGTACAACAGCACAGCGCCGTACAACAGCACAGCGCCGTACAGCACAGCGCCGCAGCCGTACGGCACCACGCCGCAGCCCTATGGCGCAGCGCAACACGCCCCGAACAGCACAGCGCCGCTCACTTCGCAGGCCGGGAGCGCCCAGGAGGCCGGCGCGCACATACCCGTGCCGCAGGGGGACGCGCCGCGCGGAGCGGCGGCTTTCGCGTGGGGAGACCGGCAGCCGATCGGCGGCTGGGAATCAGGCCACGAGTCCGGCCCGGCGACGCGCGACTGGCTGAGGATCTCCGAGACCTACGAGGCGCCGGGGCTCATCGACGAGCCGGGCGCCGTGACCCTGCACACGGGCGCGTTCGGGCTGATCGACGTCTACTACCTGGCCGACGGGGACGCCGTCTACTTCGCCGGCCTCATCGAGCCGCTTCTGGCCCTGGCCGCCCGGCCGTACGAGGTCAACTGGAGCGCCTGGGCGGCCATCCTCAAACTGACCTATCCGCTGCTGGAGGACACGCCGTACCGCGAGGTCAGGCGGCTGCCAGGTGCGACCGCGCTGACCTGGTCGCGGACGGAGCGGAAGCTGCGGGTCGAGAAGCGGGCGCCGCGCTGGGTGCGGGAGGAGCCGGTCGACCGCGGCGTGACCGGCGGTGACCTGGTCGCGCTGCTGCACGACGCGCTCAAGCCGTACGACCGGGTGCTGGTCCCGGTGAGCGGCGGCTACGACTCCAGGCTGCTGGCGAGCGTCGCCGTGGCGCGGCGGATGGACGTGGAGTCGTGGACGACGAGCCCCGACGACGGGCTGGACAACGACATCGACTTCGCCCGGTACATCACGCGCGAGCTGGGGTTGAAGCACCGGATCGTCCCGCAGGATCCGGAAAGATACCCCGAAGAGGCGTTGTGGGCGGCTCGGCGGCTGGAGTACCTCACCAGCCACCACGCGTGGTACTCCCCCTTCGCCCGCGAGGTCCACGAGGCCGGCCGCGCCGTGGTCGACGGCCTGGCCGGCGGCCCGCTGATGAAGAACTTCCTGATCACCGCCGACGCCGTGGGAGCGGGGACCGGCGCATCGCGGCGGGAGGCGCTGCTGGCCGCTCTCGCGACCGGCGACCCGCACATGCCCGTCCTTGGCGACTCCGCCCTCGCGTGGATGGACGATCAGGTCCGTACGGCTTTCGCCGCGGCGACCTCGATGCTGCACGGCCACCGTTCGGAGCTACCGTTGAGCGTGCTCCACACCCGGACGGCCCGGGGCATCGCCCGTTCGCCGGTCAACCTCGTGGGCCCCGAGGCGACGCCGGTCTTCCCGTTCCTGCACCCCGAGTTCTTCGACGCCGCCCTGTCTGTGCCGGTGACCCGGAAGGAGGGCGGCAGGTTTTATCGGGAGGTCCTGAAGGCGGCCAACCCACGGGTGGCGGCGCTGCCGTCCACCAACGGCGCCCTCCCGCACCGCCGGGTCCCGCTCCGCTCGAACGGCCCGGCGGCACGGGAGTGGAACCACCGGATGCTGGTGAAGGCCGCGTCGATCCCCGGTCTGATGTCGCCCCAGATGCTGGAGGTCGTGGCCTCCGGGCCGGACGCGCTGACCGCCTTCGGGGCGTGGAACTCGCGGTTTTGGCTACGGGCTCTCGTGCTTTTCGGCGCCTGGCTCACGGACTACGAGGACGTCCTCGGAGACCTGACCCCTCCGTGGACCTCCCAGGGCTAACTCGGGGTAGCTCTCCGACCTGCCGGACACCTGCCTGATCGCCGTGGGTGATCAAGCAGAAACAGGTAAAAACTACCTGTCATTTCTTGGTCAGCGTTTACGGTCAGCCCTGGTCAGGTGCTATTTTGGTCAATGAAGGCCAAATCTGACGGCGTGAGCTTCAAAGCTCGGGTGTGACCTGACCACACGCCTCCTTCTTTCCTCAAGCGAGTCCAGATGAACGCAGCGTCGCCCTGCCCGGAACCTGTTTCCGCGCCTACCGGCACCCCTGTGCCGGCGGCTCAGACCGGGCTGCCCACAGCGCCGCCAACGGTGCTGCCCGGCGAGGAGATCACCGATTTCACCCCGCAGGACGCCCACTGGTACAAGAGGGCGGTCTTCTACGAGGTGCTCGTCCGCGGCTTCAAGGACTCGAACGGCGACGGCACGGGCGACCTGCGCGGGCTGATCGACAAGCTCGACTACCTGAAGTGGCTCGGCATCGACTGCCTGTGGCTGCTGCCGCTGTACGAGTCGCCGCTGCGAGACGGCGGCTACGACATCTCGGACTACCTGAAGATCCTTCCGGAGTTCGGCGATCTCGGTGACTTCGTCGAGATGATCGAGGCCGCCCACGCGCGTGGCCTGCGGGTCATCACTGACCTGGTCATGAACCACACCAGCGACAAGCACCCGTGGTTCCAGGCTTCCCGGGAGGACCCGGACGGCCCCTACGGCGACTTCTACGTCTGGTCGGACGACCCCACGAAGTACGCCGACGCTCCGATCATCTTCATCGGCGCCGAGGAGTCCAACTGGACCTACGACCCGGTGCGCGGCCAGTACTACTGGCACCGGTTCTTCCACCACCAGCCGGATCTCAACTACGACAACCCAGCCGTCCAGGACGCGATGATGGAGGTCCTCCGGTTCTGGCTGGACCTCGGCGTCGACGGCTTCCGGCTGGACGCCGTGCCGTACCTCTTCGAGCGTGAGGGGACGGCGTGCTCCGGGCTGCCGGAGACGCACGAATACCTCCGGCGGATCCGCGCCGAGGTCGACCGGCTCTACCCCGACCGGGTGCTGCTCGCCGAAGCGAACGGGTGGCCCGAGGACGTGGTGGAGTATTTCGGCGACCCCACGACCGGCGGCGACGAGTGCCACATGGCGTTCCACTTCCCGCTGATGCCGCGTATCTTCATGGCCGTGCGCCGGCAGAGCCGGGAGCCGATCTCCGAGATCATGTCGCGCACCCCGAAGCTGCCCGAGCACGCCCAGTGGGGCATCTTCCTCCGCAACCACGACGAGCTGACGCTCGAGACGGTGACGGAAGAGGAGCGCGACTACATGCACGCCGAGTACGCCAAGGACCCCCGGATGCGGGCCTACCTGGGCATCCGGCGTCGTCTCGCCCCCCTGCTGGAGAACGACAGGGACCAGATCGAGCTGTTCACCGCGCTGCTCCTCAGCATGCCGGGGTCGCCGGTCATGTACTACGGCGACGAGATCGGCATGGGCGACAACATCTGGCTGGAGGACCGGGACGCGGTCCGCACGCCGATGCAGTGGAGCCCCGACCGCAACGCCGGCTTCTCCACGGCCGACCCGGCCAGGCTGTACCTGCCGGTGGTCATGGACCCGATCTACGGCTACCAGTCGGTCAACGTCGAGGCGCAGATCAAGAGCGAGTCGTCGCTGCTGCACTTCACCCGGAGGATGCTGCAGATCCGGCGGGAGCACCCGATCTTCGGCACCGGCAGCTACATCGAGCTGTGGTCGCCCAACCCGAGCGTGCTGGCCTTCATCCGCGAGGAGGGCGACGACCGGGTGCTTTGCGTGAACAACCTGTCGAAGTTCGCCCAGCCGGTCGAGCTCGACCTGCGCCGCTTCAGCGGGATGACGCCGGTCGAGTGCCGAGGCGGCGTGCCCTTCCCGCGGATCGGCGACCTCCCCTACCTGCTCACTCTGCCGGGGCACGGCTTCTACTGGCTGTCCATCCAGAAGGAGTCCTGAGCACCCCCGCCCCCCCTTCGGCGTGATCATGCACAGGTTCCCGCGCATGCCTTCTGGCCTGCGAACTCCCTGGCCGTGATCATGCGAAGGTTCCCGGACATGGCCTCCGGCCTGCGGAGTCGCCGGCCCTGATCATGCTTAGCGGGCCGTGACGGGGACCTGCGCCCGGGCGGCCCGGCGAGCGGGGATGAGCACGACCAGCAGCGCGGCGCCGATCGCGATCAGCACGGTCGCCGCGAACATGCCGGGCGTGGGCGCGCGGCCGATGCCGGCCCCTACGCCGCTGCCGCGGCCCTCCAGGTCGATGAGGCCCCTCGACAGGAACGCGCCCGCGGACGCCCCGAGCAGCACTCCGACCATGGCCGGCAGGCCCGTTCCGGTGACGAGCGTGGCCATGACCTGCCGCGGCGTGAGGCCCATCGCCTTCAGCACGGCCAGGTCGAGCACGTGGTCGCGCAGTCCGAGGGCGCTCGCGGTCAGCAGGTTGGCCAGGCCGATCAGGGCCAGCACGACGACCAGGGCCACGATGATCACCCGGATGACCGCCAGCCGGTCGGCCGGGTTGACCGCCTGGTCGACCTCCAGAGACCGCGCCTGGAGCCGGGCGCGCACCTCCGCCGGATCGGCGCCGGGCCGGAGCACCAGGCTGTAGAACTGCGGCGGCATCGCGTCCTTGGCCGCCAGGCTGTCGATGCCAAACGAGAGGACCTCGCCGTCCTGCTCCGGCTCCACGACCCGGCCGACGATCCTGACGATGAGCGGCGTGCCTCCGATCGTCATCCGGACCCGGTCGCCGATGTGCACCCCGAGCAAGTCGAGCAGTCCCTGACCGGCCACGGCCTCGCCCCGGTCGGCGAACATCCGGCCTTCCGCCACTGGGAAGGGATAGGGGTCGGCGGACACCCCGAGCGCCCTCGTGCGTACCGTCCGGGTCTGCCACGGGACCAGCGCGTCCAGCTCGGCGCCGGGATAGGCGGCCACCACGTCGGGGTCGGCCATCGCCCGTGCCCGCGCCTCCTCCGCCGTCAGGTCGCCGGGCCGTACGGCGAGGGCGGCCGCCTGGCCGACCTTCTCCGGATGGCGGATGAAGTCGTCGAGGGTCGCCCAGCAGCCCAAGCCGATTGTGATCATCATCATCGGGATGGCCACGCCGGTCACCGTGAGCAGCGCCGGGGTCCGCCTGGTGAAGGCGTCCCTCGCGCCCAGCACCAGGGCGGGCGGCAGCCGTACGAGCAGGGCGACCCGGGCCAGCCGCGACAGGTGGCCGCGTGGAGGCGCGGCGGGGGCCGCCGGGATCGGTGGTGTGCGACCGCCCCGCCAGGACGGGAGCCAGACGGCGACCAGCACCACCAGGGCCGTGCCCGCCGCGATGGCGACGAGCGGCCCGGGGGACAGCGGCACGACGACGGCGTCCGACAGTGCGTAGGCCGTGATGAGCCGTCCCGCGAGAAGGCCCAGGGCGATCCCGAGGAGACCGAGCGTCCCGTGCTCGGCCACGAGCATGCGGGTGACCTGCCCCCGGGTGAACCCGAGCGACTTCAGCGTGGCGATGTCGCGGAGCTGGGTCAGCACCCGGCCGCCGGTGGCGTTGGCGAGGGCCAGCGCGGCGGCGACCAGGCCCGCGACGCCGAACAGCGCGAGCAGCAGGCCGAGCAGCCGGTTGTCGAGCTCCATCGAAGCCCTGACCTCCCGCCAGGTGGCCACCCGCTGGACCTGGTTGCGCAGGGCCATCACGGCCCGCTGGACCACCAGGTCCGTGTAGCCGGGGTCGGCCAGCCGCAGGCCCGTGACGGTCTCGGTCCGGCCGGGGGCGGGCTCGACGAGGCTGAGGGTCTGCGACAGCGTCCAGGCCAGGCCGGGGGTCCATTCGGGGTAGAAGCCCTGGTCGCCGCTCTCGGCCAGCCCGGACACGACCAGGGCGTGGGTGGCGCCGTTCAGGCCGGTGACGGTGAACGGGCTGCCGGGGCGCAGCCCGAGGGCCCGCGCGAAGGAGCGCTCGACGACGACGCCGTCGGGCCGGCGGGGGTCCAGCCAGCGGCCCTCCCGCAGCAGGGGGCGGGCGACGGCCGGGAACGCCGCCGGTGTCTCCTGGAGCGCGATCGGCACCCTGCGCCCGTGGTCGACCAGGGTCGCGGGGGCACTGCGGTACGGCCCGGCCAGGTCGGTGACGCCGTTGAGGGCCTTGAGCGCGGGGACGTCCGGGGCGTCCTTGGTGTGGATCCACACATGGGCCCCGTGGCTGCGCTCGAACAGCCCCCGCCAGGGGTTGGTGCCGTCCTCCAGGAGAGTGGCCGCGGTGATGAGGGCGGTGACGATTCCCGCCACCGCGAGAACGCTCAGCAGCGCCTGACCGCGGCGAGCCCGGAGGTCGGCCCGCACCCACCGCCCCCCGGCCGTGATCATGCACACACTCCCGGACACGGCCGCCGGCCTGCGCGTCTCCTCGCCGTGATCATGCACGGTTTCCCGGGCACGGCCACCGACCTCCACATCTCCTCGCCGTGATCATGCACGCCTTCCCCGCAGTGGCCGTCCTCCTGCGGCCCCGCCTCTCGTGATCATGCACTCCGTCACCCGTGCAGCTCGACGACGTCGCCTGCCGTACCGGACGGGCGTCGGCGGGTCCGCGGGATGGCGCCGTCGTCGACGATCTGGCCGTCCAGCAGGCTGACGACGCGGTCGGCCATGCTCGCGACACGGGCGTCGTGCGTGACCAGCACGATGGTCTGGCCCTGCCGGTGCACCTGGCCGAGGAGCTTGAGGACGTCACGGGTGTTGCGGCTGTCGAGGTTGCCGGTCGGTTCGTCCGCGAGAAGCAGCCTCGGGTGGTTGGCCAGCGCGCGGGCCAGCGCGACCCGCTGCTGCTCCCCGCCGGAGAGCTGGGCGGGAGCGGCGGCGGCCCGCTCGGTGAGCCCGAGCTCGCCGAGCAGGTACTCCCGCCGCTCGCGGGCCTGCCTCGGCGACACCCCGCCGAGCAGCGCGGGCAACTCCACGTTGTCGGCGACGGTCATGTTGGCGACCAGGTTGAAGAACTGAAAGACGAATCCGACCTTCTGCCGGCGGAGCACTGCCCATCCGCTTTCGGACAGCGTGTCCGCCCTCTTGCCATCCAGCCAGATCTCCCCGCTCGTACGGGTCTCCAGCCCGCCGAGCATGTGGATGAAGGTCGACTTGCCGGACCCCGACGGGCCCATGATCGCGACGAACTCACCGGCCCTCACGGTCAGATCGATGCCGCGTACGGCAGGCACCGGCAGGCCCCCGGTTTGGTAGATCTTCACAAGGTTCGTCGCTTTGACCACTGGAGTGTCCATCACGACCCACACCTCTCGTGCATGATCACGTACGGCGCTGCCGCAGGTCGGGGCACTTGATCGGGAACCCGTGCATGATCACGGCAAGGGGAAGGCCAGGTCCGCCGCATTCCCGGGAACCCGTGCATGATCACGGCGGTGAAAGGGGGGGTCACAGGGCTAGATCTTCCTGGCAGCGTTGGAGCCAGTCGAGGTCGGCTTGGAGGTGGAGCATGGCGCCCTCGATGAGCAGGAGCGCGACCCGGTTCTCCGGATCGGTGCGCTCGGCCAGCGCGTCGAGGTCTCGCATCAGCGACAGGTAGTGCCTGCGCTGCCGGTTGACCAGAGCCATCCGGTCGGCGATCCCGGTGAGCGGGGCCAGCACGAGCTTCATGAAGAACTCGTCGCGGACGCGCGGCCCCTCGGTCGGCTCGTCCACCCAGGTCTCCAGCGCCTCACGACCGGCGGCGGTGAGGTAGTAGACCTTCTTGTTGGGCCGGTTCGACTGCTCGACGTCGACGGCCCGGACGAACCCGTCCTTCTCCAGGCGGCCGAGGGTCACGTAGATCTGCCCGATGTTGGGCGAAGGGTACGCGCTGCCGAACGTCACCTCTAGGGCTTGTTTGAGCTCGTACCCATGGGCAGGTTCCTTCGCCAGGAGCGCCAGCAGCGGCAGCCGCACGCGCTCACCTCCAGCCGTAGCAGTGCCGTCGAAGCAGTTACCGGAGCGTTACGGGCAAAGCCGTTGACGTCCACATTATCGCTATGCATAACATGCATGCACTTACCTAACACGTATGTAACCTCGAATTAATGCGGAGGCCACGTGGTTCGCCGAGCCGTCGCCCTGCTGGCCGCCCTGGTCGTGGCCGGATGCGGCGGGCTGGCGGACCCGGCTGGCGGGCCGTCCAAGGGAACGGGCGGCATCGGGCCCATCACCTTCGCCACCGGCCGGGACACCACCGCCTACCTGCGGCCGCTGCTCGACCGATGGAATCAGGCCCACCCGGCCGAACAAGTGACGCTGCTGGAGTTACCCGAGGCGGCCGACGAGCAGCGCGCCCAGATGGTGGCGAATCTTCAGGCGCACTGCGACTGCTACGACGTGCTCGGGCTCGACGTGGTCTGGACGGCGGAGTTCGCCGACGCCGGCTGGATCGTGCCGCTCGACCGGAGCATGTTCCCCCTCGACAAGCTGCTCAGGGGGGTCGCGGACACGGCGATCTACCGCGACCGGCTGTGGGCCGCGCCGTACCTCAGCAACGCCGGGCTCCTCTACTACCGCTCCGACATCCTGAAGAAGGAGCACCTGAAGCCGCCGAAGACGTGGGCGGAGCTGCGCGACCAGGCCACCCGCCTGAGCGCGAAGTATCACATAGGCGGATACGCCGGCCAGTTCCTGCCGTACGAGGGGCTGACCGTCAACTTCGCGGAAGCCGTACAGTCCGCGGGCGGAGAGATCCTCAGCCCGGACGCGCGCCGCGTCACGATGGACCTGAGCACCGCGAAGACCGCGCTCGACTTCCTGGTCGGCGGCGTCAAGGAAGGGTGGATCCCACAGGAGGCGCTCTCCTACAAGGAGGAGGAGTCCCGGCTCGCCTTCCAGGAGGGGCGGCTGCTGTTCGCCCGCAACTGGCCCCACGCGTACGGCCCGGCCACCCATTCCAAGATCGCCGGAAAGTTCGAGGTGACGAGGCTCCCGGGGCTGACCGGCCCGGGATCCAGCTCGCTGGGCGGGCTGAACCTCGCCATCAGCGCCTACTCCAAGCGGCAGAAGTCGGCCCTCGACTTCATCCGCTATTTCACCGGCCGGGACAACGAGCGCCTGGTCCTGACCCAGGGGTCGTTCCCCCCGGTCTGGGCCGATCTCTACGACGACCCGGCCCTGATCAGGCGGTTCCCCTACCTGCCCGTGCTGAAGGAGTCGATCCTCTCCGCGCGTCCCCGGCCGGTGACCGCCAACTACAACCAGGTCAGCCTGGTCGTCTCCAGCGCCGTCTCCGGCGCCCTCAATCTCAGCAAACCCGTCGATGAGACCGTCGCCGATCTGAAACAGCAGCTCGGCGAGGTCATCCAGCCCGGAGGATAGATATGCGAAAACTCCCCATCATGGTCGCGTTCCTCGGCCTCGCCGCGGCGGCCTGCGGCGGCAACTCGACGAACGAGCCGGCCAAATCCAGCAGCGCCCCCGCCGCCAAGCCACTCGACGGCGTCAAGATCGAGGTCGCGGCCAAGTGGACCGGCGACGAGCAGGCCAACTTCGAGAAGGTGCTGAAGGCGTTCCAAGCCAAGACCGGCGCGACCGTGACGTACGCCTCGACCGGTGAGGACACGGGCGCCTATCTCGGCCCGCGGATCCAGGGCGGCAACCCGCCGGACGTCGCCATCCTCCCGCAGCCCGGCCTGGTCCAGCAGTACGCGGACCAGAACGCGCTCAAGCCCCTGTCGGCGGAGGTCCAGGCGCAGATCGACCAGAACTACACGCCGTACTGGAAGGAGCTCGGCTCGGCCAAGGGCCAGGTGTACGGCGTGCTCGTGAAGGCGGCGCACAAGTCGCTGATCTGGTACCGGCAGGGCGCGTTCGACGACGCCGGGGCGCAGCCCGCCACGACCTGGGACGACCTGGTCTCCAAGACCGCCCAGACGCTGTCGGACTCCGGCACCGCGCCGTTCGCCCTGTGCGCGGCGTCCGGGTGGACACTCACCGACCTGTTCGAGAACGTCTACCTGTCCACGGCCGGGCCGGACAACTACGACAAGCTGTCCAAGCACGAGATCCCCTGGACGGACCCCTCCGTCGCCACCGCGCTCGAGAAGATGGCCCAGATCTTCGGCAAGAAGGAGTTCCTGCTCGGCGGCTCGAGCGGCGCCCTGCAGACCGACTTCCCCACCTGCGTGACCCAGGTCTACGGCCAGAAGAAGGCCGCGATGGTGATCGAGGCCGACTTCGTCGCGGCTTCGGTGGGCCAGTCCGGCGCGAAGATCGGCGAAGACGCCAAGATCATGCCGTTCCCCAAGGTGGGCGACACCGCGCCGGTCGTGCTGGGCGGTGACGTCGGCGTGGCCCTGAAGGACTCCAAGGGCGCGATGGCGCTGCTGGAGTTCCTCGCCTCGAAGGAGGGCGGCGAGGTCTGGGCCAAGACCCCCGGCTACCTCTCCCCCAACCGCAACGTCTCCCCCGACAACTACCCGAGTGACCTGACCAAGCAGCTGGCCCAGACGATCATCTCGGCCGGCGAGTCGGTGCGGTACGACATGTCGGACCTGGCGCCCAGCGCCTTCGGCGGCACGGACGGCAAGGGCGAGTGGAAGGACCTGCAGGACTTCCTGCGCAACCCCTCCGACGTGAAGGGCGCCCAGCAGAAGCTCGAGGCGGACGCCGCCAAGGCCTTCAAGAAGTAAGGGACACGGCCGTGACCGAACGGTTAGACGGCCCGCAGGCCCCCGGCGGCGATCTCCCCGCCGCCGGGGCCCCCTCCGGCCGGCCAGACACCCCCGTCGCCGACCCCGCCCCTGACCGGGGCGGACACCGGCTCGGGCCTTCCCCCAAGCTGGCGATCCTCTTCCTGCTGCCCGCGCTGCTCCTGCTGGGCGCGTGGGTGATCTACCCGATCGTCTACTCGATCTTCCGCAGCCTGTACGACTCGACCGGCGACCACTTCGTCGGCCTGGACAACTACGCCTCGATCTTCACGGACTCCTCGACGCTGACCACGATCAGGAACAACGTGATCTGGGTCGTGGTGGCTCCGCTGATCGTCACCGTGCTCGGCCTCATCTTCGCCGTGCTGACGGAGCGGATCCGGTGGGCGACCGCGTTCAAGCTCATCCTGTTCATGCCAATGGCGGTCTCCCTCCTCGCGGCCGGGGTCATCTTCCGGCTCGTCTACGAGCAGGACCCGGACAAGGGCGTCGCCAACGCGGTGATCACCGTTGTCCACGACACGTTCTCCTCCAGCCAGGGCTACCCGGGAGCCCGGCCGCGCGAGAACGACCAGGCGCCCGCGGCCGTGCAAGGCGGTGCCGTGGTGACCAAGCAGCCGGCGCAGGCCGGGCAGCCGGTGCTCATCCCGCTCGTGGGCCTCAAGCCCGATCTGCTCAAGGACGCCTCCCCCGCCAAGGCCGCCCCCGGCGACGGACGCGGCGACGGGCTCAGCGGCACGGTCTGGCTGGATGTCGTCCGTGGCGGCGGCGGCACGCTCAACCAGATCGACCCGCAGGAGAAGGGCCTCGCCGGGATCACCGTCGAGGCGCTCTCGGGCGGTGCGGTCAAGGCCACCACCGAGACGGCCACCGACGGCACCTTCCACTTCTCCGCCCTCCCCGCGGGCTCCTATGTCGTACGGCTCCCGCAGTCGAACTTCACGGCGCCCTTCAACGGGGTGACCTGGCTCGGTCCGGCCCTCATCACGCCGGCCATCATCGGCGCGTACATCTGGGTGTGGGCCGGATTCGCGATGGTGCTGATCGCGGCCGGGCTGTCGGCGATCCCGCGTGACGCGCTGGAGGCGGCCAGAATCGACGGCGCGACCGAGTGGCAGGTGTTCCGCCGGATCACCGTGCCGCTGCTGGCGCCCGTCCTGCTCGTCGTCTTCGTCACGATGGTCATCAACGTGCTCAAGGTCTTCGACCTGGTGTTCATCATCGCGCCGGGCTCCGTGCAGCCACAGGCCAACGTGATCGCTCTGGAGATGTGGCGGGTGTCCTTCGGCGGCGGCGGCAACCAGGGCATGGGAAGCGCTCTGGCGATCTTCCTGCTGTTGCTGGTGCTGCCGTTCATGATCTTCAACATCCGCCGGTTCAGGAGGGACGAGCGATGACAACCCTGGCTGAACCGCGGCATGCGGAAGCCATCAAGCGCGGCGTCTTCGGCCGCGTCGTGGACCGGCTCGGCGGTGGCGCGATCCAGGTCTTCCTGGTCCTCGTGGCGGTGTTCTGGCTGGTGCCGACGCTGGGGCTGCTCGTGGTTTCGTTACGCGGCGAGACCGAGAACAACTCCTCCGGCTGGTGGACCCTCTTCACCAAGCCGGCGCAGATCACCTTCGAGAACTACTCGAACCTGCTGGCGTCCGGGTTCAGTTCGTCGTTCTGGAACACCGTGCTCATCACGGTGCCGGCGACGGTGCTGGTCATCGGCATCGCGGCGATGGCGGCGTACGCCTTCGCCTGGATCGAGTTCCCCGGCAGGGACGCCGTGTTCCTCGTGGTCATCGCCCTGCTCGTGGTGCCCATCCAGATCGCGCTCATCCCGATCGCCAAGCTCTACGGATTCTTCGGGATATTTGGCTCGATCCCCGGAGTTGTGCTGTTCCATGTGGCGTTCGGCCTGCCGTTCGCCATCTTCCTGCTGCGCAACTTCTTCGTGGGCATCCCCAGGGAGCTGCTGGAGGCGGCGCGCATGGACGGGGCGCCCGAGTGGCGGATCTTCGCCACCGTGGTGTTCCCGCTGGCCAAGCCCGCGATCGCGTCGCTCGGCATCTTCCAGTTCCTGTGGGTCTGGAACGACCTGCTCGTCGCCCTGGTCTTCGCCGACACCTCGAACCAGCCGATGACCAAGGCGTTGCAATCCCAGATGCGGCAGTTCGGCACCAACGTGGACATCCTCGCGCCCGGTGCCTTTTTGTCGCTCATCATCCCGCTGGTCCTCTTCTTCGCTTTCCAGCGGTACTTCGTCCAGGGTCTGCTCGCGGGCTCGGTGAAATAGCCGCCGAGGTGGCGTCCGGATGCGCGCTTCACGGGGGAAAAAGCGCGCATCCGGACTAAGCACCATTCTGTAGGGCTGGCGCCCCCGGTGTCCTCTAATCGGAGGTGTCATAAAGGACTCGGATGCCCGCTTCACGGGGGTAGGCGGGCATCCGTTCTCTGTTTGTCCGGCGGAAGCCGTACCGGACCGCGAAAGCCGATAGAGTGCGCACCCATGTCAGGGCGTCCGTTGCACGAAATCGTCGAAGCCGGATGGGCCGAGGCCCTCGAACCCGTCGCCGGGCGGATCACCGCCATGGGCGAGTTCCTCCGGCAGGAGATCGCGGAAGGTCGGCAGTACCTTCCCGCCGGGGCCAACGTACTCCGCGCGTTCCAGCAGCCTCTCAGCGAGGTCCGGGTGCTGATCGTCGGACAGGATCCCTACCCGACACCGGGGCATCCGGTGGGGCTGAGCTTCTCCGTCGCCCCGGATGTGCGGCCGCTGCCGGGGAGCCTGGTCAACATCTACAAGGAGTACATGGCCGACCTCGGCCACCCCGCGCCGGCCAACGGCGACCTCACCCCGTGGACCGAACAGGGTGTGCTGCTGCTCAACAGGGTGCTGACGGTGATGCCGGGCAAGCCCGCCTCCCACCGTGGCAAGGGCTGGGAGGAGGTCACCGAGCAGGCCATCAAGGCGCTCGTCTCCCGCGGCGGCCCGCTGGTGGCGATCCTCTGGGGCCGCGACGCCCGCAACCTGCGGCCCATGCTGGGGCAGGTCCCGTGCATCGAGTCGGCCCACCCCAGTCCCCTGTCCGCGCGCAGCGGCTTCTTCGGCTCCCGCCCGTTCAGCAGAGCCAACCAACTGCTGGAGGAGCAGGGCGCCACCCCCGTTGAGTGGAAGCTGCCCTGACGGCTGCCGATAGGATCACCACCATGAGCGATGAAACGGATACCGGACGCTATCTGCGCCTCACCGTGGACCTGGTGGTCGAGGTTCTCGACGTGAACGCCCTGCAGGCGGCGGCGCTGGCGGAGATCCGCGACCCCCAGACGGAGTTGGACGAGGACGAGCGCCGGGAGCAGATCGAGCTGGTCAACTCCGATGACACGGGCGCGGCGGCCCTGCAGTGGCTGATCGAGCCCGATCACGTGCTGGCGCTGGTCGACCATGTCGAAGAGGTGGAGCCCAGGGAGGCCATGCTCGGCGTCGAGCCGTCCGACGGCATCCTGGAGGACGAGGGTGAGGACGAGCACGACCACGAGCACGACCACGACCACCCCCACGACGGCCCCGGCCACCTGCACTGATCCCATCCCCTAGCCGGTCCGCGGCGTAAGTTCTCCGGGTCCCTTCGCAGTTCTCTTTGCGGGTCGTCTTGGGGGGTCGCGTTGGGGGGTTGCGTTGGGGGGTTGCGTTGGGGGGTCCTCTCCCCGGGCTGCCTCCGGCGTTGTCTTCGGGGGTTACGCCGCGGCGTCCGGTGCGGAAAGCCGACAACCCGCATTCGCACCGGCGACGGCGCGGCAGGCCGATAACCGCGTTCGTACCGGCGACGGCGCGGCAGGCCGATAACCGCATTCGTACCGGCGACGGGTGGCAGGCCGATACTCGCGTTCGTATCGGCGACGGCGCGGAATCGGCGTGATCGTCGGCCTCGCCCGCCCTGGACCCGCCGGCATATCTGCCCGGCTTCCGGACGGGCTTATCTTCTCCTCGCCGGCGCGCGACGTCGCGGGGTCTTCTCAACGACGGTGGTGCCGGTCTCGCCCTCCAGGGCCGGGGTGTACCCCGCGGCGCGGAGTCCGGACAGGGTCTCCTGCTCGCTCACCGAGCTGATCAGGACCGTGGGGGCGATCTTCCGCAGACCGAGTTTGCGCAGCCCCTTGGCTCGGGCGAGCTCGTCGAGCAGGGCTTCGTCTTCAGAGCGGATACAGCAGCCGGAGCGGACCACCCGCATCCGCCCGTGGGTGCGGCCCGCGTCTTTGATCAGGTATTCGAGGGGTTGCGGCAGCGGTGCTTGGGCGACCGATGCGAGCTGGGCGAGCAGGTCCGCGGCCTCGTGTCCGGCGTCGAGGGCGTGCCGGACGGTGGCGGCGCTGAACCGCCAGACCACGGCGTGACTTTCGGATTCGCGGGCGGCGGCGGCGTCGAGGAGGGCGGCGAGCGCCACGTCCGGAGCGCCGCTGACGACGGCGGTCAGGTCCGCCTGGAAGTAGGCCGTGGTCTGCGGGGGCGGGAGCATACCGGTCAGCGCGCTCGTCAGCGCCGGTTCGGGCGCCGTCCAGGCCCCTCCGGTCCGCAGCAGGTCCAGCACGGTGTGGCCGACACTGGTGAGGGCGCCGTGGGCGGCGACGCCGAGGAGTTCGGCTTCGCGGAGGGTAGCCGTGATGCGTTCGATGCTCTCGGGGCCCTCGCCGACGCAATGCGGCCGGTGCCAGTTGGCCCGGGCGAGCAAGTACGGCATGGTCCGCTCGTCGCTGCCACAGCCTTTCGGCAGCGCGGCGAGGGCTTCCAGCAGGGCGTACCGCAGACCGGGCGCGTCGGGGTCGCTGGGCTCGGTCAGCGCGACCGCGGTCTGGTCGGGGTCGGGCCAGTAGGTGAAGATCTCGGACACGGTGGCCCAGGCGGCGATGATGGGGGCCAGCCGCCGCGCGGGAGCCCCGAGCAGCCAGGCGTCGTAGCCCGTGGTGGGCAGGACCGTGATGGTCGGCTCGGGAAGTTTGCCGCGATGGCCCTTGGGCCGTTCGACGGGTTCGGCGTGCAGGCCGAGCAGGTCCGCCTGGGCCGACAGGTCGAGCCAGAGCCGGGTCACGGAGTCGTCGGCGCCGATCGCCTTGGCGACGCGTTTGCTGTCGCGGACCGCGACTCCGCCCGCTTTGCGAAGGCTAAGGGGTTGCGCGTCGCAGGAGGCGAGCGCCCGCTCGATCTGGGAGGCCGCGGTGGACGCGGCGATGTGGGCGGAATCTTCGGCGCGGTCGGCGGCAGGCAGGTCCGCCGGTGGTTGGGGCGGCTCGGGGGTGAACGGGAACCGAAGGCCGCCCAGGACGGCCACCGCCACCTCGAGCGGAAGCTCGGCCAGGTCGGGAGAACCGGCGGGCAGCAGCAGGCCGCGGGCGGCCAGCCAGTCGCTGTCCGGGTCGCCAGAGCCCCCAGGGCTGAAGGTGAACCTGCCGCTGGAGCTGTAGCCGTAGCCTCCGCCGTACTGGAAGGCATGGGTGCGCACCAGTGACCCCTGCCGAGCGATCACGGCCGCCCACTCCCGGACCGATTCGGGCGCGCCGGCGAGCAGCCCGCGTAGGCGGGCCGGATCGGTCAGGAACCCGACCACGTTGCGCTCGGCGGCGTCCCTTACGGCGGCTTTCGGGAAGCCCAGCCCATCAGCGATCTTGTGGACCTCGGGGGCGTTGAAGTAGGCGGAGATGAGCTGCGCGGCGGGGCGGCCCAGCCCACCGCCGGCCAGGTGCAGGTGGACCGCGTTCGGCACGATCACCTGGTCGCCGTGCGGCGGGAGCACGAGCGCCAGATCGGCCAGCGCGTCCAAGGTCGCGTCGGCCTCGGCCCGCAGGCCGGCGTCGGTTCCGGCCAGCAGGTCCAGCACCTGAGTGCGAGGCACCGCTCGGCCCTCAGGATCGTCGGGCCGCCAGTACGCGCCGTCAAGCGAACCGTGTTCCCGCTCGGCGAGCCAGGCGATCGCCGACAGCGCCTGGGTCTGCGGGAGCGTACAGAACCCGATAAGCGAGGTCGCGAAGTGGTATTGAAGCAGAAACCGCGCGTAGTCCCGAGGGGCCACCTCACCTTGGACAATCCCGGCTCGGGCAAGGATCAGGCTGAGCTGCTCGGGAGTCCTCGACTTCAACCAGTCGGCCAGACGGCGCTCTGTGCTCACCGGAGCAGACTAGTGCGGACAGGGTCGAGTGCCGAATGAATAGCCGGTCTTGGCGGACATCCGGGTTCGGGCAACCCCCGAGGCCCCGACTTTCCGGTAGTGCGTCCCCGTCAGCCGGCCGGCAACCACCGGTTGGCCGTGGTGGACGGGGCGAACGGCTCCCGGGTCATCACACCCTTTCGAGCCGGCGATGAGGACCGGCCGGGAGCTCGACGCGGATCCGGTCTCCTGGCCGCACCTGACCGCCGGCGAGGACGATCCCCATGATCCCGGCCTTCCTGACGACCTCGCCGTGCTCGTCCCGATCGAGCACCGCCTTGAGCAGTCCGTCCTGGAAGCCGTCGATCTGAACGCACGGGTTGCGCAGCCCCGTGATCTCGACCACGGCCTCGTCCCCCAGGCGCAGAAGGGCGCCCGTCGGCAGACCGAGCAGGTCGACACCACGCGTCGTGACGTTCTCCCCCAGGTTCCCGGCCTGTACGGCGAAGCCTCCGGCGCGCAGCTCGTCGTACAGCTCGTCGTGAATCAGGTGCACCTGCCGCAGGTTGGGCTGGCTGGGGTCGCGCGCCACCCGGGATCGGTGCTTGACCGTCACACCGAGGTGGGCGTCTCCCTCGACTCCGAGGCCGGCGAGCAGCCGGATGGCCTCCTGGTTGTCCTTGCTGAAACTGTGCGTCTCACTGCGGCTCGCTGCCGCGACCATAGCCCTCACGAGAAAAGCCTAGTTTCCGGCACCTTGGAAGTGCCTGCGAATTTCGCTGCCCCAGGCGCTCGGGCTCAGGCGCTCGGGCTCAGGCGCTCGGGCTCAGGCGTTCAGCAGTTGCTCGCGGCGGCGGGCGAGAGCGTCACGGTGCCGGGTGAGCTCCACGCAGCGGGCGGCCAGGTCGTTCACCATGCTTCCGGCCCACTCGGCCACCTCCCGCACGGCCTCTCCGGTGCGGGCGATCCTCCGGTGCTTGATCGCGTCGGTGATGATGTTGTCGAAGAAGACGTCGGCGAACCACCGCGTGTCGACCTCGGGCATCTGCGGACTGGCCCGGACGCCGATGTCGGCGAGTTCGCGGGAGAACGTGTCAAGTGCGCGCTGGGCGTGCCACGCCGCCTGGTCCGCCTGCTGAAGGTGACCGTGCTCGACCATGTCGGTGAATGCTCCTCCGCCCAGCATGTCCCAGGTGGACGCGCCCCGGGCGCTGCCGAGATGCCGGAGGACATAGCCGACCGCCTGGCTCGCGGCGACCCCCGCCTGCCGGGCCTCCTCGTGCTCGCGGAGGTCGGCGGTGACATTGGCGAGCTGCGCCGCGATGTCCGCCAGCTCTCGGCCGCGCGGATCGGCCGACTCGACCAGCATCCGCTCCTTGCGGGCCAGCAGCACGTCGAGTTCGTTGCTGGGGTTGCCGAGCTGGACCAGGCTCTGGTCGGTCGTCCGCAGGTCGGTGTTCAGCCATTCGAGCCGGGTCCGCTGGCCGTCCACGCGCTGCCGTACGGCTGCCGCCTCCGCCCGCTCGCGGGCCAGGTCCTCCTCCTTGTTTCCGAGAATCCCGGAGATGAAGGCCGTGAAACCGCCCTGCTCCAGCTTGGCGACGTCACGATCCTCCTTGACGAGCTGCCTCTGCAGCTCGGCGAGAAGGCTTCTGACCTCGTCGATCTGGCGGATGAGGGTGACGCGCTGCCTGGTCAGCTGGTCGAGGCGGCGAGCCCGATCCCGGGCGTCGCGTATCTCTTCGTCGATCGCATCAAAGAGGGTCACATTCACGAGACGTACGGCCAACGCCGAACGTTCCCCTCCCCTGCCGTCTGCTTCCCACCGCCGAGCCTTGGTTGCGTTGGGTTTGGCCCGCCGTCCGCATGCCTCAGCCTCGTTGGTTTTTGCGGGCGATGCCCGCCCAGCCCAGTGGTGCGAATCTCCGCCGGAGGCCCGCGTCGATGAACCGGTGGTCGTCGACCTGCTCGAAGTCGCCGAAGAACCCCATGATGCCCTCGACCGGCCGGGGGAACAGGGGCGAGGACGCCCTCGCGTAGACCTTCCTGACGTGCTCCGCGTCGGTCGCCCGCTCCTGGGTCATGGTCATGTGGGTCACGACGAGGTGGCTGCCGGGAGCCATGGCCTCGCGTAGCCGGGCGACCTCCTCATAAGGATCCGCGAGGAAGTGCAGGATCGCCACCATGAGCACGCCTACCGGCTCGGACCAGTCGATGAGCCCCGTCGCCTCGGCATTGGAGACGATGTCCTGGGGCTTGCGCAGGTCTCCTTCCATCATGGCGACGCCCGGTGAGCTGGCGAGGATCGCCCGGCCGTGCACGCACACGACGGGGTCGTTGTCCACGTAGACGATCCGGGCTTTCGGAGTGACCGAATGGGCGACCTCGTGCACGTTGTTCTGGGTGGGCAAACCCGCGCCAATGTCTACGAACTGGCGGATTCCCGCCTCTTCGGCCATATAGCGGACGGCCGCCCCGAGGAACTGCCGATTGTGCCTGACACCTTCCCGCGACTCGGGGAAGGCTTTGAGGATCTGCTCGGCCGCTTCGCGGTCGGCGGCGAAGTTGTCCTTGCCGCCGAGCATGTAGTCGTAGATCCGGGCGGTGTTGGGAGTTGAAACATCCACACCACGAGGGGAAACGCGGTCGGCCATGGCCGGATCTTAGCGTTTCGGCCATCTTGGGAAAGCGTTTCCACAAGGTGGCGATCCTCCGAAATTTCGGCATCAGCGGCGGCCTCATGCGGCGAGCAGGCCGGGAGTACGGCAGAGCCAGTCGTTGAGGCTGCCGTCGAAGCCGGCCGGCGGGCCGATCCTCAGGCAGGACCGGTCGGCCGCGTCGCGCGTCAGCCGTACGCGGAAGGGCTCGCCGTCGAGGTCAGGGCTGCCGGAGAAGAGCGCGAAGTCGGCGCCGTCCACCCGGAGATGCTCGCCGATGGTCCGGCACCTGGCGTCGGGATTGTCGGCCAGCCAGTCGAGATGGCCGGTGAGCAGCCGCTGGGCGACCGTGCGCAGGACGTTGACCGTGCAGAGGCTGTGGGCGCACGCCGCGCCGTCCAGCATGACCTCGGGCAGCCCGAAACGCCGCAGGCCGCGAGTCGTCACCCGCAGGCACGTGCAGATCTCGGTGCCGGCCGGATTCCACGGCGGGCAGGAGCTGTGCTCGCCGACCTCCGTGGCCCAGCCCAGCCAGTCGTCGCCCAGGCGGAACTCCGGGCGCTCCCCCGGGCACTCGGCGCAGTGATAGACGGCGGAGCCCGTGAGCTGGTCGACGATCACACCGTGATAGGCCTCGGCCACGCCCCTGGCGGCGGCACGGGCGATCTGCGCGGCCTCCGGCTGGGCGGCCACAGGTGCCGTGCTGGACACGACGACATGATGGCGGGCCTTCCTGACCCGTCTCAGGTCGTCGTCACCCTCCACCTCGACCCGTTTCCAGGGCGACTGCCCCGCGCGGAACGCCTGCGGCTCCAGCCGCTTCCAGGGCGACTGTCCGGCCCGGAACGCCTCCAGCTCCAGCCGTGGTGTGCCGAGCACCTCCATGGCCGCCCGTCTGTGCGGCTTGCCCATCCGCCACGGCACGATCGACGACAGCTCGGTGGGCGTGCGGTCCACGGCGACGACGAACACCGAGGTCGTCTCGGCGGGCACGGGATAGGTGATCTGCATGGGTCCTCCCTTGGGAACACGGGAGGCCCCAGCATCCGCGCCCGCCCTGCAACCGCGCCCACCAGAACGCCGCTCTGGGGATAACCCCAGTTCTCCACAGGAGCAACCTCCGAGTTGTCCCCAGAGGAGTGCCTCCCATGTCCGGACCACTGGTTTGTCGGTGCCGGGTGGCATGCTCGGCGGCATGACTGAGATTCCGGCGGAGAACTACGCACCGATGTGGGCCGAGGACACGCGGACCACCCCTCCCCTTGTCGGCGACGAGCGCCAGATCCTCACCGCCTACCTCGACTGGCATCGCACGACATTTGAGCTGAAGTGCTCGGGTGTCCCGCTCGAACGGCTGTCGGACAAGGGCGTCCCGCCGTCCGGGCTCAGCCTGCACGGCCTGCTCCGCCACCTCGCCGGCGTGGAGCGATGGTGGTTCCGCAAGCAGTTCGCCGGTGAGGACGTGCCACTCCTCTACTACTCGGACGACGACCCGGATCAGGACTTCGAAACCCTGGACGGTGACGTCACGGAAGCCCTCGCGGTGTGGCGTGCGGAATGCGACCGAGCCCGGGAGATCGTCGCCAATGCGCCCTCTTTGGAGCAGACCGGATTACATTTCGCGAGCGGGCAGCCGATCTCACTTCGCCGAATCCTGGTGGACATGATCGCCGAATACGCCCGCCACAATGGCCACGCCGACCTGCTGCGCGAGCGAATCGACGGTGCCGCCGGACGCTGACCTGCCATTCGGCCGACGACCGGCAACACATATCAATCCTTCGGCGTTGTCGCGAAACGACGTACCCTCAACGTGGGTGACGGCGCACTGACCGACCAGGCTCCGCTTCCTGGTGCTCGTGTCGCGCGCAGGGACGCGGTGACCGTGTGGGTGCATCACGCTCCCGGCGACGGGAGCGGTGTCCGTGAACCTCATCACCCGGCCCCGCCGGTCGGAGCCCTCAGTGTCGAGCTTCCCGAGGATGAGGCGCCCGTGTAGGCCTCCGCGAGGCCGCGGAAAGTACAACACGTGTGGCCTGCAATTCTCCGCAGACCGCGCGAAGCTGCCCGTGCCGTACGGACGGACGCGCGATGAAAGTGCGTTCTGGAGTAACGGGCGTGATATCTAGGGGGTGTACCTTCTCTGTAGATCTTCGCGATGAGGACAGAGATGCCAACGAGACTTGACCTCACGGTCAGCCAGGAGACGACCCACACCGTCGTCACTCTCGTCGGCGAACTCGATGTCATCTCGGCCGAGACGTTGCGCACCGCGCTCTCCAAAGAGCTCGAACAAGGTCATAACCGGCTCATCATTGACACGTCTCAGCTGACCTTCTGCGATTCCATGGGTCTCAGACTCCTGCTGCAATTTCTGGGCCGGTCGTTCGAGGCTCGCGGCTTTCTCAAACTCGCCGGCGTGCACGGCACCTTGGACCGAATCCTGACCGTTACCAGGCTGCGCGACGCATTCCCGATTTTCGACACGGTCGCCGAAGCCCTGGAGGCATGAGCCGTTAGCCGGGGCCGCACGGCCTCGTGCGCGTGCGGCCGGTAATGGCCCCGAAAGGCCGAGTGCCGCCGGCGTCGGCGCGACCCGCTGTGATCGACAAGGCGACCGGCCCCCGCCCAGAACCGATGATCGACTATGAGCAGCCCTCGACGGAAGATGACCGACCTCGGTCAGTAATCCGATTGTGACCTTTCGGGATGACCGAAGTCGGTCATTACGGTCTACCTTTTCCTGCGTGACATCGAGCAATCGACACGTCCAGATTGTGGAGTCGCTCCGCTCTACCGGAGTGGCCTCGGTGCGGGAGCTGGCCGCCCGCCTTCAGGTCAGCGAGTCCACGATCCGCCGCGACCTCAAGCTGCTGGACCGTAACGGCGAGCTGATCCGCACCTACGGCGGCGCGGCCCTGTCGCTGCGCACCTCGGCAGGCCAGGGCGCCTCGGCGGCGGAGCCGGGCGCCGAACTGGTCGTCGAGGAGCCGTTCGACGTCTCCGCCGCCCATGACTGCGCCATGAAGGAGGCGATGGCCGAGCGCGCCGCAGAGCTGATCGCGGACGAGAGCGTGGTGGTGCTCGACATCGGCACGACCACTCCGCTGATCGCCCGCCGCCTGCGCGGCCGTCCCGTCACCGTCATCACCAGCAACGTCGCCGTGCTGGACGAGTTGCGCGACGACGAGGCCGTACGGCTGGTCCTGCTCGGCGGTGTCCTGCGCCGCAACTACCGGTCGCTCGTCGGGTCCCTTACCGAGGCGGCCCTGCGGCAGGTCAGCGCCGACCTGGTGTTCCTCAGCTGCACGGGCGTGCGCGCCAACGGTCACGTCGTGGACGACATGGCCGTCGAGGCGCCGATCAAGCAGGCGATGATCGAGGCGTCCGACCGGGTCGTCCTCGTCGCGTCCGAGGTGAAGTTCCCCGGCACCGGGTCGCAGCGGCTGTGCACGCTCTCCGACGTCGACTTCCTGATTACAACGGGCGGCGCCGATCCCCGGACCCTTGAGCTCTGCCGGCAGGCGGGCGGAAACGTCATCGTCGCATGACGCCACCTGGATCGCCGGCCCTCCCCCATGACCACTTTCAAGACCCGAGATCACTATTTCCGAGGAGTGTCCGGATGATCCAGCACGCACGAAGGATGTGGGCGGCCGGGAGTGCCCTGGCCTGCGGTTTGACCCTGGCGGTACTGGCGGGCACGTTGCCCGCGCAGGCGGCGCCCGGCAACCCGGCCACCAGCGCACCGGCCGGCACGGTAACGAAACCCGAGACGACGCCGGGGAAGGGTACGGCAGGCGCACGCGAGCGGGCCTCGGCGGCCGTCGAGGCGATGATGTCGTTCTACGACAAGGCCAGTGGGCGCTGGCAGCCCGAGGAGCCGTGGTGGCAGTCGGGCAACGCGCTCCAGTCGCTGCTCGACTACTCGGCCAAGACCGGGTCCAGGAAGTACATGTGGGCGATCGAGAACACGATCGAGCAGCAGCGCAAGCCCTTGCCGTGGTGGCCGGAGGGCAACGGTGAGTTCCGCGCGGACTCCACCGACGACACCGGCTGGTGGGCGCTCGCCATGACCCGCGTGTACGACATCACCCGCGACACGAAGTACCTGGAGATCGCCAAGACCGACGAGGCGTACATCCACCAGTACTGGGACGATTTCTGTGGCGGCGGCGTCTGGTGGGACCTTCCGGCGAAGACCTACAAGAACGCGATCAGCGTCGAGCTCTACATCAAGCTGCTCGCGGCGCTGCACAACCGGATCCCCGGCGACAAGCTCTACCTCGGCCGCGCTGTCGAAGCCTGGAACTGGTTCAAGAAGAGCGGCATGATCAACGGCGAGCACCTGGTGAACGACGGCCTGCAGACGCAGGGCGGTAAGTGTGACAGCAACCTGGGGACCACCTGGACCTATAACCAGGGCGTCATCCTGGGCGGACTGGCCGAGCTGTACAAGGGCACCGGTGACCGGAGTCTCCTCGCCGATGCCCGGAAGATCGCCGACGCCGTGATCAGCAGCCCGTCACTGTCCCCGAAGGGGATCCTGACCGAGCCCTGCGAGGTCACCACCTGCAACTCCGACGGGGCGTCTTTCAAGGGCATCTTTGTCCGTAATCTCAGCGAGCTCGACCGGGTTGTGCCCGGTCACCCGTACCGGAGCTACCTGCTCAACCAGGCCCGCTCCGCCTACGCGTACGACCGGAACAGCGCCAACCTGTACGGACTGCGCTGGGCCGGGCCGTTCGACCACTCCAACATCGGCCGCCAGACGGCCGCCGTCTCCCTCCTGACCTCCGTCCTCTGATCAAGGGGTCAACCATCTCGGGGCCGCCGGACGCACACCGCGACCGGCGGCCCCCGCTCGTGTCAGGCAAGCGCCAAGAGAACTACGTCATGCGGAAGACGAGGCCGCGGGGGTGGAAGGGCAGGATGCCGCCAGCGGGTTCCTATACCCGCCGTCCCGCCTGCCGCTTCGTGCGGCGTGATCATTCAGTGTTCCCGCGTACACCGTCCCACCTGGCGCTTTGTCCAGCGTGATCATGTAGTGGGAGGGCACCCCGGTCGGACGAACGCTGCATGATCACTAAGAGGGGCGGCGCTGATCAGACCGCGTGCGGAGGAATCCGTACATGATCACGATTCGGGAAACCAGACGTCCCCGAGCTTCCCGGGAAACCCTGCATGATCACGATGCGGGCGGGGAAGCCCTGCATGATCACGATGCGGGGCGGGGTCGCTTACGTCTGGACGACGGCGAGGGACTGGGCGGGCAGGTAGATGTCGCCTCCCATGGGGCGGATAGCCTCGTCGGAGGCGAGCAGGATCCGCTTGGCCCCGGGCGAGAGCCGTACGGGCACGGGGAAGTTGCCGAAGTTGGCGAGGACGCGCAGGGAGCCCCGGTCCATGACGAGGAAGTGCCGGTCCTCGTCGAAGCGGACCTTCACCCGGTCGAGCCGGGGGTCGGCGAGGTCGGGGTGCGACTTGCGCAGCGCGATCAGATCGCGGTACCAGCCGAGCAGTGACATCGGGCCGTCCTCTGAGAGCTCCCTCCAGTCGAGCTTGGAGCGCAGGAACGTCTCCTCCTCGCCCGGCTCGGGCGCCTTCCAGTCGTAGCCGAAGCCCTCGAACTCCAACCTGCGGCGCTCGCCCTCGCCCTCCGCGAGGTGGGGCTCGAAGTGGTCGGTGAAGAAGTAGAACGGCGTGCTCGCCCCCCACTCCTCGCCCATGAACAGCATCGGCGTGAACGGCGAGGTGAGCAGCAGCCCGGACGCCAGCCAGAGCTGCTCGGGCTCCAGCCGGTCGCCGAGTGGCCGGTTGCCGATCTGGTCGTGGTTCTGGACGGAGCAGACGAACCGGTAGCCGGGCACGCCGGCCGCCGAACGGCCGTGGCTGCGCCCGCGGAACGTCGAGTAGGTGCCGTCGTGGAAGTAGCCGTGCGTGAGCACCTTGGCCAGCGCGGACAGCGACCCGAAGTCGCAGTAGTAGGCCTGGGTTTCGCCGGTCACGGCGGAGTGCAGCGCGTGGTGGACGTCGTCGTTCCAGGTGGCGTGCATGCCGAGGCCGCCGGCCTCGCGCGGCGCGACCATGCGGGGGTCGTTGAGGTCCGACTCGGCGATCAGCGTCAGCGGCCGGCTCAGGCTCGTGGACAGGGCCTCGACCTCGGCCGACAGCTCTTCGAGGAAATGGACGGCGCGGGAGTCGTGCAACGCGTGGACGGCGTCGAGGCGCAGGCCGTCCACGTGATAGTCCCGCAGCCATTGGAGCGCGTTCTCGATGAAGTAGCGCCGCACCTCGTCGGAGCCGGGCCCGTCCAGATTGACCGCGTCGCCCCAGTAGGACCCTTTGAAGTCGTGGAAGTACGGCCCGAACTTGGCGAGGTGGTTTCCCGACGGCCCGAGGTGGTTGTAGACCACGTCGAGGATCACACCCAGCCCCACCTGGTGGCAGGCGTCGACGAGCACCTTGAGCCCGTCCGGCCCGCCGTACACCTCGTTGACGGCGTAGAGGTCCACGCCGTCGTATCCCCAGTTGCGCGTCCCGGGGACCGGGGCGACCGGCATGATCTCGATGAAGTCGACACCGAGGTCGACGAGATGGTCGAGCTTGTCGAGGACTCCCCGGAACGTTCCGGCCGGGGTGAACGTGCCGACGTGCAGCTCGTAGATCACCGAGCCGCGCAGGTCACGCCCGCGCCAGTCCTGGTCTCCCCAGGTGAACCTGCCGTGGTCGTAGACCCGGCTCGGGCCCTGCACGCCGTGCGGCTGCCGCCGCGTGCGGGGGTCCGGGTAGGGCCCCTCGCCGTCGACGTAGAAGGCGTAGTCGACGCCGTGCTCGTCTCCGCGAGCGTTCCACCATCCTCCGTCCCCCGGCGACATGTCGTGCCTGGTTCCCCCGAACTCGACCTCGACCTGTGTCGCCTGGGGCGCCCAGACCTCGTACATGCCCCTCCCGTTTTCTCCGTCTTCAGCACCTTTCCCACCCCGGGGCCGATGCTCACCGCTCCAGGATTGCGACCGGGTAACGGGACAGTAGATGGGCCATGGGGATGCGGCCGGTGTGCTCGTGTCCGGACAGGAGATCGCGCCAGCGGCCGGGGGGCAACATGAGAGTCTCGCTCCCCCAGCCGCCGCGGCGTTCGAGCGAGACCGGCAGCCGGGTCGCCACCGCGACCGCCCGGTCCCCCCGCGCGAACGCGACCGCGTGCTCGCAGGTCTCGATCGGCACGTACGGCAGGGCCGGGTCGAGCCGCCTCCGCAGCCGCAGCGCGGTGGTGGTGACCAGGAGCTTCTGGCCGTCCCAGCTGTCGTCCGGGGCGGCGAGCAGCTCGCGCCGCCGGTCGAAGTCGACGGGCCGCCGGTTGTCCGGGTCGACCAGCGAGAAGTCGGTGATCTCGCTGCCCTGGTAGACGTCGGGGATGCCCGGCATCATGAGCTGGACGAGCTTCTGGCCCAGCGAGTTGACCCTGGCGTAGCGGTCGACCACCGCCGTGAACGAGGCGACCGAGTAGCCGCAGACGTCGATGGCCCGCCTGGCGAACTCTCTGATGCCCTCCTCATAACCGGGGTCGGGGTGCTGCCACGACACGGTGGTCTTGGCCTCGCGCGCCGCCTTGAGCAGGTAGTCCGTGAACCGCTCGGTGGTGATCGGCCACGACGCCATCAAGTTCTGCCAGGCCAGGTAGTCGAGCTTGGGGTCGAACCGCACGGCGGACGCCCACGAGTCCACGGCGAGCGCCCACTCCTCCGGCAGCTCGGACAGCACGGCGAGCCGGGCCCGCACGTCCTCCGAGCGCTTGGTGTCGTGGGTCGAGAGCGTGGTCATCGTCTTCGGCGGCAGGCCCGCGCAGAATTGGTGGAACTCGGTCGCCGAGACCCCCCACCGGTCCGGCTCGCCGCCCACCTCGTTGAGGCTCGCCAGCGGATACCACCGGTAGAGCGCGGTGTCCTCCACGCCCTTGGCCATGACCGGGCCGCAGGTCTGCTGGAACCGCGTCACCGCCTCGGCCGGGCCGTACAGGACGAGGTTGGCGGTCTTGGCCACGGCGTCCGGGTCGGTGCGGGTCGCGGCCCGGGAGGCGGCGGCCTGGATGATCCCGGCCGACTCGGCGGGCGGCTGCTCGCCGGGGTTGACGTAGGCCCGGTAGACCGGCATCGCGGCGAGCAACTCCACGGCCGCCTCGCGCAGCCCCGCGTCGCCCAGCGCGGCCACCAGCCGGTCCACCTCGCCGCGGAAGAACTGCTCGATGACCTGCTTCTTGGCCTCGTATCGCACGGACTCGTAGTCCTTCGACACGCCGGTGTGGCGGGTGAACGTCTCGATCAGCGAGTCACGGGCGGCCGGGTCGACGAACAGCCGGGTGACCATGTTGAGCGAGTCGTATCCCGTTGTCCCGTCACACGGCCAGTCCTCGGGCAGCCGCTCCTGATCGATCAGAATTTTCTCCACCCAGAGCGGTCCGGGGACGCGGGGGCGGAGCCGTTCGAGGTAGCCGCGCGGGTCGGCCAGGCCATCGGGATGGTCCACCCGCAGCCCCTCGATCAGGCCGTCCTCGACCAGGGACAGCATCACCGCATGGGTGGCGGTGAAGACGACCGGGTCCTCGACCCGCAAGCCGATCAGCGACGACACGTCGAAGAAGCGCCGATACCCCGGGCTCTCCCGCCAGTTGACCAGCCGGTAGTGCTGGGCCTCCAGGAGCTCGGGCAGCGGGAGGTGCTCCGTACCGGGCCGGATCGGGAATTCGTGGTCGTGGTAGCGCAGGACGGACCCGTCCACCACGAGCCCGCCCGGCTCGTCGCCGAGGATGGGGAAGTCGACGGGCCACTGCACGTCGAACCAGCGTGCGTGCGGCGACGCCGGGCCGTCCCGCAGCGCGGACCAGAGCTGGGTGTTCTCCGACTCGGGCACCGGCACGGTCATGTGGTTGGGCACGATGTCGGCGACCAGCCGAAGGCCTGTCGCGGCCAGCTCGCGCAGGCCTTGCAGACCGCCGAACTCGGCCCGGATCCTGCTGTGGTCCACCACGTCGTAGCCGTGCCGCGACTCCGGCACGGCCTGCAGGATCGGCGACAGGTAGACGTGCCCGGCCCCCAGCTCGCGGAGGTATCCCGCGAGCCGGGTCACCTCCCCGAAGCCGAAGTCCGGCGTGAGCTGCACGCGGTAGGTCGAGGTCACGGCAGGTCCTTCCAATGGATCACAGGGGCATCATCGCCTGAACCGCCTACACCCGGCGCAGGACCCGGACGGAACGGCCGGACACCGGGACGGCCTCCCCTGCCCGGCACATGCGCGACTCGGTCGAGATCGGCATGGCCGTGTCGAGGTCGGTCGCCCACATCTCCCCGTAGTCCTTGGGGATCGTGAACCGGATGACCTCGTGGTGGGCGTTGAACAGCAGCAGGAAGGAGGAGTCGGTGATCGGCCTGCCCCTCCGGTCCGGCTCGGTGATGGCGTCGCCGTTGAGGAAGACCGCGAGCGCCTTGGCGTACCCGTTGTGCCAGTCGGCGTCGGCCATCTCGGTCCCGGACGGGGTGAGCCAGGCGATGTCGCTCAGCTCGTCGTGGGAGCCGCGCTCCGGCCTGCCGTAGAAGAAACGGCGGCGGCGGAAGACCGGATGCTCACGGCGGAGCCGGGCGAGCCGCCGGGTGAACTCCAGGAGCTGCCCGTTCTCCCTCACATCGGACCAGTCGAGCCAGCTGATCTCGTTGTCCTGGCAGTAGGCGTTGTTGTTGCCGCCCTGGGTGCGGCCCATCTCGTCCCCGTGGGAGAGCATCGGCACGCCCTGCGAGAGGAACAGCGTGGTGAGGAAGTTGCGCTTCTGCCGCTCGCGGAGCTGCGCGACCGGGCCGGTCGCCGGACCCTCCACACCGCAGTTCCAGGAGCGGTTGTCGTCGGCTCCGTCGCGGTTCTCCTCGCCGTTGGCCTCGTTGTGCTTGTCGTTGTACGACACGAGGTCCTGGAGCGTGAAGCCGTCGTGGCAGGTGACGAAGTTGATGGACGCGGCCGGGCGGCGGCTGTCGTCCTGGTAGAGGTCGCTCGACCCGGTCAGCCGCGAGGCGAACTCGGGCAGCGCGGCCGGCTCCCCTCGCCACAGGTCGCGGATCGTGTCGCGGTAGCGGCCGTTCCACTCGGTCCAGCGGGCCGGGAAGTTGCCCACCTGGTAGCCGCCGGGGCCGACGTCCCACGGCTCGGCGATGAGCTTGACCTGCGACAGGATCGGGTCCTGCTGCACGAGGTCGAAGAAGGCGCTCAGCCGGTCGACCTCGTGCAGCTCCCTGGCCAGCGACGACGCGAGGTCGAAACGGAAGCCGTCCACGTGCATGTCGCTGACCCAGTAGCGCAGCGAGTCCATGATGAGCTGCAGCGCGTGCGGGCTCCGCATCAGCAGGCTGTTGCCGGTGCCCGTCGTGTCCATGTAGTAGCGGCGGTCGTCCTCGACCAGGCGGTAGTAGTTGGCGTTGTCGATGCCCCGCATGGACAACGTCGGGCCCAGGTGGTTGCCCTCGGCCGTGTGGTTGTAGACCACGTCGAGGATGACCTCGATCCCGGCCTCGTGCAGGGCCTTCACCATCGCCTTGAACTCCAGCACCTGCCCCCCGCGCTCCCCCGAACTGGAGTAGGCGTTGTGCGGCGCGAAGAAGCCGAGCGTGTTGTAGCCCCAGTAGTTGGACAGGCCGCGCTTCTCCAGCACGTCGTCGGTGACGAACTGGTGGATCGGCATCAGCTCGATCGCGGTGACGCCGAGGCCGGTCAGATGATCGATGATCTCTGGGTGGCCGAGTGCGGCGTACGTCCCCCGGATGCGCTCGGGGATCTTCGGGTGGTTGATCGTCAGACCGCGGACGTGCGCCTCGTAGATCACCGTGTCGTGGTACGGCGTGGCCGGCGGCCGGTCGTGCCCCCATCCGAAGAACGGGTTGATCACGATCGAGCGCGGCATGTTCGGCGCGGAGTCGCTGTCGTCGCGGCTGTCCGGCTCCCCGAAGCGGTAGCCGTACACGGCCTGGTCCCAGCGCACCGAGCCCTCGACCGCCTTGGCATAGGGGTCGAGCAGCAGCTTCGCGGGGTTGCACCGCTGTCCCTCCGACGGGGCGTACGGCCCGTGCACGCGATAGCCGTACCGCTGGCCGGGACCGACGCCCGGCAGGTAGCAGTGGTAGACGAAGCCCTCGACCTCGGTGAGCGGCACCCGCTCCTCGCCGCCCTCGTCGTCGAACAGGCACAGCTCGACGCTCTCCGCGACCTCCGTGAACAGCGCGAAATTGGTGCCCGCGCCGTCGTACGTCGCTCCGAGGGGATAGGGGTCCCCCGGCCAGATCTCCCTCACGCGGTCTCCTCGCCCTCCGGCTCGGCGGCCCGCGCGGGGACTTCCCGGCACCCACCGGCTCTATATCTGCGCCCGCTCACCAGGCTGGCATGACACTCGTTCACAGACATGGTGCCTGCCCACGAAAGGCCCAGGAAACCCCTCTGGCAGTCCTGCCATGTTAACCGCGCGTATGCCAAAGGGGTGAACACGCCACGGCACACGAAACGGTGCGCGAAACGGCGCGTTCACCCCTGCGGAGGGCGATGACTCAGGCGGCGACCTGGGAGTATTCGGCGGCGTCACCCCGCAGGACGACGGACGGACGGCCGTCCACACCGGCCGGCACGTCACCCGCGACGGTCACGCGCTGGAGTCGCCTCGGCTGACCGCCGAAGTCGTGGACGACCCGGTGCTGGGTGGCCCGGTTGTCCCAGACCGCCACGTCGCCGGGCGCCCAGTGCCACCGAACCGTGTTCTCGACCTTGGTGACCTGCTGCTGGATCAGCTTGATGATCCCGTCCGACAGGTCGGACGACAGGCCGGCCACCCGGCGGGCGAAGTCGCCCAGCAGGATCGACCGCTCCCCCGTCTCGGGATGCACCCGGACGACCGGGTGCTCGGTCTCGTACACGGTCGAGGCGAAGACCTCCGCGTACGCCTTGGTCCGCTCGGGGTCGTCGGAGAAGGCGATCCTGGCGTAGTCGTACGCGTTGGTGTGCACCGCGCGGAGCCTGTCGAGGAGGTCGCGCAGCTCCGAGGGCAGGTCCAGGTACGCCGTGACCGTATTGGCCCACAGCGTGTCCCCACCGGCGGCAGGGATCTCAATCGCCCGCAACACCGACGCCTGCGGCGGCCGGTCGACGAACGTCACGTCGGTGTGCCAGCGGTCGACCTTCTGGCCGAAGCTGTAGTCGAGGTCGAGGACGTGCCGCTGACCGTCGAGTGACGGCACGGTCGGGTGGGCCGTCGTGAGCGGGCCGAGCAGCCCCGCGAAGGCGACCTGGCCGTCCGCGTCCAGGTGGTCCTGGCCGCGGAAGAAGATCACCTTATGGCGGAGCAGGGCGTTCCTGATCTCCTTGACGGTCGCCCTGTCGAGGTCGCCGCCGAGCTTCACACCGGAGATCTTCGCTCCGATGCGTCCGGCGACAGGGGAAATCTGCAGGTCGTTGGACATGATTGCGCCTTTCGTCCAGTACGGCACAGCCGTAGGGAAAATGGAGGAGGACCGGGGGATCAGTCGGCGTGACACAGGGCGCTGGCCACGCGACAGAAGTCCACGTGGCCGCGCCGGGTCAGCTCCTCGAATGGCGTCATGGCCCGACAGTAAACCAACATTCCATGCAAAGCAAGTAGGGATTACAGGAAAGACCGCCTCACCCCCTCCTGTTCGTGATCATGCACGGATTCCGCCGTACCGAGGAGCTCCAGGATGGGCTGCTCGTACAGCCACGCGCCCGACCTCCGCACGAAGCCGAGCGCGCCCCTCAGGCGATCGGCCGCCAAGTCCCGGTCGCCCCACACGAGCGCCAGGCGGCCGAGGCAGAGGTCCGTCACCGACCACCCGAGCAGGCGGCCGCTGATCGGCTCCAGGCGGGCGTAGAGGGCCTCGGCGGCCGGACCGTCCGCCAGCTCCAGGCAGACCTCGCTGAGCAGGTCGGGGATGAAGCGGTACGCCAGGTCGCCCTCGATACCGGCGAAACCGTCCGCGGACAGGCCGGCGAAGACCTCCGCGGCCTCGTCCCGCCTGCCCAGGTCGAGCAGGGCGACGCAGCGCAGCAGGCGCCAGCCCGCCTGGCCCTGCCTGCTGCCCGGAACCTCCTCGGCCAGTCGCAGGGCCCCCTCGGCATCACCTCTGGCCCGGAGGACGAGACAGTGGAACAGCCGGGCGCGGACGATCGCGTCGTCGCGGCCGAGAGCCCCCTCGGGGTGGACCCGGGCCGACTCCTCCGCCTCGGCGAGCGCCCCGTCGAGGTCGCCCCGCATGTACGCGCGGGTGGCCGAGAGCCAGGCGGCGAGGCTCATCAGCGCGGGCTGCCGGATCCGCCGCGCGGTCTCCACGAGCCACGTCAGGAGCGGGTCCGCCCGCTCGCTCTCGCCCTGCTTGGCCAGCTCGAAGTATTCGGCCTCTCGCGCCGTCCACTCGGCGACGAGATCACCCGTCCGGCGAGCGACCTCGGCCAGCTCGTCGATGGCCACCTGCCGCTCCTCATGCGTGCCGACGCCGCGGGAGAGGATCTCGTAGGCGCTCAGGCCCCGGAGCAGTGACCTGTCGTCCCCGCGCCGCCGGGCGTGCCGGGCCGCGTCCGCCGCCAGTGCGCAACTCTCCAGCACCGGCCGCGAGAAGTATCCCGCCACGGCCGACGCGGCGAGGAGCTGGGCACGCCACGGCGAGTCGTCTCCGGTGTGGGCGAGCAATGAGCGCTCGATCCGGCCGACGAGGGCGTCCCCCGCCGCCCATTCCTCGTACATCGCCCAGGCCAGCGGGTCGAAGTAGCCGAGTGCCGCCTTGGCCAGCCGCTCGTCGTCGCCGAGGGCCTCCGCGATCTCGGCGGCCTCGTCGAGGGACGTGTGGACCCTCGTGCTCATCCCGGCCGCCGACTGGGCCTCGGCCAGCTCCAGCAGCAGGTCGCACCTGAGACCCTGGTCGGTGACCGGAAGTTGCCCGGTCAGCATGACCGCCTGCTCCAGATGCTCGACCGCGTCCTCGTTGGCGAACTGGGCCGCGGCATGCCGGGCCGCCTCCCTGGCGTATTCGATGGCCTTGGCCGCCATTCCGGCGATGACCAGGCCCTCCCGGTAGTGGTACGCCAGCTCGGCCAGGTGGGTGCCGCGGTGTTCGAGCGCCGCCGCCACCCGGGCGTGCAGGCGGCGCCTCCGCAGCGGGGCGAGCCCGTCGCGCAGCACGTCCCTGACGATGTCGTGCGCGAAGCGGTAGACCAGCGCGTGCTCGGTCAGCAGCCGCGCCTCCACGGCCGCGTCGAGCACGTCGAGCACCTCGTCACGGGGGACGTCGACCACGTCGAGCAGCACCTCGAGCTCGGCCTCCCGCCCGAGCAGGGCCGCGGCGGACAGCACGTCGGAGGCGTTGGGCGGCATGCCGGCCATCCTGCCGCGCAGCACGTCGGCGATCGCGCCGGGCGCGTCCTCTCCCTGCTTGCGATCGGCGAGGTGGACGACCTCCCCCAGGAAGAACGGGTTGCCGCCGGTCTGCCTCGCCACGTCGGCGGCCCTGGTCGCGTCGGCCCCGGCCCGCTCCAGATATTCGGCGATGGCCTCCTCCCGGAGGCCGCCGAGCGCGATCCGCTCGACGTGCGGGAGCCGTACCAGCGTGGAGAGGGCCCGGGCCAGCGGCTCCCCCACCTCGGTGTCGCGGTAGGTCGCGACGACGGTCAGCGCCGGGCACGACCTCGTCGTGGCGAGAAATTCCAGCAGCCGCAGCGACGACGCGTCGGCCCACTGGAGGTCGTCGAGAACCACCAGCACCGGGCCGTACTCTCCGACGATCCGGGCGAAGGTTTCATAGAGCCCGAACTCGCCCGTGGCTCCGGTGATCTCGGCCAGCTCGCCGTGCCGCCCGGTGAGCTGCCGTACGGCCTGCGCCCACGGCCAGAACGGCGGGGCGCCGGTGCCGTCCCAGCACCGGCCGAAGACGGCCCTCGGGGCATGTCCGGCGGCGTGCTCGGCAAGGCTCGTCTTGCCGATGCCCGGCTCCCCCGCGACCAGCACGATGTGGTGGCCGCCCGCGGCGATGGCCCTGCGGAGGACCTCCAGCTCGGCCCCTCGGCCGATCAGGTCGCTCTCACCCGGCGGCCCAGCGGTCGGGGAGGCCGAGGACGGGGAGGCCGAGGACGGGGAGACGGGGCCGGCCGTCACGTCGGGAGCCGGGGAGGTGGGGGCGATGGCGGTGGCAGCGGTGGCTCGGCGGGTGAGCGCGGGATCCTGGGCAAGGATCCGCTGCTCCAGCTCGCGCGAGCGCGGGTCGGGGTCGAGCCCGAGCTCGTCGACCAGCATCCGCCGGCCTTCGGCCAGGAACGCGAGCGCGTCGGCCTGCCGTCCGGCCTGGTAGAGAGCGTGCGCGCCCATCCTGCGAAGGCGCTCCCGAAGTGGGTGCGCGGCTACGAGCCGGCTCAACTCGGGCACCAGCGCAGGCCCGAGCCCGAGCGCGAGGTCCGCTTCGGTGGCATCCTCGAGGACCGTCATGCGGAGCTCGGTCAGGTGCAGGATGTCATCCCGCGCCCACGGCTCGCTCTCGAACCCGGACAGCGGCTCCCCCCGCCACTCCGTAAGGGCGAGGCGCAGCTCCCTCGCCCCTCCGGCCGCGTCGCCGGCGGCCAGCAGCCGCCGTCCTCCGGCGACCCGGCCCCTGACGCGGCCGAGGTCGAACGCCTCGTCCGGGAGCTCGATGGCGTACCCGCCCGGCCTGCTGACCAGCACTGAAGGGGTTCCTCGGCGGGTGCGGCCGGGTTCGAGGACGCGCCGGAGCTTGGAGATGTAAGCCTGGACCGTGTTGACCGCCCCCCGAGGGGGGCCTTTCTCCCAGAGGGCGTCCACGATCCGCACCCTGCTGACCGGGCGCGGCGCGGCCAGCATGCAGAGGGCGAGCACCGCCCGCTGCTGGGCGGGCCCGATGTCCAGCGCCGCACCGCCCTCGTCGAGCACCACCACCGGGCCGAGCAGACGGAACTCCACGCGGTCTCCCTCAGATTCTGCGGCGCACCAATCTATCGGGATTGCGCTGTTTCCGGAGGTGCGGCCCCGGATCAGCGGGTGAGGGTGCGGCGGAGCAGGCTGCGCGGGGGGCGTGCCGCCGGGCGGCCGTCGGTCCGGAGCCACAGATGCACACCCGTGCCGCCGAGCGCCGACGGCTCAATCCGGACGTTGCCGCCCGTGGACTCCGCCAGACGGCGGGCGATGTCGAGCCCCAGGCCGGTGGACCCCGCGCCGCTGTGGCCCCGCCGCAGGGCGTCCTCGGGGTCGGCGATGCCCGGACCGGCGTCCGCGATCAGGATGCCCACCATCCCCACTCCTTGATGCAGAGTGACCCGGAACTCGGCCCGCTGCGGCGTGTGCCGGAAGACGTTCCCGAGCACCACGTCGACGGCGGCGCCGAGATCCGCGGCCGCCACCGGCACCCTGGTGGGCACGTCCGCCCCGACGAGCTGCCAGGGGCGCTCCTGGTCCTCCGCGAGCGCCGACCAGAAAGCGAGCCGCTCCCGGAGCACCTCCGCCGCGTCGCAGCCGCTCGCCACCGGACGGGACGGCCTGCGGGCAGCCTCGATGATCTCGTCCACCGCCCGTTCGAGCCGGTCGATGGCGAGCCTGCTCTGCTCCGCCTCGGGACCGGTGCCGCCCACGTTGAGGCGCAGCGCGGTCAGCGGCGTACGCAGCCGGTGGGAGAGGTCGGCCGCCAGCTCACGCTCGGCCGCGAGCAGCCCCGCCACCTGATCGGCCATGGCGTTGAACGCCTGCCCGGCCGCGACCAGCTCCGGCGGCCCGTCCGGCACGATCCGGACGGACAGGTCGCCCGATCCGAGGGAGGCCGCCGCGTCACCGAGACGGCGGGCCGCCCGGACCACGCGCGCCCCCAGCCTGTCGGCGACCGCCACCGAGCCCGCGACGAGGACGACCGCGACAACGGTCAGCACGGCCCACGAGGTGGCGACGCCCTTTGTGACGTCCGCCTCCGGCGCGTACACCTCGATCACCGCCCGCCGGCCTCCTGCGAGGGCGACCGGCTTGAGGAGCACGTATCCCCCGCCGAGGCGAACGGTCTTGGCTCTCTTGTCCGCCCGCGCGATGTCGGCGACCGGGGCCCGCGACGAGCCGACGACCGTGCCGTCGGGAAGGTGTACGGCGAGCCGCTCGGCCCCCACCGGCGTGCTCGCCAGCGCCCTTTCCAGCGCCTTGGCATCGTCGGTGACGACCAGCGCGGGGACGATCGTGGTGGCCTGCCGCTCGGCGTCGGCGAGGGCGCGGCTCTCGGCGATCTCCTTGACCGCCACCGCCAGCGGGATCAGAAAGGCCAGCGCCACCATCGCCGTCACCGCCACCGCGACGAGGGCCAGACGCCGCCTCACACCCGCCCCCGTCCCCGGCGCCTGGCCGTGCCGGCCGGCTGCGCCACACGACCCGGCCATGCCGTACTGCCCGCCGGCGTGCGTACGGGGACGCGGTGTGCCGCGCCGGTGAGGTGGAGGACGGTCACGCCGGAGCTGGGAGCCGACCTGGCGGCGGGGAGGGCGGCGAGGGCGCTCACGGCCGCGGTGGGGGAGGGCTGAGCCGGACGCCGACTCCTCGGACCGTGTGCAGGTAGCGCGGTTGGGAGGCGCTCTCGCCGAGCTTGCGGCGCAGCCAGGAAAGGTGCACGTCGATCGTCTGGTCGTCGCCGTAGGACTGCCGCCAGACCTCGGTCAGCAGTTCCTTGCGGGAGACGACGTGGCCCGGCCGCGCGCACAGGTACGCGAGCAGGTCGAACTCACGGCGCGTGAGGTCGAGCGGCGCGCCGTCCAGAAGGGCCTCCCGGCGCTCGGAGTCGATGGAGATGCCGCCCACGCGGACGACCTTCGACGGGGCGCCGTACCGGGCTCGCCGCAGCACCGCCTCCAGCCGCGCGTTCAGGTGGTCGCCGGAGAAGGGCTTGACGATGTAGTCGTCGGCGCCGTCCCGCAGCAGCCTGACGATTTCGGCCTCGTCGTCACGGGCGGTCGCGACGATGACGGGGACGTCGGAGATGGCCCGGAGCATCTTGAGCGCTTCGGCCCCGTCCAGGTCCGGCAGCCCGAGGTCGAGGATGACCACGTCGGGCGCGGAGTGGGCGATCTCGCGCAGGGCGTCCAGGGCCCGCCCCGCGCTGCGCACGGCATGGCTCCGGCCCCTCAGGTCGCGGATGATCGCGGAGCGGACGAACTCGTCGTCCTCCACCAGCAGAACGGTCGCCATGGGCCAGAAAGTACACGCCCATAGCGCACCGCGTCCCCCCTTATCACGCCGTATCGCGAAATATCCTTCATGTTCTCGAGAACCGCTCCTGCGGAGAGCGGACGAGTGGCTACTTATGGGTACGGAGCGGGCCCGCTGCCGATAGAGTGATCAGCCGATGAGACGGTGCGTCGGCTATACGCTTGCTTGGTGCGGTGCGACCGCGCTCGCCGTCGGCGTGTCCTGGCTCGGCGTGCGTGACGTGCTGCGCAGCACGGTTCTGGATGAAGCTCCCCTCGCTCCCGTGGTAGCCGTCGCCGGCGCGGTCGCTCCCACGGTGACCGCCGCCGTGCCGCTGATGAGTCCTGCGCCGCTGAGTCCTGCGCCGCGCCGGCATACGTCTCCGACCACGAAGGCCTCCCCCTGGCCCAGGACGCTTGTCCGCGTCTCACCGGCCCGCCATTCGCCGTCCTCGCCGGCGTCGCCCTCCTCCCGGCCAAGATCGACGGCCGGGTCCACCACCAAGGCGTCCGCCAGGCCGACGGTCAGGCCCACGGCCCAGCCGACGGGCCAGAGCCGCCCCACGCCGAGCCCGACGGGTGAGAGCCTGCACACGTTCACGCTCAAGGGCGGCAGGGCGACGATCGCGGTCACGGACAAGGACTGCCGGGTCGTGACCGCGACGCCCAACGACGGCTACGAGCTCAAAGTGTGGGAGAACGTGGGCTGGCTCCGCGTGACCTTCCTCCAGGGCACTCACGAGTCCTCGGCGTTCTGCACCTGGAACGCCCTCCCGCCCAGGCTCGACACCTACGAGACCTGAACGCCCCGGCCCGGGCGGGTCACTTGAGCTTGGGCAGGTATTTCTTCATCTCCTTGAGCTCGGCCCGCTGGGTGGCGGCCATCGACCCGGCCATGGCCTTGGCGTCCGGATCGGCGCCCTTGGCCTGCTCCACCTCGGCGATCTGGACGGCGCCGCCGTGGTGCTCGATCATCATCGTGACGAACAGCCGGTCGAACGCCGAGCCCTTGGCCTTGGCCAGCTTGGCGATGTCGGCCGCGGTCTGCATGCCCGGCATACGGTGGTCGCGCGGCAGCGGCTCGGCGCGCCACTTGTCGAGCCAGCCCTTGAGGGTGCGGATCTCCGGGTCCTGGGCCTCAAGGATCTTGTCCGCCATGTCCCTGACCCACTGGTCCCCCGCCCGGGTCTGGGCAAGGGTCGCCATGTCGATGGCCTGCAGGTGATGCGGGATCATCATCCGCGCGAACATGACGTCGGCGTCGTTGAAGCCCGGCGCCGCGGCGGATGTCGTGGCCGAAGTCCCGGCGGGTGTCTCAGCCGGTGTCTGGGTCGGCGTGTCAGTCGGCGTGTCAGTCGGCGTGTCAGTCGGCGTGTCAGTCGGCGCGGCCGTCGTCGTGGGGGACTCGGTCGAGATCCCCGCTGGAGAGGATGCCGCCGGAGCGGCGGAGGCGCCCGCGTCGTTCTGGGCCGGCCCTGTGCAGCCGGCCAGCAGTCCGGTGAGCAGGGCCGTCGCGAGCACGCCCGGCAACGCGCTCGTCAGGGTGCCCGTGACACCGTGCGGGACGATCCGGCGGGAGGTGGTCATACTGGGGAGCCTTTCGGATTACGACGGAAGGACGCGCCGCTGCGGCCGTGAGGACCGCCACGGCATGCAGTGGGCTGGCGCCGCGGTCGGGGCGGGAACCAGGCCGGGCCGGTCACACATGCGCCGGCAGCCTGTCCCGTGATCCCTTACGCCGTGACCCTACCGCCGGAGCCACCCCCCCCTCACGCCCGTGATCATGCGCAGGTTCCTCGTACCGGCCCGCCACGTCCCCCCACCCGGTTGGTGATCATGCGCACTTTCCCGGCCACCTCCGCTCGGCTGGGAAGACGCCAACCCTGATCACGCACTGGTCTCCCCGCTGCCAGATCACGAAGGCCGTCCGTACAGGCAGCGGCCGGACGTAGGAACCCGTGCATGATCACCGCTTACGGAGGCGCATGGCATCGCACCGCTCGGGAACCTGTGCATGATCACCGCTTACGGAGGCGCATGACAGCGCGCTGCTCGGGAACCTGTGCATGATCACGGCGGAAGGGGGGCCGCGAGGAAATAAAGAGCCGTGGTCTGCGGACAGACCACGGCTCTTCGGCTAACGGCCTAACGACCCCCGCGTGGGCGGGGAGGGGGCCGGACCGCCCAGGGGACGGTCCGGCCGGATGCGGGTCAGGGCACCCAGTAGTTGCCGCTGGCGACGATCATCACCTGCAGCTGGATGCTGGTGGAGTAGTAGTCGGTCGAGGTGAACGACGTGTTGAGCATCTTGTTCCAGATCGCGTCCAGCCACGCCTGGCTGCCGGAGTCCGTCATCGCGGCGACCGCGAACGGCGCGAAGAACGCCGGCTCGCTGCCGCTGCTGATCGCGGTGCCGGAGAGCGAGTAACCGGTAGCGACGTTGCTCGGGTTGCCGCCGGTCTTGCTCTTGATCCAGGTGTTCAGCTTGCGCGCCGAGGCGAGCGAGGCGCTGTCGCCGCTGGTGACGGCGTCCGCGCCGATTCGCCACGGGTCACGGCAGGCGTTCCAGAAGTACTTGCCGTCGTTCGGGTCCTCCAGCACCTGGCCCGGAGCGGGCTTGGGCGTGGTGTTGGTGTTGACGATGAAGTCCGCCAGGAGACCCGTGCTCGGGGCGTAGTTCGCCTGCTGCGACGTGATCAGGTTCTGGTGGGCCGTCCTGATCGTGTCCCACGCGGTGTCGCCGGTGGCCTTCTTGAACGCCCGGAAGTGGTCGATCAGCCAGTCCGACGAGCGGGTGATGTAGTGGGTGGAGTCGCTGGAGTCGCTCCAGTCACCGAGCAGCATCAGGTGCGTGGTCGAGTTGACCTCGCTCGCCTTGATGGCGTTGATGTGCTTGACGGCCAGGTCCTTGTAGTTGTAGGTCCCGGCGCTGCCCCACTGCTTGTCGGCCAGCAGCAGGCCGTAGGCCACGTCGAGGTCACCGTCGGTCGCGGAGTCCGAGCCGTTGACGCTCTTGCAGGAGGTGTCCTGCTCGGCGGCAAGGAGGTTCGCGTTGTGCACCGACGGGTGGGCGAGCATGAACTTGACCATGCCGTCGAACGCGGTCTTGGCGTTCGGGTCGGCCCCGGCCATCGTGGCGAGGATGACCATGCCGTAGCCCTGGCCCTCGGCGACGTACGGGTGGTCGGCGTCGGGCGAGATGACCTCGTACCAGCCGTTGCCACAGTTCTGCTTGAGGAAGGCGGCCTTCCACTTGTTGTAGTAGTCGATCACCTTCTGGTCGAGCGTGGCCTGGGAGCCGGTCGGGAGGATCGTGCCCGCGGCGTACGGGAACAGGTGGCTGCCGAACGGCACGTTCGGGCCGCCGCTGGCCGCCTTGGTGGTGCCGGTGACGGAGGCGCTCTTGGCCGACTCGTTGCCGGCGGCGTCCACCGCGCTCACCGTGTAGGTGTGCGAGCTGGAAGCGGCCAGACCCGAAATCGTCGCCGAAGTCCCCGACGGGCTCGCCACGACCGTGCTGCCCTCGTACACCTTGTAACCCGTCACCCCGACGTTGTCGGTCGACGCGCTCCACGACAGGCTGATGCTGCTGGACGTCGTGGTGCCCACCGCGAGGCCGGTCGGGACCGACGGAGCCTGGGTGTCGCCGCCGCTCGTGGTGGTGCCGGTGACGGAGGCGCTCTTGGCCGACTCGTTACCCGCGGCGTCCACCGCGCTCACCGTGTAGGTGTGCGAGCTGGAAGCGGCCAGACCCGAGATCGTCGCCGAGGTCCCCGACGGGCTCGCCACAACCGTGCTGCCCTCGTAAACCTTGTAACCCGTCACGCCGACGTTGTCGGTCGACGCGCTCCACGACAGGCTGATGCTGCTCGACGTGGTCGAGCTCACCGCGAGACCCGACGGAACCGACGGAGCCTGCGTGTCACCACCACCACCGGTCGAACCGGAGACGGAGATCTTGTCCAGGTTCGGGCCGCCGTTGACCGTCGTCGCCGTCGCCCGGATCGTGTTCGCACCCGCGGCCAGGTTCACCGTGAACGTGTCATCCGCCCAGGTGTCCCAGTTCGCCGTCGCGTTGTAGTTACGCGTCGCCACCGTCGAACCGTTCACCGCGTACTCCAGCGGCCGGTTCGTCGTCGTCCCGTTGGCGTACCGCACAACAACCGACGCCGGACCAGCAGCGGCGGCATTGACGTTGAACTCCACGTAGCCACCGGTGACGTTGACATAGTCCACGAACCCGGTCCCGGTGAAGTTCAGGTGGTTGTTGAACACCCCCGCCTGCGACAACGTCGCGTCCTCAGCCTGATACACCGTCCCCGGCGGCGGCGCCGCGACGACATCCACGTCGACGTAGTCCAGGTTCGGGTTACCACCCGCGGTCGTCGCGGTCAGCCGCAGCGTGTTGGACCCGGCGTTCACCGGAGCGGTGATGGTCGAGTTCGCCCAGGTGTCCCAGTTCGCGGTCACCGGGAACGACCGGTTCGCCGACACCACAGTGCCGTTCACCGCCACATCGGCGGGCCGGTCACTCGTCGTGCCGTTGGCATACCTGATGACCAGCGTCGCCGTCCCCGCGCTCGCCGCGTTGAACGAGAACTCGGTGTAGCTTCCCGCGATGTTGTCACCGTTCACGAAACCGGTGCCCGAGAAGTTGAGGTGGTTGGACTCCACGACCCCCTGAGAGATCGTGGCGTTCTCCGCCTCGTAGCGAGTGGCGGCGGCCGCCGCCGGATGCGCCGCGGCGAGGGGCAACAGCAGCCCGGCGGCGACGATTAGGGATTTCATTCGCATGTCAATCACCCGGTGTACTGGACGAAGATCTTGGTGAAGGCGTATGCCGACTGCGAGACGCCGCTGCAGGCGTCGGCGTCGGAACCCGCGGCGCACTGCCGGTCGCGGTTGATCGACCAGAAGGTCAGGCGGCCGATGTGGTGCTGCTGCGCGTAGGACAGCATGGTCTGGAAGTCCGTCGTGGTGACGGTCTCGTCGGCCTCGTCGGTCTTGCCGTTCATGGAGGAGAGGCCGATGTGGTTGTAGGCGACCGAGTCGCTGTAGCCGTACGCGGCCTTGACCTTGGCCTTGAGGCCCTCCATGGCGCTGACCGTGGCCTGGCCCATGGTGCCGGTGTGGCCGTTGAAGTCGAACGGCATGATCGTCCAGACGTCGTTCTGGAAGCCGGCCGCGGCGCCCCGGTTGATGAGGTCCGTGCCGTCGGCGTCGGGACCGCTCGGCGTGGTGCCCATCGTGATGACGGTCTTGATGCCGGGGTTGTTGGTCTTGACGATCTTGAGGGCGTCGATCACGCGCTGCCGGACGGTAGCGGTGGTGAACTCGGTGGCCTCGATGTCGATGTCGATGACCTTGAGGTTGTACGCGTTGATCACCTTCTGGTACGCACCGGCGAGCGCCGACGCGCTGGAGCAGTGCTCACCGAGCTTGTTGCCGCTCCAACCACCGAAGGAGATGACGATGTCGCCGCCCGCGTTGCGGATGGAGTTGATCGCGGACTGGTCCGAGCCGCCGGTGAGCGGGCGGGAGCCGTCCCAGGCCGGGTTGCAGGTGCCGTCGGAGAGCATGAAGGCGAGGGTGAACCACTTGATGCCGGTCGCCGTCATCACGCTGGTGGGCGACTGCGGGTTGCCCCAGCCGAGGTACTCGTACGGAGCGACGGCGAAGGACGGGCCGGTCGAACCGCCCGTGGTCGTGCCGGTGACGGAGGCGCTCTTGGCCGACTCGTTACCCGCGGCGTCCACCGCGCTCACCGTGTAGGTGTGCGAGCTGGAAGCGGCCAGACCCGAGATCGTCGCCGAGGTCCCCGACGGGCTCGCCACAACCGTGCTGCCCTCGTAAACCTTGTAACCCGTCACGCCGACGTTGTCGGTCGACGCGCTCCACGACAGGCTGATGCTGCTCGACGTGGTCGAGCCGACCGCCAGACCCGACGGAACCGACGGAGCCTGCGTGTCACCACCACCACCGGTCGAACCGGAGACGGAGATCTTGTCCAGGTTCGGGCCGCCGTTGACCGTCGTCGCCGTCGCCCGGATCGTGTTCGCACCCGCGGCCAGGTTCACCGTGAACGTGTCATCCGCCCAGGTGTCCCAGTTCGCCGTCGCGTTGTAGTTACGCGTCGCCACCGTCGAACCGTTCACCGCGTACTCCAGCGGCCGGTTCGTCGTCGTCCCGTTGGCGTACCGCACAACAACCGACGCCGGACCAGCAGCGGCGGCGTTCACGTTGAACTCCACGTAGCCGCCCGTGGTGTTGACGTAGTCGACAAACCCGGTCCCGGTGTAGCCCAGGTGGTTGTTGAACACCCCCGCCTGCGACAACGTCGCGTCCTCAGCCTGATACACCGTCCCCGGCGGCGGCGCCGCGACGACATCCACGTCCACGTAGTCCAGGTTCGGGTTACCACCCGCGGTCGTCGCGGTCAGCCGCAGCGTGTTGGACCCGGCGTTCACCGGAGCGGTGATGGTCGAGTTCGCCCAGGTGTCCCAGTTCGCGGTCACCGGGAACGACCGGTTCGCCGACACCACAGTGCCGTTCACCGCCACATCGGCGGGCCGGTCACTCGTCGTGCCATTGGCATACCTGATGACCAGCGTCGCCGTCCCCGCGCTCGCCGCGTTGAACGTGAACTGGGTGTAGCTCCCGGCGATGTTGTCACCGTTCACGAACCCGGTGCCGGAGAAGTTGAGGTGGTTGGACTCCACGACCCCCTGAGAGATCGTGGCGTTCTCCGCCTCATAACGGGTCGCCGCCGAAGCGGGCCCTGAGACGACTAACTGGACGAGGGCGGCCAGGACACTCCCGGCCAGGACTGTGGTGATGGTGCGGCGCACCTCGGTCTGCCTTTCCGCCATGCCTTGCGGCGCGGCCTGTTATACGCAAGAAAGGCCGGCGGCCGCGCGGGACGCGGCCGCCGGAGAACTTCCGATCAGGTGATGGTGATCTTGAAGATCTTGTCCGATCCGTTGGCCGCCCCACCGTTGTTGTCACTGTTGGTGGTGGTCAGCCAGAGCTGGTCGACGCCGGGAACCTTGACCACGGTCCGCAGCCGGCCGTACGTGCCGACGTAGTACGCGGTCGCGGTGCCGACGCTCTCGGTGTCGCCGCTGATCGGGATGCGCCAGAGCCGCTCGCCCCGGAGGGCCGCCATGTAGATGACGTTGCGGACGATGGCGATACCGCTCGGAGACGCCTGGTCGACGGTCCAGGTCTTCTTCGGGTTGGTCATGCCGGCGACGCTGCAGGTGCCCTCACAGGTCGGCCAGCCGTAGTTGGCGCCCGGCTTGATCAGGTTGAGCTCGTCGTAGGCGCTGTTGCCGAACTCGGCCTCCCAGAGGCGGCCGTTGCGGTCGAAGGCCAGGCCCTGCGGGTTGCGGTGGCCGTAGCTGTAGACCAGGGTGCCGAACGGGTTGCCCGGGGCGGGCGTGCCGTCGGTCTTCATCCGCAGGATCTTGCCGTTCAGCGAGCTCTTGTCCTGCGCGAGGCTGGACGTCTGCGCGTCACCCGTGGAGGCGTAGAGGTAGCCGTCGGGGCCGAAGGCCAGGCGTCCGCCGTTGTGGTACTTGTTCTTCGCGATGCCCTGGACCAGGATCGTGTACCCGCTCAGCGACGTGCCGTTGTAGGTCATCCGGACGATCCGGTTGCCCTCGGAGGCCGTGTGGAAGAAGTACACGTAGTGGTTGGTCGCCCAGTTCGGGTCGACGGCCACGCCCAGGAGGCCGCCCTCGCCGCCGGTCGTCACCACGTTCGGGACGGTGCCGACCTGGGTCCGCGCCCCGGCGAGGCTGACCTTGAAGACCTTGAACTGGCCGGCGGTCACCTTGTCGTCCCGCTCGGTCGCGAGAGCCGACTGCCCGTCGGGCATCCAGTAGAGGCCCCACGGGATGGTCCAGCCGGACGAGATCGTGGAGATGCTGGACGGCACGCCGCCGTCAGTGGCGCCGCAGGTCTGCGTCGTGAAGCTCACCGAGTTGCTCGCCGCGGACTCGTTGCCCGCCGCGTCGAGGGCGACGACGGCCAGCGTGTACGGGCTGTTGCAGGCGAGGTTGGTGACCGTGGTCGAGGTGGCCGGCGGGGTGCCGGTCACCGTCGCGTAGACCGACGTGCCGCTGCGCACCTCGTAGGACGTGACGCCGACGTTGTCGGTCGAGCCGGTCCAGGCCAGGTTCACGCTGTTGGCGGTGACGTTCGAGCTGGTCAGGCCGGAGGGCGTGGTGGGCGCCTGCGTGTCCGAGCTCGCCAGGGTCGTGCAGGGCACCTTCGCGCTGCCGATCGACACGTTGCCCGCCGCGTCCCGTCCGAACACCGACAGGTTGTACGTCGTGTTCGGCGTGAGGCCCGTGAGGTTGGTCGAGGTCTGGCTGCCCGGCGCCTCGGCCAGCTTGTTGCCGTCGTTGTAGATGTCGTACGCGACGACGCCCACGTTGTCGCTCGAGGCCCCCCAGTTCAGGGTCAGGCCGTTGGTCCCGATGTTGGTGCACGACGGGGTGCCCGGCGTGGTCGGGGCCTGCGTGTCACCGCCCGAGGAGGCCGACACGGTCAGCTTGTCCAGGTTGGGACCACCGTTGGCGGTGGTGGCCGTGGCCCGGATGGCGTTGGCGCCCGCGTTCAGGTTCAGCGTGAAGGTGTCGTCGACCCAGGTGTCCCAGTTCGCCGTGGCGGGGTAGGACCTGGTGGTCGCCGCCGTGCCGTTCACCGTGAAGGCCAGGGGCCGGTCGATCGTGGTGCCGTTGGCATACCGCAGCGTCAGCGACGCCGGGCCGGCCGCGGCGGCGTTGACGTTGAACTCCACGTAGCTGCCGGTCGTGTTGACGTAGTCCACGAACCCGGTCCCGGTGTAACCCAGGTGGTTGGTGAACACGCCCGCCTGGGACAGCGTGGCGTCCTCGGCCTGGTAGACCGTGGACGGCGGCGGTGACGCGACCACCGTGGCGTCCAGGTAGTCGAGGTTCGGGTTGCCGCCCGCGGTCGTGGCGGTCAGCCGGAGCGTGTTGGTTCCGGCGTTCACCGGAGCGGTGATGGTCGAGTTGGCCCAGGTGTCCCAGTTCGTGGTCACCGGGAAGGACCGGTTGGCCGACACCACAGTGCCGTTCACCGCCACATCGGCGGGCCGGTCACTCGTTGTGCCGTTGGCATACCTGATGACCAGCGTCGCCGTGCCGGCGCTGGCCGCGTTGAAGGAGAACTCGGTGTAGCTGCCGGCGATGTTGTCGCCGTTGACGAAACCGGTTCCGGAGAAGTTCAGGTGGTTGGACTCCACGACTCCCTGGGAGATCGTGGCGTTCTCCGCCTCATACCGAGTCGCCGCTGAAGCGGGCGCTGAAGTGACGAGTTGCGCGCTGGCGACGGTTGCCAGCGAGGCTACAAGAATCAGAGGTCGACGGAAACTACGCGGAAACACCTCTAACGGCCCTCTCCGCCGAGCCGTACGCCCGCAACGCCCCCGATAGGCGCCGGTCGACTGGTCGTGACAGGACACAAGTTAGGAAAGCTTCCTAACTTGTCGCTAATGGGACCAGCACCGGCCGTTCACAGTCAAGGCCCAATTTGTTTCACTGACATGAATCGTCAACAAATGCCAACATCCCGGTACGGCTCGGCCGTACCGGGACTCGGCGCCGGTCAGAACGGAATCTGCGGCGAACGGTAGAAGCTGACCGAGCCGGCGACCCACCGCGGCCCCTGGGCGGCGATCCGCGACCGGTAACCGCTCCACGAGTGGCTGGACGCGGGCGACCAGCCGATCTCGGCGATGCCGGGCAGCCGCGGATAGGCCATGTACTCCAGCTCAGAGAGCGTCTTCATGGTCTCGGTCCAGATGGGCGCCTCGACGCCGAGGACGTCGCCCTCCCCCACGCCGGTGATGAGCTTGGCGGGGTCCCAGTCGTACGCCCGGCGCGCCTCCACGATCGCGGCCCAGTCCTGCCCGAGCGGAGTTTTGTGGGTGTACTTCATGTCGAGGTAGGCGTGGTCCGCCGGGGCCATGATGAGCTTGACGCCGTTCTTGGCGGCGTTCCGGGCGAGCTCGGTGCCCTCCTGGGTGCCCGTGACGGGGTTCCAGTGCGCGGCGACCGAGTCCTGGCTGATCTTCGCCCCCGCGATCTCCTCCCAGCCCATCATGCTCTTGCCGTACTTGTGGACGATCTTCTGCACCTTGCCGATGAACTTGGTGTAGTCCTTCTGCTTGGTGCTGTGCGCCTCGTCGCCGCCGATGTGGATGTACGGCCCGGGGGTCAGCTTGGCCAGCTCCCGGATGACGTCGTCGAGGAACTCGTAGGTGATGTCCTTACCGGTGCATAGCGAGCTGAAGCCCACGTCCGTCCCGGTGTACGGCTTGGGCGCCTTGCCGTCGCAGTTGAGCTTGGCGTACGACGCGAGAGCCGCGTTGGTGTGGCTCGGAGTGTCAATCTCGGGGATGACCGTGATGAACCGCTTCTGCGCGTACTTCACGATTTCTCGGTAGTCGGCCTGTGTGTAGTAGCCGCCGGGGTCCCCGTCGACGGCCGTCCTTCCGCCGAACTTCGCCAGCCGGGGCCAGCTCTTGATGGCGATCCGCCAGCCCTGGTCGTCGCTGAGGTGCAGATGGAAGGCGTTGACCTTGTAGGCCGCGGCGAGGTCGATGTACCGCTTGACCTGCTTGACGCTGAAGAAGTGGCGGGCGACGTCGAGCATCGCGCCGCGGTAGGCGAAGCGGGGATAGTCCTCGATCTCCACTCCGGAGACCTTCCACGGCCCCGCCTGCTTGGCGTGGCTCTCGACCTTGGCCGGAAGGAGCTGGCGGAGCGTCTGGACGCCGCGGAAGAGCCCCTCCCCCGTGTCCGCATTTATCAGGACACCGTCACTCGTGACCGACAGGCGATATCCCTCGTCTCCCTGGCCCACCCCGCCGCTCGCGTCGAGGACGATGCCGGCCCCCTCCCGGGCGATCGGCAGCGGGAACCCGGTCGACCTGCGCAGCAGGCCCGCGAGATAGGAGGCGGCGCGCAGGCCGGTTCCGGACGGCACGACGATCTTCGTCTTGGCCGTGATCTGGTACGTCCCGCTCGTCACATGCAGGGACACGGGCACGGGGACGAGCTTGGGCGCCGGCGCCGAGTGGCGTGTGGGCGTGGAAGAGCTCTGGGCGGCCGCCGGCAGGGTGGCCGAAAGAGTGAGCAGCGCAGCCGAGGCGAGGGCGGCGGTAAGACGTCGCGACAACGGAGACCCCATAATTTAGTAAGGTTTCCTTACCTTGGAGGGAACCGTAGGCTCCGGCCCTTCCCGCGTCAAGCCCTTGCATACCTATGGGGTTCCGGGATAGGGCGTTGCCCCATGAGCGGATTCAAGAAGTTCATCATGCGCGGCAACCTTGTGGAACTCGCCGTCGCGGTCGTCGTCGGGGCGACCTTCAGCGGTCTCATCCAGGCCCTCGTGGCCGACCTCATCACCCCTCTGATCGGCGCGATCACCGGCGGCAAGAAGCCGGACTTCTCCTCGTACGTCTTCACGGTGAACGGCGCGCAGTTCAAGTACGGCGATTTCATCAACCACGTGCTGAGTTTCCTCATCGTGGCGGCCGTTGTGTACTGGCTGGTCGTCCTGCCGATGACCCGCTTCCTCAGCCTCTTCGACTCCAAGAAGGAGGCGACGGAGAAGCAGTGCCCCGAGTGCCTCAGTGACATCCCCGTCGAGGCCCGCCGCTGCGCCTTCTGCACCGTCGAGCTCTCCACCGTCCCCGCCACCGCCAAGCCCCCCGCCTGACATCCGTACGGCTCGCCCGCCCGCTTCCCCGGCCGGGCACCGGTCAGTCACGGGCGGGCGGCCGCTCCAGGGGTTCACGGCGGCCGGCACCTCAGGCGTCCGTTTCCGGGTCTGGGCGCCGCAGCGCCTATGCCAGGGCCTTCGCGGCGAGCTCGGTGCCCCGGACCCGCGCGGCGATCTTGGCAAACGCGGTCTCGCGGGAGGTCGACGTGTCGTCGGCGAACGGGGAGAAGCCACAGTCGTCGCAGGTGCCCAACTGCTCGACCGGGATGTGGCGGGCGGCGGCCAGGACCCGGTCGCGCACCTGTTCGGCGGTCTCCACCGCCGGATCGATCGGGTCGGTGGCCACCCTCCGATGTGACGCGACGCCGCCGACCGCGATGCCCCTGCACCATCGCGAGGCTCAACTCCGGAGCGGCCGCGCCTCGGATCGCAGCAACACGCGCAGTTCGTTCTTGGCGACCTTCTCCAGGGTCGAACGCGGCAGGTCGTCCACGACCCTGACCTCGCGAGGGACCTTGAAGTCGGCCAGGTCCCGGCGGCACGCGGCCAGAACGGCCTCCGCCAGGTCGCCGCCGGTCCCCCCGGGCCGGGGCACGACGAAGGCGACCGGCACCTCGTCCAGCATCGGGTCGGGCGCTCCCACGACCACCGCCTCCGCCACACCGGCGACGCCGAGGACGACCCTTTCTATTTCGGACGCCGCGACGTTCTCCCCGCCTACCCGCAGCATGTCCTTGCTGCGGTCGGCGTAGGTCACTGAGCCGTCCTCGTGCACGGTCAGCCGGTCGCCGGTGATGAACCAGCCGTGCTCGTCGAAGGCTGCGGCGGTGGCGGCTTCGTCATGCAGGTAACCGCCGAAGAGGGACACCCCGGGGATGCCGCGCACCCGGAGGTCTCCGGTCTCGCCGACGCCGACCGGCTTGCCGTCAGGGTCGAGTACGGCGATCTCGTACTGGGTCGCCGCACGGCCGATCGTGCCGGCCCTGTTCGGTACGAGCAGATCGCCGGCGATCGGGGCCGCGACGGTCTCGGTCATGCCGTACCACCCGATGATCGGGACCTTGAAGAGCTTCTCCGCGGGATGCCCGGACATGCCGGTGAACCAGCGGGTGAAGGTGTGCCGTTCGGGGACGTCGCGGTTGGCCAAGGCGCGCAGCGCGAAGTAGATCTGGGAGGCGAACGTGGAGTTGTGCGTGTGCGCGACGTCCCAGAAGCGCGAGGCGGAGAAGCGTGGCTGGAGAACCGCCGTCCCACCGGCCCACAGGGTGGGCAGGATCGAGTAGGACTGCGCGTTGGTGTGGAACAGCGGGAGGTAGACCTGGGTGACATCGGCGGGCCCCAGACGTGAGTGCGACCCGTTGACCTTGGCCGCCCACATGGTGTTGGCATGGGTCCACGTGACCGCTTTCGGCCGGCCTGTGGTGCCCGAGGTGTAGAGAATCAGAGTCGGGTCCAGGGCGCCACCTTGGTGGGCCGGGCCGGGCTCGTTGTCCAGCAGCGCCGCGAACCGGTCGGTACGGCCGGGCAGGTCGGCGGACGCCACCGGGTCACCGGCGTTGTGGTCGGTGACGAACACCGCCTTGGCGTCGGGGATGGCGTTCGTCACGACCGATGCCAGACTCGGCTGAGTGACCACGACGGAAGCGCCTGAGTGACTGCCGAAGTAGCTCAGCTCATCCTGCGACGATCGGGTGTTCGTACAGACCGCGACCGCGCCGATCCTGGAGCACGCGAACCAGGTGAGGACGTATTCCGGGCAGTTCTCCAAATGGATGAGCACCATGTCGCCCGCACGGACGCCACGGCGGCGCAGCCCTTCGGCGATCGCCGCGACGTCGTGGGCGAACTCGGCATAGGTCCAGGTGCGCCCGGTGTCGGCGAACGGCTCCCAGACGAGGAACGGGTGGGTCGCCCGGTTCGCCGCCCGTGTCTCCAGCAGCCAGTTGACGTTGCGGCCGTTGCCGATGGTCGTCAACGGCGAGCGCGGAGCATAGGGAATCGGTCGCATGTCAGTCCTCATTCGACGGAAGGGTTGTGGCACGGCATCGGCCGGTCTCCAGCTCGCTGGGGCTCGTCGAGCTGACAGAGGCCCGCGAAACCCGCTCCGGCGACAACGGCGTGACCTCCCCGGACCGGGAGCGGCGCAGCCTTTTTCCTGTGGCCCTGAGAATGTCTTACCGGAACGCCGAAATGGCGACCTCTTACGGCTTGCAGATTAGAACACCCAGGAACTTCTCGACTAACACCAAGTTAGACACATTCGATTACTTCGCACGACCTAGTAGGCCCTGACCAGCACAAATATAGATCGTTTCTCTCATTGTGGCGCTCGGTCCCACCCCGATCGCCGTCCAGAACAGATGCGCCCGTCAACCGCCGCATTTAGCATGACGTTCAGGTCGGACCACATGGAACCGCCACGCGCCGAAAGCCTTTTTTTGCACGCCCGGCGGCTCCCATGGCCGCATTTTCCAACCCTCGTCCGCGCATCGGGATACCGAGGGCAGCCGCTGAGAAACCGGAGTGAGGTCGCCTATGAGCGCCAGGGGTGACAGGCCCGCGCACCGCCGTGCCGCGATCGTCGGCCTGGGGTTGACCGAGATGGGCAAGGTCTACGGGCCGACCTCGCAGCGGTTCGCGGCCGAAGCGGTGAGGCGGGCGGCTGAGGACGCCGGTATCAGGCTCTCCGACATCGACGGTCTGCTGGTGTCCGCGGGCGTGACCCGGTCGGTGGACCTCAGCCTGCAGGTCGATCTCGGTCTGCACGACCTGCGACTGCTCACCCAGATGCAGGCATTCGGCTCCACAGCGGGTGCGATGGTCCAGTACGCGGCCATGGCCGTGGAATCCGGCATGGCCGACACCGTGGCGTGTGTCTTCGCCGACGCTCCGTTGCAGCCCGGGCGCGGTAGCGGTTCCGCGTACGCGGGACGGGCCGCGCCACGCGGCTGGTCGGGGTTGCTCGACGCCAGCGGGTTCGCCGGCCCCAACACGTTCTACGCGCTGGCCGCACGCCGCCACATGCGGGCTTTCGGCACGACAAGTGAGCAACTCGGCGCCGTGGCCGTCGCACAGCGAGCGTGGGCCGGAATGAACCCACTGGCCCAGTTACGCGACCCGATCACCCTTGCCGACCACCAGGAGTCCCGGTTCGTCGTCGAACCGTTCCACCTGCTCGACTGTTGCCTTGTCTCCAACGGTGGCGTCGCGGTGATCGTGACCACCGCCGATCGAGCCGCGTCGCTGGCCCAGCCTCCGGTGTCGGTGATGGGCTGGGCGCAAGCTCATCCCGGAAAACGAATGCGTCGTGACGACGACTTCGGCTTGGTGAGTGGAGCCGCGAGGTCGGGTCCGGCCGCTCTGAAGATGGCCGGCGTCGGCGTCGACGACGTCGACGTGCTGGAACTGTACGACTGCTACACGTTCACCGTGCTGCTCACCCTGGAGGACTACGGGTTCTGCGGCAAGGGTGAGGGCGGCGCGTTCGTGTCGGAGCCAGGGGTGCTCGGGCCGGGGGGATCGCTACCGCTGAACACCGGCGGCGGCCAGCTCTCCTCCTACTACATGTGGGGCATGACCCCGCTTGCCGAGGGGGTCATCCAGGCGCGTGGCCAGGGCGGCGAACGCCAGGCGCGCCGTCATGACGTGGTGCTCGTCTCGGGGAACGGCGGCTACCTCGACCACCACAGCACCCTGGTGCTCGGAAGCGCCTCGGCTCTCTGAAGATGGCGTTTTATCCCCATCGGCTCACACCTCCATCGGCTCACACCTCCATCGGCTCACACCTCCATCGGCTCACACCTCCATCGGCTCACACCTCCTTCGACTCACAGCTCCTTCGACTCACACCTCCTTCGACTCATAGCTCATCGACCAGAAAGGAGCGGCCATGACCATTGATCCGGTCGCCCGGGACACCGCCTCGGCTGACTTCTTCGACGGCACGCGTGGTGGCCTTTTCCTGCTCCGCCGCCGTCGAAGCACCGGCGAATACCTCGATCCGCGGAGCTTGCCCCTACCTGGCGACGAGGCTGACTGGGAATACGTGGCCGCCCGTGGCGGCGGCCGGGTGGTGTCGTGGGCCACGGTGCACAGCAGGAAAGAGGACAGGCCCGAAGCGGTACGCACCGTCGTCGGAATCGTCGAGCTGGACGAGGGGCCGTGGTGGTGGTGCCGGCTCGACGACGTGGATCCCGATGCCGATCTCGCGGACCTGCGCGTTCAGGTCGAGGTCGTGCCGTCCGGTCCCGCGCCCGAAGACGAGATGGTGCCCGTGTTCCGTCCGGCCCGGCTTGAGCATGCCGAATCCCGGAGCGCGCGATGAAGGCGATCGAGCCCGCTGCCCTGGTCGAGCGGCGCGGCCATGCCCTGGTGATCACACTGAACCGGCCCAGTGCGATGAACGCCGTCAACGCCGAGGTCAGCGAAATCGTCGGCGGCGCACTGGTCCGTGCCGAGGAGGATCGCGATGTCCGGGCGGTGGTCCTGACCGGCGCGGGCGGACGCGCGTTCTCCGCCGGCGCGGATCTCAAGGCGGTCTCCCGCGGCGAGTCGCTGATGGCTCCCGGGCATGACGAATGGGGCTTCGCCGGCTATGTCCGGCACCACATCAGCAAACCCACCATCGCGGCCGTGAACGGTTACGCCCTGGCGGGCGGCATGGAACTGGTTCTGGCCAGTGATCTCGCGGTGGCCGGCGAGTCCGCGACCTTCGGCCTTCCTGAGGTCGCCCGCGGGCTGTTCGCCGCGGCAGGCGGTGTCTTCCGGCTCCCGCAGCAGATCCCGCCCAAGATCGCCATGGAGATGATTTCCACCGGAGAACCGATCGACGCGTCACGTGCGCTGGGCCTCGGGCTGGTCAACCAGGTCGTCCCGGACGGTGCCGTGCTGGACGCCGCGCTGGCGCTGGCCGAGAAGATCAGCGGCAACGCACCGCTCGCCGTACAGGCCGGGAAACGGCTGGCGACGGGTCTGACCGATGACGCCGTGGCGGCTGAGACCGATGCCTGGGTCCGCAACACGGAGGAGATCTCCCGCATCAAGAACAGCCAGGACTTCAAGGAAGGCACCAGCGCGTTCGTCGAGAAGAGGGCACCCGTATGGCGAGCCCAGTGAGCACACGCTCTCACTTTCAGTGACCTGCGAGGCGCCGGCGAAGGCCGGCGTGCCCGTGATGGCCGCGGTCGACGGGCCTGCGCATCACCATCGATCAGGAGAATTCATGCGTATCGGCAATCTTTCCGGCAGGCTCACGGTCTTCACCGACGCGGGAGCGATCGACGTACAGCAGGCCAGTGACGGGCGGTTCGGCCCCGACCCGCAGTCGGTGTACGGCCAGTGGGACGAGTTCATTATTTGGGCGGCACAGGCGGCCGGCACCGCTGGCGCGGCTCCCTTCGCGATGGAAGATCTCGGGTCTCCCGCGCCCCGGCCCGCCCAGGTGTTCGGGATCGGCGTGAACTATCGGGCGCACAGCGCCGAAGCCGGGATGGAAGCGCCTGAATTCCCCGTCGTCTTCACGAAGTTCCCTACGTCGATCACCGGACCCGTCGGCGACGTCGTGCTCTCCGGGCCGACCGTGGACTGGGAGGCCGAGCTCGTCGCCGTGATCGGCAGGCCGGCCCGCAACGTCCCCGTGGAGAAGGCATGGGAGCATGTCGCCGGGCTGACCGTCGGGCAGGACCTGAGCGACCGGACCGAGCAGATGAAGAACCAGATGCCCCAGTGGAGCCTGGGCAAGTCGTTCCCCGGCTTCAGCCCCATGGGCCCGTGGCTGGTCACTCCCGACGAGTTCCCCGATCCCGACGACCTCGAGATCGGCTGCGCCGTCAACGGCACGGAAATGCAGCGTGCCTCGACGTCCGATCTCCTGTTCTCCGTACCCGCCCTGATCGCCGAGCTTTCGGCGAAGCTCCCGCTCCTGCCCGGCGATGTCGTCTTCACCGGCACCCCGGGCGGAGTCGGCGCGGCCCGCAAGCCACCGATCTATCTCAAGGCCGGCGACGAACTCGTCACCACGGTGGCGGGCATCGGCGAGCTCAGGCAACGCTTCCTGTCCGCGTGACTCCTGTCCCCTCGGAAATATCGGGAATGTAGGGCCGAGCCGTACGGCATGGCCGCGGCGTTGGACGACGCCGCGGCCGCCGGGGTCGCGCTACGCCACGGCGCCTTCCTGGCCCGTCCGGAACGAGGCGGACACCTTTTCGACCAGGTCGATGAGGGCCAACAGTGCCGGATTGTCGTCGTATTCGGCCCAGGCGAGGGCCAACGGGAGCGGCGCTATCTCGGGCACCGGCACCAGAACGACGCCCGGCAGTCTGATGTGGCCCGCCGCGATCGGAACAAAGCCGATCCCGACTCCGGCGCCGACCAGCGACATGATGGTGTGCGCGTCAGGCGCCGACTGGACGACGTTGGGGGTGAACCCGCGCTCGAGGAACGCGCTTTGGACCACGTGGGGCACCGCGACACCACGATCGGTGGAATAGCTGATCACCGGCAGGTCGCGCAGGTCGGACAGGTCGACGTGCGGGCGGTCCGCCAAGGGATGGTCGGCGGGCAGTGCCACGGCCATGTCGTGCCGGAGGATTTCCCGGACGGCGATCCGGGAGCCTTGGACCGGCAGGCGGACCAGGCTGGCGTCGATCTCGCCGTGGCTGAGTCGCTCGATCAGCTCGCCTCCGTAGAACGGGCCCACCACATCCAGCCGGACCTGGGGCCGCCGTTCGCGGTACATCCTGGTCATCATCATCAGCACCTCGTGGGAGGCGGGGCCGCTGAACCCCAGCCGGAGGACACCGGTCGTCCCGGCGGCCACCTTCGTGGCAGCTCGTCGCGCGGCGTGCACGCCCTGCACCGCACGCCGCGCCTCCTGCAAGAACACCTCGCCGGCCGGGGTGAGCGAGACATGCCTCGTGGTGCGGTTCAGCAAGGTCACGCCGACATCGCGCTCGAGTCGCTTGATCTGCTGCGACAGCGGCGGCTGGGCGATGTGCAGCCGCTCCGCCGCGCGGCGGAAGTTCAGCTCCTCCGCCACGACGATGAACGCCTCGATATGCCGGAGCTCCATAACTCCACCCCCTGGCCTGGGACCTGACGGCGACCCCTGACGGAGTGGTGTCCACTCCGTCGTGTGCTGAGCCGGTCGACCCTGTGCTTGATGCGGCAAGGAAGTGCTTGCCGAGTCAAGTAAATCCCGAGACCCTCACAATAAGCAAGTCTCCGGCGTGGTGCCTTTTGCCCAGGTCATGTGGGGGCGCTTGCCGTGGGTGGCGGACGGCCCGGTGCCCTCGCTCCTGTTTACGTTTGGCTGCGATGCCGAGGGGTGGCGTCAGACGTGCTCGAAGATGGTGGCGTTGGCCTGTCCGCCGCCCTCACACATCGTCTGCAGCCCGTATCGGCCGCCGGTGCGGTGCAGCTCGTACACGAGCTTCGTGGCCAGGATCGCGCCGGTGGCTCCCAGCGGGTGCCCGAGCGCGATCGCGCCACCGTTGACGTTGGTCTTCTCCAGCGAGGCCCCGGTTTCGCGGGCCCATGCCATCGGGATGGACGCGAAGGCTTCGTTGACCTCGAACAGGTCGATGTCGTCGATGCTCAGCCCGGACCGGGACAGTGCGGCCGCGGTCGCCGGGATCGGGCCGGTGAGCATGTAGATGGGGTCGTCGCCGACCACAGCCAGTGTGTGCACGCGGGCAAGCGGTGTCAGGTTGTGCGTTCGCACGGCATGCTCGGAGGCGACGAGCAGCGCGCCGGCGCCGACCGACATCTGGCTGGACACCGCGGCCGTGAGCGCCCCGCCTTCCCGCAGCGTCTTCAACTTCGCCATCGCTTCCAAGGAGGTGTCGCGGCGCGCGCCCTCGTCGGTGTCGACGCCGGCGATGGGGGCGATCTGCGTTGCGAACCGGCCCTCGTCGATCGCACGGACCGCCCGCCGGTGGCTTTCCACGGAGAAGCGCTCCATGTCCTCGCGGCTGAGGCCCCACTTCTGGGCGATCAGCTCGGCCCCGCGAAACTGTGAGATCTCCTGGTCGCCGTAACGCTTTGCCCATCCTTCGCCGCGCCGTGGGGTGCCGAGTTCCTTCAAGACGATGTTGTTCGCGTTCATCGGCACCATCGCCATATTCTCCACGCCCGCGGCGATCACAAGGTCCTGGGTTCCCGAGATCACCGCCTGGGCGGCGAAGTGCAACGCCTGCTGCGAGGAGCCGCACTGCCGCTCGACCGTCACGCCCGGCACGCTCTCCGGCAGGCCCGCCGACAGCCACGCGGTGCGGGCGATGTCGCCGAACTGCGCTCCGAGTTGCGTGACGCACCCCATGATCACGTCCTCGATCGCCGACGGATCGACACCGGCGCGTTCTACGACTTCGCTCAACACGTGCGCTCCCAGGTCGGCGGGGTGAACGCCGGTCAACGCGCCCTTGTGGGTTCCGACTGGCGTACGTACGGCACTGACGATGTACGCCTCACTCGTCACTGGCATGGCTGTCCTTTTCTCGCAGTGATCTGTACGTTTCCGGGCTCCGCCGCCGCCCACCCGCAGCACGTCCTCGCCGCGGGTGGAGCAGGTGACCGCCGCCTTTGTACGCGGCCGGCGGACCGCCGGTTCAGTGGGAGCCGGTTCAGTGGGAGCCGGTTCAGTGGGAGCCGGTTCAGTGGGTGCCGGCCATCAACTCGGCGAGGTCGTCGGGCTTGAGCAGCGACGGCGGCATCGGCGGGCTGCCCGGATCGGCCGACGGCTGCGGCAAGAGGCCCAGGTCGGTGTAGAACTCCACCGTCTCGGCGACATTCGGGACGCCGAGGGTGATATCCGTGAGCCGGTGCAGCGACATATCAAAGCTCCCTAGGACCACGCGATGACGCAACGCCGGCGGAGGATCGCCCTGTCTTTGGTCATCTGCTGGCAACCCCTTTGGTGTGTAACAGTCGATGACAACGGCGGGAAGGGGATATTCAGAAAGCGCTTCCAAGGGGAACCGCACGTCGGTAGTGACTGGGGAAGAATCGGCCGATTCCCTCCGCCGTCAGCGTGTCCGGCGCACCGGCACTTTCCAGGTCGGCGTAATCCCTGAGGCTAGGACAACCCGAACGATCCGTCCAAAACCACTTTGATTGACGATTGATATCCCTGGCGGCCATAATCTCCCTGGAATCGAACAGATGGTCGAATCTTCTGCTCGGTTCAGGTGGCCGTGCCGTACGATGCGGCGGCCGGCCCGCGCCGTCGTCCTCGACGTGGTCCGTGCATGAGATCCACTCAGGACCGATCCCGTACGGCCTGGCCGACCGCGCGTCCGGCGCCGAGGTGGTCGCCCCAGGCGGGGCATGGCTTTACTGCCTTGGCGATGAGCACCTGATGGGCCACGGGCCCGCGTTGCGTCTGCGATCAATTAAGGCGATTTTGCCTTCTTTATGTTGACATGTCGCTGGCAATGCCTCTTGCCTGAGAAGTGAATCACACACCTCTGGGGCCCTGGGGTCCGTCTGAGGCAAATGACGGGCATCCGGATTTCTCAGCCATAAAAGGTCTGGTTCCCATGGCGTACTTATGTAGATGGCGATTCCTGGCCGTCCCCGTCACGCTTGTCGCGACCCTTCTCGGAGGAACGGGAACAGCCTCCGCGAGTCAGAGCGGATACTCATATACGGCATTCCAGGGCGCGAATCATTTATCCGGTTCGGCGGTCGCCCAATCCGACGACGATCCGGATGAACAGACATCCCCCGAGGCGGGCCCCTCCCCGCGTCCCGCCCACCCAGGTGGCCATCCTCACGCTCACCGCTAGCGGCTCATCGCGCGCCGTCCGCAACGCCCGCCACCGGACGTGCGCGTATGTCGGGACTCCAAGGCTCCGGATTCATCGCCACTTGTGAGTTCGAATACCCCATGCGTTTCGTAGATTCCTGCTGAACGGCCCCCGTCTACCTTCCGGCACCGGGCCCCTCGGCCGTGGCCGAGCCGGGCCGAGATGCCGCGACTGACTCCGCCGTGGTGTCCCGATAGACGCCGTGGTGTCCCGATAACGCCTTGGTGTTCGATCGCCCACGACGCCGTTCCGCGCCCCTGGAGACCGCTGGAGAGCGCCAGGGGATGCTTCGCGCGGCCATTTGCGGCCGACCGGCGCACTGTCGAGAGCATCCCAATTTGGGTCTTGTAGGGCAGCTTGCCCAAGGCTACGATCCCCCGTAAATGTTAGGAAAGTTTCCTAATAGTCCCATCCGTCCGCGTCACCCAGGCCTTGAGCTGTGGCGAAGCCACCGCTCGGCCCGTCTACGCCCTCACCCCCCTCAGTCGGCCGTGCGCCGGACCCTCGGATCGTGCGCAGCCGACGCCTGTCCCCGAAAGGAACGGCACATATGAAAACCCGGCTTCTCAGCGCGTTCTTCGTGGCGCTGAGCCTCTGTTTCGCGGTAGCCGGCCCCTCCCCCGCGTCAGCCACGACCAGCAGCGTGCTCGCCTACGCCGCATGGGCCCCCAACACCGCCTACGCGGTGGGCGCGCGCGTGACCTACAACGGCGTCGACTACGAGTGCCTCCAGGCGCACACCTCCCAGGTCGGCTGGGAACCCCCCAACGTCCCCGCCCTGTGGAAGTCCCTCGGCACCGGCGGTGGTGGCGGCGGTGACACGACCGCCCCGAGCGTGCCCACCAGCCTGCGGGTGACCGGCACCACCTCCAGCAGCGTCTCGCTCGCCTGGAACGCCTCCACCGACAACGTCGGCGTCACCGGCTACCAGGTCTTCCGCGGCGGCAGCCTGGTCACCACGGTCACCGGCACCTCCTACACCAACACCGGCCTGGCCTCCAGCACCACCTACAGCTTCACCGTCAAGGCCCGCGACGCCGCCGGCAACCTCTCGGCCGCCAGCAGCGCCGTCTCGGCCACCACCGCCACTGGCGGGGGTGGAGGCGGCGGCACCGTGACCGCGGACCAACTGCTCGCCAAGGTGACGACCTGCAGCCAGATCTCCAGCGGCAAGTACAAGACCGACAGCGACTCCGGCAGCGCCACCGTGCCGGTCTGCAACAAGAACGGCGCGGTCTTCTGGAAGGCCGACATGGACATCGACTGTGACGGTGTCCGTACCACCCAGTGCAACGAGAACACCGACTGCTGCTACCAGAACGACACGTTCTGCCACACCAGCGGGAACTCGCCGCTCAACGCCGCCACCCTGCCGTACGTCGTGATCCCGAGCACGAGCAGCATCTGGAACTACACGACCAAGGGCATCGGCTGTGGCACCGTCGTCGCGGTGATCTACAACGGCAAGATCGAATACGCCGTGATGGGCGACACCGGCCCCAGCGGAATCATCGGTGAGGCGTCCTACAAGACGGCCTCCGACCTGGGCATCAACCCCGACCCGAGCAACGGCGGCACCGACTCCGGCGTGACGTACATCGTCTTCACCGGCTCCGGCACCAAGGTCGCTCAGGAGGAGAACCACAGCCAGGCCGTGACCCTCGGCAACCAGCTGGCCCAGCAGTTCATCAACAACAACTGAGCACCTCTGAGCACCTCCGTCGTGGCCCCCCCCCCCCCCCCCGGGGGGCCCACGACGCCGTTTGGGCGGTTCCCCTCCTCCGGCGTAGCGGCTGCTGGTGATCGACTGGTTCCTTCGCGACCTGGGCCCCGAAGGGCTGACGGGTGACGCCCTGGTGCTTGAGCCGAACAGGCGGTCCCAGAGCACATGCACCACATGGCGAGGCCGTCGTCGCCCGCGTTGCGGCGGCTTCGCCGTTTAAGCGCCCTGAAAGTGATCCGCAAGGAGGCGTTCCTAATGTCTGCGGCGTTGCAGAATCACTAGGAAGGCAGTCATGAACATCCTCCGGAACACCCTCGCCGTTGCCGCCGCCTCTGCGCTTCTGGCCCTGACCGCCGCCTGCGGCGGTGGCGACAAGGCCGCCGTCTGCCAGGACGCCATCAAGGCGTTCACGGACTACAGCAGCAAGGCGGGCGCGTCCGCAGGGAACCTGGAAGCGATCAACACGGCGACCGCCGATCTCGCCTCGACGCTCAAGTCCCTCTCGGGCAAGGCGGACGGCGACCTGAAGACGGCGCTGACCGGCATGGCCGACTCCTGGGCGAACTTCAAGCTCGACGTCTCCGACCCCGCCGCGGCGACGAAGATGACCGAGTTCGCCACGAAGGCCACCCAGGCCACGCAGCAGCTTGGCACCGCCTGCTCGTGACGCTCTCCGAGGCAGGCCGTCCCCCACTGAGGGGGCGTCCGCCTCGGCCGATTGATCGCCGTAACGCATCCCATGAAGCCGCCGGGCCGCATCGCCGGCCCGGCGGCTTCGTGGTCCTTGCTCAGTGCTCCACGCCCCAGTCGTGGGGGCCGAGGAGGTACGCGTCGCCCTTCGGCACCAGCCGCCCGCATTGGGTGAGGCTGTCGAGGCAGTGCCGTACGGTCTCCTCCGGCAGGTCGGCTATCGCGGCGATCTCCTTGACGGTCGCCGGCCGCTGGTCGACGTTCAGGGCCGCGGCCGCCTCGTAGACGCGCATCTCGGCGGCGGACATCTCCTGGGCGTCGCGCAGGTGATCCTTGTGGGTGTCAGGCATCGCGCTGCCTCGCTCCGCTGCGCAGCCGCTCCGGATCGATGTGGCGGTCGGGGTATCGCTTGAGGTACTCCCGCTCCAGCTCCTCGGTCCGGGACGTGTGCCGTTCGAGCGCGTCGTCGGACCCGTGGAACAGCGTGTCGGACCGGGTCTCGTGCAGGCTGCGCAGCTCGCGGAACAGGTCGTCGTCGTCGAGGTCCTGCGGATCGACTCCCATGGTCATGACGTCCTCCCTCACACCTCGGTCGGCTTGTCCCATCGTTCATCGGGGTTTCCGTCGTCAGGCTCCGCGTTGGGCGGGTCGGTCTGCGACGGCGCGTTCTCCTCGGCGAAATCGGGCTCGGGCTCGATGTCGCGGTCGTCTTCGTGTCGCATGCCGGTCTCCTGCCCGCTCGTCGGCGACCCATACATGTGACGGAAGCGACTGAATCCCCGCACGGCGGCACTTATTGGCGACTGCGCGGCCCGGTAATCCGCGTATGCGAATTGCTTGGATATCCCGCAAATGACGTACGGCCCACGCCATGGCGGGCGCGGGCCGTACAGAGGGGATGTCAGGAACGGAGGACGTCAGGACAGGTCGAACTCACCGCCCTTGACGCCGTCGAGGAACGCGTCCCACTCTCCGGGGGTGAACACCAGCTTGGGACCCTCCGGGTCCTTCGAGTCGCGCACGGCGATGCCGTGGCGGAGGTGGGCGACCTCGACACACTGGTTGCCCACGGTGTTGGAGCGGGTCGCCTTGCGCCAGATGGCGCCGGCCAGGTCGTCCGTTGCTTCGATGTCCTTCATCGTCCTGCCATCTCCTTCTCGACCGATTCGATCTTCTCTAGTGACTTCTCCGGGCCGAGCGCGGCGGCACGAAGATGATCGAAGACCTGGACATAGCCCTTGACCTGCTCGGAATCCTCCAAATAGAGCTCGCCGCCCATGTTCTCCAGGAAGACCACGTCGAGATCCTCAGGATCGGGAAAGGTGAGGATCGCCAGCGGGTTGCCCATGCCGAGATAGGCGCCGGATTCGAACGGAAGCACCTGGATGGTGATGTTCGGCTGCAAGGCGACCTCCCCCAGCCTGCGCAACTGCTCCGCCATGACGGACGGCCCTCCCACGGGCCGCCGGAGGGCGGCCTCGTCCATGACGACCCAGAGGTCAACGGCCTCGGGCCCGGCGAGGCGGCGCTGCCGCTCCATCCGGACCGTGATCCGCCGCTCGATCTCCGCCGGGTCCTTCACCAGCGCGGCACCGACCACAGCGCGGGCGTAGGCCTCGGTTTCGAGCAGGCCGGGCACCAGCAGCGGCTCGTAGTTGCGGACCGAAGAGGCCTCCGCCTCCAGCCCGACATACGGCCCCGGGAGAACGTCCCCGAAGGCGTGCCACCAGCCGCGACGGGCGGCCTCCCGAGCGAGCTCGAGCAGGGCCGTCCGTTCGGATCCGCCGACTCCGTAGAGATCGAGCAGATCCCGCATGGTCCGGCCCTGGGGCCGGGTGTGTCCGGTCTCGATCCGGTACACCGTGGAACTCGCCACGCCCAAGCGGAGCGCCACATCCTCGCGGGTGAACCCCGCCTCACCGCGCAGGCGCATCAGCTCACCGGAGAGCCGGCGAAGCCGGACCGTCGGGCTGCGTCCTACCCGCATGAGACGACATCTCCCTGGAAAGGAACTTTGCAATAGTGCGTCCGCAGTATTGCGTGGCCGAATTCCTAAGTGCAGGATGAATGCAGTCTGACACGGACCTCGATTCGGCATCGGCGGGCGGGTACACAGGGAGTTATCACAGGATGACAATTCTCAACCTCCCGGGGAGAACCGCGATCTCACGGCCCTTCTCCGGAGATCCGTCACAGGCGGGAGCGGCCCGGCGCTTCGTCGCCGGCCGCCTGGGAGATGGCCATCCCTGCCGGGACGACGCCGTGCAGCTCATCGGCGAGCTCATCGCGGAGTTCCTCCGGCATGCCGCCGTCTGCGGGGGCCGGGCACACCACGTGGTGGCGGTCAAGGCCGGGCCGGGGTTCGCCCGCGCGACGCTCGTGACGCCGCAGGCCTGCGGATGCTGGACCTCGCCCGACATGACGCCCGGCCGGGGTGTGCACCTCGTCAGCCTCTTCACCGATCGCTGGGGCGTCTCCGCGAGCCGGGCCGGCGTCTCGGTCTGGTTCGAGCTGGGGCAGCCGGCCGGACCGGGCTCCGTCAAGGAACCCATGCCCAAGACGGACCTCCGGCATCACCCCCACCTGGCGCGTGATCATGCACAGAGTCCTCGGCGCCCTGCCTGACGCCCCGCTCCGCCGTACGTGATCATGCACAGAGTCCTCGGCGCCCTGCCTGACGCCCCGCTCCGCCGTACGTGATCATGCACAGAGTCCTCGGCGCCCTGGCTCACGTGCCGCCCCGCCGTACGTGATCATGCACAGAGTCCTCGGCGCCCTGGCTCACGTGCCGCCCCGCCGTACGTGATCATGTACGGAGTCCTCGGTATGCCGATCGACCTTCGGCTTCGCCGTGGGTGATCATGTACTGCGCCCGAGATGCATGATCACACACGATCGTGCGCCAGGTCAGAGGACCTCGCGCGGAACTTGTGCTTGATCACGATCCGGGTTTGTCCCGGCAGTGCGCCCCGACGGGAGCCTGTGCATGATCACGATGGTCAAGAGGGGGCAATGGGCTGCCCGGGGGACCGCATGCTCGCCAACATGTGCGATTCTCTTCTCAAATGCGGGGTAGTCGGCGCCATATCTTGCGAGAAGGGGTTGATATGGCGCAAATAAGCACCGACATTCCAGCCCGGCTCGACCGCCTGCCCTGGGCCCGCTGGCACTGGCTCATCCTGGCCGGCCTGGGCACCGTGTGGATCCTCGACGGGCTCGAGGTCACTATCGTCGGAGTCATAAGCCCCCGGCTCACGGAGAAGAGCAGCGGTCTCGGGCTGACCACCAGCCAGATTGGTCTGGCCGGCGGCGCCTACGTCGCGGGCGCCTGTCTCGGTGCACTCTTCTTCGGCCATCTGACCGACCGGTTCGGCCGGAAGAAGCTGTTCCTCGTCACCTTGGCCCTCTATCTCACCGCCACTGTGGCCACCGCGTTCTCCACCGAAGCCTGGTACTTCTTCCTGTGCCGGTTCTTCACGGGCGCCGGCATCGGCGGGGAATACGCCGCGATCAACTCGGCGATCGACGAGCTGATCCCCGCGCGCGTCCGCGGCACGGTGGACCTGGTGGTCAACGGGTCGTTCTGGCTCGGCACGGCCTTCGGAGCCGTGGTAGCCATCCCCATGCTCAACCCCGACGTGGTGTCCGCGGACGTCGGCTGGCGGCTGCTGTTCGGGCTCGGCGCGATCCTGGGAGTCGGCATCCTGCTGATCAGGCGGCTGGTGCCGGAAAGTCCCCGCTGGCTGTTCATCCACGGCCGCGAACGGGAGGCCGAGGAGATCGTGCGGGGCATCGAGACGGAGGTCCGCAAGGAGAGCGGCGAGGAGCTCGACCCGCCGGGCGGCGAGATCACGATCAACCAGCGCCGCCACACCCCGCTGACCGAGGTGGCCGCCACCCTGCTGCGCCGCTACCCGAAGCGGACCGTCGTCGGCCTCTCGCTCTTCATCGGCCAGGCGTTCCTCTACAACTCGATCTTCTTCACGTACGCCCTGGTCCTCTCGACCTTCTTCAAGGTGCCCGACGACAGCACGCCCTGGTATCTGATCCCGATCGCCGTCGGGAACTTCCTCGGGCCGGTGCTGCTGGGCAGGTTCTTCGATTCGGTGGGCCGCCGCGCGCTGATCTCGGGCTGCTACGTCCTGTCGGGGCTTCTCCTGATCGGTACGGCGATGCTGTTCAACAGCGGCGTGCTGTCGGCGGCCACTCTGACGGCCTGCTGGATGGTCGTCTTCTTCTTCGCGTCCGCCGGGGCGAGCTCGGCCTACCTCACGGTCTCGGAGATCTTCCCGATGGAGACCCGGGCGCTGGCGATCGCCCTGTTCTACGCGGTCGGCACGGGGCTCGGCGGCATCATCGGGCCGGTGCTGTTCGGCCGCCTGGTGGAGAGTGAGTCGGTCGGCAACATCGTCCTGGGCTACATCATCGGCGCGGGGCTGATGATCGCCGCGGGCGCGGTGGAGTGGTTCCTGGGGGTCGAGGCGGCCCGCCGCTCGCTGGAGGACATCGCCCAGCCTCTGAGCGCCCACGAGCCGCAGATCGCCTGACCGGTCTCCGGCTCGGCGCGTGCTCGGGACCGGCTGAACACAAGCTGTGAGCCGCCCCGGCACGGGCTGAGACCTGGCCGGGAGTCCGCTCAGCGCCCTCCGTCACGGAGGGCGCTGAGCTGATGTCTTGGAGAGATTGGACCTCTCCTCAAGTTAATGTCCTTTACGATAGCCGCAGTGTCGTCCGAGGTCAGGCGCTTGCCGGGCGTGGACTCCCCTGCGCCGTGGAATCCCACACATACCAACAGCGCGATCCCGCCAAAAAAACCAAAGTGCAACAGATATTGACGCCACCAAACATCGGAGCTTTCATGGGTTACGCGTACTAGGGGGCGGACCGTACAACCCAGGAGGACCGAGGTTTGAGGCGAAAGTTATTAACGGTGCTGGCGGCGGCCGCCATCGGCATCTCAAGCGCGACGGTCACGGTGGCGACCGCCCCCGGCGCGTCGGCATCCGACAACGGGCTTTCCATCCGGCCCGCGATGGGCTGGAGCAGCTGGAGCTTCGTCCGGCGGTGGCCCACCGAAGCCAAGATCAAGGCCCAGGCCGACGCGCTCGCCAGCAGCGGTCTGGTCAGCCACGGCTTCGTTTACATAAACCTGGACGACTTCTACCAGAAGTGTGACGCCAACGGCTTCATGGTGGACTCGTTCGGCCGGTGGCAGGTCGACAGCACGAAGTTCCCGAGCGGCATCAAGGCGCTGGCCGACTACGTCCACTCCAAGGGCCTGAAGTTCGGCTTCTACGTGACCCCCGGCATCGCCAAGAACGCCGTCACGGCGAACACCGCGATCGAGGGCACGCCGTACCACGCGAAGGACATCGCGGACACCACGCAGTTGGAGAAGAACTACAACTGCAAGAACATGTACTACATCAACTACAGCAAGCCCGGCGCGCAGGAGTTCATCAACTCGTGGGCCAGGCAGTTCGCGTCGTGGGGTGTCGACTACCTCAAGATCGACGGCGTGCACGCCGGGGACATCCCCGACGTTCAGGCGTGGGACAAGGCCCTGCGGGCCACGGGACGCCCGATCAACTACGCGCTGTCCAACAACCTGCCGATCGCCAACGCCACCACCTGGAAGCAGCTCGCCAACAGCTGGCGCACCCAGGGCGACGTCGAGTGCTACTGCGGCCCCGGCCCGAACGGCAGCGACTACCCGCTCACCGACTGGAGCCACGTCTCCACCCGGTTCAACTCGGCCGCCTCCTGGCAGCCGTACGCCGGCCCCGGCGGGTGGAACGACCTCGACTCCCTGCAACTCGGCAACGGCGACCAGGTCGGCATCAACGCCGACCAGCGCAGGACCATGTTCACCCTGTGGGCGATGGCGGCCTCTCCTCTGCTGCTCGGCACGGACCTGACCGCGCTCAACTCCACCGACATGGCCATGCTCACCAACGACCGGATCATCGCGGTCGACCAGGACGGCGTCGCGGCCTCGCGGATCGTCAACAGCGGCGTCAACCAGGTGTGGCGCAAGCGTGAGGCGAACGGCGACTACATCGTGGCGCTGTTCAACACCGGCACGACGGGCAACTCGACCGTGAGCGTGACCTGGTCACAGGTCGGCTTCAGCGGCTCGGCCGACGTCACGAACCTCTGGTCGGGCGCGAGCGAGGGCACGATCAGCACCTCCTACAGCGCGACGCTGCGTCCGGGCGAGCAGCGGCTCATCCGGGTGAAGCCGGGCGGCGGCACCAACCCCGACCCGAACCGCTACGAGGCCGAGAGCGCGACGATCTCCCAGGGTGTCGTGGAGTCCAACCACCTGAACTACTCGGGCACGGGCTTCGTCAACGGTGACAACATCGCGGCGAGCTACACCGAGTTCACGGTGAACGCGCCCAGCGCCGGGACGGCCACCCTCACCCTGCGGTTCGCCAACGGCACCACAGCCGACCGGCCCGCCGACATCGCGGTGAACGGCACGGTCGTCCAGGCCGGCCACGTCTTCCCGGCGACGGCCAACTGGGACACCTGGCAGGACTACACCTTCACCGCACCGGTGACGGCCGGAGCCAACAAGGTGCGGGTGACCGCCACGGGCGCGGGTGGCAACCCCAACCTCGACTACCTCGACCTCGGCACGATCACCGGGGGCGGCGGCAGCACCGTCTACCAGGCCGAGGACGCCACGCTGTCCCAGGCCGGCGCGTTCACCAACCACCTGGGCTACACCGGCACCGGCTTCGTGGACTACGTGAACACCACCGGCAGCTACGTGGAGTTCACCGTCAACGCCGCCTCGGCGGGCCCGGCGCAGGTCACGCTCCGGTACGCCAACGGAACGACGGTGGACCGCCCGCTGGACATCACGGTCAACGGCACGTCGATCGGCACCCGGTCCTACCCGCCCACGGCGAACTGGGACACCTGGACTGACGACACCTTCACGGTCAACCTGAACGCGGGTGCGAACACCATCCGCGCCACGGCGACCACCGTGAACGGCGGCCCCAACCTCGACAAGATCACTGTGGGCTGAGTTCGGTTCCTGTACGGCCCGCGTCCTCGGGGGGCGCGGGCCGTACCCATGTCCCGGCTTGTCCGCGCCCTGGGCCTGGTCTCACTGGACAGCGGTATGACATTCGTCCTGAAAAGGTGGGGATCCAGCACACTGCCGAGACGCTTTCCGAATCATGCAAAGTTAGAGGCGTGGAAACCACGACCCTCCGCCCCCCTCGGCACCGCGTCAGCCGTACCGCGATCTGGTACTGGACCGCGCGGGCCGCTCTGGGCTGGCTGATCCTCATCGCCGCCCAGGTCGTCTGGCTGGTCGCCGACGGCGACCAGGTGACCGCGCACGTCGCCGGCCTCGCCGTCACGGCGGCCGCCGCGCTCGCTCACCTCACCGTCATGCCCCAGTGGCGCTACCGCGTCCACCGCTGGGAGACCACACCGTCGGCCGTCTACACGCAGTCGGGGTGGTTCAAGCAGGAGTGGCGCATCGCGCCCGTCTCCCGCATCCAGACCGTGGACAGCGAGCGCGGACCGCTGGAGCAGCTTTTCGGGCTGGCCAACGTCACCGTCACGACCGCGTCCGCCGCGGGACCGCTGCGCGTCAGCGGCCTCGACCGGGATACGGCTCAGCGCCTCGTCGAAGAGCTGACCGCCAACGCCCAGGCGACAGCCGGTGATGCCACATGAGCCCCGACACGAACGCCGAAACGAACGCCGACGTCAACGCGGACATGAACGCGGACATGAACGCGGACATGAATCCAGCCGCGGGCATGGGCATGGCGACGGACGCCGGGGCCGGCGCGAACACCGAGGCGGGCACGCGCACGGGCGTGAACGCCGGCGCGGGCGCGGATACGGATGCGCTGGTGACCCCGTGGCGGCGGCTCAGCCCTCGAATGCTGGTGATCCACCCGTTCCAGGAGGTCGTGCGGGCCGCTCCCGCGCTGATCGGCCTGGTCGCCGCCGGGTCGAGCAAGGGCGGCGGGGGCCATCTGTGGAGCCTCGCGGCCGTCGCCGTCACGGTCGCCCTCGGCACGCTGCGCTGGTTCACCACGACCTACCGCATCACGCCCGACCACGTGCAGGTGAAGAAGGGCCTCCTGCGGAGGAAGGTGCTGACCGTTCCGCGCGACCGGGTCCGCACGGTGGACGTCACCTCCCACGTGCTGCACCGCCTGCTCGGCCTCGCGAGGGTCGAGGTCGGCACCGGGCGGTCCGACAGGAAGGGCGGCGGCGAGCTCAAGCTCGACGCGCTTAACACCGCGGACGCGGCCCGGCTGCGCGTCGAACTGCTCCATCGGGCTAGCCGTACGGCTGCCGCGTCCGCGGCGTCCACACCGGCACAGGCACACCTGTCCACACTGCCGGCCGGGTCCGCGGCGGCGTCCGCGGCGGTGCTGGGGAAGGCTCCGGGAGCGCCTTCGACGCCGGGGCTGCCGGTGTTCCCGGGCGCCGCGCCGGAGCCGGACGGAAGCGAGACGGAGCTGGCCAGGTTGCGGCCCGGGTGGTTCCGGTTCGGGCCCTTCACGCTGTCGGGGCTCATCACCGTGGGTGTGATCGCCGGTTTCGTCTCGCGGGTGACCTCCGAGGGCAACGTGGACCTCGGCGAGATCGGGCCGGTCCGCTCAGGATGGGACTGGTTCAGCGCCCTCTCCCTGCCGCTCGCCATCGCGACGGTCGTGCTGCTGCTCGCCGTCTTCGTCGGGGTCGCCTCGACGATCGGCTACGTCCTGGCCTTCTGGGACTTCCGGCTGACGCGGCACACCGGAGGGACGCTGCACGTCACGCGCGGCCTCATCACCACGAGAGCCACCACCATCGAGGAGCGGCGGCTGCGCGGCATCGAGGTGAGCGAGCCACTGCTGCTGCGGGCCGTACGGGGAGCCCGGCTCATCGCGGTCGCCACCGGCCTGCGCGTCGGCCAGGGCGCGCAGCGCGGCGGCTCGATGCTGCTCCCTCCCGCCCCCCGCGCCGAAGCGGAGGCCGTGGCCGTCCGCATTCTCGACAGCGCTCATCGGCGCGCATATGCGAGCGCTCATCCGGACGTCCGTCAAGACGCCGTCCGGGAGACGCCGGATGTCCGCGGGACGGGGGAGGTCTCGCCCGTCACCGCGCCGCTGATCGCGCACTCGGCCGCGGCCCTGCGGCGCCGTTTCACCCGGGCTCTGGGCGTGAACGCGCTGCTGGCGGCGGTCCTGCTCGCGCTGTGGGCCTGGGCGGACCTGCCGTCGTGGACGTGGGTGACGGCCCTGGCTCTGCTGCCGGTCACGGCGATGGTGGCGGCCGATCGCTACCGCAGCCTCGGGCACGCCCTCGTGTCGGGTTACCTGGTGACCCGCTGGGGCTCCCTCGTCCGCAGGCGGGTCGCCCTGGAATGCGACGGGATCATCGGCTGGAACGTCGAGCGGTCCTTCTTTCAGCGCCGCGCCCGTCTGGTCACCCTGACGGCGACCACCGCCGCCGGCCGCCAGGGATACCGCGTGCAGGACATCGAGCTGGACCAGGCGCTCAAGCTGGCGGTGGACGGCTCCCCCGGCCTGCTCGACCCGTTCCTCTCAACCGGCAGGGACCCCGACCTTCTCACCGCCTGAGCCGCCCGGCCGCGCCGCGCCGCGTCGGGCAGGCGGGGCGTCGGGCAGGCGGGGCGTCGGGCAGGCCGGGCGTCGTCAAGCTTGGCGGAGGCGGCGGACGGCCAGGTCGAGCAGGCGCATCACGGCCAGGGTGTCGTCCAGCGGCATGACGGGGCTCTCGGTCTCCCCCGCCTCGACGGCCCGCCGCACCTCGCGGGCCTGGGCCGCGAAGGCGACCTCCCGGTCCGGGATCTCGTGGACCCGCGGCTCGGCCCCGTCGACCGTCAGCACGAACCGGGTGGGTGCGAAGAACAGCTCGTCGACGTCGATCCGCCCGGTCGTGCCGATGACGGAGGCGGTGGTCGGCAGCGGGCTCACGAGCGAGGTCTCCAGCAGCGCCCGGCGGCCTCCGGGCCAGCCGAGCAGCAGGGCCGCCTCGGCGTCGACGCCGCTCTCGGCCAGGCTCCCGTGCACCGCCACGTCCTCGGCGGCGGGCTCCCCGAGGAGCAGGTGCGCGAAGCTTACGGGATAGACGCCCAGGTCGAGCAGGGCGCCGCCGCCCAGCGCCGGGTCCCAGAGGCGATGATGCGTGTCGTACGGCAGGGCGAACCCGAACGACGCGTTCACGGAGCGAAGGTCACCGATCTCCCCGTCCGCCACCAGGCCGGCGATCTGGGCGATCAGCGGGTTGAAGCGCATCCACATGGCTTCCATGAGGAAGACGCCCTTGTCCCGGGCCAGCCGTACCATCCGCTCGGCCTCGGCCAGGTCGGCGGTGAGCGGCTTCTCGCACAGGACCGCGCGCCCGGCGGCGATGGCGAGCTCGACGACTTCCAGGTGCTGCGCCTGCGGGGTCGTCACGTAGATCGCGTCGATGTCGGGATCGCCGGCCAGCTCGGCGTAGGAGCCGTACGCACGCGGCGCGCCCAGCTCGGCGGCCAGGCCCCGGGCACGGTCAAGGTCGCGCGAGCCGACCGCGGCGACGCTCATGCCAGGCTCCCTGGCTATGACATTCCCGACACTGCGCGCGATCCCGCCAGTAGCGGCGATACCCCATCGAAATTCGCTCACGATCGGAGACCATAGCGCTGATCCCCGCGGCTTCATCCCGCCGGATCTCGTCCGGATAACACTTCCGGCCTGTCCCCAAATAGCATGACGAAGCCGTTCCATCCCTGATGGGAACCATGAGCGGGCACGCCCGATCCGGGATCGTGACGAGGACCACACGGTCCCGGCGCCAGCGCTGAAGGAGTTCGATTGACCCGCTACGGCCAGATGTTCGGGCCCGATATCACCTTCCTGGGGGTCGACCGCTGCGACCTCGACGACCCGGAGAGCTACGCGGGCGCCGACGTGATCATCCTGGGGGCGCCCTTCGACGGCGGCACGTCCCACCGTCCCGGCGCGCGCTTCGGGCCGAACGCCATCCGCCAGACCTGCTACCTGCCACACGACGGCTCCCGGCCGAGCCTCGCCCTGCGGGTGGACGCCCTCAAGGACCTGCGGGTGCTGGACGCGGGCGATGTCGAGACCTACTCGGGTGACATCGAGGGCAGCCTGCGCGCGATCGAGGAGGCCGTCGCCCGTATCTCGGCCTCCGGAGCCGTCCCCATCGTCCTCGGCGGAGATCACACCGTCGCCCTCCCGGACGCGACCGGCGTCGCCCGCCACCACGGCTTCGGCCGGATCTCCATGCTGCACTTCGACGCCCACGCCGACACGGGACACATCGAGTTCGGCCACCTTTACGGCCACGGCCAGCCGATGCGGCGGCTGATCGAGTCGGGAGCCATCCGCGGCGACCGGTTCCTGCAGATCGGCCTGCGCGGCTACTGGCCCGGTCCGGACATCCTCGACTGGATGGCCGGGCAGGAGATGCGCTCCTACGAGATGACCGAGATCGTCACAAGGGGCCTGGAGGAGTGCCTCACCGAGGCGTACGGCATCGCGCTCGACGACTGCGACGGCGTCTACCTCTCTGTCGACGTCGACGTCTGCGACCCCGGGCACGCGCCCGGCACCGGCACGCCGGAGCCTGGCGGCCTGACCGCCCGCCAGTTGCTCGACGCGGTCCGGCGGACCTGTTACGAGTTGCCGGTCGTGGGAGTGGAGATCGTGGAGGTCGCGCCGCCGTACGACCACGCGGACATCACGGCCTATCTGGGCAACCGCGTGGTCCTTGAAGCGCTCTCGGCGATGGCTCGCCGCCGCAGGGACGCCGCCGACGGCACCCGCTGGGATCCCGCCCAGCCGCTCCTCGACGGCCGCTGACCGCGGGCCGGTTGCGGCCGCCGCGCCTCACTGATGGGCGGCGCACCTGGCGGGGAGCCGGGCGGCGCATGGGTCACGATGGGCATTCGGTACGGCACGCACGCGATGATCTGGTAGGGATTGTCGAGTGACGCGATTAAAGGCCCTGGCGGCCAGGCTCGTGGTGATGCTCGTCGCCGTCGTGGTCGCGATGCTCCCCGCTTTGGTCGCCGAGGCCCAGTCGGAGGAGGGCGTGCGGGCGGTGGGGCTGCGCGCCTCGGTGCCGGCGGGGGCGGTGGGGCTGCGCGCGCCGGTGCGGGTGCCGGCCGGGGTTACGGCGGGCTACGTCGTCGTCGACCTCGGCACGGGCAAGGTGACCGCCCGCCACCAGGAGCATCACCGGTTCAGGTCCGCGTCGGTCGTCAAGATCCTGATCGCGCTCGACTACCTCGAGCGGCACAAGGGGCCGACCCCGAAGAAGGACCTCGGGCTGCTCGTGCCCATGCTGCGCGGCAGCGACGACAACGCGGCCACCGCGCTGTGGCGACGCGGAGGCCAGGGGCGGATCGTCCAGCGGGTCGCGCGGAAGCTCGGGCTGGCCGACACCGGCCCGCCACCCGTCGCGAAACCGGGCTTCTGGGGCTACACGGCGATCAGCGCGTCCGACATCGCGCTCGTCTACCGCTACCTGCTGGAGCGCGCCGATCCTCCTGTGCGCGACTTCATCCTCGGCCAGCTTCGGAAGGCCTGGCAGTGCGCCAGTGACGGTTTCGACCAGTATTTCGGCATCCCACGGGCCGTCCCCCGGCCGTGGGCGGTCAAGCAGGGCTGGTCGGGGTTCGGCGCCGTCCCGCCCGTCAAGTGTGTGAAGGCCACGACCACGTCGCTGCCAATGTCGTCACTCGCGTCGTCCAGGTCAGGCACGGCGGCGTCCGGACTGGCCACGCACTCGGCGGCACCCAATCCGGTTGATTTCAGCCGTCCTGTGCTCCACACTACAGGCGTGATCGGCGACCGGTTGATCATGGTGGTGCTCACCCTCCAGCCGCCGGGCGCGTCCTTCGCCGGTTCGGCCAAGCGGGTCACGAGGCTGGCGAGAGATGTCTACCTCAGCGTTGTCTAGGCGGCCTTCTTCCGGCAGCCTTACTGATGGCCTGCGTTCGCTCAGGACTGCGTGGTTAACGGCTGATTCATCCCGCACCGCGTTGTCCCGGTTGAGCCATTCGGGGGCCGGTTTGGTCGCGTTGTTTAGGCTGTGCGGCGCCGGGCAGCGGCCACGCCGTACTCTCCCTTTCTGAAAGCTGGTCGGCGATGGGTTTCGCGTGGGGATTTCTGGGCCGGGACATCGCGGTCGATCTTGGTACGGCGAACACGCTGGTGTATGTGCGGAAGAAGGGCATCGTCCTGGACGAGCCTTCCGTCGTGGCGATCAACCTGCACACCGACAGGATCGTCGCGGTCGGCACGGCCGCCAAGGGGATGATCGGGCGGACGCCGCCCCACATCGTCACGCTCCGCCCGTTGAAGGATGGCGTGATCGCCGACCTTGACGCCGCCGAGCGCATGTTGCGGCATTTCATCCAGTTGGCCCATAAGAACCGCTACCTTGCCAAGCCGCGCGTCGTCGTGGCCGTGCCGAGCGGCACGACGAGCGTCGAGCAGCGCGCGGTCAAGGAGGCCGCCTACGAGGCCGGGGCCCGCCGCGTGCACATCATCGAGGAGCCGATGGCCGCGGCGATCGGCGCGGGCCTCAACGTGGGCGACGCCACGGGCAACATGGTCGTGGACATCGGCGGCGGCACCACCGAGGTCGCGATCGTCTCCCTGGGCGGCGTGGTCGTGGCGAAGTCGGTCAGGGTCGGCGGCGACGAACTCGACGAGGCCATCGTCAACTATGTGAAGAAGGAGCACTCCCTGCTCCTCGGCGAGCGCACGGCGGAGCAGATCAAGATCACGCTCGGCACCGTGCGCCCCGGCGACGACCACAAGATGCTCCCGATCCGCGGCCGGGACCTGGTGACCGGCCTGCCGAAGACCGCGACGATCTCCCGCGAGGAGGTCAGGGACGCGATCGAGGACCAGGTCCAGACGATCATCGACGCGGTGCAGAGCACGCTCGACCAGTGTCCGGCCGAGCTCGCCGGCGACCTTCTCGACAACGGCATCGTGCTGACCGGCGGCGGCGCCCTGCTCGACGGGCTCGCCGAACGGCTCGGGCAGGCCATCGGCATGCCCATCCACCTGGTGGATCAGCCACTCCAGTCCGTGGCGCTGGGCGCGGGCCGCTGCGTCGAGCGCTTCGAGGACATGCAGGACGTGTTCCTTCCCGAAACCCGCCGATGAGAGCCGCCGGTCGGCGAGCGCCCGCGCTGCTGGTGCTCGTGTCCGTCCTGCTGATCGCGGCCGACCACTGGATCACCCTCACGCCGCTCCGGGCCTTTGGATCGGGCGTCTACGGCTCGCTGGAGAATGTCACGTCCTCGGTGACCCGCTGGGCCTCCGACGCCCGGCGGCTGGAGACGGTCGAACGGGAGAACGCCCGGCTCCGGGCCGAGGTCCTGACCGGACGGCGTCCCACCGCGGCCGTAGCCGGAGCCGCCGCCGCGTACCAGGTCGTCTCCGCCCACGCGATCGGCTTCGGCGGGGACCAGACGGTCACCCTCGACGTGGGAACCGGCAGCGGGGTGGCCCGCGACATGACCGTGCTGAACGGCGACGGCCTCGTCGGCCGCGTCGTGCAGGCGGGTCCGTCGACGGCGACCGTGCTGCTGGCCACCGCGCCCTCGTCGTCGGTGGGCGCGCGGCTGGAGACCTCGCGCGAGGTCGGGCTCGTCACGGGCGTCCCTGATCGGGGGCTGCTGCGGCTGAGCCTGCTCAACGCCGACGCCGCCGTCCGCGTGGGCGACCGGGTGGTGACGCTCGGGTCGGAGAACATGCGGCCGTTCGTGCCGGACGTCCCCGTCGGCAGCGTGGTCGCCGTGGAGGGCACCTCGGGCGCCCTGACCCGGACGGCTCTCGTCCGGCCCTTCGCCCACTTCAGCACCCTCGACCTCGTCACCGTGGTGGTGGGCCCAGGCCGGCCGGGGGACGGGGCGCCGCAGTGATAAGGCCCGCGAGGAGGCCGGTGAGGGATCCGGCGAGAAAGCCGGCAGGGAACCCGGCCGGACGCGCGCTGCTGGCTGTGGCGCTGGTCCTGCTCGCCCCTGTCGCGCAGGTCTCCGTGGTGAACGGTTTGGGCCTTCCCGGCGGCGGCCCCGACCTCGTGCTGATCGGCGTGGTCACGCTGGGGATGGTTCTCCGCCCGATGGCGGCGACCGTCGTGGGGTTCGCCGCCGGCCTGGCCGCGGACATCGCGCCGCCGGCGGACCACTCCATCGGCCGGCACGCCCTCGTGCTGTGCCTGATCGGTTATCTCTGCGCGCTGGTCCCCGCCGACAGCTCGGCCGGCCAGCGGACGGCGGCCGCTCTTGGCGGGACGCTCGGCGGCGCCCTGCTCGACGCCGCGCTCGCCGGTGTCCTCGGCGACGAGAGCTGGACGTCCGTCCTCGGGGGCCTGCCGGGGTCGCTGGCCTGGACCGTGGCCGGCGGGACCCTGGTCGCCGTCGCCCTCGTCTCCCTGCTGCCCCGGCGGCGCCGGTTCGGCGGTCCGGCGTCGCGAGCGGCCGCCAGAGGGCACTACACCGGGGGCCACCATGCGTAGCGGCGCGCACGGCGGGCGGCTCGTGGTCCTCTACGTCGTCGTGACGTCGCTCATGCTGACGCTGCTAGGCCGGCTCTGGTATCTGCAGGTCACGACCGGTCCGGCCTACGCCAGGGCGGCCACCGAGTCGCGTGTGCGCACGGTGCCCCTGCCCTCCGTGCGGGGCCAGATCCTCGACGTGCACGGGCATCCCCTCGTGGCCAACCAGACCATGCCGCAGGTGTCCGTCGACTACATGGCCCTGATCCATCAGCCCGATGGAGGCAGGGCGGTGCTCACCCGGCTGGCGGAGGCGCTGCGCAAGCCGTACCAGGAGATCGCGGACCGGGCGCGGCTGTGCAGCCGGGAGGTGCCGCGGCCGTGCTGGCCCGGCTCGCCGTACCAGCCGATCACGGTCGCGGACGACGTGGACCCCCGGACCGTGGTGCGGATCGCGGAGCGCCAGGCGGAGTTCCCCGGTGTCAGCACGGCGCTGCGGCCCGTGCGGACCTATCCGCTGCACAAGGCGGGGGCCCACCTGCTGGGTTACCTCCAGCCGCCGTCTCCGTCCGACCGGTCCGGCGGCCCGGACCTCGTGGGCCGTGACGGGCTGGAGGCGGAGTACGACACCGAGCTGGCGGGCCGTACCGGCCTTCGCGAGGTGGCCGTGGACAGCACCGGCAAGGTGACCGGCCTCCTCCGCGAGGAGGCACCGCATCCCGGCGACACCCTTGTGACCAGCATCGACGCGCGGATCCAGGAGCTTTCCGAGCGCGCGCTGGCCAAGGCCGTGACGAACGCGCGCAAGCGGGGCGAGCCGGCCGACTCCGGCGCGGCGGTCGTGCTGGAGGCCGCCACCGGGCGGGTGACCGCCCTCGCGAGCTACCCGAGCTACGACCCGGCCGTGTGGAGCGGCGGCATCTCCCAGCGCGACTTCGAGGCCCTGCCACTGGTCTCCAACGCGGTGCTCGGACAGTGGGCGCCGGGCTCGACGTGGAAGGTCACCTCCACGGCGGCCGCGGCCGACGCCGGATACAAACTGCGCGCCTCCTACGACTGTCCCGGCTCCTACAAGGTCGGGGGCCGGTCCTTCCGCAACTTCGACGGCATCGCGCTCGGCCGGATGAACATGCACAGAGCGCTCGTGGTCTCCTGCGACACGATCTTCTACCGCTTCGCCGAGCGGATGTGGAAGCACGACGGCGGGCTGAAGCCGGTGCGCCACCCCGCCGACCCCATGCAGTCCATGGCCAGGAAGTTCGGCTTCGGGAACCGCACGGGGATCGACCTGCCCAACGAGTCACCCGGCCGCGTCCCCGACCGGGCCTGGAAGAAGGCCAACTGGGAGCGGACGAGGGCCGACAGCTGCCGCCGGGCCAAGACCGGCTATCCGGACGTCGCCGACCGCAAGCGCGCCGCCTACCTCAAGGCGCTGGCCGCGGAGAACTGCCAGAACGGCGGCGTGTGGTGGGCGGGTGACGCGGCCAACTTCGCCATCGGCCAGGGCGACGTCCTGGTGACGCCGCTGCAGCTCGCCAGGGCCTACGCCGCCCTCGCCAACGGCGGCACGGTCTTCAGCCCGCGCGTCGCCAAGGCCCTGGTGCGCCCGGACGGCAGCGTGGTCCGGACCGTCACCCCGCCCGTCACCGGCCGGGTCGACGTCTCCCGCAGGACGCTGCGCTACATCCGCGACGCGCTCGCCGACGTCCCCCGGGAGGGCACGGCCGCCGCCGCCTTCAAGGGCTTCCCGTTCAAGCGGCTGGCCGTCGCCGGCAAGACCGGGACCGCCGAGGCGTACGGCAGGCAGGACACGTCGTGGTTCGCCTCCTTCGCCCCGGCCAAGAAGCCGCGTTACGTGGTCGTCGTGGTCGTCTCCCAGGGAGGCACCGGCGCGAGCACCGCCGCCCCGGCGGCCAGGGACATCTGGGAGGGCATCTACGACCTCCACGGCAAGGCGCATCACAAGCACGCCAAGAAACACGGCAAGAAGACGACCGCCGGGAAGCACAGGCACGGTCACAGCCGGAAGGCGCCCCGCGATGCCTCCCACAATGCCTCCCACAGGGCCTCCTTCGAGCCGGCTCGGGTAGGTGATGCGCGATGACGACGTTCCGTCCCACTCCGTTACGGCTCTTGCGGCCTCGCACGCAGGCGCGGCGGGGCTGGGTTCCCCTGCTGGCGTCACTGGACTGGGGGCTGGCCGCCACGTCGGCTGCGCTTTCCGGGATCGGACTGCTGCTCGTGTGGTCGGCCACCCGCACGGACCCGAGCTCGACCCTGCTCCAGCGGCAGGCGGTCAGTGTGGGCCTGGGGTTCGTCCTCATGTGGCTGGTGTCGCGGTGTGACCTGCGGATCCTCCGGGCGTACGTGCCGGTGCTCTATCTGCTGGCGCTCGCCGGGCTGGTCGCGGTGCTCACGCCGCTCGGCCGTACGGTCAACGGCTCGCACGCCTGGATCGTCCTGGGCTCCGGGCTCCAGTTCCAGCCGTCGGAGTTCGCCAAGGTGGCTCTGGTGCTCGCGCTCGCCATGGCCCTGGGAGAGCTGCGCGACGGCGAACGGCGGCCGGGCCCCGGAGCGGTGTTCCTCGCTCTGGGGCTGGCGGCCTTGCCGATGGGGCTCATCATGCTGCAGCCCGACCTCGGCACGACCCTCGTCTTCGCGGCGGTGGTGGCCGGCATGGTCGTGGTCTCGGGAGCGCCCAAGCGGTGGCTGGCCGGGCTGACGGCGGCGGCCGGCCTCGTGCTGCTCGTGGTGTGGCGGCTTCACCTCATCCGGCCCTACCAGCTCCAGCGGCTGATGGTCCTGACGGACCCCGACGCCGACCCGCTGGGGGTGGGATACAACGCCACCCAGGCCCGGATCGCCATCGGCTCGGGCGGCATGCTGGGGAAGGGCCTGTTCCAGGGTGAGCAGACCGCCGGGCATTTCGTCCCCGAGCAGCACACCGACTTCATCTTCACCGTGGCGGGTGAGGAACTCGGCTTTCTGGGCGCGGCCTGCGTCATCCTGCTGATGACCGTGGTGCTCTGGCGCGGCCTGCGGATCGCGGCCAGGAGCGCCTCGCCGTACGGCACGGTCCTGGCGGGCGGGGTGGTCTGCTGGCTGGCGTTCCAGACGTTCGTCAACGTGGGTATGACCGTGGGCATCCTGCCCATCACGGGCCTGCCGCTGCCGTTCGTCTCGTACGGAGGATCGGCGACCATCTCGACCCTCACGGCGGTCGGGCTGCTGGAGGCCGTACATCGGACGCGGAGCCGCACACCGCTGGGATAGGGCACTCTTGTGGGGTGCGGAGCAAGCTGGGCGGCCGGGTGGCGGAAGCGGCGAAGATCGCCCTGGCGACGCGGAAGTACGTGACGGCGATCGACGTGCTGACCGGCCTGCGGTGGCTGCACGCCCGCCATGTGGACACCTGGCGGCAGGGCCGGGTGGACAGCCTCGAACGGCTGGCCGCCGTGGACGCCGCCCGGATGGTCGAGGCGGTCACCCATCTGCGCGAGTGGGCGGTGGCCTCCGGGCTCGTCGCGAGCGAGACGGCCTACTCGGCGGCCAGCAGGGACCGGCGGCCGCTGCGCTTCACGGCCGAGGGCGGCGAGGAGCTGGAGCGCCTGTTCCGCGTCCACTGGGTCTCCCCGACGTTGAGCGAGGCGAGGCAGCGGCAGCTCGCGGAGCGCCAGAACCGCGCGCCCGACCTGGTGGTGGTCGCTCCTCTGGAGACATGGGCCTGCGCCGGATGCCGGGAGACCGGTCCGTACCTGATCATGGAGGACGACCAGCCGTTCTGCCTGACCTGCGCCGACATGGACCACCTCCACTTCCTGCCGGCCGGGAACGCGGCTCTGAGCCGCCGGGCCAAGAAGGAGAGCGGCCTGTCCGCCGTGGTCGTCCAGTTCAACCGGAGGCGTAAGCGGTACGAGCGGCTCGGCATCCTAGTCGAGGAGACGGCGCTCATCCGGGCCGAGGAGCAGTGTCTGGCCGACGAGGAGGCGCGGCTCCGCCGCCGCGAACGCGACCGCGACCGGCGCGCCCACGAGGACGTCGAGTTCCAGGCGAGGATGGCGGCGGAGATCCGCCGCCTGTTCCCCGGCTGCCCGCCGGAGCGCGCCGAGGCCATCGCCCTGCACGCCGCCGTGCGTGGCAGTGGCCGGGTGGGCCGGACGGCGGCCGCCCGTGCCCTCGACGAGAACGCCATCACCCTGGCCGTGGTCGCGAGCGTGCGCCATCTCGACACCGACTACGACAGCCTGCTGATGTCCGGGGTTCCCCGGATGGACGCCCGCGACCAGATCCGCCCCCGCATCGACCAGGTCCTGACCGCCTGGCGCACATGACCACAACCCCCACCTGGCGCTCTGCGCCGCGTGATCATGCACATGTTCCCGCACACACCGACCCAGCTGGCACTTTGTGCAGCGTGATCATGCATGACGAGGGTGCGCCCGGCGGACAGGCACTGCATGATCACAAACAGTGCCGGCCCTGATCACACCGCATATGGCGGAATCTATGCATGATCACGATCGGGGGAATCCCACGGGAACTCCACAGGAATCCCACGGGAATCCCACGTCCCCGAGCTTCCGGGAAACCCTGCATGATCACGGCGACCAATCGGGGTTAGTGGACGCGGCCGACCATACGGGCGTACATGCGGCCGGGGCTTGGGACCGACGACGGGTTGAGGAAGCCCGGCAGCATCGGAAGGTCGACGGCGAACGGCTGCAGCCGCTCATAGAGCGCGTGCGCGTCCGGGGGCCGGTTCTCCGGCTTCTTCTCCAGCAGGTCGGCGATGAGCCGGTCCAGCTGGGCCGGAACCCCCGGGACGCGCGGCGGCCGCTCCTTCACCTGCTTGTCGAACACGGCGTACTCGGTCGGCCCCGTGAAGAGCTGCCTTCCCGTGAGCATCTCGTGGAGGACGCAGCCGAGGGCGTAGAGGTCGCTCTTCGGGTCGGCGACACCGCGCTGGATCTGCTCGGGCGACATGTACGCCGGGGTGCCCAGGATCTGGCCGATCCGGGTGAACTGGGCGACGTCCGCCTCGCGGAGCATGGCCAGCCCGAAGTCGAGCACCTTGACGCTGCCGTCCGGGCACAGCATGAGGTTGGTCGGCTTGAGGTCGCGGTGGCAGATGGACAGCGCGTGCGCCGCGGTGAGCACGGCACATGCCTGCGCGGCGATCGCCGCGGCCCACGGCACCGGCAGCGGCCCGTGCTCGCTGACGAGGTCGGCGACAGTCACTCCCTCGATGAACTGCATGACCTGGAAGAGCCGCTGGTCGAAGGTGCCGAAGTCGTAGAGGACCGGCGCTCCGGGGTGCTCCAACCGGGCGAGGATCCTGGCCTCGCGGATGAAGCGGCGCTCGAGCTCCTCGTCCGGACCTCCGGGAAAACGGAGGAACTTGACGGCCACCTTGCGGTCCAGGCGCCGGTCGTGGCCGCCGTAGACGGCGCCCATGCCGCCCTGGCCCAGGGGAAGGTCGTCAAGCACATAACGGTCGCCGATGACCATGCGTCCCTCCCGTCGACCTTTGCGGGAAAAAGTTACACCTTCAATCATGAAGACGAAGAGGGGTCACAAGGCCGGAGACGGCCATCGACGATGCCCTCGACGCCGAGCCGTACGAACGCCTCCCCGGCGGTGGCGGCCTCCACCAGACGGTCTTCCAGGGCGAGGAACTGCTGGAAGGCCCTGCCGTACCGTCTCTGCTCCGCGAGCGGAATCCGCGGGACGCGCGCCCGGCGGGCCTCGACGCGGCTGGCGCCCAGATGTGTCGACCTGGAGCTCGTCCACCTGGTGCTGGGGTGCGCCGGCCTGCTTCCAGGGTGCGTCCGCCCGCCGGCCGCCGCGAAGCGGAGGAACCCGGCGAGGAACTCGGGATCGAGCCTCGCCCGGTCGACGCGGAAGACGGTGAGGTGGGGGCCCAGCACAGCGCCACCGGCCTCGATCACCCGGGCGGTGACGGGTGAGCCGACGATGTCGCCGTCCTCGATCGTCACGAGGTCGGGGCCGGGAGCGGCCAGGCCGGTGGGCGGACCGCCACGCGCGAGGTCGTCGGCCGTCAGCATCGGAAGGCCCCGAGTTTCTGCCGGACGGCCCCGTGTCTCCCTCGCAAGGCTCCCTGTCTCTGTCGGAAGGCTCCCTGTCTCTGTCGGAAGGCTCCGTGCCTCTGTCGCAAGGCTCCGTGTCTCTGTCGGAAGACCCCGTGTCCATATCGGATGTCCACGTGTCTCCATGGGCTCGTCCGATGCCTTCAAGGTCGAGTGGAGAACGGTCACGAGCCCCGCCTTGACGAGCTCCGCGACGGTCGTCACCGGGGTGTCCCAGCCCAGCTCGCCCTCGCCGAGCACCTCCAGGTCCGGAAGGGACTCGGCCATCGCCTGGGCCAGCACCGCCGCGGCTTCCACGAGCCGGTCGCGGGCGTCGGGGAAGCCGCGGGTGTCGCTCCCCGCGGACAGGTGCCGCGCCGGGCTCACGTCCACCTCGTCGTCGAGGAGGTCGATGATCCGGACCGTACGGCCGCCGCTTGGCGGCTCAGACTCGGCCAGGTGCGCACGCCACGCCGGCTCGACGAGCGAGAGGTCCTCCCCCGCGTCCGCCAGCAGGATCGCCGTGGGCTGCCGCTCCCCCGCCCGCGGACGGCGCAGCAGCCACAGGTCGGGGCCTCCCGGCGACAGGGTCACGACAGCGCGGAGCGCGCCCGCCCGCAGCAGGTTCGCCCGGATCCGCCTGCCCGGACGTCGGCTCGCCGCCGCTGACGGCATCAGGATGGCCACCAGCCCGCCCGGCCGCACATGGGCGAGGCAGTGCTGCACCCACGCCAGCTCAGACTCGCCCCGGGGCGGCATACCGTAATCCCAGCGCGGATCGCCGATCAGGTCCTCGTGGCCCCACGCCCGTTCGTTGAACGGCGGGTCGCACACCACCGCGTCGGCCCGCTCGCCGGAGAAGCCGTCATGCCGGAGGGCGTCCCCACCGACGATACGAGCGCGGTGCCCGCGGAGCAGGAGCCGCAGCGCGGCGAGGAGCGCCCCCGTCTCGCTCGCGTCCTGTCCGAGCAGCCATCCCTGCCCGTCCCGCTCCGGGACCCGCGGCTGGGTTTCTTGACTCGCCGTCGGCGCGTCCGGCCGTAGCGCCCTTTCCGTCTGTACGGCGAGCAGAAGCGTGCCGAGACCGCAGGCCGGGTCGAGGACCGATCCGCCTTCGGGGCAGGCGAGCCGCGCCATCAGACCCGCGATCTCCGGCCGCGTGATCGAGAGCCGCCGGCTGTGGGCTTCGACGTATCGCTCGCAGAGGAATTCGAAGGTCTCGGCCGCGCCGTCCCTCTCGGCCATCTCCGCGAGCAGGCGGATCAGACCGGGATCGGCCAGCCGTGCTCCCGCCGCGTCCGGCGACCCGAGGTTCACCGGGAGGTCGGGAGTGGCCGCGGCGACGGCGTGCGGGAGCCGTACGACCAGGTCGCGGCTGTCGGCGAGGCCCTCCCAGCCGCCGGGGTCCCGGCGGGTGTAGAGCAGGAACGCGCCGGCGTGGCCGAGCAGCTCGCCCAGATGGAGGTCGTCGGCCGACGCCTTCAGCCGCTGCCAGATCCGGTCGCCGAGCGACACCTCGAACGCCTTGCCGTTCCGGCGCAGCCATTTTTCGACTTCGGGCAGGGAGAACAGGGGGCTGGACGCCGTGCCCCCGACCGGCTGCGGGAAGTCCTCGTAACGGCGGCGCCAGTTGCTCACCGCGGCCCTTCCGACGTCGGCCAACCGGGCGATGTCGCCCGCGTTCACTGTCGCGTCCTGGCTCATGGAACTCAGACTAATCCATGCTTGTGAAGTGATTCAACCAATGGTTTACTCAAAACCATGACGCACAACCGCATTCGGTATGCCGCAGGATCGGACGTCGGGCGCTCCCGCACGAAGAACGAGGACTCGGTGCACGCGGGCAGGCAGCTGCTCGCCATCGCCGACGGAATGGGCGGACATGGGCACGGGGAGGTCGCCAGCGCGGCCGCCATCTCCGCGCTCTCGGCTCTTGAGGACGTCCCTCTCTCCGCCGATCCCCTCGCCGCGCTGGAGGGCGCGGTCCGCGACGCGGCCCGCAGGCTGAGCGAGCTGGCCGAGCAGGATCCCGCGCTGGAGCGGATGGGCACCACGATCACCGCGATGCTCTGGGACGGCCACAGCCGCTTCGCGTTGGCGCACGTCGGCGACTCGCGGGCGTACATGCTCAGGGACGGCGCCCTCTACCAGATCACCCGTGACCACACGCTGGTCCAGTCGCTGGTCGACGACGGGCGGATGAGCCCCGACCAGGCGGCGAGGCACCCGAACCGGTCGTTGCTCCTTCGGGCGCTCGAGACCAGCGGCCTCGCCGACCCCGATCTCTCGTTGCGCGACGCCTACCCGGGCGATCGTTATCTGCTCTGCTCCGACGGCCTGACGGCGGTGCTCGAACCGGAGACCCTGCACCACTTGCTGACCACCATCGCCGACCCCGAGGAGGCGGTCCGCCACCTCATAGCGCTGGCCAACGAGGGCGGCGGCCCGGACAACATCACCTGCATCGTCGCCGACGTCGAGCCCGTCTCCCCCTGACCCGCGCCTCCGAAACGGTTTGGCACGACCCGGCGCGGGGAGACGGACGGCTATGACACCGGTGGTCCTCACGGTCAACGCCGGCTCCTCGAGCCTCCAGCTTCACCTCGTCCGCGACGGCCGGGTGTTGCTCACGGAACACAGCGAGCAGAGCCCGGACCCGGCCGAGGCGGAGCGGACGCTGTCGGACTTCCTCGCCAAGGCGTCTGGCCTCGGCAGCCTTGGCGGCGGACCCGGCGGACCCGGCGGCGTTGGCGGCGGGACGGACAGCGGTCGTGACAACCCTGATGGCGCCGCTGAGGGCGCGACGGCGGGCGGGAGCGACGGCCGAGGTGGAGAGGATGGCCGGCTGGAGGTCGGGTTCGTCGGCCACCGACTCGTGCACGGCGGCGACGCCGTACTCGCGCCGACCGTCGTGGACGACGACGTGCTGCAGGCGGTCGGGCGGTACGCCGACCTCGCGCCGCTGCACGTGCCACCCGCCCTCGCACTCGTCGAGGCGGCACGGCGCACACTGCCCACGGTGCCGCATGTCCTCTGCCCGGACACGGCCTTCCACGCCGGAATGCCGGAAGCCGCCGCGACCTATCCCCTGCCCTCCGAGTGGCGGCGGCGGTACGGCCTGCGCCGGTACGGCTTTCACGGGCTGTCCTACGCCTGGGCCGTCCGGAGGGCGGCGGAGCTGCTCGATCGGCCCGTAGAGGGACTGGACCTCGTGATGACGCACCTCGGCGGCGGGTCGTCGGTGTGCGCCATCCGGGGAGGCCGGAGCGTGGACACCTCGATGGGATTCACTCCGCTGGAAGGCGTCCCGATGAGCAAGCGGTCGGGCAGCGTGGACCCCGGAATGCTGCTCTGGCTGCTGTCGGACTCCCGCCTTTCGCTCGAAGATCTGCGTGAGGGGCTGGAGCACCGATCCGGCCTGCTGGGGCTGTCGGACGGGCTTTCCGGCGACACCCGCGAGCTGGTCGCGTCCAAGGAGAAGGCGGCGGCTCTCGCGCTCGACGTGTTCGTCCACCGGGTGAGCCGGGAGATCGCGGCGGCCACGGCCAACCTCGACCGGTTCGACGCGCTCGTCTTCACGGGTGAGATCGGCTGGGACCAGCCCGAGGTCCGGGAGGGCGTGTGCCGCCGTCTATCTGTGCTGGGCCTGGAGCCGCCCGTCCGCGGCGACCCCGACACCGACGGGTTCATCAGCCCGGCCGGCGCGCGTGTTCCGGTTCTGGTGGTCAAGCCCCGCGAGGAGCTGCAGGTCGCGCGGGAGACACTGGCCGTCTTCGGCCACCCGACCTGACGACCCAACCTTGCCGCGTGATCATGCACAGGTTCCCGCACGCACCGTCCTACCTGGCGCTTCGCACAACGTGATCATGCATGACGAGGGTGCGCCCGGCGGGCGGACACTGCATGATCACAAACAGTGTCGTCCCTGATCAGACCGCCTACGGCGGAATCCATGCATGATCACGATCGGGGGAACCCCATTGGAAACCCCACGTCCCCGAGCTTTCCGGGAACCCCTGCATGATCACGGCGACGGTTGGCTGACCGGGTCCCTAGAATCGGGCAATATGCGAATCTTCACCGTCGACTCGTTCACCGACCAGGCCTTTCGTGGCAATCCCGCCGCCGTGTGCCTCCTGGAGGCCCCCGCGACGGACGCCTGGATGCAGGCCGTCGCCGCCGAGATGCGGCACTCGGAGACGGCGTTCGTGATGGGCGAGGAGGGGTCGCGGCACTCGCTGCGCTGGTTCACCCCCGCAGTCGAGGTCGCGCTGTGCGGGCACGCGACCCTGGCGACCGCCCATGTCCTCTACTCCCTCGGCGCCTCGGGACGTCTGGAGTTCGCCACCAGGAGCGGCGTCCTCACCACCGACCAGGCCGGCGACGGGCTCATCGCGATGGACTTCCCGGCGAAGCGGGCCACCGCCGCCGAGGCCCCGGACGGTCTCGTGGAGGCCCTGGGCGTGAAGCCCGTCTGGGTGGGGCGCAGCCAGTTCGATTTGCTGGTGGAGGTCGAGTCCGCGGAGGCCGTCCGCTCGGCCGCTCCCGATTTCGACCGGCTCGCCGCGGTGGACACCCGTGGTGTCATCGTCACCGCCCCCGGCGACGGCACCTCCGCCGACTTCGTATCGCGGTTCTTCGCTCCGAGGGCCGGAGTCCCCGAGGACCCGGTGACCGGATCGGCGCACTGCGTGCTCTCGCCGTACTGGTCGGACAAGCTGGGGCGTGACCGGCTCGTCGGCGAGCAGGTGTCCGAGCGCGGCGGGACCGTCCGCACGACGCTCCGCGGAGACCGCGTCGAGCTGGCGGGACACGCCGTGACCATCTGGTCCGGCGAGCTGCACATCTGATGCCGGTGTACGGCCATGCGGAGGTTATGGGATACAGCGGCGCCTTTGGATAGATACCGAGGATGAGAGTCCTCGGGTTCGAGACGGCGGAGACGCTTCTTGAGCGCATGTCCGCCATGCCACGCCGGCTGTCGCCGCGCCTCCGGACGTCGCTCCCCGCCACTGCCGGGTCATGCGGTGGATCGATCGCCTGGGTGGCCCTGAGCGCGTCCGGGCCTTACGAAGCCCCTTGTGGCATTCGCGACAGCGTGACGCCCTCGACCATGGCAGGCGGGCGATGACCGCGCGGGTCACGCTGGTGGTGGCCACGCAGAACCGCCGGGACGAGCTGGAGCGCTCGCTGGCCCACCACGACGGCCCCGTCATCCTGGTGGACAACGGCTCCACGGACGGCACCGCCGCGTTCGTACGGCGGCGCTTCCCGCATGTCGATGTGGTGGAGCTCGGCCGCAACCTGGGCGCTCCCGCCCGGAACGTCGGCGTTCGGCGGGCAACCACCCCATACGTGGCGTTCGCCGACGACGACTCCTGGTGGGCGTCCGGGGCGCTGGACAAGGCCGCCGACAGCCTCGACGCCCATCCGCGCCTCGCGGTGCTCGCGGCCCGAGTGTTCGTCGGGCCGGAGGAGCGGCTGGATCCCATCTGTGCGGAGATGGCCCGCTCCCCCCTCCCTGCCGAGGCGGATCTGCCCGGCCCGAGCATTCTGGGGTTCCTGGCCTGCGGGGCGGTCGTGCGCCGCGAGGCATATCTGGCGGCCGGGGGCTTCGACGACGTCGTGTTCTTCTTCGGTGAGGAGGAGCGTCTCGCCCTCGACCTGGCGGCGGCCGGCTGGGGGCTGGCCTACGTGAGCGACGTGGTGGCGCACCACCACCCTTCGGCCCCTCGCGACCTGCGCGGCAGGCAGGTCCTCGCCTCGCGCAACGCGGTGCTGACCGCCGTCATGCGCCGTCCGTGGCCGGTGGTGGCGCGGATGGTCATGACAACGGTTCTGCGTGGACCGGTCGGCCGGCAGGCCCTCCGCGACGCGCTTCGAAGGCTCCCGGGGGCCCTGGCACGCCGCCGCGCCCTGTCACACCCCGTGGAGTCGGCCCGAAGGCTGCTGGAACAGAGCTGACAGTCACCACTCCGTGAGCTCTGACACTCGTCAAGTATCATGGGCCGGCAGTATCGGCCAGAACCGGGGAGCGCGTGGTGAGCAACATGGAGCAGGATCCGCAGGAGGTGACCTGCGGCGGCCTGAAGACCGCCTCCGCGCGTCCGGTCTACGAGCTGCTTCCCGGCCACCCCGTGGCGCTCGGCGGCTCCCGCGGGATCACGGTCACCCGCACCCTGCCGAACCGGGTTCGCCGGATGGTGGGCGCATGGTGTTTCATCGACCACTTCGGACCGCAGGACGTGACCGGAAACATCGGCATGAGGTTGCCTCCCCACCCGCACACCGAGCTCCAGACGGTGACCTGGCTCGTGTCCGGTGAGATCCGCCACCTCGACAGCATCGGCAGCGACCAGGTGATCCGTCCCGGTCAGCTCAACCTGATGACGGCGGGACGCGGCATCGCCCACGCCGAAGTGGGCACCGGCGACGCGCCCACCGTGCATGGCGTGCAACTGTGGGTGGCCCTGCCGGGGACGGACCGGCACGTCCAGCCGCAGTTCAGCCATCACGACGACCTTCCGGTGTTCCGGGACGGCGGGGCCACCGTCACCGTGCTGATGGGAGAGCTGGCCGGAGCCGAGTCCGCCGCACGCTGCTACACACCGCTCGTCGGGGCGGAGGCCGCCCTGGAGGCGAACGCCCGCGTGCGACTGCCCTTGCGGCCCGACTTCGAATACGCCCTGCTCACCCTTACCGGCAAGGTGGACGTCGACGGGACGGGCCTGGAGCCCGGCCCGTTGCTGTATCTCGGCTCCGGCCGGTCCGAAGTCACGCTGGAAGCCGATGCGCCGGGGCGGGTGCTGCTCCTGGGCGGCGAGCCCTTCGAGGAGCGCATCGTGATGTGGTGGAACTTCGTGGCCCGCGACCATGACGAGATCGTCGCGGCGCGCGAGGAATGGACGACCGGCAGCCGCTTCGGCACGGTGGCCGCGTTCGGAGGCGCCAAGCTGCCCGCTCCCCCGATGCCCACCACCCGGCTGACCCCGCGCGGGCGGCACCGCTGAAGGCAGGGACTGGGACAGGACCGCTGCGACACTGAGTCGCTCAACGGCGCCGAACAGCAGTGCCGTACGGCAAGCCCCCGCGGCACGACAGCCGCGGGGGTGCGTGGTGTTTCACGGTTTACGCGTCAGGCGTCCTGGGCTCGGCCCAGCACGGAGAACACCGCGCCGGAGAGCTCCGTCACCGCGTCGGCCGACGCGCCGCGGCTGCGCCAGGCGACGAACCTGTCGGGTCTGACCAGGATCGCGCCGTCGGCATCGATGCCCCGGTGCCGCAGCCACGTGCAGCGTGGATCCAGAATCTGACGAACGTCAGAATAGTAGGCTCCTGTCAGGCGTCAAGCACCGGGCCAGCGAAGGAGCAGTCGTGTACGGCGAGACGGAGCAGGTCACACGCCGGCCAGGCAGGCCCGGCGCGGGCGCCCCGGCGATCCCGTGCACGGAGGAGATCCTGCGAAGGGGACTCGACGCGTTCGCCGAACTGGGCTACGAGGGCGCGTCGGTGCGCGAGCTCGCGAGGCGCCTGGGCGTCAGCCACAACTTCATCAATGACCGTTACGGCTCTAAGGCGACGTTCTGGCGCGCCGTCGTGGACTTCGCCCTCACGGAGATGACCGAGCAACTGGAGCCCGCGCTCGAAGGCCATCACGACGACATCGAGCGACTAGGGGCCATCATCACCCGCTTCTACCGGGTGGCCGCCCGCAGTCCCCAGGTCAACCGCCTCATCGCGGACGAGTCGGTCCGAGACTCGGACCGGCTCGACTACCTGTACGAGCGCTACATGGGGCCGTCGATGACCGCGTTCACGCCCATCGTGCGGCGCCTGATGGAGGCCGGGCGCATCCCTCCGGCACCGATGCGCCTGATCTACTTCGCCATCACCGGGCCCGTGGTCGCACTGACCCAGCATCCGCTCGGGCACCGCCTCGGTGGGCCCGAGCAGGAAAGCCCGGAGGAAGTGACCGCAGCCGCCGAGGCCCTCGCCGCGTTTGTGCTGCACGGGCTCCTGCGACCGCCACCGCAGCCCGCGGACGGCTGAGGCCAGCGGGCGACCCGGCATGGCCTGCGGATCAAAATCGATTAAGCTTTCGCGGACGTGGGACCCCCGTGGGGGGCGCACCCTCGTCATGCATGATCACGCCGCACAAAGCGCCAGGTAGGACGGTGCGCGCGGGAACCCGTACATGATCACGCCGCACAAAACGCCATGCAGGACGGTGCGCGCGGGAACCCGTACATGATCACGCCGCACAAAACGCCAGGTAGGACGGTGCGCGCGGGAACCCGTACATGATCACGCCGCATAAAACGCCATGCAGGACGGTGCGCGCGGGAACCCGTACATGATCACGCCGCACAAAGCGCCATGCAGGACGGTGCGTGCAGGAACCCGAGCATGATCACGCCGCGCAAATCGCCGGGTAGGACGGTGCGGCCGATTCTTCAGCCGGCTCCGCGCGGCCGCGCGCTCGGCGGCGTAGCCGCTTCGCTTGGCACTCACTGAAGCAGCTACCCGCCCCCTCAGCGCGCCGGCGACATCCGCCACGGACCGGCATTTGAGGCACATCACAGCGCCACAGATCGCAGCGAGGCAATCACAGCACCCGGTCCACTCGATGAGCGACTTGACAACTAATCTCTATTGAAGACAGTCTGAGCGGCAGACGAGCTTTCGCTCCGACTATCGAAGGGCTCAGTCATGGCACACCTGCTTCATGTCGACTCGTCCGCGCTGTCCGCCGGGTCGGTCTCCAAGGAGATCGCGACAACCTTCCGGAAGGCATGGCAGGAGGCGCATCCGGATGGTTCTGTCACCTATCGCGACCTGGGGCTGGAGCCCGTTCCCGCGCTCGCGGAGGCCGGTATCACGGCCGCGTTCGTTCCGGCCGCCAATCACAATCCCGCACAGGCGGAGGCGTTCGTCCTCCGGAACCGGCTCGTGCAGGAGGTCCTCGAAGCCGACGCCTACCTGTTCGGGGTCCCTATGTACAACTGGGGCATCCCGGCCGCCTTCAAGGCCTGGCTCGACCAGATCATCCTCGCCGGAGTCACCGTCTCCCTCGATGGAACTCCGCCGCTGTCCGGCCGGCCGGCGACGGTGGTCCTCAGCTACGGCGGCGGTTACGACCCGGGCACGCCCCGCCATGGCTGGGACTTCGTCCAGCCGTACCTCGAGACCGTCCTCGGCAAGGGTCTCGGCCTGGCCGTGACCTTCATCAAGGCCCAGCTCACGCTGGCCGAGCGGAGCCCCGCCATGGCCGCCCTGATCCCGGCGTCGCGGGAGATCCGGGCCGCCGCCCACACGGACGCCGAGGCGCGGGCACGCGACATCGTGGCCAAGCTGACGGCGTGACCGCACGCGGATGAGGGCCGGCGGCGCTGGCCCCGGCCCTCATCCGCGCACGAGGTCAGAACGGCTTGGTGGGCAGGTAATTGCCGTCGAGGGTGATCACCGCTCGGGAGCCGCCCTCAGGGTCCTCGACCTTCTTCACATCCAGCTTGAAGTTGATCGCGCTGATGATGCCGTCACCGAACTGCTCGTGGATCAGGGCCTTGAGAGTGGTGCCGTAGACCTGGAGTATCTCGTAGAACCGGTAGATGGTCGGGTCGGTCGGGATGCCGCCCGGGATGCTGCCGCGTACCGGGATCGTCTGCAGCAGTCGCGCGGCATCCTCGTCCAGACCCAGGAGCTCGGTCACGGCCCGGGCCGCGCCGGCGGGCAGCGGGTGCTGACCCAGCAGAGCCGCCGTGACGAACGCCACCGACAGACCGGTGGCGTCGGCCAGCCTCTGCCAGGTGAGATCCTCGCGGGTGTTGGCCTCGACGACCTGAGCGGTCAGCCGCTGACGAGCCTGCTGGTCAGCCTGTGCGTGCCACATGATGAGGTTCCTTTCGCCGGGGTGGATCCCTACCCGCTACGCCCGCCGCGCCCTGCAGGACCTGACGGCGGGCGAACGCGCGGTGCTGGACGTGCGGGACCTCTCGCGCGGCAGCCTCCGGCTGGCCATGACACCGACCTTCACGGCCTACCTGATCGGCCCCCTCGTCGCCGATTTCCACACCCGGCATCCCGGGATCACCCTTGAGATCCGGGAGATGACACAGGACCGCATCGAGTCCGCGCTCCTCGACGACCAGCTGGACCTCGGCATCGCTTTCAGCGGAGCCCCCCTCCCGGCGATCACGGCCGCTGCTCTGTTCACCGAGACCCTCAGCCTCGTCGTCGGCGCCGCGCACCCCTGCGCCGACCGCCTGCTCCCGCTACCGATCCACGAGCTCCGTGACCACCGGCTGGCTCTCCTCAGCGGTGATTTCGCCACTCGCCGCCACGTCGACCAGCACTTCGCCGGCCACAACGTCCGCCCACGCATCGCCGTCGAAGCCAATTCGATCAGCGCTCTCGTCGAGGTCGTCCAGAGAGCCCCGCTCGCCACCGTGTTGCCCGACGCCATCACCCGCGAACAGCCGCACCTCCACCCCGTTCCCCTCGAACCCCCGCTGCCCGCACGCACCGTCACACTGCTCCGCCGGGACGGCGCCTACCAGAGCACCGCCGCCCGCGCCTTCATTACTTTCGTCAACGTCACCAGCGGGATGTTCCCCAGCTAGGCGATCACACGCCTTACGGAGCCGGGCCGGCGGGCCGGAAACGGCGTGGCACGCCTGGAGCAGGCGATCCGGGGTAGGTCCTTACCGCCCCGCGCGAGGCGTGACGACCCTGGGCACTCACCTACGTAAGGCTCGACGGGACGATTCCGTAACGGCGCATCTTGCGATACATGGTGGCGCGGGAGATGCCCAGATCCTGTGCCGTACGCTGGACGTTGGAGTTGCGCTCCATCAGCCCGCGCAGGATCGCGTCCCGTTCGAGCGCCTCCATCGCGGTCAGGACCTTGTGGGAGGACACCCGGCATTCCGGCGGCAGATCCTCGGTCCGGATGACCCGGCCGGCGTTCCTCCGTACGAGACTCCGGATGACCGAGTCGATCTGCCGGATGTTCTCCGGCCAGGGGCACCGCTGAAGCGTCGCGAGCGCCTCAGGTGAGCAGGTCGTTTCACCGTACGGCCGATATTTCCGCAGGAAGAACCGGACGAGGCTGTCGATGTCCTCATACCGGTGACGGATGGGCGGCACCTCCACCGAGGCGTCGCACAGATAGTCGAGATGGTCGTCGGCGCCGACCGCCGACGGCTGGCTCGTCATGACGAGCTGTCCGGCGACCGCTCGGTCGAGGGGCGCCACAAGGGTTGTAAGCCTGCGGCGCAGGTGGTCGCTCAGCAGGTGGACGTCGCGCAGGACCACCACGTGGGAAGGCTCGGACAGCAGGCCGCGGACGTCGTCCAGCCACTGCTGGGCCGCGTGGTGCGACTCCGACAGGGGCGGCTCCATCATCGCGAGGGTGCGCTCGGCGCCGTGGGACCGGTGAATCGCCTCGATCAGCGCGGTCTTCCCCACTCCGGCCTCGCCCACCAGTCGGAGCCACGACCCCGCCGTGAACGCCGCCTCGCTTTCGGCGACCGCGCGCAGCCACTGCGGGGCCGAGCCCACCAGCCCCAGGCTCGTCCGCGCGCGCCTGACGGGGGCGGCCGACCTGGGCTGGGGACGCCCGATCAGCCGGACCCGGAAGACGGCGCCCGCGTCGGTGCCCTCGCGCCGGCAGCGGCTGACCCGGAGCTCGGCGACCCGGCCCGACGGCAGCGCGATGCTCCGCGTCCCCTCGAAGCGGTAGTCGTCGGCGATCTCACGCGCGTGATCGAGCAGCGCGTAGTGATCCTGGCCCGCGACGGCCGCGCTCAACTGCTCGTTCATCATCACGACTTCACGGTTCAGGGCCAGGACGGGCCCCGGCCGGACCGAGGAGCACGCCTCTATGTAGTCCTGGAAGAGGGCCCGCTCACGCCGGGAGGAGATCGCGGCGATCTCGCTCTCGATCTGGCCCGCGACGGACCGTGCCAGGGCCATGAGCATCCTGGCGGAGCCCTGGCGGGTCGTGGTGAGGTTGAAGGCTCCGAGCAGGGTGCGGCGGGTGGGGTGCTGGATCGGCACGGCCGCGCACTGGAAGTCCCGCAGCGCCTCGACGTAGTGCTCACTGCCGACGATCAGGACCGGGCGGCCGCTGGCCAGCGCGGTCCCGATGCCGTTGGTGCCGACGTAGCGCTCGGAGTAGACGTGGCCCGGGGCCAGCCGCACCCGGTTGAGCCGCGTGGTGAGCCCCTCGTGGGAGAGCCTCCGGGACAGGACCACGCCGTCCCGATCCGTGATCATCGTGGACACCGGGTCGCCCGCGAGCTGCTCGTGGAGCCTGTCCACGATGGGCAGCGCCGCCCTCGTGAGCAGGGTGTCGAGGTTGGGGTTCTCCAGGTACGGAGCGTCGAACTCGCTCGACTTCACCGCGTACTCGATCGACCGCTGCCACGACGCGACCACGAGCGGGCGGACCCGCCCCGGGTCCTCGGCGACTTCCAGATACAGCTCCCGGGCCGCCGTCAGCGAACTCCCGGCTTGACGTTGGGACATTCAGGCACCTACTCCCGCACAGCGCGCTTGCTCCCCCCGTGAGGAGTCATTGGAGCAGGTCAACGATACCGGGGCCGCGATGTGTATCACGTTGAGACATCGGCGGATCGATTGTGAGACATCGCCCCACGGGCGGCGGGTCGTGTAATGGCCGAACCATCCAGGCAGCCATCCCCACGACCATTCCCAGGAGTGCCCTCATGAAAGCCGTGCAGATCTTCGAGTACGACGAGCCGCCCGCGCTCGTGGACGTGCCGGATCCGCAGATCACCGGTCCGCTGGATGTGATCGTTAAGGTCGGCGGGGCGGGTGTGTGCCGCACCGACCTGCACATCCTCGAAGGACAGTGGAAGGAGAAGAGCGGGGTCGCCCTGCCGTACACGATCGGTCACGAGAACGCCGGCTGGGTGGAGGCGGTGGGCCAGGCCGTCACGAACGTCAGGGTGGGCGAGCCCGTGATCCTGCACCCGCTGGTGACCTGCGGGCTGTGCCGGGCGTGCCGGGCGGGTGACGACGTGCACTGCGTCAACTCGGCCTTCCCGGGCATCGACACCGACGGCGGCTACGCCGAATACCTCAAGACGACCGCCCGCTCGGTCGTGGCGCTCGACTCCTCCCTGGAGCCGGCCTCGGTGGCGGCGCTGGCCGACGCCGGGCTCACGGCCTACCACGCCGTGGCCAAGGCGGCCCGGGTCCTCCGGCCGGGTGACCGCGCGGTCGTCATCGGTGCCGGAGGGCTGGGGCACATCGGCATCCAGGTGCTCCGGGCCCTCTCACCGGTCGAGATGATCGTCGTCGACCGGAGCCCGGACGCCCTCGCCCTGGCCAAGGAGCTCGGAGCCGACCACACGCTCGTCGCGGACGGCAGCGAGGTCGAGCGCGTTCTGGAGCTCACCGGAGGCCACGGGGCCGAGGCCGTCCTCGACTTCGTCGGCGAGGGCGGCGCCATCGAGGTCGGCGTGGCCTGCCTGCGCCGGGCCGGCAACTACTACGTCATCGGCTACGGCGGCGACCTGAAGGTCCCGACGATCGACGTCATCTCCACCGAGATCAACTTCATCGGCAACCTCGTGGGGTCCTACAACGACCTCTCCGAGCTGATGGTCCTGGCGGCGCGGGGCAAGGTCAGCCTGCACACCCAGCGTTACCCGCTGGCGTCGTTCCAGGACGCGCTCGACGCCCTGGCCGCCGGCGCCGTCCGCGGTCGAGCGATCTTGATTCCGTGACTGAGGAGTTCCCCCCATGCACAACCTTTCCCGCCAGGGCCTGATCGCCGCCGCGGCCGTCGCGGCCCTCGCCGCCGCCGGGTGCGCCGGCGGCGGCCAGGTCGAGCAGAAGCCCGACAAGCCCGCGCTGTTCCAGCCGGGCTCCGCCATCGGCTACCAGAAGTACGGCAAGGACTACCCGGCCACGACGGTCAAGGACGTCCCGGGACCGTGCAGCTACGAGTCGATCAGCCGCAAGGACTACTCCGGTCAGACGCTGAAAATCATCACCCACGCCGTCCCCGTCATCGGCGAGCCGACCAAGCTGCACGCCAAGCAGTTCGAGGAGCTCACCGGGGCCAAGGTGGAGGTGGTCAACGTCCCCTTCGGGGAGTTGCACCAGAAGATCCTCACACCGCTCCAGGCCGGCCAGCCGGCGTACGACGTCATGTTCTACCCCTCGCTGTGGATCGGCGACATGGCCCCCTACCTCGCGCCGGTCCCGAAGGAGTACCTCGACACGCCCGGCATGAAGGACGTCACGAAGGCGTTCATGGGCGTGGCCACCTGGAACGGGACGGTCGTGCAGTATCCCGTGGACGGCGACCGGCACTACCTGAAGATCCGCACGGACGTCCTGAAGGACCCGAAGCAGCAGGCGGCGTACAAGGCGGCCACGGGCAGGGACCTCGAGGTCCCCAAGACGTGGGCCGAATATGCGCAGGTCGCCTCGTTCTTCACCGGCAAGGACTTCGACGGCGACGGCAAGCCCAACTTCGGCAGCGCCGAGGTCACCAAGCGCGACGACCTGATGTTCTCCGCGTTCATCAGCCGCGCCGCGCCGTACGTCAAGAACCCCGGCGTCAAGGGCGGCGTCTTCTTCGACGTCGAGACGATGCAGCCGCTGATCAACACGCCGGGCTTCGTCCGCGCCCTCGACGACATGGTGAAGGCCAAGTCGGCCTGGCCGCCCGGCGGGGCCAACTTCGGGCTGGGCGACGAGATCTTCTCGTTCGGGGGCGGCCAGACCCTCATGTCGTACTCCTGGGACGACGCGTTCATCCAGGCCCAGCAGCCGGACAGCAGGGTCCGCAACAAGGTCGAGGCGGCGCCGCTGCCGGGATCCGACGAGGTCTACAACCGGACCACGAAGGCGTGGGACAAGACCCCGAACCAGGCGCCGTACTTCACCTGGGGATGGACCTCGGCGGTCGCCAAGACCGCGCGCAACCAGAAGATGGCCTTTGACTACCTGTGCTTCTTCAGCAACGAGGCCAACACCGCGCTCGACCTGACCATCGGCCGGTTCGGGGTCAACCCGTACCGCAACTCCCACTTCGACGCGGCCTTCTGGGAGAAGCAGGGCTGGGACAAGGACACCGCCGAGGCGTACGTCAGGACCCTCTCCGACATGGAGAAGAGCACCAACCGGGTCTTCGACCTGCGCGTCCCCGGCGTCAACGAGTACATGTCGTCGCTGGCCAACGGCGTCGCCGCCGCTCTGGCGGGCCAGAAGGCCCCGCAGCAGGCACTCGACGACGTGGCCAGGGAGTGGACCGACATCACCGGCCAGATCGGCAAGGACAAGGTCCAGGCCGCCTATCGGAACGTGGTCGCGCTCGAGGACAACTCCTGACCCCTCACAGGACGGCCCGGCCGGCCGAACCGGCCGGGCCGCGCGGATTTCGCAAGGAGAACCATGGACGGCCTGCGCCGGCACAAGAGCATGTTCCTGCTCCCCGGCCTGCTCACGCTTGTTTTGATCATCATCTTCCCGCTCCTCTTCACGATCCGGGTCAGCTTCTCCGGCTGGAACGTGAGCAACCCGCAGATGGACTTCGTGGGCGGGGCCAACTACGTCAAGATGCTGCACGACAGCCGGTTCTGGGCCTCGATCCTGCGCCTGGGCCTGCTGGCGGGCGGAACGGTCCTGATCCAGTACGTCATCGGCTTCGGGGTGGCCCTGCTGGTCTGGCGGGATCTGCGCGGCCGCCGGTTCTGGCGGGTGCTCTTCCTCATTCCGATGATGACCACTCCGGTGGTGATGGCCGCCATCTGGCAAACGATCTTCCATGAGTCGCTGGGCCCGGTGAACGACCTGCTCGGCAGGCTCGGCCTGTCACCGGTTCACTGGCTCACCGGCTCCGGACCTGCCCTGGCCGCCCTCATGACCGTCGAGGTCTGGCAGTGGACGCCGTTCATGTTCCTGTTGCTGCTGGCCGGCCTGCTGAGCCTGCCCAAGGAGCCGTTCATGGCCGCCGCGATCGACGGCGCCGGAGTGTGGCGCACCTTCCGGAAGGTGACCTTCCCCCTCATGGCGCCGGTGTCGGTCTCGGCGATCATCATCCGGCTGATCGAGGCGTCCAAGCTCTCCGACAGCGTCTACGTGCTGACCTCCGGGGGCCCCGGCTCCTCCACGGAGAGCCCGGGCTACTACCTCTACATCCGGGGTCTCAAGGAGCAGCAGACAGGGTACGGCGGGGCACTGTCGCTGACCTACCTCGTCCTCATGATCGTCACGCTCACGGTCGTCGCCGCCCTGCTCGCCAAGGCCTTCAAGGTGAAAGGGAACGCGTGATGTCGCGCCTCTACGCCACGTTCAAGTACACCGTGATCGCGATCTGGGCCTGTTTCGTCGCGGGGCCGTTCATGTGGGCCATGACCACCAGCTTCAAGGACGCCAACGGGGTCCAGGGTGGCGCCACCTACATCCCGTGGCTGCAGTACAAACCGACCGTGACCGGCTGGCACAACATCTTCGGCGGCGCGGGGGGCGTGGACGTCGTTCATCCCTTCGTCAACAGCGCCGTCATCACCGTCGCCGCTTCGGCCATCAGCCTCGTCCTGGGCTCCCTGGCGGCGTACGGACTGTCCCGCTACCGGTTCAAGGCCGGCTTCATCAAGAACAGCGACATCGTCTTCTTCTTCGTGTCGCAACGGATCATGCCGCCCGTCGTCCTGGTGGTCCCGTTCTTCTACCTCCTGCAGTCGGTCAACCTGCTGGACAGCATCCCGGGCCTGGTCATCGTGACGGTCGCCCTGCTGCTGCCGATCGCGGTGTGGGTGATGGTGGACTTCTTCAACGGCATCCCGCGTGAGATCGACGAGATGGCCATGCTCGACGGGTGCAGCCCGTTCGAGGCGTTCGTCCGCGCGATCCTTCCCAACTCGCTGCCCGGGCTGACCGTTGCGGCGATGTTCTGCGCGGTGTTCGGGTGGAACGACTTCTTCTTCGCGTTCAGGCTGACCTTCACCGAGGTCCAGACGCTGCCCCAGGCGGTGGTGGCGCTCAACTCGTCGATCCCGCCCTGGTGGACCCTGTCCGCCGCCGCGCTTTTCGGCATATCGCCGCTGGTCCTGCTCGCCGTATGGGTCGAGCGCTATCTGTCCAAGGGAAACCTCTCGGGGGCGGTCCGATGACTCCGCATGCCTCTCTGAACGCCACTGATCTCTGCCTGGCCGTCGACGGGGTCGACCACCTCAAAGACGTGACGGCGGTCTTCCAGCCGGGACGGCTCCACACCGTCATCGGCCGCACCCAGGCCGGGAAGACGACGCTGCTGCGGGTGCTGGCCGGCCTCCAGGGCGTGGACTCCGGGACGCTGACCCGGGACGGCGCCGACTTCCTCAAGACGCCGGTCTGGCGGCGCGACACCGCGATGGTCTACCAGCAGTTCATCAACTATCCGCATCTCAACGTGTTCGACAACGTGGCCTTCCCGCTCAAGCGGGCCGGGCTTCCACAGGACGAGATCCGGCGGCGAGCGGGGCAGAGCCTGGAACGCGTCGGCCTGGCCCACCTCCACGAGCGCAAACCCTCGCAGCTCTCCGGCGGGCAACAGCAGCGGGTCGCGGTGGCTCGCGCCCTCGCCCGCGGCGCCGGAATCCTCCTGTTCGACGAGCCGTTCGCCAACCTGGACTACAAGTTGCGCGAGCAACTGCGCGAGGACTTCAGAACCCTCTTCTCCGACCAGGGCGAGGCGGTCGTGATCTACACGACCACCGAGCCCGCCGAGGCGATGATGCTCGGTGACGTGGTGCTGGTCATGCACGAGGGACAGGTCGTCCAGATCGGCGCTCCCGGCGAGGTCTTCGACCGGCCCGCGACGACCACGGTGGCCCGGATCATCAACGACCCGCCCATGAACATCTTCCCGGGGCGGCTCGCGGACGGCCGGATCACGGTGGCGGACTTCCAGGCCACCCACGTGCCTGGCCACCTCGCCGACCTGCCCGAAGGCTCTTACCAGTTCGGGCTGCGCGCGACGGACGTCGCTCTGGCCGCCGCCGGCGTCGCGGGCGAGGTCACCTTCGTGGAGATCTCCGGATCGGAGACCTTCGTCCACGTGGCCGTGGGCGAGACGCCGTTCGTCGTGCAGATCGAGGGGATCCACGACATCGTCCTCGGCGACGTCGTCCACATGCGGCTGCGCCCGGAGAGGCTGTTCGCGTTCGACCAGGCGGGGGCGCTCCTGCGGCCGCCTTCGCACGACCCCGCTTCGGCAGAAGGGCGTTGACATGGCACAGGTGGACATCATCGACGTCGGTCACAGCTACACGCCCGACGCCGAAGAGGAGCGCTGGGCCCTCAAGCCGCTGCGGCTGACATTCGAGGCCGGCAAGACGTACGCGCTGGTCGGACCGTCCGGTTGCGGCAAGACCACGCTGCTGAACATCCTGTCCGGGCTGGTCACGCCGTCCCAGGGCCGCGTGGTGTTCGACGGCCTCGATGTCACGAGGCTGCCCACGAAGGCCCGCAACATCGCCCAGGTGTTCCAGTTCCCCGTCATCTACAACTCGATGACGGTCTACGAGAACCTCGCCTTCCCGCTGCAGTGCCGAGGCTGGGACAGGGCGAGGATCGACGTTAAGGTCCGTCAGGTCGCCAAGGCGCTCGACCTGGACGACCGGCTCAGGCAGCCCGCCCGGCGGCTCACCGCCGACGACAAGCAGCTCATCTCCCTCGGCCGCGGTCTCGTACGCGATGACGTGGCGGCCCTGCTGATGGACGAGCCGCTGACCGTCATCGACCCGCAGCTGAAGTTCATGCTGCGCCGCAAGATCCGCGAGATCACCGAGCAGTTCCGCCCCACGGTGATCTACGTGACCCACGACCAGTACGAGGCGATGAGCTTCGCGCAGGAGGTGCTGGTGATGAAGGACGGCAGGGTCATGCAGCAGGGCACTCCCGAGCAGCTCTTCGAGGCCCCCGCGTCGACGTATGTCGGCTACTTCATCGGATCCCCCGCGATGAACTTCCTGTCGGTCGGCCAGGACCACGGGGGCTTCACGGGTGACTTCACCCTGGGCGGCCGGGCCCTGGCCATGGCGTGGGACATCCGCACGAGCGGCGCCCAGGCCCAGGTGGGCATCCGGCCCGAGTACGTCAAGGTCGTCCCGGAACCGGGAGTGAACACCTTCCCCGTCAGGCTTCGCGGCGTCCAGGACCACGGCCCGCAGCGGGTGCTGGAGATGGACCTGGCCGGCCAGCTCATCAAGGCGAAGGTGCCGCGCGAGGACGGAGTCCCGGGGGCCAAGGAGTTCCTGATCCATCTCCCCCGCACCAAGGTCCTTCCGTATGTGGACGGTCACCTGGCGACGGTCCCCTAGAACGCCGATGGTGGTCGCCCTGCGGCCGGTCGGTGCTCGGCCGGCCGCAGGGCGGAACGTGAAGCGATGACTCTTGGGATCGGCCACAGAAGTTCGCCCTCGCGGCGATGCCCTGAGAATCCCTGGACGGGTCAGCGGCATTCAGGCGGGATCGAGCGCTTGCCAGGCCTCTGTGACGCAGCCTTCCTCGTAATCCCACCAACCGTCAGCCTGACCCCGCAGAAGCAGGCGCTTGGCCCCAGCGACGTCCGCGCTCGGCGGAACGTTCAGCGCCACCAGTCCGAACTGCTCGATCCCTTCTCCTTCGACGCCCAACGGCGCGAAGGCATCGAGGACAGCCTGCCTGTCGTCGGCCAACTCGCCTTCGGCGAAAGGGATGACCCGGATCGTGCAGTTACCGGAGAACTCCACCGTCTCGGTTACCCACACGACTCCCTCGGCGTCCACCTCGGTGACCACCACATCGCCCAAGGCGGATCCGCGGACGAAGAAGGGAATGCTGTCCAGCATCACCTGACCTGGTGTTACTGGGATCGCCCACAGCCGCTCAGAGCGGGCCGGTGGCCAGCCGTCTTCGTCCTGTGGGAGATCGAACACCACATGCACATCCGTGGGCTCCGCACCATCTGTCACGTGAGCAGGATCCCCTATCGCGGCCGGAGCCGTCTGCGGTCGCGGCAGTGAGCGACGCCGCGTCAGGCCGCGCAGGCTCAGAGGAGCCGTGACAGAACTCTGTCGAGGGGAGCGCACCTGCACCGGAAGCGACGTCGCCGGGTAGATTTGGCAAGAGAGAGTTGAAAAGGGGCGCCGGTCCGGCCGGATTCCATCTGCTGGCCGAGGAAAACCCGTCAGGGTCGTCGGCCACGGCCAGTTCACCACAGGTCTTCGGTGATTCCACGCCGAGACGGCGTCCGCCACTTCGGCCCGGCATCGCGAGTGCGTGGTGATCGCGCCTTGCGGGGGCTCCCTGACCGTCAGCACAGCGGTCCGATGGCGCTGGACGCTCGGTCTGGGGCCGCTTGCCGGCATGGACACCGGTGACCAGAACCGGCTTCCTGATCGGCGTGGTGTTCGGTGCGTTCGGGGGCGTGCTCGCGCTGACGATGCCGCCCCGTCCGATCTCGAAGAAGGGCACTATGAAGGCTCCCCCGAAAGTCATCGCCGGGGTCGCCACATTCGTTGACGATCGCCTCGGCGCGGGGAGGTTCCTCAAGCGCAACCTGAGGAAGGTCTTCCCCGACCACTGGTCGTTCCTGCTGGGTGAGATCGCGCTCTACTCGTTCATCATCCTGCTGTTGACCGGCACGTTCCTGACGTTCTGGTTCAAGCCGAGCATGGGCGAGGTCGCCTACTCGGGCTCCTACCAGCCGCTGGTCGGCGTGAGGATGTCCGAGGCGTACGCCTCTGCCCTGCACATCAGCTTCGACGTGCGGGGCGGCCTGCTGATCCGGCAGATCCACCACTGGGCGGCGCTGCTGTTCGTGGCCGGAATCATGGTCCACATGCTCCGCGTGTTCTTCACCGGGGCCTATCGCAAGCCGCGAGAGCTCAACTGGCTCATCGGCCTCGCCCTTTTCACGCTGGCACTGGTGGAAGGCCTGACCGGTTACTCGCTGCCCGACGACCTGCTCTCCGGCGCGGGTCTGCGGATCACTCAGGGCGTCATGCTCGGGATCCCGGTGGTGGGCACGTACATGTCGTTCTTCCTGTTCGGCGGCGAATATCCCGGGCAGGACGTGATCCCGCGGTTCTTCACGATCCACATCCTGCTGATCCCGGGCCTCCTGCTGGCGCTCATCTCCGCGCACCTGATCCTCATGTGGGTGCAGAAGCACACGCAGATGCCGGGCCCAGGGCGCACCGAGACGAATGTGGTGGGCGCGCCGTTCTACCCGGCGTTCATGGCCAAGTCGGGCGCGTTCTTCCTGTTCACGTTCGCCGCCCTCGCCTTGCTGGGGACCTTCGCCCAGATCAACCCGGTCTGGCTGTTCGGGCCGTACACGCCGGCGGACATCTCGGCCGGGTCGCAGCCCGACTTCTACATGGGCTTCCTGGAAGGGGCGCTGCGCCTGATGCCCGCTTGGGAGATCAATTTCTGGGGCCACACGATTCCGCTGAGCGTGCTGATCCCGGCGCTGATGCCGTTGGGCATCCTCATGACGGGCCTGGCGATCTACCCGTTCGCCGAGCGGTGGATCACCGGTGACCGCCGTGAGCACCACCTGGCCGACCGGCCGCGCAACAACCCGCACCGCACCGCGATCGGCGTGGCGGGCATCACGTTCTACGGCATCTTGTGGCTGCTCGGCGCCAACGACGAGATCTCGGCCTTCTTCCATGTCGACCTGTACTCGACGACGATCTTCGGCCGATTCGCGATCTTCATCGGTCCGGCGCTCGCCTACTACATCGCCTACCGGATCTGCATCGGCCTTCAGCGCAGGGATGCCGAGGTGCTGTCCCACGGCGTGGAGTCGGGCGTCATCAAGCGGATGCCGAACGGCGAGTACATCGAGGTCCACACGCCTGCGGCGGAGGACATCGCCGAGCACATCCGCGGCAAGGCCGAGATCCCGATCATCGAAAGCGGGGTGGACAGCGGGGGCATTCCCCCAAAGCTCGCCCGTACCGTCCTCGGCAGGCTCCGCGCCAGGATGAGCCAGGCGTACGGCACGGACCGCGTCCCGCTCGACGAAGCCCACGAGGAGGCCCCCGACGAGGCCCCCGACGAGGCCCCCGAGGAAGTGCACGAGGAGAAGCACGCTGCCATCGGGGCCGGGGAGCGCGTCGATGCCGGGGAGCGCGAGCCGCACACCGAGCACTGACACCACCGACCGGGTTTCGGCGGGCGAGCCGTGCTCCCTTGACGGCCCGCCCGCCTGGCCTCAGCGCCACTGTCTCCGGAAGCCGCGGATCGCCAGGGCCAGCGCGCAGGCCGCCAGCATGACGCCGATCCCGAGCGGCACGGCGTGGAAGTCCGGCCCGGTCGCCGAGCCGGTCTCCGAGCCGGTTGCCGACTGCGAGACCGCACCGGCCCCGCCCGACCCGAAGCCGCCGACCAGGCCTTCCTTGTCGTAGTCGGAACCCGGCAGTTTGTCGCCGTAGCGCGAGGCGACAAGCCGCTGGTAACCCTCGAGGCTGTACACCGTAGGCGCGGTGTCAGACCCCGAGGTGTTCAGCAGGCGGATCTCCTTGTCGGAGACGGCATACCAGGCATCGATCTGCGGCTCGTGCAGCAGAGAGGTCCCCTGTGGCAGCATGCTCGCCGCGGTCTGCTCGTCCAGACCGGTGGCGATGTCGTCCACCCGCCAGGAGTCACCCTCACGGGTCATCCCGATCGTGACCTGGGTGCCGTCGCCGGCCTGGGCCGGCACCGCCACGTAGGCGAGGTCCCCTGCGGGAGCGCCGGTCGTCCCTCGGACGAAGTCCGCGGTGAGCTCGAAGACCGGGATGGTCTTCTCGCTGACCGAGACGGCCGGTGAGGAGTCGCCGGTGCCGGGCTCCGTGCTCGTGAACTGCACGTTCGCGAGCTGATCCCGCGTCGTCGCCGACGCGGCGACGGAGTGAGCGTTCTGCAGGTCGGCGGCGGTGGGCTGCCCCGACAGCAGTGGCGAACCGTCTGCCGAGGCCGACGCCGCTCCGCCGAGAATCACGAATGTTCCGAACGCGGCGGCCACCGCCGCCCGGGTGGCTGCCCGTCTCATATCGACCTCATGATGTTGTTCAGTGTCCGGGTCCAGGTGAAGGAGCTGTTGCTCACCAGACCGGTGTAGGACCGTACGTACCGCCGCGCCCCGGAGGCCTTGGGATTGATGTAGTAGACCAGGCCACCGAGATAACGGGTGTCGTATCCGTAGGCCACGAGAGCGTGCCCGCCCCCGGAGGCCCAGCTGATCCCGACGTAGAAGGGCCGCTTGGCATTGATCTGCGTCTGAACTCCCTGATACGTGAGCGAGTCGTGAATGTCGTCGCCCGGCGAATAGAACGAGAGTTTGTCCAGAGCGTGGGCCACCAGCTTCGCGCTTCCCGCCTCGTTCGGGCAGGTGAACAGGCTGATCTTGTCCTTCGCCAGGTTGCAGAAATCGTTCTGAGAGATCTTCACGCCGTGATATGCGGCGATCATGCTGCCGGCCGCCGACCAGCACCACTTACTCTGCTCCTGCGTCTGCATATCGACTGGGAGTATGTGCGATTGGGCCGCCTGGGCCGTGCCGGGGGTGAACAAGCACGTCCCGGCTATCGTGACCGCGGCCAGCGCCTGAAACAGGCCTGAGCTTCTTCGAACCATCGAAACTTCCTTCTCGATTGCTAGAGGACAACGATTCGACGGACACGCTAGAAGCGATTCCCGGGAAGATCTGCGTAGAAATCCTCACGCAGCCGGAATGCGGATAAATACCAGGAGCAACCGCATACAGATGATCGATCCAGCGCTTCCTCGGCCTGGCGACGGCGCGTTTCTGTCGTCGGCTGCGGCTCGTCCAGGAGGCGGACCAGTCTGGCTCAGGGGACGCCGAGCAGCGAGGTGGGAGCGATCGCGTCCAGGCTCGCCTGCCTTACGGCCTGGCGAGGACGACTTACCGGCGATCAAGGCATCGATGAACGAAAATCAGCAGGGCGTACAACTGCGTCGTCTCAGTGGAGGCGTGGCCGAGGCGGCGGCGTACGGCTTCGATGGAGACCCCGGGGTGCTCTCGCGCTTGGCAGTCAGGATGGCTGAACTTCGTCGAAGAGGGCGAGGGCTTCGGTGGGGTCCGGGCTCACGAGGCGTTCCAGACCGGCCATCGTGATCTTCGCCCACTTGCCGGCCCGTGCCCACATCTGTTCCTCGAAGGCGCGGACGGCCTCGTCCAGATCGCCGGGGCCGGCGGCGACGGACTCGGCGAGTTCGGCGCCTTCCAGCATCGCGAGGTTCGCGCCTACCCCCAACGGGGGCATCAGGTGGGCGGCGTCGCCCAGTAGCGTCACCCCGGGGACGTGGGCCCAGGTGTGGGACACAGGCAGGACGTAGAGGGGGCGGTGGACGAAAGCGGTGCCGTGGCGGAGGAGGTCGAGGACGGGAGCGGCCCAGCCGTCGAACAGAGCCAGCAGGCTTGATCGCACGGCCTCGACGTCGGCCAGGTCCAGGCCCGCGTCCAGGCCCGCGTCCAGGCCCGCGTCCAGGCCCGCGTCCAGGCCTGCGCGCCGGTTCAGGCCCATATGCCGGTCCAGGTTGGTGTGCCAGTCCAGCGGCGCGCGGAACTGGGCGTACACCTTGACGTGGCCGCCGCTGTTGCGCTGGGCGACGAGGGCGCGGTTCACGCCGTACACAGCCATGGAACCGTCGCCGATCAGCCGGGCGAGGTCGGGGTGGCGGGTGTCGACGTCGTCCAGGGAGGTCTCGACCAAGGTGACGCCGGTGTAGTGCGGCGTCGCGGACGAGATTGCCGGGCGGACCCGGGACCAGGCGCCGTCCGCGCCGATCACGAGGTCGAACGTCTCCTGTCGCCCGTCCGCGAAACGGACCAGCACGCCGTCCCGGGTCCCCGGCACTACCTCCGTCACGCCCCGCCCCCACTGAACATCGAGGGGGCCGAGCAGGAGGTCACGGAGTTGCCCCCGGTCGATCTCTGGATTGGCCCGGTCACCCGGACGGGGTTGCCAGTCGCGCAGGACGGTCCCGTCCGCGTCCAGGATGCGCATGGCCTGCCCCTCGGGACGGGACAGCGCCTGGAACTCCGCCAGCAGCCCCGCCTTGCCCAGCGCGAGCTGGCCCATCCTTTCGTGCAGGTCGAGCGTGCCGCCCGGGGGACGGGCGTCGGGGGCGGGATCGCGCTCGAGGATAGTGACGGGGTGACCGTGGCGGTGCAGGACGCGGGCGAAGGTGAGGCCCGCGGGGCCGCCTCCAATCACGGCGATACGATGTCTCATGTAGATACACTGTATTTTGCTGAGACGATGTATCGCAACAGTACGATGTATCCATGACTGTGTGGGACCGGCCGGAGCCGCCGACTCGCCCCGTGCCGCTCGATCGGGAGCGAATCGTTGCCGCCGCCATCGCGCTGGCCGACGAGGGCGGGCTGGAGGCGGTGTCGTTGCGCAAGGTCGCCGCCCGGCTGGACGCAGGCCCGATGCGGCTGTACGGATACATCTCCACCAAGGAGGAGCTGTTCGACCTCATGGTGGACGAGGTCCACGCCGAGATCCTCCCCGAGGAGCAGCCCGGCGACTGGCGGGAGGTGTTGCGCATCCGCGCCCACCGCACCAGGCAGGCCACCCTCCGTCACGAATGGCTGGCCGACCTGCTCGGCGGCCGTCCTACCCTGGGCCCAAACGCCCTCGCCGTGACTGAGGACACGCTGGCCACCCTCGACGGCCTCGCCGACCTCGACACCGTCATGCGCGCCGTGGAGACCGTCAGCGCCTACATCACTGGCGCCATCAGGCGCGAGATCGCGAACCTGCGGGCCGAGCGCGCCACGGGCCTGTCCAAGCGCGACTGGCAGCGCGCCTACGGCCCGCATGTGAGCAGGATGCTGGCCACGGGCCGCTTCCCCGCGCTGGCCAAGGCCGTGCACGACGGCACGGAGGTGGACGCCGAGACGTCCTTCGCGACCGGCCTGGACTGGGTCCTCGACGCCGTGGCCGCCAAACTCGCCCGGCCGCCGGCGTGACCAGGCTCACGTTGCCCCGGCATCGCCTCGATCAGCGACAGGACCGCTGGTCGCCCCGTCGGCGAAGCGGGGCGCGAAGCGGTAGCGCTGTCGCTGGCCTGGTCCGTCGTGACCACCTCGGGTTTCGGCCCGGCGTCCAGGTTGATCAGGCAGTCCAGGACCGCCGCTTCGCCCTCTCCCCGCAACAGGTTGCCTCGCCGCTCGCGGGCAGGCCGTACGACCTCCGCCACGCGGCGCTATCGACGCGGCTCAACGCGGGCGTTGTGTTGACCCGACCGTTGTAGCCGGGTGTGCGGGCAACAGTGTGGAAGTCCTACTCAAGCGTTACGCGAAGTGCATCGACGGACGAGACGAGCAGATCACCCGGCGCATAGAAGCGGCCCTCAAAACGTGATCCACACCGGCCCGCGCGTGGCCCACAACTGGTCCATGACCAGTGAGCGTCAATGAGAACGGGCGGGCTCCGTGAGACTGGAGACCCGCCCGTTTCTGTGTCGTTGGCCCTGATCAGCGCCTAGATCATGCTGATCAGGATCTTGTGCCCCCTGCAAGATTCGAACTTGCGCTCCCGGCTCCGGAGGCCGGTGCTCTATCCCCTGAGCTAAGGGGGCTCAACGAGTGACAAGGCTACCAGCACTTGGAGGGCGCTTGTCACCACGATATGGCGCCTGGGGGGCCGATCCAAATACAGATGTCCAAAACCCCACCGTGAACCCCAGTTCAGGGGCTAGCTTGGCGGCCGTGAGCGAGCTTATGGGACGAGTGCTGGTCGTGGATGACGACGAGGTCATCCGGCAACTCATCGCGGTCAACCTGACCTTGGAAGGGTTCGAGGTGGAGACCGCGTTCGACGGGCAGGACTGCCTTGATCGCGTTCATGACGTGGATCCGGACGTGATCACTCTGGACGTGATGATGCCGCGCCTGGACGGCTGGGAGACGGCCACCAGGTTGAGGACGGACCAGAGCACCAGCCACATCAAGGTCGTGCTGATCACGGCTCGGGCCCAGGAGGACGACAGGCGGCGCGGCCTCGGCATCGGGGTCGACGCGTACCTCACCAAGCCCTTCGACCCGGCCGAGCTGATCGAAGTCGTCCGCGACCTGGCCAAGGGCGCGACACCGGCGCCGTGACCGGAGAGGCTCATTGGTCCACGTCCGCCGCGCGGGTTGAGCGGGAAACGGGCCGTCACAGTCGTGTACGGCTCGCGCGGCGCTCGCGACGAAATCGGCGAGAAATCGCCGCGGCGGCCGATCCGATGATGTCGTCGATCTGCGGCCGGCGCCGTCTGGTTGCGGGGGTCGTGTTCCGGCAATCGGCCCTGGATGAGGACTTTACCGACAGGGCGGTGAGCGTGGTGCTCGAAGGGGTAGGGCCGCGAAGGGATCCGAGAGCACGCCGACCAGCTCATCGCGGCGGCTGACTGCGGACCACGGACACTTCACTAGGCCGGGCCGACCGGGAATGCCCCGGAAGGCGGCCTCGCCGGTGGCGGACCCTCCTGGTTCCGGACACCAGGCCAACGAGATCGCGCCCGTTCGCGACCGCGACTTCAGAACACCTCCAAATGCGTACGAAACGCATAAGTCCGTGGCGTTTGAGCCATGCATCAGCGACCACTGGAGGGAGCATTCCGATGCCTGATCCCGAATTCAGTCCACCCGAGTTCCCGGGCGGGGAGCCGCCACGACGGCGGGCCCCACGCCGGCTTCTTCTCGGAGTCGCCACAGCGGTGGTGGTAGCCACGGGTGCCGGGGTGGCCGTCGCGGGCACCTCGGCCGGTCAGGTCAGCGGACAGGGCCAGCCCACTCCGGTTCCTACGGAGACGGTAACGGCTCCCGCGGTCCCGAGCCCGCCCGCCACGGCGACGGTGAGCCCGCCGGCCGAAACCGCGAGCCCACCGGTCGTGCCTCCGGGGCCGCCCTCGCCGAGCCCGACCAGCACGCAGCCGCTTCAGGGGCCGTTCGGCGCGCTCCACGGCCAGCTGGTGGTCCGGACGGCCGGCGGCTACCAGACCGTCACCACGCAGACCGGACTGGTCACCTCGATCGAGCAGACCTCGATCTCGGTCAAGAGCGAGGACGGCTTCGCGCGCACGTACACCATCGGCGACAACACCCGGGTCAGCGCCGGGCGTGAAGGGCTGACAGGCGTGAAGTCCGGTGACACCGTCTGGGTGATCAGCACCGGCCAGGGCAGCTCGGCCGCGGCGGTCGTCATCACGGACCTGAGCCGGCCTCCGTGGCCTCCGTGGGCCGCTCACGCTCCGGAGACGTCGTCGCCCACGGCCACGGCGACCGTGATCCCGCCGAGCCCGGAGGCCACCGCGCCGACGGTCGTGGTGCCGCCGAGCCCGGAGACGACCGGGGTGCCACCGGCATCGCCCGTGCCGGGCGAGACGGTCTCTCCGGAGACCATCCCGCCCACCGGGTAGGTGCCCTATCCCACTCAGGTACGGCACTGCCGTACCTGAGCCGGGGCGAGGCAGCGGGGGTCGAGCTCGCGATGAGGCGACCTGCGCGGGGACGAAAGGTCCAGAAACATCCCCGCGCAGGCCGCGTCCGTGGGTCCGGGGTGACCGGAGACGATGGCGGAGAAGGGGTGTTCCCGCCATCGTCTCCCATTGGTCCCGCGTCGGCTAGCTCGTCGAGAAGGTGAACCAGTTGAGGTTCACGAAGTCGGCGGCTGGCCGCTCGTGAAGGTGACGTAGACGGTATGCGTCCCGGTGACGCCTGTGATGTTGGCCGGGACGGTCTGCCAGCTCTGCCATCCGCCGGTGCTGCCGATGGCGAAGCCGCCGATGGGAGCGTTGGCGCGGCTGTCCAGCCTGACCTCTTCGAGGCCGCTGACATGGTCGAGCGGGCGTTCACGGTGCCGGTCGGGAGTAGGCCGCGCCGTCGCCCCAGGTCATGCCGGCCGTGTCGTGGCCGAAGGCGCCGGGGAAGACTGCGTTGTTGGGGCGTCACTGGCCAGCAGCTTGGCCATCGGCGCCCAGCTCGACGGCCACCTGCGCGCCTCGCACGCCGCGATCAACGCCGGTGCGGACCTACGGGGTTATCTCGTATGGTCGCTCCTGGACAACTTCGAGTGGGCCTACGGTTACCACAAGAGGGTCGGGATCGTGTACATCGACTTCGAGACGCAGCGGCGCATTCCCAAGGACAGTGCCCTGTGCTATCGCGAAGTCATCAGACGCAACGGTCTACAGGGGGACGCATGAAACGACCCACTCTGGAGGCGGTCGCCGCGCGGGCCGGAGTGTCCCGCGCGACCGTCTCCCGGGTCGTCAACGGCCAGGCCACGGTCACTCCTCAGATCAGGGACGCCGTGATGCGCGCCGTCGACGAGCTGGGCTACGTCCCCAACTCGGCGGCGCGCAGCCTGGTCACCCAGCGGACCGACTCGATCGCCCTGGTCGTCTCGGAGCCGCCGACCAGGGTCTTCTCCGACGACCCGATGTTCTCGACGGTCATCCGCTCGGCCAGCATGGAGTTGGAGGCCGCCGACAAGCAGGTCGTGCTGATGCTGGGCGGCTCCGCCAAGAGTCACGCCAGGATCGAGCGCTACATCGCCAGCGGGCACGTCGACGGCGTCATGCTGATCTCGATGCACGGCGCCGACCCGCTGCCCGCCGCCATCGCGCGCATGGGCGTCCCCGTCGTCTCGTACGGCAGGCCGACCGTGCCCGTGGCCCTGCCGTACGTCGACAACGACAACGTGGGAGGCGCGGAGAAGGCGGTGCGCCACCTGCTCGGCAAGGGACGCCGCCGCATCGCGACGATCGCCGGGCCGCAGGACATGGTCGCGGGTCAGGACCGGCTGGCCGGATACCGCAACGCGCTGCGCGACTCCGACCGCCGCTCGATCGTGGCCGTCGGCGACTTCACCCGCGAATCGGGCGTGATCGCCATGCGGCAACTGCTGGAGGACGACCCCGGGCTCGACGCCGTGTTCGCCGGCAACGACCTCATGGCGATCGGAGCGCTCCAGTCGCTGCGGCAGGCCGGACGGCGGGTCCCGGACGACGTGGCGGTGGTCGGGTTCGACGACATCGAGGCCGCCCGCTACACCGAGCCCCCGCTCACCACGGTCAGCCACCCGATCATCCAGCAGGCCGGCGCGATGGTCCGGTTGCTGCTCGGCCTGTTCCAGGGCGGCCCGGCCGCCCCGGTGATCCTCCCTACCGAGCTGGTCGTCCGCGAGTCCGCCTGAGCGTTCCCTACCCCAGGGCGGCGGGGATCCGGCTGAGCACGTCGAACGGGGCCAGGCCGTAGGCGTAGAAGTCGACGGCCTGGGCTCCGGCCGCCCTGGCGGCGCGGACCTTGGCGGCCAGCCGGTCGTCGGAGTCGGTGTCCGGCAGGCCCGGCCGCAGGACCGCGCGCAGTTCCCTGTCCTTGCCGATCGACCGCTGGTAGGCCGCCACGTCGTCGGCGACCCGGGCCGCGTCCCGGGCGTAGGCCGGCACCGCGAACGACGGCACGAGGTCGCCGAGGGCGACCAGGTCCACGCCGATCTGCCAGGCGTCGTGCGCGGCGAGCCCGGCGGGCGGCAGGCCGTCCACGTAGCCCTTCCACGCCCCGGTGGCGTCCATGAACGTCAGCATGGACCCCTCGGCCGTCACCGCGGACGACACCTCGCCCACCAGCGACGTGACGCTCTCCGAGCGGGCCCGCGCGTAGGCCACCACCTCGGGCCCGGCGTAGGCCGTGAGAGCCGCCCGGGTCACCTCGCCCTGGGCCGGCGGGTCGCCATCCAGGACGCCCGAGACGATCCGGGCGCACTCCTCCCTCGCGACATCGGCGTTCACCCCGAGGTCCGCCGCCCGGCGCATGCAGGGACCGCAGAAGCACAGGCCGAACAGGAAGGCGTCCATCGGGCCGAGGGCCACGAAGCAGCGCTCGTGGTGGTAGCCGTGCGAGAACGCGCCGAAGTGCAGCGACTCGGCCACCACGCTGTCCGCGCCCTGCCGTGCGACGGCGCGCGCCAGCGCCACCGCGTACGCCCTGACGTCGGGGTGGGACGGGCACAGGTCGCCCGGGGATCCCCTGTCGCCGAAGCAGTTCTGCACGGTGACGTCGAGGTTGGCCAGGCCGACGGTGGTGTTGTGCAGGAACACCGTCCGGGCGTGGAGCTTCAGGCCCCGGCCGGCGCACGCCCGGCGGATCTCGGCGACCGGCTCCTCCTCGGCTCCCTGCTGCACCGGCGGCGCCAGCCGCACCCCGGCGAAGACGTCCTCCGGCGGGATGAAGTGCACCCCGTCACGCCGGAACGTGAGCCGGGACGAGCCGTGCGGCGTCACGTCCCGCGCCTGGTGGGAGGTGGCGGCGATGGTCACGCCCCGCACGCCGTACGCCGAGACGCGGTCCAGGACTTTGTCCACGCCCTCGCCGCGGAAGTCCTCGACGAAGGCGTAAAGGGCGCTGTCCATCGTCAGTGACCCTTGTAGGCCACGAAGTCGATCTCGACGAGGATGTTCATCAGGTCCGAGCCGACGGTGGTCCGGACCGGGTACGGCTCGGTGAAGTAGGACTTGTAGACCTCGTTGTAGGCCGCGAAGTCCTCCTTCAGGTTCTGCAGGTGGACGGTCGCCTTCACCACGTCGTCGAAGGTCAGGCCCTGGGCCTCCAGGACGGCCCCGAGGTTGCGCAGGGTCTCGTGCGTCTGGGCCGCCACGTCGTCGCCGACGACCTCGCCGGTCACCGGGTCCAGCGGGCCCATGCCCGAGGTGTAGACGAAGTCGCCCACGACCAGCCCCTGCGAGTACGCCGCGACCGGCTGCGCGCCCGAGGTGGTCCGGATCTCCTGCTTGCCGCCCATGTTCACTCCAGAAATGAGGTGCCTTGAATTAACTGATTAGAAATAAGTGCTGATTACATCAATCACGACATAGTCGTCGTCGACCACCGGCATGACCCGCCATTTGTCGAAGGCCGTGCAGGGATGCGAGATGCCGAACGACACCAGGTCGCCCGGCCGTAGCCCGTATCCCGTGAGGTACGCGTGCTGATCCTGGACCTTCACCACCGTCACCCCGTCGAGTGGCACGGCCGCCCCCTCAGGGCCGCGCCGTACCGCACGCGGGAACGGCATGTCCAGGTCGTACGGAACGTCACGTTTGCCCATGCCCACGAGGATGAGGCCGGGCTCCGGGACCGAGAGCACCTGCGCCCAGACCTCCAGCGCCGGCCGAAGCTCGCCCTCCAGGCGGGTGTAAGGCGTGCGCTCCCGGTAGAAGCCGTCGTCGTGGGCGATGTAGGCGCCGCTCCGCAGGATCACGAGAGCGTCCAGGCCGGCCTCGGCCGGTGGCCGCGCCAGGCTGGCCAGTTCCTCGGCCACCAGGTCGAACCAGGCGCTCCCGCCCGCGGAGAGCACCATCCGGCCGTCGACCAGCGGTGCGACCGCGTGGGCCACCTCCCGGAACTCGCGCAGAAACGCCCGGACCTCGTCCGCGCCGGGCTGGGTGCCCTCATAGCAGGCCACCCCGGCGAGCCGCACGCCGGAGGAGGCTCTTACGGCGTCGGCCACCTTCAGGACCTCGGCGAGGCCGCGGCAGCCGGTCCGGCCGCCGGCGTGCCCCAGCTCGACCAGCACGCGGAACGGTGTCCCGCTCGCCGCCTCGTCCAGGGCCCGGACGCCTTCCACGGAGTCGACGAAGCAGAGGAACTCGAAGCCGTCCAGCTCGCCCGCCAGCCGGCGGAGCGCTCCGGCGTCCAGAATCTCGTTGGCGAGCAGCACGCGCGGGACGCCGAGCTCGCGGTAGACCAGCGCCTGCCCGGCGGTCGCGGCGCTGATGCCCCACGCTCCGGCGTCGAGCTGCGCCTGGAAGAGCTCAGGGGACATCGTCGTCTTGCCGTGCGGCGCGAAGGCGAGCCCGTGGTCGCGGGTGAAGCGCGCGAGCGTGGCGACGTTGTGCTCCAACTCGGCCCGCTTCGCCACCATGATCGGCCAGGTGAACGAGCCGTCGAAGAGGGAATGGCGGGCGGCCGCGAAGTCGGCCCGGGGGACCGGTCCGCCGGTCTCCAGGAATCCGCGAGTGCGCCAGTCGACCAGGACCTCGGGAATCCGAAGGCGATCCGCCATGTCCACGCCCCCTCATCTCCCCGGTGAAGCCGTCACCGGGTGAAGCCGTCTCCGATTTCAGCCGGGTGTGGCGATAGCCCGGAGCCGTCACTCGGTTGAGCCGTCACCCGCGAAGCTCCCGCCCCGGTATAGACCGCCTCGCTGGATCGTACTGGACCCGTTAGCCGCCGGAGCCCCCCGGTGCCGCTCACGATTGACCGCCGACCCTTTGCGTGGCCCTATAACACCCAGCCGAATTCATTCATATAAGCGCCACCGAATATGAATTCCCGGACGGCTGGTGCGAAGGCGTCGAATGCGCGACCAGCAACGACGGTGATCTCCCAGTCGCGCCCAAGTGGCCGCCAATCCGGCCCCAAGTCCCTGATCAGTGGCCCTTGCCATCGTTTCTCCCGGCAGCACAGCAGCCAATGGAGAGAGGCAGCCGGAACAGGATCGCCCCGATCGGCGCAATTCAGCGATCGGGGCCGGAAAGCCTGCCCGGCCACCGACCTCCAGCTCACGGATCCGTTTCGGATCTCACTTGTCGTTCCCATGTCCAATGAAGGGAAAGTAAATGCGGACATCCAAATTGCTGGCGACCGCTCTCGTCGCGGCGGCGGCGCTCACGGCCGGAGCCGTTCCGGTCCAGGCCGCCACTCTTGTCGGGCCAGGCCGTTCGGCGGCCGTGGCCGAGGCCGCGAGCGCGGTGTCGATCTACGACGGCGAGACCATCTATCGAGGGCTGATCCTCGGAATCGGCCCCGTGGCCGACCTGTTCCCCGAGTTCCGCCGCCCGGTCGCCGAGGTGACCGAGGAGCAGGCTCGGTTCGCCGACGACGTCATCGCCTCGATCAACGCCAAGGACCGGGAGTTCCTCACCACCTTCGGCACCGAAATGACCAGCGGGGACCGGGTCCGGATCGACCAGGCCTTCGCGGACGCGCAGGAGATCACCCGCCGGGTGCTGGAGGACGGCTTCGGACTCCGGCCGGGGCCTCCGCCCACCGAGCAGGCGTTCGGGTGGGGCGTCTTCGTCATCGCCATCTACCTGGGCAACGCCTACGAGGTGGTCAACGTCTACAAGATCTACAACGCCTGGCGGGAGAGCAACGTCTACAAGGTGGCGAACTTCACCGATTCGATCGTGAACGGCGACATGGCCAGGCTCGACCGTGAGCGCTTCGTGGACCTCATCGCCGAGCGGCTCGCCGCCTAGTCACCCCGGCCTCCCTCAGCATCCCCTCAGCCTCCGCTCGGTCCCGGAGCCGGCCCGCGCCGTCGCCGGGCCCGAGCGGGGCGCCGCGAATCCACGGAGAACCCGATTCCACGGAGAATTGAATGACTCAAACCACGGCAACCGCCGAGACCGCTGTGGCCGTTGAAACCGATGGTGAGAACCCGGCCGCGAGGACTGTGACCAGGCGCCTCGGCTGGACGCTCGTCGCCATGGTCGCCTTCTGGGGCTCACTGATCTTCTATGTGGTGGACACCCAGTTGCCGAGCAACGCCCTGCGGCTTCCCGGACAGGAGCAGCTCCGATTGAGCGTCACGGCCATCGCCCCGCAGGGCTGGGCATTCTTCACCAAGTCGCCGCGCGATCCGCAGATCGGCGTGTGGCGGCTGTCGGTGGAGCCGTCGGGAAGGAAGGTCTGGCTCGACGCCAAGCTGACCCCGCACTCCGAGCTGCGCAACGTGCTCGGATTCAACCGGCGGTCCCGCGCGCAGGGCGTCGAGCTGGGCATCCTCCAGACCGCCGTCCCCCGCGACAAATGGACGCCGTGCCGAGGCGCGGACGTCTCGGCCTGCTTCGATCGCGTTCCCAGCGTCCTGACCCTGCACAACTCCTCCCCCGACCCCATCCACTGCGGATCGATCGGCCTGGTCCAGCGTGAGCCCCTGCCGTGGGCCTGGGCCGGCAGCACGACCGTCATGCCCGCGAAAGTCGCCAGAATCGAGGTCACATGCTGACGAAAGCCGGCCAGGCTGCCGCGCGAATCGCGCGGGTCTCCCCCTGGACCAACGTGTACGGCCTGGCGCGCACCCTCGTGGCGCTCGGCACGCTGGGCACGCTCATCTTCAGCCACACGTCGTCACTCTTCCGGCCCGCCCAGGGCGTGAGCACCTACCCCAACTGCCAGGGCGTCGCCAGGTTCAGCCTCTACTGCGTCGTCCCGGACGGCCGGCTGGAGATCGCTCGTTTCGTGTCGATCGGTGTGCTGCTGGTCGTGGCCAGCGGATGGCGCCCGCGCTTCACGGCGCTGCCGCACTGGTGGGTCACGGTCAGCCTCATGGCGTCGGCCGTCATCCCCGACGGCGGAGACCAGATCAGCTCCGTCATCACCCTGCTGCTGCTTCCGGTCGCGCTGCTGGACGGGCGCGGGTGGCACTGGGGGGCGCCCGTCGACGTCGCGGACCGGCCCGTCCGGTCGCTCATCGCCTGGACGACGTTCTTCGTGATCCGCCTGCAGGTGGCCGGGCTCTACCTCCAGGCCTCCGTGGCCAAGCTCAGCCACGCCGAGTGGGCCGACGGCACGGGCCTGTGGTACTGGCTCACCGACCCGTTCTTCGGCATGCCGACCTGGGCCAAGCCATGGCTCACCCCCATCCTGATGAACCCGGTCGGCGTCACGGCCATGACGTGGGGGCCGCTCGCCATCGAGTTCTCCCTCGCGCTCGGAATGATCGCCCGCCGGCCGGTCCGGCCGTACCTGCTGGCCGCCGGCATCGCCTTCCACATCTCGATCGGGGTGCTCATGGGCCTGGGAAGCTTCATGTTCGCCATGCTCGGCTGCCTGGTGCTGCACCTGCGCCCGGTCGACACGCCGATCCGGATGCCGGCCTGGCTGGGCGCCGTAGTCCGGCAGAGCGCGAGAGCGACGGCCCCCGCCCGCCGTGCCCGCCTCGCCGCGTCGCCCCGATGACAGACCTCCATGAGACATACAGGACGGCGGCGGCTCATACCGATTCACGGAACCCCGCGTGGGACCGGCATGAGCCGTCGCGGGAAGGAACCCCCGATGTCGGCTCCCGTTCTCGTCTACGACGGTGACTGCGGCTTCTGCATGCGGTCGCTCCGCCTGCTTCGCCGTACCGTCCCGGAGTGGCCGGAGAGCCGGGCGTGGCAGGCCATCGACCTCGGCGCGCACGGGCTCACGCGGGAGCAGGTGACTCGGGCGGCGTGGTGGGTCGAGCCCGGCCGGCCCCCGGTGGGGGGCGCGGAGGCGTTCGCCGCGCTGCTCAGGTGGCAGCCTTCAGGCCGGTGGCGCCTGCTCGGACGCGGCCTGTCCACTCCCCCCGTGTCCTGGATCGCCGCGCCGGTCTACGCCGTGGTGGCCCGGTGGCGCCAACGCCTGCCCGGCGGCACACCGATGTGCTCCATCCACCGCGACCTCTGAACCCTTCAACCCCGGACGGGTCACACGGGACGCAGAGCTCGGCCGGCGGTGGCTCCGGTCAGCCTGCCGTCGCGGAGGACGGGCACGCCGGAGACCAGCACGTCGTCGATCCCCACGGCGACCGACCGCGGATTGTCGTAGGTCGCCGTGTCGGACACCGTCAGCGGGTCCACGACGATCAAGTCGGCCGCCTGGCCCTGCCGTACGAGACCGCGGCCGGGCAGCCTGAAACGGCGGGAGGGGTGCGACGCCAGATGGACGGCGGCCTGCTCCCAGGTGAGGTCGCCCAGCTCGCGGACATGCCGTCCGAGGAAGCGGGCGAAGGCGCCGAACCCCCGGGGGTGGGGGTGGCCGCCAACGTAGATGCCGTCCGAGCCGCCGGTGTGGCCGGGGTCCCGGAGGATCGCGCGAACGGACTCCTCCCCCGCCGGCCCCTCGTCAGGGCGGGCCATGACGCAGCCCGCCTCCAGCCGGGTCTCGATCAGCAGCATCCGGCAGAACTCGGCCGGCTCCATCCGCTCCTTGGCCGCGGCGGCCGGGAGGGTCATCCCCTCCGCCCACTCCAGCCCCGGCGCGTGCGACAGGGTGATCCTGGGCCACAGCTCACCCCACGAGGCCCATTCGCCCGCCAGCCGCGCCCGCTCCGACTCCAACATGGACAGGGCGCGCTCCGTGTCGGCTACCGGGACCCACGCCGGCAGCGTCACCATCGCGAGGATGGTGCTGCTCCGCAGGTAGGGATAGGTGTCGAAGCTGAGGTCCACATCCTGCCGCCGGGCGCCGTCGAGCAGCGGCAGCAGTGTCCCCGCCGGCCCGTGATAGTGCGACACGTGCACAGCGGCGCGCGAGCGCCGGGCGATCTCCACGACCTCGGCCATCCCCGTCGGCGCCGAGGCCCCGTAGCCGCGCATGTGAGTCACGTACGGCAGGGCGCCGAGCGGCTCGCAGAGATGAGCCAGCTCGGCTGCGTCCGCGTACCGCCCCGGAGCGTACTCCAGGCCGGACGACAGGCCCACGGCTCCCTCCGACAGTCCCCGCTCGACGCGCTGCCGCATGGCACGCAGCTCACCAGCGTCGGCGGCGCGCTCCGCCGCGCCCATGACGTCGAACCGGATCGTGCCGTGGGGCAGCAGGTAGGCCGTGTTCAACGCGGTCGTCCGGTCGTAGGCCGCCAGCAGCTCGGCCACGCCGACCGGGCCGTCAATCGCAGGATGTGAGCCGTTGATGGCCGCGAAACAGCGGCTCGCGTAGTCGAAGGCGGCCCGGGAGGTCGCCGGCGCGAAGGACAGCCCGTCCTGGCCGAGGATGAACGTGGTCACCCCCTGCCGCAGCGCCGCGAGCTGTATCTCCTTGTCGAAGACGACCGCGTCGCCGTGCGCGTGACAGTCGACCAGGCCCGGCAGGACGTGCCTGCCCGTGGCGTCGACGACAACGGCGGCGTCCGCCGAGGCAAACCGGCCCACGGCCCGCACCCGCCCGCCCGCGACGCCGACGTCCGCCCGGAAGGCGGGCGCTCCCGTCCCGTCGACAACCCAGCCGCCACTGATCAGCACATCGAAGGTCACCTGTCCGATTCAACCAACACGCGCCCCTCCGACGCGACAGGCGGGTTCCCGAGCCGTGCCTCAGCCATTCGGCCCGGGGATCCGGGAGGTGGAGCCGGGGCATTCGGCTGTGCTGAGGAGGGGCCGCTTGGCGAGCACCTCACGGGCCTGCTCCCGGGCGAGGTTCCAACCGTTCCAGGCGTCCGGCTCGTTGAGGTGGTTCACCGCGACCACGTCACGCAGCACGCAGCTGCGGGCGGGCTCTGGCAGGCGGTCCAGGGTCGGTACGGCTTCTGCCCCCAGGTCGCCGAGATAGTTGTGGTCCAGGCGCTCGATCCCGCGCACGGCGAGCTGCGTCTCGGCGACCTGCACATCCGGATCCCACGCGGCGAACACCAGCAGCCCCACCCCCGTGAGCAGCACCAGCGACCGGAAGAACCACGCCGTCTCCCGGTGCGTGAGACGTACCGCACCCGCCACCAGGACCAGCACGAACACGGCGGCGAGCCACCAGATCGTCGCCCCGACCGAGGCGCGCAGCCGGGACAGTCCGTACGCGTCGGTGTACAGGCCCAGACGGTGCAGTGCCGAGGCCAGGATGACCAGGGTGAACCCGCACAGCAGTCCGAGCAGCACCGCGAGTAGCCACCGGTCGCGCCGGCCGTTCAGCCGGAGCAGGATCGCCGCCGCCGCCACGATCCCGAGCACGAAGACGCTGACCGTGACCAGCTCGAAGAAGCCGGACCTGGCGTACTCGGCGTAGGTCAGCCCGGCCGTCGACAGGACCCGGCGGCTGCCGCCGAACAGCACGGTGATCTGTACAGCCACGAACGACGCGAACAGCAGGTTGAGGCCCACGAGAGGGATCACCCAGACGGTGCGGCTGACGGAGATCCGCAGATCGGGCCCCTCGGGCTCGGCCACCGGACGCAGGGCCACCAGGACGGCCGCCGCCACCAGCAGGGCGAAGAGCCCGAAGAGAAAGACCCGGAACGGCAGGCTGGCCGCCCATTCCGGCGTCCGCAGCAATCGGCTGGCGAACGCCGAGAACACCGCGTCCGCCGAGGTGAACAGCAGCCCGAAGACGCCGAGCAGCACGACCGTGATGCCCACGCTCACCAGGGCGGGCATCATCCTCCTGCGCTTGACCAGCCGCTTCATGGGGTCCGAGAGGAACCACGGCAGTGGGAACAGCCCGAGGACGACCGACAGACCGCCCCTGATGACGCCGGGCCAGCCCGCCCCGCCCCCCGACAGCGCGAGCGCGGCGATGCCGAAGGCCGCCAGCAGCACCGGCGCGACCAGCCAGTCCGCGTCGCGGATGAGAGCCACCGCCACCAGGGCGTACGCGAGGACGCCGAAGACCACAGTCCAGGGCGTGAGGCCGCGGCCCCCCGGGCCCAGCACCGCCGGGAGCGTGGCCACCCCCATGGCGACCGCCGCGAGGACCAGCCCCAGCCCTGTCGAGGCGTACGGCAGGGCGATGGCGGCCACCAGCCCCACGGCTGCGGCCGCCGGGAGGAGCCACCTGGGCGCCTCGGGCAGGTCGGGCCGGGGAAACAGAGGCGGCGGCACATAAATCGGCGGCGGCGGATTGTGCGCCCACGCCGGAGGACCGACCTCCGAGCTCTGTGCGGGACGCTGCCCCACAGCCTGCCCAGGCCCCGGCCCCGGCCGTGGCGCTTGACCAGGCCCAAGAGCTTGCGCAGGCCCAAGAGCTTGACCGGGCCCCCGCTCCGCAGGCTGTGCGAGCCGCCGCTCGCCTTCCGGCACGGTCGAGGACCCCGATCGGGCGACGCCCCCCGTGTCGCCGGCAGCGGCCGGGAGTGCCTCGTGTTCGGGTCTGTCGGCGTCAGCCACGTCCTCAGCCCGCCCTTCGATCGTCGAGTCCGTGGTCGGTCGCCCGGTTGAGTCAGCCGCACATTGAGTGATCGGCTCGGCCGTCGATCCAGTGGCCCATCGGGCCGTTCGGGGCGTCGTGTCCAGGAGCCGGTCGGGCTCCGGTTCGCCGCCGGGCCCACCAGGCCAGGCCGCGATGGGCGGGTGACCGAAGGCCCCTTGCCCTGCCGTACGGCGGGCCCCCGACGAGGATCCGATGGCCGCCCCCGCGACCGCTCCGCCGCATGTGAGCACGAGCATCGCGATGACTCCGGACACGCCCCCGAGGAAGAGTCCGAAGAAGAACGCGACGAAGACCCCGGCCCCGAACCCGGCGAACATGCCGAGGCCCGCCCCCAACGCCGCCCTGGCCGTCGACGCCGCCGACCCTCGGCCCACGGCCGGAGGGAACGCCTGGCCGGAGGCACCGGCCCGGCCGAGGGCCGACGCCGACGCCGATTCCGGTGGTGGTGTGAATGGTCCCCCTCCACGTGCACCGCCACGAACAGGGACGCCTGCGCCCGGAACAGGCCAAGCCGGGGCGTCACCAGGTGGAGCGCCCGGGACCCAGACGTCGTCGGCCGGACCGACCGGAGCTGCGATGCCCTGAGGGCGTCCGGGCGGCGCCCCCGATACGGCAGGGGACCGATGTGCCATGCCCCGCACCCGTCCGGCTCCGTGCGCGGGAATTCCATGAGTCAGACCGCGTCCGGATCCATCCGCCGGACCGTCGCCGCTCGCAGCCTCACCCCCGGCATTCTCATCGCTCGCAGCCCCACCGGCCCCAGCCCTACCGCTCGCGGCTTGCCCCGCCGGAAGCTGAACGGCCGGCCACTCGCGTCCGACTGGGACACTCCCAAGCGGCTCGCTTCCGGCTGGGGAAGTCCCAAGCGGTTTGCTTCCGGCTGGGGGAGTGCCTGTCGCCTTGCTCGTGTCCGGTGGGATCTCCGTGGCCTCGGGCTTCGAGGGGCTGACGCGGTCGGGCGTCGTGTCGCCGTGCACGGCCCTTCCGGGCAGGTGGACGACCATCCGGCAGCCCACGGCGTAAGGGCCGCAACCGGCTTCGGAGCCGGAACCCGTGGCCTTCCGGGCCGGCTCCGCGTCGGAATCGGCCACGCGGATCGACCCGCCGTGGAGCTCGACGATCTCCTGCGTGATGGCGAGGCCGAGCCCGGCCCCGCCCGCGTCGGCGGCACGGCCCGCGTCCAGGCGGGAGAAGCGCTCGAAGATCCGGGCGCGTTCTCCGGGCGGGATGCCGGGACCGCAGTCGGTGACACTGAGCTCCAGGTCCGCCCCCGCCGAGCGAGCCTCGAGCCACACCGGACCTCCCGGAGGGCTGTGCCGTACGGCGTTGTCGAGCAGGTTGGCCAGCACCTGGGCGAGCAGGGCGGGGTCGGCGTTGAGTTCGGTCCCGGGCGGGACCTCGCTCACGACCGTGACGTCCTCCCGCGCGAGTCCGGCCTCGGACGCGGCCTGGCGGCACAGTGACGCGAGGTCCAGCACCTCCGGCTCGATCAGCCGGGCGCCGGAGTCGAGGCGGGACAGGTCGAGCAACTGGGCGACCAACCGGCCGAGCCGCTGGGTCTGGGCGAGCGCCGTGCCGAGCGTGTCGAGGTCGGGCGGGGACACGCCGTCCACGACGTTCTCCAGGACGGCCTGGAGGCCGGTTATGGGGGTCCGAAGCTCGTGGCTGACGTTGGCCACCAGCTCCCGGCGCTGCCGGTCCACCTCGCCCAGATCGGCGGCCATCGCGTTGAACGCCCTGGCGAGCTCCCCTACCTCGTCTCTCGACGTGGCCGACACCCGCAGGCCGTACCGGCCCTTGGCGATGGTCTGCGCGGCGGCGGCCATCTCACGCAGCGGCTTGGTCATCCCCCGGGCCAGCAGCTGCACCATGATGAGCGCGAGCAGGACCGCGATGGCGATGCGGATGTCCCGGGAAAGGCCGGCGTTGATGCCGACCTCGTTGACGACGAAGGCCGTCACCACGGCCAGCACGATCACGATGCCGAGCTTCACCTTGATCCGGCCGAGGAAGTCAAGCGGCCGCATCGCCCGCCTCCATTCCGGATAGCAAGCCCATCACGGGCGGACCAGGGCGTATCCGACGCCGTGGACGGTACGGACGACCTCGGGCCCCAGCTTGCGGCGCAGCGCGCGGACGTGGCTGTCCACGGTCCGCGTCGCGGCGGCCTCGGAGAAGCCCCAGATGTCGGACAGCAGGCGTTCGCGCTCGAAGACCTGGCCGGGTCGTTCCGCGAGCCGTCGCAGCAGGTCGAACTCGGTCCGCGTGAGCTGCGCCTCGGCACCCCGCACGAACACCCGCCGCTCGGCGGTGTTGATCTCGACGTCGCCCACCCGGATCACGGCGTCCTCATGGGCGAGCACGCTGGCCCGCTCGACGCGCCGCAGCAGGGCGTGGATCCGCGCCACCAGCTCGCGCATGCTGAACGGCTTGGTGATGTAGTCGTCGGCCCCCACACCCAGGCCCACGAGCACGTCCGTCTCCTCGCCCAGCGCGGTCAGCATGAGCACCGGGACCGGACGGGCGGCCTGCATCCGGCGGCAGACCTCCAGCCCGTCCAGCCCGGGCAGCAGCCGGTCGAGGACCACGACATCGGGCTCGGCCTTGGCGTAGGCCGCGAGCGCCCCCTCTCCATCGCTCGCGACCCGCACCTCGAAGCCCTCCGCTATCAGCCGCATCTTCACGGCTCTCGCGATCGTCTGGTCGTCCTCGACCACGAGGACACGCCGCTGCTGGGGTGTAGCCATAGCGGAAGCGTAGGGCGACCCTGTGCAGACGGACCTTCCCGATATGTGAAGATCCCGTGCATCGGCGAGAACCTCGTTAGCGGGTTAACGTGGCGGTGTGCGTGAAGACGTGGCCCACCGCGTGTACGACGGGGTGAACTTACGGGTGACATGCCGCCGGCTAAGAGATGGGTGGGGGTGACCGGCGAGGTGACCGCATCGGTCGACGTGACGGGCTATCTCCGGCGCCTCGGGCTGAGTGACGTCGGACCGCCGAGTGTCGAGGAGCTGTTCCGCCTCCAGGCGGCGCACGTCGAGCGCGTGCCGTACGAGAACCTGGAAATCTGGCTGGGCCGCCCCACCACGGTGGACCCGGTCGAGTCATGGCGGCGGATCCTCGCCGGGCGCGGTGGCTACTGCTTCCATCTCAACGGGGCGTTCGCGCTGCTGCTCGGCATGCTGGGTTACCAGGTCACGCGGCATTTCGGCGGAGTGCAGAACGAGCCGGGCGTCCCCGCCGGAGCCACCGGAAATCACTTGGCTCTCACGGTCTCCGGCCTGCCTTCGGCCGGCAACCCCGGCGGCGGCTGGCTGGTGGACACGGGGCTCGGCGACGGCGTCCACGAGCCCCTGCCGCTGGTCGAGGGGGTCTACGAGCAGGGCCCGTTCCGGTACGGCCTGCGCCGCTCGGAGAGCGAGCCGGGCGGCTGGCGGTTCGAGCACGACCCGCGAGGGAGCTTCGTGGGCATGGACTTCGGCCTGGAGCCGGTGGAGATGGCGGCCTTCGACGCCAAGCACGAATATCTCTCGACATCTCCCGAGTCGGGCTTCGTCCGGGTCCCGGCCGTGCAACGCCGCGACGCCGCTGGAGTGGACATGCTGACCGGGCTGGTTCTTGAGCGCATCGGCGGAGCCGCCCCCGGGGACCCCGCGCCCCAGCCCTCGCCCACACAGGAATCAAGCACACAGCGCCCGGCCACACAGCGCCCGGCCACACAGCGCCCGGCCACACAGCGCCCGGCCACACAGCGCCCGGCCACACAGCGCTCGATCACGCTCGACCGGAGGGAGGACTACTTCGCCGCGCTGGCGGACGTCTACGGCATCGTGCTGGACGACGTCTCCCCCGCCGAGAAGGACAAGCTCTGGACCCGGCTGCGGACGGCCCACGACCAGTGGGAAACCGCCCAGCGCTGACCGGAGCGTTCTCCGGCTGTGAGCCGTTCCTCGGAGCTCCTGAGACCCTGACGGAACGACGCCGGCTCAGTCGCCGGGGGCGATCAGGGATTCTCTGAGCTCCCGCTTGAGGATCTTGCCGACCGCGTTGCGGGGCAGCGCCTCGATGGTCTCCACCCGCTCCGGCAGCTTGTAGGAGGCGATCCCCGTCTCCCTCAGGTACGTGGAGATGCCCTCCATGTCGACGGATTGGCCGGGCACGGGCACGACGAAGGCGCAGACCCTCTCGCCCAGGACCTCGTCGGGATAACCCACGATCGCGACCTCGGTGACCGCCGGATGACCCGAGATGAGGCCCTCCAGCTCGGCGGCGGCGATGTTCATCCCGCCTCGGATGATCAGGTCCTTCGTCCTGTCCACATAGCGGAGGTAACGGTCGCCGGCCAGCTCGAAGAGGTCGCCCGTGACCAGGTATCCGGCGCCGTCGAACGGATCGGCCGCCGCCGTCCCCGCGAGGTATCCCGCGAAGACGGTGGGGCCGCTCAGCCGCAGCTCACCGGGCATGCCCTCGGAGGTGATCTCCTCCCCCGACGCCGGATCGACCAGCTTGATCCGGGTGCCGCCGAGTGCGCCGGGCCAGGTCGTGCCGGGGGCGTCGGGGCGCGGGAAGTAGCGGGCCCGGTCGTCGGGATCGGGCATGGTCGACGGCTCGGACAACAGCGCGATGCCCTCGTTGGACCCGAAGAAGTTGATGATCGCGATGCCGTACCGCTCCTGCCAGCCGCGCACCATGGCGGGCGGCAGGGGCGCCGACCCGGAGCCGATGCGGGTCAGCGACGAGATGTCGAACCGGGCGAGGGCCTCCGGGCGGTGCAGCAGCATGGTGAGCAGCGCGGGCGGCGCCAGCGTATACGTCACGCGCTCCGCCGTGATCTGCCCGAGGTAGACGTGCAGATCGAACGGGTGGTGCTGGATCAGCGCGAAGCCGGTGCGCAGCCATGGCAGGAAGACCCCACCGATCCCGGCCATGTTGACCATGGGGAACGGGTTGAGCACGACGTCGTCAGCGGTGAGGGCGGGCGCCTCGGCGCAGGTCCAGGCGACCGCGAGCCAGTCGTAGTGGCAGCGCGGCACGCCCTTGGGGGTCGCCTCGGTGCCGGAGGTCCAGCAGATCGTCACGCAGTCGTTGGGGTGGGTGTCGAGCGACTTCAGGTGCGCGTCGAGGACCGCCGGGTCCCCCGTGGCCGTCTCCAGATCATCCTCGTCCCAGACGAGCACGGCCCGCATGGACGGGATCTGGAGCTGTCTCACCGCCTCGGCGCTGGGACGGCCCATGAGCTCCGGGCAGGTGACGAACGCCTGGACCTGGGCGAGCCCGCCGAGCTGGGTCAGCTCGTACTGGCGATACTGCACGGGGAACGGCGTGACGATGGCCCCGATCCGGACGGCGGCGAGGAACGTGACCGCCAGCTCCACGCTGTTGGGGAGCTGGACCGCGACGACGTCGTCCCTGCCGACGCCCCGGTCCAGCAGCACGGCGGCCACGCGGTCGACCTCACGGTCGAGCTCCGCCCAGGTCAGCCGCTTGGACCGGCCACCGGTCAGCTCGGCCTTGTTGGGCGGGTCCGCCACGGCGAGCGCGCCGGGCCGTTCTGCCACCCGCGCTCTCAGGAGCCTGTCGATCGTGTCGTCGGTCCACCATCCTTCGGAGGTGTAGCGCTCGACGTGCTCTTTGCGGTGCAGTCTCATCGCGGACTCCGGGGGGCTCGGTGTCCGAGACACTACGAAAGCCGAAGCCCGTGGTCAATGGTTTCGGGCCCCGGTTGGGGGTAGCCCGAATATGACGTGGAAGGAGGCCCAGATGGATCGTGAGACCACACCTGGAGTGACCAAGGAGCACGACGTTATCGAGCTTCTGATACGGCAGCACGTCCAAATCAGGGAGCTGTTCGACGAGGTCGACAGGGGCCAGGGGGACCAGCGCCGGGAGGCGTTCAGCCGTCTCGTCCGCCTGCTGGCCGTTCACGAGACAGCGGAGGAGGAGATCGTCCATCCTTACGCACGGCGGAAGCTCGTCGGCGGCGACACGATCGTCGACAACCGCCTGCACGAGGAGGAAGAGGCGAAGGAGATGCTCGCCCGCCTCGACGACATGGACGTGACGACGCCGGAGTTCTCCCAGGAGCTGGAGCGGCTCCGGGCAGCGGTCTTCGCGCACGCCGCGGCGGAGGAGCGCTACGAGTTCTCCGAGTTGAAGGCCGCGACGACCGAGGGTGAGCGGCGCGCGATGGCAGTAGGGGTCAAGGCCGCCGAGGCCATGGCGCCCACCCACCCGCACCCCGGGACCGAGTCGGCGGCCAAGAACCTGCTCCTCGGCCCGCCGATCGCCATCATGGACCGCGCGCGTGACGTGATCCGCAAGGCGATGGGCAAGAAGGAATCCGGGGAAGGATAGCCGGACGGGTTCAGCCCAGCTCGAAGTGGACCTCGCGCCGCTCAAGAGGCTGGGTGCATGCCGTACACAGAAGCACGGGAGCGAGCGCGGCGCCGCAGGGGCGGTGGGTGATGGTCAGGCCCGAGCCCGGCGGCGCCGCGAGCTCTCTCTGCGCCCAGTCCACGAGAAACGCGAAGACCTCGAAGAACGCCAGGCCCTTCTCGGTGAGCCGGTAGTCCCCTGCGACGAGGCGGAAGACGTCGAGCTCGACGAACCGCCGCAGCCGGTCGGTGAGCACCGAGGGCGCGATGCCCAGCTCGGCCTGGAAGTCGACGAACCGCCGCGTTCCGAGGAAGGCCGCGGCCAGCACGGTGGTGCTCCAGCGGTCGCCGAGGATCTCCATCGAGTCGGGGCAGTACGCGTAGGCGTCCACGCCGGTGTCGCCCCGGACGGTCCGGCGATGCTGGCGGGGCAGGCCCACGCGGGAGAACGTGGCGAGCGGCCCCCGGATCGTCTCGGTGTCGCGGGCGCTCATCGGCTTACGGCAGTCGCCGCACGCCAGGTACGGCCGGGCCTCCTGGCCGCACAGGTCATGGAGGAACGGCGCCTCCTGCCGCCCGGTCCAGTCGCGTTCCCACGAGTAGATCGCCACGAGCAGCGACCACAGGTCGAGCCCTCGGGGCGTGAGCCGGTACTCGTACCGCGTCCGGCCGTCGCGGTAGGCGACCAGCGTGAAGATGTCGTGGCCGACCAGCTCTTTCAGCCGGGCGGCCAGGACCGACTCGGAGATGGGCAGCGCGTTGCGCCAGCCCGCGTAGGTGCGGATCCGGAGCAGGAACGCCCGCTGCAGGATCAGCAGCACCCACCGGTCGCCCAGGATGGCCAGGGCCTGCCCGATGGCGCTCAGGCCACTTTCCGGGTCCCTGTCCACGACGGTCCACTCTCCCTTTTCGCACGAGGGCGGTCCTTTCCCGTGCACTGGCGAAGGTACCAGCGTCAGGTGTCCGGCCCGCCGATTGACGGGCTGACTTCTTTTATCGTAGCGTCCACCCCATGACGGTGGTACTCATGGACGAATCAGGCGAGGCCAACCCGTACCTGCTCGGCGTATACGCTCCGGTTCAGGACGAGATCACGGCCGCCGACCTCAAGGTGATCGGCGAGATCCCCCGGGACCTCAACGGCGTCTATCTGCGCAACGGACCCAACGCCCGGTTCCCCATGCGGGGGCGGTATCACTGGTTCGACGGCGACGGCATGGTCCACGCCATGCACTTCGAGAACGGCCAGGCCCGCTACCGCAACCGCTACGTCAGGACGAAGGCGTTCGAGGCGGAGTCGGCGCAGGGCCGGTCCCTGTGGACGGGCGTCATGGAGAGCCCCAAGGGCAACCCGTTCGGCAACACCCGCGGCCTCAACCTGAAGGACTCGGCCAACACCGACGTCATCTTCCACCGGGGCAAGGTCCTCGCGACCTGGTACCTGTGCGGCTCGCCGTACGGCCTGGACCCGCTCAGCCTGGAGACGCTCGGCGCGGAGACCTTCCTCGACACGCTGACCGGCGACTTCATGGCCCACCCCAAGGTCGATGAGCGCACCGGCGAGCTGTTCTGGTTCGACTACGGGCCGCGCGAGCCGTACCTGCGCTACGGCGTCGTCGGGGCGGGCGGCGCGGTCGAGCACTGCGTGGAGATCGACATCCCGGGCGCCCGGCTGCCGCACGACATGGCGATCACCGAGAACCACGCCATCCTCATGGACCTGCCGCTCTACCAGGACATGGACGCCGCCCGGCAGGGCCGTTACAAGCTGACCTTCAACCGGGAGCTCCCGTCGCGGTTCGGCGTGATCCCCCGGCGCGGCGCGGCGCACGAGATCCGCTGGTTCGACGCCAAGCCCTGCTACATCTACCACGTCGTCAACTCGTGGGAGTCGGGCGACGAGATCATCCTCGACGTGTGCCGGGTGAGCCGTCCCGCGCCTCAAGGAGCGGGCAGCCCGCTGTCCCGCATGCTGTCCTATCTCAAGCTCGACGCCCGGATGTACCGGTACCGGTTCAACCTGCGGACCGGCACGACCAGCGAGGGCTACGTCGACGACGACCACAACACGGAGTTCCCGTCGATCGACGCCCGCCAGACCGGATATGCCACGAGATACGCCTACAACGTGTCCATCGTGAAGGACGCCCCGACGAACCTGTTCGACGGCCTGATCAAGTATGACAACGTGACCGGTGCCAAGGAGGAGTACTACTACGGCGAGCATCGCTACGGCAGCGAGGCCCCCTTCGCGCCGCGCGACGGCTCGACCGGCGAGGACGACGGCTACCTCATCACGTTCGTGACCGACGAGCGCGAGGGCGCCTCGGAGGTCCAGATCCTCGACGCGTCGGACCTCACGGCCGGTCCGATCGCCCGCGTCCTGCTCCCCCAGCGCGTCCCACTCGGTTTCCACGCCACGTGGGTACGCGCCGACCAGCTCGGCAGCGGGCGCAAGGACGGGGAATGAGGCACATGCGACTCAGCGTCTCTCTGGGCCTGTGGCAGGACCGGCCCGCCGGCGAGGCTCTCGCGACCGCCCGCGCGGCCGACGAGCTGGGTTACCCGGAGCTGTGGGTCGGCGAGATGGCGACCTACGACTCCTTCGCGCTCGCCACGGCGGTCGGCCTGCGGACCGAGCGGATCGGCCTCACGATCGGCCCTCTCGCCGTGGGCGTGCGCGACCCCATGATGATCGCGATGGGCGCCGCGTCGGTCGCGGATCTCGTCGGCCGTCCGGTCGCCATCGCCGTGGGAACGTCCAGCCCCCTGGTGGTCGAGCAGTGGCACGGGCGGATGGAGGCGAGGTCGGCCACCGTCCTGCGGGAGGCCGTCCAGGCCCTGCGCCCGCTGCTCGATGGCCAGAAGTCGGACTTCTCCGGCAAGTTCCTCGCCAGCCGTGGCTACCGGCTGCGGCTGCCCGCTCCGCGCTCCGAGCTCACCGTCGCCGCGTTCGGCCCGGCCGCCGTGCGGACCGCCGCGCTGGCCGACCGGATGGTGCTCAACCTCATCACCCCCGCCTCCGCCGCCCGCCTCATCTCGGACCTCCGTACGGCTGCCGCCGCGAACGGCACCGCCACCAGGGTGGCGGCGTGGGTCTCGGCGGCGGTGGATCCGGACGAGGAGGCCGTCAACAGGATCAGGCGTGGCGTGGTGGGCTACCTGGCCGCGCCCGGCTACGGCGAGATGTTCATCGAGGCCGGCTTCGGTGACGTGGTCGAGTTCGCCAGGACGCGGCCCCATCCGAAGGATTTGCTGGCCGCCATCCCGGACAAGCTTCTGGAGTCGGTGGCGTTGCTGGGAAACCTGGACGACGTCCGCGCGAGGCTGGCCGACTACGCCGAGGCCGGAGTGGACGAGGTGGCGCTCGTCCCGATCAGCACCGACCGCGACCCCGCCGGAGCCGCGACCCTCGCCGCACTTGCCACATCCACCTCCCCCTCCACCGCCCCTTCCACCGGGGCCTGAGCGGCGTGGCGGCGAACCGTGTGGCGGGGCCGGAACTCCGCCACACGGTCAGACGTTGTGCTGGCGACGCGCCCCGCCGGCCGGGGACCGCTCGGAGCTCCGACACGAAAGGCCCGACGATGTCGCCACTCGGCAAGTACTACGTGATCGCAGGAATTGTGGCCGTGATCGCCATCATCCTGCCGCTGCCGACGATCCTGACCTGGCTGATCGTGCTTGGCGTGCTCGGGGCGCCGGTAGTGGGCTATTTCATGCTCGACGAGTCGCAGCGCGCGCGGCTACGCCGGATCCGCCGCCGCCAGATCGGCCGCTGAGCCCGCCGCGCCCGCGGGCGCCACACGGGCGTCGCATGGCCGCAGGGCTTACGCGGGCACAAGCGTCACATACCCGCGGGTGTCGCGCGGGCGCGGGTCTCACATGCCAGGTGTCACATGCCCCCGGGTGTCACGCGGCGGCGACCGCCTGCTCGCCCCGGACCCGGTCGGTCACCTTGCGCTCCAGGACGAACGACAGGACCGGGATGGCGCCCGCGAGCAGCACGAGCAGCAGGAAGCGCATGGGCCAGCGGACCTTGAGGCCCAGGTTCAGCGCGGCCACCAGATAGACCATGTACAGGAAGCCGTGGATCGGCCCCACCACGGCGACCATCGTGTCACTCCCGAACCCATACTTCACGACCATGCCGGCACAGAGCACGAGCAGCATCACGCCGACGATGTACGCCATGACGCGGTAGAACTTGAGCGCGGATTCCACGTCGATCATTACCCTCTGCTGGGAAACGGTTATCTCACGATAGCCGGAGCGCTCGACGGTCCGTCCGGCGGTGCGGCGATGGTCAGGTCCGGACCGCCGGCTCCGCGGGCTCCTCGGCACGGGACCGTTCGCCGCGTACGGCGTCGCGGACGAAGTGGAACCACATGAAGACCGCGAAGGCCGCGAAGATCCACCACTGGGCGGCGTAGGCCAGGTTGCGCCACGTGAAGCCGCCGCCCTCGGTCGGAGGCGGGACGGCCACCGGCTTCGCCGTGGACGGCGGGTCCTGCGCGGTCGCCACGACGAACCCGTCCCGGAGCTTCACATCCGTCCACACGTTGATCAGCTCGGCCGTGGACACGGTGGCCACCTGCCCCTGCGGGAGCGGCCCGCCGCGGACCACGGCGTCCGTCTGCTCGGACGGCCGCAGCCGCCCGGTCACGGTCACGGTCCCGGCAGGTACGGCTGCCGCCGGATCCGCCGCCGAGGCGACCCAGCCGCGGACCACCGCGACGACCGTGCCGTCCGTCAGCCGCAGGGGCGTGAGGAGCCAGAAGCCACGGCCGCTGGCGGCCCGTCCGCCGGGCCCGCTGACATCCGGCTCCCGGTCGGCCACGAGGAGCTGAGCAGGGGCGTCGTAGGCCCCCTGGGCCGTCACGCGCCTGCCGAAGACGTCGGTGCCGATGTGCCGGCCCACGTCGGTCAGTTGAGAGACGGCGACGGGCGGCGGATCGGCGGCGAGCTTGGGCTTGCCGGACGCCTCGAAGACGCCGAGCTGCCACCGGCCGAGGAGCGTGAAGGAGATGAGCACCCCGACAACCAGCAGGTGAAGGGCCACCAGCCGGGGGGAAAGCAGGGTGCGGAGCATGGACACCACGCTATCCGCCGAGGGCGGCGGTCTCGAACGCGGAACCGCGCCAGGACATGATCGCAACGCCCGCCGACCGGCGGGCCGATGGGACCTTCGCCGGACCCCCGGCTCGAACACGGTTCGGGCAACGTATTCCCAGGGGTCACGCGCCGGAAGAGAGGGGACGACGCCGTATCGACAAAGAGGTTTTCCGCTTCAGGTGATGCCAGTGCAAAATCCGACAAATCGTCTCCACGGCCACCCCTCGTATCGCTAGAGTTTGCGCCATGTCGGACCCTCAGATCGACCCGGCCGGGAACACGCAGGCGTTCCGGGCCTTCGCTCAGAACCAGGACGCGGCGGCTTCAAAGGAGCAGCCGTCCCGCCTGCCGCTGTGGCTCGCCGTGGGCGCGGTGATCGTCGTGGCGCTCGCCGTGGTGGCATACCTCCTGGTCAGCTGACGTCCCCGACCTGCCGCCGACGACCGCGCCCGTCGGCGGCTTCATCGTGCCCACACCCGAGATACCCCGTGCCGGAATGCCCGAGCTTGAGCATCCGGCATACGGGCCATCTGGACCTGGCCTGGCCCGCTCATTAGATTGGACGGACCTGACCGCACACGTCGGTCGTGTTCATGATCGAGGCCCAGGTGCCGTACGTCCTGGACTGCCTGAGGCTGCTCTCCAGGACCAAGGCCCGGCGATGGACGTACGCCCCGAGGTCCAGCGGACCTACAACGAGCGCCTCCAGCGGCGGCTGGACCGGCTCGTCTGGACCAAGGGCGGCTGCACGAGATGGTACCTCGACGAGGACGGCACCAACCGCGCCATCTGGCCGGGCTGCACCTTCGAATGCTGGGCGCGGAGCCGGAAGGTGAAGCCCAAGGCCTGCGAGCTCGTCAGCCCGTCGCCGCGGCGGTCGGGCTCGGGGCGGGGATGACGACCAGAGCGCTGCCGCCGCCGCGCCGCGTGGGCTCCGCGACGGCCTGAACCTTCCCGTGGCCGAGGAACTCCAGGCCGGTAGCCGCCCCGATCTCTCCGGCGGGAGGCCCCGGGGCCGGCGTGAGAGTGTGCCCCAGCGCCGTGAGCCGCGCGCCGTACCGGTCGATGAACGCCGGCTCGGCCTGGGTCGCGGCCGTGTTGCGCTGGGACGCGCGAGGAGCGGCGATGGCCTCCGGCAGCGACATGCCGAATTCGACCCGGTTGAGCAGGACCTGTAGCACGGTTGTGATGATCGTCGCGCCGCCGGGCGAGCCGACCGCCAGCAGCGGCCTGCCGTCCTTCAGCACGATGGTCGGCGCCATCGAGGAGCGGGGGCGCTTCCCGGGGGCCGGGAGGTTCGGGTCGCCGGGCGCGGGTCCGAAGGTGAAGTCGGTCATCTCGTTGTTGAGCAGGAATCCGCGGCCGGGCACCACGATGCCGTTGCCGCCGGTCTGCTCGATGGTGATGTTGTACGCCGCGACGTCGCCCCAGCGGTCCGACACCACGAGATGGGTCGTCTCCGGCCCCTCCGGCTTCTCCGCGCCCTTGTCGACACCCTTGTCCACGCCCTTGTCCACGCCCTTGTCCACCGCATCCGAAGAGGGCGAAGGGGAAGGCGGGGCGCAGGGCCCGTAGGCGCCGTCGGGCGAGCCCGGCGCGGCGGGATGGGGCATCGCGACCGGAGCGATGAGGCACGCCCGCTCCTTGGCGAACCCGTCGGACAGGAGCCCCTCCAGCGGCACGTTCACGTAGGCGGGGTCGCCGACGAACGCGTTCCGGTCGGCGAAGGACAGCCGCGACGCCTCCAGGTATTCGTGCAGGCCAACGCGCGGCAGCGCCTCCAGGATGTTGAGCGCCTCCCCCACTGTCGAGCCGCCCGACGAGGGAGGGGCCATGCCGTACACGTCGAGGCCCCTGTAGGTGATCTTCGTCGGCTGCCGTTCGAGGGCGCGGTAGGCCGTGAGGTCGGAGAGCTCCATCAGCCCCGGCCTCACCACCCGCGTGGAGCCGGGAGTGATGGGCGGCTTCTTGACCGTGGCGACGATCTCCCTGCCCAGCGCCCCGCCGTACAGCCACGCGGGGCCGCGCCTGCCCAGCTCGCCGTACGTCCTGGCCAGGTCGGGGTTGCGGAAGACCGACCCGACGGGCGGCGGCTGCCCTCCGGGCAGGTAGAGAGCCGACGTCGAGGTGAAGTCCTTGAACCGTGCCGCGTTCTGCTCTGTCTGGTCGTGGAATGTCTGGTCCACGACGAAGCCGTCCCGCGCGGTGTCGATCGCCGGGCGCAGGGCCTGCCTGAGCGAGATCGTGCCGAACCGGCGCAGCGCCAGGTCCCACTGCGCGACGCTTCCCGGCACCCCGGCGGACAGGCCGCTGGTCACGGCGTCCCCGAACGGGATGCCCTCGAAGACCGTCGAGGTCATCGCCTTGGGCGCGGTCTCGCGGCCGTCGATCGTGGACACCCGCCGGGTCCTGGCGTCGTAGTAGACGAGGAACCCGCCGCCCGCGAGACCCGCCGAGTACGGCTCGGTCACGCCGAGGGTGGCTGCCCCGGCCACGGCGGCGTCCATGGCGTTGCCGCCCTGCTTCAGCACCTTCAGCGCGGCCCTGCTCGCGTCCAGGTCCACGGTCGCCACGGCCCCGCCGTACCCCTCGGCGACCGGTTTCTTGACGTACGGCTCCCGCGCGGAATCGTCAGGCCGGAAGTGCTCCTGTGCGGCCTGGGCGGGCGGGGCGACCAGGCTCGTGAGCGTGACCAGTCCCAGCGACGCGACGACGACGCCCCTCATGTGAACCTCCTCTGGGAGATCACTCCAGCATGACTCACGAGAGTCAGGATCGCTTCGGAAATGTCCGCATGTGGACGATGCCCCCTCGGCTACTCCGCCCGGCGTACGAGCCGGTGCCGCTCCGGGGGGATGCGCTGATCAGCCACGATGACCTAGCGTGCGGGAGTGCGTTCCCGTTCTGAGTGGTTCCATTGGATAAATCCCGTTATGCCCGTCGCCATCGGGCTGTTCCAGGTCTTCGGGACGATGGGCGCCCAGTACGTTGAGACCAGGAACGCCGACCTGGGCCGGGTGCCGCTCGACTGGCGGGGATACGCGCTGCTGCTGGTCGGACCCGCCGCCATCGCCCTGCGACGGCGTTACCCAATGGCCGGCTTGGTGGCCACCCTGGCTGCGACCTGCGCCTATCTCCTGCTCGACTTCTCCTACGGGCCCGTTTTCGCCGGCCCCGCGATAATGATCTTCTCCGCCGTCGTGTCCGGGCGCCGCCGCGCGGCGTGGTGGGCGACGGCCGCGTTCTTCCTGTTCATGATCGCGTATTCGACGTGGCTCATCCCCAACCCTCAGGGCTGGTTCCACCACACCGCGGTCGCGGCGTTCCTGCTGCTCACGCTGACCATCGCCGAGTTCTACCGGGCCAGGCGCGAGCGCCTCGCGGAGCGGAAACGGGTGGAGGACGAGGAGGCCAGGCGGCAGGCCAGCGAGGAACGGCTGACCATGGCACAGGAGCTGCACGACGTGCTCGCCCACAACATCTCGCTGATCCACGTCCAGGCGTCGACCGCGCTGCACCTGCTCGACACGCACCCGGAACAGGCCCGCACCGCTCTCACCACCATCAAGGGCGCGTCCAAGGACGTGCTGGCCGAGATGCGGAGCGTGCTCAGCCTGCTGAGAGAGGGCGCCCCGCGCTCCCCCACCGCCGGGATGGACCGGCTCGACGAGCTGGTCGAGCGGAGCGGCCTGCCCGTGCGGCTGGAGATCAGCGGCCAGGTGAGGCCGCTCCCGGCCGGGACCGACCGGGCGGGCTACCGGATCGTGCAGGAGTCGCTGACGAACGTGTCGCGGCACGCCCCGGGTTCGAGCGTCATCGTGCGGATCTCGTACGGTCCGGCCGAGATGGGCATCGTCGTGGAAGACGACGGGGCTGGGGCCGCGCCCGCCGTACACGGCCTGGGCGGCGGCAACGGCATACCGGGCATGCGCGAGCGGGCGGCGGCCCTCGGTGGATCGCTTTCCGCAGCCCCACGTCCGGGCGGCGGCTTCCGTGTGGCAGCCACCCTCCCCCTCCCGGCCTTGGACCCCGCCTCCGATCCTGGCGGTGCCGATCCTCAACGGGCCGAAGAACCAGAGCTCCAGAGCGAGAGCCGTACCGAACCCGAGGAGCCCACGTGATCAACGTTGTGCTGGCCGACGACCAGGCTCTCGTGCGGGCCGGGTTCCGGGCCCTGCTCGACGCCCAGGACGGCATGACCGTGGTCGGCGAGGCGTCCGACGGCGCGCAGGCCATTCAACTGACCAGAGAGCTGCACCCGGACGTGGTGCTGATGGACATCCGCATGCCGGGCATGGACGGCCTGACCGCCACCCGTCACATCGGAGAGGATCCCGCGCTGGACAGCACGAGGATCATCATGCTGACCACGTTCGAGCTGGACGAGTACGTCTTCGAGGCCCTTCGCGGCGGGGCCAGCGGCTTTCTCGTCAAGGACACCGAGCCGGCCGAGCTGATCCAGGCCGTCCGGGTCGTGGCCTGCGGCGACGCCCTGCTGTCGCCCAGCGTCACCCGCAGGCTCATCGCGGAGTACGCCTCGCGGGCCAAGGAGCCAGGCATCGCGCGGAACCTCGGCCAGCTCACCGAGCGGGAGCGCGAGGTGCTCGCCCTCGTCGGCACCGGCATGACCAACGACGAGGTCGCCGCCACGCTCTTCATGTCACCCGCGACGGCCAAGACCCACGTCAGCCGGACGATGACGAAGCTCCACGCCCGTGACCGCGCCCAGCTCGTCGTCATCGCCTACGAGTCCGGCCTCGTCAAACCCGGCTGGCTGTAGCCGATGCGCCCAGCCCTCTTGCTCACTGTGGGTTGACATCTCCCACGCGATCCGTAACCTTGATATCGAAGCTGGCTCCCATAGGGAGCCGGAAGTCGTGGAGCCGGGAACCCCCGCACAGCCGGGACCCCGGCTCGGCGCTTTTCAGCGGCCCCGACGGTCCGGAAATGGAACTTCCAGCAAGGCCGTGTGAGGTTCATACCACTGCGCCCAGTTGCCCTTGCCCTCAGCCATCGCACGGCGCCATGCGGCCGCGCACGCGTCTGCGATCCACAGGAGCGGCTCTTCCGATGGACGTCCCTGACGGACCGACGTCTCCGAAGGAAGGAGATCCGCCGTACGCAACGCCGCGACGGTTCTCGTGTCCGCCACCTGCAGCGACTTGGTGTCCCGCAACTCGATAAGGATGCTCTCGACCCCGGCCTTCGCCAGCCAGGGAAGTAGCGCCGCCATGACCGTCTGCCGGGCGCGCTCGCGGTCCGCGGTATGCCGGTAGCCGGTGACATGGCCGACGGCGAATGTCACTCCGCGCAGCATGGCAAGAGTAGAGACGATCTCACTCTTTCGGCGTTTGTCTTTGTCCGGCTCCATAACGAGCGGCTCGGGTGACCGAAGTGTGACTGGTCGCTTTCGGGGCGCCACGTTAAGTTGCGGGGGGAAAGTCCCGAGGCGAGGAGGACGGCGTGAAGTCGATCGCGCGTTTCTGTGGCAGTTGCAACTGCGGGTGTCCCGAGCTTTTCGTGAATCTGACGGCTCCGGTTGAGCGCCAGGTCGTCATCACCGACGACTTCGGGCAGAAGGTCGAGATGAGCCTGGACCAGTTCGGCTCGATCGTGGAGGCCGCGAAGACCGGCGCTCTGGACGACCTGGCCCTCGTCCGCTGACCGTGAACGCCGCCGCTCTTTTCGCCGGTGGCTTCACGGCCGGCCTGGCCGCCGGCACAGCGTCATGTACGGCGGTCCAGGGCGGCTTACTCGTCGGCCTCGTCCGGCGCCCCGCCAGCGGGCGGTCTCACCGATGCCGCTCCGACCCGTCGGGTCCAGGGAAGCCGGGTGGCGGGAGCTGTTGCCAACACGGCGAGCCGGACGCGGGAGGACGCGGCGACCTGGCCACGGTGGGGGCCTTTTTGACGGGGAGGCTGTTCTCCCACATCGCCGCCGGGGCGTTGCTCGGCATGCTCGGCTCCGCCGTACAGGTGAGCCCGAGGGCGAGGGCGGCGCTCCTTGTCGCGGCGGGAATCGCCGTGGTCGTCCTGGCTGTGCGACTGCTCAGGAGGGGCGGGTCACACAGCGGGGCAAGTTGCTCGGCCCACTCCGCCGAAACGGTCATCAGAACGCGGGCTCCCGGCGTCGCGCGGGGCCTGGCCCTGGGTGCCGCCACCATCCTGGTGCCGTGCGGCGTGACGATCAGCCTGGAGATCGTGGCGGTTTCCACCGGAAGCGTGATCGGGGGCGCGGCCGTTCTCGGGGGATTCGCCATCGGTACGGCTCCCGCGTTCGCGGCGCTGGGGCTGTTGCTGCGCGGGCTCGCCTCGACCAGGCTGGCGGTGATCGCCGGAGTCGCGGCCGTCGTGGCGGGTGTCCTCACGATCGGGTCGGGCCTCCGGCTGGGCGGGTGGCTCCCCGGCCAGTCCCCCTTCAGCGGGTCGCCGGCCACGGCCTCCGGGTCGTCGACCGGCACCGCGAACGACCCGCAAGCGGCGCGCCAGGGCATGCGGGTGAGGCAGAGCACGGACGGCACGCGTGCGAGGCAGGGGGACGACGGCGTTCAGCGGATCACCATCTGGGCGACCGACTACGGCTTCCGGCCCGGCATCGTCACCGCCGCGGCGGACCGGACGACCGAAATCGTGTTCCGTACAGACGGCGCCCGAGGCTGCACGCGGACCGTGGCCATTGACGACCGCGACGTCGCGCTCCCCGACACTGGCGAGGAGACGGTACGGCTGCCGCCACATAGGGCGGGACAGCTCAGCTACGCGTGCGGGATGGGGATGTACGTCGGCTTCATCCGGTTCGGATGACAAGGGTCTTAGGAATTACGCTCCGTAGCATCACCGTGACGTGCCAATCTGGCTGGCATGACTTTCCTGGGAGCCACGGAGACGACGGTCGCCTGGCCTGACGTTCCGGTCCCGCGCGGCCCGGAACCCGAGGACCCTTTCGAGAGCAGGCTGCTCGCCGCGGCCCAGGAGGGCGACCCCGAGGCCGCCCACCTCCTCGGCCGGCTGTGCGCCGAGCGGGGCGAGCGGGCGGCCGCCCGCCAGTGGTGGGAGCGGGCCGCGCAGGCCGGCAACGTCGACAGCGCCTTCAACCTGGGGCTCTGGCACCAGAGGCACGGCACGCTGGAGGAGGCCACGAGCTGGTACGAGCTGGCGGCCGGGACCGGCGACGCGGAGGCCGCGGTCAACCTGGCCACGCTCCTTCTGGAGCGCAGGGGCGACGTGCAGGCCGCTCGCCGCTGGTTCGAGCGGGCCGCCTCGGACGGCTCACGCCTCGCGGCCCGCCGCCTGGCCCTGCTCTGCGAGGACCTGGGAGACATCCTGAGCGCGCGCGACTGGCACCGCGCGGCCGCTCTCGACGGCGACCGGGACAGCGCGCATGACCTGGGCTTCCTGGGCTACGCGGCCGGAGACGAGGGCGAGGCCCGCCACTGGTGGGAGTACGCGGCGCGGGCCGGGCACGCCGAAGCGGGGTACTACCTGGGTCTGCTCCTTCACGCGACCCTCGATCCTGAGGGCGCGGAGGCGGCCTACCAGCTCGCCGCGCGGCACGACCATCCCCGCGCCGCCTTCCAACTCGGCGGCCTGGCCCTCGCCAGGAGAGATCTCCGTACGGCACGGTCCTGGTTCGAGCGGGCCGCGCACGCGGGCCGCGTGGACGGCCAGCGGATGGCCGGCTTCGTGTGCGTCGAGCTCGACGACCGCCCGGCGGCCGGGATCTGGTTCGGCCGGGCGGCCGCCGGTGGAGATCCGGAGTCTGCCTACAACTTCGGCCTTCTCCTGATCGCCGAGCACAACGACCTCAGGGGCGGGCAGCACTGGTTGCGGCAGGCGGCCGAGAAGGGGCACCAGCGGGCCCAGGCCGAGCTGCACACGCTGCTGTCGGTCACCGGGAGGGACGCTGAGGCGGAGCAGTGGCTGCTCGATGGCGCACACTCCTCCGGGGCCCACTCCTCCTGGGCCGACTCCTCCTGGGCCGACCCCGGCTGGCCGCCTCCCCGCTGGGATCACCCGGCGGAGCCGGACCTGGCCGCGCGGGCCGAACTCGCCGTGGCGACCGGCCGCCGCCGAGGCGACGCGGTGGCCGACCCGGCGGACCTGATGGAGATCCTCGGCACCTGGGACCTGCTCACCCGCGGCATGCCGGAGCCGGGCGACCCGATCGCCTGGCTGACCGAGACGAGCGGTCTGCACACGGCCGCCGTGCAGCATCTCAGCTCGGTCCGGGCGACCCTGCTCAGGCCGGGCACGGCCCCGTGGCCCACTCGGGCCGAGGTTGAGCACGTCCTGGTGACGACCCGCGACCTGCGCCGTCGCCTCGGCCTGCGCTGAGACACGGGCCGAGGCGCCCGCGCCGAAACACGGGGGCGCCTCGGACGCGGGCCGCCTCCGGCGGGGCCTCAGGCGGCGAGGACCTCGGCGACCGGGGTGAACGGAAGGCCGTGCGCCACCGCGACCGGCTCGTTGGTCAGCTCGCCCGCGTGGGTGTTGAGCCCGAGCTGGAGCGCGGCGTCGCCGCGGAGGGCGGCCTGCCAGCCCTGGTCGGCCAGCTTGACCGCGTAGGGCAGGGTGGCGTTGGTCAGGGCATAGGTGGAGGTGTTGGCCACCGAACCCGGCATGTTGGCCACGCAGTAGAAGATCGAGTTGTGCACCTTGAAGGTCGGCTCGGCGTGCGTGGTCGGACGGGAGTCCTCGAAGCAGCCGCCCTGGTCGATCGCGATGTCGACGAGGACCGAGCCGGGCTTCATGCGCGAGACCAGCTCGTTGGAGACGAGGGTCGGGGCCTTGGCGCCGGGGATGAGGACGGCGCCGACGACCAGGTCGGCCTCCAGGACGGCCTGCTCGATGGCGTACGAGGTCGACACGAGCGTCTTCAGGCGGCCCTGGTAGATGGCGTCGATGAAGCGCAGGCGGTCGATGTTGACATCGAGGATCGTGACGTCCGCGCCCATGCCGACGGCGATCTGCGCCGCGTTGAGGCCGGACACGCCGCCGCCGATGACGACGATCTTGGCGGGGGCGACGCCCGGGACGCCGCCGGGCAGCACGCCGCGGCCGCCGTTGAAGCGCATGAGGTTGTATGCGCCGACCTGCGGGGCGAGACGGCCCGCGACCTCCGACATCGGGGCGAGCAGCGGCAGCGTGTTGCCGACCTGCACGGTCTCGTACGCGATGGCGGTCGTCCTGGCCGACAGCAGCGCGTCGGTGCAGGGGCGGGAGGCGGCCAGGTGCAGGTAGGTGAACAGCAGGTGGTCCTCGCGGAGCCGGTGGTACTCCTCCGCGATGGGCTCCTTGACCTTCAGGATCATCTCGGACTCGGCCCAGACCGCGTCCGCCGTGTCGAGGATCTTGGCGCCGGCGGCCAGGTACTCCTCGTCGGTGATGTGCGAGCCGAGGCCCGCGTCCCGCTGAACGTGGACCTCGTGGCCGTGGCGGACGAGCTCGTGCACGCCCGCCGGTGTGGCGGCGACGCGGTATTCGTGGTTCTTGACCTCGGCAGGCACGCCGATCTTCATGGGAAAGGTCCTTTCAAGCACTGCTCGGCACGGTCCGGCGCCGCCGGGGGCGCCGGCCGTACGAGATAGATGGTTAGAGACGCGCCCAGGCCTCGGTGAGCACGGAGCGGAGGATCGACTCGATCTCGTCGAACTCCTTGGGGCCGCAGATGAGGGGCGGGGCGAGCTGGACCACGGGGTCGCCGCGGTCGTCCGCCCGGCAGTAGAGGCCCGCGTCGTAGAGGGCCTTGGAGAGGAAGCCGCGCAGCAGCCGCTCGGACTCCTCCTCGTTGAAGGTCTGCTTGGTCGACTTGTCCTTCACGAGCTCGATTCCGTAGAAGTAGCCCGAGCCGCGGACGTCGCCGACGATCGGTAGATCAAGCAGCTTCTCGAGCGTGCCGCGGAACACCGGCTCGTTGGCCGTGACATGACCGAGGAGGTCCTCACGCTCGAAAATGTCGAGATTCGCCAGGGCCACGGCGGAGGCCACGGGGTGACCGCCGAACGTGTAGCCGTGGGCGAACATCTCGGTGCCCTGCTTGAACGGCTCGAAGAGCCGCTCAGAGGCGATCATGGCGCCGATCGGGGCGTAACCGCTGGTCAGACCCTTGGCGCAGGTGATGATGTCGGGCACGTAGTCGAACTTCTGACCGCCGAACATCGTGCCGAGCCGGCCGAAGGCGCAGATGACCTCGTCGGAGACGAGCAGGACGTCGTGCGCGTCGCAGATCTCGCGCAGCCGCCGGAAGTATCCGGGCGGCGGCGGGAAACAGCCGCCGGAGTTCTGCACCGGCTCGACGAAGACGGCGGCCACGGTGTCCGGGCCCTCCATCTCGATGGCCTTGCCGACCTGGTCGGCGGCCCAGCGGCCGAACGCCTCCGGGTCCTTCTCGAACCCGGGGAAGCCGGAGATCTCGTCCGCCCGGTAGAGGTTCGTGTTCGGCACCTTGATCGCACCGGGGACCAGCGGCTCGAACACCTGCTTGAGGCCCGGGATGCCCGTGATGGACAGGGCTCCCTGCGGCGTGCCGTGGTAGGCGATCGACCGGCTGATGACCTTGGTCTTCAGCGGCTTGCCCTGGATCTTGAAGTACTGCTTGGCGAGCTTCCAGGCCGACTCGACCGCCTCGCCGCCGCCGGTCGTGAAGAAGACGCGGTTGAGGTCGCCGGGGGTGAGCTGGGCGAGCCTGGCGGCGAGCTCGGCCGCCTTCGGGTGCGCGTAGGACCAGAGCGGAAAGAAGGCCAGCTCCTGGGCCTGCTTGGCGGCGGCCTCGGCGAGCTCGGCGCGGCCGTGGCCCACCTGGACGACGAAGAGCCCGGCCAGGCCGTCGAGATAGCGCTTCCCGTGGATGTCGTAGACGTAGGCGCCCTCACCTCGCACGATCATCGGCACTTCCGCCCCGTCGTAGGACCCGTGCCGGGTGAAGTGCATCCACAGATTGTCGTGTGCGGCTTTGAGAACGTCCGGGTGCGCCATCGCGACCTTCCCTCGGTGATCGGTGCTCTGCACAGTGTGCACGCCGTTTACGCAGTTTGCCAAGTGATTACGTGGCGTCACTCTGCAAGAAGTTCGGAATCCGCGATATCGCCTTGTAACTACGACGAAATCCGTCAGGTAGATTTTGGCCATTCTTCCTGGGTGAGGACCAGCGGCAAGGCACCCGCCGAGGGGCCCGTCCCCGGTGTGGTGCAATGGGCTGCACCAACAACCCAGCACATTGTGACTACACATATCGGGAGAAAACGCCGTGACACCTGAGGAGATCGAGAAGGCCGTCGAGGCGGGAATGCCCCAGGCGGTCGAGGACCTCAAGCGGCTCGTGGCGATCCCGTCCGTCGCCTTTCCCGGCCACCCGGAGGTTCCGGTCCACGAGGCCGCGGCGCTGACGGAGGAACTGCTCCGCGCGGCGGGCCTCCCGCACGTCGAGCGCGTCCCGGTCGAGGGCAGCTTCCCCGCCGTGTACGGCGAGGCCCCCGCGCCGCCCGGCGCCCCGACCGTGTTGCTCTACGCGCACTACGACGTCCAGCCCGCCGGCGACCTCGCGCTGTGGAGGACCGCGCCGTTCGAGCCCACCCAGATCGACGGCGCGCTGTACGGCAGGGGCGCGGCCGACGACAAGAGCGGCCTGATCACGCACGTGGCGGCGCTCCGCGCCTTCCAGGGCCGTTTCCCCGTGGGCGTCAAGGTCATCATCGAGGGCCAGGAGGAGTACGCGGGCGAGCGTCTGGAGGCCTTCGTCGAGGCCAACCCGGAGCTGGTGCGCGCGGACGCCATCGTCGTGGCCGACAGCGGCAACCCGCGTGTCGGTGACCCGGCGCTGACGACCTCGCTGCGCGGCATGGCGGCGTTCACCATCGAGGTCAGGTCGCTCGGAGAGTCGCTGCACAGCGGTTCCTTCGGGGGCGCGGCGCCGGACGCGCTCGCCGCACTGATGCGCATGCTGACCGCATTGCACGATGACAACGGCGACCTCCGTGTCCCCGGACTGAACCGCGGGACCTTCTCCGGCGAAGGACCATCTGAGGAGGAGTTCCGCGCGACGGCGGGCGTGCTCGACGGGGTGTCGCTCGTCGGCTCGGGATCGCTCGCCGACCGCCTGTGGGCGTCCTACGCCATCACGGTCACCGGGCTCGACGTGCCCAGCGTGTCGGGCGCGATCAACGCGGTCCAGGCCGTGGCCCGGGCCCGCGTCACGATCCGGATCCCTCCGTCGGGAGACACCAAGACCGCGCTCGACGACGTCACCGGCTTCCTGAAGCAGGTCGCCCCCTGGGGCGTCCACGTGTCGTTCGACGACTTCACCACCGGCACGGGCTTCCGCGCCGAGGCGGGCGGCCCGGCCACGGCCGCGATCGGCAGGGCAATGGAGCGGGCCTTCGGCCGCGCGCCGCGCGAGGTCGGCCAGGGCGGCTCGATTCCGCTGGTCGCGACGCTGGCCAGGCGGTTCCCCGAGGCGGAGATCCTCCTCTACGGGGCGGAGGACAACGACGCCGCGATCCACGCGCCGAACGAGCGAGTGGTGCTCGACGAGTTGCGCCGCGTCATCACCGCCGAGGCCCTCTTCCTCGCCGAGTACGGCCAGCCCTCGGCGTGATCATGCACACGTTCCCGGGAATGCGCCATGACCTGCGCCCCACCCCGGCGTGATCATGCACACGTTCCCGGGAATGCGCCATGACCTGCACCCCACCCCGGCGTGATCATGCACGGGTTCCCATTCGCGACATACGGCCCGGCCTGGCGGAAGCAGCAGGCCGGCACGCACAGAGATCGCCTGCAAGATCATGCGCATAGACGGGAAGGCCCGCGGTCCTGGATCGCCGGGCCTTCCGCTGTACACGCCGAACATGACGGTCTCGCCACCGGTCGGGCGTGGGCGAGCCCTCAAGGCGTGGGCGGGTCCTCGGGGCCGTGCGCAAACGGGTGGGCCCGAGCATGCGGGTGGCCCCAGCGGTGCGCATGACGGACGCGGATTGGTCTGGCCTTCACTCCCCGCGCCCCACCGCCGGCTTCCGCCCGCGGCCAACCGGGCTGGTCCTTGAGCGCATCGGCGGAAACCGCCCCCGGGGACATCGCGCCCCTGCCCTCCCGCGTCCTTGTACGGTCATCTGAGCGATATCGGGCGGGGGGAAGCGATTTCCCTGGCCAGAATGACCGTATAAGAGGCCCGCACTCTGCGGCCGCCCCACGCCCGAGGACCCGCTCACGCCCGAGGACCCCGCCACGCCCGAGGACCCGCCCTCGCTCGGGGGCCATCCATGTGCGGCTCGGTCCGCCGGCCTCCCGAAGTAGCCCAAATCACACCTGTCGCGCCGCCTGACTGCGGGGAAGAGCGGTAGCGTGGTTTTGTACCGACTGGTCAGTTCAAAAGCGACGACGGGAACAGAGGCGATGAACGTCCAGAACGCCACGAACACCCCGGCGACCCCGGTCTTCACCGGAATCGAGGTCGAAGCCGACGGGCTGTCCCTCAAGGGAGAGCACGGCTGGGTGTACCGGGACGTGTCGTTCACGGCTCCGGCCGGCACGCTCACCGTGATCGAGGGTGAGGCCGGCACCGGGCGGACGAGCCTGTTGCTCACGCTCGCCGGCCGCATGAAACCCAGCGCGGGCACGCTGACGGTAGGCGGCCGGACCAAGCTCCGCAAGATCCAGCGAATCGCCGCCCTCGGCCTGGTGAGCGAGGTCAATCCCTTCGACGACGCTCTCTCCGTGCGGGAGCACCTCCACGAGCGACTGCGCCCGCGCGGCCTGCCCTGGCGGAGGCGGCACGCGGACATCGTCCACGCGGCGCTCCACCACGCGGGCCTCGACCTGGCGGCGCTCCCCGAGAGCGACCGGACACTGACCAGGCAGCTCACACGGGACCAGGAGGTGCGGCTCGGGATCGCCCTCGCACTCCTCGACGAGCCGGGCCTGATCGTGGTGGACGACGCCGACACGGGCCTCGGCGACGGCAGGCTCCACGAGCTGTGGCAGACCCTGCGCGACCTGGCGGACGACGGCCTCACGGTGATCGCGACCTGCACGGACGCCCGCGAGGCGAGCGGCCTCGCCACCACGGCCATCTCCCTGACGGCGACGACCACGGCGACGACCACTGCGATGACCACTGCGATGACCACGGCGACGACAACCGGTGCGACGAGCGCCATCGGCACGAGCAGCATCGCATGCCCGGCCAACACAGCGGACACAGCGGACACGACGACCACAGCTCGCACAGCCGGTGCGGCGAGCCGTACAACCACGGCCGGGACGGCGAACCCGACAACCCCGGCCGGTGCGGCGAGCAGGACCGGCATGGCGAGCGTGACCGGCGCCGCGAGTGCGGCGGACATGCGGAACATGAATGAGGAGGAGCGGTGAGCAGGCCCTTGCCCCTGCATCTCGGACGGCTGGAGCTTCGGCGTTTCATGCGGTCGCGGCTCACCAGGGCCGCCCTCGTCGGCGTGATCATGCTTCCGCTCCTCTACGCCGGCCTCTACCTGTGGTCCCTCTGGGACCCGCAGGGCCACTTGGACAACGTCCCCGTCGCGCTCGTCGTCGAGGACCAGCCCGCCACCGTGGACGGCAAGACCGTCGACGCGGGCCGGGATCTCGCCGCCAAACTCAAGGAGCGGGACGTCTTCGACTGGCACACCGTGGACGCGGCGGAGGCCGGCAAGGGGGTCGAGGACGGGAAGTACTACCTCTCGCTCACCATCCCGCGCGACTTCAGCGCCAACCTGGCCTCGCCGTCCGGCGAGGCGAGCCCGACCCCGGCGGAGCTCGGCGTCCGGGTGGACACCGGGCGGAGCTACATCATGCGGACGATCTCGGACGCCGTGTTCAAGGAGGTCAAGGAGGCAGCCGACCGCAGTGCCGTCCACGACTACCTGAACCAGATCTTCCTGTCCTTCGGCGATCTGCACGACCAGACGGTGAAGGCCGCCGAGGGGGCGGACCGGATCCACGACGGCACGCGAAGCGCCAGCGAGGGCGCCTCGTCGCTGCAGGACGGCCTGGGCACCGCCAAGGGCGCCACGAGCAAGCTGTCGGCCGGGGCCGGCACGCTGTACAACGGCTCGGAGACCCTGGCCAACGGCCTCGACAGCGCCTACCGGGGTTCGACGGCCCTCACCTCGGGCCTGTCGAAGGCGGCCAGTGGCGCCGCCGACCTCCGCAGGGGTCTGGCGGCTCTCGACAGGGGCGCGGGCAAGCTCGCCGAAGGCAACAGGCAGGCCTACGAGCAGGTGCACGCCCTCTCCCCAACGATCAACCAGGCGGCCGGCAAGTACGTGCCCGTCCTTACCCAGAACGGCGAGCGGATAAGGTCGGCGGCGCTGGCTCTGGCCGAGGGCGCCGACGCCTTCGCCGGCGCGCTCGGCGACCTGCCCCGCGAGGTCCAGGGCAGCGCCGGCGAGACCCGGCAGGACCTGCGCGCCGTGGAGCGCTGGCTGAACTCGCACCCGGACGCGGACCCCGAGCTGAGGGCACTCGTCGAGCGGGCCTCCGGCTCGGCGGGGAACCTCGCGGAAGCGGCGGCCCGGCTGGAGAACAGGATCGGGTCGCAGTCCGGCAGGATCGACGACCTGGCCAGGCAGGCCCGGGCGGTCGCGGACGACGCGCGGGAGCTGGCCGCCGCCGCGCCGGCTCTCGGGGCCAAGCTCGACCAGGCCCGCGACAAGTTCAACCAGCTCGACCACGGCCTCAAGCGGCTGTCCGACGGGGCGGCCGAGCTGCGGGACGGCACGGGCAAGGCTCTCAACGGGGCGAGCTCGCTGTCCGGCGGGCTGAGGCGGCTGAGCGACGGCGCCGGGACGCTCTCCAACGGGCTCCGCAGGCTCGACAACGGGGCCGGAAGGCTCAACGCCGGCCTGGGCAGCCTGGCCTCGGGGGCGGGCCAGCTCAACACGGGTATTGCCAAGCTCTACACGGGGGCCGGAAAGCTCGACTCGGGCCTGGTCAAGCTGGCCGACGGTTCGGGCGAGCTGGCTGACAAGCTCGGCGACGGCGCCGCCCAGATCCCCGACTACGGCAAGGCGGAGCGCGACAGCCGTACGGACATGATGAGCGAACCGGTCCGGCTCGACACCGAGGTGGACAACGCGGTGCCCAACTACGGCACCGGCTTCGCGCCGTTCTTCGTGCCGCTGGCGCTGTGGGTGGGCGCGATGGTCACCTACATGCTGCTCCGGCCGATGAACCCGCGGCTGGTCGCCGGGTCGGCCCCCGCGTGGCGTACGGCTCTCGCCGGATGGCTGCCCGCGCTCACCATGGGCGCTCTGCAGGTGGCGGTGCTGCTCGCGGTGCTGCGGTTCGGCCTGGGGCTCTCGGCGGAGCACTGGCTGGGCGTGGCGGCGTTCCTGGTGCTGACGGCGGCCGCCTTCCTGGCGATCGTCCAGGCGGTGAACGCCCTCCTCGGCCCGCCCGGCCGGGTCGTGGTGCTGGCCCTGCTGATGCTGCAGCTCACGTCGTCCGCCGGCACCTACCCGATCGAGACGTCCCCCCGCTTCTTCCAGGCCATCTCGCCCTGGCTGCCGATGAGCTGGGTCGTCTCGGCGATGCGCCGGCTGATCAGCGGCGGTGATCTGACCGTGGTGTGGCAGGCTTGCGGCGTGCTCTCCGCGTTCGTCGCGCTCGGCCTCGCGCTCACCGTGTTCGCCGTGCACAAGGGCCGCACCTGGTCGATGCGCCGACTCAAGCCGGAGCTGGCACTGTGAGCGCCAAAACTGTGAGCGCCAAGACTGTGGGGAGCGCCACGACGGAGGTGAGCGTTGTGACCGGTATGACGAAGGCGGAGCCCGGCGGGCGGCGCGGCGAGACCCGGCAGAGGCTCTACCTGGCGGCGGTGGATCTGATCGCGGAGCAGGGGTTCACCGCCACGACCGTCGACGCCATCGCCGAGCGCGCCGGGGTGGCCAAGGGCACCGTGTTCTACAACTTCGGCAGCAAGGAGGCCCTCTTCGCCGGCCTGCTCGATCACGGGATCCAGCGGCTCACGGACGCGCTGGCCGAGGCGGCCCAAGCCGTACCGGCGGGAGGGCGCTCCTCGCGGGTGGCGACGTTGGACGCGGTGGTGCTGGCGCAGCTCCGGTTCTTCGACGAGTCCGGGCCGTTCGCCCGCGTGCTTCTCGCGGAGATGTGGCGTACGGCGTGGCAGGAGGCGATCGTCCGGCTGCGTGAGGGCGCGCTCGGCGTGTATGAGCGGGTGCTCGACGAGGCGGTGGCGGCGGGCGAGCTGCGGAAGGGGCTCGACACGGGCACCGCCGCGACCGCGATCTTCGGCATGGTGCTCACGGTGGCGATCGAACGGCGGGCGCTTCACCCCGACCGCCCCCTGGACGAGGTGCACGCGACGCTCACCGAGCTGATCCACGGACGGATCTCCGGCACCGCCGATCCACGCTGACCGCGAACGGACCTCGCGCACCCCCGATCGACGCTGATCCACCCGCTGATCTACTGGCCGTCTCCGGGATGGCGGGTCACCGTTAGCCCGACGAGATCATCTGCAACTAACGTGGTTCGCCATTCGTCGGGATAAGTGCCGGCATCCCCCCGTGGCAAGTGGAGGACGTGTGTACCAGCCGCAGCCGCAGAAGCGCCGCCGTAGCTTTGCCCCGTTCATCATCGCGATCATCCTCGCGGGCGCGCTGATCGTCGGCCTGAAAACGCTCTTCGGCGGGGGCGGTGGGAACGGCGGAGGCGGTGACGCGGGCGGGACCGAGCAGAAGCGGGCCTGCGGCGACGGCGGCATCACGCTGAGGATCGCGGCGTCGAGCGAGAAGGCGGAGCTCCTCCGGAAGATGGCCAACGGCTACAACGGCCGCGAAGTCGACGGCCACTGCGTGGACGTGATCGTCGAGAACAAGAACTCCGGCGGCACCATGCAGGCCCTCGCCCGCGGCTGGGACGCGCGGCAGGACGGGCCCCGTCCCGACGTCTGGACGCCCGCCAGCACGAGCTGGGTGACCCTGCTGCAGCAGCGGGCCCAGGGCGCCGACCGGGCGACCCTGGTCCCCCGTGACAACCCCACCATCGCCAAGTCGCCACTGGTCATCGCGATGCCGAAGCCCATGGCCGAGGCGATCGGCTGGCCGAAGAAGAAGGTCGGCTGGTCGGACGTCCTCGACCTGGCCAACGACCCGAAGGGCTGGGGACGGTACGGCCACCCGGAGTGGGGGAAGTTCCGCCTCGGAAAGACGAACCCCAACCTGTCCACCTCCGGGCTGAACGCGACCATCGGGGCCTACTTCGCAGCCACCGGCCTGTCCGGCGACCTGTCCGAGAAGGACCTGACCGTGCCGAAGACGCGGCAATTCGCGCGCGACGTCGAGCGGTCCATCGTCCACTACGGCGACACCACGCTGACCTTCCTGTCCAACCTCCAGCAGGCCGACGACGCCGGCACCGCGATGTCGTACATCTCGGCCGTCACGGTGGAGGAGAAGTCGGCGTGGGACTACAACCAGGGCAACCCGACGGGCGATCCCACGACTCTCGGCGAGCACGCGAAGCCGAAGGTCCCGCTCGTGGCGATCTATCCGAAGGAGGGCACGCTCTTCTCGGACCATCCGTACGCCGTCCTGTCCTGGGCCGACGCCCCCAAGAGGGCCGCCGCGGCGGACTTCCTCAAGTATCTCCAGTCGCCGGACCAGCAGAAGGAGTTCGCGAAGTACGGGTTCCGGTCGTACGACGGCACCGTGCGCGAGCCGATCAGCTCCGCCCCCGGTCTCAACCCGAAGGAGCCCGCCACCACGCTGAGCGTGCCCACGCCGCAGGTGCTCGACAAGATCCTCACGAGCTGGTCGGAGCTGCGCAAGCCGGCCAACGTGCTCATGGTCATGGACGTCTCGGGCTCGATGGGCGCCGACGTCCCCGGCACCGGCAAGAGCAAGCTCGACCTGGCCAAGCAGGCCGCGATCAACGCGCTGCCGCAGTTCGGCCCGAACGACCGGGTCGGCCTGTGGATGTTCTCCCTCAAGCAGGACGGCGGCAAGGACTACCGCGAGCTGGTCCCGATGGAACGGAAGAACCAGAAGGCGTTGAAGGACCGGATCAACGGCCTCATCCCCAGCGGGGGAACCGGCCTCTACGACACGGCCCTGGCGTCCTACCAGCATGTCCTCGCGCACCAGAGCGGCGACGCCATCAACGCCGTGGTGTTCCTGACCGACGGCAAGAACGAGGACAACAACTCGATCTCGCTCGACAACCTGCTCCCCGAGCTGCGCAAGGAGGCCGGGCAGGACACCGTCAGGATCTTCACCATCGCCTACGGCGCCGACGCCGACCTCGACGTCCTGAAGAAGATCTCGCAGACCACCAACGCCGCGGCCTACGATTCCCGCAAGCCGGGAAGCATCGACCAGGTGTTCACGGCCGTGATCTCCAACTTCTGATGGTCTACTTCTGATGGTCTACTTCTGATGGTCTACTTTTGCGCCAGGAGCCCCCGTGTCCCGCTTCAGTGAGGAACTGCGCGACCCCTGGGGGCTGCTCATGGGCGCCACCGCCGGAGGCGCCGCCTGGGCTGTCAACGTGCACCCGGTGGGCGCGGCCTTCGTCGGCGTGACGGTCTGGCTGGCCAAGTCGTTCGCCTCCGCGTGGCAGTCCACCGGGGGCGAAAGGTGTACGGACGAGCCGGCGGAGCTGCCTGTCGCCAAGGGCAGCCCCGAGGAGGCGTGGCTGCGGCGGGCCGAGCGTGCGGCGGGGAGCTTCGGTGATCTGACCGCCTCGATGCGCGGGCAGCTCCTGCTCGACCGGATCGCGGCCATGCGCCCGCAGGTGGACGACACGGTGGCGACTCTGCGGCGGCTGGCCGGGCAGGCCTCGGTGACGGGCTCGGCGCTCGCGCGCTTCGACCCCCGGTTCCTCCAGCAGGAGCGGGCACGGCTGGCCCGCACCCGGGAATCGGCCCGGCCGGAGGTGGCGGGCGAGCTCGACCGGTCGATCGCCTCGCTGGAGGCGCAGCAGGAGGTGTACGACCGGCTGTCGGCGACCCGCGACCGCGTGCTCGCCCGCCTGGAGTCCGGGGCGATCAGCCTGGAGGGCCTGGTCGCCCGGGTGGTGGAGGTGTCGGCGATGACGGCCACGTCGACCGCGGCCGACGGCGGCACGGGAGCTCTCGACGAGCTCACCTCCGAGCTGGAGCTCACCCGGCAGAGCCTTCACGAGGTCGAGGAGGCCACCCGCCACGACCTCGGTCACACCCCCTGAGCCCGCCCGCAGCCGTCCCGGGTGCGCCTGAGTGTCCGCCCGTAGGAAAAGCATGTGCTCAAGCTGGGCGGGGTTTCGTACCATCGCGGCATGCCCCCTGTGACGACACTCGCCCTCTTCGCCGCCGCCACGCTCGCGCTGCTCGTGGTGCCCGGACCCGCCGTGGTCTACATCGTCACCCGCAGCGTCACGCAGGGCCGTACGGCGGGGCTGGTGTCGGTGCTCGGCGTCCACGCCGGGTCGCTGGTGCACATCGCCGCCGCCGCGCTCGGGATCAGCGCCCTGCTGGCCGCGTCGGCCACGGCGTTCGCCGTCGTGAAGTATCTGGGCGCGGCCTACCTCGTCTACCTCGGCATACGAAAGTTCCTGCACCGAGCTGACGGAGAAGCGGCCGAGGTCAGGCACGCGTCGCGGTCCCGGCTGTTCGGAGAGGGCTTCGTCGTCAACGTGCTCAACCCGAAGACGGCGATCTTCTTCCTCGCCTTCCTCCCCCAGTTCGCCGACCCGTCCCGCGGGCCGGTGGCACCGCAGATCGTGTTGCTCGGCGCCATCTGGGTGGTGCTCGGCATGGCGAGCGACGGCACCTACGCCGTGCTGTCCTCGGCCATCGCCGGTCGCCTGCGGTCCTCAGCCCGGGCCAGGCGGCGGCTCGACGTCGGCAGCGGCGCGGTCTATATCGGCCTCGGCGCCGTCGCCGCCCTCGCGGGCGAGGGAGCCAAGTAGCTGTAGCCCGCCGAGCACGGAGTGATCCCTCCGGTGGACTGACGCCCCGCAACCCTCTGCGGCTTGCGTTGAACCCTGGACGGCTACGGGTGTCCCGTCGCAGTGGGCTCTCGTCCGAACTGGCAGAGTGAACAGGTGAGCATCCGGGGAGTGCTGTTCGACGTCGACGACACGATCTTCGACTACTCGACTTCCGAAGAGGTCGGCCTCATCGGCCATCTGACAGCCGAGGGGCTGCTGGAGTCGTTTCCATCGCACGCTGACGCGGTGGTGGTCTGGCGGCAGATCATGGAGGAGGAGTACGCCCGGTGCCTCGCCGGGGAGTTGACGTTCGAGGAACAGCAGGTCATCCGGACCAGGCGGTTCCTGGCCCACATCGGGCGTCTTCCGGTCGCGGGTCTGTCCGACGAGGAGGCCACCGTCTGGTTCGAGAGGTATGTGGAGTTCCGGGAGGCCGCATGGGCCGCCTTTCCCGACGCCGACCCCGTTCTCAGGAAGCTCGCCCCGGCCTTCCGGCTCGGCGTCGTCTCCAACTCGTCCCTCACCCACCAGCAGCGGAAACTTCGCATGGTGGGCCTGCTCGACCACTTCGGCGAGGCCATCGTCTGCTCCGTCGAGCACGGAGTGGCGAAGCCGGACCCCGCCATCTTCCTCGCCGGCTGCGACCTCCTCGGGCTGGTGCCGCACGAGGTCGCGTACGTCGGCGACAAGTACGACATCGACGCCCTGGGTGCCCGGGCGGCCGGCCTCCGCGCCTACTGGCTCGACCGCGCCGTCACGGGAACCACACCGCTGGACGGCGTCATCGTCATCCGGTCACTCGACGAACTCCCTCTCGACCTGCTGCGCGCGAATCGCGCGTGATCATGCACGGGTTCCTCGATCTGCGATTGACCTCTGGTTTCGCCGTACGTGATCAAGCAAACAGCCAGGCAATGCATGATCACGGATGACTGCGGGCCAGGTCAGTGGACCTCGCGCGGAATTCGTGCATGATCACGATTCACGTTGTTCCTGGCAGCGTGCGCCACCAGGAACTTGTGCATGATCACGCCAAAGAGGCGGCTTCGGCGGTCTCCCTGGCCCAGCGGTAATCCGCCTTACCGGCCGGGGAGCGGACCAGTTCCTCCACGAACGCATAGGTACGCGGCACCTTGTACCCCGACAGCCTCTCCCGGCAGTGGGCGTCGAGCTCGGCCGGCGTCGGCGAGGTCCCCTCGTACGGCTGCACCACGGCCGCGACGCGGAAGCCCCAGCGGTCGTCGGGAATGCCGGTGACCACCGCGTCGAACACCGACGGATGGCCCTTGAGCACCGCCTCGACCTCCTCGGGGAAGACCTTCTCCCCTCCGGTGTTGATGCACTGCGAGCCACGGCCGAAGACGCGGATCGTGCCGTCCTCCTCCACCATGGCGAGATCGCCGGTGAGCAGCCAGCGGGTGCCGTCCACGTCCGTGACGAAGGTGCGCCCGGTCTTGTCCGGGTCGTTGTAGTAGCCGAAGGCGATCCGGCCGGTCTTGGCGACCGTGCCCATGTCGCCCGAGCCCGGCTTCACCGGCTTGAGCGTCTCGTCCAGGACGGCGATGGCCGAGTTGGCGTTGGGCTGATATTTGAGTCCCGACTCGGGGGACGAACCGGAGACGCCCGAGGCGGTGTACCCGGACTCGGTGGAGCCGAAGTTGTCCAGGATCATCGTGTTCGGCAGCAACTCCTGCAGCCGGTCCCGCACCGAGCCGGTGAGGATCGCCCCGGTCGAGCTGAGGGCGAACAGCGACGACAGGTCGTACGACCGGGTGGCGAGCTCCTCGGCCAGCGGGCGGGCCATGGCGTCGCCGGTGATGTTGACGCTGACGACCTTCTCGCGCTCGATCGCGTGGAGGACCGCGGCGGCGTCGAACTTGCGGACGTAGGCGATGGCCGCCCCCATCCACCACGCGATGAACGTGGCCATCTGCGCCGCGCCGTGCATCAGCGGAGCCGCCGCCATCATGATCATCGGATTGGCGTTCCCGGCCTGCTCGATGACGGCCTCCGGCGTCGGCAGGGGGTCGCCGTACGGGTTGCCGCCGCCGAACGCCATGAAGAGGTCCTCGACCCGCCACATGACGCCCTTGGGCATGCCGGTGGTCCCGCCCGTGTAGATGATGTACACGTCGTCGCCGGAACGCCTGGGGAATCCCCTGGTCGAGGGCTGCGCCGCCAGTGCCTCGCCGTACGGCACGGCGCCCGGGACCGCGGTGTCACCGCCGACGGCGATGAGGTGGCGCAGGGCGGGGGCCTGCGGGGCGGCGGCCGCGACCCGCGAGTCGAACTCGACGTCGAACAGCAGGGCGACGATGTCGGAGTCCCGGTAGAGGTAAAGCAACTCCGCCTCGACGTAGCGGTAGTTGACGTTGACCGGAACCGCCCGGATCTTCAGAGCCGCGAGGAGCGCGGTGACATATTCGACGCCGTTGTAGAGCTGGATACCGACGTGCTGGCCCGGTCGTACGCCCTGGGCGGCGAGGTGGTGCGCCAGCCGGTTGGCCAGCGCGTCCAGCTCGGCGTAGGTCAGGCGGTCATCGCCGCAGATGACGGCCACGCGGTCCCCGATCGCGTCCGCGAGCCCTTCGTACAGATCAGCGTGGTTGAACTCCATACCGGGGACGACCCTTCTTGTCAGGGCTTGTCGGTTAGGGCTTGTCGGTTCAGGGTTTGTCGGTTCCGACGATCCACATGGCGAAGAACTGGGCTCCTCCCCCGTAGGCGTGCCCGAGAGCCCTCCGGGCGCCGTCGACCTGGTGCTCCCCCGCCATGCCTCTGACCTGCAACGCGGCCTCCGCGAAACGGATCAGCCCGGAGGCCCCGATCGGGTTGGAGGACAGCACTCCGCCGGAGGCGTTCCAGGGGATGTCGCCGTCGAGCGCGGTGCATCCCGCCTCGGTGAGCTTCCAGCCTTCGCCCTCGGGGGCGAAGCCCAGGTTCTCCAGCCACATCGGCTCGTACCAGGAGAAGGGCACGTACACCTCGGCGACGTCGATGTCCCGGCGCGGGTCGCCGATCCCGGCCTGGCGGTAGACGTCCGCGGCGCAGTCCTTGCCGCCCTGCGGGTTCACAGTGTCGCGGCCCGCGCGGAAGATCGGCTCGGAACGCATGGCGGCGCCGTGCACCCAGGCGGGAGTCCCGGTCACCTTGTCCTCGGCGGCGAGCACCATCGCGCAGGCGCCGTCCGACGACGGGCAGGTCTCCAGGTAGCGGATCGGCTCCCACAGCATCGGCGTCGACTCGACCATCTGCCGGTTGATCCCCGGGATCTTCAGGTGGGCGTAGGGGTTCTTCAGCGCGTTCTGCCGGTCCTTGACCGCGACCAGCGTGCCGATGTGGTCGGGCGCGCCGGAACGGCGCATGTACTCGCGGATGTGCGGCGCGAAGTAGCCGCCCGCGCCGACGACCAGCGAGGCGTTGAACGGCAGATGCGTCGAGAGGGCCCAGGTCGCGTTCGACTCCGACTGCTTCTCGAAGGCCACCACGAGCACCCGGTCGTGCACGCCGCCCTGGATGAGCGACGCTCCGACCAGCGCCGTCGAGCCGCCGACCGAGCCGGCGGTGTGGACGCGCATCATCGGCTTCCCGGCCGCGCCCAGGGCGTCCGCGAGGTACGCCTCGGGCATCATCACGCCCTCGAACAGGTCGGGGGCCTTTCCGATGACGACCGCGTCGATGTCCCTGAACGTCAGGCCCGCGTCCTCGAGCGCCCGGAGGGCGGCCTCCCGGACCAGGCCGGCGATGGAGACGTCACGGCGCTTGGTCTGGTAGTGCGTCTGACCGACGCCGATGACGGCACAGCGGTTACCCACAGCGGCACCTCGATTGCATGATCACGAAAGACGTTTTCGCAGGTACGGCAGGGCGGCCGGGACTCTGTGCATGATCACGGCCTGGCGTTTGCGCAGGTGAGGCCGGCCATCCGGGAACCTTTGCATGATCACGGCGAGGGGTCATGGGGTGGATCCCTCCAGCACGGCGACGAGGTTGTGCTGGAGGCAGGGGCCGGAGGTCGCGTGGGCGACGGCACGGCCGGCGCTCCCGTCGAGAACCCGTCGGGCGGCCTCGCCCACGCGGATCAGCCCCGTCGCCATGACCGGGTTGGCCGCGAGCGGCCCACCGGAGGGATTGACCACCGTGTCCTCCGCCAGCCCGAGCGCCTCACGGAGGATCAGCTCCTCGTGGCTGAACTGGGCGTGCAACTCGGCCACCTCCACCGGGCCCTTGCCCACCCCCGCCGCCCGTGCGGCGTCGGCGGCCGAGGCCGACCGGGCGAGATCCCGTATGCCCAGATAGTGGGGCTCGATGCGGTGGGCGATGCCGGTGATCCAGGCGGGGCGTTCCACCAGCTCCCTGGCCAGATCCCCGGCCGCCAGCACCACCGCCGCCGCGCCGTCCGTGATCGGCGCCACGTCGTACGGCTTGAGCGGTTCGACCTCGAAACCGTCGCCGGACGGGTCCGGCAGGTCGAGGGCGTAGGGGTTGTTCCGGCCGTCGGCACGGCTCCGCCGTACGATCTCGTCGAGCGCGGCCCGGTCGGCGCCGCACGCGGTCGCCTGGAGGGCCGCGAACGACACCTGGTCCAGCCCGAGCGGCGCCAGATAGTACGGGTCGAGCTGCAAGGTCATGAGCTCGCGGAGGTCGCCCTGAGACGACTTGCCGAAGCCGTAGACGAGGGCGGAGTCGACGTCGCCGTGCTGGAGCCGGACCCACGCCTCGTACAGCGCGAACGCCGCGTCCATCTCGACGTGGCTCTCGCTGATGGGCGGCCAGGCGCCCAGCACATCGAGCGCGGAGACGAACGAGAACGGCGCCCCGGCGAGGTAGTCACACGAACCCGAGCACGTGAAGCCGAACCTCCTGAGCCCCGACTGCTCCCTGACCTCGTTGATCACCGGGAGCAGCAGCTCGGGCTCGATCAGCCCGGTGTCGTGGCCGGTGTGCACCGTCTGCGCGAACGCGACGACCGCCACCTCCCGCATGACCTCCCGCATCACGCCTCGCCTTCCGGCTGGGAACCGTCCAGGTCCGAGCCTTCGAACCCTGAGCTCACGTGTTCGGACAGGTCGACATCGGGCTCACCGGTCGGGGCGAACCATTTGATGTTGGTCATGGCCATGGTCCGTTCCTCCGGCGGCACCCAGACGGCCCTGACCCGCATGCCCTGCCGCACCTCGTGCGCGGGGACGTCGCCGACCAGCGCGATCATCGGGGTGTCCGACCTGTCCAGCAGGACGTACGCCGAGACGAACGGCACCTGGGGAGCCCGGGGGTCGGGCAGGTTGTTGATCGCGAAGGTGGTGATCGTGCCCGTGTCGGCGACCTGAACCTCCTCCTCGATCACCGAGCCGCAGGAGGGGCACGAGAGCCGGTAGGGGACGTAGACCTTGTCGCAGGCGGCGCACCGGCCTCCGATGAGCACGCCGTCGCGGACGCCCTCCAGGAAACGGGTGAGGGCGCGGCCGGGCGTGACTCGATATTCGGCGCGCACCGGCGAGACCATGCGGGTGACCTCCGGCAGGAAGCACTCGATGTCGGTGATGTGCCCGACGGGGTCGGCCTTCCAGCGCGGGCGGACGCGGAGGCCGGGCCGCATGGCCTTCGGGTTCCCGGCGTCCACCACGTGGACCAGGGCGGTGTCGGCCCCGTCGAGCTTGATGGTGGCCCAGGCGAACGGCCGGTCGAGCGGATGGCCCTTGCGCGGCGTGCCGACCCAGGCCCAGGCCTGTACGGTCCCCGCCGGGCCCACTTCGACGTATTCGCCGGTCACGCTCTCGCCCGTGGCCGGGTCGTATTCGAGCGGCGGGACCAGGACGTCGCCGCCTGCCGTACGGACTCCGACGATGCGCCGGTCGCGCAGCTCGGTGAGGAAGCGCCCGATGACCGGGCCGGTCGTGCGCGTGTATCCGCCGGGGAACTCCAGGACGTGCGTGGCCGACAGTCCCCCCGATGGGGGTTCGTCAGAAGACGGCGGTTCCTCAGATGGCACGGTCCCTGCCTTCCCAGTAGGGGTCGCGGAGCTTGCGCTTGAGGAGCTTGCCGTTCGGTTCGCGCGGCATCTCCTCGATGAAGTCGATCGACTTCGGCCACTTCATCTTCGACAGGCGGCCGTTGAGCGAGGCGAGGATCTCCTCGGCCAGCTCGGGGCCGGGGGCCACGCCGGGCGCGGGCTCGACGACGGCCTTGATCTGCTCGCCCCACTCGTCGTCCGGGATGCCGAAGACGGCCACGTCGGCGATCTTGGGATGGATGAGCAGCTCGTTCTCGATCTCGGCGGGATAGATGTTGGCCCCACCCGAGATGATCAGGTCGGCCTTGCGGTCGCAGAGGAACAGGAAGCCGTCGTCGTCGAGGTAGCCGATGTCGCCGACCGTGAAGTAGTCAGTGTTTTCACCGACCCCCCTTCGGGCACCCACCCCCACCGCCAGGCGGTTGGCCTCGGTCTTCGCGGGGTCGCCCTTGTACTCGAAGCGGACACCCATCATCTTCATGTAAATCGTGCCGGGAGTCCCCCTCGGGACCTCGTTGAGGTCGTCGTCCACGATCAGCAACTCGCTGATCGGCCAGGCCTTGCCGACCGTGCCGGGGTGCTTCTTCCAGTCCTCCGGTGTGGCGATCGTGCCGCCGCCCTCGGTCGCCGCGTAGTACTCGTACACGACGTCGCCCCACCACTCCAGCATCTGCTGCTTGACCGGGACCGGACAGGGCGCGGCGGCGTGGATCATCCACTTCAGCGATGACAGGTCGTATCCGCGCTGGATCTCGTCCGGCAGGGAGAGCAGGCGCTTGAAGTGCGTGGGGACCATGTGGGAGTTGGTCACCCGGTAGCGCTCGCACAGGCGCAGCGTCTCCTCGGCGTCCCACTTGTCCATGTAGACCAGCGTGTGCCCCATGTGCAGAGCCGTACCCCCGAACTGGGTGACCGCCGTGTGATAGTTCGGTGAGGTGACGAGGTGGGCGTTGGGCCGCCCGGGCGTCATGCCGAACAGTCCCAGCAGGAACGTCATGAGCTCGGCGCCGTCGTCCGGGTCGAGGCCGCTGAGCGGCCGTTTGACGCCCTTCGGCTTCCCGGTCGTTCCGGAGGTGTAGTGCATGGTCGCGCCGGCCGTACGGTCCGCCGGAAGGGTGTCCGGGTGGCCCTCGGTCAGGTCGGTGACCGGGCCCCAGGGCGTGCCGTCCGCCCAGGTGACCGCGCCGAACGAGAAGCACCGGTCGCGGGGGATGCCGGACTCCTCGGCTCCCCGGACGCCTTCCTCGCCGTAGCGCTCGTGGACGAAGAACGCCTTCGCCTCGCTGTCGGCCACGATGTAGCCGATCTCGGGTCCGGTCAGGTGCCAGTTGATCGGCGTGTAGTACCACCCCGCCTGCATGGCGGCGAGGTACAGTGTGAGGCCGTCGACGCCGTTCGGGACGAGGCCGCAGATGCCGTCGCCCGGCTCGAGACCGAGGTCTCGCAGCCCGTGAACGAGCCGGTTGGCGCGGGCGAGCAGATCTCCGGCGGTGTGTTCTGTGCCGTCGGGATCCACCGCGGCGATCCACTCGGGATCGGCCTGGGCGATCCTCCAGAAGCCGAGTGAGCCCATCGGAACTCCCTTGTCCGGTTGCGCCCTGACGTACCCCCGGATCGCCGCAGTGAAGCACGTTCTCGTTGCTCCGACAAGCCCTGGCGCTACGGGAGGTTACGAACAAGAATCTGTTCTAGTTCGCAAGCGGCAGACTAACCCGGCCGACACCAGCCGAGCAAGCGCTTGATCAAACGACCTCGCCTGTGGATAGTCTGGCCTCTCGTCACTTTGGAGGTTTCATGGAGCTCCTGCCGATCAGCACGCCGCACTGCCGCATCGAGCGGGACGGCCACGTCGTGATCGTGACGATGGACCGCCCGGAGGCGAAGAACGCGCTGTCCACGGACATGCTGGTCGGCCTGGCCGAGGCGTGGCAGTACATCTCGGACGAGCCGGGAGTCCGGGTGGGCATCCTCACCGGGGCGGCCGGCACGTTCTGCGCCGGCGCGGACCTTAAGGCGATGGGCACGCCCTCGGAGGACGAGCGGGTCCGGCAGCGGGCCGCCGAGATCGGGGACGTCCACTGGAAGGGCCTGCTGCGCGACCCCGACTCCCTGCCTGCCAAGCCGATCATCTCGGCCGTCGAGGGCTACGCGGTGGCGGGCGGCACCGAACTGCTCGTCGGCACCGACCTGCGCGTGGTGGCCGAGAGCGCGACCCTCGGGCTCTTCGAGGCCAGGCGGGCGCTCTTCCCCATGGGCGGCGCCGCCGTACGGCTCCCGCGCCAGATCCCCTACGCCTTCGCCATGGACCTCCTGCTGACCGGCAGAGCGATCACCGCCCAGGAGGCCCTCACCATGGGCCTCGTCAACAAGATCGTGCCCGACGGCCGGGCCCTCGCCGTGGCCCGCGAACTGGCCGACCAGGTGGCCGCGTGCGGGCCGCTTGCCGTACAGGCCATTCTCCGGACATACCGGGAGACGCTCGGGCTCGGCGAGGCGGAGGCCCTGAAGGTCTCCGACAACATCGGCTGGCCGGTCATCGGCTCCGAGGACGCCAAGGAGGGCGCCCGCGCCTTCCGCGAGAAGCGCCCGCCGACCTACCGGGGCGAATAGCCGCCTGTGGCCTCACGCCACGCCGATTCCGGGCTGGCGCGCGGCACCGTCGATGACTACATCGGCTTCCTGCGGATGACCGTGCTGATTCACGAACTGCCGGCATGGTCGACAAGCCATGCGACCCGCGCCAAGCGGCGTCCCAGAATCTTCCTGTCGGATACCGGACTCGCCTGTCACTTCCTCGGCGCCGACCCCGACGGCCTCCTACGGCCGGAGGATCGCAGGCGACGTCCGCTGACCGAGACTTTCGTGGTCAACGAGCTGAGCAAACAGACGTCCCTCTGCCCTTTGGGGACCGCCTCACCGCCATTCCGTTGTCCTATCTCTGGCAGGCCGGGTGACACGATCAGCGCCATGGGGTGGCGATGGGAGCGTCAGGGTCTGGCCTGGATCAGGGCGTGGGTGCCGGTCGTGCGCCACGGATTGCCCGAGGCGTCGAGCGCAATTCGCGTGGGCTCCGGGACACCGGCGAGCGCATCGGACTTCAGCGTCCGCAGCGCGACGACCGCCCCGGGGAAATAGCGGGTGACCTCTGCGAAGGACGTCCCCTCCGCCCAGACGGCGTCACCGATGAGCCTGCGGTAGTTCAGGTCGCCCTTCATGAGAGTGACGGACGCCGAGGCGAAGTCCGCCCGCAGGTCGTCCGGCATGTCCCGGTAGGGCAGCGGGGCGCAGGAGAACGGGTGGGCGCGCAGGGAGAGACGCCCCGACGCCATCGCCTGCCAGAGCCGCCCGCCTGCCTTCCCGGCCTCCCCCGGCGCCGCGGCCAGCCGCCGCAGGCACGCCACCACGTCGGCCGGCGTGGCGTCGGACACGAAGTACGGATAGACCTTGACGTGCAGCACGACCTCGCCGGCGAGCCCTTCGGCGAGGAGGTGATCGGCGAAGGCGAGGTCGGCGAGCAGCTCTCGCCCGGCGTTGTCCGCGACCAGGACGACCTTTCCGGGGGCGCGGTCGCGGAGCAGTGACCACAGCAGCGCGCTGTCGTCCACCACCAGCCGGGCGACGCGCTCGTGCTCGCCGGTCAGCGTGATGGCGAACGACAAATCGGCGCGGTTGCCCCAAAGAGAGCCGAGCAGGAGCCCCGCCGCCCGCTCACCGGGAGGCAGGGCGGCCACTTCGTCGAGGGCGGCCAGCTCGGCGTCTGCGGCGGCGCTCTCCGACTCGGCCTGTTTGAAGGGCCCGAACGGATCGACCCCCCGCCAGGGACCGTCCTCGAAGTAGCCGGTGGCAGCGAGGAGCTTCCGGTAGAAGTAGCTCTCGGCCCACAGGAAAGGCACGTCCACCCACCGCCGGCCGATCTTGTCGCGCCCCCACTCGGCCCACGCCGCGTGGTCGTGCGCCGACGGGTCGAGCGGCTCCATCACGTCGCGGACGACCTCACCAAGCAGCCGGTCGAGCGCCCCGTGCCGATCCGGCGTGTACGGCAGGGCCTCCCTGACCCGCTGAATCAGGGCCGGATGCCGCTCCCTGAACACTCCCAGGGCGTACGAGCCCGGAACGTTGCCGAGAATGGGCGAAGCGTCCACCGGCGCACCTTCCGCAGGCGCGCCGTCCGCCGTCCCATCACCCTGGACCGCGTCGCCGCCCACCACGTCGCACGCCCCCGTGTCATCGGGCACCGTGTCATCGGGCACCGTGTCGTCGGGCACCGTGTTGCCGGGTAGCTGGCTCACCGGGGGCATCCTCCCGATTCGTGAAGGCGTCTCCGACAGTAAATCGCAGGACGGCAGACCACACGGGCGCGGGGTGCGGCCGCCCGAGCGCCATCACGCGGCCGTCATCACCCCGGCCGTCATCACCACGGCCGTCATCACCACGGCCGTCATCACCACGAAAAACGGCCTTCAGCGCAACGCCGCCGCACATGAGCGACCGTCCCTGGAGGAGGTCACCGGGGGGTTTATACCGTACAAACCTGAACGTCCGTGGGGGCCTGGGAGCTGTTGCCCATGACGTGGCGCGTCGCCGGTGGAGAAATCGAACGCCGCCACGGTCTTCACATCGGTGACGTCGGGCCAGGCATCTGTGCATGGGCGCGGTCGGCTAGACCTCGGTGATCCGGTTGAGGCGGTCCATGGCGTTGACGTATTCCTCGACCATCTCGAATACGACCTGCCTGGCGGGCTTGACGCGGTTGGTCGTGCCGATGATCTGACCGGCCGGGAAGGTGGCGAGCTCCGCCGCGTCGGACTTGCCGATCCGGCGCAGCGCCTCCGACACGAGCATGAACTGGAGCGGCATCGGCAGCGTGCCCGGCGACTCGGCGGACTCCCAGGCGTCGGTCCAGGCGTTCTTGAGCAGGCGGGCGGGCTTGCCCGTCCAGCTTCGCGAGCGAACCGTGTCGGCCGACGTGGCCTCCAGGATCCGCCGCTTGGCGAGCTCCGGGGTGTCGGCTTCCTCGACGGTGAGCCAGATGGAGCCGGTCCACACGCCCTCGGCCCCGAGCGCCATCCCGGCGGCCATCTGCCGGCCGGAGCCGATCCCGCCCGCCGCCAGGACCGGCACGTCCACGGCGTCGACCACCTGCGGGATCAGCACCATCGTGGAGATCTCACCGGTATGTCCTCCGGCCTCGGTGCCCTGGGCGACGACGACGTCCACCCCCACCTCGACCTGTTTCACGGCGTGCCGGGGGGTGGAGGCGAGGGCGGCGACCTTCACGCCCTTCTCGTGCGCGAGCTCGACGACATCGGCGGGAGGCGGGCCAAGGGCGTTGGCCAGCAGCGCGATTGGATGCTTCAGCGCCACCTCGACCTGCGGCCTCGCGGTCGCGTCCGTCCACCCGAGCAGCACCTTCCCCGGGTCGGCGCCGGTCAGCGGCGGCACGTCGTGCCTGGCCAGCAGGCCCTCGACGAACGCGCGGTGCCCGTCGGGGATCATCCCCTGCAGCTTCGCCACCAGCTCTGCCGGGCTGTCGACGCCCAGGTCGGCTCCGGCGTAGGAGGCGGGCATGACCACGTCCACGCCGTACGGCCGGCCGTCCACGTGGTCGTCGATCCACCGGAGCTCCGTCTCCAGCTCTTCTTGGGTGAAGTAGAGGGCGCCCAGCACTCCCATGCCGCCGGCGCGGCTGACCGCGGCGACGACGTCCCGGCAGTGACTGAACGCGAAAATCGGAAACTCGATCCCGAACATGTCGGTGACACGTGTCCGCATGCCCTCGACAGTACGGTCGGGCTCACGCAAACTGCAACGAGTTCTAACTAGAACGTTTCGTCGGCCGTACCAGCCGGCAACGTCCCCAGGCCACCCCAAACACGCCGTGATCATGCATAGATTCCCAGCGGGCAGGTTGACCTGCGCGTTCACTGTTCGCGATCATACATTCTCCCGGGAATGCATGATCACGATCGCTATATCCGCAGGCAATCGCCCACTCGCGGGAATCTGTGCATGATCACGGCAGGAGTGAGGGGGGACGGGGACGTTATAACGGGTTTTAGCCATGAAGTGGTCGTTCTTCATAACTATGCGACAGGGATATGACCTAGCTCCACGAAAGAGAGTCAAATTTCGTGACACGCCGGGATTGCAGCCATAACACAGCGGCCGTACCTTCCCGGTATGGATTTGGAGCTCCGTCACCTCAAGATCGTGCGCGCGGTCGCCGAGGCCGGGAGCGTCACCAAGGCGGCAACCCGGCTCGGGCTGGCCCAGCCCTCCCTGACCGCGCAGCTCAAACGCATCGAGCGCGCGCTCGGAGGCCCCCTGTTCGAGCGCGACCGCAACGGCGCCCGGCCCACTCCCCTCGGCGAGATGGTGCTGTCGCGGGCCCGTGTGCTGCTGCCCGCCGTACGGGAGCTCCAGGAGGACGCCGTGCGGTTCGCCAACAACTCGGATCCCGAGGACATCCCCGGCTACCGCCTCGGGGCCACGCACGGGCCGATCCTCGGCGGCCTCGTCGAGCGCCTGACCGCCGCCCATCCGGTCACCCCCGTGACGACCCGCACGTCCTGGTCGGCCCGCGAGCTGACCTCGATGGTGACCTCCGGCCGCCTCGACTTCGCCCTGATCGGCACCTGCGGCGACAGCCCACCGCCCAAGGCCGACGCGATGAGCTGGAGCACCGTGGGCTCCGACCCCGTCTTCGTCCTGCTCGCGGAGGACCATCCCCTCGCGGGCGAGAGCGAGCTGGAGCTGTCCCGCCTCGCGGGCGAGTGCTGGGCGGTCGCCCCCGGGGACGGCTGTTTCGCCGACTGCTTCGCCGGGGCCTGCGCGCGTGCGGGCTTCGTGCCCATGCCCATCTACGAGACCGACGTGACCACCTGCCTGCACCTGGTCGGGGTGCGCAAGGCCGTCGCGCTCTGCCAGGCCACCTTCCAGCTGACCGCCGGGCTGGTGATGATGCCGCTCGCCGGGGCTCCGCTGCGCTGGCGGCACCTGCTGGGCTGGCACACCGACTCGATCGCCGCCCGCGCCGCGCCCTCAGTGGTCAACTACGCGCGCGCGGCCCACGCCGACGCCGTACGGCGAAGCCGCCGCTACTCCGACTGGCTCGTCGCCAACCCGCGCTTCGGCACGCTTCCATAACCCGGCGGTAGGGGTCATCTGATAGATCCCCGCTCGGGGTGAGCGTGGTTACGGTGTCGGCACCCCCCGACACAAGGAGAGCCCCATGCTCCGCAGACGCACGGTCACCACCGCATGCGCTCTGGCGATCGGTGTCATCACCCTGATGGCCGCCCCCACCACGGCGGAAGCCGACACCGGAACCACCGACGCGGCCACCACCGGTTCGTCCGTCACCGGTTCGTCTGTCACCGCGATCAAGCCGCCGCCCGGCATGCTCGACGCCATGCAGCGAGACCTGGGCCTCAGCGCGGACCAGGCTCAGGCCCGCCTGCTGAACGAGTCGCGCGCGGCCGCCGTCGAGTCGAAGCTCCGCAAGCGACTGCGCGACGCGTTCGCCGGCTCGTGGGTCACCGGAGACACCTCCTCGACCCTCGTGATCGCCACCACCGACGCTTCTGAGGCGTCCGCCATCAGCGCCTCGGGCGCCCGGCCCCAGGTCGTCGGCCGGACACTCGCGTCGCTCACCGCCGCGAAGGAGGCGCTCGACAGGGCCGCCGCGAGCGCGGCGCCGAAATCCACGCCGATCTGGTACATCGACGTGCGGACCAACAGCGTCGTCGTGCTCACCTCCCAACCCGCCGAGGCCGAGGCGTTCATCGCCGCGAGCGGGGTGGACAAGTCGGCGGTTCGGGTGGAGCAGTCCGCCGAGCAGCCGAGAGTCCTCTATGACGCGCGCGGCGGCGACGCCTACTACATCAACAGCTCCGCTCGCTGCTCGATCGGCTTCTCCGTGACCCGTGGCGGCCAGGGCGGTTTCGTCAGCGCCGGCCACTGCGGCAACGCGGGCGACAGCACCGCCGGCTTCAACAGGGTCGCCCAGGGGACGTTCCAGGCGTCGTCGTTCCCGACGAACGACTATTCGTGGGTCGCGCTCAACAGCAGTTGGACCCCGCAACCGTGGGTCAACAACGGCAGCGGCGGCAACGTCACCGTCAGCGGTTCGACGGTGGCCGTCGAGGGCGCCTCGATCTGCCGGTCCGGCTCCACCACCGGCTGGCACTGCGGGACCGTCCAGCAGCGCAACACCAGCGTCACCTACGCCGAAGGCACCGTCTACGAGGTGACCAGGACCAACGTCTGCGCCGAACCCGGCGACTCCGGCGGCTCCTTCATCTCCGGCAGCCAGGCCCAGGGCGTCACCTCCGGCGGATCCGGCAACTGCACGTCAGGCGGCACGACCTACTTCCAGCCGGTCAACGAGATCCTGTCGGTCTACGGCCTCACCCTGGTGACCTCCGGCGGCAACCCGCCGCCCACCGGCTGCTCCGGTTACCAGCAGACCTTCAGCGGCAGCCTCACCAGCGGCGCGAGCGCCTACCAGCCGAACGGCTCCTACTACCAGTCGACCGTCTCCGGCACCCACAGCGGCTGCCTCGACGGCCCCGACAGCGTCGACTTCGACCTCTACCTGCAGAAGTGGAACGGCTCGACCTGGGTCAACGTCGCCAGCGGCACCTCCTCGGGCCCGGATGAGACCGTCACCTACTCCGGTACGGCCGGCTACTACCGGTACCGCGTCCACGCCTACAGCGGCTCCGGCTCCTACACCATGGGCCTCAGCAAGCCGTAGTGGTCGGAAGCGAGACGCCGGCAACACAGAGTCGGTAAAACCTGCGCCGCCGTCCGCCAAGACGGCGGCGCCTCCGTGTCCCAGAGATCACAGCGAGCTAGATTCGGCCTGCTTCCATACCGCGACGGTAGGGGTTAACTGATAGATCCGCGCCTGTCGTGAGCTCAGTTACGGTGACGGCACCCCCCGACGCAAGGAGAACCACATGCTCCGCAGACGCACGGTGACCACCGGCTGCGCCCTGGTCATCAGCGCCCTCGCGCTGACGGCCGCACCCGCCGTGGCCGACCCCGAACCTGACACCACCCCACCCGATGCCACCACGGCGTCGTCCGGCTCCGACCCCACTCCGCCGCCCGCCGTTCTCGACGCCATGCAGCGCGACCTCGGGCTCAGCGCGGCGCAGGCCCAGGCCCGCCTGGCCAACGAGGCCCGTGCGAGCGCCACCGAGGCCAAGCTGCGCGGCAGCCTCGGCGCGAGCTTCGCCGGATCGTGGGTCACCGGAGAGACCTCCGCCACGCTGGTCGTCGCCACGACCGACGCCGCCCAGGCGCCCACCATCGCCGGATCCGGCGCCCAGCCCCAGATCGTGGCCCGGACGCTGGCCGCGCTCACCGCCGCCAAGGAGGCGCTCGACAGGGCCGCCGCGAGCGCGCCCCCGTCGACCAGGAAGTCCACGCCGGTCTGGTACGTCGACGTGCGGACCAACAGCGTCGTCGTGCTCTCCTCGCAGCCCGCCGAGGCCGAGGCCTTCGTCGCGGCCAGCGGGGCCGACAAGGCCGCGGTCCAGGTGGTGCGGTCCACCGAGCAGCCGCAGCTCTACTACGACGTGCGCGGCGGCGACGCCTACTACATCAACAACTCGGCCCGCTGCTCGATCGGGTTCTCCGTACGGCGCGGCTCCACGAACGGCTTCGTCAGCGCCGGCCACTGCGGCCGCCCCGGCTACACGACGGCGGGCTACAACCGCGTCGCGCAGGGCACCTTTCAGGGCTCGTCGTTCCCCGGGAACGACTATTCGTGGGTCGCGGTGAACAGCAGTTGGACACCCCGGCCGTGGGTCAGGGGCAGCGGCGGCGGGAACGTGACCGTCAAGGGCTCCACCGTCGCCGTCGAAGGCGCCTCGATCTGCCGCTCCGGCTCGACCACCGGCTGGCACTGCGGCACGGTGCAGCAGCGCAACACGAGCGTCACCTACTCGCAGGGCACGGTCTACGAGGTGACCAGGACCAACGTCTGCGCCGAACCCGGCGACTCCGGCGGCTCCTTCATCTCCGGCAGCCAGGCCCAGGGCGTCACCTCCGGCGGATCCGGCAACTGCACCTTCGGCGGCACGACCTACTTCCAGCCGGTCAACGAGATCCTCGCGGTCTACGGCCTCACCCTCGTGACCGGCTAACCCCCCCGCGTGATCATGCACACCTTCCCGCGCACCCCCACGGGCCTGCCCCGCCCCCGTCCGTGATCATGCGCACTTTCCTCCGCGGCTATGGTGCGCTGCGAAGATTCGGTTCGTGATCATGCAGAGGCATTGCGCTGCATGATCGTGTACGGCATCAGCGCAGCCAGGGCGCGGTGACCAGGAATCGGTGCATGATCACGCGCGATGAAAGCGCAGGGTAAGGGGACAGCCCGGGAAAGTGTGCATGATCACGCGGAAATCAGCGGGGGAGTCGGCGCCACAGCGCGCGGGGCAGGATCCGCATGACGGCGAACACGAAGCGCAGCCTTCCCGGGACCCAGACCATCTGCCGCCCCGACCTCAGGGCGTCGATCACGGCGTCCGCGACCGCGTCGACGGTCACCGACATGGGGGCGGGGGTCATCCCCTCGGTCATCCGCCCGATGACGAACCCGGGCCGGACGACCACGACCCGGGCCCCTGAGCTGCGGGGAGAATGCGTGCCGTGGAGGGAATCCGCGAGGCCCTGGGCGAAGCCGTCGAGGCCCGCCTTGGCCGAGCCGTACACGAAGTTGGCCTTACGCACCCGCACGCCCGCGACCGACGACAGCACCACGAGCGTGCCGTGGCCCTGCTCGCGCAGCCGCCGGGCGGCGGCGAGCCCGGCGGAGACGTGGCCGCCGAAGTTGACCGCGACGTCCCGCGCGGCGGCCACCGGGTCGTCGTCGTAGACGGCCTGCCTGCCCAGCACGCCGAAGGCCGGGATGACGACGTCGAGGTCCCCGAGCGTGGCGGCGGCGTGCTCGATCAGCGCGGCGTGGGTCTCGGGGCGGGCGGCGTCGAAGTCCACGACGTGGACCTCCGCGCCGAGCTTCCGGAGTTCCTCGGTGGGCGCGGCCCCGCCACGCGCGGCGAGCATGACCCGGCTGGCGCCGTCTCGCACGAGACGCTCCACGATCGCCAGGCCGATCTCGCTCCGGCCGCCGAGCAGCAGGACGGTGTCGACCGAACCCAGGGCGTTCCTCATGTCCTCACCGGTGAGGTCGTCGCGGTCTTGGCTGTCACAGGCACAGTCTCCTCGCCAGGTCGGAGTGGAAGACCCCGTGGGGGTCGATCCGGCGGCGGATCGCCCGCCACTCTTCCAGGCGGGGGTAGGTCGCGGCCATGACCGCCGCCGACATGCGGGAGTCCTTGGCCAGGTAGACACGTCCCCCGGCGGCGGCCACCCAGCCGTCGAGCTCGGTCAGCATCCCGGCGAGCCCGCTCTGGACGGCCGGGATGTCCAGGGCCAGCGTCCACCCCGGCATCGGGAACGACAGCATCCCGGGGGTTCCCTCGCCGAACCTCTTCAGGACCGTGAGGAACGACACCACGCCAGCGCCGGACAGCCGTTCCACCACCCGCCGTAAGGTGTCCTCGGCCCCGAACGGCACGACGAACTGGTACTGGACGAAGCCGCGCGAGCCATACATCCGGTTCCAGTGACCGACCCCGTCGAGCGGGTGGAAGAAGGGCGCGATGCCCTGGACGACTCCGCGCCTGGCCCTGGGCGCCTTGCCGTACCAGACGGCGTTGAAGGCGCCGATCGACGCGCGGTTGAGCAGCCCGCCGGGCACCCATGGCGGCGCGGACAGGCGCGGCCGGGGGGCGAAGCGAAGGGGGTCGCGGCGCATCCGCGACGGGAGGTCGTCCAGGCGCGCGTGGTCGCCGCGGGTGAGGACACTCCGGCCCATCCGGCCGCCGCGGGCGAGCAGGTCGATCCAGGCGACCGTGTAGCGGTAGCGGTCGTCGGTCGCCGTCATCACGTCGAGCGTCTGGTCGAGGTCGCGGGTCCGCTCGACGTCCACCCGCATCCGGGAGGTCTCGATCGGGACGCAGGCGAAGGTGGCCTCGACGATGACGCCGGTCAGCCCCATGCCTCCGACCGTCGCCCAGAACAGCTCGTCGTCCGGCCCCAGCACGCGCGTCGCCCCGTCGGCGGTGAGCAGGGTCAGCGAGCGGACGTGCGCGCCGAAGGACGAGTCCACGTGGTGGTTCTTGCCGTGGACGTCGGCGGCGACGGCCCCGCCGACCGTGACATATCGGGTGCCGGGGGTCACCGGGACGAACCAGCCGCGCGGCACGAGCTCGGCCATCAGGTCGTGCAGGCTCATCCCGGCCGACGCGGTGACCAGGCCGGTGTTCGGATCGTGGGCCCACGACGGCGTGAGGGCGGTGCAGTCGAGCACGAGGCCGCCGGCGTTCTGCGCGGCGTCGCCGTACGAGCGGCCGAGACCGCGCGCGACGACCCCGCGCCGGGAGGCCTCCTTGATCAGCGCGGCGGCCTCGTCGGCCGAGCGCGGGCGCGCCAGCCTGGCGGGGGTCGGGGCGGTGCGCCCCCACCCGGTCAGAACCGTCATGTCAGATAGATCCCAAATAGATGCCAAAGGCGAGCAGCACGAGCATGAGGGCGATGAAGACCTGGAGCGGCCGGTCCCGGAGGGCCAGCTCCTCGGGCTCCTCCCCCACTCCCCGGTCGACGAGCAGGGCGTGCCGTAAGACGACGAGAACGAAGGGCACGATGCTCAGGGCGTAGAACGCGCGGGCCGCGCCGGTGTGCTCCTGGAGCGCCCACAGACAGTACGTGACGATCATCGCGCCCGAGGCCATGACCCGGACGTGGGCCAGATAGCTCGCCGTATAGACGACGAGCGTGGCCCTGGTGGGATGGGTCGTGCCGTCGCCGCCCTGCGCGCGCAGTTCGGCCTCCCGCTTCCCCGCCACGAGCAGCAGCGAGCCGAGCGAGATGACGACGAGGAACCAGCTCGTCACGGGTACGGCCACCGCGACCGCGCCCGCGTAGGCCCGGATGACGTGGCAGCCGGCCACTGCGACGAGGTCCACGACCGGCTGCCGTTTGAGCCAGAGGGTGTAGGAGAACGTCAGCGCAAGATAGGCGGCGACCACGGCAGTCAGCTGCCAGCGGCCGGCCACCAGGCTCACCAGCAGGCCCGCCGCCAGCAGGATCGCGCCGGTGATCCGCGCGAGCCGTACGGACACGATCCCGGCGGCGACGGGGCGCAGCCGCTTGCGCGGATGGCGGCGGTCCGCCGCCATGTCGGCGGCGTCGTTGAACAGGTAGGTCCCGCTCGCGGCAAGGCAGAACGCCACCAGGGCGACCAGGGAGCCCCGTAAGCCCGGGCCGGTCGTGAGCACCCCCGCGGCGGCAGGGGCCGCGAGGACGAGCGCGTTCTTGAGCCACTGCCGTGGACGGCAGGCCCGCAGCAGCCCGGCCGCCGTCGAGCGCCACGTCAGTGCGCCCGCCGGTGACGTGTCGACCGGCGGGCGCACTGCCGCGCGCTCTGGGATCATCAGCCCTCGCGCGCCGGGGAGCCGCGCATGATGAGCAAACCGGCGACGAGGAGCACGACGCCGAGAATAAGGGAGATGAGGGGGATCGTGGTCTCGATGAGAGTGATCTGGCTCAGATTGTCCCTGACCGCGCTGACCAGGTCGCTGACGCTCTGCGGCGTCATCACGGCAGTGGCGATCAGGGCCGGCATGCGCTCGACGCCGTCGGCGGTCTTGAGCACCTCATGCCGCTGCTGCTCCTGCTTGACCGGCGCGCCCGTGGTGGGCTCAACCCAGAACGTGGTGACGCCGTCGTAGACGCGGTTGACCTGGATGTCACCGGGGTCCGCCATGCCGAGCACCGACGCGGGCGCGCTGAGCGTCTGGGTGACCGTCGGCGGGACCTTCTGCTCGAACTTGTAGACCTTGAGCCCGTTGACCGTGTCCTCGCCCGCGAAGGTCGCGTCGAACGCCTTGTGCGCGTCGGTGTTGAAGACCTTGTAGGTCTTCTTCTCCACGCCGAAGGGGAACAGGAAAATCTGGCCCTCCAGTTGGACGGGCTTGTCGTCCACGCTGGCGCCGCAGCAGGTGACGCCCGCGCCGTCGAACTTGTTGAACGCGCTGCGGAACTGGGTGAACGAGATCCCGCGCTTGTTGTTCGTCACGTCGTTGACGGCGGTGAACTGGTCCCAGACCACGTGGTCGTCCTTGGCCTGCGCGACGTCTCCCCTGGTCGTGACCGTGATGTCGAGATTCCCGGTGAGGACCTTGAGGTCGCCCACGCTGAAGTAGCGGGCGTTCTCCGCGGTCAGCCGCGTCTTGATGTAGTAGTCGGCGGGAGCCTGGACGAGCTTGCCGGCCACCTGAAATTTGATCAGTGGTGCGAGAACGATGAGGAACGCCCCGATTGCCAAGAGAACAACTCCAACTGCGCGGCGCATCGCTCCTCCTGGGCAGGCGTGGTAAAACCGCCATTTTGTCCTGAAACAGGTTCCTATTTCGCGCTAATGTTAGTGGGGGTAGTGACCGACGTCACGAGGGATGCGGAAAAGTGACCGAAACAGGTTCTAGGTCGTCGGCGGCTCGTGACATATTACTCGTCAGTTCGTCACCCGTTCGTGACAAAACTGTGCCTTCCAGGCTCGATCGGGCTCCGCGGGCAGCCACGCTTCCAAAACCGACGGGTCACCTCGACGCGCTGGACGGCATGCGGGCGATCGCGGCCCTCGCCGTGCTGACCTTCCACGTCGCCATCGAGTCGGGGGCGGCGCTCCAGGACAACTTCTTCAGCAGCCTGCTGTCGCGGGGAGACGTGGCCGTCCCCATCTTCTTCGCGCTGTCGGGCCTGTTGCTCTACCGGCCCTACGCGCGGGCGGCGCTGCACGGTGGCCCGCGTCCCGGCACCGGGGTCTACCTGCTGAAACGGGCTCTCCGCATCCTCCCGGCGTACTGGCTTGTCGTGATCGTCGCCATGGTGCTGTGGTCCGGGAGCCACGTCGGGGACGTCAAGACCTGGCTCGAACTGCTCCTGCTCACGCAGAACTACGAGCTTCATCCGTGGTGGTACGGCCTGGGCCCGCGCGGGCTCGCCCAGATGTGGAGCCTCTGCGTGGAAGTGGCCTTCTATCTCGTGCTGCCGCTGCTGGCCGCCGCCCTGTCGGCGTACGCGCGCCGGGCCGGGGACGACGTCGGCCGCCGGGCAAGGCGGCTGCTCATCGGGATCGCCGTGCTGGCCGCCACCTCGTTCGTCTGGGCCCTGATCACCTACTACCCCGCCTACCGACCGTACCTGAACACCTGGCTGCCCCGCGCGGGGGTGTTCTTCGCCCCCGGCATGGCGCTGGCCGTGGTGTCGGTGTGGGCGCGCGACGAGCCGGGGACGGACGGCCCCGCCCGCCGCTTCGTCCGCGCGGTCAACGCCTCGGCGGGCACGCTCTGGGTGGTGGCCGCCGTGGCGTACGCCGTGGCCGCCTCGCCGCTGACCGGCACGAGGTTCAGCGGCGTCGACGGCGTCTGGGCCGACCTGTCGGAGCTCGTGCTCTACGCGACCGTCGCGGCGTGCCTGGTCGCGCCCGCCGCGCTGCCGGCCCCCGCGCCCGCGGGTCGAGGCTCGCTGCTCGGGCGCTTCCTCGGCAGCCGGGTGATGCGCTTCCTCGGCCGTGTGTCGTACGGCATCTTCCTGTGGCAGTTCGTCGCGCTCTATCTCTGGTACGACTTCACCGAGCAGGGGCCGTGGACCGGCAACTTTCCCGGCAACCTGATCGTGGTGGGCGGCCTCACGGTGCTGCTCGCCACGATCACGTACAAGTACGTCGAGGAGCCCGCGAGGGGCATGATCCGGTTCGTCACGAGGCCTTCCCCCTCTTCTTCTGCGACGTCGGCGACGACGGCTTCGGCTTCAGGGATTGCGAAGCCGGAGACGGGGATTGCGAAGCCGGAGTCGGGGATGGCGACGGAGACCCCGCGGCTGGAGGGGCCGGGCTCACCGCCGGCGCCGGAGGCGGGGCGGCCGCCGGGACGGGATCCCCGAACGCGAACCCCTTGAGGCAGATGGGCGCCGAGGGGTCGTCCAGCCGGATCATCAGGCCCTTGCCCACCGCCGTCACCGGGAACTGCAGCAGCCCTCCGTCGGTGCGCGCGAAGCTGAGCTGGCCGCGCTGCCCGCTCATCTCGTACGTGGCGGTCCCCGCCCGTTTCGCCGTGTAGGCGAGCCCGCCCATCGGGCCCACGCCGCCATACGACACGACGTCCGGGAAGTAGATCGCACCGGCGATGAGCGGGAAGCACATCCTGCCGGGCGGAGGCAGGCTGGCGAACAGCGGCTTAACGCTGACCGGCACGAGCCTGCCCTTGTCGTCGAAGACCAGGGCGTGCTCCGACGGGTCGGGCGCCCGCATCCTGGCCCGCAGCACGGGCCGGGCGAGCGGCGCGAGCACGTGGTGGCTGAGCCTGCGGTTGCCGTTCCAGGGGATCACGATGTCGCCGGGGACCGGGCTGGAGAAGATGACGGCCGTGTCGGGCGCCTTGGCCAGGGACGTCCGCACGGCGTCCAGGTAGGCCCGGAACCGGTCGCCCGACAGCGTGTGGCGGTAGGCGTCGATCGACACGATCGACATGGCCAGGTAGACCCCGGCGAGCAGCCCGGCCACCATGGGAACGCCCGCCCCTCCCGGGATCGGCCGCCGGTACGGCTCGGCCTCGCCGTACAGCGGAAGGAGGGCGAGGGCGAGGCAGATGGCCAGGACGATCACGGCGTCGGCCACATAACGGGTCTCGGAGCCGACGATCTGCGTCAGGCCGGTGCCGCGCGCGATGGCGGTCGGGATCGCGTCCACCCCCAGGAGGTAGCCCGCCAGCACCACCCAGGCCCGTACGGCACGGCGGCGCCAGAGCAGCGTGACGAGGACGACTGCGGCGAGCACCGTCCAGGCCGCCGCCACGAGGAACGCGCTCGGGTGGGCCATGCCGCCCGTCGGCGGGACGGGGCCCCACGACAGCGGCCCGCCGACGGCCCCGGACGGGAAGGTCCATCCGAGCATTCGGTTCACCAGGTCCGCGACGTCGGCAGGCTCCGGCGTCACCGCGCCCTCGCCGGGGGCCGTGCTCCTGCGGGCCAGATACAGCGCCGCGTAGCCGCCCATCAGCAGAAGGTATGACCCCCAGAGCCGCCAGTGCGTCCGGGCCTCGCGGAGCATCAGCGCGGTCCAGTTCCCCGTCCAGCCGCGCAGGTAGGCCGTGGTGATGGCGAACAGCAGGAACGGGACGAAGACCCCCTTGGTGCTGAAGGCCATCGCGAACAGGACCCAGTAGAACGCCCGCCGCGCATGCACCCGTCCGCCCTGACGGACGTGCCGAACTTGGGCGTCGAGCGCCATGACCATCCCGAGCTGGAGCGGCACGGCGTTGAGCGCGGCCGACCACCAGCCGAACGCGGGGATGGTGAGCGGGCAGAACAGGGCGATGGCGAGCGGCAGCAGGATGCCGGGCCGTACGCCGAAGAGCCGGACGAGCAGGCGCAGCAGCACCGCCGAGACGGCGGCCTGGGCCGCCATGGTGACCGACGAGACCAGCAGCCAGTTGTACGCCGAGATCCGCGCCAGCACCCAGGTGAGCCCGAGCGCGCCGGGCATGAGGTGCCCCTTGTGCACGCGGAAGAGGAAGTCGAACGTCAGCCCGTGCTCGTAGGCGTCGCCCATGAACAGGAAGTCGTCCTCGACGAAGTAGGAGCCGAGCAGGACGGGAATCCGGACCGCCAGCGAGCCCACGATGAGCAGGACCGCCGTGATCATGACGGGATTCGCCATGCCGGACATCCACGCCGGGACCGTGATGCTCAGGCCGGGCCTTTCCGTGCGCGTGATCTGAGTCATTCTGATCTCCCAGCGGCGTCCATCACCATATGAGCGATACGAGCGATACGAGAGCTATGTGGACCGCGAATCGGGCTCAACCGGGTGTTATGCTCCGGCGCACCCCCACGTAGGGGCCCTACACGCAGGGAGACGCCGTGCAGACCGAACCGTTCCGCGCCGACCTGGCCCGCTCGATCCGGCTGTTCAGCGCCTTCCGCAAGGAGCAGACCGACCCCGAGTTCTTCTACGGCCTGCTGGCCCGCGACACGGTGGCGCAGCTGTCGTCCTACACCGACCTGAACGGCGCGCTCGTCGCCGACGTGGGCGGCGGTCCCGGCTATTTCACCGAGGCGCTGCGCGCCGCCGGCGCCCGGCCGTTGTGCGTGGACTGCGACGCCGGGGAGATGAGCGCCAGGACCGGCGTCATCCCGGACGGCGCCCTGCTCGGCAGCGCGCTCGACCTGCCGCTCCGGAGCGGCTCGGTGGACGTGTGCTTCTCCTCCAACGTCCTGGAGCACGTGCCCGACCCCTGGCGGATGGCCGATGAGATGGTCCGGGTGACCAGGCCGGGCGGGATCGTCTACCTGTCGTTCACGAACTGGCTCTCGCCGTGGGGCGGGCACGAGACCTCGCCGTGGCACTACCTCGGCGGCCACCGCGCCGCCCGCCGCTACGCCCGCCGTCACGGGCGCTCCCCCAAGAACGTGTACGGCGAGAGCCTCTACGCCGTGTCGGTGGCCGGCGCGCTGGCGTGGGCCAGGCGGCGGCCCGACGCCGAGGTCCTCGACGCCCTGCCCCGCTACCACCCCCGGTGGGCGACCGCGGTGATCCATCTACCCGGCGTTCGCGAGGTCGTGACCTGGAACCTGGTCCTGGTGCTTCGCCGCCGCTAGGCGCCGGGCGAGACGGGTGGCGCGCTGCCACAGGAACAGGGCGACGAGCAGGCCGCCGAGCACGAGGAAGGCCGCCGGGACCACGTCGCGCACGAGCAGGATCCACCGGCGGAACCTCGCCGCCTCCGCCACCTGTGCGGCCACGTCCGCGGAGCTCGTGACGAGGTCGGCCTGGAAGCCGGTCTGCCGTTCCACGCCGTCGGGCGTCCGCAGGGTGTCCCGGCGCCGCTCCAGGATCTTCACGGTGAGGCCGCTCTCGGGCTCGACCCACAGGGTCCGGCTGATCTCGGTGTACCTCGCCACGCTGACCCTCCGCCACGCGGGGAGGCCGATGGAACCGCCGGGGATCTGGTCGGGCAGGTCCTCCACCTTCACCGGCCCGGCGGCGTACGTGTAGCGGTAGGTCGTGAGGCCCTCGACGGTCTCCGCCCGCTCGAACCGCAGCGGGGCCTCCCGCTTGAGCACCGGGTCGAACATCTCGTACGTGCGCGGTTCCGCCCGGTACGGCAGGCGGAACGCGAGCCCTGTCTGCCGTACGCCGGTGTCGTTGTCGACGTACTCCCCGCAGCAGTCGACGGCCAGCCCGGTCCGCCGGTCGAAGGCCGTGCGCCGCTCGTGGTAGTCCAGCCGGGTGCCGTCGTCCCGCGTCTGCATGGAGGAGAACTCCACCCATACGGCCGTGCGCTCGTCGCCCGCGGTGGGATCGCCGTAGATGGAGACCGTGTCCTCCACGGGCACACCCGTGCGCAATTGGAAGGTGGCGCTGTCGAGATAGGTCGCCGAGGGCGAGACAAGCCGATAGACGCGGGTCTGCTCCAGCGGGAGGACCTGGGTGCCGGGGTAGACGTAGAACCGGAACAGTGCCGCCATCGTGAGCACGAACGCCGCCCCGGCCAGGAGGATCGACCTGGGCAGCCGGACCAGGAAGTCGATCACGCTCCGACCTCCTCGAACGCGGGCCGTTCAGCGTGTCCGAGAGGTTCCGGCTCCTCGGCGAACAGCGGCGGCCGTACGACGGGCTCCTGGTCCCGCACCGCGCCGAGCAGCCGCGCGAGGACCACGAGGCAGAGGACCTGCGCGACCAGGCTCTGCCCGGCGGCCTGCGCGAGCCCGGCCGTCCCGAGGACGCCGAAGGCGACCCAGGCCGAGGCGGCCCGCCGGGCGAGCCCGCGCAGCCTGCTCGGCCCGGCGTGCTGGGCGTCGGCCAGCCGCCGCAGCCACAGGTGCAGCGCGAGGGTCACGGTCACGATCGCCGCCCCCGCGACTCCCCCGGCCCACAGGCCGGCCAGCGGCGCCGCGGGCCACACCCACGCCGTGCGCGGCCTCCCGGCCGTCACGGCGGCGAGCCTCGACCGGCCAGGGAGCAGCGCGAGGGCGAGCACGATCAGCGCCAGCAGACATCCGCCGATGAGCGCCGCCCGATACATCGGGTCCGGCTCGTAGCGCAGGATCACCTCGCCGCCGCCCGCGGGCAGCTCCCACGCCTGCCGCCAGCCGTCGAGCCGCACCGGGCGGAGTCTCGCGCCGCCGAGAGACGCCCGCCATCCGGCGTTGTAGTTCTCGTTGACCACGAGATAGGACGGCGTGGCGGCGCTGACGCGCAGGCGGCGCTCCTCCGGGCCCCACGAGACGACCTGGGGCCGCGCCATCGTGACAGGCGACTCACGCGTGCCGTCGCTCGTGATGCCCGTGCCGTTCCGGGCGCCGGTGTCCTTGGTGAGGATCGCCGACTCCACGCGGAAGGCGTCGCTCGACGCGACGCCGAGCCTGCTCCGCCCCTCGGACAGGTGGACGGGGACGCATCCCGAGTAGGTCAGCGGCCGGCCGTTCAGCACGTCGTCGAGCGTGCCGCCCACGATGCGGGTCGGCACCGCGTTGCCGTCCACCTGCAGGGTCGGCCCGTAGCCGCACGGCAGCCGGAGCGGGATGCCGCCGAGCCCGCCGAGCGGCTTGACGCCGGGGATCGTCAGCTCGGTCACCTCGATCGCCCGGGAGGCGGGCGCCGTGAACTCGACGGAGAACTTCCTGGTCCGCAGCGAGGGGAAGACGAACCGCCCGTCCCGGCCCACCCAGCCCTGCACGGCCCTCGTCTCCGTGCGGACGGTCAGCCTGACCGGCGGCTGCCCGAGGAACGAGTCCGGGAAGAAGGCCCTGATCTGCGAGAACCGATGGACCGTGCCGAGGTCGATGTACAGCGTGGGATGCCGGTCGAACGGCTGGGCGTACCACACCGTCCTGATGTCGCCGTCCATCGCCTGGCGTCCCAGCGTGGCCGGGTAGTCCGTCGCCGTGGACGACGCCCCGACGTGCGGGTAGAGCGACGGCAGCGTAGTGATCAGATCGGCCGCCCGCGGATCGGTCAGGACGGCCTGCCCGCTCACCGTGCGGACCTCGCTCCGCGCCACGGGGAACAGCCGGTCCAGGCCGTAGCCGTCCTCGCCGAGGACCTGCAGCCGCGGGTCGCACGTCCACGTGGCCGACCCGCGCATGCAGGACGGCGCCTGGCCCTGCCTGGTCAGCAGCAGCGTCCCGGGGTCGCCCCGTTCCGGCTCCGGCACCGAGATCGTCCGTACGGCCCGCACTCCCGGGATCCGCAGCTCGGTGATGCCCACGCGGCTGCCGAGCTTGGCCTTCGGCTCGTAGGCGAGCCTGGTGATCCGTACGCGAAGCCACGAGGTCTTGCCCCGGACCGGCCGGAGCGGCTGCTCGCGGTCGGTCCGCTCCACGGGCACCCGCCGGACGCCCTGCTCGGTCTCCAGGGCGACCTCGGCCACGGGCGGCCCGATCGGCGCCTGGTCGAAGGCCACGCCGACCTCGCTCAGGTCGAGCCGCCCGGTGAACCGCACCTCCAGCCACTCCCCGACCGCGCCCCGCCAGCCGTCCGACCGCCACCCGGTGCGGGCGTCGCCGTCCAGCGCGGCGTACGGCTGCCGCCCGGGGTCGCGCTGGCCGGAGGCAGCGGTGACGCCCGACTCCGACGAGGAGGCGGTGACGTCCTTGATGTCCAGATAGCGGGCAGTGGAGGTGGCCGCCGACCACGCGGGGTCGAGCAGGTCGGTGGTGACGGTCCGCTGGTCCTCGGGCAGCGTGGCCGACGCGATCCGCCTCACGTCGCCGAAGACGATGTCCCTCTTGCGGAGCGTGTCGGTCGCCACCGTGTTCCTGTCCGGGATCGAGGCGGCCCCGGGCTCGTCGCCGACCAGGACCGGCCGGTCGTCCGTGAGAAGCCCCTGTTCGGCGAGGTCGAGAACGACCTCGGGGGCTCCCTCGACGTGCAGGGTCCCCTCGCGGGGCACCATGCCGGCCTGCGGCGCCGCGCCCGGAACCTCGTAGACCTCCAGCGCCGGGTACGGCTGGTCGAACCAGCCCGACGCCGTGCTGCTCTGGGTCATGCCGACCAGCGGCCCGAACTCGGCGGCCTTCTTCAGCCCCGAGTCCTGGAGGGTCTGGTGGACGCGGGCGGGCCAGGCCGTGCCGAGGGTGTCGCGGACGAGGTCGTTGCGCACGAGGAGGAACCGCACGCCGATGCGGCGCAGCGCGGAGGCGAGCCCCGGCGAGCCGCGCCCGGTGGAGAACCGCTCGTCCACGGCCTCCACCAGCCGGGCCAGGCCGGGCGAGCCCCAGGGCACGTTGGCGTGGGTGGCCCAGCGGACGGTCAGCAGCGACTGCATGGGCTCGTCGAGGGGCCTGCCCCAGAGGTACTCGCCACGCGCCGAGCCGGGCACCGCGAGCACCATTCCCTCACCGGTGCTCCGGTTGAGCCACGCCGCCGCGTCACGCCAGTAGGACGGGATGTCGGCGAACGCCCCCCGCGTCGTCACCCCGGCGGTCGCCACGGGGACGAGCGTGAGCGTGAGCAGCCCGGCGGAGACCGCCATGACAGGCGCCCTGAACCGCACCGGACCGGCGACGGGCAGCGCGGCGAGGCCGAGCGCGAGCGGGAGCCTGATCAGCGCGTCGAACTTGTGCAGGTTGCGGAACGGCGCGAGCGGCCCGTCGAGCAGCGCCTTGACCTGGCCGGTCCACGGATGCGCGAGGTCGCCCGCGTGCCCCGCCGTGATCACGACGAGCCCGGCGACGACGCAGAGGACGAGGAAGGTCCGCTCGGGGGTCGATCGGCGGATCACCCCCGTCAGCCCCAGCGCCGCCACCAGCGTCGTCGCGACGACCAGCCAGGGCACGGTGGCCTGATGGAAGGCCGCGGGCAGCCACGGCTGGCCGTCGACGGGGAGGAAGGAGATCCAGCTCGACGTGCCACGCAGGGCGTTCAGCAGGGAAGTCACGCTGGTCGTCGCGCTCGCCGTCTCGATGAACGGCAGGAACGAGAAGATGTACCGCCCGAGCAGCACCAGCGGGACCAGCCACCACAGCGACACGATGCCGATGAAGAGCAGCCACCAGCCCAGCAGCCACCATTTGCGCCGCCGGTTCCCCCTGCTCAGCAGGTAGATGAGCGGCACGACCAGTACGGCGAGCTCCGCGGCGGCGTTGATGCCCCCGGCGAACAGGAACGCGACCGCCGACAGGGCGGCCGCCCTGCGCGGACTCGCGCCCTCCCTTGTTTCCAGGAGACGCGTGCCGTGGACCAGTGGCAGCAATATCCAGGGCAGCACGGCGCTGGGCTGGAACTCCGAGGAGTTGACGCCGATCAGCGCGAGCGCGTGAGGGGCCAGCGCGTACGCCAGCCCGGCGAGGATCCGGGTGGTGGGCGACCCGATCCCCATCGCCCTGGCCAGCCGCTCGGTGCCGAGGAAGGCCGCGCAGAGCACCAGCGACATCCACACGCGCTGGATGTCCCAGGCCGGCATGTCCAGCACATGGAACAGCACGTAGAACGGCCCCATGGGGAAGAGGTAGCCGTACGCCTGGTTCTGCAGGTGCCCGAAGTAGGCCGGATCCCACAGATGGGTCGCCCGGGCGAGGAACCCCGCCGGGTTGATCGCCATGTCGAGCTTCGTCTCGGCGATGATGGCGCCGGGCGCGGTGTTGAACGCCACGGCGGCGAGGAGCAGGCACCCGGCGAGCAGCCTGAGCCTGTGCCGGAGCCCCGGATCGTCGGCGGGCCGGCCCGAGCGGTCTCGCTCGGCGACGGGTGGCCCGAAGCGTTCGGGCTCTCCGCGTTCGGGCTCTCCGCGTTCGGGCTCTCCGCGTTCGGGCTCTCCGCGTTCGGGCTCTCCGCGTTCGGGCTCTCCGCGTTCGGGCTCTCCGCGTTCGGGCTCTCCAGTCCAGGTCTCAACGGACACGGCTACGCTCAGGAGTCACGGGTTGATTCGCGCGGTGTTGATTTGCACGCTGGTGATTTACACAGTTCGGTAGTGATTAGTCCGGTAATGCTAGCGCCGGTCTTACCCCAGGTGAACTCGCGTGCCCACATGCGGCAGTCGGCGCCCATCCGGGCCCGCGTCCGCGGATCGCTGAGCTCCTTCAGCGCGAGGTCGACCACGTCGGCCAGCCGCTCCCCCTCCCTGACCAGCCATCCGGTGACGCCGTGCCGTACGGAGTCGCGGAGCCCGGCGACGTCGTAGGCGACGGTCGGCACGCCGAGAGCGGCCGCCTCGATGACGGTCAGCCCCCAGCCCTCGAACTCGGACGCGGTGACGTTGAGCCGGGCGCCGCTCAGCACGGCGTTCTTCTCGCCCTCGGGGAGGAAACCGTGCAGGTGCACCCGTCCGGCCCTGCCGGGCTCGCTCGCGCGGGCGGCCAGCGGACCCAGCTCGGGGCCGCGTCCGACGATGTGGACGTGCAGCCCCGGCCAGCTCTCCGCGAGGTCGGCGGCCAGGTCGGCCACCCGCTCGACGCGCTTGTGCCCGACCAGCCGGCCCAGGTAGACCACGGCAGGGTCGCCGGACACGGCGTCCCTCGCGACCGGCCGGACCATCGGGCTGCCGTTCGGAACGACTTCGATCGGAGCCCGCCACCGCAGCCGCTCGCGCAGCTCGATCCGGGACGACTCCGACACCGTGACCGTGGTGCACCGCCGGTAGACGAGCCGGGACACCGGCCCCTCGATGAAGCACCCGATCCTCGCGAGCCAGCGGGGGAAGAACGCGTAGAACTGCCGGTCATGGACGTGGTGGACCAGGGAGATGACCCGGGTGCGGCGCGAGACCACGACCGGCGCGAAGAACGGGATGCCGTTCATGCAGTCGATCACCACGTCGAACCGCCTGCGCCGCAGCAGCAGCCACAGCGGGACGAGCAGGTAGACGAGATAGCGGTTGCCCATTCTGCGCAGCTCGATGCCGTCGCGGAGCTCGGCACGCGGCTGCCCGGCCTCCCGGCTCGTCACGAAATGTACGTGCGCGCCCTGTCCGACCAGGTAGGACGAGACCTGCCAGGCGTACTCCTCCGCGCCTCCGGCGACCGACTGGGACGGCTCCCGGAAGTTCAGCACGGCCACGCGCACGTCGCGGAGAGCGGGTGCGAGGGCGGGCTCGGGCTCCACCGGGCCGGCGGCGAGGCGCGGCCTGTCGCGCGCGCTCTCGCCTTGGGTGAAGCCATCGCGCCTGGGGAAAGCGTCGCGCTGAGGGAGAGCGTGGTGCTGAGGGAAGGTGTCGTGGTGAGGGAAGGTGTCGTGCTGAGGGAAGGTGTCGTGCTGGGGGAAGGTGTCGTGCTGAGGGAGAGTGTCGCGCTCGGGGAAGGTGTCGTGCTCAGTCGGACTGTCGAGCTCGGTGAAGGTGTCGCGGTGGGGGAAGCCGTCGCTTTTCGTGAAAGAGGTGCGCCCCGACAGGTTTGCCTTCGCACTCTGTGCGACCACGGCCACTCCTTTGGCTGGCGCGTCACAACGGCGGATCGCGGGTCCGCGGCGGACACCGGCGCGGGCGAATCCGGGCATGGACGCATGAAGGCATGGCGACGCCACACCCCGTACTCACGAGCTGGTTGTGCCGTCCCGCCTGAGCCCATCAGGGACCCGGTACGGCTCGCGCCTTACGAAATGGAGATCAGGGCTCGGCGGGTCACCTGTCGCCGTAGTTGTAGAGCGGCTTGTTAGGCGGCTCCGGGGTGGGCGAAGCCACGTTGACGACGGCCACCGAGGCGACGCCGGCAAGCACGGCCCCGACCGCCAGAGCAGCGAGCACCTTCAACACAGTGCTTCTCCCCTCATGTTCCGAACGCGCAGTGTGCCGAGACTAGAACGTGATCCAGCTCATACACCATAGCGTTGGTCAAACCGTGATAAAAAAAGTTACCCTCCGGTATAGGCAGGTATCAACCCCTGGACCAGGTCAGATCCTCAGAAGCAGCAGGCTCTCACCGCGCCATACAGGGGTGGCTCCACGTAGCCTGAACAGGAACTGGTTCTCATTAGAACCTTCCACGAGGACGTACCGCACGCCCTCCCGAGCCAGGTCCCCCGTCAACGACCCCGCCCTCTCAGTACCGGTCCCACCGGCCTCGGCCGCGCCCGTGCGAGCCCCGGCGGGGACACCCCCTCCGGCTCCGGCCTCGCCCGCGCCGGCCCCGGCGGGGACACCTCCTTCGCGCCCGCCCCTGCCCCCGCCGCCGCCATCGACTTCCGCGGGAGCCCCTACGGGCACACCCCCTCCGGCTCCGGCGCCGCCGCTGATCAGGGCCGCGATTCGGCGGGTGAGCGGGTCCTCGGCCGCCACGCGGATCCGTCCCCTGCCCGGAACGCCGACCACGAGCGTGTCGTCCCAGATGACCCGCCGCGCGAACAGCTTCGTCGCCGGGTCGAGGACCACCCTGCCGCCGTTCCACGGGAAGGCCCGGTAAGCGCCCCACGGCAATGAGACCAGGGCACCGGGATGGGGGTCGTCGTTGACGATGGCCTGCACCCGGCGCCACTCGTCCGGATAGTCGGCGGATCCCAGCCTCCCGAAGGCGCCAAGCGCGAAGGTCGGCAGGACCAGCACCGGTACGGCTGTCGCGACCAGCACCGGTACGGCTGTCGCGACCGGCCCCCGACGGCCGAGCGCGGACACCACGACGGCGAAGCCGACGGCCTCGGCCAGGGCGAGCGGAGCCACGTACAGTTGGCCGTCCCGGAACGGCCCGAAGCCCGGCCACCAGCCGATCATGGCCCGCGGAACGCCGGGAACGAAGGCCCCCGCGCACGCGATGAGCAGCCCCACTCCCGCCGCGACCGCCAACCCCAGCCCGTAACCGTCCCCTTCACTTCCGCCCCCGGATCCACGTCCTTGTACGGCCATCTGAGCAATTACGGGCGACGGAAAGCGATTTGCCTGGCCGGATGACCGTACAAGAGGCCCGCTGGACCCGCCCGCGGACCCGCGCAGGCCCCCGGACCCACCCACGCCGCCAGACCCTCCCCCGGCTCCGGGTTCGCCCGCGTGTCCGCCTGCCGCTCGCCGTACGCGCGTGCCGTGGACGAGCAGCACGAAACCGGCGAGCGCGATGGCGGTGAGCGCGAGACGCACGGACGCGAGCGCCCATGAGTCCTGACCTGGCACGTCCGCGTGGGAGTTCCAGATGCCGCCGAGTGACAGAAGGCTGCCGAGCGTCCCGAACGGCCCGTCCGCCCGGGGCGCGAACGCCGCCACCCCCGCCGGGTCGGTCACGGCGTTCGTGCGGAGGGCGGGCACGAGCCACGGCAGGCTGAGCACCACGATGACGGCGGCACTCGTCAGTACGGCCCGCCCTCGAAACGTCCACTCCGAGCGACGGGCCGGTGCCCACCATCCCTCCACCGGCCCTTCAACCGTGCGGAGCGCGGCCACCGGAAGCACGGTGAGGGCGGAGACGAGCATGGCCTGGAAGCCGCCGACCGCGGCGGGGAGCAGCGCCGGCGCGAGCCGCCAGGCCCCGCCACGCGAGGCCGCACGTACGGCCCATGGCAGACCGGCGAAGCCGAGCAGCAACGCCCACTGGCCGAGGAGCAGGCGCTGGGCCAGGTAGGCGTTCCAGGCGTAGAACGCGGCGGCGGCGAGCCGGGGGGCCGTCCTTCCCGACGGCACCAGGGCGGCCGCTCCCGACGCGGCCAGCACGAAGATGCCCAGCAGGATGAGCTTCTGCACCACCTCCGCCGGAAGAGCCTCCGACAGCAGCGCCACCACCTGGTCGCTCGGCACGGCCCTGGGGAAACCGGCCACATCGAGCCGCAACGGGGGATCGGGCACGAACACCATGTCGTACCGGAGCGTGAACCCCGGCCCGAGCGCCGGCCCGAGCGCCAGCACGCCCAGTCCCAATCCGAGCGCCCCCGGCGCCAGCCTGGCGAACCAGGCAGGCGCAAGCCGTACAAGCCGGAAATGGGGCCGCATGCAGTACAGGCTAGAGAACCGGTCAGGCCCCCGTCGCCGTGATCATGCAGGACTTCCCGGAAAGGTCGGGGACGTGCCGTTTTCCGGATCGTGATCATGCACCGATTCCGCCGCACGCGGCCTGAGCAGGGACGGCACTGTTTGTGATCATGCAGTGTCCGTCCCTCGGTCGCACCCTCGTGATGCATGATCACGACGCATAAAACACCAGGTAGGACGGTGCGTGCGGAACATGTGCATGATCACGCCACACGAAACACCAGGTAGGACGGTGCGTGCGGGAACATGTGCATGATCACGCGGAAGGGTTGGCTCGGAAGGGTCCACACCTTTCCCTATCGAGTTCCCCTATCGAGTTCCCCTATCGAGCTCCCCTATCGAGAAGGACGCTTGCGCTACTTGCCCGGTTCGGGGTCGCGGGGGAGGCCGAGCATGCGCTCGCCGATGATGTTGAGCTGGACCTCGGTCGTGCCGCCGTAAATGGTCATCGCGCGGGTGGCGAGGACCGCGCGGTTCCAGTAGCCGGGGTCGCCGAGCTTCCAGTCGGCCGCGGTGACCGCCGCCGGGCCGAGCAGATCGACGGCCGCCTCCGACACGTGCTGCGCGTGCGACGTGGACAGCAGCTTGCGCACCGACGCGTCCGCGCCCGGCTCCGCGCCGGCGAGCTGCTTCAACGTCACCCGCAGCGACAGCGCGTTGATGGAGTGGCCCTCGCAGACCACGTTGGCGAGCTCCAGCCGCTCGGCCGGGGTCAGTTCGCGACCGAGCCTTCCAGCCAGGCCGAGGAGGTCGGGCACCGAGGACCCCGTGCCGCCCGAGCCGGACGACAGCGACACCCGCTCGTTGGACAGCGTGTTGCGGGCGACCTTCCAGCCCTGGTCGACCTCCCCCACCACGAGGTCGTCCGGCACGAAGACGTCGTCGAGGAAGACCTCGTTGAACAGGTTCTCGCCGGTCATCTCGGTCAGCGGCCGCACGGTGACGCCCGGCGCCTTCATGTCCACGAGGAAGTAAGTGATGCCGTCGTGCTTGGGCTTGGAGCTGTCGGAGCGGGCGATGCAGATGCCCCACTCGGCGACGTGGGCGACGGAGGTCCAGATCTTCTGGCCGTTGAGCTTCCAGCCGCCCTCGACCTTCTCGGCCTTCATCTGCAGCGAGGCCAGGTCGGAGCCCGCACCGGGCTCGGAGAAGAGCTGGCACCACACCATCTCGCCGCTCAGCGTGGGCAGCAGGAACCGCTCCTGCTGCTCCGGCGTGCCGTACGAGACGATGGACGGCACCACCCAGGCACCGATGATCATCTGCGGCAGCTTGATCTTGGCGGCTCTGATCTCCTGATGGATCAGCACCTGCTCCAGGGGCGTGGCGTCGCGGCCCCACGGCTTGGGCAGGTGCGGCATCACGAAGCCGGCCTTGGCCAGCGCCTCCTTCTGCGGCCTGCCTTCGAGCGGGGCGATCTCGGCGAGTTCCGCGCGGATGGCGGCCCGAAGGGGCTCTGACTCCTCCGGAAGGTCGATCTCCATCTCACGGGTGATGCCGCTCAGCGCCAGCGAGGCGACGATCTCGGCCCACTCCGCCGACGACCCGAGCAGCGCCCGGAGCGTCAGCGCCCGCCGGTAGTAGAGATGCGCGTCGTGCTCGAAGGTGTAGCCGATCCCGCCGAAGGTCTGGATGGCGTCCTTCGCGCACTGCACGGCCGCGTCCGGAGCCATGACGCCGGCGATAGCGGCAGCGTAGGCGCGCTCCTGCCCCGAGGCGCGGGTGGCGTCCCAAACCGTGGCCCTGGCCTGCTCCAGCGCGACGAGCATCCGTGAGATCTTGTGCTTGATGCCCTGGAACTGACCGATCGGGCGGCCGAACTGCACCCGGACCTTCGCGTAGTCGGCAGCCGCGGCGACGGACCACGCCGCGACGCCGACGGCGTCGGCGCCCAGGATGATCGCCGCCAGGTCGCGGACGCCGGATGTCGTGAGCCCGTCGAGGACCCTTTCCGCCGGTACGGCTACCGCCTCCACCTCGACCTTGGCCACGCCGCGGGTCAGGTCCAGCGGGCTGATGGGCGTGATCGTCGCCTGGGCGGCGTCGATGGCCACCCACTCCTCGCCGAGGTCGGTGGTCACCGGAAGGACGAGCACGTCGGCGAGGGCCGCGCCGAGAACAGGCTCGGCGACGCCGCTGATCGTGAGCACGCCGCCGTCACGGGTCCCGGAGATCGCGCCCGTCAGCGCGACGGCTCCGGTGACCGACCCGTCGGCGAGGCCGGGCAGCAGCTTGGCGTGCGCCTTCCCGTCGGAGGCCAGGATGGCGGCGCTCGCGAACACGGTCGGCACGAACGGCCCGGGCGCCACGCGCTCAGACAGGGCTTCGATCGCGACGGCCGTCTCCAGCAGGCCGTATCCCGACCCGCCGTGCTCCTCGGGGATGTGCAGTCCGAGCAGGCCCTGGCCGGCGAGTCCGGCCCAGAATGCCGGGCGCTCCTCGGTCCGCGACTCCCCGGGGCGGCCGACGGCGCGACGCACCACGTCAACGGAGATGTTGCGCTCGGCCCATCTCGTCACCGACTCGCGGAGCGCCTCGTGCTCCTCGCTCAGCCCGATCGCCATGTGCTCCTCCACCGCTAGAAACTTGGTAGAACCATATTCTAGAAGGAGGTTCTCGCACTACCCAGCCCTTCGGCGTGATCATGCACAGCTTCCCTGGACTGCCACCTATCCTGCGCCTTCATCGCAGATGATCATGCACGGGTTCCCGGAGACCGCACCCTAGCTGCGCGAATGCCGTTCGTGATCATGCACCCGCAACACGCCTGCATGATCACGAGCGTACGTCCGCAGCTCACCATAGGTGCAGATGAAGGTGTGCATGATCACGTACGGCCGCCGCGCAGGTCGGAGGGACACCCCGGGAACTTGTGCATGATCACGCGGGAATTGGGCGGACGGCCCAGAACAGCATGTTCAGATCGTGGAGAAGCTCCTTGCGGTCGTCCGGCACCGTGGCGAACAGCATCGCGGGCCTCGTCCTCCCCGTGCCGACGACCGCCACGATGGCCTGGGACGAGTGCTTGGCCCCGCCCGTGACGTAGCTGAGCCTGTAGCCGAGCAGCCACCCCATGCCGCGCCGTACCGGCTGGGACGCCGTCCAGGTGAGCTTGCCGCCGGGCGGCTGCCGGCGAAGCGTCCACCTGACCGCCTTGGCGGCCACCTTGCGATAGTCGCGGTAGGTGCCGAGCGTGCCAGGCGCGGCCCCCGGAAGGGGACCCGAGCCGATCAGCGCCTGCGGCAGTCCTACCGGACCGGCCCGCTGGGCGAGGGCGAACGGCGCCGAGCCGGCCGTCTTCCACGGCTTGCCGAACTTGGGATAGCTGATCCCGGCCTTCTTGTCGAGGACGTACGACACCACGGACGTCCCCTGACCGGGATAGACCGGCAGATACTTGTACGAGCCCGGGACCTTGGGCAGCGCCACGGGCGGCGGGGTCGGAGAGGCGCTCGGGGTGGGGCTCGCCGGCCCGGTCGCCCCGGCCTGCGCCTGGTGGACCGGCGCGACGTACCCCGGCTTGTCCCCCGAGAAGACCAGGAAGACCAGGGCCACCGCGATGATCGCCCCGACGGCCGCGACGACCGTGTAGAAGAGGCGGAGCGGAAGGTCCCAGGCGCGGCGGCCGGCCCCTCGTGCGAGAGCGAGCGCCCCTCCTGACGGCGGCGTGACCGGCGGCGTGGTCCGGAGATCTTCGGGACGCACCCGTGGCATCGGCGTCGTCGGCGCGTCGTAGGAACGGATGAAAGGCTGCCGTGGCCGGTCATGCCCGGCCGGGTTTCCGCCGCCCTCCGTCATGTCCGCAGATTACGTCAGAAACGACGATGGTCGAGGTCGCTCCCAGTCACGCTTCGGCGGCGCTTTGCCGCTCCGCATCGGTGGGGGGTCCCGACGCCCCGCCGACCGGCCGAGGTCCCGGTGCTTGGATCCCCGCCCTCACCTGGGTAGACAGGGGAGCATGGGATTCTCACGGGCTGTCACCCGCATGGCGGCCGCGCTCACTCTGGTCGCAGTCACGTCGTGCGGAGGCGTGGCCGGGAGCCTCAAAGGCAGCTCCCCGGCGGCGCGGACGGCGACGGCCTCGCCCTCCGTATCGGGAGCCCCCGAGGCGGCCGCGCTCGAGTCGACGTTCGAACGGGTCATCAAGAGGGTGCTGCCGGCCATCGTCCAGATCACGACGACCACGGGCCTGGGCTCCGGCGTCGTCTACGACACCGCTGGCCACATCGTGACAAATGCCCATGTGGTGGGTAAGGCGCGGGAATTCCAGGTCACCCTCGCGACCGGCGGCAAGCCGCGGAGGGCCACGCTCGTCAACACCTTCCCGGCCGGCGACCTGGCGATGATCAAGGTCGACGACCCCAGCGGGTTGGCCCCCGCGACGTTCGGGCGGTCCGCCCAGCTCCAGGTCGGTCAGATCGTGCTCGCCATGGGCAACCCGCTCGGCTTCTCGGGAAGCGTGACGCAGGGCATCGTGTCCGCCCTGGGCCGCACGGTTTCCGGGCAGGGGCCGACCGGGACGCCGGGAGCCACCATCACCAACGCCATCCAGACCTCGGCCCCCATCAACCCGGGAAACAGCGGCGGTGCGCTCGTGGACCTCTCCGGCCAGGTCATCGGCATCCCGACCCTCGCGGCTGTCGATCCCGAGCTGGGCGCGGCCCCCGGCATCGGCTTCGCCATCCCGAGCGACACGGCCACCGACGTCGCGGGCCAGATCATCAAGTTCGGCAGGGTGGTCAACAGCCGCCGGGCGGCGCTGGGTGTCCGCGTCGGCACGGCCGTCGACGCGGACGGCAACCCGATCGGCGCCGTGGTCGGCGCGTTGACGCCGGGGAGCGGGGCGGAAAAGGCGGGCATCAAGCCCGGCGACGTGATCGTCAGCGTCGGCGGCGTCCGGACTCCCACCGCGAACGCGCTCTCCCAGGTGCTCGCGACGCTGAGGCCGGGCGACAAGACGCAGGTCCAGGTCCTGCACCCGGACGGCCGGACCTCAACCGTCACGGTGATCCTCAACGAGCTGCCACCGACGGAATAGCCCCGCCCCTTTGGGGCGAACCTGACAAACTGCTGTGAGAAACGGCCATCTTAGTTGGAACCGGGCGGCAGGTCCTTGTTACGGTCGTCGCGTGATCGACCCTGACCTCACGAAATTCATCGCCGGACTGCCCAAGGCGGAGTTGCACGTACACCACGTCGGCGCGGCGTCTCCCCAGATCGTGGCCGAGCTGGCCGCCCGCCACGAGGGCAGCACGCCGGTGCCCGCCGACCCGTCCCAGCTGGCCTCCTTCTTCGTCTTCCGCGACTTCGCGCATTTCATCGAGGTATACGTGGCCGTGATGGACCTGATCAGGGACCCGGAGGACCTCTGGGCCCTGATTCACGGGGTCGGCCGCGACCTGGCCGGCCAGCGGGTCCGGTACGCCGAGCTGACCATCACGCCCTACCTCCACCTGGAGAAGGGGTTCGCGCCCGCCCAGTTCTGCGAGGTGATCGAGGACGCCCGCCGCCGGGTCGAGACCGACTTCGGCACGACGCTGCGCTGGTGCTTCGACATCCCCGGCGAGTTCGGCGTCGCGGCCGCCGAGCCGACCCTGTCGCTGGCCCTCGGCCAGCGGCCGGACGGGCTGGTCAGCTTCGGCCTCGGCGGGCCGGAGGCCGGCGTGCCGAGGGCGCAGTTCGCCCCCCACTTCGCCGCCGCCCGGGCCGCCGGGCTGCGTTCCGTACCGCACGCCGGAGAGACCACGGGCGCGGAGACGGTGTGGGAGGCCATCCGGGAGCTGGGGGCCGAGCGCATCGGCCACGGCGTCCACAGCGTGGAGGACCCCGCCCTGCTCGAACACCTCGCCGAGCACGGCATCACCCTGGAGGTCTGCCCCACCTCCAACATCCGCACGGGCGCCATCCCGAGCCTGGCCGCCCATCCCCTCCCCGAGCTGGTCAAGGCCGGGGTCCCCGTCACGATCAACTCCGACGACCCGCCGATGTTCGGGACGACCCTCAACCAGGAGTACGCGGTGGCCGCCGAGCTTCTCGGCCTCGACCGGGACGGCATCGCCGACCTCGCGCGGTCGGCCGTCCGGGCCTCCTTCATGAGCGTCGAAGACAAGTCCGCCCTACTGGCCGAGATCGACGCCTACACCACCCCACCCCTCCCCCTCCGCGCGTGATCATGCACAGATTCCCGTAATCTCCGCCGGGACCGAACGAACGTGGCCATGGGCCCGGGAGTCGTCGTGGGTACGCATAGAGCCCAGGAAAGGAGCGACCCCCGGGTACCTATCCATGTCCCCGGGGGTCTGTCGAAGCCGCCATATCGCGGTGCCAGCGGCGTTTAAGAGGGCGGATCAGTCCTCACGACGTGCGCTCTGCCATTGAGCTACCGCGGCACGAAGAGCCGCGAGCCGGACTCGAACCGGCATCTCAACGATCACAGTCCACCCTCGGTTGATCTGGCACTCGACGGCAATGCTGAATCTGGAGCGAGAGTCTGAGTTTGATCGGCTGCCTCTACCAGTTGGGCTACCCCGGCCCGCGTGCCGGGGGGAGGGATCGAACCTCCGCTGTCGCCGTCGTTCAGGCTGACCTTCAGTTTCAGCTTGCGCTCCTCGCGCACCCCAGGCGCTCGGGCCCGGGGGGTCTTTTGGGCTACCCGAGCAGGTAGCCGAACACCGCCTCACCGATCCGCTTGTCGGCGACCTCGGTGCCGTTGGCCTCCTCGCGGGCATACTTCACGGCGTCCTGGAGCTTCTGCACCCTGCCCAGGAGCTCGTTCACACGCCGCTGCGGCAGCGCACCCGAGAAGGAGATCTTCGTCCAGTAGCCGACGACCACGTCCTCGTTGTAGACCTGCACCTGCGCCGGGTGCTTGTCGGTAGCCTCCGCCAGGACATGGTTACGCGGGACCTTCTTCGTCCGCGTCGTCTTCACCGGCTCGGTGCGCCAGGTGTCGGTGTTCTCGTCCAGCGACCACGTCTCGGACGGGTCCAGCGTCGGCAGCTTGCTGATGAGCGTGTGCAGGTCGACGAGCTGCTTCTCCAGGAACAGCAGGTACGTCACCGGCACGCCTTCGAGCAGCGTGACGCCGTCCACCTTCACGTCGGCCCTGGCCGAGCAGTTCGCCCAGTCCTTCGTCGCGGTCACGTCGAACAACCGCGTCAAGGTCACGCCGACGTCCTTCAGCACGCTCTCGGCCTGCACCTGGACGCGGGTCGACTCGGGTGGCAACTGCTCGCCCTCGTCGTCGATCGGCTGGTAGGACCGGGAGATGCCGGACAGGAGCGGGCTCTTCTGGATCGTGTGATAGGCGTCGGTCACCTTGCGCTGGACGTCGGCCTTGACGCCCTTCTCCACGGCGAGGATCTGGTTGAGCTTGGTCACAGGGTGTCCCTTCCGTCCGGGGGCACGGCGGGCGACGCCGACGAGCAGACAGTACAGCGGATCAGTGAAATGCGCGTCAATTCGTATATGCCGGATAGCGTTTTAGTGCACGAATCGCCCAGTAATGAAATAGGTCGAAGCATCTCCCCCGCTCCGTGCACACTGGCAGCGACACGAAGGAGACCTTTCATGCGGAACCAGGTTGCCCCGAACCGGCTGTCCTGGGCCACTGATATTCAGCCCGGCACGATCGAGAAAGCCGCCCGCACAAGACGACCGCCTGCCTTCCCGTCTGAACGGCGATTTCACGATCCGTGATCATGCAGCCGACCCGGCGTCGTCAGGGAACGCCCCGGAGCACTAGAACTCGTCGGAGCCCGTCACCTGAGCGATGGGAAAGATGTGGCGGGAGGCGGCGCAGATGGTCTCCAGCGTGTGGATCGGCGTGTCGTCTGTGGCGTAGCTAACGCGCAGGATCTCGACGACCCACTCGCCGGGGCCGAGCTCCAATGCGGCGGCCTCGGCCTCGGTGGGCGGCCGGGCGATCAGGCGCTCCTCGGCACGGCCGAAGCGGTGCCCCAGTGCTTCGATCCCCGCCTGCAGGGTCGGCCGCACGAAGTCCGGGGCACAGAGCGGGGTGCCGCCGAAGAGATCGAGCCGGAAATAACTCGTGGCGATCCGGACGGGAACGTCGTCGGCCAGCATCATCTTGCGCCGCGCCAGGACCTCCACGCCCGGCGGCACCCGGAGAGCCTGGGCGACGTGTTCGGAGGCCGGCTCGGGGCCGACGTACAGCATGCGGCGGCCGGCCCGGATGCCCTGGCGCTCGGCCTCGGTCATGAACAGCGACGCCGAGCCCCGTACGGCCGGCTCGGCCGGAAGGCCCCGCCGTACGACAACCCGAGGGCTCCGCCGCTCCCCGCCGAACTCACCCGCGCTCCGATCTCCCACAGCGATCCGGTCCTTCCCGAGCCCCGAGCACACCACCCAAGCGACTCTAGCCAGTGCCCGGCACACGTCCGGACGGGATTGCAGCTCCTGCGACAGTCGTGAGCCTGCGGGACGGGACGGCGGCGAACCGATCGCCGTGATGCCGCCCGACCTCAGGTAACCAGCCCGCCAGGGGCCGGCCGGGCGCCTCTGGATGGTGTCTCCCTCAGCCTGAGGCCTACTCCTTGCGAACGACGACATGCGGAAGTTTCGTCCCTTTTCCGGATGGGCGGGGCACCGTGCGTGATCAGACAATCGAGGCGGCTCGCGGCGCCGAGCCCTGCACGCTGTCCCACCTGTACCGGACAGGAGCCGTCGCACCCGCGCACGCAGGTCGGCCCGGGCACCACCGCCGGAGGAAGATTCGCCGTCCATCGCCGCACACGGGTGCTCGGCCCGGGGGACCCGACGATTGGAGATCGTGTGCGAAGAACCTCCCTGCTCGCGTGCGCCCTGGCGTTGATCGCGTCCTTGCTCTCCCTCACTCCCGCGAACGCCGCCATCACCAAGACGACGACCACCAAGACCACCAGCACCAGCACCACCACCACGGCAGCCGGGGCGGCCATCGCCTGGGCCGCGTGTCCCGAGGACCCAGCCGTCGAATGCGGCACGCTGGCGGTGCCCATCGACTGGGCCCATCCTGGAGGCCCCACCATCGACCTGGCGCTGGCCCGGCGCAAGGCCACGGACCCGGCTGCCCGGATCGGCTCCCTGCTCATCAACCCCGGCGGTCCGGGCGGATCCGGGGTGGACTTCGCCTTCTTCGGCAACGACTACTTCAGCCAGGAGATCACCCGCCGGTTCGACCTCGTCGGCTTCGACCCGCGCGGCGTGGCACGCAGCCACCCCGTCGTGTGCTCGGTCGACGTGCTCGGCCAGGCACCCGATCCGATCATGAAGAGCCAGGCGGAGTTCGACGGGTGGCTGGCCTACGACCGGCGGCTTCGCGACGACTGCCGGGCCCGGACCGGCCCGCTGTACGACCACGTGGACACGCTGAGCGTCGCGCGCGACCTCGACGCCATCCGCGCCGCCCTCGGCGAGGACAAGCTGTCCTACTACGGCATCTCGTACGGCACGCTGCTCGGGCAGCAGTACGCCGAGCAGTTCCCCCGCAGAGTCCGCGCCCTGGCCCTGGACAGCAACATGGATCACAGCCTGGGGACCACGGCGTTCCTCGCCACCGAGGCCGCCACTGTGCAGGACTCGTTCGACGAGTTCGTGGCGTGGTGCGACCGCGACGCGAGCTGCGCGCTGCACGGTAAGGACGTGCGGAAGGTGTGGGCGGGCCTGCTCGCCCGGGCCGGACGCGGAGACCTGCCGTCTCCGGACGACCCGAGCGTTCCGCTGACCACGCTCGACCTCATCGCCGATGCCTTCGACGATTTCTACGGACCGTCCTGGGCGAAGCTCGCCAACCTGCTGAACGCTCTGGACACCGGCGCCCCGGCGCCGGCGGAGCTGTCCGCCGTGACGACGCGGCGAAAGGCGGCGGTGGGAGACGTGGCCGAGTTCCCGTCGCAGGTCTTCTGCGAGGACTATCGGCTGCCGATCCGCGACTACCGTGATTACGCCGCCCACCTGCGCCTCGCGGCGAGGGTCGCGCCGGACATGCGCTTCAGCCCGCTGGCTTTGGGGCTGACCCCCTTCTGCCTCGGCCAGACGCGGATTCCGAACCCGCAGCACGACCTACGGGTCCACGGCAGTGCGCCGCTGCTGCTCGGCAACGCGGTTCACGACCCGGCCACCGCGTACAGCTGGGCGGTGGACGCGGCCCGGCAGATCGGCCGTGAAGGCGTGCTGCTCACCTACGAGGGATGGGGCCACGGGATCTACCGCCGCGGCGAATGCACCACGGGGGCCATCGACCGCTACCTGGTGTCGCTGACCTTGCCCGCCCGCGGCACGCGCTGCCCGGCCGTGCCTCCCGCCGACGTCAGCGCGCAACGGGGAGCGTGGCCGCGACCCTCTGGCCCGCTTCCGAACCTGCCCGGCTGGGTGCGCCTGCCCTAATCGCCACGGACCATCAACAGAGGCATGAGAGACGCCCTGCTCCTCCGCGAGCAGGGCGTTTTCATCGTGCGGACCCACGTCCTGAACGCAGGGGCCGGAAAGGAATGCCGCGCGCCCCGCAGGGGGCGGAACACGCGAAAGCGGCGGCGCCTCTTCGGGCACCGCCGCTGCGAACACCTCTGCGTCACTCGAGCACCGCTCTGGCAGAGCCGTACTCGAGTGAGCGCTTCGGGTGGAGGTGGCGGGAATCGAACCCGCGTCCTTCAACACCATGTCAGGGCTTCTCCGGGCGCAGCCTGTTGCAATTTTCTCAGCCCCGGCGATCTCACAGGCGAGTCGCCGACGGGCTCAGTCACTGTTTGGTTTCCCGCTCGACCCCGTGACCGGGTCGGTCGGTTGAGCCTCCTAGCGATGTCAGATCCGGGCCGGAGGCGGTCCCGGGCTGACAGAGGTTACTCGCTGCTTAGGCGGCGAGAGCCAGGTTGCCCTGGCTGACCTCAGTGCGCGTGTTATTGGCACTTATTGGTTTGCGGTCACAGTGTTAACGAGGTTATGTCCGCAGTCCTCGGCCCGCTTCCCCTGGCATGCAATGCCGAAGTCGAAACCGGTCACCCCCTGTTGAGTTGTCAACCCCGCTCCGAGGAGCCGGGTAGCGCAACCATATATCTCAAAACACCGGCGGCGCGAACCGAATTCCTGCCCGCGGGACGGCGAAGCCCCCGGGAACGCGGCATGACGCACACGCCCCGGGGGCCGACCGGCAGGGTCGAGCCGGTCCGGACGGCAGGGCTCCCCCCGAGATGGAGCCCTGGTCTCATCACGGTGACTGAGACCGCAACCCCCCAAGCGGTGCTCAGTCACTTAGAAAGACGCCGCCGAGGCCCCCGATGGTTGCTCGGCTCAGCGAAAATCTTCAGGCTTGTGCGCCGGCGTTCCGGAAGTAGGCTCCGGCGATCTCGGCGGCGCTCGCCGCGTCGGCGCTCTCGGCCAGCACGGCCACGGCCACATCGCCCTGCCAGCCCACGAACCACGACAGGCTCCTGCGCTGCTTCTTGTCGACCTGAGTGACCTCGGCGGCCACGCCGTACACCGGAGTTCCGGAGACCTCGGCGGCGCGAGCCGAGCCGGACACGACTCCCGCGCGCATCAGCGCCCGCAGCTTGGTGATCGTGGGGGCGTCGAGCGTCACGGGGTGCGGCGGGATGGGCGGCGCGACGTCGGCGGAGGGGTCCGGCGACGCCGGCGAGGTGACGAGCACGGGCGGCCGCCACGTGCCGGACTCGACGGCGGCGGCGACGAGGGCCATGGAGAGGGGGCTGACCCGGACGCTCTGTCCGGCGATCATCTTCGCCACGGCGGCGTCCCCGTCCCCCGGGGGGAGTGATCCGCTGAACGTCTTGAGCGGAAGCCCCCAGTCGCCGCCGATGCCGAACTGGGCCGCGCTGTCCAGGAGCGCCTGCCGGTTCGTCCGCCTGGCGAGAGAGGCGAGGGCGGTCACGCAGCCCTGCGCGAAGTCGGCCTCGAAGCTCGGCGTCACGCTTCCGAGCACCCCCGGCTGCTGGAACCGGGCGCCGCCCACCGTGCGGTCGGCGCTGCAGGGGATCTTCTGGGCCGGGTCCAGACCGCCCTGGAGCAGGGCGTCGGCCGCGAGGATCGAGAAGGTCGTGCCCGCCGCGTACCTGCCGGCGAGGGCGTCCTTCTCCTGGTGGAACTCGTTGGTGGAGACCGCGAGCACCTCGCCGGTGGCGGCCTTGACGGCGACGAGCGCGGCGGGCCGGGAGCCCCCCACCGCGGCGTCGCCGGCGCTCTGCGCGCGCGGGTCGATGGTGGTGCGGACGGCCGTGTTCGTCCGGCCCGGCCAGGCCTTGAGCTCCTTGACCTGCTGCCCCGACGCGGCGTCGAGGATGACGACGCGGGTCTCCGTCGAGCCGGTGAGCTGGTCCTGGTAGGCCTTCTGCAGGCCGTCCCTGCCGACCGTGTCTCCGGCCCGTTGCGGCCCGCCGAGCTGCTGCTCCACCTCGGGAGTGATCGCCGTGACGCGCCCCACGATCTGGGCGGGAGACTTCGGCGCGACCGGCGGGGTGTCGGTCTGGATGCCGAGCCCCTTGATGACGGCGAGCTTGTCCTTCAGCGCGGCGTACTTCGTCCGGCCGAACGTCGCCAGCGGGACGAAGGTCTGCGGCGGCGACGAGAGGATCCGGCTCAGCAGGCGGTCCTGGGCGAAGCCGGTGACCTTCGAGAGCTCGTCGCAGAGCCGGCCCGGGTCCTTGATCTTCGCCGGGACGACGCCGGCCACGTAGAGGACCGTCTCGTCCTGGAGCGGGTTGCCGTCACGGTCGAGGATGGGCTTGCGCCCCAAGGGGACGGTCGCCACCGCGAAACGCTGCCCGGGATGAAGGTCGGGATGGATCACGCTCGGCGACCACTGGACCTTCCACCGGCCGTCGACGACGTGCAGTGGCAGCGCCCCGTCGTACTCCCACAGCGGGTTGTTCTCACCGAGGTCGACCTGGGCGTGATACTGCGCCCGCGCGGTCTCGCCGTCGCGCTGGATGCCCTTCAGCGAGAACCGGATCGACGCCGCGTCGAGCTGCAGCCCGACGGACTCGAGCGTCTTCCGCACGGTCGCCGGGTCGCCGTCGGCCCGCTTGGCGGCGCTCGAGTAGTCGCCCGTCTGCCAGCCGACCAGGAAGTCGCGGACGGCCTCGTGCGGCGACGGCTCCTCGAAGCAGCCCGTCAGCATCGGCGCCACCAGGGCCACCGCCAGCGCGGCCCGTACGGCTCTCGCGTGGACGGACACGGCCTAGCGGCCCCCCCGGCGGCGGACCGCGTTGGACATGGCGCGCGCCATCTCGCGGTTGGCCTGCTTCTCCATCAGCGTCTGCCGCTTGTCGTAGTCCTTCTTGCCTCGGGCGACGCCGACTTCGACCTTGGCCTTGCCGTCCTTGAAGTAGATCGACAGCGGGATCAGCGTCAGGCCGCGCTCCTTGAGCGTGGCCTCGATCTTGCCGATCTCCTTACGGTGGAGCAGCAGCTTGCGCGTGCGCCGCGCGGCGTGGTTGGTCCACGTGCCCTGGCTGTACTCCGGGATGTACGCGTTGATCAGCCAGGCCTCGCCGTCCTGCACGGTGGCGTAGCCGTCGGTGAGATTGGCCTTCCCCGCGCGGAGGGACTTGACCTCCGTACCGGTCAGCACGAGCCCGGCCTCGTAGGTGTCCTCGATGAAGAAGTCGTGCCGGGCACGCTTGTTCTGGGCGATCAGCTTGCGCCCGGTCTCACGTGGCATACAGGGAAGCCTACCGTTGGCGCGAGGACGGGCGTGGCGACGGAAAACGACGCGCGATCGCGCGTGGGGCAGGTGCGGCCATCGACCGGTCACACACGCAGGTAGCGGCGGAGCGTGATGAACGAGGCGAGGACACAGATCACCACGCCCACGGCCATGGTGAACGTGATCACGCCCGCGACGGTGTTCCATCCCAGGGGGACGGCCATGTAGCTCTGGATGCCCTCGAAGAGGAGGATCTTGGTGACGATCAGCAGGACGGCCGCGAACACACCGCCGATCAGGCCGGCGATCACACCCTCCATCACGAAGGGGAGCTGGATGTAGATGTTCGAGGCCCCGACCAGCCGCATGATGCCGGTCTCCCGGCGGCGGTTGTAGGCGGACAGCCGGACCGTGTTGCCGATCAGCAGGGTGGCCGCGAACACCATCAGGATCGCGACGCCGAGGGCCATGTTCCGCAGTTTGGGGAGGAAACCGAAGTACGACTCCAGAAGCTTGCGCTGGTTGACGATGCGCGAGATCCCGGCCCGGCCCGTCAACTGGTCCGCGAGCGCGTCGGCGTTGTCCGGGTTCCTGAGCTTCACCCGGAAAGACTCGGGCAGATCGTCGGGCTGGATCACCGACAGCAGGACGTTGTTGCTCTGCTGCGCCTGGAAGTTCTTGTACGCCTGAGCCTGGTCCTCGTAGTCGACCCGCTCGACCTGGGGCATGACCTGGATCGTCTGCTTCAGCTGGGCCTTCTGGTCGGCGTTGAGCGGGGGCTTGTTCTTGCAGGCCGGAAAGACGTCGTCCTTCTTGCACAGGAACACCGAGAGCTCGACCTTGTCGGTCCAGAAGGTCGTCAGAGACGAGACCTGAGAGTTGATCATCAGCCCGATGCCGAGCAGCGCCATGCCGACCGCCACGGTCACGATGACGGCGATGGTCATCGTGAGGTTACGCCGGAGGCCGATCCAGACCTCGGAGAAGATGAAGTTGGCCCGCATGGTCCCAGATACTCCTAATACGCCTGGCCGTACACGCCGCGCGACTGGTCGCGGACGATTTTGCCGTCCTCCAGCTCCACCACGCGCTTGCGCATGGAGTCGACGATGGCGGCATCGTGCGTTGCCATGAGGACGGTGGTGCCGGTCCTGTTGATGCGGTCGAGCACCTTCATGATGCCGATGCTCGTCGCGGGGTCGATGTTTCCGGTGGGCTCGTCGGCCAGCAGGATCATCGGCCGGTTGACGAAGGCGCGCGCCATGGCGACGCGCTGCTGCTCGCCTCCGGACAGCTCGTCGGGCATGCGATGCGCCTTGCCCTCCAGGCCGACCAGCTCGATGACCTCGGGCACGACCTTGCGGATGAACCTGCGCGGTTTTCCGATGACCTCGAGCGCGAACGCCACGTTCTCGTAGACGTTCTTGTTCGGAAGCAGCCGGAAGTCCTGGAAGACGCAGCCGATGCGGCGGCGCAGGTGGGGCACCTTGAAGTTGGACAGCCGCGCGAGGTCCTTGCCGGCGACATGGATGGCGCCGGAGTTGGGCCGCTCCTCCTTCAGGACGAGCCGGAGGAAAGTGGACTTCCCCGAGCCCGAAGGACCGACCAGGAAGACGAATTCGCCCTTGTCGACATCCACGCTCACGTGGTCGAGGGCAGGCCGGTTTTGGTTCGCGTAGACCTTGGTGACATTATCGAAATGGATCACGGGCGCATCACGGCAAGCCAGTCTAGGGGTTGGGACATCCAGCTCGGGGGGCGACGGTCACTTTGCAGTGGATCGACGTTCCGGTTGGCCGTAGCTCAGTCTAGGGGTAACACTGGCATGGAACGTCCATAACGGAAACAAAACGATTAGGCCTTGAGTAGTGAGACGGTAAAGGTGCTATGAGCTGCGAACATCTGATCTGCGCGGCGTGCGCGGGCCCCGTGGTGGAGGGCCGCTGCCCCGTCTGCCGGGAGGGCCGCGCCAAGGTTCACCACCACGGATTCATGGGCCTGTCGCCCCTGGTCATCACCCTCGCCGTGCTGCTCGTGGTCGCCTTGGTGGCCCTCAAGCACGCCGGCGGCTACTAAGGCGACTACCGGGTCTCCTGGCGGCGCATCCAGCGGATCTCGCCCTCGATGAACTCGTCGATGTCGCCGTCGAGCACCGCGGTCGGGTTGCCCGCCTCGACGCCGGAGCGCAGGTCCTTGACGATCTGGTAGGGGTGCAGCACGTAGTTGCGGATCTGCGTGCCCCACGACGTCGTCGACTCGCCGCGCAGCTCGTTCATCGCGGCGGCCTCTTCCTGCCGCTTGCGCTCCAGCAGCTTGGCCGACAGGACGGTCATCGCGGAGGCCCGGTTCTGAAGCTGGGACCGCTCGTTCTGGCAGGAGACCACGATGCCGGTCGGGATGTGCGTGATCCGCACGGCCGAGTCGGTGGTGTTCACGCCCTGGCCGCCCGGGCCCGACGACCGGTACACGTCGATGCGCAGGTCGTCCTCGTTGATGTCGATGTGGTCGGTCTGCTCGACGACCGGCACCACGTCGACGCCCGCGAACGAGGTCTGGCGGCGGCCCTGGTTGTCGAAGGGGCTGATCCGGACCAGCCGGTGGGTGCCGTGCTCGCCCTTCAGCGTGCCGTACGCGTAGGGGGCCTTGACCGTGAAGGTGGCCGACTTGATGCCGGCCTCCTCGGCGTAGGAGGTGTCGTAGACCTCCGACGGGTAACCCTTGCGCTCGGCCCACCGCAGGTACATGCGGAGCAGCATCTGCGCCCAGTCGGCCGCGTCCACGCCGCCGGCCTGGGAGTTGATCGTGATGAGCGCCTCGCGGGAGTCGTACTCCCCCGACAGCAGCGTGCGGACCTCCAGCGCGCCGATGTCGGACTTGAGGGAGGTGAGCTCCTTGCCGGCTTCGGCGAGCGCGTCCTCGTCGCCCTCCTCGGCCGCCAGTTCGAACAGGACCGGCAGGTCGTCCAGGCGGCGGGCCAGCGCCTCGACCCGGTTGAGCTCGCCCTGCAGGTGGGAGAGCTTGCTCGTCACCTTCTGGGCCTGCTCCGGGTCGTTCCACAGGTCGGGCGCGGCAGCCTGCTCTCCCAAGTCCGCGATCTGCTTGCGCAGGGCGTCGAGGTCGAGCACGTCCTGAATGCTCTTCAGCGTGCCGGTAAGCTCGTTGATCTCTTCGGCTGGATCGATGACTGCCACGTCTGTAAAGGGTACGCGAACAGCGGACCCTGTTAGGTATCGCACCTCGGCTAGCATGTGGACCTCTGTAGGAGGAGGGGCGTTGATCGGGGTCGTCCGGAGTGCGCTCACCTTCGCGCTCCTCGCCAGTACGGCTGTCGCCTGCTCCGGCGCCGCGCCGTCACAGCCCGCGAAGCCGCGCACTACGCCGACCCCCGCGGCGGCCGTCTCCAGCGCTCCCGCCCCCAGCCCGAGCCCCACATCCACCGCGGCCAGCGCCGTGACGCTCGCGGAGGCGGGCCGGGCTCTCGACACCTTCCTCGCCACAGACGACGTGGTGCGGGCGGCCGGAGCCGACAAGTGGACCCTCGCCCTCACCCGCGACGGGCAGCGCCCGATGACCCTCGCCCGGCTGCGCTCCTCGCGCGGGGCCGCGCTCCCCCGCTATACCTGGGGCCACCGGACGCTCCTGGTCCCACGTCAGAGCCCCGGGAAGGCCGCCCAGTGGTTCGCCGCGACCGTCGAGCGGCGGAGCGCCTCGGGCGAGGTCCGCACCGCCGTGCTCGCCTTCCTCCGGCCGGACGAGAAGTCCCGGTGGCAGGTCAGCTTCGAGTCCCTGCTCTACCCCGGGGAGAGGCCGCCGGCGGCCGCGATCGACTCCGAGGGCTACGCGACCGCCCTGGAATCACGTGACCAGACGGTCGCCGTCAGTCCCAATCTGATGGGCCCGCTGCACGCGACGACCGCCGAAGAGGGGGCGCAGGGCTACGCCTCCGGCCTGATCGCCCCCGGGCCGCAGACCACCGGCTACTTCGCCGACATCACCGCGGCCAAGGTCAAGGCGCAGCGCGACGACGGCATGGAGTACCAGTCGATCTTCGCGGCCGCGGCCGACAACCCGGTCTTCGCCCTGCGCACAGAAGACGGCGGCGCGCTCGTCTACTACACGCTGATCCGCACGTCCACGTGGACGCCGATCTTGATGTACGCCAAGTGCCGCCCGATCGTGATCCCGCCTCAGGCCAGGTGGCTCCTGAAGGTCTCGAAGATCTGCAACGAACGGCGGATCCAGGAGACCCAGCAGTACGTGGGCGCGGTGCCGCCCAAGACGTCCACCGCGCCCGCCCACGTCATCGGCTACGACGGTCTCATCACCAAGGCCACCACCCGCTGACTTGCCGACCATGCCGCGGTACGGCCGGCCGGGGAGTTTCCTCCATGATCACCGCCGGATTTCGGCACTTCAACGCGGCTGCCCGGGAATCCGCGCATGATCACAACCCGGGTCTGCGCAGGTGGGACGGCAGCCCGGGAATCCGTGCATGATCACGGCGAGGGGTGCGGTCAGGCGTCGGTGTGGGGGAGGTTACTCGTGGCGACGAGGGTCCGTACGGCCCGCAGCGCCACGGACAGGGTGGCGAGGTCGAAGGTGTCGCTCTCCCAGATCTCCGAGAGCGTCTGCCGCGACCGCGTGACCGCGGCCTGGTTGGCCTCGGTCCAGCGGGCCAGCCGCTCCTCGGGGGACAGGCCGGGCTCGCTGTGGATCAGCACGTCCCGGGTCAGCGTGGCGTGCGCGGCGTAGAGGTCGTCGCGGAGCGCGGCACGGGCCATCGAGTTCCACCGGTTGTCCCGTGGCAGGGCGATGACCCGCTCCCTCAGCCGGGCGAACTGGAGCCGGTCGGCCAGGTCGAAGTAGACCTCGGCCACCTCGTCCACCGGCCTCCCGGTGACGGAGGAGATCTCCACCAGGTCGAAGGTGGAGTAGGCGGGGACCATCGAGGCCACCCGCTCCGCCAGGTCCTCGGGCACGCCACGGGCGACGAAGGAGTCCCGCCGCTCCTCGTAGGCCACCAGGTCGGGGCCGGTGAGAAGCTTCGGCAGGTGGGCGAGCAGGCCGTCGGAGCCGTCGATGAAGAACCCGGCCGTGGACGCGAGGTCGAGCGGGGGCCTCCGGTTGCCGAGCAGCCACCGGGTGCCGCGCTCCGACAACTTGCGGCTCTCGAACAGCATGGCGAGCTGCGTCGCGGTGTCGACCTTGTTGTCCAGCGCCTCGACCTGGCGGCGGAAGGTCTCCAGGTCGAAGACCTCCCGGGCCACCAGGTAGGCGCGGACGATGTCGGCCGTCGACGCGCCGGTCTCCTCGCCGAAGCGGAAGACGAAGCTGGTCCCGCCCGCGTTGACCACGTCGTTCACCACGCAGGTCGTGATGATCTCCCGGCGCAGCGGGTGCGCGTCCATGTACGTCCGGAAACGCTCCCGCAGGGCCGACGGGAAGTACGACACCAGCCACGACGCGAGGTACGGATCGTCGGGGATGTCCGACCCGAGCAGTTCGGCGTCCACCACGATCTTGGTGTAGGCGAGCAGCACCGCGAACTCCGGAGCGGTGAGCCCGAGCCCGGACTGGCGGCGCTCCGCGAGCACCTTGTCGGAGGGCAGGAACTCCAGCTCCCGGTTGAGCAGGCCCGCCCGCTCCAACCGCCGCAGGTACCGCGAGTGGATGTGCAGCATCTCGGGAGCCTGGGCGCGGGACGCGGCGAGGACGACGTTCTGCGCGTAGTTGTCCTCAAGGACCAGCTCGCCCACCTCGTCGGTCATGTCGAAGAGGAGCTGGTTTCGCTGCTTGTCGGTCATGTCGCCGTCGCGGACGACCTGGTCGAGCAGGATCTTGATGTTGACCTCGTGATCGGAGGTGTCCACTCCGGCCGAGTTGTCGATGAAGTCGGTGTTGACCAGCCCGCCGTTCAGCGCGAACTCGATCCGGGCGAGCTGGGTGAAGCCGAGGTTGCCGCCCTCGCCGACCACCTTGCAGCGCAGGTCGGCGGCGTTGATCCGGAGGCCGTCGTTGGCCTTGTCCCCGACGTCTGCGTGGCTCTCCGAGGTCGCCTTGACGTAGGTGCCGATGCCGCCGTTCCACAGCAGGTCCACGGGGGCCCTGAGGATGGCGCTGATCAGGTCGTTGGGCGCGAGCGCGGTGACGCCGTCGGGCAGCGCGAGCGCGGCCCTGATCTGCGGGGACACGGGGATCGACTTGGCGGTCCGCGGCCAGACCCCACCGCCGGACGAGATGAGCTTCTTGTCGTAGTCGGCCCACGAGCTGCGCGGAAGCGCGAACAGCCGCTGACGCTCGGCGAAGCTCCGCGCGGGGTCGGGCGCCGGGTCGATGAAGATGTGCCGGTGGTCGAAGGCCGCCACCAGCTTGATGTGCTCGGACAGCAGCATGCCGTTCCCGAACACGTCGCCCGACATGTCGCCGACGCCCACGACGGTGAAGTCGGTCGTCTGGATGTCCATGCCGGCCATACGGCCGGCTCCCCCGGAGGACGACCCGAGACCCCTGAAGTGATACTTGACCGACTCCCACGCGCCCTTGGCGGTGATGCCCATGGCCTTGTGGTCGTAGCCCACCGAGCCACCGGAGGCGAAGGCGTCGCCGAGCCAGAAGCCGTAGTCCTTGGCCACCTCGTTGGCGATGTCGGAGAACGTGGCCGTGCCCTTGTCGGCGGCCACCACCAGGTAGGTGTCGTCGCCGTCGTGCCGTACGACGTCGGGCGGGGGGACGACGTCGCCGTCGACCAGGTTGTCGGTCAGGTCGAGCAGCCCCGAGATGAACTGGCGGTAGCAGGCGATGCCCTCGGCCAGCGTCTCGTCGCGCCCACCGGCAGGCGGTCTCTTCACGACGAACCCGCCCTTGGAGCCCGTGGGCACGATGACGGTGTTCTTCACCATCTGGGCCTTGACCAGGCCGAGGATCTCCGTGCGGAAGTCCTCCATGCGGTCCGACCAGCGCAGGCCGCCCCGCGCGACCTTGCCGAAGCGCAGGTGCACGCCCTCGACCCGCGGCGAGTAGACGAAGATCTCGTACTTCGGCCGGGGCAGCGGCAGCACGCTGATCGCCTGCGGGTCGAACTTCACCGCGATGTACGGCTTACGCCTGCCGGCGACGAACTGGCTTGCCCCTGCTTCCCGTCCCCCTGCTCCGGCGTCACGTCCCTCGCCGTCGGCGGTCTGGAAGACGTTCGTCCGCAGGGTCGCCTGGATCATCTCCAGGTAGGCCCGGAGGATGCGGTCCTCGTCGAGGGAGGCGACCTCGTCCAGCGAGGCCAGGATCTCCTCGGTGAGCGCGTCGCAGACCTCGGACCTGCCGCCGTCCGGCCGCCGTGGGTCGAGGCGGGCCTCGAAGAGCCTGACCAGCAGCCGGGCCAGCCGGACGTTGCCGAGCAGCACCCGCTCGATGTACGACTGGCTGAACGTGGTGCCGGCCTGCCGCAGATATTTGGCGTAGGCGCGCAGGATCTCGGCCTGCTCCCAGGTCAGACCGCCGGCCAGCACGAGCGCGTTGAAGCCGTCGTTCTCGACCTCGCCGCGCCACAGGGCCGCGAAGGCATCCTGGAACAGCCGCTTGAAGTCGTCGCGGTCCACCTCGTCCGAGGGCGTGTAACGCAGGCCGAAGTCGTAGATCCAGGCGTCCCGGATGCCCGCGTCGTGACCCCGGGCCAGCTCGTACGGGCGCTCGTCGACCACCTCGACGCCCATCCGCTGGAGCAGCGGCAGCACCCGGGACAGCGAAATGGGGGCGCCCAGGCGGTAGAGCTTGAACCGCCGCTCGCCCTCGGCCGCGCCGTACGGCTCGTAGAGGTTCATCCCGATCGCGGCCTGGTCCTCGGCGAGCTGCTCCAGGCGCCTCACGTCGGCGACGGCCGTACGGGGCGGGAAGTCGGCCTTGTAGCCCTCGGGGAAGGCAGTGCTGTAGCGGCGGACCAGCGTGGGGGCCTCCTCCTCGGAGGAGAGCTCGTTGATGGCGACGGCGAGGTCGTCCTCCCAGGAGCGGGTGGTGGCGGCGAGGCGCGCTTCCAACTCCTCGACGTCGACCGGCACGTCGCCCAGGGGCTTGCCGCGCTCGCCGCGGATCACCACGTGCAGCCGGGCCAGCGCCGACTCGCCGATCATGGCGCTGTAGTCGAGCGACGTGCCACCGAGGGCCTTGAAGAGGATCTCCTGCATCTGCAGCCGGACCTTGGTGGTGTAGCGGTCACGGGGCAGGAAGATCAGACAGGAGATGTAGCGGCCGTAGTCGTCGCGGCGGAGGAAGACCTTGACCTGCTTGCGCTCGCGGAGCCGGAGCACGCCGAGCGCGATCGGCAGCAGCTCGTCCACCGAGATCTGGAACAGCTCGGCGCGCGGGTAGGTCTCGAGGATCTCGATGAGGTCCTTGCCGTCGTGGCTGTCGGGCGACAGGCCGGCCCGGTCGAGGACCTCGGCGAGCTTGCGCCGCAGCACGGGGATCCGGGAGACCGACTCGTTGTACGCCACGTGGGTGAACAGCCCGAGGAACCGGCGCTCGCCGACCACCTCCCCCTCGGGGGAGAACACTCTCACGCCGACGTAGTCGAGATACTGCGGCCGGTAAACGGTCGCCCGGCTGTTGGCCTTGGTGACGATCAGGACCTGCTTCTCGCGGGCCTTGGCGCGCATCTCGGGCGGCATGGCGGCGAAGCTGTCCGATCCGGCCTTGTCGGCCCGGAGGATGCCGAGCCCGGTGCCCGGCAGCGCCCGCAGGCTCTCGCCCTCCTCGGTCTGCTCCAGGCGGTACTCGCGGTAGCCGAGGAACGTGAAGTGGCCGTCGGCGAGCCAGCGCAGCAGCTCCAGGCTGTCCTCGACGCCGGCCGGGTCCAGCGGCGGCGGGTTGACCGCCAGGTCCTCCGAGGTCTGTACGGCGAGCGCCCGCATCTTCGCGAAGTCCTCGACGGCACACCGGGCGTCGAGGAGCACCCGCTGGAGATCGCTCTCCAGTTGCTTGAGCACGGCGGGTTCGGACTGCCGGTCGATCTCGATGTGCATCCACGACTCGTGGAGCGTCTGGCCGGTCATGTCGTCCTTGCCGCGGCCGAGGAGCGCGCCGGTCACGTCCCGGCGGACCCACATCTGCGGGTGGACGACGAGGTGGGTGCCGAGCTCGTGCCGGGTCAGCTCGGTGGTCACCGTGTCGAGCAGGAACGGCATGTCGTCGGTGACGATCTGGACCACCGAGTGACCGGGGTCCCAGCCGTACTCGTCCAGCGTGGGGGTGAAGACCCGGACCACGGCGCGGCCCTGCGGCCGGAGCTCGGCCAGATGACGGTGGGCGATGGCCGGCCCGAACACGTCGACGGGGTTGCGCTCGGCCAGGTCCTCGGGCGCCACGTGCCTGTAGTACTGCCGGAGGAAGGCGAGCACGTCCTCGCCGTCCCCCTGATGCGCTCCCGGCGTGTGCGCGCACACCTCGGCGGCGGTGCGGAGGAGCTCGTCCAGCGCTTCATCTGTTCCGTGGTGATTTGGCGCCATATCGAGCGGCATGTCGCTACTCACTCCCTTGTGAGCCTCGTGATTCACAGCCAGGCCCGTAGTTCCCATAGCAGGGGAAAGAAATGCATCCGTGTCCGTCCCCGGAGGTACGGTGCCCCGGACGAGCCGCCGGTACCGGATTTCGTGCCAATCTGGCGCTCGACCATCTGGACGTGCCGCATCCGCCAGAGCGCGGTCGTCTCGTCGTGGGTCACGAGACCCTCGGCCAGTTCCCACAGATCGTCGTGCGATCCACGATTCCTTGCCACGGCCAGCAGGGAGTCCATGATCTCCTCGTCGGAGACGGCCAGGCCACGCTGGGAGAGAGCGGTGAGGTAAGCATCCCACAAAGTGGGTTCCGCCAGCCGCCGTCTCAGCCTGGCGAGTTCCCCGTCACTGGCGTCCCTGAGCCGTTCCAGATAGGACGGGTCCTTCGCGCCGGAGAGGAACTCCAGCTCCCGGAACTGGACCGACTGGAATCCGCTCGCCGGGGCGAGGACCGACCGGAACTCCAGGAAGTCCTGCGGCGTCATGGTCTCCAGCACCTGGACCTGCTCGACCAGCACCCGCTCCACGGCGTGGACCCGCCGGAACAGCTGCCTGGCCCGCCACAGGGCGCCCTCCATCATGGCGTCCCTCGCCTGCTCCAGCTCATGCAGGAGCAGCTTGAACCACAGCTCGTAGACCTGGTGGATGGTGATGAAGAGCAGCTCGTCGCTGGCGCCCGACTGCGGGGCCTGCTGATCGAGAAGCTCCGTCAGGCGCAGGTATTCACCGTAGGAGAGGCGGGCGCCCTCCTCACCGAAAAGACGGGGAGGCGGCAGGGCATCCCCCTTCCGGGGTCGCCGATCCGGCGTCGCAGCCATGCCTCACTCCTCCGGCGGCGCTGCAGGTTCTCCATCGAACCGGAATTTCGGCGTCACCGCACCCGATATCACCCCAAAACGGCACAAACGTCAACTTGACGCGCGAGTCAGGGGCGAGTCCGCTCGGGGGACACGGAGTCGGACTCGAGAGGGGCGAACTTGAGGTCGTCGAGCATGCCGGGCAGGTCCTGGCTCTCCAGCAACTCCGCCCGGCACTGCGCGCATTCGTCGAGGTGTAGCTCGAAAGCTTCGGACTCGTCGTCGTCGAGCACTCCCAGGGCATAGGCGGCCACATCGAAGTGAGGCGACGACGCGGACATCAGCTGGCCACCCCCCTCTCTTTCAGGGCCGTGCGTAGCGCGCGCAGGGCATAGAAGAGTCTCGACTTCACGGTACCCGCTGGGATTCCCAGAATCTCGGCGGCTTCGCTTACCGTACGGTCCCGTAAGTATGTCTCTTCGATAACTTCCCGGTGCTGGGCCGACAGACCGCGGAGCGCGTCGGCGACCACGATGGCCGCCAGCGTGCGGTCGGACCCGTCCGGAACGGCGATGCTGTCGTCGTCGGGAGCTTCCACCTCCCTTGGGCGGACGCCACGCCTGCGGCGCCCGTCGATCACGATGCGGCGGGCCACGGTGAGGAGCCAGGCCCACAGGAGGCCGGGTTCCCACGTCAGCTTCGCCGAGTTCCGCCAGGCACGGAGGAGCGTCTCCTGAACGACGTCCTCAGCCCATTGCAGGTCGTTGCCGGTCGTCTTTCGCACGTGACGCAGCAGCGGACCACCGAACTCGCGGTACAGCTCCCTGATCAGACGATCATCCCGATCAGGGTCGTCGTAGGAGTCCAGACGCACGAACCGGCTGTCGAGTTGTCGACGCACGGCCACATATTTGCACCGGCGTTACTGTCACGTACAGCACTCGCGTAACTCCAGTCATTTCTGACTATTTCCTGAACCGCCTCCGAGACCGCCGCGTACCTCCGACCGAAGGTCACGAAAGGAGGCACGATGCGGTTCCGGTTCGGCGAACTCCTGGTGTTCGGAGTCTTCCTGTTCGCGGCGGCCGTCGCGGTCATCGTGGTCGTCCCCCGAGGGGAGGCGGCCCAGGCGGGCTGGACCCAGACACAGGCGATCCAGCAGACGCGGTGGGGCCCGCTCAGCCCGGCCGACCGGGACCTGCTGGTCCGGGTCCGGTGGGCGGGGCTCTGGGAGATCCCCGCAGGGCGCTGGGCCCAGGACCGCGCGGCCAGCGAGAAGGTGAAGGACGTCGGCATGCACCTGATCACCGACCACACCAAGCTCGACGCCGAGGTCCGGGAGCTCGCCGCCAAGCTGGGCGTCCCCCTCCCCGACCAGCCCAACCCGGACCAGCGGCACTGGCTGGACGAGATGTCGGCCAGCCGGGGAGCCGACTTCGACCGGATCTTCGCCGACCGGCTCCGCAACGCCCACGGCAAGGTCTTCACCGTGGTCTCCGCGGTCCGCGCCGGCACTCGCAACGACCTGATCAGGGCCTTCGCCACCCGCGCCGTGAACGTGGTGATGAAGCACATGTCCCTGCTCGAAGGCACGGGCCTCGTGGACTACTCCACGCTTCCCACCCCATCGTCCTAGCCCGGTTTCCGACGGAACCATGCTCTTTGGAGGAACCATGCGAAAACGGTTGATGCTCGCCATGGCCGGCGTGCTGCTGAGCGGCTCGCTCGTGGGGGTGACCCGGCCCGCCGCGGCCGACCACTGCGACCCCGCCGTCCAGGGCGCCGAATGCGAGGACGTCGGCCCCGCCCTGGAGGACTTCATCGACATCACCCAGGTGGCTCCCGGTAACACGGGCGTCCGGGCGGGGCGCGGCTCGTTCACCTCCCTCTGCGGCCGGAACGAGAACGGGCACCGCAACTCCGACAACCACATCGTCGCCCCCGGCGTGTCCAACGGCGCCCACCACATCCACGACTACGTCGGAAACCTGACCACCAACGGGTTCTCCACCGACCAGAGCCTGGCCGCGGGCGGCACGACCTGCCGGTTCGGCGACCGGTCGGCCTACTTCTGGCCGGTCCTGCGGAGCCGTACGGGCCAGAAATCGCCGCCCGGCCCATCACCCACGGCCTCCCCCAGCGCGTCGCCCACGGCGTCTCCAAGCGCGTCTCCAACCGCGCCTGTCCCGGGAAGCGCCTCGGCCACGCCGTCCGGCACGGCCCCGCGATCCGGTACGGCTGCCGCCGCGCGGCCCGACGCCGCCTCACAAGAGGACGGCCTCTCCACCGACACCACCTCTCAGAACGACACCGCCTCCCGGAACGAGACCACCTCCCGGAACGAGACCGCCTCCCGGAACGAAGCGGCCTCGCAGGACGAGGCCGCGGGGGACGCCTTCCGGGCCGCCCACGCGGACGAGCCGGGCGGCGCGGCGGACGGGAACGTCGGGCAGATCCTCCGGGCGAGGTTCGTCTCGCTGCAATTCCGGGGCAACCGGTTCAGCAGGGTGGTCGCGATGCCCAGGTTCCTCCGCCTGATCACGGGGGACGCCAAGGCGGCGACCAACGGCGGCGCGAACGCCCGCGCCCAGTGGAGCTGTACGGGCTTCACCAACCGGGTCACCGCCAAATATCCCCTCTGCCCGAGGGGCAGCCTGGTGCTGCGGATCCTGGACTTCCCGAGCTGCTGGGACGGCCAGAACACCGACAGCGCCAACCACAGAACGCACGTCCTGTTCCCCGGCGCGAACGGCGCCTGTCCTGCCGGAACCCGGGCGATCCCGCAACTGCGCATGACGCTCGCCTACTCGGTTGCCCGGGGTCCGTCGTTCGCGGTGGACAGCTTCCCGGAGCAGCGGCACAACCCGGTCACCGACCACGCCGACTTCGAGAACGTGATGCCGGACCGGCTCATGACCTCCGTCGTGAACTGCATCAACCGCGGCCGCCGCTGCTGACCGCGCGTCCGGACACCCCCAACCCCAGCACAGCGCTCTCGAAACCTCTCGCCTGAGGCCACCCGGCACAGCAATTCACAGGTTCATCCGACGGAGGAATCAGTGCCACACCGACGGGCTCCACGGCACACCCGGCCGGACGCCGGCCTCGATCTGAACAGCCGCGGCGTGCGCATCGGCCTCGGCGCGGTCGTCACGCTGGTCATCAGCGGAGCGCTACTCGCCGCCCGCAGCGGCGCCGGCGCGCGGTTCCTGGCCGAGGCGCAGGGCTTTCTCACCTTCTACGCGGGCGTCTTCTCCCTCGTCGCCCTCACCACCACGGTGGCGCTCGGGCTGGCCGCCACCGACCGCATCGTCCTGCCGATCCCCCACCGGGTCCGCGCCCAGCTCGTCCACCGGGCCGCGGCGCTGATCGGCGTCGGCTTCCTCGTCACCCACATCGGGATGAAGATCGCGGCGGGGCTCGTCCCGGCCTACGGCTCGGTCGTCCCGACGACCTCGGTCTACGTGGGGATGGGCGCCCTGGCGTCCGACCTGATGATCGTGGTCGTCGCCACCGGGGTGATGCGCGGCCGGTTCGCCCAGGCGGAGCGGCCCTGGACCTGGCGGATCCTGCACGATCTCGCCTACCTCGCCTGGCCGCTGTCCGTCCTCCACGGCCTTGTGAGCGGCCGGACCCCCGCCGCCTGGGTGAGCTGGAGCTACGTCGTCTGCCTGGTGGCGGTCGGCTCGGCCCTGCTGCTCCGGGTCGTGGCCGCCGCCCGGCCGGCCGCCGCCGTGGCCCAGGCGGAGGAGCGCGACGCCCAGCGCGCGCAGACGCTGCCCACGCTCTCGCGTTCGGGCGGACAGGTGGCGCGGCTCAGACCCCGGACGGCGCCGCGAACACCGCCCCGGCCGGCATCCCAGCCGGCGCCCTGGCCGGTGTCAGCGTCGACATCAGCGCCGGCATCGGAGCCGGTGGCACAGCCGGTCGGCCTTCTCGGCCGCACCGGCACGGACGCCGTGCCGATCAGCAGAGCCCGTAAGCAGCAGGACACCAGGCTACGGAGGATCGTGTGATTCCCTATCGCGTCTCCCAGGTCAGGCAGCTCGGCCCGGCGCGGCTCACCGCCGGGCTCGGCGAGCACCGCAGGCTCGATCTGAACACCCACTACACCGTCCACGACCAGCTCTCCGGCGAGACGGTCGACTCGCTCATCTCCATGGCCGAGGAGGTGGACCTGCGGGGCCGCGGCGGCGCGGCCTTCCCGTTCGCGCGCAAGCTCCGCGCCGTGGCCGCCCGCGCCCGCGACTCCGAGACGGTCGTCCTCGTGAACGCCGCCGAGGGAGAGCCGGCCAGCATGAAGGACAAGATGCTGCTCACCCGAGCGCCGCATCTGGTTTTGGAGGGCGCCCTGCTCGCGGCGAGCGCGCTGAACGCCAGGGAGGTCGTCGTCGCCGTCGCCGCGGGAGAGCTCGCGGAGGCGTCGGTGACCGCCGCCGTCGCGGAGCGCGGCCTCGGCGGATGCGTCCGGGTCGCCGGCATCCAGGAACGGTTCATCTCCGGCGAGGGCGGCGCCCTGGTCCGGGCCGTGAACGGCGAGGCCGGCATGCCGCCCGGCCGCAAGACGAGGTCGAGCGACAGCGGCGTGTACGGCCTGCCGACGCTCCTGTCCAACACCGAGACCTTCGCCCAGCTGGCGGTCCTCGCGGAGCTCGGCCCCCAGGAGTACGCGTCGGTGGGAACCGTACAGGAGCCGGGGACGATACTCCTGACCGTCGGCGGCTCGGCGGTCGTCCCGGCCGTCGTCGAGGTGACGCCCGGGATGCCGCTGGCGGCCGTGCTGGACCTGTGCGAGGCCACCGTCGGCGACGGCGTGCTGCTCGGCGGCTACCACGGGAAGTGGCTGCCGGCCGCCGACGCGTACGGCGCGATCGTGTCCCGGCGCGGCGCGTCCGACGCCGGAGGCGAGCTGGGCGCGGGCATCGTGGTCGCGCTCGGCGGCGAGACCTGCCCCCTCGGGGAGACCGTGCGCGTGGCGAACTACCTGGCCGCGCAGTCCGCGGGCCAGTGCGGGCCGTGCAGGCTGGGCCTGCCCGACCTGGCGCGAGCGATGGCCGAGCTCGCCGACGGCGCGCCCGACGGTCCCGATCTCGTACGGCGGGCCGCGACAGCCGTACGGGGAAGGGGGGCCTGCTTTCACCCCGACGGCACGGCCAGATTCGTGCTGTCCGCGATCGAGGCCTTCGCCGACGACGTGGAGGAGCACCGGATCCACGGGACCTGCGGGAGGCCGGTTCGTGAGGTGCTGCCCCTGCCGATGACGGACGAGTCCGAGGCCAGGCTGGTCGTCGACTGGACCCGCTGCCAGGGCCACGGGCTGTGCGCGCACCTCGTCCCCGAGCTGGTCAAACTCGACCACCACGGCTACCCGGTGTTCATGGACAGTGGCATCCCGTCATGGCTGAGCGGCGAGGCGCAGAAGGCCGTCGAGATGTGCCCCGCGCTGGCGCTGAGGATCGGAGCGAAGTGACCTTAATGTAACCAACCCGACCGGATAGCGGCACGTCTCACGAGGTAGATCAATGCCTCGGAGAGTGATCATGATGGATCGGCGAAGCTTCCTTCGCGTGTCGGCTCTGGCCGGGACGGTTGTCGTGTCAGGTACGGCGGCGGCCCAGGCAGGCCCCCGCACGCCCGACTGGGCGGCGCTCGCCCGCGGCCTCGAGGGGCGGCTGATCCGTCCGGGCGACTCGTCCTACGACCAGGCGCGGCGCGTGTTCAACACGGCCTACGACGCCGTACGGCCGGCCGCCGTGGCCTACTGCAAGAACCCGGCCGACGTGGCGGAGTGCGTGAGCTTCGCGCGGAAGTTCGGCGTGCCGGTGACCTCGCGGTCGGGCGGCCACAGCTACGCGGGCTGGTCCACCGGGCCGGGTCTCGTCATCGACGTGTCGCCCATGAGCAAGGTCTCCTACTCGGGCGGCCACGCCACCGTGGGCGCGGGAGCGCGGCTGGTCGACGTCTACTCGAAGCTGGCCGCGCACGGCGTCAGCATCCCGGCCGGGTCGTGCCCCACGGTCGGCGTCGCCGGCCTCACACTCGGCGGCGGCATCGGCGTGGTGTCCCGAAAGTACGGCCTGACCTGCGACGTCCTGGAGTCGGCGCAGATCGTGACGGCCGACGGGCGGCTGCTGACCGCGTCCGCCACGGCCAACCCGGATCTCTACTGGGCCTCTCGCGGGGGCGGCGGCGGCAACTTCGGCGTGGCGACCTCGTTCACGTTCCGGACCCACACGACCCGCGACGTCACCGTCTTCTTCCTGCACTGGTCGTGGGCCAAGGCCGCCGCCGTGCTGAAGGCGTGGCAGGCGTGGGCGCCGTCCGCACCGGACGCGCTCTGGTCGAACCTGCACCTCAACCACGACCCGTCGCTCGACGTCATGGTCGGCGGCCTCTACGTGGGCGGCAAGGCGGGCTGCGAGGCGCTGCTGCAGAAGCTCGTGGACCGGGTCGGCGCCGGCCCGTCCAGCCGCTTCGTGAAGCAGTCGCCGTACGACCACGCCATGATGGTCATGGCGGGCTGCTCGTCGCTGTCGGTGGCGCAGTGCCACCGGCCCGGCACGCTGCCGGGCCAGAATGCGAGCGGGCAACTCGTCCGCGACTCGTTCAGCGCCAAGTCGCACATCGCCTACACGCCCCTGTCCGCTGCCGGGATCAAGACGCTGGTCGCCCAGGTGGCGGCCGGTGGGCGGCACTCCGTGCTGCTCGACGCGCTCGGCGGCGCCGTGGGCCGCGTGCGGCCCGACGCGACCGCCTTTCCCCACCGACAGGCGCTCTACACGGTGCAGTACTACTCCCACTTCGCCGGGGCGGCGGCCTGGACCCGGGCCGCCCACGCCGCGATGCGCCCGTTCTTCGGCGACCACGCGTACGTGAACTACATCGACCCGGAACTGAAGGGCTGGCGCCAGCAGTACTACGGCGCGAACGCTCAGCGGTTGGCCCAGGTCAAGGCCGCCTACGACCCGGGGAGGCTGTTCCGTCTCCCCCAGGGCGTCTGAGGCGCGGCTACATGCCGCCATCAAGGGCGGCAGCGCTTGTCGGGCGCCGACATCAACGCAGTACTACGCTCACTTCGCCGGGGCGGCGGCCCGGACCCGGGCCGCATACGCGGCGATGCGCCCGACAGCGCGGACACGTCACTTCTGGGAGCGCTCGGCGATGATGGCGGCCAGGGCGGCGGTGATGTCGGCCTCGGCGGCTGCCTTGGTGACGCCGAGGCCGGTGAGCAGGCCCGCACCGTCTTCGAGCTCCAGCAGCGCGAGCAGGATGTGCTCGGTCCCGACGTAGTTGTGCCCCAGTCGCAGAGCCTCGCGGAACGTGAGCTCCAGCGCCTTTTTCGCCTGCGTGTCGTACGGAATCAGGTCGGGCACATCTTCCACGGCCGGCGGGAGCGTGGCGGTGACCGCCTGCCGTACGGTTTCCAGCGGAACGCCCTGCGCGACGATGGCCTTGGCCGCGAGGCCGTCCGGGTCGTGCAGCAGCCCCAGCACCAGGTGCTCCGGGCGTATCTCGTCGTTGCCGGCGGCGTGGGCCTCGTTCTGCGACGCCACCACGGCGTTCTTCGCCCGGGGGGTGAACCGGCTGAACCCCTGGTTGGGATCGAGGTCCGCGTCGGCCTTGGGGACGAACCGCTTCTGGGCGGCCTGCTTGGTGACCCCCATGCTCTTGCCGATGTCGGTCCAGGACGCGCCGGAGCGTCTCGCCTGGTCCACGAAGTGGCCGATCAGGTGGTCCGCCAGCTCGCCGAGGTGGTCGGCGACGATGACCGCGCCAGCGAGCTGGTCGAGCGCGTCAGCGTGGGCCTTCTTGATGGCCTCGATCAGGTCGTCGAGCCGCACGGGATTGGTCATTCGAGTAGGATCCGTCATGCGTCAACCATAAGTTGACGCAATGCTGATCGTCAACCCTCGGTTGACGATGGACGACCACTGCGCGCCGATTCACCAAGCGAACTGGACGGGATCGCTTACTTGGGCGGAGCTGACGCGGGGTAAACGACTGGACTAAGCTAACTTAGCTAAGGGGGTCGAAATGCCAGAAGGCGCTGCCGAGCAGTACAACATCCACGACGCGAAGACGAACCTGTCACGCATCATCGACAGAGTTGAACACGGCGAAGAGATCGTCATTTCCCGAGCCGGTCGTCCCGTAGCCAAGGTCATTCCGTTCCCGACCAGGGTCAGCCGTCGCGGCAGGGGGTCCCTGGCGGGAATGCTGCAATTCGCCGACGACTGGGACTCGCCCGAGGTCAACGACGCCATCGCGCACGATTTCGGGTTGATGCCGTGAGGATGCTCCTCGACACCCATGTCGTCCTGTGGTGGCTGACGAACGACCCCACACTGGCCGACGAGATCAAAGAGGCGATCGACGAAGAGCCGCAGGTCTTCGTCAGCTCGGCCACGCTATGGGAGGTGGCCATCAAGCAGAGCATGGGCAAGCTCGCCGCCCCCGACGACCTGGTCGAACGCATCGCGGACAGCGGGTTCCGCGAACTTCCCGTCCGATTCGGCCACGCTATCGAACTGGGAAGACTCCCCCTCCTTCATCGCGACCCCTTCGACCGGCTACTGATCGCTCAGGCCCGTTGCGAAAGGCTCTTCCTGGTCACCAGAGACGGACATATCCCCAAGTACGACGTCCAAGTAATGACAGTCTGAGTAACCCTGCTTCAAGCCGCCACCGGTGCATCTTTGTCGGTCATCAGGACGCGGCGCTCAGGACAACATGCATGTCGAGCGAGGCCCGCCCGCGCAACGGGGCCTGTCCGGCGAGGAGCCTCGTTATAAGAACCGCACTTATAAGGACTGCACTTATAAGGACTGCACTTATAAGCAAGGCAGGAGAGGGGTCAGCGCGAGGACTCCGGCAGGAAGTGGCTCAGGACCTCGGGGTTGGCCATGGCGTCGGGGTTGGCGGCCTGCTCGACGGGCGTGCCGAGAAGGATCTTCCGTACCGGCACCTCCAGCTTCTTACCGGACAGCGTCCGGGGGATGCCGGGGACCTCGTGGATCTCGTCGGGCACATGGCGGGGGGACAGCTCCGTCCGCAGGGCCGTACGCAGCCGGGAGACCAGATCGTCGGACAGGGTCTCGCCCTCCCCGAGGGTGACGTAGAGCAGCAGCCTGCCGTCCTGACCGAGCCTGCCCGTGTCGATCACCAGGCTGTCCGTGATCTCCTCGAAGCGTTCTACGACCCGGTAGAACTCGCTGGTGCCCATCCGGACCCCTCCCCTGTTGAGGGTCGAGTCGGAGCGACCATAGATGACGCAGCTCCCGTCAGGAAGGATCTTGATCCAGTCGCCGTGCCGCCAGACGCCGGGGTAGTCGGCGAAGTACGACTCCCGGTAGCGGTCTCCCGAGGGGTCGTTCCAGAACATGACCGGCATCGAGGGCATGGGCCGGGTCACCACCAGCTCCCCCACCTCGCCGACCACGGGAGTGCCCGCGGGGTCGAAGGCCTCCACCAGGGCGCCCAAGCAGCGGCACGGGATCACGCCGGCCCTGATCGGCAGCAGCGGCACCGCGCCCACGAAGCCCGTGCACACGTCGGTGCCGCCCGAGAACGACCCGAGTTGCACGCCGGATTTCACGTCGGAGTAGACCCAGGCGAAGCCCTCCGGCGGCAACGGTGAGCCCGTCGAGCCGATCCCCCGCAGCCGCTCCAGCCCGGACGGCTTCAGATCGGCCTTCATCGACGCGATGAGGTACGGCGCGCCGGTGCCGAAGTAGGTGACGCCCTCTTCGGCCACCAGGTTCCACAGGGCGCCGGTCTCCGGGTGGGTCGCGCTGCCGTCGTAGAGGAGGACGGTGGCCCCCACGAGCAGGCCACCGATGAGGTAGTTCCACATCATCCAGCCGGTGGTGGTGTACCAGAAGAACACATCCCCCTCGCCGAGGTCCTGGTGGAAGGAGATCGACTTCAGGTGCTCCAGCAGGACGCCGCCGTGCCCGTGCACGATGGGCTTGGGCAGGCCGGTCGTGCCGGACGAGTACAGCACCCAGAGCGGATGGTCGAACGGCACCCGCTCGAACCGGACCCGCTCGAACTCCGCCCGCTCGGACTGGGGCCCGGCGGCCTCGGCCCGCAGCTCCTGCCAGCGCGACTCGCGCGCCGCCCTCGCCGATCCGCCCGCGTTCTCCCCGCCAGGCACGGCCGTACGGCCCGCGTCCTCCTGGTCCGGCACGGTCATACGGCCCGCAGACCCGTCCTTGCCGGGCGCGAGGTAGTCGATCCACACAGTCGCCACGAGGCCGGGCAGCTTGGCGGCGATGTCGCGCACCACGTCGGAGCGGTCAAAAGACTTGCCGCCGTACCGATAGCCGTCCACCGCGATGAGGACTTTCGGCTCAATCTGGGTGAATCGGTCGATGACGCTCGGCGCGCCGAAGTCCGGCGAGCACGACGACCAGATCGCGCCCAGCGAAGCGGTCGCCAGGAAGGCGATCAGCGCCTCCGGGATGTTCGGAACATAACCGGCCACCCGGTCGCCACGGCCGACGCCGAGCCGTACGAGCCCGGAACGCACCCGGGCGACCTCCTCGCGCAGCTCGCCAAGGGTATACGTGCGCCGGCTCCCCGCCTCGTCACGGAAAATCACGGCAATGCGGTCGGGGTCGCCGCGCAGCGCGTTCTCGGCGTAATTGGTCACCGTTCCGGCGAACCATTTCGCGTCCGGCATCGTCCCACTGATGACGGGCCCGTCACCACGCTCACCGAGCACACCGAAGTAGTCCCATACCGACGTCCAGAACTCGGCCGGAGACTTGACCGACCACTGCCACATGTCCTGGTAGTCCACCGGCCGGCCGAGCCGTTCCATGAAACGGGTGATCCGAGCGTCACGGACGACGTCCGGCGTGGGCTCCCAGAGCAGCATGCCTTCCTCAACCATGTGCCCATCCTTACGAGGGGCGCCCTGTATGTCACCATCGCCGCCCACATAGAAGGGGCCGGTCATATGTGGGCCTTATATATGTGGGCTCTGAGGTGGTCGATCGCGATCCGCGTGTGGAGGCGTGGTGGCCGCTCAGCCGGCCTTGCGGTCGGCTGGCGTGGTGAGGCGGGCGACGGCGGCCACGACCTCGGAGGCGTTCGACAGGTCCGGCAGCACGATGTCCGCGCCCGCCTCGGTCAACTCGGCCGCCGTGGACCGGCCCGACGCGATGGCGATCATGGCGGCGCCGCCGATCCTGGCCGCCTGGACGTCGCGGGTCGAGTCGCCGACGAGCACGGTGTTGCCCGAGGTGAACGCCGCGCCGTACTTCGCCTTGGCCCTTCCCTGCGCCACCTGCAGCAGTGTGGCCTTGGGATAGACCTCCTCGCCATAGCCGCCCACCTCGAAGTCGACCCACTTGTCGAGCCCGAAGGCCTTCAGTTTGTGCACCGCGTTGCCCTTGATGGTGCCGGTGAGCACGGACTGGACGACCCCGTCGAGCCGCGAGACGGCCTTGAGCGCGTCCCTGGCCCCCGGCATCGTCCGCCCCTCCTTCGCCAGCCTCCTGTGCTTGTCGCCGAAGGAGACCGCGAGCGCGTCGAGGAAACGCGGCAGGTGATAGTCCTCGACCACGATGCCGTTGATGGCCAGCGTCTCGAAGATGATCTCGGAGTCGGGGCGGCCCATCGCCGGCGCGAGCTTGACGAGCGGTCGCCCGGTGACCATCCGGAACGCGTCCGCGTAGGCATCGCGGGCCACGATGGTGACATCGACCAGGGTGAGATCAACGTTCCAGAGAACGAGGCGGTTAATCGTGGCCTCCGTGGGGGGTTTCGGCATGGCTCGTGCCCAAGGGTACGGCTATCGCACGCAGCTGAAGCCGTCCAATGCCGAGCTCATCCGTCGCATACCCCTGACCGCTTGACCTCGCCGAGCGGGCCGGCGCGTCAGACCCTGTCCAGAGCGTCGGCGAGCGAGTCGACGACAGGGACGCCGACGCGCTGAAGCTCCGAGCGCTTGGTCATGCCGCCCGTGTAGAGGATCGCGCGGGCGCCGACGTGCTGGGCCGCGTGCGCGTCGTCCACGCTGTCGCCGATGACGACCACCTTCGCCGGATCCAGCTCGAGCGCCTTGAGATGCTCGACCATGTGCTCGGCCTTGGTCCCGCCGGAGGCGGAGCGCAGCCCGTCGACCCGGATGAAGTGCCCGTCGATGCCGAACTCGCCGACTTTTCCGACCAGCCGCTCGTGGCCCCACATGGACAGCAGCGACTGGGTCCGCCCGGCGTCCTCCCAGGCCCGCAGGCTGGCCGTGGCTCCCTCGGCGAGCTGACAAGCCAGCATCAGCCGGTGGTAGTGCTCGTGGAACCCCAGGTCGAGGAGCTCCCACTCGCCTTCCTTGAGCGACCTCCCCAGCATGCGCTCGTAGGCCACCCAGATCGGGCGGGTGTAGACCTCGCGGAAACTGTCCGCGTCGAAGGGGCCCAGGCCGTACGGCTGGAAGAGCTCGTTCGTCGCTCCGACGACCGCGTCGATGTCGTGGAACAGCGTGCCGTTCCAGTCCCAAACTATGTGCGTCATATCGCTCCCGAGGATAGACCGCACCTATGACATTTCCGTGAACCGCGACGGTCATGTCAGCCGACGGTGAGGTCAGATTCGGTGAGACGAGGCCTGGTCAGGTCAGACGCGGTCAGTTCAGGAGGTCGGGGATCTCCTGCGTGGCGTACCACATCAGCTCGTGATCCTCGGCGCCGTCCACGACGAACTGGGCGTCGTCATCTCCCTGGTCGGCGGCCGGGAGCGCGGCGACCGCCGCGTCGATGTCCTCGACGGCGGTGGGGTCGTCCACGTGGACGGCGGCGAGCATGCCGAGCGTGACCGGCTCCAGCAGCCGCACCCGGGCGCGTTCCTCCAGGTCGGGGCTGCTTTTCACGATGTCGTCCGGCACCTCGGCCGCGACGACGACCCGTCTGGCGGGCACCTCGACGCCGTCGGCGCGGTCGGCGACCAGCATGCGGAGAGAGGCACGGGCGGCCTCGGTGAGCGCGACGTACTCGAGCTCTTCGGTGTCACCGGAGACATACCACTCGATAAGTGCGGGGGTCACGGCGTAGCCGGTCAGCGGGGCCGGTCCAAGCTCGCCCGCCGCGGCCACCTGGGCCAGCGCGGGGAGCGTGCACGGCAGATATACGCGCATGCGTTCCTCGACTCACGAGTATTGTCACGATATTTCAGTATTTGGCGTGCTCGGGATTCCGGTCCTGGTCAACGGCCGGGCACCCGCTGCCGACGGTCGCCGCGAGTCCGAGCTCACGGCCTGAACGGCAGGCTGAAGAGCCGCTCCATCTCCGCGATGGTGGCCGACGCGTCGCTGTGGTGGATGCCGACGAAACCGAGCGCCTCGGCGGCCTCGATGTTGGCCTTGATGTCGTCGATGAAGACGCACCGCTCAGCCGGCAGCGCCACCATGCCGAGGGCGTGCTCGAAGATGCGCGGCTCCGGCTTGCGCATGCCGACCTCGCCGGAGATGACGATGGCGTCGAAGAGCCCGTCCCACAGGTCCCGGGGGTAGTCGTTGGCCCACGAGTTGGACACCAGGCAGGTGGCGAGCCCGGCCGCGCGGGCCAGGCGCAGCATGTCGTGCATCTCTTCCACCGGCCGGAACCCGGCGAACATCCGGGTCAGCAGTCCGTCGGCCTCGGGCGGCACGCCGTCGAGCGTCCGCAGCCGGGCGGCCAGGTTGCGCTCGAACTCGGCCGCCGGGACCTCACCCCGCTCCAGCGCGTGGATCGGGTTCTCACCCGGCGCGGCTCCGGCCTCGTAGGCATGGAGGATGAGCTCGCGCATGACGTCCCGGTAATGGCCGGAGTCGATGCGGTCGGCCTCGATCCATTCGGCGATGGAGTCGGCCATGCTCGTCGTGAGCACCCCGCCCCAGTCGATCAGCACACCCTTGAGCACGGCACCGTCTGTTGACACGCCGTACAGGATAAGGCCCTCTCGCAGAGCGCATCACGGCCACCTACTCAGGGCCACCCATCACAGGGCTCCCATCACAGGGGCTCCCATCACAGGGGCTCCCATCACAGGGGCTCCCATCACAGGGGCTCCCATCACAGGCAAACCAGAGCGCCTGTCACAGGGCGCGCATCGGCAGGGACTGCGCGCGGGCCGCCGCAGCGGCGCGGATCCGCCTGGCGACCTTGAGATGCTCGCTGGACTTCAGGGCGCCGGGATCCGTGTGCGTCGCCTCGAACACGCCGCGCGACTCCTTAAGGTGAAGGATCCGCGTCACGGACTCGTTCAGCCGCTCCTCGCTGATCCGTCCCGTCTGGACCGCCTTCAGGACGGCGCCGTACGCCGTACGGAAGTCCGGCGGCATCAAAAGCATGTCGGCACCGGCCAGGATGGCCCGCACCGCCACCTCGGCGTCGCCGTACTTCTTCCGGACGCCCGCCATGTCGAGCGCGTCGGTGGTGATCACGCCGTCGAAGCCCAGCTTCTCGCGGAGCAGCCCGGTCAGGATCTTGCGGGACAGCGTCGAAGGATCGCCGGAGGGGTCGAGCTTCGGCATGACGACGTGGGCCGACATGATCGCGTCGACTCCCTGCGCGATGGCCGCGCGGAACGGCGGCGCGTCCAGCTTCTCCCACTGCGCCATGGAATGTCGGATGACGGGAAGCCCGGTGTGGCTGTCGACGGAGGTGTCGCCGTGCCCGGGGAAGTGCTTGGCCACCGAGGCGACGCCGGCGGCGTGGAACCCGTCCACCGCCGCGCCGACCATCGCGGCGACCTCACGCGGATCGGACCCGTAGGCCCGTGGGCCGATCACCGGGTTGCGGGGGTTGATGTTGACGTCCGCGACCGGCGCGTAATCGAGGGAGACGCCCAGATCCCGCAACTCCTCGCCGGTCACCCGTGCCGCGTCCCGCGCGTTCCCGGGGTCGCCGGTCGAGCCGATGGCCATCGAGCCCGGCAGCTCCGTGACCAGTGGGCGCAGCCGCGAGACGAGCCCGTTCTCCTGGTCGACGCCGATCAGCAGCGGGGTCTTCGAAGACGCCTTCCGCAGGCCGGTGGTGAGCGCGGCGACCTGCGTGGCGCTGGAGACGTTGCCCGCCCACGGGAAGAGGATCACCCCGCCTGGCCGGTATTTCGCCACCACCTCGGCCGGGGTGGCCACGCCGTACCTCGCCTGGTTCTCCTTGCTGGAGGAGCCGGCGTGCGAGCCGTACACGACGGTCATGAAGAGCTGGCCGACCTTGTCCTCGACGGTCATCCCGGCGAGCGCGTCCGAGACGTCCGCCGGGGTGGACGGGTCGCCATCTGACGGCTCCACCGTGATCACGGAAGTCGGGGGCACGGAAGCCGGGGGCACGGTGGACGGCACAGCCGTGGGCACAGCCGGCGGCGCGGCGGGAGAACGTGTGGAGGGCGGCGCGCTGCTCCCCAGGCCGGCGGAGCATCCCGTCACGATGAAAGCCACGAGGCCGATGGCCCCCCGCCCGACCCTGCGCCGCAGTTCCAACACCTCTTTACGTTATCTACGCTCGCGGACCGTTCGCTGCCAAAGCTCCACAGCATCTGCGGTGCCTCACAGCGCGAGCGCTCCGAGGCCGGGAAGCTCGGCCCTCGCGGCGGCCTTCGCCACGCCCGCCGACGTCTCCGACCGTGCCGCGGCGGCGGCCGTCCGGCACTGGTCCAGTGTGTGCCGTCCGAGCGCGGCGCGGACCCACGGCAACGCGGGAGACGCCATGGAGAGCGAGGTCACGCCCAAGCCGACGAGCACACAGGCGAGGACCGGGTCCGCCGCCGCCTCGCCGCAGACCCCGCAGCCCTTGCCCGCGGCCGTGGCGGCCGAGGCCGCCAGTGCGATGAGGTCGAGCACAGCGGGCTGCCAGGGGTCCTGGAGCTCGGAGACGGCGCTGACCTGGCGATCGGCGGCCAGCGCATATTGCGTGAGGTCGTTCGTGCCGATCGAGAAGAAGTCGACGGCCTCGATCAGGTCCGCGGCCCGGAGCGCCGCCGAGGGCACTTCGATCATGATCCCGGCGCTGGACAGCCCCGCCGTACGGCAGGCCTCCGCGAACCACGCCGCCTCTTCGACGGTCGCCACCATCGGGGCCATGACCTGGGCCTTCGCCGACGTACCTGCCACGGCACGGCCCAGCGCGCCGAGCTGGGCGGCCATGATGTCCGGATATCGCCGGAACATACGAACGCCACGCTCGCCGAGAGCCGGGTTGGGCTCCTCTTCGGGAGGCGGCAGGAAGGCCAGTGGCTTGTCGGCGCCCGCGTCGAGCGTCCTGACGATGACCCTCCCGCCGGGGAACGCCTCGAACACGGCCCGGTAGGCCTTCTCCTGCTCCTCGGCCGAAGGGGCGGTCTCCCGGTCGAGGAAGAGGAACTCCGTGCGGTAGAGGCCAACGCCCTCGGCCCCGGCCGCGAGCGCGGCGTCGAGGTCGCGCGGGCCGCCGATGTTGGCGAGCAGCGGTACGGCATGGCCGTCGGCGGTGGCGCCGGGACCGGTCGTGGCCGAGAGCACGGCCCGCCTGGCCTGGTCGGCGGCGCGGGCTTCGGCGACCTCTTCTTCCGAGGGCGAGAGCCGTACGTCACCGGAGGCCCCGTCGACCAGCACGGGCGTGCCCGGCGGGATCGCGGTCGCGGCCACGCAGCCGACGACGGCCGGCACGCCCATCGAGCGGGCGAGGATGGCCGTGTGGCTGGTCGGGCCGCCCTGCTCTGTCACGAAGGCGGCGACGACGTCCCTGGTCAGCAGAGCGGTGTCGGCGGGGGCGAGATCACGGGCGACCAGCACGTACGGCTCGGCGGCCGTGGTGGGCACGCCCGGCATCGGCAGGCCGGTGAGCACGGCGATCGCGCGGTCGCGGATGTCGTCGAGGTCGGCGACGCGCTCGCCGAGATAACCCCCGGCAGCAGCGAGCAGATCCCGATATTTCTTGAAAGCGTCGAAGACGGCTCTCGAGGCTGCGGCGCCCTGGTCGACGAGCGCGGCGACCTCGCCCGCGAGCCCCGGGTCACGGGCCATCATGGCCTGCGCGCCGAGCACCTCCTCGGCCTCGCCCCCCGCCTGGACGCCTCGCGCCTCCAGGTCGGCGGCCACCTGCTCCAGCGCCCGCTCGGCCCGGTCCCGCTCGGCCCCGGCGTCGCCGTCGTGCCGGGAGTCCTTGTCAGGCTCGGGGATGTTCCCCACGACGAGATACGCCGGGCCGTACCCCGCTCCGGGGCTGACCCCCGTGCCCGCGAGCAGCCGCCCCGTCTCGGTGTCGTCCTCGTCCACGGGCGTCAGGACGCCGACGCGATCTCGGCGAGCTGGTCGAGGAGATCTTCGGCGCCCTCGCCCTCGGCGGTGATGACGATGGACTCCCCCTGACGGACGTCGAGGGCGAGCACCGACAGGATGCTCTTCGCGTTCACCGGCTGGCCCCCCGCCTTCGCGATGGTCACGTCGAAGGGCGCCTTGGCCGCGGTCTGCACGAACGTCGCCGCCGGGCGGGCGTGCAGCCCGACCTCGGATGCCACGCTGACCTTGCGTTCGGCCACGATTCCTCCTCCTGCTGCAGGCGGTCCAGACCACCTATATCTCGGTCAAAGGCCAATCAATACCCGACAGATCGGCTATCACCAGGTCTGCATGGGAAAGTTCATCGGGATGATGCGTGGTCGCCACTCCGACACACGTCATACCCGCCGCCCGGGCGGCGGCGATCCCGGCGAGGGAGTCCTCGAACGCCACACAGCGGACGGGTTCGACCCCGAGCCGGTCGGCGGCCGTCAGGAAACCCGCGGGGTCGGGCTTGCCCACCGCCACGTCCTCGGCCGTCACAATGGTCTGGACCAGATGGGCGACGCCCACCTCCTCGAGCCGGTCCAGGGCCCAGCTGCGATGGGCCGAGGTGACCAGCGCGACCGGCGAGCCGGTCTCCACCACCCGCCGGACCAGGTCGGCCGCACCCGGAACCGGCAGGATGTCGGGCAGGCCGGGACGGTCGTAGTAGGAGCGAACCTCGGCGATCAGCGCCTCACTGTCGGCGTCCGGGAACAGCTCGGGCAGGACGTCGGAGCTGCGGCGGCCCATGAAGCGCCGCAGCAGGTCCTCGTCGTGAGGGATGTCGTGGTTCTCCAGCAGCATGCGCCACAGGGCCAGGCTCCGCGGCTCGGTGTTGATCAGCGTGCCGTCCAGGTCGAAGAGCGCGGCCTCCATCACGCCCACTGGAATAGCTCGTCGCCGGCGCTCACGGAACCCTCCGCGAGGACGTGAACGGCATCGGCGGAGGCGTCGAGCGCCACTACGGGGCAGACCGGTGACCGGCCGCCCGCCTCGACGCTCGCCGGGTTCCAGGCCACCACGGGCTGGCCGGCCTCGACGTGGTCGCCCTCGGCCGCGAGCAGCCGGAAGCCCTCGCCCTTGAGCTGGACCGTGTCGATGCCGAGATGCACGAGGACCCCCCTGCCGTCGTCCCCGACGACGACGTAGGCGTGCGGATGCAGCTTGATGATGGTGCCGCCGACGGGGGCCACGGCCTCAAGGGGCTCGCGGGCGGGGTCGATCGCCGTTCCCGGGCCCACCATGGCCTGCGAGAACACCGGATCCGGCACGGCCGCGAGGCCGATCACCGTCCCCGCGACCGGGGCGAGAACAGTCGTCAATGAAGCGCCCTTCCCTGAGATCCCATCCGGCATCCCGTCGAAGCGTCCGTCGAGGCGCCCGCCGAGCTTCCGCCGACGCGTCGTCGAGCTGGTGCCGGCGGGGGGTTCGCGTGTGACATCCCGGCACCCGGCGCCGGCCCGCCTGCGAAGCGCGGAGCCGATGCGGGGTTCGCCCTTTGCGGGCGGTCCCACGCCGGCACAGGCCCGTGGACCGGGCAGCCGGCGTGAGCCGCACGCACAGGCGTCAGCCGATGATGTCCTCGATGTCACTGGCGATCGTGTCGGCCTCCGGACCCACCACGACCTGCACGACATTGCCGGCCGCCATCACCCCGTGGGCGCCGGCGGCCTTGAGGGCGGCCTGGTCCACCTTCGAGGCGTCGTGCACCTCGGTGCGCAACCGTGTGATGCACGGCTCGATCTCGATGATGTTGTCAGCACCACCGAGCCCGGCGATGATCGCCTCGGCGTCCGCAGCCATGGGGGTTCTCCATTCAGTCGGTCTGAGTGACCTTGTTCAGACCACGGGGGGCGTCCGGGTCGATACCGAGCCTGCGGGCGAGCGCCTCGGTGAGCAACTGCCCGGGAACGATGAGCCCAAGGGGGGCCACCCACTCGGGCAGGTCGGGTCCGTTGAGCGCGGCCGTGGAGGCGGCGGCCAGCTCGGTTCCGCCGCCGACGCCGAAGGCCGACGCGCCCGCGCCGGTCACCCGCTGCGCCAGCGAGACCGTGCCCGCCAGCGTCGGGCCCTCGCCCGCCGCGACGAGGATCGCCGGGGTGTCCTCGTCCACGACCGCGATCGGGCCGTGCAGCAGGTCGGCGTACGACAGGCCCATGGCGTGCAGGTAGCACGCCTCCTTGAGCTTGAGCGCGATCTCCAGCGCGGTCGAGAACGCCAGGCCGCGGCCGGACACGACCACGCCGGGCTTGTCGGCGAGGCCCTCGACGATCGCGTCCAGGTCACCGGGGTCGGAGATGAGCTTCTCCACCGCGTCCGGCACCCGCTGGAGGTCGTCGCGGTCCACGTCGGCGCCGAGGCCGAGCGCGAGCACGGCGAGCGCCGCCAGCTGCGTGGTGTACGTCTTGGTCGCCGGGACGGCCTTCTCCTCGCCGGCGAGGGTGCACAGGGCGAGGTCGGCGGCCAGGGCCAGCGGCGACTGCTCGCCGCCGTTGGTGATGGCCACGGTCTTCGCGCCGCAGTCCTTCGCCCACTGCAGGGTCTCGACGATCTCCTCGGTGCGGCCGGACTGGGACAGGCCCACGGCCAGCACGCCGTCGAGGTCGAGCCTGCGCCGGTACGTCGTGGCGATCGAGGGGGCGGCGAGCGCCGACAGGCGGCCCGCCCGCGCCTCGATCAGGTAGCGGCCGTACACCGCCGCGTTGTCAGAGGTGCCGCGCGCGATGAACAGCAGTTGACGGGTGTCCCGCGCGAGCTCCTCTACCTCCCCGGTTCGAGGAAGCAGGGCGTCCAGCGTCGCCCGCAGCGCGGCCGGCTGCTCGGCGATCTCGCTGCGCATCTTGGTCGTCATCCGGTGCTCATCCTTGGTGGCGAGAGGGAGAGGGCCGTTACCGATCCGACGCCGGCCCACAGATTGACACACATTTCTGGGCTGTGGTCTAGTCCGGACTAGACCAGTACGAACCATAACTTATTCGTCTGATCAGATCGAGAGGGGAGGGATCAGTGGCCCAGATCGATCCGGACAGCCCGGTGCCGAAGTACTTCCAGCTTCGGGAGATTCTGCTCGACCTCATCGAGAGCAACGAGCTGCCGATCGGTGCGGCGATCCCCTCGGAACGCGAGCTGTGCCAGCGCTTCGGCCTGTCACGGATGACAGTACGTCAGGCCGTGGACCACCTTGTGTCCGAGGGCCGCCTGCACCGGGTCCCCGGCAAGGGCACGTTCGTCGCGCGTCCGAAGATCGAACTGGCCCTCCAGCTCACCTCTTTCAGCGATGACATGCGGGCGCGCGGCATGGAGCCGGGCTCCCGTGACCTGGACCGGCGAGTGGTCCGGGCCAGCGCCCATCTCGCACGGGAACTCGGTATACAGCCTGGGGACGCCGTGCACTTCATCGAGCGGTTGCGCACAGCGGACGGGGAACCGCTGAGCATCGAGCGCGCCCACATCCCGGTCGTGCTCGCTCCCGATCTCGATGCCTATGACCTGACCGGCCTATCTCTGTACGCCCTGCTCGAGTCCCGATACGGCCTCGTGCTGGACGGCGGGGAGCTCACCATCGACGGCGGCATCGCCGATCCAGGCGACGCCGACCTGCTCAAGCTGCCCCGTGGCGGGGCCGTCCTGCTGCTGCAGCGCCGGTCCTTCGCCGGAGGGGTGTGCGCCGAACTCGGGGTCTCCACGTATCGCGCCGACCGCTACCAGCTCCGGACTCTTCTCGAGATTCCGACCAGACGCTCCTAGCGGTCTCCTCCCGTATCCCCCCTCCCTGGAGGAAACGAAATGAGTTCCACGTCCGCCGACGCGGGTCTGCCCGCCGCTCCCGGACAGCAGTCCCCGGCGATGGCCGTGCTGTCCCGCATCGGCCGCTCCCTCATGCTTCCCATCGCGGCGCTGCCCGCCGCGGCCATTCTTCTCCGCGTCGGCCAGGACGACCTGCTGGGCCGTACGGACAACGCGACGCTGGACAAGATCGCGCAGATCGTCGGCGGCGCCGGAGACGCGCTTTTCGCCGCCCTGCCGCTGCTGTTCGCGGTCGGCGTGGCCGTCGGGTTCGCCCGCCGCTCCGACGGCTCGACCGCGCTCGCCGCCGTCGTCGGATATCTCGTGTGGGACCGGGTCACGCATCTGATGTTCTTCGACGCGTCGGCGGACCTGGCCGTGCACAAGAAGGTGGCGCAGAACGTCGTCGGGGCGGACGGGAAGCCCAACGAGGTGCTCAACCTCGCTTCCGCCAACCCCACGGGCGTGCTGGGGGGCATCCTGATCGGCCTCGTCGCGGCGCTGCTGTGGCAGCGGTACTACCGGACGAAGCTGCCCGCGTGGCTGGCGTTCTTCGGTGGCCGCCGGTTCGTGCCCATCCTCACCGCGCTGGCCGCCCTCATCCTCGCCGTGCTGTTCGGCCTGATCTGGCCGCCGATCGGCCAGGGCCTCACGACCTTCGGTGACTGGCTGGCCCACAACTCCACGGTGGGCGCGGGAATCTACGGCGTGGTCAACCGGGCGCTGATCCCCTTCGGCCTGCACCACTTCGTCAACTCGATCGTCTGGTTCACCGTGCCGGATTGCCCAGCGGTTCACGCGGCGGGCGACCTCAACTGCTACTTCGCGGGGCAGGACGGCGCGGGCGCGTTCATGGCGGGCTTCTTCCCCGTCATGATGTTCGGCCTGCCGGCCGCCGCCCTCGCCATCTGGCGGGCCGCCCCGCCGCACCGTCGCGGGGCCGTCGGCTCGATCATGATCTCCTCGGCGCTGATCTCGTTCGTCACCGGCATCACCGAGCCGATCGAGTTCGCGTTCATCTTCGTGGCCCCGGTGCTGTTCGTCGTGCACGCGCTCCTCACCGGCATCTCCATGGCCCTCGTCGCGGCGCTCGACGGGCGGCTCGGCTTCGGGTTCTCCGCGGGTGTCATCGACGCCGGGCTCAACGCGACCAAGGGAAACACGCACAACTTCCTGCTGATCATGCTGATCGGCGTCATCTACTTCTTCGTGTATTACGCGGTCTTCAGCTTCCTGATCAAGAGGCTGAACATCATGACCCCCGGCCGCGAGCCGGAGCCCGACGTGGACTCCGGCGAAAGCATCGAATCGCCACGCAGCCACGTCTGACCTTTAACAGCACCCCATCTCACGAGCAGGGGCGTCCGGTCATCCCGGGCGCCCCTGCCGTCTTTCCCCACAATTCCGGCCGCCGATAATCATGACAATTACGCGCCGGAAACAGTCTCGTCATCCCCTGGTCCGCACCAACCGAAGAGAATGTTCCCCCGCGAATTCGCTCATAGTGGCCCGGGGATCGGCAAAGTTGGCGACGGCTGTATCAGGCCGCGCGCCCGGAACCTCTATTAGTCGTCAGGTCCGACCACGACAGACGACGACAACGGAGTCCCGATGCCCAAGCCGATCCCCCTGCCCCGGCTCGTGTCCGTCCCCTCGGCGGAGCCTCCGTACGACGATGAGCCGGAGGTCAGGGGCGCCACGCCCAGAACGTACGGCTCGCTCGCCCTGGCCCGGGATCCCGGCGAGAACGGCACGGCGGCCCCCAGGGGATCGATCATCATCGCGCCCCCCGGGTCGCTCCCCGACGAGCGGCGGCTGCGCGGCCTGGGCCAGGCGGTGGCCGAGATCCTCTGCGGACGCCGGCCACCGGAGACCGTCCAGGACCGGCTGTCCGAGCGGGCCTACCGGGAGCTGATCCGGGCCGGAAGGATGATCGAGACCCAGCGTCCGCCGCTGGTCGGCCTCCCCCACGTCCAGCAGCCGCGCGCGGGCGTGGTCGAGATGTGCCTGCTGGTCCACTGCGGCACGCGCAGCCGCGTGCTCGCCCTGCGCCTCGAACGGTACGGCGTGCAGTGGCTGGTCACCGAGTTCGAGACGGCATAGGGCGCATGTGAGAGGGCAGCCGCGCTCGGCCCGCTCCCACACACCCCGCCCGGACTCGTGAGCACGGCCCCGAGCCGACAGCTGGACGCCTCGCAGAGGCCGAAACTTCGCCGGTCACAGGAGCACGCGCTCCAGGCCGGCACTGGACGGCCGCGTGCCGAGACGGGAAACCCCCGCCGGGCAGCTCCCGGCGGGGGTTTCATCACCGTCACTTGTCACGCGTCGGCGTTGCGGGGGTCGCCGTGGCAGCGCTTGTACTTCTTGCCCGAGCCACACGGGCAGGGGGCGTTGCGCTCGACGTTGCCGTAGGCCGCCCGCTGCTCCGGAGTGGACCGGACCCGGCTGACCTCGACGTCGCCGCTCTCGCCCGGCGCGGTGTAGACCATCTCGGTCGGCCTGGCCGGCTGGCGCAGCGCCCGGGCGATGATCGAGCCGGTCTCCGCGACCGCCGCGTCGACCTCGGCGTTCTCCTCCACGATCGGGTTGGCCTGCACCTCGACCTCGAGGTTGAACAGGTAGCCGACCGACTCCTCCTTGATGCCGTCGAGCATCGCGGAGAACATCTCGAAGCCCTCGCGCTGGTACTCGATCAGCGGGTCCTTCTGGGCATAGGCGCGCATGCCGATGCCCTCCTGGAGGTAGTCCATCTCGTAGAGGTGCTCACGCCACTTGCGGTCGAGCACCGAGAGGATGACCCGGCGCTCCAGCTCGCGCATGGCCTCGGAGCCGAGCTCCTCCTCGCGCTGGTCATAGGCGCGGAGCGCGTCCTCCTTGATCTTCTCGCCGAGCAACTGGGCGGACAGGTCCTCCTTGTCCCCGCCGACCTCCTCGACCAGCTGGTCCACCGTCAGCGAGATCGGGTAGAGCTGGCCGAACGCCTTCCACAGCTTGTCGAGGTCCCACTCCTCGGCGAAGCCCTCCGCCGTCGCCGCCTTGACGTAGTCGTCGATGACGTCGGTGACGAAGCCGCGGACCTGCTCGTGCAGGTCGGCGCCCTCCAGCACGCGCAGGCGCTCGCCGTAGATGACCTTGCGCTGCCGGTTCATGACCTCGTCGTACTTGAGGACGTTCTTCCGGATCTCGAAGTTCTGCTGCTCGACCTGGTGCTGCGCGGAGGCGATGGCCTTCGACACGATGCCGGACTCGATCGGCACGTCGTCCGGGATGTTGAGCCGCGTCATGATCGTCTCGACCCTGGCCGAGTTGAACAGCCGCATCAGGTCGTCCTCGAGGGACAGGTAGAACCGGGACTCGCCGGGGTCGCCCTGACGGCCGGAACGGCCGCGCAGCTGGTTGTCGATGCGGCGGGATTCGTGCCGCTCGGTGCCCAGCACGTACAGACCGCCGAGCTCGACGACCTCCTCGTGCTCGGCCTTGACGGCCTCCTTGGCCTTCTCCAGGGCCTCGGGCCAGGCCTTCTCGTACTCCTCCGGCGTCTCGGAGGGGGACAGGCCGCGCTGCTGCAGCTCCAGGTCGGCCCGGAACTCGGGGTTGCCGCCGAGCATGATGTCGGTGCCTCGGCCGGCCATGTTGGTCGCGACCGTCACGGCGTGCTTGCGGCCCGCCTCGGCGATGATCGCGGCCTCGCGGGCGTGGTTCTTGGCGTTCAGCACCTCGTGGGGCACACCCTGGCGCTTGAGCATCCGGGAGAGCTTCTCGGACTTCTCGACGCTCGTGGTGCCGACCAGGACCGGCTGGCCCTTCTCGTAGCGCTCCTTGATGTCGTCGACGCACGCCTGGAACTTGGCGTCCTCGGTCTTGTAGACCACGTCCGCCTGGTCCCTGCGGATCATCGGACGGTTGGTCGGGATCGGGACGACGCCGAGCTTGTAGGTCTGGTGGAACTCGTTCGCCTCGGTGGCGGCCGTACCGGTCATGCCGGCGAGCTTCTCGTAGAGGCGGAAGTAGTTCTGCAGGGTGATGGTGGCGAGAGTCTGGTTCTCGTCCTTGACCTTCACGCCTTCCTTGGCCTCGATGGCCTGGTGCATGCCCTCGTTGTAGCGGCGGCCGTGCAGCACACGCCCGGTGAACTCGTCGACGATCAGGACCTCGCCGTCGACGACGATGTAGTCCTTGTCCTTCTTGAACAGCTCCTTGGCCTTGAGGGCGTTGTTCAGGAACTGCACCAGGTGGGTGTGCTCCGGCTTGTAGAGGTTGTCGACGCCCAGCCAGTCCTCGACGCGCTCGACGCCGGCCTCGAGGATGCCGACCGTGCGCTTCTTCTCGTCCACGACGTAGTCGCCGGTGCTCTCCTCGCCGTCCTTGCCCTCGACGCCGCGCCGGAGCCGGGGCACGATCTTGGCGAACTCGGCGTACCACTTGCCGGACTGCTCGCCGGGGCCGGAGATGATCAGCGGGGTGCGGGCCTCGTCGATGAGGATGGAGTCGACCTCGTCGACGACGGCGAAGTTGTGGCCGCGCTGGACGCACTCCTCCATGGACCACGCCATGTTGTCACGCAGGTAGTCGAAGCCGAACTCGTTGTTCGTGCCGTAGGTGATGTCCGCGTTGTACTGCTTCCGGCGCTCCTCGGGCGGCATGTTGGCCAGGATCACGCCGACCTCGAGACCGAGGAAGCGGTGAACGCGGCCCATCGTGTCGGCGTCGCGCTTGGCCAGGTAGTCGTTGACCGTGACGACGTGGACGCCCCTGCCCGAGATGGCGTTGAGGTAGGCCGGCAGCGTACAGGTGAGCGTCTTGCCCTCACCGGTGCGCATCTCCGAGATGTTGCCCATGTGGAGGTTGGCGCCGCCCATGATCTGCACGTCGAAGTGACGCTGCCCGAGGACCCGGCGGGCGGCCTCCCGAACGGTCGCGAACGCCTCCGGCATCAGGTCGTCGAGGGACTCCCCGTCGGCATGACGCTGCTTGTACTCGGCCGTGAGCGCGCGAAGCTCGGAGTCGGACAGGCTCTTGAAGTCCTCTTCGACGGAGTTGACCTGCTCGGCGATGCGCTTGAGCTTACGCAGAGTCTTGCCTTCGCCGGCGCGAAGGATCTTGTCGAGAATGGCTGCCACTTTTGTAAAGCTCCTCGCAGGTCTACCCCGGCGGATCCACCGGGGTGTGAGGACGAGACATACTTCCCCGTTGCCATCGTAGGCCGTTCCATCACCAGACACAGCCACCGGCAATCGGCCGGAGCGGCGCGTCCCCGAGCGCGTGCTAATCGCCTTGCTTATAACGGGAAATGGCCGCTTGAGGTTCCCCCGATGTACGGACCACCTGGCCCATCAGGTAGAAAACGGGGTATGGCACAGAGCGCACACCAAGGCAGCCACGGAGGAAGCGCCAAATCCTGGCTGGCTGTCACCACCATCCTGATCGGCTTCGTCGTCGGAGGCGTGGCCCTGACGGCCGGCCCCAACTGGTTCGTCTTCTGGGTGGGCGCCGGGATCTGCGCCGTCGGCGGGATCCTCGCCCTCGCCTTCGACATCTTCTCGGACGTGATCGTGGACGCCCCCCGCGAGATCCCCGCGATGGAGCACCACTCGCCGTTCGAGCACCACCACGTCCTCAGGCGGTCCTGAGCGCCGGAGAGCCCTCCGCGCACCGTCGTAGAGGTTTTCGGTCGAAGGGGTTTGTCGGTCACGCCGTCTAGCATCTCTGGCTGTGACCGACCACCTGACCGACCATCTGAGCGACCCCCTGAGCGACCCCCTGAGCGACACGGCCAACCCGGTCAACCCGACCGGCCTGACCGATCTCACCGCCGACGAGGCCCGCCGGATCGTGCTGCGGGCTCAGGGCTTTCTCGGGTCCGGCGCGCGGAGTGGCGGCGTGCCGGCCATGCTCCGGCGCGTGGGCGCCGTGCAACTCGACACCATCTCCGTGCTCGCGCGCTCCCACGAGCTGGTCGCCTACGCCAGGCTCGGGCAGGTCGGCAGGGCCACGGTGGAGCGGGCCTACTGGCACAACCCGCCCGTGGCGTTCGAGTACTGGTGTCACGCCGCCTGCATCCTTCCCCTGGAGCACTGGCCCCTGTACGGCTTCCGCCGCCGGGCCTACCGGGACCGCAGGTTCCGCTGGCACGAGGTGCCGCCCACGGTGGACAAGGTCCTGGAGCACGTGCGGGCGGACGGCCCGCTCACCACCGCCGACATCGGGGGCAGCAAGAATGGCGGGCCCTGGTGGGACTGGTCCGACTCGAAGATCGCGATCGAGTTCCTGCTCGACATCGGCGAGGTCGTCTGCACCCGCCGGGTCGGCTGGCGGCGCGTCTACGACCTGGCCGAACGGGTCGTCCCCCCGGAGCTTCTCGCCGAGGACCTGTCCGACGCCGAGGGCGTGGCGGGCCTGACCCGGATCGCCGGCCGGTCTCTCGGCGTGGCGACCAGGGCCGACCTGGTCGACTTCACCCGCGTGAAGGGTAAGCAGGCCGCCCTGCTCGACGACGCCCTCCTGAGTGGGGCCGCCGGACTCGTGCCGGTCCACGTCTCCGGCTGGCCCTTACCGCGCGCACGGCGGGGCGTGACCGCCTCCGGAACGCCGAACGCCTGGGCAGACCCCGCGGCGCTGGAGACCGAGCCCCGCGGCCGCCACCGCACGACGCTGCTGTCACCCTTCGACTCACTCATCTGGGAGCGCGCCCGGACGGAGCGGATCTTCGGCCTGAGCCACCGCCTGGAGGCGTACGTGCCGAAGGACAAGCGGATCCACGGCTACTTCGCGATGCCGGTGCTCGCCGGCGGCAGGATCATCGGCCGGGTCGATCCGGCTCGGGAGGGCACCACCCTGGTCGCCCGCCAGGTCGGTTTCGAGCCGGGCGGCAGCCGTACGAGCGCCGTCCACGGCATGCGGGACGCGCTGTGGGAGGCCGCGAGCTGGGTCGGCTGCACCGATGTCCGCGTCGAGCGCGTGACGGCACCCGACGGGGCACCGGGCCTGGAGTCGGCGCTCCGCGCCGCACTGGCCGGACGGTGAGCCCCCGCCGCTCTCCGGAGAACCCCTAGGTGATCTCCAGCAGGCGTTCCCGTACGGCGTAGACCACGGCCTCCATGCGGGAGTGCAACTGGAGCTTCTCCAGGATGTTGCGGACGTGGTTCTTCACCGTGTTCTCGGAGATGAACAGGTCCTTGGCGATCTCGCGGTTGTTCATCCCCTTGGCGACGAGACGGAGGACCTCCATCTCGCGCTCGGTCAGCCGCGGAACGGGCAGCTGCGGCGGCCGTTCGGCCTCCTTGCGGCTCATGTTCGCGAACTCGTTGATCAGCTTGGCCGCCATCGCGGGGTTGATGAGGGACTGGCCCTCGTGGACGCCGCGGACGGCGTCGGGGACCTCGTCGATCTGGACGTCCTTGAGCAGGTATCCCGTGGCACCGGCCTTGATCGCCTCGAAGAGGTCCTCCTCCTCGTCGCTGACCGTCAGCATGATGATCCGGGTGCTCGGGACCGACTCCTTGATGCTCCGGGTCGCCTCGATTCCGTCCTGCCTCGGCATCCGTACGTCCATCAGGACCACGTCCGGCAGGAGACGATCGGCGAGGCCGACCGCTTCCTGACCGTCGCTGGCCTCACCTACCACCTCGATGTCCGGCTCCGCGGCCAGTGCCAGCTCCAGGCTGCGGCGGATCAGCGCATGATCGTCAACGATCAGCACGCGGATCGGCTCGCAGCGACCAGATGCTCGGGCCGCTTCGTCGGGTCGGGTCACGGAACCTCCTTGCGGGGGCCAAGGACGCTGGATCGCCATCATTACACGGTTCCGGGGTGGAAGAGGATCTTCGTCGCAACGGAACGCGCGGACCCGTGGTTTAGCCACGGGTCGCGCGCCACGAGAACGGCTGAGGACGGTCCGGCGAACGAGTGCCCGTCAGGGCGCGGATCCGGATGAACGCGTCGCGAGGCGGAGGAAGAGGCCGGAGCGGAACCTCCGGCCGGCGAACGCGGATGGAGCACCCGCATAGCGGGGCGCTCTCCGGACCGCGCCCGGCAGGGCGTCATCAGCCGGACGCGAACGAGTGGCTAGCTCTCGACCAGTCTCAGAAGGCCGTAGTGGTAGCCGCGCCGCCGGTAGACGACGCAGGGCTGCCCGCCTTCCTTGTCACGGAACAGGTAGAAGTCGTGGCCCACAAGCTCCATCTCGAGGAGGGCCTGATCAATCGTCATAGGGTCGGCCGGGTGGAACTTCTCGCGGACGACGAGCGGCCCGTCGCCGTCCATCTCGATCGGAACGATGGACGACTCCGCGTACTCGTTCCGCTCTTCGGTGATCTCGATCTCGATCGCGGGGACCGGCTCGGGCTCGGGCGCCCACTGGGGCTCCACGGCCACCTGGCTGTCGCCGGTCACGGCGGTGAGCTCGGCGACCGACGGAGGGCAGTTCTTCCCGTGATGGATCTTGCGCCGGTCGCTGAGCCGCCGGAGGCGCTCCTCCAGCTTGCCGAGCGCGATGTCCAGTGCGGAGAACCGGTCGTCCGCCGACGCCTCCGCCCTGATCGCGGGCCCGCGCGAGTGGATGGTCAGCTCCACCCGTTCCCGCTGGCCGCTCAGCCGGTGGTTGGGTTCCTTGGAGACCTCCACATCCACTCGGATGAGCTTGTTGTCCAGTCGTTCGATTCTGGCCAGCTTGGTAGCCACATGATCACGGAATCGGTCACTCACTCCGGTGTGCCGTCCCTTGACGATGATGTCCACGCAAAGCCCCCCCTTCGCATCTCGACTGTGGTGCACGGCGCTTGGAAGCACCCGTCCGGCCGACCTGGTCTTCGTCCCCACATCCGCCTGCTGAGGGGTTCGCGGCTCACTTGCCACTACTGCCCTTCTCCTCTGGCGGGGGACATCTGGACCCCCGGGAGGGCAGGACTTACCTCTAAGCCGCACCGTGATCGGTCGACCAAGAGTCGCCTTACGTGGGCCGTTTCGCCTGCGGCTGGCATCGGCTAGCCAGACCGATCCCCTGTCGGGGGGCGGTCCGGCGCAACCACGGACCCGAACGGGTGCCATGTCTGAACGCTAGTCCTTGGCGGACCGAATGTCAGCCAGGAGATCGATGAAACGATCACTTTGCGTGACGTTCGAGTGAGATTCCGGTCGGCCCGGAAGGGGGCCCGCCATTGCGAATTCCCCCGGAGCCGGGGGTTCTCGTCTCCTGTGAACAGGGCGTTCGCCGCGACGTCGGCACAGACATGTGTCCTGCCGGTCAGGTCGGGATTTGGGCCCATCTTTACTCTGCGTCATGGTCCGGAATTTGACCATTCCCGGCGTGTCGCGGCTTGTGCCGCCGGTTTCCTGGTCGCCGCTTTTCTCCGTGTAGCGGCCACGGTGACCGCGAAGGGCACCTGCGCGCCGGCGGCGCGCAGCACCCGGGCCGCCTCCGCCAGCGTGGCGCCCGTGGTGACGACGTCGTCGACCAGCACGACGGCCGCTGGACGGCCCTGAGGAGGACGGCGCAGCCCCGGACGGCCGCTTCCGACCTGGAAGGCGCCGGACAGGTTGGCGGCACGCTGAGTGGAGCTGAGCCCCGCCTGGTCGGCCACCCGCCTCGCCTGCCGGAGGGCCGGGAGAAGGGAAACCCGCATGCCCCGCTCGCGCAGTCTCCCGGCGGCCGCCGCCGCGACCACCCGGACGTGATCGTGGCCGCGCCTCCGTGAGGCCACACGGGCGCTCGGCACGGGGACGAGCGCGACGGGACCGGCCCACCCGTCGAGAGCCGCGGCCGCCACCCCCGCCAGGCAGTCCCCCAGGAGAGGCGCGAGAGCCGTACGGCCGCGCTCCTTGTAGGCGAGGATCATGCGGCGGGCCGCGCCGTCGTAGCCGGTCGCCGACCAGCATTCCGGCAGGCCCGGTGGCGGTGGATCGGGCGGGCGCGGAGCCGGATCCCACATGAGCTCCGCCGTACAGGAGGAACAGGCCACGGACCCCGGCTCGCCGCATCCGGCGCAGCTCGGCGGAAGGATCAGATCGAGAAGCGCCCCCAGCACGTGCCCACCATGCCAGCCCCCACCGACAGAACAGCCGCCGCCGAAGCGTCCCGAGCAGAGCGGGCTGAAGCGACGGGGCGCGAGGGCGCAGCCGAAGCCGCGCCGGGGGCCTGCGTGGCGGCGGCCGGGCTCGGGAGGGGTCAGCCGAGAGGGTAGACGGGGGTGGTGGCGCCGTCCTTTTCCAGCGCCGTCCAGGCCCTCTTCTCGACGCTGTAGGTCCGCACCTCGCCGTCGCCGTCGGCGAGGACGTGGTCGGGCGCGCCGACGATCGAGTCGATCTTGGTCTGCGGGTCCAGCCTGATGACCGTGTCGGCCGCCATGCCCTCCATGACGGACCACTTGGCCAGCTGCTGGCCGCCCTTGCCCTTGGAGAGGACAAGCAGCTCGGCGGAGTTCTGCCAGGCGATGTCCACGATGTCCTGCCCGCTGTCGGGCCCGACGAGCGTCTGGACGTTGTCGATCCTCGCCTGCTGGCCGACCCTGACGATGGTGCCGATCTTGACCTCGGCGCCGAGGCCGCTGTCCGTCTTCATCGCGATCCGGGCGCCGTCACGGGACACCCGCAGGGCGATGATGCGGCCCGTCGCGAGATCCGCCGGGATGATGACGCGACGCGCCTGGCCTTCGTACGCCTGCCACACTCGCGTCTCGTTGTCCGCCCGCTCGGCGGACCAGACGTAGCGGTAGCGGTCCCATGAGGGCGGTGTGAGGCCCTTGCCGGCGATCCAGCGCTGCCACTGGCTGCCGCCGGCCATGTCCGCGACGTACACGCCGTTGCCGTTGACCAGCGCCGCGACCCTGGCCGGGAACTCGCCCGACACCGCCGGGAAGGAGAACTTCGTGGCCTGCTCACCCGCCGCGCCGAGGACCAGGTCGCCTCCGCCGTTGTCCTTCACCCAGTGGAACTTGCCGCCCTGCATGTAGTACGCCTGCGGCTTGGCGGGCAGCACATCCGGGTCGAACTGGGCGTAGTCCGTCGGCTTGAACCGCAGCCCGGACCCTCGGAACGGCTCCCCGTTGACCCGGATCTCGATGGTCCTGCCCGTCACCAGATCCCGCAGGGTCCAGGCGAGCTGCGCCTCCATCGCGTCGATCCGGTCAGAGGAGACGGACTCCACGGCGGGGGAGAAATCCACGACGACGGTGTCGCCCTCGACGGTGATCTGGTTGAGCTCGGTGCCGCTCGGGAACGCGCTGCTCACCGCGTCTCTGATCGACCTGGTCGGGCCGCCGAGCAGCCTCCGGACGCGCGTCTCCGGGACCCCCGAGCTGGGATCGATCGGCACCCACACCCGGTCGGCCACGAGCCCGGTGACGCGGGTGGCCGGAGGGTAGTAGAGGTCGATCTTCCGGTAGGCCCGCTTGAGATCGTCGGCCGACAACAGCCGCGCGTTGGGCGGCGAGAGGATCCGCCACTGGGTTTCGACCTTGACCAGTGTGAATGTCTGGACCACCTCGCCGGACGTGGGCATGTAGCGGCCCTCCGGGTCGATGGTGGCGACCGCGTTGCCCTTGAGCGTCACGGTGGCGTCCCGGTCCTTGGGGTCCGGGGCGGCCTTCTCCGACACCTTTCCCTCGTAGATCCTCGTCTCCTCCCCCGGGTTCCACTTCTGGGCCGAGTCGGGGGTGAGGTACAGCCGGGCGATCGCGAGGCTGGAGTCGTCGAAGCTCGCCATCGCGGACTGGAAGCCCTTGACGATGTCCGACGGCGAGGCGTCTTTCTTGGGCCGCTCGGCGATCATGCGGACATACGGCTGGCTGAGCGTGTCCCGGCTGTTGTCCTCCTCGGCGGCCCGGGGGCTGCCGCTCGTGGGCACGATGGCGCACCCGCCGGAGACCAGGGTCAGGGCGACACCCACGACGACGGCCCTGTTAGTCCACATTGAAGCCGCCCGGGTCCGTGCTTTCCTGCGACCTCATGCCGATGTCCGAGGCCGCGTGGTCCTGCAGTCTCACGCCGACTTCGGAGACCGCGACGGCCACCGGCGAGAGGGCCGGAGTGACGTGGGTCCGCCAGGTGCGGCGCATCTCGACCTCCGGCGGCACCAGCGGCAGCGGCGATCCCTTCAGGTCGGAGCCCGCGACCCGGGGCAGTGACAGGCGGAACTGGGTGCCCTCTCCGGGCAGGCCCCAGGCCTGCAGCCAGCCGCCGTGCAGGATGGCGTCCTCGCGCGAGATGGCCAGGCCGAGGCCGGTGCCGCCGATCGTCCGCGCCCGCGAGGGGTCCGCCCGCCAGAAGCGATCGAAGACCAGGTTCTCCTCGCCGGGCTTCAGCCCGACCCCATGGTCCCGTACGGCTACCGCGACCGCGTCACGGTCGGCCCCGAGCGTGACGACGATGTCCCGGCCCTCGCCGTGCTCGATGGCGTTGAACAGCAGGTTGCGCAGGATGCGCTCGACCCGGCGGCTGTCCACCTCGGCCATGCACGGCTCGCTGGGCAGGCGGAGCTCGAACCGGGTGGCCTGCCGTTCGGCCAGTGCCTCGGAGTCGCCGACCGCGCGCAGGACGACGTCGCGCATGTCGACGGACTCGACGTCCAGAGTCGCCGCCCCGGCGTCGTACCGGCTGATCTCCAGCAGGTCGGCGAGCATCGACTCGAACCGCTCAAGCTGGTTCTGCATGAGCTCGGCCGACCGGGCGGCGGGGGCATCGAAGTCCTCCCGGCTCTCGTACAGCAGGTCGGCGGCCATCCGGACGGTCGTCAGCGGCGTACGCAGCTCGTGGGAGACGTCGGAGACGAACTGCCGCTGGACCTGTGACAGCTCCTCAAGCTGGTGGATCTTCACGGCCAGGTTGGACGCCATCTCGTTGAACGACGTGGCGAGCCGGGCGAGGTCGTCCTCACCGCGGACCCTGAGCCGCTCCTCGAGCCGCCCGGCCGCCAGCCGTTCCGCGGCCTGCCGTGCCAGCCGTACGGGAGTGACCACCTGCCGGGTGACCAGGTAGGCGATGGCTGCGAGCAGCAGCACCAGGGCGACGCCGACCCCGATCAGCATGCGCTGGACGGCGTAGAGGGTCCTCTCCTCCTCGCCCAGGGGAAAGAGGTGGTAGATCTCGTAGCTGCCGTTCACCCGGGCGCCGACGACGATTCCCGCCTCGGGCCGCTTCTTCCCCAGATACCTCAGCGTGCATGGCTGCTTCCAGAGCTTGCCCTCCTCGTCGCTCGCCTGGACTTTGGCCCGCAGCCTGTCGGGGACGCTCCCGTAGTCGAGGTTCCCCGAAGCCCGCCCGGCGCCGACGCCCGCGTCGTTGAAGATGACCACGTCGTAGCGGCCCCCGGCCCTGGTGACCAGCGCGTTCGCCGCCTCCTCGACCGGGTTTCCGGTCTGGCCGCCCGAGCCGTTGTCCTGCGACGGGTCGCCCGCCTCGACCAACGGCGGGGCCAGATAGCCGCTCGCGGTCGCGATGTTGGCCCGAGACTCCTGGAGCGCGGCCAGCTCGCTTCCCTTGAGCACCGAGGTGACGATCGACTGCATCAGGAAGACGCCCAGCACCGCGACCACGGCCATCGACAGCACCAGAGTGCTCGTGACGACCCGGAGCTGGAGTGAGCGCCGCCAGACTCGCCGCACGGTGCCCACGCCGCGCCGGGCGCGCCTGCGGACGCCGCGCGCGATCTGGCGCGGTGTCCTGCGGCGCGGCCTCGTCTTCGCGGGGGCGGGCATCGTCGTGCCGGGAGGCTAGGCGGGACCGGCCTTGTAGCCCACGCCGCGGACCGTCACCACGATCTCGGGGTGCTCGGGGTCCTTCTCGATCTTGGCGCGGAGCCGCTGGACGTGCACGTTCACGAGACGGGTGTCGGCCGCGTGCCGGTAGCCCCACACCTGCTCCAGGAGGACCTCGCGGGTGAACACCTGGCGCGGCTTGCGGGCCAGGGCGACCAGCAGGTCGAACTCCAGCGGCGTGAGGTTGATGGTCTCCTCGCCGCGCTTGACGCTGTGGCCGGCGACATCGATCGTGATGTCGCCGATCTGGAGGATCTCGGGGGTCGGCTCGTCGGTGCGGCGGAGCCGCGCGCGGACGCGGGCGACCAGTTCCTTGGGCTTGAACGGCTTGACGATGTAGTCGTCGGCGCCGGACTCCAGGCCGAGCACCACGTCGATCGTGTCGCTCTTCGCCGTCAGCATGACGATGGGGACCCCGGACTCTGCCCGGATGCGGCGGCACACGTCGATGCCGTCGGCGCCGGGAAGCATGAGGTCGAGAAGAACCAGGTCCGGCCGGGTGTCCCGGAACGCGTCGAGCGCCTTGTCGCCATCGGACACGAAAGACGGCTCAAAACCCTCCCCGCGCAACACGATGCCGAGCATCTCGGCGAGAGCGGCGTCGTCGTCGACGACCAGCACGCGTCCTTTCATGGCCCCTCATTCGTTCTACGCGTTTGGGAGATTTGGGCGTTTATCACGGGTTCATCCGAAGGTTACCGGTGGCCACCACTTAGGTGATACACGACCATGACAAAGGATGCAGTTTAGGCGCGCTGGGGGGAACGCGCGATGTCCTGACCAGATACGGCCACTGGACAGAGCATCCCATGGTGATGTCACGGTCCAAGTCTGCGCTCAGACGCGGCCTTCCGGCCATCCCTCACTGCTTTCTGATCACGGCCTGAGCGCGACGTTTGCAGTGTTCGTGGCCACTCGATCACTCCCGCTGCACGTGGCCGTACATCATGCCAGGATTGGGGCATGACGGACGGCTCCGAACCCACTCCCGACGTGCCTCCCGGCTGGGCGGCCGACCAGCCTCCTCCGTACGGCGGGGCCTCAGGGTCGTGGGCCTCTCCCGGCGGGCCCGGCAGCCCCTATGGCCAACCGGGCCCCGGAGACCAGCCCGCCGGACAGCATGGCACTCAGCAGGCCGGGCAACAGGGCCACCAGCAGGGGCAGCAACCGCCCGGCCAGCCGTACGCGCAGCCCTATGGACGGCCAGACGGCCAGGGTCCGGGGCAGGGCTACGGCCAGGGTTATGGGCAGGGCTACGGTCAGCAGCAGTACGGCGGCCAGCCGGGCTACGGAGCGGCTCACGGTCAGCAGCAGTACGGCGGCCAGCCGGGTTACGGCCAGCCGGGCTACGGGGCCTACCCGCCCGGCCCGTACGCCCCATATGGCTACCGGCCGCCGCAGGCGCCCCGGCCGGGCATCATCCCGCTGCGGCCACTCGCCCTCGGCGACATCCTCGACGGCACGATCAAGCTGATCCGCTCCAACCCCAAGGCCACGCTGGGGATCTCGGCGATCGTCGCGGCGATCACCACGCTTCCGGTCGCGATCGGGCAGGCGATCTACTTGCGGTCGGTCGGCGGGTTGATCACCAACCCGGAGTCCGCGACGAGCGCGACCTTCCCGCTCGGAGGGCTCGCGGCCCAGTATCTCGGCACGCTCATCTCCCTGATCATGACTTTCGTGGCCACGACGATCCTCACCGGCATCCTGACGCGGGTGCTCGGCCGGTCGGTCTTCGGCGGGCGCATCACGGTCGGCGAGGCCTGGCGGCTGTCGAGGTCTCGGATTCCGGCCCTGCTCGGGCTGGTGCTGCTGCAGGGGCTCATCCTCCTGCTCCCGCTGCTGATCGCGATCGCGGTGGGGATCGCCCTGGTGCTCGCGGCCGGATCGTCCGGCGGCCTCGGGGACGGCAACGGAAGCGGGGTCGGGGCCGTCGTAGGCTTCGCTCTGCTCTTCATCGTCGCCTACATCCCTTACGTACTGTTCTTCAACACCAAGTTCGCGCTGTCGGCCCCGGCCATCGTGCTCGAACGGCGCGGTGTCATCGACGCCATGCGCCGCTCGTGGAGGCTGGTGAAGGGCGACTCGTGGCGGGTGCTCGGCATCCTCCTGCTCACCGGTCTGCTCGCCGGGATCATCGGGGCCGTGCTGTCGGTGCCGTTCTCGATCGGCGGGTCGATCCTCGGCGTCATCGGGACGGGCTCGGCCGGAGCCGTCGTCGGCGCGGCGGTCCTGCTGGCCGTCGGCAGCGTGCTGAGTGCCATGATCACCTATCCGATCCAGGCGGGAGTGAACGGCCTGCTCTACGCCGACCGCCGGATGCGGGCCGAGGCGTTCGATCTGGTCCTCCAGACGGCGGCCGTGCGGAACCAGGAGCAGGGCTGGGTCCACGCGAGCGTCGACGACCTCTGGCATCCGTCCTACGCCGCCGGATCAGCCGGCTACGGCGCCGCCCCGGGCGGAGCCGCCTACCAGAGCCCCGGGCCGTACGGGAACCCGGGCCAGTACGGGAACCCGGGCCACTACGGGAACCCGGGCCAGTACGGAACCTCCGGGCCGTACCCGAGCCCCGGTCAGCCCCTGGACGCGGGATCTCACGGGAACCCGGCACCCCCTGGAAACGCCGGGCCGCACGGGAGCGCCGACGCGTATCGGAACCCGCCGACCCCTCCGGACGGGCCGCAGCCGTGACGCTCGTCCTGCGGTTGCTCGATCCTCCCGTCGACATCGGACGTGACGAGGCTCAGCGGGAGGTCTCCGGCGAGCTCCTGAAGTCGGGCTACCAGCAGGAGTCGCTGATCGACCGGCTGTGGCGGGGGTTCACCCAACTCCTCGGCGACCTCATGGACGCGGGGTCAGGCGTGACGGGCGGCGTCGTGTCGCTCATCGTCATCGTCGTGATCCTGGGCGTCCTGGCGGCGCTCCTGCTGTGGGCCCTGCGCCGGATGTCGCGCGGCCGCGGAGCCGGCGAGGGCGTCGTCTTCGACGGGCGGGAGCGGACCGCCGCCGAGCATCGGGCGGAGGCCGGACGGCTGGCCGCCGAAGGCGACTGGACCCGGGCCGTCCAGGAGCGGCTCCGCGCGATCGCCCGTGACCTTGAGGAGCGGGCCATCGTCAGCCCGCTGCCCGGCCGTACCGCCCTTGAGCTGGCGGAGGCGGCGGGGCGGGCCCTGCCCACCCATGCCGCCGGCCTTCTGTCGGCCGCCCGGATCTTCGATGATGTGACGTACGGCGAGGCCCCCGGAACCCGGGAGGCGTACATGACGCTGACCGCCCTGGACGAGCGCCTTCAGACCGCCCGCGTCGCATTGGAGACGCCCGCATGATCACCCAGACTCGCCCGGTGAGCCAGACCCCGGTGAGCCAGACCGGGAGCGAGGCCCCGGCGCGGGCCGGGTGGTCGGTCCCCACGTCGCCCACGGCGGGTGGCCTCTGGCGACGCCTGCGCGGGATCCTCCTGGTGGGGCTGCTCGTGGTGGCCGCCGCGCTCGTCCCGGTGCTGCTGTCCTCACCGGGCACCGAAGGCCACGAGGCCGACCCCGCCGACGCCACTGTGTACGGGAGCAAGGCGCTCGCCGAGGTGCTCGGGGACCACGGAATCACGGTCGAGCGCGTGGACAGCGCCTCGGACGCACTGGCCCGCAGCGGCACGGACAGCCAGCTCCTCATCACCTATGCGAGCCTCCTCAGCCGCCCCGAGGCCACCCGGCTCGCCGCCGCGCCGGGCGACCGGCTGATCGTGGGCGCCGTGCCGTACCTCGACGTCCTGGCGAGCGGTGTCACGCCCAAGGACCGCGGGGCGCGCGTCCGGTCACGCGAACCGAGCTGCGCGCTGCGGGAGGCCACCCGGGCGGGGAGCGCCTTCATGGGCGGCACGTCGTTCTCGGCTCCGGCCGGAGCCACCGGCTGCTATCCGGCTGGCGGCAAACCGACCCTCGTCCGGTATGTCGCGAACGGCCACACGGTGACAGTGGTGGGCGACGGTTCCTTCATGAGCAACCTGCGGCTGGCCGAGGACGGCAACGCCGCGCTCGCGATGAACCTGGCCGGGACGAAGCCGCGGCTGATCTGGCTCGTCCCTCCCGCGGAGCCCCAGACCGGGATCGACACCGGCCCCGGAAATGAGAGCCTCGGCTCCCTCATCCCTCCGGGGGTGGACTGGGCCGTCATCCAGCTCATCATCGCCGTGGGCGTGGTCGCCCTGTGGCGAGGGCGCAGGCTGGGCCCCGTCGTCGCAGAACGCCTGCCGGTGGTCGTGCGGGCCGCGGAGACCGTGGAAGGGCGCGGCCGCCTCTACCGGGCACGAAGGGCACGTGACCGGGCGGCTCTCGCGCTCCGCGCGGCCGCCGTCGACCGCATCACCCCGCGCCTCGGGCTGTCCCGCACCGCCTCCCCCGACGAGCTCGTCGCGGCGACAGCCGTACGGACCGGGGAGGACATGGAGGACGTGCGGTTCGCGCTGTACGGCACGGCCCCGGCCGACGACGCCGCTCTCGTGGCCCTGGCCGGATACTTGGACGCAATCGAAAGGCAGGTAAGCGACTCGTGACCACACCTGGACCGGGGGCGCAGGGGCACACGGCTCCGGGACACGCGGGCCCCGAACACGAGGGCCCCGAACACGCGGGCCCCGAACACGAGGGCCCCGAACACGAGGGCCCGGGGCATGCGGGGGCGGCGGCCGACGCCGCGCGGGAGGCGCTCGGCACGCTCCGGGCAGAGGTCGGCAAGGCCGTGGTGGGGCAGGACTCCGTCGTCACCGGCCTGGTCATCGCGCTGCTGTGCCGGGGGCACGTGCTGCTCGAAGGCGTTCCCGGCGTTGCCAAGACGCTGCTGGTCCGGACCCTCGCGGCCACGCTGTCGCTCGACTTCAAGCGGGTGCAGTTCACCCCCGACCTGATGCCGGGCGACGTGACGGGCTCCCTCGTCTACGACGCCAGGACGGCCGAGTTCGAGTTCCGCGAGGGGCCGGTCTTCACGAACCTGCTGCTCGCCGACGAGATCAACCGGACCCCGCCGAAGACCCAGGCCGCCCTGCTCGAAGCGATGGAGGAGCGCCAGGTCAGCGTCGAGGGGACCGCCCGCAAGCTGCCCGACCCGTTCATCGTGGCGGCGACCCAGAACCCCATCGAGTACGAGGGCACCTACCAGCTCCCGGAGGCGCAGCTCGACCGGTTCCTGCTCAAGCTGACGGTTCCGCTGCCGCCCCGGGACCAGGAGATCGCCGTGCTGGAACGGCACGCGCTCGGATTCGACCCCCGCGACCTGTCGCACATCAAGGCGGTGGCGTCCGCGGCGGACCTGGAGGCCGGGCGGGAGGCCGTCAGGCGCGTGCACGTGGGGCCGGAGGTGCTCGGGTACGTCGTCGACCTCGCCCGCGCCACCCGGCAGTCGCCGTCGCTGCAGCTCGGCGTGTCACCGCGAGGGGCGACCGCGCTCCTGGCGGCGGCCCGCGCGTGGGGCTGGCTGTCCGGCCGGACCTACGTCACCCCGGACGACGTCAAGGCGCTGGCCCGGCCGGCGTTGCGGCACCGGGTGCAGTTGCGTCCCGAAGCCGAACTGGAAGGCGCCACCCCCGACGGCATCCTGGACGGCATCCTCGCCTCCGTCCCCGTCCCGCGATGAAAGGTCCCGCGATGACGGGTCCCACGATGACGGGTCCCACGATGATGGCCGTACGAACCGGGAGGGCCGTGCGGTGGCACTGACGGGACGGGCGGGGCTGCTCGCCGCCCTCGGCGCCATCGTGGTGTTGTTCGCGCCGCGACCGGCGATGGCCGTGCTCGGCATCGCGCTGCTGCTGGCCGCGCTGATCGTGATCGATCTGCTGTTCGCCGGCAGCGTCCGCGCGCTGCGCTTCCGGCGTGACGGCGAGCGGCTGGTACGGCTCGGGCAGTCGGTCGCGGTCGGCCTGATCGTGGACAATCCGGGCCGTCGCAGGGTCCGCGGCGTGCTGCGGGACGCCTGGCCGCCTTCGGCCGGAGCGACGCCCCGCCATCTCAAGGTGAACGTGCCGGGCGGCGAGCGGCGGCGCCTGGTGACCACGTTGACGCCGACCAGGAGGGGCGACCGGGAGGCGGTGACCGTGACGGTCCGCTCACTGGGCCCGCTGGGCCTGGCGGGACGGCAGGGGGCGCATCGCGTGCCGTGGTCCGTGCGAGTGGTGCCGCCCTTCCTCAGCCGGAAGCATCTGCCCGCCAAGCTGTCCAAGCTGCGAGAGCTGGACGGCCAGCACCCGGCGCTGGTGCGCGGCCAGGGCACCGAGTTCGACTCTCTGCGGGAATACGTCATCGGCGACGACGTGCGGTCCATCGACTGGCGGGCCAGCGCCCGGCGCAGCGACGTCGTCGTCCGGACCTGGCGGCCGGAACGCGACCGGCGGGTGCTCATCGTGCTCGACACGGGCCGCACGTCCGCCGGCCGCGTCGGCTCACCCCCCATTCTCGGCACGCCGCCGGGGTGGCCGCGGCTGGACTGGTCGATGGACGCCGCGCTGCTGCTCGCCGCGCTCGCGGCACGCGCCGGTGACCGGGTGGACTTCCTCGCCTACGATCGGGCCGTCCGCGCCTGGCTCTCCGGCGCAGCCCGGACCGAGCTGCTGTCGTCGCTGGTCAACGTGATGGCGCCGATCGAGGCCGAGCTGGTCGAGGCGGACTCCCCCGGCATGGTGGCGGCCGTGCTGGCCCGAGCCAAGCGCCGCTGCCTCGTCGTGCTGCTGACCGACCTCAACTCGGCCGCGATGGAGGAAGGCCTGCTGCCGGTGCTGCCGCAGCTGTCGTCGCGCCACTTGGTGCTGGTGGCCGCCGTCGCCGATCCGCGGGTCGCCGCCATGGCCTCCGGCCGGGGTACGGCGGAGCTCGTCTACGACGCGGCGGCCGCCGAGCAGTTGCGCGGCGAGCGCCGGAGGGTCACATCACTGCTGCGCCGCCACGGCGTCGAGGTCGTCGACGCGCTGCCGGAGGACATCGCCCCCGCACTGGCCGACGCCTACCTCGCGCTCAAGGCCGCAGGGCGCCTCTGATCTTCTGAGTGGCTTTCTGTGCGGGTCATGCCGTGGGGGCGAAATCGGGGGCGTGTTCGATGTCCCCTGTCTCACCGGCCCTGCCGGCCCGGCGGCCGAACACGATGACGTAGGCCAGGAAGACCACCTCGGCCAGGGCGCCGATCCCAATGCGTGCCCACGTGGGCAGGCCCGAAGGCGTCACTCCGGCCTCGATCAGGCCCGATATCAGGAGCACGACGACGAGGCCGAGGGCGACGCTCATGACGGCCCTCCCCTGCTCGGCCAGTGCCTCGCCGCGTCGCCGGGGGCCGGGGTCGATGACCGTCCAGCCGAGCCGCATGCCGACGCCCGCCGCGAGGAACACCGCGGTCAGCTCCAGCAGGCCGTGCGGGAGGATGAGCCCCCAGAAGACGTCGGCCTTGCCGTGTGCGGCCATCAGCCCGCCGAGGACGCCACCGTTCGCGGCGTTCTGCCAGAGAATGTACGGAATCGGCAGCCCCAGCAGGATGGCGGAGACGATGACCTGCATCGACACCCACGCGTTGTTGATCCACACCTGTCCGGCGAACGACGCCGCCGGGTTCTCGGAGTAGTAGTCCGCGAAGTCGTGCTCGACGAGCTGCTTGATCTCTTCCGGGGTGCCGATGGCCGCCTGGACGCCGGGGTTCTTGGCGATCCACACGCCCATGACATAGGCCACCGCGAGCGAGGCCAGCGCCGCCCCGAGCCACCACCTCCGAGCGCGGTAGGCCACCACGGGAAACGAGACGGCGAAGAACCGCACGACCTCCCGCCATGCCGGGCTGTGCGCGCCCGTGACCGCCGAGCGAGCCCGCGCCACCAGGGCCGAGAGGCGGCCGACGAGGATGGCGTCGGTCGAGCCGGAACGGACGATGGACAGGTGCGTCGCGGCCCGCTGGTACAGCTCGACCAGCTCGTCGACCTCCGCGCCGTTCAGCGAGCGGCGCCGCCGTACCAGATCTTCAAGCCGGTCCCACATCGGCTTGCTGGCGGTGACGAACGCATCGATGTCCACAGATCAGACCCTATCGACGGCGGCGCAGTAGGGTGCGGAGTGTGTCGGAAGTCGTGACGGGTGAGGCCGTCGTCGTCGAGGTCCGGGTGGCTCAGCTGCCCAGCCGTGCCGTGGCCTACATCATCGACTGGGTCCTGCAATGGGCCGTCCTCATCCTGGCGTACATCCTGCTGTCCAACGCCTCCGTCGTGACCGACACGGCGCTCGCCAGAGGGCTGGTGATCCTGTTCACCGTCCTCGTGATCGTCGGCTATCCGGTGATCTTCGAGACCGTGAGCAGAGGCCGCAGCCTGGGCAAGCTGGCGCTCGGTCTGCGGGTGGTGGGCGACGACGGCGGCCCCGAGCGCTTCCGGCAGGCGCTGTTCCGCGGGCTGGCGGGCTTCGTGGAGTTCTGGCTCTTCTTCGGCGCCCCGGCGCTCATCACGTCGCTGGCGAACGAGAAGGGCAAGCGGCTGGGCGACATCTTCGCCGGCACCATGGTCATCGGGGAGCGGGCGCCGCGTCAGGCTCCCCCGCCCGCCATGCCGCCGCAGCTCGCCGCCTGGGCCTCCTCGCTGGAGCTCTCCCAGCTCTCCAACGAGCTGGCGAACACCGCCCGGCAGTACCTCTCCCGCTGGCACCAGCTCGCGCCCGTCACCCAGCACGAGATGGGCGTCCGGATCGCGGAACAGGTCAGCGCGCGCGTCGCCCCGCCGCCCCCGCCCGGCGTGCCGCCGCACACCTACCTCGCCGCCGTTCTGGCCGAGCGCCGCCGCCGCGAGGAGATCAGGCTCGCCCAGGCCCGCCGCCCCGCCATGCCGTACGGCACAGCACCCCAGAGCTACGGGGCACCACCCGCGTACGGCGCGGCACCCGCGTACGGCGCGGCACCCGCGTACGGCTCGACGCCGCAGTACGGCGGAGCGCCCCAGGGGCAGGCGCGACCTGCGCCGGAGGCTCGGCCGGCCGACTCCGAACCGGCCGGTCCGACGCCCGGAGGATTTCTTCCGCCCGCATGAGGTGTAGACCCCGATATGCGGGGCACGGAGAACGACTGCAGGACATGGGGCATGCCTGCAGTGGGGTTAAGGCGGGCGCGATACGGTCGGAGGGAGAGGCCGCACCGGTCGTGCCCGCCCTCTCAAATGAGGCGTCGGAACGACGTCTCTCTATGTGACCGGTGGGCATGGCCGTACCAGGTCAGGAGCCGAGCCGCCAGGAGTGAAGGTAGTCCTCCTGCTCGGTGGTGAGGGCGTCGATCGCGATCCCGGCGGCGGCCAGCTTGAGCCGCGCCACCTCGGCGTCGATGTCCGCCGGGACGTCGTACACACCGGGCGAGAGCCGTACCGACTCCTGGGCGAGCCAGGCGACGGCGAGGGCCTGGGCGGAGAAGGACATGTCCATGACGGCCGCCGGATGACCCTCCGCGGCGGTCAGGTTGACGAGGCGGCCCTCGGCGAGGAGCAGCAGTCGCCTGCCGTCCTCCAGGACGTACTCATCCGTGTTCGGACGAATCCCGAAATTTACGGTTTGTGCCATCTCTTCGAGCGCGCGCACATCGATCTCGACGTCGAAGTGACCGGCGTTGGCCAGGATCGCGCCGTCCTTCATGACGGCCAGGTGCTCAGCCCGGATGACGTCACGGTTGCCGGTCACGGTGACGAACACGTCCCCGGTCTGGGCGGCCCGGCTCATGGGCTGGACGTCGTATCCCTGCAGGGACGCGTCGAGGGCCTTCACGGGGTCGATCTCGGTCACGACCACCCGGGCTCCCAGGCCCTTGGCCCGCTCGGCCACCCCCCGGCCGCAGAACCCGAAGCCGGCGACGACGATGGTGCGGCCGGCGAGCAGGACGTTCGTGGCCCGCATGATGCCGTCGAGCGTGGACTGGCCCGTGCCGTACCTGTTGTCGAACATCCGCTTCGTCCGGGTGTCGTTCACCGCGACCATGGGGAACCGGAGGGCTCCCTCTGACGCCATCTGGCGGAGCCGGATGATGCCGGTGGTCGTCTCCTCGCAGCCGCCGATGACGGCCTCCAGCAGTTCCACCCGCTCGGTGTGGACGATGTTGACGAGGTCACAGCCATCGTCAAGCACGATATTGGGCGAAATATCGAGTGCTTGATGGATGTGGCGGTAATAGGTTTCCCTGTCCACCCCGGCACGGGCCTGGACGGCGATGCCGTAGTCCGCGAGAGCGGCGGCGACGTCGTCCTGGGTGGACAGGGGGTTGGACGCGGCCAGGGCGATGTCCGCGCCTCCGGCCTTGAGCGCGCCCATGAGCACGGCGGTCTCGGCGGTCACGTGGAGACAGGCCGCGATCCGCAGCCCGTCGAGCGGCCGGTCCTTGGCGAACCCGGCGCCAATAGCCTCCAGGACCGGCATGGAACGGGCGGCCCACCCGATCCGCCGCTCTCCCGCCTCCACCATCCCGCCGTGATCATGCACAGCTTCCTCGCTTACCGCCCTCACGTGGCCCTTCATCCGCCGTGATCATGCACAAGTTCCCCGGCAGGGGCTCCTGCCAGAGGAAACCACCTTCGTGATCATGCAGCTGACCGGCCATGCCTGCCGGCCGTCCATCAGCCAACTGCATGATCACGGACCGGGGAGCCGCGGCTCAGGCGAGCCCTGCGGGAACATGCGCATGATCACGAATCGTGTCGTCCCAGCTCAGCCTGCCCCTCCGGGAATCAGTGCATGATCACGCCGGAGGGGCGGGGGGCGCGGGGCTGGATTAGTCGAAATCAGTAACGGTAGTGGTCCGGCTTGTAGGGGCCTTCGACGTCCACGCCGATGTACTCGGCCTGCTTCTTGGTCAGCTTGGTCAGCTTGACCCCGAGGGCGTCCAGGTGAAGGCGGGCGACCTTCTCGTCGAGGTGCTTGGGCAGCACGTAGACGCCGATCGGGTACTCCGAGGTCTTGGTGAAGAGCTCGATCTGGGCGATCACCTGGTTGGTGAACGAGTTCGACATGACGAACGACGGGTGGCCGGTGGCGCAGCCCAGGTTCATCAGGCGGCCCTCGGCGAGCACGATGATCGAGTGCCCGTCGGGGAAGACCCACTCGTCGACCTGCGGCTTGATGTTGTTCTTCACGATGCCCGGGATGCGGGCCAGCCCTGCCATGTCGATCTCGTTGTCGAAGTGCCCGATGTTGGACACGATCGCCTGGTGCTTCATCTGCGACATGTGCTCGGCGGTGATGATGCCGAAGTTGCCGGTCGTCGAGACGAAGATGTCCGCGATGCCGACGACGTCCTCCAGCGTGGTGACCTGGAAGCCGTCCATGGCCGCCTGCAGCGCGCAGATCGGGTCGATCTCGGTGACGACCACACGGGCGCCCTGACCGCGCAGCGCGTCGGCGCAGCCCTTGCCCACGTCGCCGTAGCCGCAGACCACGGCCACCTTGCCACCGATCAGCACGTCGACGGCCCGGTTGAGCCCGTCGATCACCGAGTGGCGGCAGCCGTACTTGTTGTCGAACTTCGACTTGGTGACCGAGTCGTTGACGTTGATCGCCGGGAAGAGGAGCTGCCCGCCCTTGTGCATCTCGTAGAGCCGGTGGACGCCGGTCGTCGTCTCCTCGGTGACGCCCTTGATACCCTCGGCGATCTTGGTCCAGCGCTTGTCGTCCGAGACCGTACGGCGGAGCGTGTCGAGGATGATCCCCCACTCCTCCGGGTCGTCCTCGCCGGCGGCCGGCACGGCGCCCGCCTTCTCGAACTCCACGCCCTTGTGGACCAGGAGCGTGGCGTCGCCGCCGTCGTCAAGGATCATGTTGGGGCCGGAGCCGTCGGGCCACGCGAGAGCCTGCTCGGTGCACCACCAGTACTCCTCCAGGGTCTCGCCCTTCCAGGCGAACACCGGAACACCGGAGGGGTTGTCAACGGTGCCATTCGGGCCGACGACGACCGCGGCGGCCGCGTGGTCCTGGGTCGAGAAGATGTTGCAGCTCACCCAGCGGACGTCGGCGCCGAGCGCGACCAGCGTCTCGATGAGCACGGCCGTCTGGATGGTCATGTGCAGCGAGCCCATGATCTTCGCACCCTTGAGCGGCTGCGAAGCGGCGTACTCCCTCCGGGTCGCCATGAGGCCCGGCATCTCGTGCTCGGCGAGGCGGATCTCCTTACGGCCGAATTCCGCAAGAGCAAGGTCGGCGACCTTGAAGTCCATGAGTGTGTCCCTCCGTTGTCCGTCGCCTGCGATTTTAGGCGTCCCGTACGGCCCGGCGCACGCGCAGGTGCGGGAACCTGACACAAGAATGTGAGGATTGAGCACGACACCGACAGATGCCCTCGCAGGCGGTGCCTGCGACCGGTCGCCGATGTCCAGATCGATGATCGCTGACCAGCGGATGCGCCGCCGGCGCCGGCCCGACGGCCGACGAAACGAAAGCGGGATTACCCTGACCCTCGCCCAGGTGAGCGGCGACGCCTGTTATCCGGGGACCGTCAAGATCTCCCGGACCGGCGACCGGGAGGCCACACTCGAGGTGACCCGTGAGGGGGAGACCTAGACCCGGTACACCGGCACCATCAGCCGCGCCTCCTGAGTCGACCAGGCGGCCGGCGACGGGTTGGGTCCGGGGACGGCGGGCTCTACCGTGACGGAGAAGCGGCGGAGAAGCGCCGAAGAAGTCAGGGTGAAGTCGCGGAGGGCCGGATGCGGCGGGACGACCCGGCTGCGGCCGCGGCGGGACGGCCCCGGCTGCGACCCAGAACCGAAGGGGAGTCGATGCGGATAACGGAGGCGGCCAAGCGGCTCGGCATGTCCCCCCGCATGCTGCGCTACCGGGAGGCCCTCGGCCTGCTGCCCCCGGTGCGGGACCGGGGATCCCATCGCAGGTTCGGCCCCGAGGAGCTTGCCGCCGTCAGCCAGGCCATGGAGCTGGAGCGCCGCTTCGACGTGTCACCCGCGGAGCTGGCCTTCGCGTTGCGAGCCTTGTCGGAGCCCGTGGTCGCGCAGGCCGTACGGGACCTCGGCATCAGGATCGGCCGCATCCAGGCGCCGCGCAGAGCCCTGGACTTCGAGAAGGAGAAGGCCCTTCGCCTCCTCCGCCCGCGCTAGCGGAAACCACACAGCCATGCGACCGCGCAAGCCGGACGCCCCCAGCTACCGCACAGCCGTACGGCCGGCACGGCCTCGGCCCCGCAGTTGCACGGCCCGCTGATCGCTCCTACGAGTGACGACACGGGGCACCGCCGCATCGGAGAATCTCGGGCGTGAACCAGACAACACGACTCACGAAGCTGGAGGCGAGCCTCTCGTCGTTCGATCTTCGCAGGGCTCTTTCCTCTCCCCTGGACATCGTCGTCGGCGCGGCTCTGGCGTCTGTCGCGGCCCTGGGCATGGTCTCGGCCAACGAAGGGCTCGGGGGCGCCATCGCCGTCCTGCTGGCCACCGCGCCCCATGTCATGCGCCACGCCCACCCATGGCTCACGATCGGGCTGACCCTCCTCGGGGCCGTGCTCCTCCTCGCCGTGGCGCCGCGTCTTGACTTCTGGGCCGTCCCGGTCTTCGTGTCGGGGCTGCTCTCCCTGTACACACTCCAGCGGATGATCGACCGGCTCGCGGCGTGGATCCTCGGCGGAATCCCGGTCGCGGTGGCTCTCGCGTTCGCCGGGCTCTACTACGCCGGCCGGCGCTTCGGCGTACACGACTCGGCCGAGGTCGCCGTCGCCGTGATCGCGGCGATCCTCTCCGCCGGGACGACGCTGCTGGCCGACACCCGGCGCAGCCGTACGGAGGCCAGGGAGGCGCGGGCGGACAACGTCGAGACGCTGCGGGAGCAGGCGGCCATGGCAGAGCGGGCGCGGATCGCCCGGGAGATGCACGACATCGTGGCCCATTCCATCTCGATGGTCGCCGTCCAGGCCGAGACCGCGCCGTACACCATCAAGGACCTGAGCGACGAGGCCAAGAGGGAGTTCGCGGAGATCGCCACGGCGGCCCGGGGAACGCTGACCGAGATGCGCAGGCTGCTCGGGGTGCTCCGCGCCGACGTGCCTCCCGAGACCGCGCCACAACCGGGGCTGGCGCGGCTGACCGAGCTCATCGAGCAGCACGGCGGCCAGGTGGACGTCGACATCGTCGGGGAGGAACGGGAGCTGCCGCAGGCGGTGGACGTGTCGGCATACCGGATCGTCCAGGAGGCTTTCACGAACGTCCGCACCCACGCGCCGGGATCGCGCGTGTCGATCGAGGTGGCCTACCGGCCCACGTTGCTCGCCCTCCGGATCGCCGACGACGGCCCGGGCCCTTCCAAGAGCGAGGACGGCCTGACCGGCTCCAACGCCAAGGAGCCTCCCGGCCACGGGCTCATCGGCATGCGGGAGCGGGCCACGGCCCTCGGCGGCTGGTTCGTCGCCGGACCGGGCCCGGCCGGCGGCTTCCTCATCCAGGTCGGGCTGCCACTCGAATGAGGGCGACGACGAGAGGACAGCTCAGGTGATCAAGGTTCTCGTGGCCGACGACCAGCCGGTGGTGCTCCGGGGGTTCACCGCCGTGCTCGCCGCCCAGCCGGACATCGCCGTCGTGGGCGCCGCCCCCGACGGCGCGGAAGCCGTACGGCTCGCCCGGGCCGAGCAGCCCGACGTCGCCCTGCTCGACATCCGCATGCCGGTGCTGAACGGGATCGAGGCCGCCCGGGCCATCACCGAGCTGGGCGCCAAGGCCATCATGATCACGACATTCGATCTGGACGAGTACGTCTATGACGCGCTCCTCGCGGGGGCGAGCGGCTTCCTGCTCAAGGACATCAGAGCGGAGGAACTGGCGAACAGCGTGCGGATCATCGCCCGCGGGGACGCCCTGCTCGCGCCCAAGGTGACGAGACGCCTGATCGCCGAGTTCACCCGCCGCCGCGTCCAGGCGGAGACCCTGCTGACGCCACGGGAGTCCGAGGTGCTCCGCCTGATCGCCCGGGGGCTGTCGAACGCCGAGATCGCGGCGGAGCTGGTCGTTACCGAGCACACCGTGAAGACGCACGTCGCCCGGGTGCTGTCCAAACTGGGCCTCAGGGATCGCACTCAGGCGGTGATCCACGCCTACGAGACCGGGCTGGTCCACGCGGGCGACCACGGTCCGCTCGCCGGCTGATCCTCACGAACTCCGCCGTCACGACGAGAGCCGGCTCTTGGCCATGCTCCCTGCCATCCCGGGCGCCGAGCCGTACGAACTCGTCGTGACGGCGGCTCAGCGCTCAACGGCCGCCCCGGCGGCTTAGGGACCGACTGTCAGCCGCAGACCGTCAGCGCGCAGGGAGTCCGCCGTCACGTACGGCTGCTCGCTCTCGATGTCGGTCATCGTCAGCGGGACGCTCAGCGAGGGCACCAGCTTGAGCGCCTTGACCAGCACGTTCGGTTTGTCCGCCGTGAACTCCTGCGGGATGCCGAGAAGCTTGCCGGTCATCTTGGTGGTGCAGATGACCACGTCGCCCTCGAAGGTGAAGGTGCTTCCGACCAGCGTGGTTCGGCCCATCGTCTGCTGGGGCTCGACCAGCACGGCCTTGTCCATCGTGAACCTGAGCATCTTGACCGTGCCGGTCGCTGCGGGCATCTCCACGACCCCGTGGAACTTCATCCCCGTCATCGTCAGCGAGGGCGCCCGTACGGCGGCCGCCTCAACGGCCACCCTCTGCGAGGACGCCACCGGATCGCGAAGGGGGACCCCTGACGTGGCAGCCGTGGACATGACCTGCCCCGCCATCAGGATCAGTGGCAGTACGGCCATCGCCGGGGTTCTACCGCCGGGGTGGGACCTGCCGTCGTCGGGCGCGTCCGGGGGCTCGGCCGTGGAGTCCTCGGAAGGGCCGGACGAGCTCTTCACCCTGCCGATCCACACGCTGGGGGCGCCGCCTGAGGACGAGGATGACGACCGGGGCTGTGTCCGGGGCTGTGACGGGGGCTGTGACGGGGAATGCGGCCGGGCCGTGCTGGCGATATCCGACGTGCCGGAAATGGCGGTCGTACGGAAACCGCCGGACGTTCCGGCCGTTATAGCCGTTCCGGCGGCACGCGTTCCGGCGGCTGCGGGGGCTCCACCGGACGCACCGGCTGCGCGGGGTCCGTCTGTGCGGGTCACGGGAGTCCAGGCGGCGGCCAGCGCTCCCCCGACCAGGCCCAGGAGCATGCCGATGAGGAACCCGCCCAGGTTGGCGTAGACGAACGACGCGATGGACACCAGCACGGCGACTATGCCGAGGAAGACCCGCTGGCCCGGCTGCAACCAGAGCAGCAGCCCCAGGATGATCAATACGAGCGCGATCAGGTAGGTCGCCCCCACCGTGCCCGACTGGATGACCAGCGGCAGGGCCTGGGTCGCGAACGGGATGCTGAGAAGCTCCAGCCCGGCGAGCAGGGTGAGCAACCCACCCCAGAACGGCCGGGTCCGCCGCCACGATGTCGCCCCGCTCATGGGCACCTGCCGGCGACGGCGCCGCCGAGTCCACGGCCCCGGCCGGTACGGCAGGCCACGAGCCGAGCACCCACCGGGCGGGCCATCGCTCGCGACGCCGCCATGGACAGAGGCGCAGCGGGCTGACCCGGCGCACGCCGCGTCGTACGCGAAGGCGCAGCGGGCGAACCCGCCGCAGGGAGCGCCGTCGCCGGAAGATCCCTGACGAGCATGGGCATCAGAAGCACTCGTGGGCGCCGGGCTCGACCGTGAGCTTGAGGCCGGGGAGCTTGAAGGTGGCCGCGTTCACGGCCCAGGAGACCTGCTTGAAGTTCTCCATGGACACCGACCGGGCCTGCTGGCCGAACATCCCGCTCTGGCCCTCGCCGCCCGGGACGGCGTCAAGAGTGCCGGCGTCCCGGCCCGCCTCGATGTTCGTGAAGACCGCGTTGCCCTGCAGCTGCGCGGCATCGACGATCATGTTCTCGGCGACGACGGGATCCTTGCCGGTGCCCGCGGTGAGCCTGATGGTCACCTTGCCGACGGGCGACTTGACGAGGACGGTCTGGCACATGTTGGTCAGCGTGGCGTGCCGGATTCCGGAGACCGCGACCGGGATCTTCTGGCCCTTCTTGTTCTCCACAAGGCTGCCGTACTGGACGAAGCCCTGTCCCTGAAGCTTGTCCGCCGAGACCTTGAAGGTGTCGCCCGAAACCACGAACGACGCCCCGATGGCCCCCTCTGCTGTGGCGCCCACGAGCACCGACGCGACCGCGAGCGCGGGAACGAAGACCAGCGCGAAGCGCCTCCACCGCACTTGTCCCTGCTCGAACACGGGCGAACACCTCCGCAGAGCCCTGTGATGTAACGCCCAAGTTACCCACGGGTACCATGCGGCTAAAGAGAACCGTGATCACATTTCAGTCACACCGTAATGTGATCAGTCAGGAAACCGGTCATATGTGGGACGCGGCGGTGTCGGCGTCCGCTCGGTAGAGGTCGGGCTCCAGGTAGATGACACGGGCGATGGGCACCGCCTTGCGGATGCGCTGCTCGGCCTCGTCGATCCCCTTGGCCACCTCGGCCGCCGTCTCGTCGTGGTCCACCGCGATCTTCGCCGCGACCAGGAGCTCCTCCGGCCCGAGGTGGAGCGTGCGGAGGTGGATGACCTTGGCGACGCCGGCGTCCTCCAGGGCGGCGCAGATCTGCTCCTCGACCTCGGGAGTCGCGCTCTCGCCGATCAACAGCGACTTCGTCTCCGCGGCCAGGATCACCGCGATGACGGCGAGCAGGACACCGATCATGACCGTGCCGACGCCGTCCCAGATCCCGTTACCGGTGACCACGGCCATCGTCACGCCGAAGAGGGCGAAGACGAGGCCCAGCAGCGCGCCGAAGTCCTCCAGCAGCACGACCGGCAGCTCGGGAGCCTTCGCCCTGCGGATGAACGACACCCAGGAGTGATCGCCCTTGATCTGCCGCGACTCCTTGATGGCCGTCCGGAACGAGAAGCCCTCCGCCACGATCGCGAAGATCAGTACGGCGAAGGCCCACAGCGGCGACTCCACCGGATGCGGGTCGGCGATCTTGTGCCAGCCCTCGTAGATCGAGAAGAGGGCGCCGATGGTGAACAGCACCACGGCCACCACGAAGGCGTAGAAGTACCGCTCGCGCCCGTAGCCGAAGGGGTGCTTGCGCGTGCGGCCCTTCTCGGCCCGCTTGCCACCGAGGAGCAGCAGCGCCTGGTTGCCGGAGTCGGCGACCGAGTGGACGGACTCCGCGAGCATCGACGACGACCCTGTGAAGAGGAACGCCACGAATTTCGCCGCCGCGATCGCCATGTTGGCGCCCAGCGCCGCGATGATCGCCTTGGTACCGCCACCCGCACTCACACGAAACTCCTCAGTAATCGGCCAGAGCGATCCTATTGGGAAATTCGGGCCTTGAGTTCCGCGATGGCGGACACCGCCGTGGGATCGATGCCATATCCGAGGGCCAGGTAGACGCTGGCGTAGTCGCCCAGGCCGACCAGCGTGGCGAGCCGCTCCAGCGGGTGGCCGCCCTGGGCGAGGACCTCCGAGACCGGAACGCCCCGGTCCTCGGCCAGCCGTACTGACACCACACGGCGCTTGGCGACCTGCGGATGCTCCTCGACGTCGCGCAGCAGGATGAGCCGCAGCCGGGCGTCCGGGCCGCCGAGGCCGCCGGGACCGTCGGGCTCGTCGGGCTCGTCGGGCTCGTCGGCGAAGGGGTCCGCGAAGATGTCCCGTCCGGCCAGCGGGCCGTCCAGGGTGGCGACCTGGTTGTGGTGCACCTCCGGGATCTCTCCCCAGATGGCGGGATATTTGGCGTTCTCGTTGAGCTGGCAGGCCAGCCGGTGCGCCGCGACCGCGGCGATGGGAGAGGTCCCCCAGACGAGTGGGATGCTCCCGGCCAGCTCCATCGCCAGCGTCTTTCCGGGGTTGATGAACGACTCGCTCGACGGACGGCAGCGGTGGGAGATGTCCTCCAGCCGCGTGGCCACCGCCTCGAAGACGTCCTCTCCGGCCTTCACCAGGTTCATCTCGGAGGCCGCGACGACGAGCGGGACCAGCAGCTCCCACAGCGCCGCCCTCGGCTGGTTCGCCCCGCTCGACACCGGGACGAAGGTCCCGCCGCCCCGCGCCACCAGCGCCGCCAGAGGCGATTCGGCCGCGCCGACCCCGAGCGTCGGGCTGCCACGCCGTACGGCTTCCGCGGCCAGCGCGAGCGTCTCCTCGCTGTTGCCGGAGCGGGAGACGACCATGACCAGATCGGCCGCGCCGACCCAACCGGGCAGCCGATAGCCCCGGACCGTGATGATCGGCAGGGGCGTGCCGTTGCCGCAGACGGCGTCGAGCACGTCGCCCGAGATGCCGGCGCCGCCCATCCCGGCCACCACGATGGCCCGAGGCCGGCCGTTCGCGACCATCCTCGCCACCCCGGCCTCGACGGCGGCCCGGTAAGCGGTGCGCACCTGGGCCGCCGAGGACGCCACCGAGCGGAGCATCCCGGAAGGGTCGCCCTCCGCCAGATACGCCTGGTCGTCGAGCCTGTCCGGCTCGAAGCGCGCCCCTCCGGCGTCGCTCATGCCCTGCGCGCCTCGTCGACGAGAAGGACCGGAATGTCGTCACGGACCGGATAGACCAGCCCGCACGCCTCCGAGGTGCAGGCCAGCTCGTCGGTGTCGGCCTCCACACGCAGCGGAGACTTGCACGCCGGGCAGGCCAGGATGTCCAGCAGCCAGTCGTCGATCTTCAACTCTGTCAGCTCCTTACGAGAGCGAGCACTTCGTCTCGCACGGCGGCCACCTTGTGCTCGTCGGCCGCCTCGGCGTTGAGCCGCAGCAGCGGCTCGGTGTTGGACGGGCGGAGGTTGAACCACCAGTCCAGACCGCTCACGGTGAGGCCGTCAAGCTCGTCGAAGGTAACACCCTCGCGGGCCGCGAAGGCGTCCCGGACGCGCTCCAGGGCGGCGGTCTGGTCGCTCACCCTGCTGTTGATCTCCCCGGACGCGGCGTACCGGGTGTACCGCGACAGGACCTCCGACAGCGGCCGGTCCTGCTCGCCGAGCGCGGCGAGGACGTGCAGGGCCGCCAGCATGCCCGAGTCGGCGAACCAGAAGTCGCGGAAGTAGTAGTGAGCCGAGTGCTCGCCCCCGAAGACGGCGCCCGTGCGGGCCATCTCGGCCTTGATGTACGAGTGACCCACGCGGGTGCGGACCGGCACGCCGCCGTGCTCCCGGACGATCTCGGGCACACCCTTCGACGTGATCAGGTTGTGGATGATCGTCGCGCCCGGGTGCTTGGCCAGTTCCCGCACCGCGACCAGCGCGGTGATCGTGGACGGGGAGACCGACTCGCCACGCTCGTCGATCACCCAGCAGCGGTCGGCGTCTCCGTCGAACGCGATGCCGATGTCCGCGCCCTGGTCGACGACGGCCTTCTGCAGGTCGCGCAGGTTCTCCGGCTCGATCGGGTTCGCCTCGTGGTTGGGAAAGCCGCCGTCGAGCTCGAAGTAGAGCGGGGTCAGCTCGATCGGCAGGCCCTGGAACACCTCGGGGACGGTGTAGCCGCCCATGCCGTTTCCAGCGTCCACGACGACCTTGAGCGGCCGGATGCCGGAAAGGTCGACCAGCGTCTTCAGATGCTCGGCGTACCCCTTCAGCAGGTTCTGCTCCGTCACCGTGCCCTTGTCCGCCACGCCGGTGTCCTCCCCGGCGCCGTCGAGAAGCTGGGAGGCGCGGTCGCGGATCTCGGTTAGGCCCGTGTCGGTGCCCACGGGGACCGCACCGGCGCGGCACATCTTCATGCCGTTGTACTGCGCGGGGTTGTGGCTGGCCGTGAACATGACACCGGGCAGGCCGAGGCTGCCGCTGGCGTAGTAGAGAAGGTCGGTCGAACCGAGGCCGGCGCTCACCACGTCGGCGCCGCGCGAGGTCGCCCCGCGCGCGAAGGCGGCCGCCAGAGGTCCGGAGGAGGTGCGCATGTCATGGGCTATGACCACCGAATCGGCGCCCGTCACCTCGACGAAGGCCGCCCCGACGGCTTGGGCGATGTTCTCGTCGAGCTCGTCCGGCACCACGCCGCGCACGTCGTACGCTTTGAAGATCTTCGTGAGGTCGGCCACCGCTGCCCCTAACAGTCGTCTGTCTACGGACCTGAGCCTATAGCGCCCGACAGCCTCGACGACGACCGAGCCAACGCTGTGCGCGATCTCAACGCGCGATCTCAACGCGCGATCTCAACGCGCGATCTCAACGCTCCCTGTTGGGCTGGGCCGACTTGAGGACCCGGAGATGGCCGCGGCGACCGACCTCGACCGCCTGGCCGATGGGCTCGCCCGCGCTGGGCGCGGGACGGGCGGCCTCGCGGACCGCGTTGGCGAGCGCCTCCAGATCGTCTCCGCTGGGCGATCCGGCCTCAGACGGGAGCCGCACGACCTCCCACCCGCGAGGGGCCGTGAGCCGTTCCGCGTGCTCCGCGCACAGGTCGTAACAGTGTGGTTCGACGTACGTCGCCAGGGGGCCGAGAACGGCGGTCGAGTCGGCGTAGACATACGTGAGTGTGAAGACGGCAGGCTGCCTGCAGGCGGTACGGGAACAGCTGCGGACGGGGCTCACGGAGGGACCGTATCCGGTCCGCGTTCACATTGCCACCACCCCGCCGCTCTTATCGAGCGTGTCGCCACAATCCAGCAAGTTCCGAAGTCGGCAGGAGATTGCCGGACAACTCGGTCAGTCCCCCCGAGTCAGTCCCGTATCGCGACACTACGGCGACTTCCGGAACAGCCGGCATGAGATAACGGGACAGCCTCCGATGACGGGGGCGTCGGCCGAGAGCGTCCGGCCGATGGCATAGACCCGCGCTCTCCCGGCGTCCTTGCCTGGTGACGGACTGAGGAGAAACCGGTGGATCCAGGCTTCGAGGCGAAACTCTGCGATCTTCCAAGCTAAGCCAAGATCACCTGCAAAGCGGCCACCGCCGTACGGCTCCGCCGCGGTCGCGTGCGGCGCTCTAAGCTGGCTCCGTGAGCGAGCGGAGCGAGCCCGGCGAAAGGCCGGCCCCGAAACGGCGCGTGCGCCGGCGTGACCGGCACGGCCGCGGCATGCGTGGGCCCCTCGCGCCCTCACACGTGCCGATCGCCAAGTCCCGTGGGGAGCGCTTCGACGACCTGGTGCTCGACGCCGTGGACCGGCTGAAGCCCCGCTGGGGCACGCAGCTCGCGACCGTCGAGTTCGCCGTCGAGGAGGTTCCCCCGGCGAGCGAGCTGATCGATGGCCCGGCGCGGCTGGCGTCCGACCCGATTCCGTTCGGCCGGGCGGACTCCGCCGCCGGAGACGACCCCGCGGCCATCGTCATCTACCGGAGGCCGCTCGAGGCCAGAGCACGCGACCGCGACCAGCTCGGCACGCTCGTCTTCGACGTCGTCGTCGAGCAGGTCGCCAGCCTTCTCGGCCTCACCCCCGAGACGATCGACCCCGGATACGACGACCGCCACTAGAGAGCCGTCCAGGCCACCGTAGAAAGCCGGCCTGGCCACCCTAGGAAGCCTGGCCACCCTCGCCGTGATCATGCAGGGTTTCCCGGGAAGCTCGGGGACGTGCGGCCTCCCCGATCGTGATCATGCATGGATTCCGCCGCACGCGGCCCGACCAGGGACGACACGCTTTGTGACCATGCAAATCTGTGTCCGTGCGGCGCACCCTTGTCACGCATGATCACGCTACCCAAGGCACCAGGTAGAACAGCGCATCCGGGAGCATGTGCATGATCACGATGCGCAATGCGCCAGGCAGAACGGTGCGTGCGGGAACATGTGCATGATCACGCGGTGGGGTGGCTGGGACGACGGCCTTCAGGGGAGTACGGCGCTGGGAGAGTCCTTGGTGGGAGGGACGAGGGCCCAGGTGCGCGCCAGGGCGAGAGGCTGCGTGGTGATGAACAGCCCCTGGGGGGTCGCCTCGGTGAGGACCCGCCCGCCGTAGACGGGGCCGGACCCGGGCTGGGGCTGGACCGCGACGCTGAATCCGGCCTTGCTGCCCGGCGGCGCCTTCAACGTGATCTCCTTGGTCCGCGCGGCGGGGATCTGGACGTCGAACGGCGCGGGGACCGGCCCCTCCTTGGGCAGGAACTGGATCTTGACCGTGGCCGCCGCGAAGGGCGCCGACAGCACGAGACCGGAGGTCTGCTTACGGGACGCGCGGGCGTCCGCCACGACGCTGCCGAGGTCGATGGACGGCGCTCCGGCGGTGAACGCGACGTCCTGGCTCGTGCCAGTGCCCGTGATCTTCAAGCCCGCCACGATCGGCACGTCTGAGGACAGCACGAGGGCGGCGGGCTGACCCCCGATGCCGGTGGACATGTCGAGCGTCGCCGTCGACCCGGCCGGGACGTCGACGGACTCCTTGTTCTTCAGCGCGTACGACCCGTCCTTGAGCACGGCCTTCACCTGGACCACGGTGTCCTGCTCGCCGGGGGCGGTGACGTAGAGCTCACGGAGCCCGGCCGTACCGGGAATGCCCGGCACGACCACCCTGGTGGACGGCTCAGCGGCGATGGGCAGCCAGTCGACGCCCTTGCCCTCGCCGAGCACCGCCTTCACCGCGGCGGCCACCCGGCCGCTTGCGGTGCTGACCTCCACCGCCATGACCAGCGGGGACGGGGCGAGGTCGCGGAGCTTGACCGCGCGGTGCTGGCCGGGCTGGAGGACCAGGCCGTTCCCACGGTCGCTGAGCACAGGCCCCTCACCGGAGTAGATCATGATCTCGACGTCGGCGGGAGCCGCGTCGACGTTCGTGACGTAGAGCGTCACATCGGCCGCGGCCGGCCCCGGGCCGACGAACCAGGCGTTCGCCCCCGGCTCGACACAGCGCACGGCGGCCAGTCCGCGCTGGCTGCCCGACTTCTCCCTGGCCGTCTGCGCGGTCTCCAGTCCCGCGGCCATCGAACCGGTCGCGGCGATGGCGAGCGGTTCGCTCCCAGGAGTGATCTCCTGCTGCCACAGGACCCCCGGCTGCCGGACCGTGGCCACCGGCTTGCCCGTGGTCCCGTCGGACTGGACCTCGGAACCGCCGGCCTTCCCGGACTTGTCATCCTTCTTCCCGTCCGGCTTGCCGGTGGGCTGCGCCTCCGGCTTGGCGGTGGGTTGCGCCTCCGGCTTGGCCGTGGGGGGCTGGATCTCGGCGACGGTGGCGGCGCCGGGCGTTTGGGCGCCGGGCGGGGTGACCACGCTCACCCGGCCGCCGCCGGGGGCCGGGCACACGGTCGTGACAGATCCGACGGGAGCCCGCACAGCCTGGGGCGGCTTGTGAACCACCGGGGCGGGACGGCTGGCGTAGGCCACGCCGTACAGCGCGGCGAGCGCCACCAGGACGAGGGCGAGCAGGCCGAAGCGGTTCTCGATCAGGCCCTTCACGCCGGCACCCGGTCTTCCCGAGCCCGGCGGCGCCCCCGGGGCTCCTCCGCCGGGGCGTCGGCGTACTGCTCGTCCAGATCATCCGTACGGGCCCCCGGAGAGGCCAGGATCAGCACGAGGCCGACGAGGGCCGCCTGGGCCCACAGCCAGATCCTGTGCCGGGAGTCCGCACCCGCCGGTGGCGGGGGGACGGGCGCGGGGGTGGCCATCCGCCACAGCCCGGTGGTCTCCGACAGGCTGACCCGCACGAGAGCGGGATCGGAGTCGAGTGCCCGCTGCAACGCGGGGTCGACGGGTCCGGGCACGGTGACGAACTGGACGCCGTAGGACGCCAGCGTCGCGGCATACGTGCCGCCCCGGCCGGAGGCGAGCCCGGCCACAGCGCTCTCCAGCCCCAGGCGCGCGCTCTCCGCAGGCTTCAGGTCCGACTCGCCGATGAGTGGCGCCCCGCCGCTCAGGAGGGTGTAGGTGAGGCGGCCCTCCTTGGGACGCATCAGGAGCGTGCTCTGCCCCTTGGCGGATCCGACCGCGGCCAGCACGGGCATCGGGTCGCGCACGCCGCGCCGCAGCGGGTCCTCCGCGCCCGATTTGATCCACATCGACGCCGCCGCCAGCGGCGTCGCGAAGGCGACCACGACGATCAGGAGGGCGCCCGCGCGGCGAAGTCCTCCGGCGGCGCGGAACTCCGCGATGCGGTGGGCCGGATGCGCGGCCGCCACGAGCAGGCCGGTCGCGGCCAACGCCAGCGGCACGCCGGGCCACGCGGGGACGTCGCCCACGCTCAGGCGGCTGACCACGGTGGCGACCAGCACACCGAAGAGCATGGCTCCCCACCCGATCGCCACGACCATCTGGTGACGGCGCAGCAGCAGCGCGGCCAGCGCGACGGCGACCAGGCCGGCGGTCACCCATACCGGCGGCACACCAGGGCCGCCGGGGCTCAGCATCAGGAGCGAATCGGCCCCGAGCCTCGGGTCGGCCAGCGCGGCGTCGCGCAGACCCGCCTCCAGCACGATGCGGCCCGGGTCCCGCACGATCTCGATCAGCCAGGGGAACAGCAGGACCAGCGGGGTTCCGAGGCCGATGGCGAGCGACAGGCCCACGCCCCGCCGTACGCCGCCGAACGACACCGCCGCGAGCCCGCCCAGGATGGCCACGAGCACGTAGACCAGCGGGGCGAAAGCCGTACCGACCGCGAGGAGCAGGCCGAACCCCCAGGCGGCGCGGCGTGATCCCGCGACGACCCTCGTGGCGAGGGCCGCGTAGACGGGGAGAAGGACGAAGACGATCGCCGTCCCGAGGCGGCCGCTCGCGATTACCCCCGTCGCGACCGGCAGCAGCGCGTAGGTGGCGGCCAGCCAGACCCGCGCCGGGGTATAGGCGATCATCGTCTTGGTCGCCGCGTAAGCCGATAGGCCGGCGAGCGGCACGCACCCGAGCAGCAGCACCGAGACGGCGAGCCAGGTCTTGCCGAAGAAGACCGTGGACAGGGCCGCCAGCACCGCGACGTACGGCGGGGCCCACGTGTCCGAGCCCAGCCCGGCGGTGTGGTGGTTCTCGGTGTAGAGCCGCCAGAGGTCGGACGCCCCTCCGGTGACCGGCACCAGCGCGCCGCCCCCGAGCAGGCCGCCGAACAGCAGCGACCGCTCCGCCGCCACGGTGATGGCGACGAGGATGAGGCACAGCGCGACGCCGGGGTTGCCGAACACCCATTGGAACCCGCCGGAGTCGGTGAGCAGCTCGTCGCCGTCCTCCTGGGAGGGCTCCCCCGTCGCGGCGTGGTGGCGGCCCGCCGAATCGACGGGCCCCTCCCCGGCGACGAAGCTCTGCACCATGTCGGCCAGCCGCCGGAACGCCGCTCCGGGCGGGGTGAGCAGGCGCTCGACCGCGGCGTACCCCTGTTTCCTGTCCTGCTTGCGCGCCTTGCGGAAGCGCCGCAGGCGGCGTGGATGGACGAGGATCGAGCTGAGAGCGGCGACCTCGTCGAGGGCGTTCGCGGGCTGCTTGGCCAGGAGGAACAGCACGGTCCTGACCAGCGAGCCGGAGATGTTGCGGGCGATCGAGCGCAGCAGCGCCCAGAACGGCAGGTTCGCCATGATGACGAGCAGCCCGTTGTGCCGGTCCAGCCTGCGGGGATGCTCGTTGCTCGCGGAGATCCGCCTCCGCCGGCGGGCCGACGCCTCGGCGTGCCAGGCCACCGCGTCGGGCACGTTGAGGACCCGGTGCCCGGCCGCGCGGGCCCGCCAGCACAGGTCGAGGTCGTCGCGGAACAGCGGCAGCTCCGGGTCCAGGCCCGACAGCGCTTCCCAGACCTCGCGGCGGATCAGCATGCCCGCGGTCGAGACCGACAGGACGTCACGGATTTCGTCGTGCTGGCCCTGGTCGTACTCTCTCGGTTCGAGGCCCGTGTCCCGCCGGCCCGACCTGCTGACGGTCACGCCCATCTCCAGCAGCACGCGCCGGTCTAGCCAGTCGCGCAGCTTCGGGCCGAGGATCGCGGCCTTCGGGTCCTGGTCGGCCGCCCACAACAACGCCTGCAGCGCCTGCGTGTCGGGAGCGCAGTCGTCGTGGAGCAGCCAGATCCACTCGTTGCCCGGCTCCTGGACCTGCGCGCGGGGCAGCCGCCGAAGCACCTCGTGTACGGCCTCGCCGAACCCGGTGGACCTCGACATGCTGAGCACGTTGCTGGGGCCGAACGCCTCGGTCAGCAGCTGTCCGCTGCCGTCGCGGCTGCCGTTGTCGACACCGACGACACGGTCAAGCGGACGGGTCTGACGCAGAACCGCCGTCAGCGTCTCCTTGAGCCAGCGGGCGCCGTCATGGGCGACGACGATCGCGGTGACCGAGTGCAAGTCGAGTCCTAGGGGGGTCGTACGGCTGAGCGCGGACCACGATACGGCAAGCCCGGCTCACTCGATCACACCCGCGCCAAACCGTTAGGGCATGGGCCCTCGACCCGATCAGTGCCGATCAATGCCGTTCAGAGCCGATCAATGCCGTTCAGAGCCGGTCGATGCCGGTCGAACGCCGCCACGGCTGGTGGACTCCCACGAGCGGAAACCGTCAGGCGGGGCCACGCGACCTCCGCGTGGCCCTCGCCCGTGGTCTCAAACCGCCTGACGCTTGATCCTGCGCCGTTCCCGTTCCGACAGCCCACCCCAGATGCCGAACCGCTCATCATGTTCGAGCGCGTACTCAAGACACTCCGCCCGCACTTCACACGAACGGCACACCTTCTTGGCTTCTCTGGTGGAGCCGCCCTTCTCAGGAAAGAACGCCTCCGGGTCGGTTTGAGCGCACAATGCCCGCTCTTGCCAACCAAGATCTTCACCATCGAGCGCCTGTGCCATGACCAGCTCGGTCATTGCACACCTCCCTGTCGCTCGCCCGCCCACAATGGAGCCCCCCATAAAACGTCTCCCCTGTACCCACCCTCGGGGAGCCGTAACAACACGTCTGTAATTACACGCGCGTGCAGCGTGTGGCGTCAAGCGGCATAACGATACCCGGGGAAAGACCCGCTTGCCCCGGTTCGTACGCCCCGATCTTCGGTCCTATCAGCGTTCGGAACCATACCAAGGGAGATCGGGGTCGGTTCTGTGGCCTGCCTGCTCTGTGCCGGAACCTTCCTCATACTTTGCCTGCGACCGGTCGGGGGTGTAGATCGCGGTGGGGTCGATCGGCTCCTCCCTCCGGTGCGGCCCGCTCAGCGGATCCCCCTGGTAGCTGGGCGGATCGAAGCGCAGCGTACGGTCGGCCGGCTCGCCGCCGGACGCCGAATACGGCGCGGGCTCGGGCCGCTGGGGGTGTCCCAGGGGGTTGTCGTAGTAGTCCTGAGCCTTGGGGAACTCCTGGCCTGCGTAGTCCTGCGAGGAATGGTCCTGGGCCTTGGGCATCGGCCCGGTGGGGTAGTCGGTCACCGGCGCCGGCTGCCCGAGCTGCTGATAGCTCTGCGCCTGCTGGTATGCCTGCTGGATCTGCTGCTCTCTCGGGTCGGCCGCGCCCTCATAGGGGGACGGCTTGCCGAACTCGTAACCGTTGTGGAAACCGTTCTCGAAGCCGGTGTGCGAGCCGGTGTGCGAGCCGGTGTGGGAGCCGGTGTGGGAGCCGTCCTCGCCGGCGGGCTGCTGGCCGGCCGAGTGCCTGGCGAACTGCGGGCCGGAGTACCCGGTGAAGGGCGACCCCTGCTGGTCGTACGCCTGGCTATGGTCCCGGTCGTACGGCTGGCCGTGGTCGCGCTGCTCGTACGGCCGGGCCTCGGCCGGCGCCTGGGAGGCGGGCTGGCCGAAGGCGGAATCGGCATAGGGGCCCTGGGGGAAGCCGCGCCCGTCCGATCCGCCGGCCTGCGGGAACCCGGATCCGCTGGCCTGGGGGAAACCGGAGCCTTCAGCGCGAGGGAATCCGGTCTCTTCCGCCTGAGGAAAACCTGGCGCTTCCGGCTGGTGGAAGCCGGGGCCTTCCGGCTGGCCGCCGAACGACGGCTGGCCGTACCCACCCGTCTCGGACTGCCGCCCGGCATAGCCGTACTGATCGTTCGCCGGGCCCTGCGGCGGCTGCGGGAAGCCGTCGAACGACTGTCCCTGGTGGCTAGGCTGACCGAACTGTCCGGGATGGTTCGGCTGACCGGGCTGGCCCGGGTGGTTGGGCTGGCCGGACGAGGGCGCCGGCGGAGCGGACGAGTAGGCGGACAGGGCCGAGTCAGCCTGAGTGCCGTAGGAGCCGGGAGGTCCGCCCGCCCGCTCCGACCCGAACCCTTGCCCCTCCGACCCGAACCGCTGACCATCGGACCCGAACCGCTGACCATCGGACCCGAATCCCTGGCCATTCGACGCCAACCCGTGGCCATCGGGGGCGGGCCACTGGCCTTCCGTGCCGAACCGCTGACCATCGGACCCGAACCCCTGGCCATTCGACGCGAACCCCTGCCCCTCGGGGCCATAGCCCTGGGAGCCGCGATCGGGGCCGAAGCCCTCGGGTCCGGGACGGTCCTGCTGGAAGCCCGGCGTGCCGTACTGCTCCGAGTAGGAGTTTCCCGGCTGAGCGGGCGGCATGCCGGACGGAAGCGCGTGCGACGCCTGGTGGCTCCCCGTGCCCGCCTGGGGGAACGAGCCTGACTGGCCCGCGTAGCCCTCGCCCTGGTGCTGGGCCGCGTAGCCCTCGCCCTGGTGCTGGCCCGCGTAGCCCTCGCCCTGGTGCTGGCCCGCGTAAACGTCGCTCTGGTGCTGGGACGCGCCGTAGGGCTCCGGCGCCCGGTCCTGACCCAACGGCCGGTCGGCTGGCCGGTCCTGGCCGTACGGCTCCGGAGAGCGGTCCTGGCGGAACGGCTCGTGCGGCCGCTCCTGCGCGCCGTACGGCTCCTGCGCGTGCTGGGGGTGGCCCAGCTGCTGACCGGGCTGCTGACCCTGCTGCTGACCGGGACCCTGCTGACCGTGGCCCTGCTGCTGTCCGTACTGTGGCTGCTGCTCGTACTGCGGGGGCTGCTCGTACTGCTGCTGATGTTCGGCGGGGGGCGGAAGCTGGGGGTAGGACGCGGCGAGCGCGGGAACGGCGGCGCCCGGCGCCGGCTGCTCGCCATGCCGGTCTCCCGAGCCGTTGCCCTCGCCATGACCGTGCGGCTGGTTGAAACCCTGCCCATGCCCGGGGCTCTGGGGGTAGGCCTGGGCATGCGGCTGGTGGGCGTCGTTGCGCCGGCCGCCGTAGAAGCCCTCGCCGGAGCGGCCGGGCAGGCGGACCGGCTGGAGGGCGGCGGCCGAACTCGTCGCGAAAACCGCACCGGCAGCGGCCAGAGCGAGCATGGGCAGGCCGGTGATCAGAAATTCGAACCTGTCACGGAAGCTCGGGAGATCACCGAACAGAATCCCCAGCACACTGATCAGACCAAAAAGGACGCCCACTCCGAGCGCGCCCGCGACGCCGAGCGTGACGAGCCTCGCCCGAGTCGTCGGCTCACCCAGCTTCGTCACGAGCAGCACCGCCCCCACGCCCAGCGCGGTGGAGACCGGGGACGCGAGGTTGTCAACAAGGCTCTGACCGGCACGGAAGCCGAAAGGCAGCGCCAATCCGGCCGGGCCGAACAGCAAGTGTGCGATGCCAACGAGAATGCCGGTGGACACGACGGACAGCATGATCCACGCCGCCGGCTCTCGCAGCCGGCCGGTATCGACCTTCAGCACAACTACCCCCATTGCGTCCAAATGGCACTCGGGGAAGTTTTGCACATGCCTGACTTTGGTGTCGGCTGACCCAAGAACCTCATTCGACGCGCCATAGCCCAACTACCCACATTTGCCGCATTATTCCGGGGGGTGGGCGTTCACAGCCCGCCGAAGGTCCGGTGGAAGACTGTCGACATGCGCATCGTGTCTCTCGCCGGCGGAATCGGCGGCGCCCGTTTCCTCCGCGGCCTCAAGGCGGCGGCCCCCGACTCCGAGATCACCGTCATCGGCAACACCGGAGACGACATCACGCTCTTCGGCCTCCGCGTCTGCCCTGATCTCGACACCGTCATGTACACCCTCGGCGGCGGCATCAACGAGGAGCAGGGCTGGGGCCGGGCCGACGAGCACCACACCGTCAAGGAGGAGCTGGCCGCCTACGGCGTGGAGCCCCAGTGGTTCGGCCTCGGTGACCGTGACTTCGCGACGCACATCGTGCGGACCCAGATGCTGTCGGCGGGCTACCCGCTGTCCCAGGTCACCGAGGCGCTGTGCGCGCGGTGGCAACCCGGTGTCCGGCTCCTGCCGATGTCCGACGACCGGACGGAGACCCACGTCGTCGTCGCGGACGCGGACGGCAGGCGGGCGATCCACTTCCAGGAGTGGTGGGTGCGCCTGCGGGCGTCCGTCCCGGCCGAGCAGATCGCCCTCGTGGGCGCGGAGGACGCCAGCCCGGCGCCCGGTGTCCTCGACGCGATCCACAACGCCGATGTCGTGATATTTCCGCCGTCGAACCCGGTCGTCAGCATCGGCACGATCCTTCAGATCCCCGGAATCCGGGAGGCCGTGGAAGAGAAGACGGTCGTCGGGGTCTCCCCCATCATCGGCGGCGCGCCGGTGCGCGGCATGGCCGATGCCTGCCTGACCGCGATCGGCGTGGAGACGAGCGCCCAGGCCGTGCTGGAGCTGTACGGCTCCCACCTGGTCGACGGATGGCTCGTGGCGGAGGAGGACAAGGGCGTCGCCCTCGACGGGGTGGCCGTCGAGGCCCGGCGGATCCTCATGGACTCTCCGGAGGCGACGAGGGAGATCGCCGCCGCCGCCCTCGCTCTCGCAACATCCCTCGGCTCCACTCCGCGCCGTGCATGATCACGCCCAGTCCTTTGCCCCCACCCATGTCGTGATCATGCACGGGTTTCCTGGATGACCGCATTGACCTGCGGAAACCCATTTCGTGATCATGCATTAGCGTCAGACATATCGGTCGTCCGAAGAGGAAGTCGAGTCGTGGCTCACATCACCATCACCGGAATACCGGGGCTGCCCGAGGTCGGGGCCGGGGACGACATCGCCGGACTCGTGGCGCAGGCCGCGCCGACCTTGGAGGACGGCGACATTCTGGTCGTCACCTCGAAGATCGTGAGCAAGGCCGAGGGCCGCGTCCGGCAGGGCGACAGCCGTACCGCCGCGATCGAGGAGGAGACGGCCCGCGTGGTGGCCCGGCGCGGCGAGACGGTCATCGCCCAGACGAGGCACGGTTTCGTGATGGCGGCAGCCGGCGTGGACGCCTCGAACATCTCCCCCGGCACGATCCTGCTGCTCCCCGAGGACCCGGACGGCTCGGCCCGGCGGATCAGGCACGGCCTGCGCGACCGGCTCGGCGTCGAGGTCGGCGTGATCGTCTCCGACACGTTCGGGCGGCCCTGGCGGCACGGGCTGACCGACGTGGCCATCGGCGCGGCGGGCGTCCGGCCGCTCGACGACTTCCGGGGCCTGTCGGACACGTACGGCAACCCGCTCAGCGCGACCGTCACCGCGCTGATCGACGAGATCGCGGCGGCCGGAGAGCTCGCCAAGGGCAAGCTCTCCGGGGTTCCGGTGGCGGTGGTCCGCGGGCTCCGCGACCTCGTCACCGCCGACGACGGCCCGGGCGCCCGCGCCCTTATCCGGCCCGCCGACGAGGACATGTTCCGGTACGGCTCGGCCGACGTCGTCTTCGCCCGTCGCACGATCCGGGAGTTCTCCGGGCGAGAGGTCGATCCGGCGGCGGTACGGCGGGCGGTGGCGGCCGCCATCGCCGCCCCGGCCCCTCACCACACCACGCCGTGGCGCTTCGTCCTTCTCGAAACCCCCGAGATCCGTACGGAACTCCTCGACGCCATGCGGGACGCCTGGATCGACGACCTGCGGTCGGACGGCTTCTCCGAGGAGTCCATCGCACGCCGCGTCAGGCGGGGCGACGTGCTGCGGAACGCCCCCTATCTGGCGGTCCCCTGCCTGGTGATGGAGGGCTCCCACACCTACCGCGACGACCGCAGGAACGCCTCCGAGCGCGAGATGTTCGTGGTCGCCGCAGGCGCGGGAGTGGAGAACTTCCTTGTCCAACTCGCCGTGGAGGGCCTCGGATCGGCGTGGGTGTCGTCCACGATGTTCTGCCGCGACGTCGTGCGCAAGGTGCTCGACCTGCCGCCGACCTGGGACCCCATGGGAGCGGTCGCCATCGGCCACCCCGCCGGGCCGCCCCGGGACCGCCCCCAGCGGGACGCCGCCGACTTCATCGTCACCCGGTAAGAAACCCGGGAGAGGTCAGCTGCTGGACGGCCGGCAGGTCGGGTGGCAGAGCCGCCGGGCCAGGGCGGAGAGGAACACGTCGATGATCTGGCCCGGCTCCTGGGCGACGTAGAGCTGTCCGTTGGTGGCCGAGACGATCTCGTTCAGGGCCTGCTGGTCGGCGCCCTTCCCGAACGCGACGATGATGATCTGGACGGGCTTGTCGGGGTTCCACTCCTTGTGGAGCCGCTCGACGAGCTGCTGCCGCGAGATGCCCTTGCCGTCGTCCCGCCCGGCCGTGAGCAGGAGCAGGGAGTTGCTCATCAGCGGGTCGTAACCCTGGGAGACCGACTGGAAGCCCTCGTTGATCGAGTCGTAGAGCGAGCTCGTCTTGTCGCCGCGCGCCTTGATTCCGTCCGCCACCCGGTAGAGGGCCGTCCTGCGGATCTCCTGGCCGCTCCCCGGCTCGGTGATCGGCCCGAGGCTCACGAGCTCCCGCTCGTTCTCGCCGTCTGCGACATCCCTGGCGAACTCCCAGAGGCCGATGTGGGTCTCGTTGGGGAACAGCTGCAGGCCGAGCTTCGCGGCCTCGACGGCGACGTCCATCCGGGTCTTGCCACCCGCCCTGATGGGCTCGGCGTTCTCCTTCGACACGTCGGCGAGGACGAGGATCCGGCTCGGCGGGGCGAGGCGGCTCCACGCCTCCAGCGCCTCGTCGATCACCTCCGGCGTGATGGATGGCCGGGGCCTCGGCTGCTCGGTCGGGATGTCCGTACCCGCCGAGTAGGGCGGCTCCCTGCCGTCGGCGGTCCGGAATCCGTCGTGCCGCACGGCCTCCTGGACGAACGCCGAACGCAGCCAGTCGCCGAACAGCCGCGAGCCCGCCGCCTGGTCCGGGTCCGCGGCCGTCACGACGTACGGATAGTCGAGATTGATCGTGCCCTCCTTCGGCTGGAGGGCGGTCAGGGGGTCGGCGGGGATGTCGCGGTTGTGCGCCCAGACCGACTGCTCGGGGACGATGACCACCGGGCGGGTCCAGATGCCGGGTTGGTCCACGGCCTCCAGCATGCTGCGGTAGTCCGGGGCGGACCCGGCCTGGGCCATCCGCACGAACGCGGTGAGGTCCTTGTCGGCCGTCTCCCCCGACCCGACGATGTCCCGCGCGGCGGCGACGGTCGCGATGCCCGCGCCGGACACCGACGGGTCGGGGATCCGCACGATGTCCGGCTCGCCGTCGGTCGGCTGGATCCGCCCGTGGACGGTGGCGGGGAAGACCATGTCCCAGCTCATGGCCGTCTTTCCCATGGCGAACCGCTGGGCGACCGCCCGCCGCGTGGCGAACACGAGCGGGGAGGTGGCGACGACGGTCTCGTCGGCCGCGATGTCCTGGGCGCCCTGCTTACGGGCGAGCCGCACCCAGGCGGAGGAGTCCGCGATCCACCCGTCGGGGCGGTCCGGGAGGACGCCCGCGCGGTCGCCGATCAGCGTCCGCAGCACGGGGGCCGGCGGCTGCTCGACGACCTGCACCCGCACGCACCGCCCGGACACTCCGGCGTCCCGTGCGTTGAACCGCTCCGCCGCCTCCATCACGGGCGGCGCGATGTCCACGGCCGAGACCACGCTGACGAGGATCGGGTCGCGGGAGGAACATGTTCCTCCCGTACGGCTGGCGAACACGTAACCCAGGCCGCCGAGGACCGCGAGAACCGTGAGGCCCGCGACGACGCTGCGCCACCGGGCCCGCCTGCGGCGCAGCTCAGCGGTCGAAGCGGCGCGGTGACGACCGGAGGGCACGGTGACGATCCTTCACAGTTTCTCGGAGCGGGTCCGCGAGCACGGAGGACGATTCTCCCCATCGCCCCCGCACCAGGCGCAAGGGTCTCGAACGCAAATATATAGAACTTGTTATAACTCGCACTGAGAGCTAGATGGAGGAACCCGCGCATGATCACGGCAGGAGTCGCGGCAGGGGTCGCGGCAGGGGTCGCGGCAGGTCGGGCGGCCCCGCCGGGAACCCGTGCATGATCACAACAAGGGGTGGGGTCGGGCCGGGCCGCCGTACGGTCAGGCTTGGGAGGCCAGGGGGAGTGTCCTGCGGACGCTGCGGCAGACGCCGTCGCTTCGTTCGGCCGCGGCCAGGCGCTCGGCGCTCGGCGTGCCGTACGACGTGGTCCGCTGGCGCAGCGGGCGGCCGGTGGGGGCGACCATCGCGGCGATCTCGCTGATCGTCCGGTAGGACCCGTTCTCGGATCCGGCCATGCGGCTGATCGTCTCCTCCATCAGCGTGCCGCCGAGGTCGTTCACGCCGCCTTCGAGCACGACCCGGCACAGGTCGTCCTGGAGCTTGACCCACGAGCACTGGATGTTCCGGATCGCGCCGTGCAACATGATCCTGGCCAGCGCGTGGACGGCCCGGTTCTCACGGGCGGTCGGCCCGGGGCGGGCGATCCCGGCCAGATAGATCGGCGCGCTGTGGTGGACGAACGGCAGCAGCACGAACTCGCTGAAGCCCCCCGTCTCCTCCTGGATCGTCCGGATGAGCCGGATGTGCCGCACCCAGTGCTCATGCGTGTCCACGTGGCCGTACATCATGGTCGAGGTCGTGGGGATGCCGACCTTGTGGGCGGTGGTGATGACCTCGACCCATTCGCGGGTCGGGAGCTTGCCCTTGGTCAGCACCCAGCGCACATCGTCGTCGAGGATCTCGGCGGCCGTGCCCGGCAGCGAGTCGACCCCGGCCTCCTTCGCCGCCTGAAGCCAGTCCGCGATCGACAGGTTCGTACGGCTCGCGCCGTTGATGACCTCCATCGGGGAGAACGCGTGGACGTGCATCTCCGGGACGCGCTCCTTGACGGCCCGCGCGATGTCGAAGTAGGCCGTCCCGGGCAGGTCGGGGTGAATGCCGCCCTGCATGCAGACCTCGGTGGCCCCCGCCTCCCACGCCTCCTGCGCCCGGTCGGCCACCTCCGACAGCGACAGCGTGTAGGCGTCGGCGTCCGTGCGGCGCTGCGCGAACGCGCAGAACCGGCAGCCGGTGTAGCAGACGTTGGTGAAGTTGATGTTCCGGTTGACGACGTAGGTGACGTCGTCGCCCGCCGCCTCGCGCCTCAGTCCGTCGGCGATGCGGGACAGCTCGTCCAGGCCCGCGTCGTCCCCGCCGGCGCCGGTCGGGTCGCCCGCGAGATCCAGCAGCGCGAGGGCCTGCTCGTCGGTCAGCCGGGCCGGGTCGCTCTCGGCCTGTCGCAACGCCGCGCGGACGGTTCCGTCCACGTGTCCCGTACGGCTGCCGCCGCCGCTCGGCAGCGGGTCCTTCGGGAGTCGGTCCTTTGGGAGTCGGTCCTTTGAGAGTCGGTCACGCAGAGCGTCCCAGTCGCCGTAGACGTTGTCGAAGTCGTCACGTCGGTCGTTCGTCCGGCCCTCGGAGTCGACGGCGACGTGCAGGTCGGCGCGGCCGGTCGTCTGGATGTTCTGGAACCCGCCGTCGGGCTCCTGCCACGGGCGGCCCCGAAGCACGGCGTCCTCACGGGCGAGCCCGGTGTCCGGGTCGGCCAGGACGGCCACGTGCTCCCGGAGCCGGGGATCGAGCCACGGCTCCCCGGCCAGCACGTACTCAGGATAGATCGTGAGCCGTTCCCGGAGCGTGAAGCCAGCGGCGGCCGTCCGGGCGGCCAGATCGTCGATCTGCGGCCACGGGCGCTCGGGGTTGACATGGTCGGGCGTGAGCGGGGAGACGCCTCCCCAGTCGTCGATGCCCGCGCGGATCATCATCGTGAACTCGTCGCCGATCAGGTTCGGCGGGGCCTGAATCCGAATCTTGGGCCCGAGGATGAGCCGGGCCACCGCGATCGTCGCGGCCAGCTCGTGCAGGTCGGCGTCCGGCATGCCGCGCATGGCCGTGTCGGGCTTGGCGCGGAAGTTCTGGACGATGACCTCCTGGACCCCGCCGTACTCCTTGGCCACCCGGCGGATCGCGAAGATCGACTCCGCCCTGTCCTCGATCGTCTCGCCGATGCCGATGAGAATGCCCGTGGTGAACGGAACGTTGGACCGGCCGGCGTCCTCCAGCACGCGGAGCCGTACCGCCGGGTCCTTGTCCGGGGAGCCGTAGTGGGCCTGGCCCTTCTCCGTGAAGAGCCGCTCCGAGGTCGTCTCCAGCATCATGCCCATGGAGGGTGAAACCGGCTTGAGCCGCTGGAGATCGCGCCACGTCATCACCCCGGGGTTGAGGTGGGGCAGCAGACCGGTCTCCTCGAGAACGCGGATGGCCATGGCCCTGACGTACGACAGCGTGTCGTCGTAGCCGTGTGCGTGGAGCCAGTCGGCCGCCTGGTGCCACCGGTCCTCGGGGCGGTCGCCCAGGGTGAACAGGGCCTCCTTGCAGCCCATCGCCGCCCCCTGGCGGGCGACCTCGAGCACCTCGTCCGGCGACATGAAGGGGCTGTCCAGCTTGTGCGGCGCGGTGGCGAAGGTGCAGTAGCCGCAGCGGTCCCGGCACAACCTGGTCAGCGGGATGAACACCTTCCGGCTGTAGGTGACGATCCCCGGCCGTCCCACCGCGGCCAGCCCGGCGTCCCGGACCCGGGAGGCGTGTTCCAGCAAGGTCTCCAGGGCGTCACCGCGAGCGCGCAGCAGGATCGCGGCCTCCGCGACGTCGAGGGTCTTACCGTCCCGAGCCCTGGCGAGCGCACGGCGAGTACCGCCGTCACCGTTGGAACCGGCGCTCACAATGCCACCCACCTGACTGCCACCGTTCGAAGCCTTCTGTGCCGTCATACGCGCACACTACGGCCCCCTGAGTACGGCAGGCTTACCCAGCCCCCTCCCGAGATCACCCCCCCACCCCGCCGCGTGATCATGCACAGATTCCCAGCGAGCCCTCCGACCGGCCCAAACCCCGCGCGTGATCATGCACAGATTCCCAGCGAGGCCTCCGACCGGCACGAACCTTGCCGTGATCATGCACGAATTCCAACTCTGACGGCGGCCGGAGCCACTCCTCGGAGTCCCCGTCCTCAGAACGACCGGTAGTCGCGGGCGGCCATTCGAGGGCCGCGCGCGGGCGGCCGGATGCCGCTGAGCTCGATCAGCCTCACCACGCGGTGACGATGGCCGCGGAACGGCTCCAGCAGCTCCAGCATCCCGGCGTCGTCGGTCTTCTGACCGGTGAACGCCCAGCCGACGATGCCGGGGATGTGGAAGTCCCCCACGCTCGGCGCGTCCGGATCGCCGTGTGAGCGCTGCCGCACCTCAGCCGACGTCCACACCCCGATTCCCGGCAGAGCCCGTAACAGCCGGTCCGCCTCCGCCGACCCCGTGTCCACCGCCAGGGTGGCCTCCAGCTTGGCGGCGTGGCGGGCGGCATTGATGATCGTCCTGGCCCGTACGGCCTCCGCCCCCGCGCGGTGCCAGTCCCACGACGGGATCGCTCGCCACACCTCTGGTGGGGGGATCACGACCATGCCCTCGGGTGCCGGACCGGGAGCGGGCTCGCCGTACTTCCGCATGAGCCACCGCCAGGCCCGCCATGCCTCCCTGCCGACGACCTTCTGCTCCAGCACGGCGGGCACGAGGGCCTCGAACACGCGGAGCGTCCGCCCGATCCGCAGCCCCGGGTTCCGGGCGGCCAGGTCCGCGACGAACATCGCCGGGGAGTCGCTGGAGTCGCGACACAGCTGGGCGAGCATCGCCGCGAAACCGGAAAGGTCGTCATCGGCACCGAGCGCCTGCGGCAGCGTATCCAGCAGCCAGTCCGCGCCGGGGCCCCACGCCTGCCCATGCACCTCTCCGGCACGGGCGGTCACCCGTAAGGTGCCGGGCCCGCCGGGTGTGCGGGAGGTCCGCCAGATCGCCCCGTCGGGCGTCCTCCGCCACGCCGGGTCGCCACCACCGCGCCGGTGCGGCGACAGCGTCAGCGCCACGTCGATCGCCGCGAAGGAGTGCCACCTGCGCTCTCTGAGCGTCGTCACGGCACCACTCGACGGCATCGGCCTCGCCTCCCCACCCACCAGTGTGCCGCCCGGCCGAACCTCAGACGCCGCCGAACCGGACATCACTGAACCGGACATCGCAGGGCCAGACGTCGCAGGGCCAGACGTCGCAGGGCCAGACCCTCGCCGGATCAGACGTCGCTGGAAAAGCGGACGGAGCACTCGGGAAGGGTGACCCCTGGCCAGACGCGCACGCCGGAGGTGAGCTCGTTGCCCGGACCGATCAGAGCCCCGTCGCCCACGACGACCTCCCGGAGCACGGCGCCGGATGAGACGCGGGCACCGGCGCCCACCACCGAGTCGACGACGACGGCCCCCGACTCGATGACCGCGTCGTCGGCGAGGACGCTGCCGCGCACGCTGGCCCCGGCCTTCACGGTGGCGCGGGCGCCCACGACCGTGCCGCCGGTCACCTTGGCCTCGGGCGACACCTTGGCACCGTCCAGGAGAAGGGACTCCCCCGTGACCCCCGGCAAGGCGGGCGACCGGAGCCTGCCCTGCACCAGATCGCAGGAGCCCTGCACGAAGGCCGCCGGCGTGCCCACATCGAGCCAGTAGGACGCGTCGGCATAGCCGAGGACCAGCTCGCCCGCCTCGATCAGGCCGGGGAAGGTCTCCCGCTCGACGGAGACGACCTCTCCGGCGGGGATCGAGTCGATGACCGAGCGCTGGAAGACGTAGCAGCCCGCGTTGATGCGGTTGGTCACCGGATTGGGCGTCTTCTCCAGGAACGCGGTCACGCGCCCGTCCGGGGCGGTCGGGACGCAGCCGAACCGCGACGGGTCCTCCACCTCGGTCAGGTGAAGGGTCACGGCGGCCCCGCGCGAGAGGTGCAGGTCCACCTGGGCCGAGATGTCGTGGCCGGACAGGATGTCGCCGTTGAGGACCAGCACGGGCGCGTCGGAGGAGCAGGTCAGCGCGTCGGCCGCGTTGCGGATGGCGCCACCGGTGCCGAGCGGGGTGTCCTCCGTCATGTATTCGATCTCCAGCCCGAAGGCCGACCCGTCGCCGAAGGCGTCGGTGAACATCGAGGCCCGGTAGGAGGTGGCGAACACGACCCGGCTCACACCGTGCGCGCGGGCCTTGGCAAGTTGATGCGCGAGGAAGGGGACCCCCGCTGTCGGAAGCAACGGCTTGGGGGTCGTCAACGTCAGTGGCCGCAAGCGGGTGCCTTGACCACCGACGAGCAGGATCGCCTCAAGCCGCTCCGACGAAGGCAAAGAAGTCTCCCTCACAGCGAGAGGTTAGCCTAGCTCTCCACCGCCCGCTGGTACGACACGAGATGCGCTTCGGCGGACAGGTGCCACGTGAACTCCTGCGATCTGGCCGACCCGGCGGAGGACAGCGACTCCCGGCGCTCCGGCGACTCCAGCAGCGCGCGGAGCGTGCCGGCGATGCTGCCGGCGTCCGGTTCGGTGTAGGCGACGGCGTCGCCGCCGACCTCGGGCAGGGACGTCCGGTGCGTCGTCAGCACCGGCGCGCCGCAGGCCATGGCCTCCAGGACGGGCAGCCCGAACCCCTCGCCCCTCGACGGGAACGCGACGACGAGCGCGCCCCCGAGGAAGCCGGGGAGATCCGTGAAGGACAGGTAGCCCGGGCGGACGACCCGGAGCTTCGGCGGGAGCCCGGCCACCGCCGCGTTCACCTCGTCGTCCCAGCTCTGGCCTCCCGCCAGCACGAGCGCGGGCGGTGCGGACAGGTGCCGTACGGCCTCGGCGAAACCGCGGACCAGGTTGGGGACGTTCTTGCGAGGTTCGAGGGCGCCCAGGTGCGCGACGTACGGGTGCCCGTGCAGGCCGAACCGGTCTGCCACCCGCCTCTTCTCCTGCTCGGTGGGCCGGTGGAAGAGCGCCGGGTCCACCCCGTGGTAAGCCACGTCGATTCTCGTGGGGTCGGCGGCCAGCACCCGGACCAGTTCGTCCCGTGTGGCCTTCGACGGCACGATCACCCTCGTCGCGTGACGCACCGCCGTACGGGTGGCCGAGCGGAAGAAGGACGCCTTGACCGAGCCGTGCTGCTCCTCCTCGGTGAAGCAGGTGACGTCGTGGACGGTGGCCACGGTCGGCAGGCCGGGCCGGAGCGGGATCGAGTAGAACGGGCCGTGAATGACGTCCGCGCCGACCTGCTTGGCGAGGACGGGCACGCTGGTCTGCTCCCAGACGAGACGGGCGCCTCTGTTGGTGATGGCGGGCGGGCCCGGCAGGATCCTCGCCGACGGGGCGAGCTTGCCGTACCGCTCGGCGTCCGCCCGCTGGCAGACGACCGCGAGATCAGCGCCGGCCTCATGGAGAGCGGCGACCAGTCCATCGACGTAGCGGATCAGTGCGCCGCGGTCGGCGGGAACCGCCGCGGCGTCGATGAGCACTCGGGGTTTCAAGAAGATCGCTCCCCTCCACGAGCCTCACCGGCAGGAGCCGAGTCCTGCCCGCGTGGCCTTGTAAACCGGCGCCAACCCGGCAAGGGGACCTGGGGGCGAGCACGCCCGTCCACGACGGACCTTCTCCCCCGGCACCCTCCACCTTTCACTCTATTGGTCGCTTCCCCGGAAAGGTGAGGGATATCACATGTCTTTTCAGGCCGTCGGCACTGATTCCGTGGCGATTTCACGGATTGCTGGTCGTGTCCGCTCTTGCTCGGCTCTTGCTCTTGGCCCAGCTCTCTCCCGGCGCTCGGCTCAGCTCTTTCCAGCAGGATCGTGGCTCAGCTCTTTCCGGCGGGCTCGCGATGCCCGGCGGCCGTGCTTCGTGAGGCGAGGCCGGCCAGTCCCGCGCAGACGAGGTCTCCCACGGAGACGATGAGCCGGGAGCAGAGCACGGCCGCCGTGGTCCTCCCGCCGCCCAGCACGGGGGCGAGCGCGGCGGCCATGGCCACCTCGCGGACTCCCACACCCGCCGGGGCGATGACCACGAGGAAGCCCAGGCACCAGGCCAGCGCGTACGCGCCGAAGCTGAGGACCACGGCTCCCGGACCGGTCGCCCCCAGGCCGTGGACGATCAGCGCCAGGTGCGTGCCGTACGCCACCCATCCGGCGAGCGCCCATCCCGCCGAGGTGAGGACGCCGCGGCGGCTGAGCGGCCGTTCGAGGGGCGGCTTCCGCAGCTGCCTGAGCCCGAAGCCGATCGCCCCGTTGACCACCTTGGGGTGCAGCGCGATCACGAGCACCGGGATCAGGAGCAGGAGCCAGGCGTACCGCGCGACCGACTCGCCCGCGAGCACGGGCAGGGTGACGGCCGCGACCAGCAGGCCGCTCGCCAGGTAGATCGGGTACGTCAGGAAGAACGCGGCGGCGCTGCGCGACCGGGGGATGCCGTGGTCCCGGCCCATCTCCATCTGCGCGAGCACCGGCCACAGCGACCCGGGGATGTACTTGCCGAGCTGCCCCACGAAAAAAATCTTGGCGGCGTCGGCGAACGCCAGCGGCGAGCCGAGGTCGGCCAGCAGGGCCCGCCACATGAGCATCCCGGCGACCAGCGCCCCCAGCACGGCGACCAGCGAGCCCGCCAGCTCTCCCCACGACAGCCGGGCGAAGCCGGCCGACACCTCCGTCCACTGCCCGGCCAACGCCCACGCGCCGAACCCGAGCGCGACCAGCAGGAACCCCAGCCGGACGATCTTCCGCCGGTTCATCCCGCCCCCAACCCGCGTCGCGCTCGCCGTACGGACGTCATGGCGAGCCGCGTGCCGTGCGTCACGGCGAGCCGTGTCATGTGCGGGGTCGCGTGCGTCATGGTGTGCGGACCGGCTCGGGCGGCTGTGGGAGAGAGGCGCCCAGGGGGCGCTTCGGGGTCTTCGTCGCGACCCACAGGTACGTCGGCACGACCGGAAGGAGCGCCGCCAGCGCCGGGCGGGGCGTCCTTTCCAGGGTGGCCTTGGCCGCGCGGCCGACGCCTCCAGGGAAAAGCTCGCCCCCGGCGAACCGCTCCGGCGAGGCCAGCACCGGGAACGTGTAGTCCCAGATGTGGAACTCCGCGAGCATCCGCCGCAGGCCGCGCCGGGTGCGGAAGCGCTCGTAGTAGTGGTCCGCCCTCCCGAACGCCCGGACATATCGGTCGGCGGCCACGGGCGGCAGGTAGGACAGGAACGGAAGCTTGTAGTGCGGCTCGATGACGCCGAGCCGGTTGCCGAGCCCCAGGTAGAGCACGCCGTCGTCGGAGAGCACCCGGCGCATGTCCCGGATGACCGCGTCGGGGTCCACCACGTGCTCATAGATGTGATTGAAGACCAGCACGTCCACCGAGCCGTCCGGGAACGGCAGGGCACTGCCGTCCGCGCACAGGAACTCGACCCGCTCGCCGAACCGCTCGGCCGCCTTCCTCAGGCCGGGGACGTCGATGTCCACCCCGAACGTACGGCTCGCCCCCGCGCCCGCCAGCTCGTCGGCGATGAACCCGGCCGAGCAGCCGACATCGGCGACCGTCAGCCCCGACAGCACGTCACCGGGGTCGGCGGCGTCCCTCCCCAGGAAGTGACCGAGCACCGCGATGATCTTCGCGGCCTTACGGCGGCGCTTCTCCTCGTCCAGCATCGCGGCCTGGAACTCGGAGTACTCCAGCTGGGCGGCCCGTTCTCTGCTCACCGGTCGATCACCGCTCCGCTTTCTCCCGATCTCACACCCGCGTCCGGGAGCATGGTCTGCCGCGACCCCCCGCCGGGTGCCGCGATCGCTCGGTTCCGTTCCACGGTGCCCAACAGTACCTTCGCCGGGCCCCGTCCCCGCGCGGTTGGGCCACATGGGCCTACCGGCCGGTAGCTTTCAGGCTCTACCCTTGGCGGATGCCGCGTCCATCCCCGCGCCGATCCCCGGACGGACCCTCTGGCGGACCCTCTGGCGGACTCACGGTCAGGCGCCTGCGCCGATCTCTGGGCGGGCTGCTGGGGCGTCTGCGGTCCAGCCCGCTTCTCCGGGTCCTCCTCGCGGTCCTCGCTCTCGGCTTCCTCGGGTACGGCCTGGCCGGGAACTGGACGGAGACCTCGGCCGCCATATCGCGGCTTTCCTGGTGGTCGCTGGGCGCGTGTTTCGCGGCCGTCCTGGCCGGTCTGGGCCTCATGCTGGTGGCCTGGCGCGACATCCTCGCCGGGCTCGGCTCGCCGCTGCCGCTCCGGATCGCGGCGCGGGTCCTGTTCGTGGGGCAGCTCGGCAAGTACATCCCCGGCTCCGTGTGGGCGTTCGCAGCCATGATCGAACTGGCTCGCGACCACGGGGCGCCCCCACGGCGGACGTTCAGTGCGACCGCGCTGGGCCTCGTCACCTCGCTCGGCTGCGCGCTGGCGCTCGCCGCCGCCACGCTGTCGCAGCAGATCGCCCGTGAGGCGTGGTGGCTGATGGCCCTCATCCCGCTCGTCCTCGTCGGCCTGCATCCGCGGGTGATCACCTGGGGGCTGAACCTGGCCCTGCGCGTCGCCCGCAAGGAGCCGCTCGACCGGGTGCTGAGCGGCACGGCCATGCTGAAGGCCATTGCGTGGACCATGGCCGGCTGGCTCGTGTACGGCGTGCACCTGTGGGTCCTGATCGCCGGCATGCGGCCCGGCGGGGTGTCCCTCTACGCCGTGGCCGCGGGCGCCTACGCGCTGGCCTGGGCCACCGGCATCCTGACGGTCGTGGTCCCGGCGGGTATCGGCGTGCGCGAAGGCGCGATGGTCATCGCCCTGGCCCCGGTCCTGGACACGCCCAGGGCACTGGTCGTGGCCGTCGTGTCACGCGTCATGTTCACCCTGGCCGACGCCACCTGGGCAGCCCTGGGCTTCCTCCTGTCCCGCGCCACCGCCCCCACCCTCCCGCGTGATCATGCACACATTCCCACGCACCCCGGCTGACCTCCCCCGCCCCTGTGCGTGATCATGCACGGGTTCCCGCACACACGGCCCGGCCCGCGCTCACCTCATCTGTGATCATGCACGGGTTCCCGCACACACGGCCCCGCATGCGATTACTTCATCGGTGATCATGCAGAGGACGCGTCAGCCCCCCGCCAGCAGGGTCTCCAGGTAGGCGGCCCAGTACGGCTCGGGGTCCACGGCCTTGACTCCGCCCCGCAGGCGCTCGGGCGTGCCGGGCTCATAGAACCGCTTGAGCGCGTCGGCCAGCGCGCCGGCCGACCCGGGCTCCAGCAGCAGGCCGTCGACCCCGTCGGTCACGTTGTCCGCCAGCGCCCCGACCCTGGTCGCGATCACCGGGACGCCGTGCTCGTGGCCCAGCCACACGTTCTGGCTCGCCGTCGCCGAGCGGTAGGGCAGCACAAGCGCGTCCACCTCGGCGAACAGCCCCGGCACGTCGTCCGCGGCCACATAGCCCGGCCGCAGCTCGACCCGGTCCGACAGCCCGAGCTCCGCGATGAGGGCCCGGGTCTCCTCCAGACCACCCCAGAACTCTCCCGCGACCGTCAGCCCGACGCCCGGCGTCTGCGCGAGCGCCCGAAGCAGCAGGTCGAGCCCCTTGTAGGGGCGGACGATGCCGAAGAACAGCAGCCTGCCGTACGGCTCGCGCTCAAGGGCGGCCTCCGGGCGGCGGGCGGGCAGGTGCGGCGCGAGGGCCGCCACCCGCACTGGGGCGTCGGTGAGCTCCCGGGCCTTCGACGCCTGCTCCTCGGAGTGGGCCAGCACCCCGCCGACCCTCGTGAGCAGCGCCTTCATCAAAGGCTTGTCGTACGGCTTGGCCTCGTGCGGAAGCACGTTGTGGCACAGTGCGATCACCTTGGTCCGGCGGCGCAGGCCGTACAGGATGCCGAGGTAAGGGGGCACCTGCACCGGGCTGAGGACGGCGAGGATGACGAGGTCGGCGCCGCGCAGCCGCCTCCCGCACCGGACCCAGCCGTCCGGCCGCCGCCAGTCGAGCTCGCGGCGGGTGTCCGGGTACGGCTCGCCCTCGGGGGTGTCGATCGTCTGCTGCCCGGGGTAGAGGAAGGCCGGATACTGCGCCTTCCACGACTCGATCACGACATCGTGCCCCTGTGCTCGGAGCCGGTGCGCGAGCTCGGTCGTGTGCTGGGCGCCGCCGCCCTTGTACGGATATGTCGGCCCGACGATCGCGATCCTCATCGTCCCGCCCCCCACGGCCGCGCCACCGCCTACTCGCCTCTGGACCGGACGATCAGGTCGGCCAGCAGCGCCACCGATGCGATCAGGAGACCCGACAGGAAGGTCACGACGGCGTTGCTGGTCAGGTAGAACCCGTAACGGATCACGTCGTACGCGCCCTTGACCAGCCCGATGCCGACCAGCCACAGCGCGAGCGGCATCAGCACCTTGAGCGGGTTGAAGTACATGACCATCCGCAGGACCTGCAGGATGTAGCGGTAGGCGTCCGAGATGAAGCTGAACTTCGACTTCCCGGCCCGCTTCGCGTACTCGATCGGCAGGTAGTAGACGTCGTGCTGGTTCGAGAGGAACGCCAGCGTGATCGTCGTGACACACGAGAAGCCGGGCGGGAGCAGCCGCAGGTACGGCCTGGCGACCGACTTGCGGAAGGCCCGCAGGCCCGAGTTCAGGTCGGGGATCCTCTGCCCGGCCAGCCGCTCGGCGACCTTGCGGATGAACCACTTGGCCGGGACCCGCAGCAGCTTGTGCGAGCCCTCCTCCGTCGTCCGCGCGCCCACGACCTGATCGATGGTGGGGTCCTTTTCGAGGATCTGGACCAGCTCGGGGATCCGCTCGTTCGGGTAGGTCATGTCGGCGTCGGTCCACACGACGATCTCGCCGCGGGCCTCCTGGGAGCCGATCCTGCGGACCGTGCCCGAGCCGCCGTTGCGGTGGAACGCCTTGATCCGCATGTTCGGGTACCGCGGCGCCGCCTCCTGCAGGCGCGCGAGGGTCGCGTCGGTGGAACAGTCGTCCACCGCCAGCAGCTCGTAGGTGTAGCCACTCGCGTCCATGGCCGCGCAGATGCGCTCGACCTCGTCAACGACGTGGTCCTGCTCGTTGTAACAGGGCAGGACGATCGTCACGTAAGGGTTCTCGGCGGGAGTCACAGCGCTTCCAGAGGTCTCGGGCGTGGTCACGTCCGGTTAGGGTACTCTGCCCAGCCAAACCCCGACCTCACATCGCGGTACTGGTACGGCTTCAGCCTCCGCCTACGGCCCCGAAACGTCACTCACTTCCGCCACGCCGGCCACACCGGCGAAGGACTTTCTGATATCCCGGATCACCGGTGGCGCGGCCAGCTTCACGTAGTAAGCCTCCGGCATATTGGGGAGATCTCTATTTGTGACCGCCCTCTCCCACCAAACGTGACGCCACACCTTCAGAGCGTGTGCACGATCCTCGAAATAGACGGCCTCCACGCCTGGGAGGGCATAGATGCGGCCAAGAACGTCGTCTTTGTCCGTCTGACTGGCTGCTCCACGCCCCTCACACCGTTCGTAGCTCTCGCCCGCCTGGGGGCAGAGTGCGATCGACAAGTCGGCTTTCCCGCGCCAGAAGTAGTCCCGGAAAACGTAGACCCGGGAGACACCTGGCAGTGCCTCAAGACGCCGCTTCAGCGCCCGCCAATCTCCGGGTCCGATAGCGCCGCGATACGACTCCGGCAGGTCGGCTGCTTCGATGGTGTCCAGCAGAGCTTCGTGCGCATGGTCTTCCTCCGCCACGGGCAGGGCTCGGAAGTTCGCCAACGCCTCTTCCTGCGTCTCAAAGTGGAAATCTTTGACCACGGGGCTGGTGTTGAGCACTGCCGCCACGGCCTGCTTCTCCTCGGCGGTGACGGCCCCTCGATCGCTGCAGGCCTCCGACGCGGTATCTCCTCCCTGACAGAGGAACGCTGAGAAGGTCCCGGTTTGGGGCCAGGGACCGTCGGGGGGTGAAAGGGGTTGGCGGGAGCGCTGGTAGAGCACCCAGCCGCCGACCGACACCCCGGCGAGCAGCAGAACGGAGACCGCCACCACACCGACCAGCCCCCGATGCGCCCTCAGCCAACCGCCAAGCCGTGGCTCCCGGTCGTCGCCGAAGGACAACTCCTCGCTTACGGCTGGCTCCGGGGAATCCTGCGAATCCGGGGACACATGCACAGAGACGACCCTAGCGACACCCAACCCGCCAAGATCACCGGTCTTCCGCGACACAGCGCAATCTGGCGCCCGTGCTGCTCCGCCTCCCAGAAGCCGCGCGATGCGGCCGCTTAACGGCGTTGTTAGGCACGACGCCCGCTCAGCCTGACGAGCGGAGAACCTCCCTCACCCCGGCCAGGCCCGGCAAACCGGCCAATGACTTCGCGATGTCCCGCGTCACCGGAGGCTTCGCGAACTTGACGTAGAACGACTCCGGCACCTGAGCGGGGTTATCCACCCCGCCCCCATTCCACCAAAAATGGCGAAACACCTTGAGTCCGTGCGCGCTGTCCTCGAAATAGACGACGTCGACTCCAGGCAGGCCCCGAATACGGTCAAGGATGGCCTGCTTCTCGGCCGCGGTGGCCTTCCCATGTCCTGTGCATTGCACGAGATAGCTTCCGACTTGAGGACAGAGTGGGATCCAGATGTCCGTCTTTCCCAGCCAGAAGTTCTCATGATAAAGATAGGAATTCGAAATTCCCGGGAGCCGCTCCAACCTCTGGACCACTGTGTTCCAGTCCCCCGCCCCCAGCGTGCCGCGATAGGACGCCGGAAGATCGGCTGCTTCAACATCCTTCAAGAGAGCAGCCCGCGAAGGATCTTCTTTCATCGCCTTCGGCAAGATCGTCGCCCGGAACTTCGCCAGAGCCTCTTCCTGCGTCTCGAAACGGAATTTCTTGATTACCGAGCTGGTCCTGAGCACTGCCTCTACCGCCCGCTTTTCCTCGGCGGTTATGCCCCCACGATCACGGCACGCCTCGAGAGGGTCATCCTCACGGCAAAGAAACACCGTGAGATACCCCGTCTGGGGCCAGGGGCCTTCCGGGGGTGGCAGGGGTTGCCGGGAGCGCTGGTAGAGCAGCCAACCGCCCACCGACGCCCCGGCGAGCAGCAGAACGGAGAGCGCCGCGACGCTGACAAGCCCGCGATGTGCCCTCAGCCAACCGCGCGCCCGCGACTCCCGATCGGGATGCTGCCCGAAGGACAACTCCTCGCTCGCGCGGAGACCGGGGGAATGGAGCGGCTCCGGGGACAAATGCATGGAGATGACCCTAGCGAGACCGAGACGCTATGGTCAGCCGTCCCGCGGCACAGACAGAACCAACGGCAGCCCGCCACGAGCGGTGTCACACCCCGGTCCCTTTTGCGTGTCCCGTGCCAACCCGCAGGGATCGTCCTTGAATGACGAGCTGCCCAGCCTCCGTGAGGGCCCGAATTGTCCGGTGTGATGGTAGGACACCACAAAGTGCCATCGCGACCTCGTTCCGCTTCACATGTTTGAGGCTACTGAGAAGCGTTGCCAAATCGACGATTCTCAGTTGCGGGCAAAGCCGGGACCTATCACCAAGATGATCAATCAGGCAGGGATGGTCATCCAGACGTCGATGATCAGGTTCCAGGTGCCGTTGGGCGGGTCCACCAGGGATCGCTCGTCCTGGCGGGTGCGAAGTTTCACGACCTGCACGGGCGCGCCGTACATGGCGAGTTGGCGGGGCTCGGCCGCGAGCAACACCGGAAGCCGCCCGGTACGCCGGACCTTGTCGATCAGGCGCTCGACGTCGGAGCTCAGCGGCACGTCCTTCCCCCTGGGAAAGGCGACCCTGGCGGTGGGCACGCCGCACTGGCCGCGCACGAGCTGGGTGAAACGCTCGCCCGTGGCCCGCTCGATGATGAGCACGGACCCGTTCCGGGGAATGGCCGCGCACAGTCTCGCGGCCTCGGCCATCTCGCCCCGGTTCACCGGCGTGAAGGCGGTGCCGATCGAGGTGATCGCGGCGGGCACGACCAGCAGCACCGCGCCGACCGTCACCACCAGCCGCGAGCCGTACCCCGCCCTTCGGACCCTCTCCCGCACCCAGCGCAGCCCCCAGACCGCGAGCAGGATCATCCCCGGGATGACGATCGGCACCAGCCTGCGTGAGGCCCAGGGGTGGTCAGGCGTGATGGCGGGACGCCACAGCGTCGTCACGGTCGTCCAGCCGATGATCGCCAGAGGCAGCAGCCAGCCGAACTCCCGCCCCCGGGCCAGACGGCGCACCATTACGGCCGCCGCCAGTGTGGCCAGCACGACCACCGGAACGCCCACGTACCAGATCACCCAGTAGAGCGAGTCTTCGTAGTAGAGCCGGGTGCGGTCGAGGGGCAGGTGGTTGGCGCGCTGGGTGTTCTCTATGAAGCCCGCGGTCACGATGTCTTCCGTCGTGACCGGCCAGCGACGCTCCGTCTGGATCCATGGCCGTACGGCGAGGCCGGCCACGACGAGCACCACGAGGGCGGCCGCGAGGTCCGGGAGCCTCCTGGCGATCCGGCCTCCGGCGGACCCTTCCATGCGGGCCGCGATCCGGGGCGCGAGAGCCGTACCGCCGACGGTGAGCACGACGAAGGCCACGCAGATGGCGAGCAGTGGCTTGAGCGATTCGGACAGGTAGTTCAGGTAGGGCCGGGCGAGCACGTAGCAGGCCACGAACCCGTACGCCGCCCCGATCGCCAGCCCGGCCAGTAAAGGAACGCCAAGCCGTCCCTCGGGAAAGATCCGCGGGGCGGGCCGGCTCCCCGCCGCGCCGCCCCTCGCCGCGTCAATCCCGGCTGCCTCAACCCCAGCCGCGCTGCCCCCAGCCGCGCCAGCCCCCGCCCCGCCGGCTCTGGCCGCGCCGATCCCCGCCCCGCTGCCTTCTACCGCGCTGCCGCCCGCGGCGCTGCTTTCTTTCCCGCCATCCTCCGCCCGCTCGCCGCCCTCAAGGGAGGCCGCGACTGAACTCTCGACCGAGCCGACCAGCCCGAAGCCGGTCTCCCCGGAAGCATCCGCGTCGGCGGCGTGCCGGGCGCGGGACACCCGGCCGAGGGCGATGAGCAGTCCGGCGAAGGCGAGCACGGGAAGCACGTCGCGGAGGCCGTCGATGCGCACGAGCAGGGCCAACCCGAACGCGAGCCCCGCCAGGGCCGCCGTCAACGGGGCGCCACTGGACTGAGCGTTCCTGGCCGCGGAGAGCGCTCCCGACAGCCTGCGCGAACGTCTGGTCGTCAGGCCCCTGGGACGGGCCCCTTCAAGAGAGTCGTCCCCCGACATGCCCGTCCCTGGATCCGGGCCTGGATCCGGGCCTGGATCCGGGCCTGGATCCGGGGCCGCCAAGTGAGGCACTGCGGGGAGGAACCCCACTCCCAGGAGGGCCGCCCGCAGCCGGAACCGGGCGTCGAGCAGCAGGCTCATGCCGCCGAACAGCAGGATGAGCGACGGGATCTCGCTGAATGTCGTCCGGGACGTATAGAGGATGGGCAGACTCACCGCGAAGACCAGCGCCGCCAGCGGGGCCCACCGGGCGCCGACCAGGCGGGCGACCGTCCCGCCGAAGGTCAGCACGGCGAGCGCCCCGAGGACAGGCGGCACGAGGAGGAGCCCGGGGACGCCGCCGAGCCAGTGGCCGATCGCAAGGATCGTGGGAGGCCCAGCCATGAACTGCGGGACGATCCCGCCGTCCCAGCCGAAGAAACCCATGCTGGCGAACCGCAGGGCCGGATCGGGAGCGCCGAAGTCGCCGAAGGGAATGGGCAGGGACCCATGCCGGGCCAGCCAGATGGCGTACTGCGCATAGGTGGCCGGATCACGCCGGACGATCAGCTGCTCGCCATGAAAGAACCCGTTGAACACGCCCGACGCCACGGCGATGCCCAGCACGGCCGCCGTCTGCCAGGCCGCCGACTCCACCGTCTCGGGCAGGCGGCGCAGGCCGTACACGCACAGAAGGACGGCCAGGCCGCCGCCGAGCAGCACCATGGGCAGCGGCCGGAACCAGCCGAGCAGCAGCAGCGGCAGCCCGGCGAGCAGCCACCCGCTCAGAGCGAGCGCGGGCACGGCGGAGAGGACGGCGAGCACCCGGCCCGCCGACGGCCATGTGGTCCGCCACTGGGAGCGATGAAGTCGATTCGTTGGAATGAGGCGAGCGTAGCCGCTTGGTCCGACAATCACCCGTCCCGGCGGCCTGATCGGCCATATGTCGTCGGCATGGCCCAGGCGAGTCCGCAGGTGAGTTCGCAGGTGAGTTCGCAGGCCTGTCCGTAGGCCTGTCCGTAGGCCTGTCCGTAGGCCTGTCCGTAGGCCTGTCCGTAGGCCTGTCCCTCGGCGCCGAACGCAGGTCACAGCCGACGCCGGGAGCCGGTAGCGTACGCCGGGAGACCATCGGGGGCGGGAGTGAGGGTGGCGCAGATCAGGCGCGTCGCGCCTTGGGCTCGGACGCACAGGTGGTTTCTCGGAGTGCTCGGCCTCGGGGCCTTCCTCCGCATCCTCACCATGATCGGATACCGGCCCGCGCTCTGGTTTCCGGACTCCTACACCTATGTCGTGACAGCCATGCGGCTCCGGCCCGATCTCGTGCGTCCGGCGGGCTACCCGATATTCCTACGCTTGCTGGAGCCGCTGCACAGCTTCGCCGTGGTCACGTTCGTCCAGCACCTGCTGGGCCTAGCCGTAGGCGTCATGGTCTACCTGACCGTCCTCCGCCGGGGCGCGCCCGCCTGGGCCGGGATCCTGGCCTCCGTCCCGGTGCTGCTTGACGCGTACCAGATCGAGCTGGAGCACCTGCTCGTCTCCGACTCGCTCTTCACCTTCCTGATCGTCGCGGCGGCCTGCCTCACGCTCACCCGGGCCCCCTCCCCGTGGACGGCCGCCGCCGTCGGCCTCCTCCTCGCCGCCGCCACCCTGACCAGGACCGTCGGCCTGCCGCTGATCGCCGTCTTCGCCTTCTTCCTCCTCTGGTACGGCTACCGCGATGGGGCGGGAAGGACGCTTCGGCGGTCGCTGGTGGCATTTCTGCTGGCCGCGCTGGTGCCCATCGGCGCCTACGGCGGCTGGTTCTACGCCACCAATCACCGAGTGGGCCTCGTGGGGGCGAACGGGGTGTTCCTCTACTCCCGCACGATGGCCTTCGCAGACTGCGCGGTCATGAAGCCGCCCCCGGACGTGGCGGTGCTGTGCGACCCCCGGCCACCGGAGAGCCGGCCGCCGTCGCAGGAGTACATCTGGGACGCCGCCTCTCCGCTGGTGCGGCTGCCCGGCATCACGTTCACCCGCGAGACCGACACGCTGGCCGGGCGGTTCGCCTGGCTCGCCATCCGGAGCCAGCCGCTCGATTACGCGGGCTCGGTGCTCAGCGAGCTGGGCCGTTCGTTCGCGGACGGTCGGCCCATTTATCCGAACCCGGAGACCTACGGCTATTACGAGTTCCCCGCCACGGTGCCGCCTCCGCCGGGACGCCACCCGGCGGTCGTCGGGAAGATGTTCGCCGAGCGGTATGAGCAGGGCTCGCTCACCGTGCGGATAGCCGAGCCGTACGCCGCCTGGATGCGGGCCTACCAGAAGGTGGCCTTCATGCCCGGCTCGCTGTTGCTGGCCGTTCTCCTCGTGCCGCCGGCGGTGGCAGGAACCCGTGCATGGTCACGCCGAAAGTCCGCCCAGGCCGGCGACACGGTCGCCGGGGCCCGTGCATGGTCACGCAGGAAGTCTTCGCAGGCCGGCGGCTCGGCCGGGAACCTGTGCATGATCACCACAAAGGGAGTGTCTCTGACGTGGGTGGCGGCGCTGGTGTTGCTGGTGGTGCCGCCCGCCACTGCCGAGTTCGACTATCGGTACGTGCTCCCCGTGGTGCCGCTGGCATGTCTTGCCGCTGCCATTGCCATCCGCCCGGTCCTCGTCCTCGAACCGGCCCGTGACCTGGGACCACAGCCGATAAAGTGAAATCCGGGTAAAGCCCCGGTTTTGTACATACCCTGAAATGTCCCGGTTTTAGTATGCTTCCCCGTCGGATCACCCCGGTGCGGACAGCATGATCGCTGCCCGAATCCCACCGATCGTGGCGCTCTCACATGCTCGCGTGACTACTCTCGTGAGCGCGATGAGTGATCGCCAGGCAAGGAGGACAAGTGTGCGAGCGAAGCGGTAGTAGCTCCAACTGTTCGCCCACACGTCCGGCGGTCCTCCAGGCGAGGAGAGCCCGTTGAGCGACCGCCGCCGCGCCGTCCGCAACCAGGCGGCGCCTCCCGCGACATCCGACCAGAAGGTCTGGGGCCCCTCCGACACCGTCGCCGGCTCGTACGGCGGCGCCTTCGACAATTCCGGAGGACGAGGGGGCTACGGAGCCGCTACCCCGGGACGCGGGGCCTACACCCCCGATTACGCGTCTTCTCCCGGCTACGCACCCCCTGCCCCCGACGGTCGCGGGGATCGGTCCTACGGGGACGACGCGCCGCGTGGCCGCCGGGACAACCGCGCCGCCGACCTGTCCCCCGGCAGAGGAACGTACGGCGACGACTTCAACCAGGACGACGCCCCCAAGCGACGCCGCCGCAGGCGCGGCTCCGAGGACGAGCCCGCCTATGACAGCGAGCAGACCGTCGCGTACGGCGGAGGCGCCCGTGGAGGCAGGGGCGCCAGGGGAGCCGAGGGTTACGCGGAGGACTACACCGGACCCACGGCTCCCCGCAGGGCGCCGGGCGGCGGTCATGTCCCTCCCGACGTTCCTCACGACGACGAGCCGCGACTCCGGGGTCGTGGTGGAGGCGGCAAGCGCGGCCTGAGCGTGGCGGGCTGGATCAGCGTTGTGCTTACGAGCCTCATGGTCCTCGGCACCCTCACCGCGTACAAGTTCTACCGGGACACGTTCGGCCTCTTCAACCGGGGGGCGTCCACCGACGACCTCGACAAGAACCGCCCGGAGAACCAGACAGGCGCGATCAACGTGCTCCTCGTCGGGTCGGACACCCGAGCCGGTGACAACAAGAAGTACGGCCAGCGCCTCGTCAACGACGGCGAGCGGACGGACACGATCATGCTGCTGCACGTGTCCCCCAACCGCGACGGCGCGACGCTGATCAGCTTCCCGCGTGACTCGATGGTGACGATCCCCAAGTGCTATTCCAAAACCGGGGCGACCGTCCCTCCGCATCTGGGGATGATCAACTCCGCGTTCAGTGACGGCGGGATGATCTGCACCCGGCGGACCATCGAGAGCCTCACAAACATCCGCATCGACCACTACGTGAAGGTCGACTTCACCGGCTTCAAGAACATCGTCAACGCCCTGGGCGGGATCCAGATCTGCCTGCCGCAGGATGTGAACGACAGACAGTCGAAGTTCAACCTGACCAAGGGCAAGCACGTGGTCATGGGGGAAACCGCCCTCGCCTACGTGCGCCTGCGTCATAACATCGGCGACGGCAGCGACATCGGGCGGATCAAGCGTCAGCAGGTCTTCATCTCCCAGGTGGTGAAGAAGGCGACCAGCAGCGCCCTGCTCACGGACATCCCCAAGCTGACCGGCTTCATCACCGCGGCGGCCAAGTCCGTGACGATGGACGACGCGCTCAACACCGAGGCGCTGATCCAGATCGCCCAGAGCGCGTCGAAGCTGAGCGCGAAGGGTTTCAAGGCCACCACGGTGCCATGGATTCCCGACCCGGCGAACCCCCAGGCGCGGGTCGTCTGGAAGCAGCCGGACGCGAACAACTTGTTCGCGGGCATCAACGGCGACACGCAGGTGACCCCGTCTGCCACTCCGAGCACCGCCACGTCCGGTGGCACCACGTCGGCCACGCCGACGAAGCCCGCCGGTCCGGCGATTACTGAGCCACAGCAGGTCAAGGTCGAGGTCTACAACGGCACCAACACCTCCGGCAGAGGCAGGGAGGTGGCGGAGGCCCTCGCCGCCCAGGGCTTCAAGGTCGTCGGAGTCGGCGATGCCCGGAAGGCCGACGGCACCGACCAGCCGAAGACCATGATCCGCTACACGGGGCAGGGCTGGGACTACGCCAAGCTTCTGGCGGGCAAGCTGCTGATCCCGGTCTCTCCCGAGACCGGCAAGGCGGCGAGCGGCCCGGCACAGCCGTTCACTCCGACTTCCCCGCCGCCCGACGCGCCGAAGGGCCGTGTGCCGGGTCCCGTGATCCAGCTCGTGGTCGGAGCCGACTGGAAGGGCGTCCGGATCCCCCTCCAGGTCGGGGACAACGCGGTCACGTCCGAGACCAACATCTGCGCCAGCTGACTCGGGCCGCAGACGGGGAAGGGCCGGTGACTCCTCACGGAGCACCGGCCCTTCCGCCCTTACCGCGTGATCATGCACATGTTCCCGCACGCACCGTCCCACCCGGCCCTTCGCCCAGCGTGATCATGCATGACAAGGGTGCGCCCCGGCGGACAGACACCGCATGATCACAAACCCGGGAAAGCCTGCATGATCACGGCGACGGTGTGCGGGGCGGCTCTCTCGGGCTGCTGCGGGGGTCGAGGGTCGCCGTGTTTGACGAAGATCTCGACTGGTGTCACATCGGTTACGTTTCGGCCCAGACGCGACATCTGATCGCGATGACGTTAGGGTGGGGGATCTGGCGAACGCGCCCTGTTCGCCCGTTCGGCTGATCCGCCGGGGCGCCTTCGCTAGGGTCCGACCCAGGACACAGGTCTGCGAATCTCGAGGATTCGCGAGACGCGACCGCCCCCCGAGCCTCCAACAGATAGCAGAGCGTTTCTCTCGTGAGTGACACCCGCCAGCACCCTCCGGTTCCGGTTACGAGGCCAGGCGTCACCCCCGATGCCGAAGACGCGCCAACCGGCGTGATCAGCCGCATCACCGTCGACCGGCCGGCTCAGGACGGCGACGGGCTTCCCCCCGCGGCGAAAGACCAAGCGTCCCCCGGCTCGACTCCCAACGCCTCGGAACAGCCCGGACCGGGAGCGGCGGGAGCCACGCGTGACCGGGCCATCCGCGAGTCCCCCTCGGCGGGCGCCTTCGCGGGGCCCCAGGGGTCCGCCGGGTCCGGCCCCACGGCCGGGCCTCCCATCCAGAACCAGGCCCAACGCGACAGGCCGCCGCTGCCCGTACGGCAGCCGCGCAAGAAGGGCGCGGCCGGACCGGGCCGGCCGCCCGAGCTGGCGACACCCCCGGAGGGGTTCGACTACTTCTCGGGCTCCGCGCAGGGCGACCCGAACTCACCGGCCCGGCCCTCGCCTCGAACAGCGCAGGGAGATCCCCGCGCCGCGTCCTCGCAGCGGTCCACCTTCCACATCGGCACCGGACCCCAGGCCGATCCCCACGGCCTCGATCTCCACGGCACCGGACCCCAAGCCGCCGCCTTCGAGGGCGCCGGGTTCCATGGCACCGGGCCGCAGGAGTTCCCGGCTCCCGCCCGGCCTCCGGCGGACCTGCCCACTCCGCAGGTCACCTTTGGAAGCGCCGTCCGCGGAGCCCAGGGCCCCGAGTGGCCCGAGCTTCCCGATGACCTCGCGTCTGACCTCGCGTCTGACCTCGCGTCGCCTTCCGGCCCATGGGACCCGTGGCGGCGCGGCGCCCAGGAGACGGGCCCAGCGGGCGCGGTGGACCCGACGGGCCCAGCAGGCGCGACCCGCGCGCAGCAGGCCCTCGGCAGGACAGGCACGACCGACGACCGGCCCGCCGAGCAGCCGCTTCCGCTGCCCGCCTGGGCCCAGGCGTCCCCTGCGGGCTTGTCCGCCCTCGACCAGTTCGGCCCCCATCCTGTACGGCCCGCCGTACCGGCCGACTGGGACGGGCCGCAGACCGAGCAGGAGCTGGAGCCCGCGCCAGAGGCCAAGCGGCCGCGCGAGCCGTACCTGGACAACGTCAAGTTCGTCCTGATCGCCCTCGTGGTCACCGGACACTCGCTGATCCCCACCCTGGCGGCCGATTCCGCGCGGGCGGCCTACCTGTTCATCTATGTCTTCCACATGCCGCTGTTCGTCGTCATCAGCGGCTACCTCTCCAGGAACTTCTGGAACTCCAACGCGAAGACGAACAAGCTGGTCGACACCTTCCTGGTGCCGTACGTCATCGTCGAGGTCGGCTACGCCGCGCTCCGGGCCGCCCTGGGGCACAAGTGGAGCATCACGATCATCGACCCGGCGTGGCTGAACTGGTACCTGATCGCGCTACTGTTCTGGCGGCTCTCGACGCCGGTGTGGAAGCGCATGCGTTATCCGATGCTCATCGCGATGATCGTGTACCTCTTCTCGGGCCTGTCGGACCTGCCCGGCGACTTCAGCATGGACCGGTTCTTCGGGCTGATGCCGTTCTTCGTCCTGGGTCTGGTGATCAAGCCGGGGCTGTTCGACTTCCTCAAGCGCGCCTGGGTCCGGGTGCTCTCGGTGCTCGTGCTGCTCGGCGCGGCGGCCGCGGCGGTCTACCTGGTCAGCAACTACTCCATCAAGCTCGGCCCCATCTACTACAAGAACAGCTACAGCGACCTGCACCTGATCTGGTGGAAGGGCATGGCCCTGCGGATGGCGCTGTTCGCCGCCGCGCTCACCATGTCGGCGGCCGTGATGTCGCTGATCCCCCGGCGGGAGACCTGGTTCTCCGATCTCGGCACCCGGACGCTGTACTGCTACCTGCTGCACGGTGTGCCGGTGCTGATCGCCAAGGAGATGGGCTGGCTGAACGTCCCCTGGCTGTACGGCCCGCTCGGCGTGGCCGCCATCGCCAGCGCGTGCTTCGCCCTCGCCATCGTGCTCTGCATGCCGATCACCCGGACGGTCTTCAAGTGGCTGCTCGAACCGCGCCTGACGTGGCTCTACCGGCAGTCGCGGAAGCCCGCGGCCGAGCTCAGCGGGGCGGCCGCCCAGGCTCGATGAGCCGGATGGGATCACCCCGGGGGCTGCACGGGTAGCAGGATGTTCAGCCGCAGTTCGGGGCGCATTCACCCGGCGCATCCGGACACTTCGGACCGGACGGCAAGCCTCGCTCTATGAGGGTATGTGTCGGCACGATAGTCCATCATCCGGAGGACGCGCGGATCACGCATCGGCAGATCCGGGCGCTTCTCGACGCCGGGCACGACGTCACCTTCATCGCGCCGTTCACCCACTGCAACGTGACGCCGCAGCAGGGGATCCGGCCCATCGACGTGCCACGGGCGGTCGGCCTGCGCCGGGGCAGGGCCCTCAAGGCGGCGCGGGCTGCCATCGGAAGGGGTGTCAGGGACGCCGACCTGCTTCTCGTCCATGACATCGAGTTGCTGCTCGCGCTGCCCCGCAAGAGGCCGCCGACGGTATGGGACGTCCACGAGGACACGGCCGGAGCACTGGAGGCCAAGCCGTACCTTCCGGACGCGCTGCGGGGTGTCCTGCCCCCGCTGATCCGGGGCATGGAGGGCCGGGCGGAGCGCCGCCTGCACCTGATCCTCGCGGAGGAGTCCTACCGCGAGCGGTTCACCGGGGACCATCCCGTCGTGCCGAACCACACGTACGTGCCGGAGATCCCGCCCCCGCCGCCTGGCGACAGCCGGATCGTCTACGTCGGCCACCTTTCCGAGGCTCGCGGCGCGGTCGAGATGATCGAGTTGGCGCGGCGGCTCAAGGGCCACCAGATCCGGCTGGACCTGATCGGCCCGGCGGACGCCTCGATTCGGCCGCTCCTCCGGGACGCCCAGCGCGAAGGCGTGCTCGACTGGTTCGGGTACGTGCCGAACAAGCACGCTCTGCGGATGGCCGAGGGCGCCCTCGCGGGGCTGTCCCTGCTGCACGACGTGCCGAATTATCGCGACTCCACTCCGACGAAGGTCATCGAGTACATGTCGCGCGGCATTCCGGTGATCACCACCCCGCTGGCCAGGGCCGCCTCGCTGGTGGACCGGGTCGGCTGCGGGAGCGTCGTGCCGTTCGGCGACGTCGACGCCGTGTCGGACGCCGTGGCCCGGGCCGTGCTGGATCTGCGCGACGAACCCGAGCGACGGGCCGCGATGGGCGCCCGGGGCCACACCGAAGCCCTGCGCCACTACCACTGGCCTTCGGCGGCCCGGGAGTTCGTCGCCCAGCTCGAACAGTGGGCCGGCGCCCCGACCCGGGTGGCCGCCCGGCACCGCAACCGCGCCGTCACCGTGTAGAAACCGGCCCGACAACCATCGCCGTGATCATGCAGGGTTTCCCGGGAAGCTCGGGGACGTGGGATTCCCGTGCAGTTCCTGTGGGATTCCTGTGGGATTCCCGTGAGATCCCCGGATCGTGATCATGCACCGATTCCGCCGCACATGCCCTGACCAGGGCCGACGCTATTCGCGATCATGCAGTGTCCGCCTCTCGGGCGCACCCTCTTGATGCATGATCACGCTGCACAAACCCCAGGTGAGACGGCGCGGGCGGGAACATGTGCATGATCACGCCGAAGGTCGGCCGGAAGGGGCCACGCTCTCTTCCCTTACCTGGCCGGCCCCTACTTGGCAGCCCTTACTTGGCCTGCCTTCCCTTGTGCCTTCCCTTGTGCCTTCCCTTGTTTGGCCGGCGCTCCAGGAAGGGCCGGGGCCGTACACCGACGTGACGCGTGCGGTTATTCGCACCGTCGCGCGTTGGGCCGCGCGTACGGCTATCGCCGGGCCGCCCGGCTTGTTCTACTGGGGGTATGGCAAGCCATCTCATCCAGGGCCGCCTGGTCGACACGCCGATCGAGGTCCGCGACGCCACGGTCTGCAGCGCCATGTATCTCGTCCGGGCCGACGCCGCCCGAGCCGTCCTCGCGTACTCCGGCATGGACATCACGGAGGTGCTGCCGGGCAAGGCCGTCTGCACCCTGGCGTTCGTGGAGTATCGGGACTCCGACCTCGACGCCTACCAGGAGTTCGGCGTGGCGTTCCTGGTGCGGCCGCCCGAGGCCGGTCCGCCACCGCGACGCGGCCCGCTGGCCGGTCTCAAGGACCTGCGCGGATCCGGGTTCGGCGCGTTCGTCCACTGGCTGCCCGTCGACCAGGGATTCACACTGGAGGCCGGACGGAGCATCTGGGGCTTCCCCAAGGAGCTGGCGGACATCGACGTGCGCCTGGCCACGCCGTACAAGCGGTGCATCGTCCGCAAGGACGGGCGGCTGGTCGTCGACCTGCTGGTCCGGCCCGGCATACCGCTGCTCCCCCCGGCGCGGACGCCCGATCTCCGGGGTGGCCACGACGGCACGAGCGGGACCAAGGGTGCGGCGCCGCTGAGCGCCTACGCCCATCTCGACGGGGTCACCCGGCGCATCCCGTGGACGACGCGCCCCCACGGCGTCCGCTCCCGGCCCGGCGGGGCGCTGATCAGGCTGGGCAACCATCCGATCGCCAAGGAGCTGAGCGAGCTGGGTCTGCCCAAGCCGGCCTTGATGACGAGCACCGTCAGCCACGTCACGATGTCGTTCGGAGATGCGGAGACCGTTCAGGCCTGACGGAGGCCTGGACGAGCGCGCGACCGAGACGGCCCTTGCATGATCACCGACGAGGTTCAGCCTGGTCAGCACGACCCGCACGGAACCCGTGCATGATCACCCACAAGGTTCCGCCTGGTCAGCACGACCGGCACGGAATCTGTGCATGATCACGCGGGGGGTCGCCGCGCGGGGGGTCGCCGCGCGGGGGGTCGCCGCGCGGGGGGTCGCCGCGGGGATGGGATGTGCGGCTAGACGATGGGCGGGCGGCCGAGGCGGAGCATGCGCCAGGCGGTCCGCCAGGCCATCGGGCGCCGCTCGCCCGCCGGCTGGCGCACCCCCTCGGAGAAGCCGCGGAACCACGCACGGAGAGCCGCCGCCGACCGCTCCCGGGCGAGCGTGAGCACGACCCAGTTCAGCAGGTACAGCACGGCGAGAGGCCAGGGAAGGTTGCGGCGGGCCAGCCACACGCGGTTGCGCGCGTTCAGCCGGTAGAAGTCGGCGTGCCGGCTCGGCAGCACCAGCGGGTGGTACATGACGGTCTCGGCGTCGTACTCGATGCGGTAGCCCTCGCCGAGCAGCCGCCAGGCCAGGTCGGTCTCCTCGTGGGCGTAGAAGAACCGCTCGGGCAGGCCGCCGACCTGGAGGAACGCCGACTTGCGGATGGCGCAGGCACCGCCGAGGAACGTCGTGACCGGAGAGGACCGCTCCGGGTCGCCCGCGCGCAACCGGGGGACGTGCCGCCGCTGCACCGAGCCGCCCTCGGGGTCCATGACCCGGAAGGAGATCACCGCGAGGTCGGGCTCGTGGGTGAACCGCTCACGGACGTGCGCGGCGACCTTCGAGTTGGCATACCAGCCGTCGTCGTCCAGGAAGAGGACCACGTCACCGGAGCACTCCTGGACGCCCCGGTTGCGGCCCTCGGGAATGCCCGTATTGTGCGTGAGCCGTACCGTCCTGACCGAGGCGGCGGTGCCCGGCAGGGGCTCCGCCGTCAGCGCCGGCACGTCCGCGCCGTTTCCGACGATCACCACTTCGACGTCGCCGTCCGTCTGCGTCAGCGCGGACTCCACCGCGCGGTCCAGCTCGGCGACCCTGTTTCCCATGGTGAGGATGACACATGAAATCTTCACCGCGTCATCGCCTCAACGTATGGCGCACTACACACGATTTCATGATCACCGAGTCTGTATGGCCGGGCAATCCGGAATCTGCCTGGTTACTGAAAAATAAGCGTATCGGAACTGCCAGGAAACCCCTACCAAACCAACGGTATACGGATGACTCAGGCACTTACCCATATTCTGACGGTTCACTCGCCCGGAACTGGTCACGACAGCCGCCTCGACGCCAGGATGCTCACCAGATGCAGGACGAGCTGGATGACCGCGATGACGGCGCAGGCCACCACGAGCACCCGCGTCGCCGGGAACCAGAGGTCGAGCACGGCCGCGACCACGACGATCAGCGACAGCTCGACGGCCTGGATGACCCGGTGGAACCGAGTCGCGCCGACGATCCTGCGGGCGAGTCCCAGCCGTCGTGACACGAACTGCCCGGCCGCCGCCTCGGTGGCCGCGACGAGGCCGGAACGGGCCCGCGCGACATCGACCAGGTCGGTCTCCGACTTGATCAGAATCGCGCCCAGCGCCGCTGCGAAGCCGAGCACGGTGTACCAGTCGGGAAGGGTCTGCGACGCCCGGAATCCCAGGCCGATCAGCAGAGCCGCCTCCGCGAAGTAGTGGCCGACCCGGTCGAGGTAGACCCCCGTGATCGACGTGCGGCCCGTCCACCGCGCGAGCTCCCCGTCCGAGCAGTCGAGCAGCAGGTAGAGCTGGATCAGCAGCGCCGCCCCGACCGCCGCCCCGATTCCGGGCAGGGCCAGTACGGCTCCCGCCGCCACGCCGCACAGGATCATCAGACCGGTGACCTGGTTGGGCGTGATGGGCGTCTTGGCCAGCAGCCAGGTGCCGTAGATGGACAGCCGCCGCATGTACAGCAGGCCGGCCCAATGCTCGCCGCTGCGGCGGTCCATCGTGGTCTGCGGCTGCGCGACCGCGCGGATCTCAGCGACCGACGGCGCGGACATAGTCCTCAACTCTCGCACGGACCTCGACCTCCGACAGGCGGAGGTGCTCAAGGATGGTGTAACGGCCGGGCCGGGTGCTGGGGGCCAGCATCACGGCGGCGGTGAACTGGTCGGCCGTCAGGCCGACGTCTTCCGGCACGACCGGCAGCCCGTGCTGCCTGAGGCAGCCGGTGACCTGGTCGAGCCGGTGTGAGTCCTCACGGAGGAAGAAGCAGAACGCCGCACCGATCCCGGCGAGCTCGCCGTGATTGGACGTTCCTGGGAACAGCTGATCCACGGCATGAAGGATCTCATGGTCGCCGCCACTCCCCGGACGGCTTGACCCAGCGATGACCATAGACATACCGGAGAGAATCAAAGCTTCGGCCAGGACGGTCAGGAACGGGTCGGACTCGATGGAGTCGGCCCGCCCGAGCACCGCCTCAGCCGCCGTGCGGGCCATGGCGACGGCCAGCCCGTCGATGGGCTCGCCGCGCTCGGTGTTGCCGAGCTGCCAGTCCTCGATGGCCGACAGGTTGCTGACCACGTCGCCGACGCCGGCCCGGACGAGGGACGCGGGGGCGTCGTGAACGAAGTCGAGGTCGACCATGATCGCCAGAGGCATCGGCACGCCGAACGACCCCTTCCCTCCTTCGTGAACGAGGGAGGCGACCGGCGAGCAGATGCCGTCGTGCGACAGGTTGGTCGCCACCGCGACCATGGGGATCCCCGCCAGCGACGCGGCGTACTTGGTGGCGTCGATCGTCTTGCCGCCGCCGACGCCGACGACGGCCTCGTAGGCGCCCTTGCGGAGGTCGGCGCCGAGAGACACGGCCGCGTCGACCGTGCCGTCGGGCACCCGGAAGATCTTCGCCTCACCGAGGGAAGGGGCGATTACCTGGGCGATCTTGTCGCCCTGGCTCGCACCCACCGCCACGGCGACCCGTCCCGAGGTGGCGACCCGGCTGTCGGCCAGCAACGAGCCGAGCTGCGCGATCGCGCCCCGCCGGACCTCCATCGTGAGGGGGGCGGGGAGCATCCTTGCCAAAATCGGCATCAGAACTCCTCAGGCGGCGAGACTGCGTGGGGGGCGGCCAGGGCCGTAGCGACCGCTAGTAGCGGCATGCGATCTCACGGGCCTTGGACAGGTCGTCGTGGTTGTCCACCTCGACCCAGTCGACCTTGCCGATCGGAGCCACCGCGATCTTCTCCCCGCGGACAACCATCTCCTGGTAGCCGTCCTCGTAGTAGAGCTGCGGGTCGCGCTCGAACGTCGCCCGGAGGGCGTCGGCCAGCCGCTCGGCCGCGCCGGGACGGATGAGCGTCGCCCCGATGTACTCGCCGTACGCCTCGGAGGGGTCCATCAGCTTGGTGATCCTCTTGAGGTGGCCGTCCTCAAGGGTGACCTTCATCTCCTCGTCCGCGAGGGACTTAACGTCGTCCACGGCGAGAAGGATGTCCGCGCCGTCCTCGGAGGACAGCAGCGTCCGCTCGACCGACACCGGGTGGACGGTGTCACCGTTCACCAGCAGCGCGCCCTGCTCGAAGTAGTCGCGGGCGCACCACAGGGAGTACGCGTTGTTCCACTCCTCGGCCTTGTCGTTGTCCACGAGGGTCAGCTTCACCCCGTGGCGGCGCTCGAGGTCGGCCTGCCGTTCACGCACGGCCTGCGCCTGGTATCCGACGATGACCACGACGTCGCGGAGGTCAACCGCCGCGAAGTTACGCAGGGCGATGTCGAGGATCGTCGTCTCACCGTCGACCGGCACCAGCGCCTTGGGGAGCGTGTCGGTGTACGGCCGCAGGCGACGTCCGGCCCCGGCGGCCAGCACCATTCCGAGCAATTCTCTGCACTCCTTGAGGTCGAGCGTCAGGCAGTAACCTCAAAGGTTAGTTGGGTTTTGCTCCAGTGTGGGTAATCCGGAGTTGGCTTCCCGTTAATCCCCCGGTCCCGCGTCGGCCGCCTCGTCCACCGCTCGCGGCGCGGCCAGCCAGCAGGTGAGGCTCTCCCAGCCGAACAGGACCCAGAGGTAGGCGGCGAGCAGCCCGAACATGACGGGCACCGCGTCGAGCAGACCGCCGACGGCCACGACGATCATCCTGCCGTCCCAGCCGAGCCCCCGGGTCGCGAGCCACGGCGGCGGGTAGACGTGCTGCCGCACCCGGTAGACGGTGTCGTAGTGGTGGAAGGCCATCGCCCCGAGGACCGCGAAGATGAGCACCGGCGGCACGTCGCGGGCGAAGCCGACCGAGGCGACGAAGCCGTACTCGGTGAGCCGCAGGATCGGCGGGACCAGCCAGTCGAGCCGCCCGTCGTGCCGGTGGGAGCTGCCCGACCCGGCCAGCAGCAGGGCCACGGCCGGCGCGAACACCGCGAGGTCGTCCGCCCCCGCCACCCCCACGAGGAGCAGGACCCCGGTCACGAAGGCCCCCGCCAACGCGGGCGGGAGCGGCGGCAACTGCCCGGCGACCAGCGTGCCCATGGCCCTCGACAGCACCCCGTCGTCGCGGTAGGCCATCACGGTGCCGCGCGGCACCGGCGTCATCTGTACCGAGATCATGCTCACCCCGCCGTCACCCGAGCGTCGCGGACGCGAGAGCGTCCGTCATGTGCGCCGCACGTCATGCGAGTGACCTCGCGATCCGGCCTGCGAGCGTGTAGAGGAACGCGCCGCCGCCCCAGCCGAGCAGGGCGAGGAACGTCACCCTGGCGTCGGCCACGGCGGCGGTGACGGCGATCAGCGCCATCCGCTCCCCGATGGGCAGCACGATGATCTTCTTCATCCAGTAGGCCACGCCGTGGTCGAACCGTCTCGACAGGGCCAGCACGGACCCGGCGCCCTGTGACCCCTGCGACCCCTGCGAATTGGACCGCTGTGGACCTGGCATCGTACGCGGGTCCGGCGGGGTGTCCCAGGGGACTGCGAGCGAGCGCGGCGGGCCGGTGCGCACCGCGCCGGACCGCACGGCGTCCGCGACCGCCCCGGCGTACGAGAAGCCGATCATGTGCCTGATCGTCTGCAGGATCATCGCGCCGACCGCGAGCGCCCAGATGTCGCGCGGCCCCCCGGGCCCGGCGGCGTAGCCGAGGGCGAGCCCGACGTAGACGACGTACTCCTTCGCGCGGTCCGCGATCGCGTCGAGCCAGCCCCCCAGCGAGGAGAAGGCACGCGTGTAGCGGGCGAGCTGGCCGTCCACGCAGTCGAGCACGAACGACAGATAGAGCGCCACGGCCCCGACCACCTGCGCCATCCGGTTGCCGTCGGAGAACCAGATCGCCGCGATGACCGCGAGTCCGCTGGAGATCCCGGTGACGGCGTTCGGGGTGAGGCGGAGCCGGGCGGCGAGCCGTACGACATGGCGCGACCACGAGCTGACGCCATAGGTCGTGAAGAAGCCGTCACCGGTCTTGATGGCGGCGTCGAGCCGCGCCTCCGGCTCGTCCACCTCGGCGAGCCGCTCGACGGCGGCCTCCGCCGCGAGCCGGCCCGCGACCCGCTCGCAGTGCAGCCTGCCGATGGCGGTGGCCATCACGGGCACTCCGGCGCGCACGAGGCCGGCCAGCAGCAGGTCGGCGACCTCCGTGTCGGCGGCGCGGCCGAGGTGGCGGCTCTGCGCGAGGTCCGCCAGCTCGTCGGCGACGTCGGCGAGGCTCGCGAGGTGCGCCTCCCCCACCTGGAGGACGCCGCGGAAGGTGCCGTTGGCCCACTCGACCTCGTGGAAGGAGTTGCCGGCCGAGACCACGCGGCCCCATTCGGTCCTGACGGGCGGGCGGAGCGGCCCGGCCTCGCCGTTCGCCACGATGGCGCCCGTGTGCCGGGACGGGTGCTCCAGCAGGGCCGCCAGGGCCTCGGTGTGAGCCACGACGTCGCCGGAGAGCACCACCACCGGGCACGTGGAGGACCTGGCGACCTTGGCCACGATCCGCAGATCCTCGGCCAGCCCGTCGCTGGCCATGACCGTGTGCCGCATGCCGTCCACGGACGGGAAGCCGTCGTCGCCGCGCGCCACCACGTGCAGGTCGCGGACCGGCAGGAGGATGAGCTGGCGGGTGAGCCGCTGCAGGAGGCTCCCGCCTTCACCGCGCAGCCCGGCGTCACCGCGCAGCCCGGTGTCACAGAGCAGCCCGGCGGCCGGCGAGGTCGCGTAGACCAGCGCCACCGTGCCCGCGATCTCAGGACTCGGCGGGAGATCGCCCATAACGCCCCGCTTGCTCAGTGCCAGCTCCCAAGGTCGGTGTCACATCGCAACGTAACCGAGTGATCACTAGCTGGCAATCACCTTCACCGTCTTCCCACACGGGTATGGTCTGGTGCGGGGAGGAGATCATGATCGCGGAATCGCGTCTTCGGACGGTCGGAGTGGTGCTGGCCGGGGGGATCGGGCAGCGGGTCGGCCTGAACACCCCCAAGCAACTGCTTAAGATCGCCGGAAAGACCATCCTGGAGCACACGCTCGACGTGTTCGACGGCCACCCGGAAATCGACGAGGTCGTGGTGCTGATGGCGGCCGGCTTCGTCGACGAGGCCGCCGAGCTCGTCACGAGAAACCGCTACACCAAGGTGACGCAGATCCTCGAAGGGGGCGCGAGCCGTACCGAGTCGACCTGGCGGGCTCTGCGCGCGCTCGGTGACGAGGAGTGCGACGTGCTGCTGCACGACGCCGTACGGCCGCTGGTCGAGCCGCGCATCATCAGCGAGTGCGTCGCCGCGCTCCAGCGCTACGAGGCCGTGGACGTGGCGATCCCCTCGTCCGACACGATCGTGGTCGCCGTGCCGGGCCCCCGCGGCGAGATCATCCGCGACATCCCGGACCGGTCGCGCCTCCGGCGCGGCCAGACCCCGCAGTGCTTCCGCCTGTCGGTCATCCGCGCGGCCTACGAGCGGGCCTTCGCGGACCCGGACTTCGAGAAGCTGCCCGCGACCGACGACTGCGGCGTCGTGCTCCGCTACCTGCCCGACGTGCCCATCTACCTGGTGCCGGGCAGCGAGCACAACATGAAGGTCACCCACCCGGTCGACGTGTTCATCGCGGACAAGCTCTTCCAGCTCGCCGAGAGCACGGCTCCGGCGCTCACCGACGACGAGTACCGCCGGGGCTTCGAAGGCCGCACCGTGGTGGTCTTCGGAGGCGGCTACGGCATCGGGGCCGACATCGTGAACCTCACCAGGGGGTACGGCGCGGCCGTGCGCTCCTTCTCCCGCAGCTTGAACGGCGTCCGGGTCGAGGACGCCGCCGCCGTGGAGGACGCCCTCGCGGGGGTGTACGCGGAGACGGGGCGCATCGACTACGTGGTCAACACGGCCGCCGTGCTGCACATGGGGAAGCTGGCCGACGCGGGGCAGGCGTCCGTCGATGAGATCGTCGCGGTCAACTACCTGGGCCCGGTCAACATCGCCAGGGCGTCGGTCAAATACCTCGCGGAGACCCGGGGCCACCTGCTGCTCTACACCTCCTCGTCCTACACCCGGGGACGGGCCGACTACAGCCTCTACTCCTCCACGAAGGCCGCCGTCGTCAACCTCACGCAGGCCCTGGCCGACGAGTGGGCCTGCCACGGCATCCAGGTCAACTGCGTGAACCCCGAGCGGACCGCCACGCCCATGCGCCTGCGGGCCTTCGGCGACGAGCCGGCCGCGACGCTGCTGTCGCCGAGCGCGGTCGCCCGCACCAGCCTCGACGTGCTGCTCTCCCGCCTCACCGGCCAGGTCGTGGACGTACGGCTCACACGGTGAGACGGTGATGACCCGAAGGGTCGTCGGGGGTCGTCGGGGTCGTCGGGGGATAGCCAGCGGTGCGTGGGGGAAGGTTCAGGGCGAAGCACGCCCTGCTCGCAGGGGTGTTGCTCGGGTCGTATCCAGCGCTGGTCACGGCCGCGCTGTGGCCGCTTCCGTGGCTTTTCGCGGCGGTGGTGCCCCTGTCGTACGCGGCGGAGGTCGCGTTGCCGAGAAAGACGGCGGAGCGGCTCGGGAGGGCCCACCTCGGGGTGACGCTCCGCTTCATGACGCGTGAGACGGCCGCCATCCTGCTGCTCGCGCGGACGGCCGGCGCGGAGTCGCGGTGGCTGGTCCTGCTCGCCGGAGGGGTCTTCGCCTTCCACGGCGTGCGTGCCGTGCAGACCGCGCTGGCGGACCTGCTGAACCGCTGCCACAACCTCATGCCGGTCACCACCAGGAACCTCGACCTGTCGGCGCTGCGGATCCCGCCCGCGCCGCCGGAGAGGCTCGTCAACTGGCGCGGCGCGCGGCTGCTCTACCTCGACGCCCTGCCCGTGGGCCTCACCGCTTTCGGCGCGCTGACGGCCGGCCGCCCCGAGGCCGCGGGCGGCCCTGCCGGAGCGATCGGTGTGGCCGGGGCGATCGGGGTGGCCGGGGCCGTCGCGGCCGTCGCGGTGGAGCTGGCCGCCGTCGTGGCCCTTCTCGTGCACGTACGGCGGGCCGCCCACCTGCGGAACAAAGGGCGGATCATCAGGGCCGTGGACGAGCAGGTCCGCGCCTACGGGCCGGATGTGCTGCTCTACTTCTCCGGCCCGCCGAAGTCGGCCTACCAGGCCACGATGTGGCTCGACCCGCTGGAGCGGCTCGGGTGCCGGGCGCTGGTCGTGCTGCGCGAGCGGGAGCTGGCCAAGGTCCTCGGGCGCACGACGCTGCCGGTGCTCTGCATTCCGTCGGCCGTCGACCTGATGAACTTCCGCGGCCTCGACTCGGCCCGGGTCGCCCTCTACGCGTCGAACGTCGGCAACAACATCCACATGCTGCGGGTGCCCGGCGTCACGAGCGTGTTCGTCGGCCACGGCGACAGCGACAAGGAGGCGTCGTTCAACCCGTTCACGAAGGTGTACGACGAGGTCTGGGTGGCGGGCCCGGCCGGGCGTGAGCGTTACCGGCGCGCCCAGGTGGGGGTCCGGGACGAGGCGATCGTGGAGGTCGGCCGCCCCCAGCTCTCCGAAGTGATGCGGAGCAGTCCCTACACCCAGGGCGCCGTGCCGTACCGGACCGTCCTCTACGCGCCGACGTGGGAGGGGTGGACGGACGACCTCTTCCACACCTCGATCGTCACGATGGGGCCCGCCCTGGTCCGCGCCCTGCTCGAACAGCCCGTCAGGCTGATCTACAAGCCCCACCCGCTGACCGGCCACCGTTCCGCGACGGCACGCGCCGCCCACCGGCGGATCCTGGCGCTCCTGGATTCGCCCCACGACGAGGCCCGTACGGCAGGCTCGGGGGTGCCCGCTGTACGGCACCTGGCCGTGACTGGCGCGGGCCCGAGCCTCTACGACTGCTTCAACCAGGCGGATCTGCTCATCGGCGACATCTCCAGCGTCGTGACGGACTTCGTGGCCAGCGGCAAGCCTTACGCCGTGACGAACGTCGCGGGACGGCCGGAGTCCGAGTTCCGCGACCGCTACCCGACCGCCGGCGCGGCGTACCTCCTCAGCGACGACCTGCGCGAGCTTCCCGGCATCCTGGGCCACGTCCAGACGGCGGGTGAGGACCCGATGGCCGGCGCCCGGCGGGAGCTGCGCGCCCACCTCCTGGGTCCCGACCACCCGGACGCGCTGACCCGCTTCCACGACGCCGTGAAACGCGCCTGCGCCGCGTCACTGAACAGCCGCATCGAGGTGGCGGGCGCCGAAACCATCGCCCTTTCCACATGCGAGTGAAATACTGGCCGCGCATACCCAGAGTATCGATACGGACACGAAGGGACGCGCCAGGCGATGGTCGCCACATCACGCAAGCCCCATGCGACGCTCCAACCGGTTCCCGACAGGCCGCTACCCAGCACTCCCCGTGAGCTGTTCGACTCGCTGCCGCCCCTGCCGGGGCTCCGGACCGAGATCATCGATGGGAGACTGATAGTGAGCCCCGTGGGCACCCCCGAACACGGCTTGTTGGCAATGCGCCTGTTCCGGTCATTCATCCCGCTCATGGACGAGCGCGGGTGGGACGCCTGGGCGGGCAATGTCGACGTCTGCGTCGACGGCCCCCGGGACCCGGTCGGGCCCGACTTCGTCCTGGCGCCCAAGGACTGCCCCAGGTGGGGCGAGCGCGAGCTGCTCTCCTCCGGCCTGAAGCTGGTCGCCGAAGTGGTGTCCAGGGGAAGCGCGGAGGACGACCGCGGGAAGAAGCCGGGGATCTACGCGGGGGGCGGCGTCCCGGTCATGCTCCTGATCGACCCGATCGCCACGCCGCCGGCGGTGACCGTATTCAGCGAACCAAAGGACGGCCGCTATCACACGTCCGCGTCCGTCACCTTCGGCCGGGAGATCCACATTCCGGACCCGGTCGACTTCACCCTGGACACCTCAGTCTTCGAAGAGGTCCTGTAGGCGTGCCTTCTCAGCCTCGGGGCGGGGCTTGCTGAGCCCAGGCGGGCTGGTCAGGAAGCCCGTGCCCCACGAGACGTGCATCGTGGCGTAGACGAGCGGCAGCCGTGCCAGCGCGGCGGGCGACAGGCTACGGCCGGTCAGCACCGAGCCCGCGAGGATCGCGACGACGTAGCCGCCAGGGATGAGCAGCCCCGGCCAGAAGAACGGCGAGACCACCAGGCCGAGGAACATGGCCAGCACGGCGGCCGGCGGGGCGAGGTAGCGCAGGTTGATCGTGCCCTGATGGGTGCGGGAGACGACCCGCCTCCAACGGCCGTAGTGGAAGTACTGCTTCCCGAGGGCGCGGACGTTCGGCCGGGGACGGTAGGACACCCGCATGCGCGGCTGGAACCACACCAGGCCGCCGGTCTCGCGGATGCGGTGGTTCATCTCCCAGTCCTGGGCGCGCTGGAAGTGCTCGTCATAGCCGCCGACCCGTTCCAGCGCCTCACGGCGGAAGACGCCCAGGTAGACGGTGTCGGCCGGGCCGGCCTCCCCGCCGGTGTGGAACCGCGCGTTGCCGACCCCGATCTTCGACGTCATCGCGCACGCCACGGCCTGCTCGAACGGTGTGACGCCCTCGGCCGCCATGATGCCGCCGACGTTGTCGGCGCCGGTCTGCTCCAGGGTCTCGACGGCCGTACGGACATAGTCCGCCGGGAGCATCGCGTGCCCGTCGACCCTGGCGATGATGGGGTTGCGCGTCGCGGCCAGCGCCGCGTTCAGCGCGTTCGGAGTGCGGCCGGTCGGGTTGGGGACGACGGTGACGCGGGGGTCCTCGGCGGCGATCGCGTCAGCGACCTCCTGCGTGCGGTCCTGGGACGGTCCGACACTGAGGACGACCTCGATGGGGCCCTCGTAGTCCTGATCGAGGACCTGGCTGACGGCGTCGCGCAGATGCCGCTCCTCGTTGAGCACCGGCATGATGACCGAGACCGGCGGCCAGTCGCGCGTGGCGTTCCGATCGGCGTTCTCGCTCGTGTGGCGCGAGTCGGGAAAGGGCTTCATGGCGGCGCTCACGCTACTGTACGAACGGGTGGAGACGGCAACCGGAGGATGACCGCGAATGCCTGGCGACCATGGGGAGGACTCCGGCGTCCGCGTTGGAGGCGACGGCTACGGCGGGGTCAGACTCGCGGCGAGGCGTGCCCGGCGCGGCCGGGCCGGGCTGCGGTCGTTGCTCATTTCGGGCTCCCTGTCCGGGGTTGTCCTGCTCGGCTCCGGCGTTTTGTGGGTTTTGCCCAACTACGCCGCCAGCAAGATCCAGAAGGTGGACGCGGGCACGACCGACCCCGGGCCGCAGGGCGCGATGAACATCCTGCTGGTCGGCGTCGACAAGCGCGACAACCTGACCAGGCAGCAGCAGAACCAGCTCCACCTCGGCCGCGAGGCCGGGCAGCGCAGCGACACGATGATGGTGCTCCACCTTTCCGAGGACCACAAGAGGGTCACCGTCGTCAGCCTGCCCCGCGACAGCTGGACGGACATCCCCGGCAAGGGCACCCACAAGATCAACTCGGCGTATCAGTTCGGCGGGGCCAAGCTGGCCGTACGGACGGTCGAGCAGGCGACCGGGTTGCGCATCAACCACTACGTCGAGGTCAACGTGCTCGGCTTCATCGGCGTCGTGGAGTCGCTGGGCGGGGTCACCGTCTGCACTCCCGTTGCCATCAACGACCCGAAGACCAAGTTGACGCTCCAGCCGGGCACCTACACCCTCGATGGGGCCAGAGCCCTCGCGTACGCGAGGACGAGGGCCACGGCCCGCTCCGACCTCGACCGCATCGACCGGCAGCAGCAGGTCATCTCGGCTCTGCTGCACGAGGCGCTGAGCGGCGGCACGCTGGCCAACCCCGCCAAGCTCGGCGGCCTGGTGAACTCCACGCTTCGCACCCTGACGGTGGACCCGGCCCTGGGGGACGACCTGCTCGGCCTGGCCAACCAGCTCAAGGGCGTCTCCACGGACGACGTGTCGTTCGCGACCGTTCCGCTGTCCAACGTGAACTACACGACGCCGACGGGCGAATCTGCCGTGCTCTGGGACAAGCAGGCCGCACGGGAGCTGTTCCGCCGGATCGGCGCGGACGAGCCGCTCATCAAGCCGTCCGGGAAGCCGTCCGCGGGGGCTTCTACAGGGGCTACTCCGGCGTCTTCTCCGGGCTCTTCTGCGGGGGCGTCCGGGGGCGCCACGCCGTCCCCCTCTCTGGCCCCCTCTCTGGCCCCCTCGCCGTCCGTCTCCCCCACCGCGCTGACGATCCCGCCGGGGCGGATCGCGGTCCGCGTCCTGAACGGCACGCTGATCACCGGGCTCGGCGCGAAGACGAAGGCCGCCCTCGTCGCCGCCGGGTTCATGGTGCCGTCCACCCCGGGAGACACCGCCCAACGCGACTTCGCCAACACCGTCGTCCGCTATCCCCCGAGCCGCCTCGACTCCGCCCGTACGGTGGCCGCCGCCATCCCGGGAGCGGAGCTCCGCGAGCGACCCGGGGCCAACGGCATCGAGGTCGTCGTCGGTCAGAAGAACAACACGGTCAAGAAGGTCACCGTGGCGGCCACTACCCCCGCTGTGTCCCCGACCGGTACGTCGTCGTCCCCCGAGTCCACCGCGCCCCCCATCGCCAGGACCGCCACCCAGAACATCTGCAAGAAATAGAACGGGCGTACGGCGGGTCTAACGACAACGTCGCACGGCGACGGCGGCGTCACTGACCGAGTGCGGACCTCTGGGTTCTGTATCGCTTGAGCAGCAGCGGCCGCATCCACCGGAGCGGCGCGGGGAAGCTGTCCATCAGACGCGCGGCTCCGGGCGCGGGAGCCGGGTCGTGGAGCAGCCCCATGACGAGATCCGGCCCGGACCGGGGGGCTCCGGCGACGATGGCCGCCCGCAACCGCAGGACCTCGGCGTCGGACACCTGCGGGAAGAGCTCGCGCAGGACCGGTTCCTCGCTGTCGAGGTGATCCATCAGCACGTCACGCATCCTGACCGCGGCCTGCGCCCCCTCCCGCGCGGCATCGCGCACCGCGACGGCACGGTCCGACCTGCGGGCCACCCCGGCAGCGATCGCGTCGACGGCGGCGTCGAGGGTCTTGAGCTCGGCGTCGAGGGCCCGATGGTCGACGCTGAGCCCGTCGAGGGCGGCCACGGCGTCGGGGAACATGCAGGACGCCGCGGCGACGCGCGCCGACATCCTGCGCACCGCGCGCGAACTGTTCTCCTCCGAGGGGTACGCGCGCGTGACGGTGACCGGCATCGCGCAGCGTGCGGGGGTCGCGACGAAGACCGTGTACGCCAGCGCCGGCAGCAAGGTCGCGATCTTCAAGGAAATCCTCATGACCGCCGTGACCGGCTCAGGCGCGGAGGAGACGCTGGCCGCGGTGCGGAAGAGCGACGACCCTCGTGAGGCGCTGCGGATCCTCGCCCACGGCACACGGGTCGGCAACGAGACCCATCGGGACGCCATGGAGATGCTCCATGCCGCGATCTCGGTACAGGACGACGCTGAGGCGCTCTGGCAGCAGGGCACCACCCTGTACCGGGAGGCATTGCACCAGGCGGCGGTACACCTCGGAGAGATCGGCGGGCTGGCCGACGGGCTCGACGCCGACCGCGCCGCCGACATCCTCTGGTTCTGCCTGGGCACCGGGGCCTGGCGGACCCTGGTCGATGACTGCGGCTGGAGCTGGGACGACGCGGAGCGCTGGCTGGCCGTCCAGGCGCTGACACTCCTTCACATCCGGCCCGCGTCCGACGAGCCTCGTCTGGAAGCCCGCCCCCGTCACGGCCGGCGCCATCCAGCCCCATAATTCAGATTTCGCCCTAATTCGCGGCGACACGACGACATTATTGCTTCGCCAGTTTCCGGGGCGTGTAACAGCCGACGTGCGGCCTCGGATATGTGGGATGGACAGTCGAATTCAGTGACCATTTGACCTTGGCGGCGGGCAGGGCGGAAATCATCGGCATCCTCCTCGCCGCTCCGGAAGGGAACAGGGACGCCAGAATGGCCTACGAGATTCACGGCAAGCCGACATCTCCGGTCGAGATCTATTCGACGCCGAACTCTGGCACCGCAGGCCCCGTGGCCGAGATCCGCGCCACGGTCCGGGTGTTCGTCTACCAGACGCTGTCAGGCTGGCGGCAGATCCGCGTGCTGGAGGGCGGTAACGCCGGAAGACAGGGGTGGGCCAGAGAAGGCGACGTCGTCTCGGTGCAGAGCAAGCTCGTAACGTCCGATGAAGAACTGTTCGCGTTGTTCGCGACATTGCGCGAAGCGCATTTCACCCCACCATCCGGCACGCCGACGCCCATCCCGTACCGCTATCCGACGGACGGATGTTTCGCCCGCGCCGAGATCATGGCCAACATGCTCGCCGCTTCTGATTACCAGGTGGACAAGGTGTTCGCCATCGCGGCGGGCGGACTGCGCCTCAATACTCCCCACGGCGGCGACCAGCCGGGGTTCGGCGAGCGGCTCCGGGTCGGGTGGTGGTACCACGTGGCCCCGATCGTGTACATCCCCTCGGGCGGGCCCAAGCCGGAGCCCGCACTGCTGGACCCCTCGGTGTCGGACGTGCCGACGACCATCGGAGAGTGGGTCGGGAAGATGACCAGCGGCCCAACCGAGCCGGAGATCACCTACGACCAGCTGCGTCAGTATCTCCGGGGCACGAAGGCGTACCCCGGCGACCGCACGCTGGTGGTCCGGGCAGGAGCGACCGTCTATTCGCCGCCCCTCGCGACCGACCCCTCCACGACGATGGTCGCCAAACCCGGCAACGTCGTGCAGGAACTGGCCCGTACGGCGAGGCTCGTCCCGGCGCACGACGTCGTCGCCCATCTGGACCAGTTGTTTCGCCGCTGCTTCGAGACCTGGTCGGCCGACCAGAGGACGCGGAACCAGCCCTCGCCCTACCCGGCCTACCAGGCGGAGCTGGGCTCGCTACGGCACCGGATCCAGGCGCTGCCTCCCGAGGACCGGAACTACATCCGGACCAGGTTCCCCAATTTTTTCGCCGACTGGCGCTACACCTTCGTCGGCAGCGGCGTCGAACAGGACTTCAAGAGTCTGGAGACCCTACTGGCCTCCTGACCGCTGCCAACGCCGCACGCGTCGCGAGAAAATCCGTACGTCCTGTCGAACCGGCCCGGAGAAATTTCGAACTAGCGAGTAAATTTCCGTAGATAAGGCGACAACGCGGCGAGGTGACATCCGGGCCGCGCGATTCCGATCCGGGCGCCAACCGCTGATGCCGCCGCATCAGCGGGAATAGTGCGCGGCGACCCGACGCCCAGAAAGACCCTTGACCGGATGGGCCGGGATATTTACCGTCTGTTGCGCAATGCCCTATCGCGTCTGCCCTGCTGTCTCGCGAAATGGAGGCATCGATGTCCCGGAAGCTTCGTATCCGGCTCGTCCCCCTTGCAGTCGCCGCCGTCCTGACCTCCACGTCGGCGCCCGCCTTCGCCGGCGTGATCGACCCCGCGCCGATCGGCCCGAACCAGTACTTCTACGGCCTGGTGAACGGGCAGGCCGGGCAATCGGTCATCAAGATGGCCTGCTTTGGTCCGGTCACCCCCGGCCAGACCGGGCACCCTCTGGCCGGGCAGACAGTGGAAGTCCGTCCCGTGCCGTCGCCCTCGACGGTCGACGTGGGCTACACCGGCAGCGCGGCCACGGCGGTCGGCGTCTCCCTGGGGAACTCCGCTTCGGCCGTCACACCCATCGTCCTGCGCTACTACGGCGTCGCCGCCGCGATCCCGACCTCGCTGAACCTGCCGTGTTACGGCAGCGGTGTCGTCGAGTTCGTGCCGGCGCCGCCAAGCTCGACCTCCCGCCCGGCCGCGGTCAAGGTCAACTTCGTCGGCCAGCCCTGACACGGTCGGCCCCGCGACGGAACACTGATCATCTCGGAACCACCTGGGAGACAACGAACCCCGCCCGCCGAACCGGCGAGGCGGGGTTCTCGCACGTCAGTGGCTACTTGAGGAGCTGGCGGGCCATGACCATGCGCTGGATCTGGTTGGTGCCCTCGTAGATCTGGGTGATCTTGGCGTCGCGCATCATGCGCTCGACCGGGTAGTCACGGGTGTAGCCGTACCCGCCCAGGAGCTGGACGGCGTCGGTGGTGATCTCCATGGCGGCGTCGGAGGCGGCGCACTTGGCGGCGCTGGAGAAGAACGTGAGGTCCTTGACCGGCGTGCCGTGCATGGCGAGCTCCGACTTGGCGGCGGCGGCGTAGGTGAGCTGCCGGGCGGCCTCCAGCTTCATCGCCATGTCGGCGACCATGAACTGCAGGCCCTGGAACTCGGCGATCGGCTTGCCGAACTGCTTGCGCTCCTTGACGTACCCGATGGCGTAGTCGAGCGCGCCCTGGGCGATGCCGAGCGCCTGTGCGGCGATCGTGATACGGGTGTGGTCGAGGGTGGCCAGCGCGGTCTTGAAGCCGGTCCCCGGCTCGCCGATCATGCGGGAGGCCGGGATGCGAACGTTCTCCAGGATGACCTGGCGCGTGGGCGACCCCTTGATGCCGAGCTTCTTCTCCTTGGGCCCGAAGCTGACCCCTTCGTCGCCCTTCTCGACCACGAACGCCGAGATGCCGCGGGCCCCGGCCGACGGGTCGGTGACGGCCATGACGGTGTAGTACTCCGACACGCCCGCGTTGGTGATCCACATCTTGGTGCCGTTGAGGACGTAGTGGTCACCGTCCCGCACCGCCCGGGTCTTCATGGCGGCGGCGTCCGACCCGGCCTCCGCCTCGCTCAGGGCGTAGGAGAACATCGCCTCGCCCCGGGCGACGGGCCCCAGGTACCGCTGCTTGAGCTCCTCGGACGCCGACAGCAGCAGCGGGACGGTCCCCAGCTTGTTGACGGCGGGGATGAGCGAGGACGACGCGCAGGCCCGCGCGACCTCCTCGATCACGATGACGGTGGCCAGCGCGTCGGCGCCGGCCCCGCCGTACTCCTCGGGGATGTGCACGGCGTGCAGGTCCGCCGCCACGAGGTCCTTATAGACCTCCTCGGGAAACTCCTCGTTCTCGTCCGCGGCGGCGGCACGGGGAGCGATCTTTTCGTCGGCGAGGGCCCGGACCGTCTCCCGGAGCATGTCGTGCTCCTCGGTGGGCGCGTAGAGAGGGAAGCTCATATCGAGATAGTAGGACGTCCGAGTAGATGGTTACCATCCAGTACGGCCCGGCCGCCGTGGGGTTGCCGACAAGCGTCATGACTGCCCAGAGCCGCCGGGCCGACGTCGACCGGTTTCACGGATCGCCGTACCGTTGGGGCCAGGACCAGTTTGCCCAGGTTGCTCAGCGGGCAGTTGACTGGCCCGATACCATGCCAGATCACAAAGTGTCGGTAAGAGGGGAGCATGCCGTGCCGTACCGCCTCACCGTGCTTGGGACCGGTTATTTGGGTGCCACTCACGCGGCGTGCATGGCCGAGCTGGGCTTCGAGGTGCTCGGTCTGGACGTGGACGAGCGCAAGATCGAGCAACTCCAGCGCGGTGAGCTGCCGATTCACGAGCCCGGCCTGGAAGACGTGCTCCGCCGCAACCTCGAGTCCGGACGGCTGCGCTTCACGACCTCCTACGAGGAGGCGGCCCGGTTCGGCGACGTCCACTTCATCTGTGTGGGAACCCCGCAGAAGAAGGGCGAGTACGCCGCGGACGTCTCCTACCTCGACGCCGTCGTGGAGTCTCTCGCTCCCCACCTCGACCGCGAATGCCTGGTGGTCGGCAAGTCCACCGTCCCCGTCGGCACCGCGGAGCGCCTGGCCGAGAAGCTCGTACGGCTCGCGCCCGGCGGGATCGAGGTCGAGCTGGCCTGGAACCCCGAATTTCTCCGGGAAGGCTTCGCCGTACAGGACACACTGCACCCGGACCGGATCGTGCTCGGCGTCACCTCCGAGCGGGCCGAGAAGGTGCTGCGTGACGTCTACGCCCCGCTGGGCGAGGTCCCGGTCGTGGTGACGGACTTCCCGACCGCCGAGCTGGTCAAGTCGGCGGCCAACGCGTTCCTCGCCACCAAGATCTCTTTCATCAACGCGATGGCCGAGGTCTGCGAGACCGCCCATGCCGACGTGAAGCAGCTCTCGCTCGCGCTGTCGTTCGACGAGCGGATCGGCGGCAGATATCTCAACCCCGGGCTCGGGTTCGGCGGCGGCTGCCTGCCCAAGGACATCCGGGCGTTCATGGCCAGGGCGGGTGAGCTGGGCGCCGACCAGGCGCTCACGTTCCTGCGCGAGGTGGACGCCATCAACATGCGCCGCCGGGCCCGCATGGTGGACCTCGCCCGCGGCCTGGTCGGCGGCTCGTTCGTCAACCGCACGGTCGGCGTGCTGGGCGCGGCCTTCAAGCCGAACTCGGACGACATCCGCGACTCCCCGGCCCTCGACGTGGCGGTCACCATCGGCCGGCAGGGCGGCAAGGTGACCATCTACGACCCGGTGGCCCTGGACAACGCCCGGAAGGCCCACCCGGATCTCGGGTACGCCGGCACGGCCCTGGAGGCCGCCCGAGGCGCCGACGTCGTGCTGCTCCTCACCGAGTGGCAGGAGTTCGTCGACCTCGACCCCGAGGAGCTGGGGGCCGTCGTGGCGAGCCGCAACATCGTGGACGGCCGGAACGCGCTCGACGCGGAGATCTGGCGCTGCGCCGGCTGGCACTACCGCGCCCTCGGCCGCCCGTAGCCTCTCCCGCCGACCTGGCCGGCACTACGGAGCCCTCGGGCCGCCCGTAGCTTTCCCGCCGACCCGGCACGCCGCTCGGACCATTCCGGCCTGAGCGGCGTCAGAGCATTTCGGCGGCCTCGGCGCGGAGCTTCTCGCCCTTGGCGTGCGCCTGCTTCTTCAGCGCGGCCTGGAAGGCCTCCATCCGCCGCCGGAGCAGCTCGTCCGACGCCGCGAGGATCCGTACGGCGAGCAGGCCCGCGTTCCGTGCTCCGCCGATGGCCACGGTCGCCACGGGCACGCCCGCGGGCATCTGGACGATCGAGAGCAGCGAGTCCATGCCGTCCAGATACTTGAGCGGCACGGGCACGCCGATGACGGGGAGCGGGGTGACCGAGGCGAGCATCCCCGGCAGGTGGGCGGCTCCCCCGGCTCCCGCGATGATCACCTTGAGCCCGCGCGAGGCGGCGCGCATGCCGTACTCGATCATCTCGGCCGGCATCCGATGGGCGGAGACGACGTCGGCCTCGAACGGCACGCCGAACTCCGACAGGGCCTCGGCGGCCTGCCTCATGACCGGCCAGTCCGAATCGCTCCCCATGACGATCCCGACCTGAGGCGTCTCGGCGCTCTCAGCGCTTGCGACGGGCTCGACGGGCTCCGCGGCCTCCAGGTTCGCGGTGACCTCAGACATCGGCGGGTCCTCTCAGGCAGTCGGCGGCGTGCCGGGCGCGGGCCCGGACCTCGTCGAGGTCGGTGCCGAGCGCGGTCACGTGCCCGATCTTGCGGCCGGGCCGCACTTCCTTGCCATAGAAGTGAATCTTGATCCCCGGGTCGTTCGCCAGCACGTGCTCATATCGGGAGAAGACGTCCGGGTCTGGCCCTCCTAGCAGGTTGGCCATGACCACGACGGGCGCCGTGAGCGACGGCGAGCCCAGGGGCAGGTTCAGCACGGCCCGCAGGTGCTGCTCGAACTGGGACGTCCGGGCGCCCTCGATCGTCCAGTGGCCGCTGTTGTGCGGGCGCATCGCCAGCTCGTTGACGATCAGGCCCGTCTTGGTGGCGAACATCTCCACCGCGAGCAGCCCGGTGACGCCGAGCTCACGGGCGATCTTCAATGCGACGTGCTGCGCGGCTGCGGCCTCCTCTTCCGAGAGGTTCGGAGCCGGGGCGATGACCTCGACGCAGATGCCGTCCTTCTGCACGGTCTCGACCACGGGGTAGCTGACTCCCTGGCCGTGCGGGGAGCGGGCGACGAGCACGGCCAGCTCGCGCTCGAACGGCACGAAAGCCTCCGCGTACACCGGCACGCCGTGCCCGAGCGTCTCCCGCGCCTCCTCCATGGAGGAGCAGACCCACACCCCGCGGCCGTCGTAACCGCCTCGGACGGCCTTCAGCACCACGGGCCAGCCGTGCTCCCCGGCGAACGCCTCGACGTCGGCCTCGCCGGAGATCCTGGCCCAGGCCGGGCAGGGGGCGCCGATCGCGGTCAGCCGCTCCCGCATCACGACCTTGTCCTGGGCGTGGACGAGCGCGTCCGCCCCGGGATGTACGGCGACGCCGTCGGCGGTCAGGGCCCGGATGTGCTCGGTCGGCACGTGCTCGTGGTCGAAGGTGACGGCGTCGCATCCCTTGGCGAAATCCCGCAGGTCGGCGAGATCCCGGTAGTCCCCCACCTGCGTGTCCACAATGACCCTGGCGGCGCTCTCGTCACGCGAGTTGGCCAGAACACGCAGTTCGACGCCCAGCGCGATCGCGGCCTGCTGCGTCATCCGGGCGAGCTGTCCCGCCCCCACCATCCCGACGACGGGACCGACGACGGGGCCCGCTGCTGGGGCCTCTGCTGAGCTTGGCGCGGGGTTCGCGAGAGAGCCGGCGGCCTGGACGGCCTCGGAAGCGGCACCAGGGCCTGACGGGGGAACGTTTGGGCTGTTCACGACATGTCAGCCTACCGATTCCCGGCCCGTACGGCTGCCACACCCGGTCGCACCCGCCCGTTTCAGGGGCCCACGTCAGCCGCCGCCGGAGGTGATGTCGGCGAGGCCGCGGCGGATGGCGACCGTGGTCATCACGTTGTCCTTGGCGACCCTGGTCGCCACCAGGACCAGCTCGCTGCCCGTGATCGCCCGTGGTCTGCTCTCGCCGGTGTACGCGCGGACGTCGGCCGAGCCGTACCGGGGATGGGCGAGGGAGGAGCGCCCGGAGCCGGGCTTCTGGGTGTAGACGACCCTGAGCGCGTGGAAGACGAGCGCGCCGCCATCGGGCAGGGCCAGCCCCCGCGCGGGCCCCTCCAGCCGTACGTCGGTGGAGAGCCGGTCCGGATGGGCCTTGACCGGGGCCCGGACGAGCTCGCTGAGCAGGCTTCTCATGGGGTCGCCGGAGGAGAACCTCACGCCGCTGACGCCGGCGGGGTCGGTCAGGTAGGCGACGTGCCGGGTGGGCACGAGACTCGCCCGGACGGAGATGCCGGGGTCGTCGTCCGCGTCTTTCACGTCGCCCTCGAGCTTGGGCTCCGCGCCGACGACCGGGATCGGCCCCGCCGCGAGGCGCCATCTGCCGTCGGCCTGGGCGAAGACGAAGTAGGCCGGGTGGGGCTGCCGGGCCAGCGCGACGAACCAGGGAGCCTGGTCCCGGTCCGCTCCCGGTCCGGGCAAGTAGAACGCCGCGTCGCCGTATCCGCCGAGGTCGGGGACCGCCCCGCCCTTCCGCGCCGCCTCGCAGACCCGGGCGCCCAGCGTGCTCTCGGCCCCGGTGGTCAAGTAGACGATCTTGGCGCAGTCCCGGCGCTTCCAGGCGTCCTCGAGGTCCGCGATCGTGGCGAAGGCGGCCTCGGCGTCGGCCGTCGAGATCGCGGCGGACACCGCGGACGACCCATCCCCGGAGCCGCCGCGGGAGCCGTCACGGGAACCGGAGGACTGGCCGAGGGTCTCGTCTCCGCAGCCCGCCAGCAGCGCGAGGCCGAGGCTGAGGGCCGTGATTCTGCGCAGCACGGTGGAGCCACCTCTCCAGAACACGAAGGTTCCAGAACAAAGTGATCCTGGTCGGGCGAGAGCGTAGTGCGTGTCGCCCCCCGTTATCCCTCATAGCGAGATATTTCTTGAAATCTTCTTTACTGAAGTGGCCCCGCCACACAGGTGAGGAACACGCTGACCGGGGGACAGCGCCCCTACGGGCGCTCCATACCGGTAGCCTGGGAAGAACTCGCCGCCGATCAGGAAGGACCGTGCGGGTCGTGCAGTTTCTCCGCCGCGCCTATGAGCGGTTCGCCGCGCTTCTTCACGAACTGCTCAAGTTCGGCACGGTGGGCGCCATCGCCTTTTTCATCGACTTCGGCGGCACCAACCTCCTGCGCTTCGGCGTCGTTCTGGGCCCGCTGACGTCGAAGACGATCGCCACGGTCGTCGCCGCGACGTTCGCCTACCTGGGCAACCGCTTCTGGACCTTCCGGCACCGCGAGCAGAGCGGCGTCGCCCGGGAGTACGTGCTGTTCTTCCTGCTCAACGGCATCGGCCTGCTGATCTCGCTGCTGGTGATCGGCTTCGTGGAATACACACTCGGGCTGCACGACGCGCTGAGCTACAACGTCGCGCAGATCGTCGGCCTGGTCCTGGGCACGATGTTCCGCTTCTGGTCCTACAAGAAGTGGGTGTTCCTGGCGGCGCCGGACCTGCCGCCGGTCGAGGGCGTCGAGGCTCAGGCGGGGCCGCTCACCACCCGGTGACGGTCGGCGTCGCGAGCCTGCCTCAGGAAGATCGCGAAGGTGGCCGGGCGGGGCTTGACCAGCTCAAGCCGCCCGCCGTCGGCCGCCACCAGCGCGCGGGCGAGCGTCAGCCCGAGGCCGGTTCCCCCCGCCCCGCTCACACTGCGCTCGAACACCTTGGGACCGAGGTTGTCGGGGATGCCCGGCCCCTCGTCGGCGATCTCGATCACGACCGACTTGTCCGTACTGGACGTGTTGATCGTCAACGAGCCGCCGCCATGCTTGAGCGAGTTCTCCATCAGGGTGGACAGGGCCTGGCTCAGCCCGCCCGTCGTGCCGAGGGCGCTCAGGCCGCGGTCGCCGGCCAGCACCAGTGAGCGCCGTGCCCGGCGGAACGCGGGCTCCCACTCGGTGATCTGCTGCTCCACGACGTCGTCCACGTCGATCGGCTCCGCCTGGGCGTGACGCTGCCTGCGCGCGGCGGCCAGAAGCTCGTCGATGACCGCGGTGAGCCGCTCGACCTGCACGATCGCGGCCTCACCCTCCTCACGGACGATCGCGGGCTCGCTGGCCGCCCCGACGATCTCCTCCAGGCGCATGGTCAGCCCGGTGAGCGGCGTGCGGAGCTGGTGGGAGGCGTCGGTGGCGAACTCCCGCTCCCTGGCGAGCAGGTCCGAGATGCGCAGCGCGCTGTGGTCGAGGACCTCCGCCACGAGATCGAGCTCCGGGATGCCGTAACGGTGCTTGCTCGGCCGGGCGTCACCCGACCCCAGCCGCTCCGCGATCTTGGTGAGATCTTGGAGCGGCAGGGTCAGGCGGCGTGACGTGACGGTGGCGAGCCCGATGGCCGCGCCGAGGGCGACGACCGCCAGCGCGATCGTCAGCACCAGCCGTGCGTGCACGTCCTGGTCCACCTGGGCGGAGTCGCGGCTGATCCGGACGTAACCGCTCTCGGACCGGGCCTCCTCGGTCAGCTCGCGGCCCGCGGGCGGCGGTGTGCCGGCCACGATGAGCGGGTAGCCTCGGACGAACACCTGGATGTACCGGTCCGGGTAGTTCTTCGCCAGTTGGGTGGAATCGATCAACTGGTTCTGACTGACCGAATATTCCACGCCGATGAGGAGCCGAGTGGCCTCGGCCCTCAGCTCTTGGGCGACCTCGTCATTAATCAGCCGGACGGTCAGCACGGCCAAGGGCACGCCTAAGAGAAGGACGGCGATGACCGCGACGAGCAGCATGGAGGACAGCAGGCGCCGGCGCAACGTGCTAGCTCCTCCCCGATGGCCCCTCCACGGGGGGCTACTCGCGCTCGAAACGGAAGCCGACCCCTCGGACGGTCGTTATGTACCGCGGCTTGGCGGCGTCGTCCCCCAGCTTGCGCCGCAGCCACGAGATGTGCATGTCGAGTGTCTTCGTGGACCCCCACCAGTTCGTGTCCCATACCTCCCGCATGATCTGCTCGCGGGTGACGACCTTGCCGGCGTCCCGCACGAGCACGCGCAGCAGGTCGAACTCCTTGGTGGTCAGGTGCAGTTCCTTGTCCCCCATCCACGCCCGGCGTGAATCGGCGTCGATGCGGACGCCCTGCACGACCGGGGTCTCCGACGTACCGCGCCGCAGCAGTGCCCGCACGCGGGCGAGCAACTCGGCGAGGCGGAACGGCTTGGTCACGTAGTCGTCGGCCCCGGCGTCGAGACCGACAACGGTGTCGACTTCGTCGACACGGGCGGTGAGGATCAGCACCGGAGTGCCGTGTCCCTCAGCTCTGATGCGGCGAGCGACCTCCAGCCCGTCCATCTCTGGAAGGCCGAGGTCGAGAACTATCAGGTCGACGCCCCCCGACAGGGCCCTTTCGAGGGCCTGCGGGCCATCCGGGCTCACCTCTACCTGATAGCCCTCCCGGCGCAAGGCACGCGCAAGTGGCTCGGATATCGAGGTGTCATCCTCGGCGAGAAGTACGCAGGTCATGGTGCGATCGTAGGACCTTAGGCGATCGTTTCCCGGCTACAGCGCGCAGTTTGACTCGTCGTTGACCCATCAATTGACCTGGGCAAACACTGATAAATCCGGGATACGTCAACACGCAAGGGCCTCAACGTTCCGGGCATGGGTCCGCCATCCGGCCCCGCCGGGCGGGAGCCTTACCACAGAAGAAAAACGCCCGCCGGAGAGGAACCGGCGGGCGTAACTTGACGCGCGGACGCGTTACGAAAGTCCGAAAATCATACAAGCGTCACTCAACGGACAATTGAAACAAAGCGGGTCAAGGGTTATAAGGCGGTGCTATTGAGCACGGCGGGCGTCAGGAGGCGGACGGAGGCTCGGCGTAGCGCAGAAGGTAGAGCTGCTCGCCCAGGCTCTCGATGAGGCCCAGCTCGGTCTCCAGGTAGTCGATGTGGTGCTCCTCGTCCGCGAGGATGGCCTCGAACAGCGTGGCGGAGGTGATGTCGCCCCGCTCCCGCATCAGCGCGATTCCGGGCCGGAGGCGCTTCACCACGCCCAGCTCCAGCTCGAGGTCCGCCTGGAGCTGCTCCCTGACGGTCTGCCCGATGTGGAGCGTGTTCAGCTTCTGGTAGTTCGGCAGGCCCTCAAAGAAGAGGATGCGGTCGGTGAGCTGCTCGGCGTGTCTCATCTCGTCGATGGACTCGCCGCGCGTGAAGCTCGCGAGCTTCGTATATCCCCAGTTCTCCTGCATCTTGGCGTGCAGGAAGTACTGATTGATGGCGGTGAGCTCGGAGGTGAGCTGCTCGTTGAGCAGCGCGATGATCTCCTTGTCGCCCTGCATGACGCCTCTCGATCTATGCGGTGGTGACGAGGTCCTCGGACCGTTTCAGCATCGCACAGATCTTCCGGACACAGGACGCGCAGTCCCCCCCGGCGCCCGTGGCGTCCCTGACCTGCCGGGCACTCTTCGCACCTGCGGCGATGCAGTCGTGCACCTCGCTCTCGGTCACGGCGCGGCAGACGCAGACATACATGGCGGGAGGTGACCCTTTCAGTGGGACTTAAGGTTAGGCATACCTAAGATAACCCACTTTGGTAAGGCTTGCCTATGTGGGCCCGGTCACAGTACGGCAAGCCCTACGACAACCCCCTACAGCACCACGACCTACAGCACCACGACCGATCGCAGCACCTCGCCGCGGTGCATCTTGGCGAACGCCTCCTCCACCTGGTCCAGGCCGATCGTCTCGGACACGAACCCGTCGAGGTTGAGCCTGCCCTGCAGGTAGAGGTCGATCAGCATGGGGAAGTCCCGGCTCGGCAGGCAGTCGCCGTACCAGGACGACTTGAGCGCGCCGCCGCGCCCGAAGACGTCGAGCAGGGGCAGGTCGAGCCGCATGTCGGGGGTCGGCACGCCGACCAGGACCACGGTCCCCGCGAGGTCGCGTGCGTAGAAGGCCTGCTTGTACGTCTCCGGGCGGCCCACCGCGTCGATCACGACGTCGGCGCCGTTGCCCCCGGTCAGCTCCCGGATCGCCTCGACGGGGTCGTTCTCCCGGGAGTTGACCGTGTGGGTGGCGCCGAACTGGCGGGCCAGGGCCAGTTTGCGATCGTCCACGTCGACGGCGATGATCTTGCCCGCTCCGGCGAGGTTCGAGCCGAGGATGGCCGCGTCGCCGACGCCGCCGCAGCCGATCACGGCCACGGAGTCGCCGCGCGTGACGCCGCCGGTGTTGATCGCCGCCCCGAGGCCGGCCATCACGCCGCAGCCGAGCAGCCCGGCCACCGCGGGCGACGCGGCCGGGTCGACCTTGGTGCACTGCCCGGCGGCGACCAGCGTCTTGGCGGCGAACGCCCCGATGCCGAGCGCGGGGCTGAGGACCGTCCCGTCCGAGAGGGTCATCTTCTGCGCGGCGTTGTGCGTGTTGAAGCAGTACCAGGGGCGGCCTCGGAGGCAGGCCCGGCAGTTGCCGCAGACGGCGCGCCAGTTGAGGATCACGTAGTCGCCCGGCGCGACGTCCGTCACGCCCTCGCCGACGGCCTCCACCGTCCCGGCGGCCTCATGCCCGAGGAGGAACGGGAAGTCGTCGTTGATCCCGCCCTCGCGGTAGTGCAGGTCGGTGTGGCAGACGCCGCAGGCCTGCACGTTCACGACCGCCTCGCCCGGCCCGGGATCCGGCACGTGGACCGTCTCCAGGGTCACCGCCTCGCCCTTGCCCCGCGCCACCACGCCCTGCACGTCGTACGGCATGCCCTGCACCTCATCTTTTCTTTCTGGTTTCCGGCGGCGTCAGCCTCTCCGGAGAACGTACGGCTGCACAACCCCGAGCCCGCGGGCGGGACGGCGGCGGATCTTCATCACCTCGACGCCGGACACGCCGCCGAGGCCCTCCGCCATCCCGCTGTCGATGACGATCGTCCCCGGCCGGGCGATGGAGGTCAGCCTGGCCGCCAGGTTGACCGTCGTGCCGAAGACGTCGCCCAGCGTCAGCAGCACTGGGCCGTACGCCAGCCCGATCCGCACATCAGGGCCCTGCACGTCGAGTTTGAGCTGGTCGGCCAGATCGAGGCCGATCAGCGCGACGGTCTCCGGGCTCTCGCTCGTGAACAGCACCTCGTCGCCGAGGGTCTTCACGAGCCGGCCACCGTGCGCCGCGATGATGTCGGACGTGCGATCTTCGAAGCCCTCGATCAGGCCGGCGAGGGCGAACTCGTCGAGGTCCCGGGACACCCTCGTGAACGACACCAGGTCCGCGAACCCCACGGCCATGGTCAGACGGCCGGGCAGGGCCTCGTCACCGAGCTGGGCCATGGCGATCAGGCGGCTCGCCGTCGCGGCGAGCTGGGATCGCCAGACGTGGACCAACGTCTCCTCGAAGTCGGGCAGCACCCGGCGGGCGGTCTCCGTCATCCGGATGAGGTCGTCGTCGCTGGGCGCCGTGTGGGGGTCGAGCATCGCCCCGATCATGATCTCGGCCTGCCACTGCGCGAGCCGCGATGTCGTACGGCCCAGCGCCCTCGCCATGCGGACGACCGTCAGCTCGTCGAGGAGCCCCGCGTCGAGCATGTCCCTGATCCGGCGCAGCGCCGCGAGGTCCCCATCGGTGAACGCCACGGCGTCGTCGGCGACGGTGGCGAAGCCGAGCGCCCGCCAGATGCGGCCGGCCAGCTCCTGGGGTACCCCGGCCGACTCGGCGACCTGACGGCGGGTGTAGCTCGGCGGCGGCCCGAGGAACAGCCGCTGCACGTCGTCGGCGCTGGGACGCCTCCTGGTCTCCACGTCTTCCTCCCCCGGCAGCCGCGCCGGGCCACGCACCCGTGGCGCGCCGCGGTCACTTGCCGTCGATGTTGCCGTCCGAGGCATCCTCCACCAGTCGGAACAGCTCCTGACGGACCAGCTGGATCTTGGGGATGTCCCGGTAGTCGATCTCGCCCTTCTCGGACGCGGACTCGACCCGCAGGGTGCCACACCCCAGGATGCGCTCGATGAACTTCTGGTCCGAGCTGACGCTGTTGACCTTGGCCAGGGGGATGTCATCGTCGGACTTGTTCAGTATGCCGGTACTGATGGCGAACCGGTGCGACGTGAGTGTGTATGAGGTTGTCTTCCACCGCAGGTAGGGGATGAACGACCACAACGTCAGCGCGACCACGGCGACCACGGCGACGGCGATGCGCGCGTACCCCGAGTATTCGTAGTCGCTGGGAATGAAATAGATCGCGGCGCTGGAAACGGCCACGACGAAAACCAGCGCGAGGAACGGCACGATGAGCCGCTTCCAATGAGGATGGAACGAATGAATCATTCGCTCGCCCTCGGTCAGGTGATGATCCGGGAGACCCATGGCGCAAATCGTGACACGTTCGCCCTCGCTTTGCATGCCCCCTCGCCTTCCGCGCGTGATCATGCAAGATTTCCCCAGGATGTCGCCTGACTTGCGCGGCAACCGTACGTGATCATGCACGTCTGCATGGGCGCCTGTGGTGAGCTGCGGACATCAAGTTTGTGATCATGCAGACGGTTGCCGATGCATGATCACGGCAGGCGTTCCCGCAGCTACGGCAGGGCCACCAGGAATTTACGCATGATCACGTACAGCGTTCGCGCGGCTGCGGTGCGGTCGCCGGGAATCCGTGCATGATCATCGCGACGCCCGCGACATGATCACGTGCCATGTGTGGGCTGCTCAGCCGCTTTCCGGACGGCGCACGTGGACGACGTCGCCCGCGCTCAGCGAGTGCTCCTGCCCCTGGGCGCGCACGAGGAGGTGACCGGCGTGGTCGACCCCGGTGGCCAGCCCCGTCAGCACGCGCTCTCCGGGCAGCTCGACCCGGACCTCCCGCCCGATGGTGCCGGACCACGCGATGTAGGCGGCCCGAAGCCCGCTGGCGTCGGCGTCGCCGTCCGCCTCGACCCACTCGCGGTAGTGCGACTCGATCTCGCGGAGGATGGCCCGCAGCAGCGGGTCGCGGTCGACGCAGGCGGCGTTCTCGATGAACAGCGAGGTGGCCCGCTCCACCGGCAGCTCCTCGGGCCGGATGGAGACGTTGAAGCCCATCCCGACGACCACTGCGGTGTCCACGCGCTCGGCCAGGATCCCGGCGAGTTTGCGCTCCCCGATGAGGAGGTCGTTGGGCCACTTCAGCCGGACGTCGACCTGGGCGATGCGCCGGACGGCCGAGGCAGCCGCCAGCGCGACCAGCAGCGACAGCCAGCCCTGCCGGATGGGCGACACCTCGGGCCGCAAGATCATGGAGAAGGTGAGCCCCGACCGCGGCGGCGCCGTCCACAGGCGGCCGAGCCGCCCGCGCCCGGCGAACTGCGACTCCGCGACCAGCACCGTGCCCTCACGGGCCCCTTCCCGTACGGCTCTCGCCAGGTCGGCGTTGGTCGAGCCGGTCCGCTCCACGACCGTGACGGCGGACCACAGCGAGCCGGGGCGGACGAGCGCCTTCTGGAGCGCCGCCTCCGAGAGCGGTGGCCGGTCGAGATCGGCATAGGGCGAGTTAGGCACATACCCAGGCTATCGGCCTCCGGCCCGGAATATCCGCCAGGCGTAATCTGTGCGGCATGGATCCGAAGAACTGGGCCGGTCTGAAGCCGTTCGGCATCGGCGAGCGCAAGCCCAACAACTATCTGGAGCTGTGGAAGGCGTTCCAGTCGGTCAAGGGCAACCGGAGGTACGCCTGGCGCATCCTCACCCAGGGCACCTGCGACGGCTGCGCGCTCGGCACCCGCGGCATGCGCGACTGGACCATGGACGAGGTCCATCTGTGCAACATCCGGCTGCGGCTGCTGAAGCTCAACACGATGCCGGCGCTCGACCCCTCGGTCCTGGCCGACGTGTCCCACCTGGCCGGCATGACCAGCGCCCGGCTCCGTGATCTGGGGCGCCTGCCGTACCCGATGATCAGGCGGGCTGGAGAGCCCGGCTTCCGCCGGATCTCGTGGGAGGAGGCGCTGGCGACGGCGGCGCCGCGTCTGGGCGAGCGCCTGGGGGTCTACCTGACCAGCCGCGGCGTGCCGAACGAGAACTACTTCGCCGCCCAGAAGGCCGTGCGTGCCCTGGGCACCAACTCGGTCGACAACGCCGCGAGGATCTGCCACTCGCCGTCGACCGTGGCACTCAAGCAGACGATCGGCGCGGCGGCCACCACCTGCTCCTACACCGACTGGATCGGCTCCGACCTGATCGTCTTCATCGGCTCGAACCCGTCCAACAACCAGCCGGTGGCCATGAAGTACCTGTACCACGCCAAGAAGGCCGGGACGAAGATCGCGATGGTCAACGCCTACCGCGAGCCCGGAATGGACAAATACTGGGTGCCGTCGAACGCCGAGTCGGCCGTGTTCGGCACGAAGATCACCGATCACTTCTTCGGGGTGAACGTCGGGGGCGACATCGGCTTCCTCAACGGCGTGCTGAAGCACCTCGTCGAGAACGACTGGCTCGACAAGGTCTTCATCGACGAGCACACCTCCGGCTTCGAGGAGGCGTGCGACGCCGTCGCCGGCCAGTCGTGGGAGTCGCTGGAGGCGCTGTCCGGGGCCACCCGGCAGCAGATGTACGAGCTCGCCGAGCTCCTCGGCCGGGCCCGCTCAGCCGTACTCGTCTGGTCGATGGGGATCACCCAGCACACCTACGGCGAGGACAACGTCCGCGCGATCGTCAACCTGGCGCTGGCGCGGGGCTTCGTGGGGCGCGACCACTGCGGGCTCATGCCGATCCGGGGCCACAGCGGCGTGCAGGGTGGCGCGGAGATGGGCGCGTACGCCACCGGGCTCCCCGGCGGCCTGCCGATCACCCCCGAGAACGCCGAAAAATTTCGCAAAATATGGGGATTCGAGGTGCCGACCAGCCCGGGGCTGACGGCGACGGAGATGATCGACGCCGCCCACGCGGGCGAGCTGGACACGCTCATCTCCAGCGGCGGCAACTTCCTGGAGGTCCTGCCCGACCCGGGCTACTGCCGCGAGGCGCTGTCCCGGCTGAAGCTCCGCGTCCACATCGACATCGTGCTCTCGTCGCAGATGCTCGTTCCGGGCGCCGGTGACGTGCTGCTCCTGCCCGCCCAGACCCGTTACGAGATGGCCGGCGGAGTCACCGAGACGTCCACGGAACGGCGGATCATCTTCTCGCCGGAGATCGACGGACCCCGCATCGGGGAGGCGTGGCCCGAGTGGCGGATCTTCACCGAGCTGGCCGTCCGCGCCCGCCCCGAGCTGGCCACGACCCTGCGCTACTCCGGGACGCCGGAGATCCGCGAGGACATCGAGAGAGCCGTCCCGTTCTACGCCGGAATCGCCCGGCTGGCCCGCTTCGGTGACAGCGTCCAGTACGGCGGGCGGCATCTGTGCCCCGGTGGCCGGTTCCCCACGGCCGACGGCCTGGGGCACTTCTCCGCCGTGGCCCTCCCCGAGCTAGAGCGCCCGGACGGGTCGTTCCTCGTCGCCACGCGGCGGGGCAAGCAGTTCAACAGCATGGTCCACGAGCGCCGTGACGGGTTCAACGGCGCGACCCGCGAGGCCGTGCTGATGAGCGCCTACGACGCCGACCGGCTCGGCCTGCCCGACGGCGCTCCGGTCGAGCTGCGCCAGTTCGAGGGGGAAGAGGTGTTCCGGGGGAAGGTCATGCGGGCTCCCCTCATGCCGGGCAACCTGCAGGTCCACTGGCCGGAGGGCAACGTGCTCCTCGACAAGGCCCGCCGCTCCCCCGACGCCAAGATCCCCGACTACAACGCGCTCGTCGTCATCCGCCCCACCCCTCCGCCGTGATCATGCAGAGATTCCCGGCCACCCCGCGTGACCAGCCCCCACCCCCCGCCGTGATCATGCACAAGTTCCTATAGTTAGCCTCTGACCAGCGAAGAAGCGATTCGTGACCATGCAATCTTGCGACAGCCGTACGCACCGGCCCGGACCCGTCACGCGGATCCGGGTGCGGGAGGTCGCCGGCTCCGCCGTACGGGACCGGAGAGACGACCTGGCCACGGAGGAGCCCCTGGAGATCAGGCTGCTCGCCGGGGGCGAGAGCCGTACGGTCGCGATCACCATGCGCACGCCGGGCGCGGACTTCGAGCTCGCGGCGGGGTTCCTGCACGGCGAGGGCGTCGTCGCGCCCGGCGACATCGCGGCCATCGGCTACTGCACCGACGAGGATCTGGAGCCCGAGGCCCGCTACAACACCGTGACGGTGCGGCTCGGCGTCCCGAAGCTGCCCGATCTCGCGTCGCTTGAGCGGCATTTCCTGACATCGAGCGCCTGCGGGGTCTGCGGCACGGCCAGCCTCGACGCCCTCCGCGACCGTTGCCCACCGCTCCCCGCCGGCTCGGCGATCACGGTGTCCCCCGAGGTTCTGTACGGCATGCCGTCCCTGCTGAGGAAGGCGCAGGGGGTGTTCGGCAGGACGGGCGGCCTGCACGCGGCGGGGCTGTTCACGCCCGACGGGTCGCTCGCCGGCGTGCGGGAGGACGTCGGGCGGCACAACGCGGTGGACAAGCTCGTGGGCTGGGCGCTCCTGGGCGGCCGGCTGCCGCTCGACCGGCATGTGCTGCTGGTGAGCGGGCGGGCGAGCTACGAGATCATGCAGAAGGCGGTGACCGCCGGCGTCCAGGTCGTCTGCGCGGTCTCGGCCCCGTCGTCGCTCGCCGTCGACCTGGCCAGGCACTTCGGCGTGACGCTGGTCGGGTTCCTCCGGGAGGAGCGGTTCAACATCTACGCGGCCGCCGAGCGGATCCCGACCTGACGACTGCATGATCACGAGCCGCGTCGTTGCAGGCCAGCGGCATTGCCGGGAATTCCTGCATGATCACCAACCAGCGGATGGCAGGCCCAGGCGCTCCACCGGAATCCCTGCGTGATCACCAACCGGCGGATGGCGGGTTCCGGGTGCTCCACCCGGAACCCGCACATGATCACACCCCCACAGAGGTCAGCCCGTGTTCTGGAGGCCGGCGGCCACGCCGTTCACGCTCAGGAGCAGCAGGGTGGACAGGCCTTCCCGCTGCTCCTCCGACAGGTCCTCATCGGCCCGCAGCGCCGACAGTGCGCGTAACTGCAGGTGGCTGAGCGCGTCCACGTAAGGGTCGCGGAGCTGCACGGCCCTGGAGAGGACCCGCCGGTTCTCCAGCAGCCGGGTGTGGCCGGTGACCTCCAGCACGAGCTTCCTCGTCCGGTCATACTCGTCGAGCACCTGCTCGACGAAGTCGTCCCGGCCGCCGAGCGCCAGATAGCGCGACGCGATGGACCGGTCGGTCTTGGCCAGCGACATCTCCGCGTTGTCCAGCATCGCGGCGAACAGCCGCCACTCCCGGTACGCCGACCGGAGCTCGTCCAGGCCGCCCTCGGAGACGACGGCGGCCAGGCCGCTGCCCAGGCCGTACCAGCCCGGCAGGTTGACCCGGGTCTGCGCCCACGCGAAGACCCACGGGATCGCCCGCAGATCATCGAGTGACCGCGGGGCGCCCAGACCACGCCGGGCGGGACGGGAGCCGAGCCGCAGGGAGCCGATCTCCTCCAGCGGGCTGACCAGGGCGAACCACTCCGGGAAGCCGGGAGCCTCGGTCAGCGCCCGGTATGCCTGCTCGGAGGCGGTGGCGACCTGATCGGCCAGCGTGCGGAACTTGGACGCGGCGGCGGCCGCGCTCGACTCCACGGCGGAGGTCGAGGCCAGCAACACCGCGTTGGTCACCTGCTCGATGTGCCGCCGGGCGATCGCGGAATGTCCGTATCGGGCGAAGATGACCTCGCCCTGCTCGGTGACCTTGAACCGGCCGGCCACCGACCCGGGGGCCTGGGCCAGCACGGCCCGGTTGGCGGGGCCGCCGCCACGGCCCAGGGCGCCGCCCCGGCCGTGGAAGAGCGTCAGCCGCACGTCGTTCTCGGCGGCCCAGTCGGTCAGCGCGGCCTGGGCGTCGTAGAGGCGCAGCGTCGCGGCGGCCGGCCCGAGCTCCTTGGCCGAGTCGGAGTAGCCGAGCATGACCTCCACCCGCCGCCCGTTCTCGGCGAGCCGCCTGCGGACGGGCTCCAGCGACAGCATGCCGTCCAGGACGGCCGCCGAGTTGTCCAGGTCTTCCCCCGACTCGAACAGCGGCACCACGTCGAGCACCGGAGCGCGGTCGCCGAGGGCGTGCCGGGCCAGCTCGTAGACGGCGGCGACGTCGTCGGCGGACCGGGTGAAGGACACGACGTAGCGCCGGCACGCCCGCACGCCGAAGCGCTCCTGGATCCAGCCGATCACGCGGATCGTGGCGAGGACCTCCTCCGTCCGCTCTGAGAGCTTGCCGGAGGCGATCTCCTTCAGCGCGACCGCGTGGACCTCGGAGTGCTGGCGCACCTCCAGCTCGGCCAGGTGGAACCCGAAGGTCTCGACCTGCCAGATCAGGTGCTGCAACTCGCCATAGGCCTGCCGTACGGCTCCCGCGGTCCGCAGGGAGTCCTGCGCGAGCCTGAGGTCGGCGATCAGATCGGCCGGCGAGAGGTAGGCGAGGTCGAGATCGCGGCGGCGGGTGGCCGCGATCCGCGACGCCACGAACAGCAGCCACTGCCGGTGGGGCTCCTGCGGCGAGCGCGTCGCCACCTCCGACACCAGGTCGGGATGGTCGTCCTCGGCCGCCGACAGCGCCGCCCGCAGCTCGGCCGACGGCGGCGTGTAAGCCGCGGAGGCCGTCATGGTCCGGCCGATCCGCGTGGCGGCGTTCTCCAGCGCGGTGAGCACGTGCTCCGCGTGGATCAGGACGGCTTCGCGGGTCACCTTGGCGGTCACGTTCGGGTTGCCGTCGCGGTCGCCGCCGATCCAGCTCCCGTAGCGGATGAACGCCTTCGACAACGGCTCGCGCGTGCCGGTCCCGGGCTCCAGGGCCGCGTCGAGCGACCGGTAGATCAGCGGGACCGTCCGGAACAGCGTCTCGTCGAAGGCCGCCATCGCCGTACGGACCTCGTCGAGCGGGTCCAGCTTGGTCGACCGGAGCTGGGACGTCCGCCAGAGCAGGTCGATCTCCTCCAGCAGCCGCCGGAGGGCCTCCTCGCGCTCGCCCGTCCCCCGGCCCGGCGCGTTGTACTCGCCGAGGTGGGCGCTGATCCGCTGGATGGCGGTTACCACGGCCCGCCGACGCGCCTCGGTCGGATGCGCGGTCAGCACCGGGCGGAACTCCAGCCCGTCGATCAGCTCCTGGAGCCGCTCGTCGCCACGCAGTGCCTGTACGGCTTCCGCAAGCGACTCGCGCAGCGGGACGTCGTCCTTGTCGCGCTGCCGCAGGATGCGGATCCGGTAGTGCTCCTCGGCCAGGTTGGCCAGGTGGAAGTAGCAGGTGAAGGCGCGGGCTATGTGGACGGCCCGGTCGACCGGCCACTCGGCCACCATGGCCGCGATGTCGTCGGCGGTCGTCTCGTTGCGCCGAGCGGCGATCACGGCTTTGCGCAGCCGTTCGACGTCGGCGAGGAGGCCGGGACCGCCGTGTTCGGCGATCACCTGGCCCAGGAGTCCACCCAGAAGGCGCACGTCGGCACGGAGCTCATCCGGCATCTCCGTGACGGCACTGTGTCGTTCGGCAGGGGCGATGGCGGCCATGCTTGGAAGGCTAGCGAATCCCTTTCGGCCACCCGAGACCGGTCTCATTAATTGGACTAGACCATTAGATTGGCCTCGCTCCGCTCGGCGGCTCGGGGTCGCTCGTTCCTCGCTCCCTCTCGACTCCTCAGTCCAGACACCGCCGCGCCCCTCGCAGATCAGGTGGGGCGGATCAGCTGAAGTAGACCAAACGAGGGTGGGTCAGGTGGGGCGGGAGACGGCGGCGACGAGGTCGGGCATGCGGTTGAAGCCGATCGACGCGCCCAGGCGGCGGCCCGCCCAGGCGATGAGAAGCCCGTACGGCACGGCCAGCACGCACAGCCAGTAGGCGCCCAGGAGGATGGGGAGGCCAACCGGCAGGGCGATCATCGAGGTGCCCAGCATCGCGCCGAACGAGGCGAGGAACGCCTGCCCGCCCTGGCCGGGAGCGGCCCCGCTGAAGGCGTTGAGCCGGTCGGGGAACGTGTACGGAAGGATCACGCTGGTCACCGAGCCCACTCCGAGTGCCACTCCCAGCACCCCCCACGCCGTGAGCGCGGCGACGAGAGCCCACGGGAGGGTCCCGGCGATCAGGGCGGCGACCACGGAGACCACGGTCAGCAGCGGCACCGCGATGATCGCGATGGCCAGGTGCCGCCCCGCGAGATCCGTACGGACATCACGGTCCGTGGCGAAGGCCACCGCGTTCATCCAGAGCGACGGCCCGTCGATGCCGAACACGTTGGCCGCCTGCAACCCGATCATCAGAGCGGCCAGGCATGCCGGGGCGATCGCGGACGCGGGCCCCTGCCAGCCGCCGGGGCCGCGGAGGGAGAACATGATGATCCCGCTCACGGCGATCGCGGTGAACCAGGAGATCCGGCCGCGCGGCTCGCGCCGGGCGTACTTCAGCTCCTTGGCCACGATGGCTCCCAGCATCCCGCCGGGCAGGAACCGCCCGATCCGCGACCGCCGCACCGAGCCGCCGCTCTGGTTGGAGGAGTCGGGCGTGACGAGAGCCCGCCGCAGCGCCGCTATCCACAACCAGGCGAGCACCACGACGACCATCGCGACGACGATGAGGTCCGCGACGCCGATCAGCCCGCCGTCGGCGATCGCGTGCGCGGCCAGTCCCGGCGGCGTCCAGCGCAGCGCCGAGCCGGCCGATTCGAGCAGCTTGCTCGGTTCGCCGGGCAATCCCCGGTTGAGCAGCAGATTGGGAAGCTGGAAGAGAAGGACGACGAAGACGGCGGCCACCGCGAGCAGGTCGCGCCCCCTGCGGCTGCGCAGCGCACCGGACAACGCGGTGGTGACCGCGCGCGAGGCCACCAGGCACAGGGCGAACTGGAGCACCACGGCCACCAGCCCGAGCAGGACGCCACCGAGGCCCGACGCGAGGCCGACGACGCCTCCGGCGAGGACGATGAGTGAGGCCAGCGGCCACGGCCCGGTCGCCGACGCGGCGAACATGCCGATCGCCAGTTGCCGTGTGGTCAGCGGGAACAGCGCCAACCGCGACGGATCGAGCGTCTCGTCCAGGCCGAAGGCCAGCAGGGGGACGAGAATCCACCCGATCGTGAACAGGGTGAACGCCACGATCCCGATGTCGAGCGCGACGTCGGCGGGCGCGAGCCGTACGAGGCTGAAGAGCAGGAAGCCGGCGACGGCGGCCACAACCGCGCCGATGACGGAGAACACGAAGCCGAGCTGTTTGATCGTGTCGCCGCGGAGGTTGCCCCTGATCAGCCGCAGCTTCAGCCGGACGAAGAGCCTCACCATCGCGCCGGCCTCCCCGCGAGCGGGCGCATCCGCGAGGGCGCCGATGTCAGGCCGTCGAGGAGCCGAGCCATGTCAGGCCCTCCTCCCCGTTGCCGCGTGCGCCGACGAGCTCCAGGAACGCCTCGTTGAGCGTCCGGTCGCGGCGCACCTCGTCGAGCGGGCCCTGCGCGACGATGTGGCCGCGGCTCATCACCGACACCCAGTCGCAGAGCCGTTCGACCAGGTCCATGACATGGCTGGAGAAGATGACGGTGGATCCGGAGGCGGTGTATCTCCGCAGCACCTCCACGAGGGTGTTCGCCGACACCGGGTCGACGCCCTCGAACGGCTCGTCGAGGAAGAGCACGTCCGGATTGTGCAGCAGCGCCGCCGCGAGGCCGATCTTCTTCCGCATGCCCGTCGAGTAGTCGACGACGAGTTTGTCCTGCGACTCGACCAGATCCATGATCCGCAGCAGCTCGTCGGCCCGCCTGCCGACCTCGGCGAGCGGGATGCCGCGGAGCTGGCCGTTGTAGAGCAGCAGTTCCCGCCCGGACAGGCGCTCGAACAGCCGCAGGCCCTCGGGCAGCACGCCGATGTGCGCCTTCACGCTGACGGGATCGGACCACACGTTGTGGCCGTTGATCTCGATCAGACCTCCGTCGGGGCGCAGCAGCCCGGTGACCATGCTGAGCGTCGTGGTCTTTCCCGCTCCGTTGGGGCCGACGAGCCCGGCGAAGCTCCCTCTGGGCACGATCAGGTCGATCCCGCCCACCGCGATCTGCTGCCCGAACCGCTTGAACAGGCCTTGCGTGCGCACCGCCTCCACCATGGGCCCCACTCTGCCAGCTCTCGACGTTGTACGGCTTTCGCCTGGTACCCCATGAACGCGCGGGGATCTTCCCGTGGTTCCGCTGTTCTGCCGCCGTCTTTTGGCCCCGGCTTTGGCGCGGCTGGGACCACCCCGCGGCGGGCCGATGCCGGATGCTCGTTACCCTGTCCGACATAAGGTCCGAGATGAGGCCCGGATGAGGTCCAAATGAGGTCCGAGGTGAGGTCCGAGGTGAGGTCCGAGATGGAGTGCGGGACCGCTGCGCGCGGACGAGGAGCGGTGAGCGACCGATGAGTGCTGAGCGGGCTCACGAGATCGACATCCACACGACCGCCGGCAAGATCGCCGACCTTGACCGGCGCAGGCAGGAGGCCGTGCACGCCGGTTCCCAGCGGGCGGTGGAGAAGCAGCACGCCAAGGGCAAGATGACGGCCCGCGAGCGGCTGATTTCGTTCCTCGACGAGGGATCCTTCGTCGAGTTCGACGAGCTGGCCAGACACCGCTCGACGAGCTTCGGGCTCGACCGGGAGCGTCCGTACGGCGACGGTGTGGTGACCGGCTACGGCACGGTCGACGGCCGCCCGGTGGCCGTGTTCGCGCAGGACTTCACCGTCTTCGGCGGCTCACTCGGCGAGGTCTTCGGCGAGAAGATCGTCAAGGTCATGGATCACGCGCTGAAGACCGGCTGCCCGATGGTCGGGATCAACGACTCCGGTGGGGCGCGCATCCAGGAGGGGGTCGTCTCACTGGGCCTCTACGCCGAGATCTTCAAGCGGAACGTGCACGCCTCGGGCGTGATCCCGCAGATCTCGCTCATCATGGGGCCGTGCGCCGGTGGCGCCGTCTACTCCCCCGCCCTGACCGACTTCGTCCTGATGGTTCAGGAGAAGTCGCACATGTTCATCACCGGGCCAGATGTGATCAAGACGGTCACCGGTGAGGAGGTGACGTTCGAGGAGCTGGGCGGCGCGCACACCCACAACTCGAAGTCGGGCGTCGCCCACTACGAGGCCTCCGACGAGGAGGACTGCCTGGAGTTCGCCAAGGCGCTGCTGTCCTACCTGCCGTCCAACAACATGGACGAGGCTCCGGCCTTCGAGACCGAGGTCCCGCTGGAGACGACCGACGAGGACCGCGAGCTCGACACGCTGGTCCCCGATTCGGCCAACCAGCCCTACGACATGCAGACGGTCATCCGGCACGTCCTGGACGACGGCGACTTCCTGGAGATCCACGCCGGTTTCGCGCCGAACATCGTCGTCGGCTTCGGCCGGGTCGAGGGGCGTTCGGTGGGCGTGGTGGCCAACCAGCCGATGAGCTTCGCCGGAACGCTCGACATCGACGCCTCGGAGAAGGCCGCGCGGTTCGTCCGGACCTGCGACGCCTTCAACATCCCGGTCCTGACCTTCGTGGACGTGCCCGGATTCCTGCCGGGCACCGGCCAGGAGTGGAACGGCATCATTCGCCGGGGCGCGAAGCTCCTCTACGCCTACGCCGAGGCCACCGTGCCGCTGGTCACGGTCATCACCCGCAAGGCGTACGGCGGGGCCTACGACGTCATGGGGTCCAAGCACCTCGGCGCCGACATCAACCTGGCCTGGCCCACCGCGCAGATCGCCGTGATGGGGGCCCAGGGCGCGGTCAACATCCTCTACCGGCGTGAACTGGCCGCCGCGGACGCCCCGGACGCCGCCCGCGCCCGGTTCGTCACCGAATATGAGGACACCCTGGCCAACCCCTACCTCGCCGCCGAGCGGGGTTACGTCGACGCGGTCATCCGGCCGTCGGAGACCCGGGTCCAGATCGTCCGCGCGCTCCGCGCCCTCCGCAACAAGCGGGCCACCCTGCCCCCGAAGAAGCACGGGAACATCCCCCTATGACCGCCCCCATGAGTGAGCGAGAGCCGTACCTCAGGATCGTGCGGGGCGACGCGACGCCCGAGGAGGTCGCCGCCGTCGTCGCGGCCATCACCTCACGGGCACCCCGGGTGACGAAAGCCGTACAGAAGGCGGAAAACTGGAGGAATCCGGCACATCGGATGCGAGGCGCCCTGCCGCGCGGCCCGGGAGCATGGCGGGCCTCCTCGTTCCCCGGTTCCCGGTAGGCCTGACAGCGAGCGTCAGGCGATTAGATCAGCCGATCAGGGTGTCAACTGGCCCAAGAGTTGGGACTATCTAGATAGTGGGGGAATATAGTCAGCCGATCAACTAGTGACGAGTCCTGGAGGACAACATGGCCATCCCGGACTTCAACGCCCACGGCATGGCCGCTAAGTATGCCGTCCTTGTAGACGTTGGTTACCTCTACGCGGCGGCCGGCGAAGTTCTTTTGGCAGCGAAGGAGCGCAAGGAGTACCGCGTCGCGGCGGACGAACTGATCCAGTCGCTCCAGAAACACGCGCTTGAGCGCATTCCCGGCGAGCTGCTCCGAGTCTACTGGTACGACGCCGCCCGCGATCGCGTGCCCACCGTGGACCAGCGGGTGATCGCCCAGCTTCCCTGGGTGAAGGTCCGGCTGGGCAACCTGAACGCCCGTGGCCAGCAGAAAGGCGTGGACGCCCAGATTCGGAGCGACCTGGAGGCCCTGGCCCGCCACCACGCCGTGAGCGACACCGTCCTGATCGCCGGTGACGAGGACATGGTCCCCGCCGTGGAGGCCGCCCAGGCGTACGGTGTGCGGGTCCACCTCTGGGGCGTCGAGCCGCCGTTCGGCACCAACCAGGCCGAGCGGCTGGTCTGGGAGTCCGACACCGTGGAGATCCTCAGCGCCGACTTCCTGCGCCCCTACTTCAACCGCGCGCCCGCGCCGGTGCCCGTCACGCCCGCTCCGTCGCCCGCCCAGGTCTTCGCCGGCCGTACGGTGAAGCCCATTCCGAAGGCTCCGGTCGGCCAGGTGACGAAGCTGGGCCCCGGCCGCCCGCATGTCGAGGAGGTCGGCGAGCACGTCGCGCAGAAGTGGATCCTCACGCGCGGCCGCGACAACATCCGGGACCTGCTGCCCGGCCCGATACTGCCCACGGTCATCGACACCGAGCTGCTGATCGAGGCGGAGAAGGAGCTCGGCCACTCGCTGCGACCGTATCCCGAAGCCAGAGTCTGGCTCCGAGACGGCTTCTGGGCCCGGGTCTACCGCGAATTCGACCTGGGCGTAGGCATCTCCAGCAAGTGACCCCCCTTCCTTCGCCGTGATCATGCACAGGTTCCGGGAGATGGCGCTTGACCGGCCGTTATCGTGATCGTGATCATGCACGGATTCCCGCAGGACCGCTTTCACCTGCGACGACTCGATCCGTGATCATGCATCTCGCATGGGCCGAGCGATGCATGATCACGCCACGGGGAAGCCCAGCTCAGACCGCACACTCGGGAACCCGTGCGTGATCACGCCACGGGGAAGCCCAGCTCAGACCGCACACTCGGGAACCCGTGCGTGATCACACCACGGGGAGGCCCAGCTCAGGGCGTACGGGCGGGAACCTGTGCATGATCACGGCAAGGGTTGGGGTCCGATTTCCGCCAGTGCGCAGCGGTGGCCAGGGCATAACGTCGTATGCGTGACCACACGACGGCTCGACTTCGACGCGTGCTATCTGGCGGTGTCCGCTCGGGACGCCCGGTTCGACGGGCGCTTCTACACGGCGGTCACCTCGACCGGGATCTACTGCCGGCCGATCTGCCCGGCCCGCACACCCGCCCGGAAGAACGTGCTCTTCTACCAGCACGCGGCGGCGGCCGAGGCCGCGGGATTCCGGCCCTGCCGCCGCTGCCGCCCCGAGCTGAGCCCCGGTGACCCCGGCTGGGATGTACGCGCCGACCTGATCGGGCGAGGGCTTCGCCTGATCGACGACGGCGTGGCCGACGATCACGGCGTGGCCGGGCTGGCCCAGCGGCTGCATGTCACCGAGCGGCACCTGCATCGCCTGTTCATCGCCGAGCTCGGCACCGGACCCCTCGCCGTCGCCCGGACGAGGCGGCTGCTGCTCGCCAAACAACTCCTGACCGAAACCTCGCTGCCGATCACCGATGTGGCGTTCGCAGCCGGTTTCGGCAGCGTGCGGCAGTTCAACGCGGCCATGAAGGAGTCGTACGGCTTCGCACCCGGAGAGCTCAGGAAGACCGTTGGCCCCCTCACATCAGGGACCGGCCAGACAACCGGCTCCACAACCGGCTCAGCGACCGGCCTGACCCTGCGGCTGAGCTACCGCCGGCCGTACGACGCGCAGACCATCCTGCGCTTCCTGGCCGCCCGCGCCATCCCGGCAGTGGAGGCCATCACCTGGTCGTCCCAGCCGGACCCGGAGGCGAACAGGACGCGGGAGCCGGAGATCACCGGCTACACCCGCGCCGTCCCGGGCGGGTCGGTGATGCTCGTGCCCGCCGATGGACACATCAGGCTGACCGTGCGCACCGAGGACATGAGGCAGCTCGCCAGGATCGTGTCGCGCTGCCGTCGTCTCATGGATCTGGACGCGGACCCGGAGGCCGTCGCCTCGATCCTCGGCTCGACCGACCTCGCTCCGCTGGTCAAGGAGCGTCCGGGGCTACGAGTGCCCGGGGCGTTCGACGGATTCGAGCTGGCGGTCCGCGCTGTCGTCGGCCAGCAGATCTCGGTCGCCGGAGCGCGCACGATCCTCGGCCGCATCGCCGCCCGTGCCGGCATCCCGGCCACGGCGGAGACCATGGCCGGAGCCTCGGACACGGCGATTTCCCAGGAGAGCCGGCTGCTCTTTCCCACTGCGGAACGGCTGGCTGAAGCCGACCTGAGCGGTCTGGGGCTGACCAATCGCCGGATCTCTACGCTCAAGGCTCTGGCGGAGGCGGTCGCCGCCGGGGAGATCGACCTCGACGGGGCAGAGGACCCTGCCGAGACCACCGCCAAGCTGCTCGAGATGCCCGGCATCGGGCCGTGGACCACGAGTTACATCGCCCTCCGCTCGCTCCGCGACCCGGACGCGTGGCCGGAAGGCGACCTGGTGCTGAGGAGGACCATGGCGAAGCTGGGCATCCCGGCCGGACAGGCTGAGCTGTGGCGTCCCTGGCGGGCGTACGCGGCTCTCCACCTCTGGAACGCGAGTGCCCCCGTGACCACCTCGCTGGATTCGAACCGTTGAAGGAGGCAGCGGCAGGCCGTTCAGGCCGCGCCGCGACCACGATGATTCTGTACCAGACGCTGCCCACGCCGGTGGGCCCGCTCGCGCTGCTGGCCAGGAACGACGTCCTCGTCGCCGCAGGCTTCACCGCCGACCCCCGGGAGATGTTCGTACGGCTTCCGCATGACTTCCAGGCGCTTCCCCTCCGGGAGGGCGACCTGGGGGACGCCGCGCAAGCCGTACGGGACTATCTCGACGGGAAGATCGACGCGCTCGACGGGGTCCCCGCGGAGCAGCCCGGGACACCGACCCGCCAGCGCCTGTACGAGGCGCTGCGGAACGTCCCCGCCGGGACGACCGTGTCGTACAGCCGGCTCGCGGAGCAGGCCGGGCTGCCGAGGACGGCCGCGCGGGCCGCCGGGTCGGCGTGCGCCCAGAACCTGATCGCGCCGTTCGTTCCGTGCCACCGGGTGCTCCCCTCGACCGGTGGCTACGGCGGCTACTACTACGGGACTCGCGTCAAGGAATGGCTCCTCGCCCACGAGTCCCGGAGCTGACACCCAAGGGCCCGAACGCGGACGCATGTACAGCTAGCCGCGCACGGTGCTCTGCACCTCACCGACGGGGACGTCTCGGGTCACCGTCACCTGAACAGGGGCGTTGTTGAGTGGCGCGTAGATGAACGGCGTGACGGGCCCGGCGCCGGTGTTGTTGGTGGCGGCCGTGACGGGCCACACGGTCGTCACCGTCAGCACGTACACCTTGCGCGGCTGGTCGATCGAGGCGTGCTGATAGGTCACCCCGCAGGTCATCTTCCCCCCCTTGACGTAGGGGTGACCCTCGGTGCCACAGTCTTCCAGCACCACTGCGCGCTCCTTGGTGGTGCCGGGATCGATCTTGATACTGTCCAGCTTCGCCGTGACCGTGGCCGACATGACGCCCGGCAGGGTGGCCGTCACCGACCGGGCGGGCGCCCCCATTCCCTCCAGCCAGAGCCACGTGTCCAGGTTGACGTAGCTCTTCCCGTCAGGGCTCAGTTTGATCGTCGGCTGGGGCACGGTGAGAGCGGCCCGGGCGATCTGCAGAAGTTCCTCGACCGTGATCCCGGCGGGCGGCGTGGCTCCCGGAGGCACCCAGACCGCGCCGTCCAGGCCGGTCCAGCACGACATGCCCTTCGGATCGGCCGAGTTGTACGCGGGTGTCCACCATTTACCGGGCTGGCCCACCTTGTCCTTGTACTGCTGCAGGAACTTCTGGAAATCCTCCTCGGTGCCGCCCGGGTGAGTGTGGAACCACCACGCCCGCAGATCCTCCTGGCTCTGCAGCATGTCTTCGGCGGACTTGCCGGGCTCATACCAGCAGGGGCGCTGGACGCGATATCCGTCGTTCTTCTTGCCGAGGCCGCTGCCGGACAACGTGATGTTGGAGTTTTCCAGCTTCACGCCGACGCTGCGGCCGTTCCGGTAGACCTGACCGTGCGGCCCTCCAGTGCCGGCCGGATCGGCGGCGGCCACCGTAAGCAACCCGCCGGCCAGCAAGGACACCAGCAGAGCTCTCGTCTTCATCGGACGCACTCCTTCGCGCGCTCGTCGGGATAGGCGGCGTGCCGGTACAGCTTGATGCGCCACGTGCCGTCATCGCCCCGCCGTACGGCCGCGACCTGGAAGTATGTGGATTTGGGTGGCTTCGTCCAGGCAGGCTGGTCGGCCACCGGCGTTCCGGTCGTGTCGGTGACCCGCACACCTGACTCGTCCACGCAGGCGTCGACTTCCGCTCCGCGGCCGGTCACCGAGGCCACGCGCAACGAGTAGAGCTTGGCCAGCCCACGCGCCGAGAACTTGCCGGCGACGAACCCGCGCACCCACGTGTACGCGTCCTGGCTGGCCGTGTCCTCGACGCCGTCGAGGTACGACTTGTCCTTGCCGAGGCTGCCGACCGCGCGCCACTGGGCGGCGTAGTTGTCCCCGAAGGCCTTGACCATGGCGGTGTGCGCGGCGTCGAGCCCGGACGGCCACTCGATCTGGACTTGAAGCCCGGGGGCCACGGTGATCGTCTCAGCGCCGGGCGCCGCTACGGCCTGGGATCCGGCGGAAGGCTGCTCCGCGATCGCCCCCGCGGGCGTGAACCCTCGCTCATGACCGGCCCCCGAACAGGCCGAGACCAGAAGAGCGCAGGACGACAGCGCGACCGCGCCTCTCAGGCGGACCAGGGGTCTCCAGCGCACCAACCATGCCCTCCGGTTGATCGGGCCCCCCGCCGGGATGACGGTAGCCATGGTCACGAAGGGCGATCCAGCGTTATGCATGGATCGGCATGATTCGAAGGCGGTCGGGGGGCTCATTGGGCTCCATCAGGCCAGGCGGGAAGTTCTGAGGTGCGGGGAGTCGCCGCGGCGCCAGGCAGGGAGCAACTCGTCGATGAGGGACTCCGTCTCCGGGGCCATGCCGCCGCCGTAGGGGTGGGACGCCGCCCTCCGGTGCAGGCCGTCCACGACCGCCCGTAGCCGGGCCTGGTCGCCGGTGGCGTGGGCGGCGCGGAGCAGGTCGCGCCACAGGCCCTCGTCGTCGGCCGCCAGGAGCAGGCCCGCCCGCGCCGCCGCCACCGCGGCATGGGGGTCGTCCTGGGCGAGCCGTATCTCGCACAGCGCGTGGGCCGCGTCCGCCACCCAGGCCGTCACGTCGTATTCGAGCGAGTCGGCGGCCAGCCAGGCGTACCGGTTGCCGGGCCTGCCGTTCAGCAGCGGCCCGCGGACGAGACCAAGGGCCTTGTCGAGCAGTACGGCTTCCGCCTCGCCCGGCCGCCGGGCGTCGGCGACCTCCCCGGCTCGCCGGACGAGCTCCTGGAAGAGCTGCCAGTCGGTGCGGATCTCGTGGCCGAGCCGCAGCCGCCCGGACGTGTCGAGGAAGAGGTGGGGCCGCCCCTCGGAGTCTTTGCCGAGCCATTCGGCGACCCGCGCGATGGTGGCGTCGCGGACCGCGGGCTGCACGCCGCGCGGCCACAGCACCCCTCCGAGGACGACCGGGTGGACACCGGCCCGATGGGTGGCGAGGTAGACGACGAGCTCGTGCGCGAGCGCGGCCCGGCCCTCTTCCAGGGGATTCACGGGGCTGATCTCGATCGGGCCGAGGATCCGCACTTCGATCGAGGGCGGCTCGTCCGAGACACGATCGGCCGGATCGGACACGGTGAGCGGCTCGCCCTCGGTGCGCTGCGCCGTACGGAAGAGGTTGACGACCGCGTTGTAGTGCCTGCGAGGCAGGAGATGGGCGTCCACCTCGAACCCCAGGGCGTCGACCCGGGCCTGTCCGTCCTCGGTGATCTCCCAGGTCCAGGTGGCGTGCGGGACGTCCCCCGCCAGGACGAATCCGCTCGCCGTCCGCATGCCCTTGCCGAGCATCGCGAGGCGGCGTGCCTCGTCCTCGTCGGGGCGGATGGCCGATAGCAGGTAGTGCGGCGTCCACGCCGGGTCGGCCACGCGGCTGTGGATCCGGCCGGTGAGGACGTCGTCGGCCTGGCGGACCCGCTCCTCGAACTCGGGCAGGACGTCTGCCAGGTTGCCCGCCGTCCGGATCCGCTCGGGGGCGAGGGCCGCAAGCTCGTCCCCGAAGCCGACGAGCGTGATCTTCATGTGGTCCGACCATCGGTTGGTCGCCAGCTCGACGGCCAGCGCGGACAGGGCCGCCACGGTGTGCGCGCCCGTCATGCTGATGAGCCCGTGCGCCGCCTCCAGGTCGATGAGGACCCGGCCGCCCTCTCCCGTGCCGAGCGACACCAGTCCCGGATAGGGCGCGGGCACGTCGGCGAGGGCGTGCTCGTCGATCCGCCGCCCCTCGTGCGCGGGCAGCCGCCAGACCTGTCCGCCGTCGCACGCCTCCCAGGGCTCGGGGGCGTCCTCGTCGGGCGGCTGGATCCACAGGTCGAGGCCGCGGGCGGACAGGTGCACGGCGTACACCGTGGGAGGGCGCTGCCCACGCTCGGCCAGCAGCTTGCCGAGCAGCCGCAGGCCGATGTCCAGCATGCGGCTTCCCGGGGCGTCCGCGCCCAGGCGGATCGCCACCTCGGCGTTGGCGGCGTCTCCGCGCGGCCGGGTGATCCGGTGCCCGAACGCGCGCCGCCATAGCTGCTCCCTGCGCCTGCGCCCGAGGACGGCCAGCAGCCCGGCGGAGGCCAGCGTCGCCGCGGCGAGGTAGTCGACGAGGTCGAGCCCCGCGGCGGACTCCTCCGGGTCGGCGAAGGGGGGCTTGGGATCCGCAGTGGGCGTCCCGCCGCCCGTCCCGCGCTGCGGATCCCTCTCGGACACCGGCCGCGTGGTGGGGTGCTCGCCCGGACGGCTCGCCGGGTTCCCGGCCGGATGTACGGCTGGGCTGGTCGGTTGGGCGCTCGGCCGGGCACCGGGTTGGCCGGCCGGGGTGGCGGTGACGGTGTGCTCCGGCATCGCGGGCGGCGGCAGCACGATGCCCGGCTTGCCCGGATCCTGCTTGCGTGGCTCCTGCTTGCGCGGCTCCTGCTTGCCGGGCTGGGGCCGGTGGTGGTGCTCTTCCTTTCCATGGCCCGGCCTGCCGGTCTCGGACTTGGCGGTCTCGGGCTCATGCGTAGGCCGTGGGTCCGCGAGGACGTCGCCGGCGTCAGCCGTACCGGAGAAATGGGTGCGACCGTCGAGCTCGGCGGGCTTGCCGCGATGCTCCTCCAGGATGGTGGGCCGGTCCTCGTCCACTGGGACGACATGAACATTGCGGGCGTCGTCCGGCATGTCGAGCACCCAGCCCGGACGGATCAGGTCGGCCATGTGCAGCCGGCTGCCGTCGGGCTGCTCCTTGTGCTGGTTGAGCCGGTAGATCTCGTGATAGCGCCGCCCGTCGCCCAGGCACTTGTCGGCGATCTCCCACAGGCTCTCGTGGTGACGCCCGTGCGGCGGCTGCACGACGTAGACCTTCTTGACCTCACGGGCGTGCAGCGGGGAGCGCTCGACGGCCGGATCGACCGGCGCGGACAGAGCGGCCATCTGCGGGCGGATCGGGGCGGGGGCGCCCACGCGGGCAATCGGCACGGCCACCGCCGTGGCGGTGAACAGCAACAGCACCGCCGACACCAGCCGGTTCGCGAGGGCCTGGGTGCCGCCTGAAAGGGGAACGCGCGCGGGCATGCCGACGCGGCGGAGCCCGGCGTACACCTCGACGACCACGCACAGGAAGAGCTGGAACCAGGCCAGCCACACCAGGAGGACGAGGATGGCGATGATCGTCTCGGGCCCGACCTGGCTCGTGAAGAGGTCGGCGTTGAGCAGTTCCTTGGGCAGGGGCGGGCCGGCCAGCCTGAGCAGCGCGTACGGCACGCCGCCCACCAGGCCGGCCAGCGCCAGGAGGGCACCGAGCCCGGCGAAGACGTCGCCGGCTGTGCGCTTGGGCGGGATGCGGACGGGCCGACGGCCCCGCCACTGTTCCCCGCCCGAACCGCTCGGGGGCCGCTGGGAAACGGGACGCGGCGGACCCGGCGGACGCTGTGGAGACGCCCCGGCTCCTCGAGGGCGTGGCTGCGGCCCGGCCGACTGCGGCCAGCCGCTCCCTTCAGGCCGCCCGGCCTGCCTGGACGGCGGCGTGGGTCTCTGGGACATGCCTATCCCTCCCCAAGGCGGTCGGCCGGCTGCTGCCCGGGCCTCTTCGGACCGGGCCACTTCAGAGTCGCCGTGAACAACCCGGACATCCAGCGGATGCGGCTGATCGGCATGGCACGGGCCGGCCGGTGAGAGCAGGGCGTTATGGCGGTCATGCGGCACCCGCGTCCGGAGCGGCGGTGGCGTTCGCTTCCATGTCGGCGCCGCTGAACCCCAGCACGGAGAGGAAGTAGGCGTCCCAGTGGACTCCGATCCCCACCGTCACCTCGTTCTGAGCGCCTCCCATCGCGCACTCGGTCATCTTCACGCCATCGACCTCCTGGGCCGCCACGATCTGCCGGGCCTTGCCGCACACCGTTCCCTCGTCGGCCAGCAGCCGGACCTGACCGGTGGCGCGGAGCGCCTCGGTGTCGATCTGGTCGGCGGCGGCGCGGGCGGCCTGTTCCGCGATGTCGGCCGCCTTGAGCCGAGCGTTGATGGCCGCGCCACCGTCCACCAGCAGCCCGGCCAGCAGGAACACGGCGACCGAGAAGATGACCACGAAGACCGACATCGAGCCCCGGTCGCCGCCGCGCCCAGGTGTGATCACGCACCTTCCGCCGTGATCATGCAGAGGTTCCCCGACATGGCGCCTGACCTGCGAAGCCACCGGCCGTGATCGTGCACGGATTCCGCCATACGCCCACAACCTGCGCCGACGCTCCGCGTGATCATGCAAGAAGGTCATTTGTCGACCCTCCGGAGCTGCTCCAGAGGAACGACGGAGCTGCCCGCCATCTGCTTGGCCGTACCGAAGCCGAGGAAGTCGAGGTTGAGCTCGCAGGTCACGGTGGCCTTGACGACGCCGCCTTCCGTCCAGTCCGTGCCGGACATGCTGACCTGCGGAGAGCACTCACCCGACAGGGCGGCCTCGGCGGCGTCGGTCGCGGCGGCCTCGGCCTCGGAATGCGTCCGCTGGACCGACGCCGCCCGCGCCGCGTCCCGTGCCGCGCCGTTGACCTCTCCCTGTGCCTCCACGATCCGGCCCGCGCCCACGAGGAACATGAGGAAGATCAGGAAAACCGGGGCCAGCAGGACTGTTTCGGCCGTCATCGACCCCCTGTCCAACCGGGTCCGGCGCCTGGGACGAGTCATTCGCACCCGCCGGAGCCGTCGTCGGGACGGAAGCACTCGATCGGACCGCCGAAATGGGACGTGATGGTGAACGTCATCTCCGGAAGCAGCGGCACCACCTGCACCGCGCTCCCTGTCACGTCCATGCCGCGCTGGTCCCCTTTCTCCCATGCTGTGGCCTTCGCGTTCTTGAGCAGCTCAGGCCCGATCGCTTGCACGATCTGTACGGCTTTCGCCTCCGCCTCGGACTGCCATCCGTCTGAGGTGGCGGCAGCGCGGGCGATCCGGGCGCCTTCCCTGGCCGCGGCGTCGGCGACCTGCCGCCCGTGGAACCAGAGCGTGAGCTGGACGACCAGCAGCACCACGGCCAGCACGACCGGCATGATCATGGCGAGCTCGATCACGGTCGCCCCGCGCTCGCCGCGACGGCCCCGAGCACCGGGCATGACACGAGGGCCGCGAGCACCCGGCAAGCCTGGACCGCCACGAGCCCCGGGCATGACGCGGGGGCCGCGAACTCCGGGCATGCCGCCGGGGCCGCGCGCCTGACGCCGCGGCCGGTCGTGTGCGCCTTCGGGCTCTGCCACTACTTCGTCGGGCCGGTGCCACCGCTCGTTCCGCCGAAGTTGGAGCTGATCTCCGTCTCCTTCGACGTGACGAGGGTCTTGATGAGGGTGGCGAGGCCCATGGCGACCCCGGCGATGATGGCGGTGATGATCACCCACTCGACTGCCGAGGCTCCCCTGCTGGGGGCGGTGCGGGCGCGGTCGATACGCACGTGCAGTACGGCGATCATGTAGTTCAGCCAGAGGAGCATCAGGACCCCAACATTTTCATCGCTGCGGGATAACTAAGGAAGATCACGAAGCCCGCGCACAGCAGGAGCTGCGCGACGAGCATCGACTGGGACCGTTCTCCCGCCTTGCCCTCGACCTCGGCGAGCTCGCGGCGTCTGAGGGTCGCGGCGCGTGCGGTGAGGGAGGCGCGGACCTTGGCGCCGTCGTCGGCGACGAGGCCGAGGGCGGCCGACAGGTCGCGGAGCTCATCGACGTTGATCTCGTCACCGAGCTGACCGAGGGCCTGCCACGGGGTGATGCCGACGATCCGGGCGTTGGCGAGCGCTTCGCGGATGCGTTCCATGGCCCAGTTGGACCCGGCGGCCGCGCCCGCCACTCCCACCGCTCCGGCCGTTCCCGGCAACCCCGCCGGGGCTGTGCCGTTGACGGAAGGGGTGGTCGGGCTGCCCACGGACACGGCCATCATGAGGGCCTCGGGGACGCCGCGGCCGCCCGCCAGGTTCATCGAGACGAGATCGAGGAAGGCGCCGACCGCGTGGCGGAAGTCACGCCGCCGGGTCGCCGCGTCGCGCCGGATCTGCACGTCCGGCAGGAGGAAGAACACGATGGAGACCAGCAGGGCCGACCAGAGCGGCACCTGCACCGACACCCCCCAGCCCATGAGCGCCAGCCAGCCGACCAGCAGCGGGAACGCCAGGAGCCCGGAGACCGCGAGCAGGACCTTCGTCGCCAGGAAGCCCTCGAAGGACTTGCCCAGCAGGGCCAGATCGGCCTTGGTCGAACGCGCCTCCCAGCCCCGGGAGGCGTAGAAACGTGCCAGCCGTAGGCCGAGATTACGCCGGAAGGCGCTGACGTTCTCGTCGGGGGCGATCAGCGGCGCTCGCGGCACATCCATGCCGTCCCGGGCGAGGTCGAGCGCGGCGAGACGGGCGACCAGCCCGGGCCGCGGCGGGAACAGCGCTCGGAACAGCAGGAAGAGCCCAAGGCCGATCAGGGCTCCGGTGAGCACGGACTCGGTCATGGCGCCTCCCCGATGGCATGGGGAGGCGTCTCGGAAGGCTTTCGCCAGATCACGATGGAGGGAGGGCCTGGTCGCGGGGCCACCGTGAGAATCTTCGCTTGATCACGGCTGGTCATTGAGCAGGTCACCTCCCCTGCGCGGGAACTTGTGCATGATCACGCCCGAGGGTGAGGGGGATGGGGCGGCTGTCGATGTGGTGGCTGTCGTGGGTGTCGTAGGGGAACCGGGTGGCGTCGGGGAAGCGCGTGGCGTGGGACGGTGGTAGGGGGCGAGGATCCGGGCGGGCTTGTCGAAACGGGCGAGCCGCCGCATCCAGGCGAAGCCCGCGCCGAACAGGCCCGCCACCACAACCAGAACGGCCTGGCCGAGCAGGGAGTTGTACTCCTCGACGTACGACCGGTTGAAGATCACCAGGGCGGCCGCGAAGGCCAGTGCCGTGCCGACCACGATCTGCACGCTCTTACGGGTCGACCTGCGCTCCGCCTCCACGCGCCGCCGCATGTCCAGCTCCTCCCGGGCCGACACGGCGAGGGCGGACAGCACGTCCCTGAGCCCCGGCCCGCGAAGCCGCGAGTTGAGGATCAGGGCGGCCACCACGAGGTCGGCCGAGGGGTCGTCCAGCTCGTCCGCGAACATCCGCAGCGCGTCCGCCAGCGCCATGCGGGTGTGCAGCCGGTCGACGAGCGCCCGCAGGTGCGGCTGCAGCATGGGCGCGGCCGCCCGGATCGACGACGGGATGGCCTGTTCGAGCCCGGCGGCTCCGGCGATGGTGTCCCGCAGCGACTCGGTCCACGCGGCCAGCCCCTCAAGCCGCCGCATCGCGGCCCGCTCCTCCCCCGCGCCTCCGGTGAGACCCCGCCAGGCCAGGACGAGCAGCACGGCTCCCCCGGCGATGACCGGCCAACCGGTCACCACGAGCACGACCACGCCGGTCACGGCGGCGACGGCCGACCGGGTGGACAGGGTCCTGAGGAGTTGCAGCCGCCTGGCCTTCCCATCGGGACCGGCGGGCCGGGGACGCATGCCGTACAGGGACAGGGCGAGGAGGAACAGGCCCCCACCGGCCACGGCGCCGGACAGCAGCACCAGCGGATCGAAGACGCCCGGAGGCAGCAGCGGCATCACGGCCTCCCTCGGCGTCGGCGGTACGGCTGCCGCGTCGTCCCGGCCGCAGACCCGCGCGGGCAAGCCGTACGGGCGCGTGGCCTGGATGGGTGCCGCGAGGTCGAGGGGCTCTGAGGGGCCGACGGGTGTCGAGGGTTCGACGGGTGCTGAGCGGTCGACGGGTGTTGAGGGGTCATCGCCACGCTCCTTGCGACGGGTCGTAGCCGTGCGCGGCGAGCTCGTCGATGCAGGAGACCGGGGCGTGTGGCACGACCCGTTCGCCCGACAGTGCGAAGACCTCGGAGGACAGCACGCGGCCGTCGCAGCCCGTGACCTCCCGGACGCTGGACACGAAGCGGCGCAGCGTGCCGCCGACGTGGTAGTCGTTGCGCTTCTCGATGAAGACGACGAAGTCGATCGCGCCCGCGATGAGCATGTGCGTGGCCTCGATCGGGAGCCGTTCCTCCGCCTGGAGGGCGTAGGTCGCCACGCGGTTGAAGACCTCCATCGAGGAGTTCGCGTGGATGGTGGACAGGGAGCCGTCGTTGCCCTGGGTCATCGCGTTCAGCATGGTGACGATCTCGTCGCCCAGCACCTCGCCGACGATGACCCGTGAGGGGTTCATGCGCAGCGAGCGCCGGACCAGCTCGGCCATGGTGATCTCGCCCTGGCCCTCCGAGTTGGGCAGGCGCTGCTCGAACGCCACGACGTTCGGGTGCAACTCGGGGAACTGGTCGAGGCCGAGCTCCAGCGCCCGCTCCACCGTGATCAACCGCTCGACGGGCGGGATCTCGTTGGCCAGCGCCCTGAGCAGGGTCGTCTTCCCCGCGTTCGTCGACCCGGCGATCATGATGTTCTTCCGGGCGGCCACGGCGGCCGACAGGAACCGGCCGACCTCGGCCGTCATCGTGCCGTTCCCGACCAGGTCGCTGAGGAAGACCTTGCCCAGCCGGGCGCGGCGGATCGAGACGGCGGGCCGTACGGTCACGTCCATGACGGCCGACAGCCGGGAGCCGTCGGGAAGGCGCAGGTCGAGCTGCGGGTTGGCGGTGTCGAACGGCCGGGACGACAGCCCGGAGTAGGCCGCGAGGATCTGGATGAGCTCGATCAGCTCCTCGTCGGATTCGGCCACGGGGTCGTGCATGAGCTCCTGACCGTCCGCGTAGCCCACGAAGACCCGGTCGTAGCCGTTGATGTCGATGTTCTCGACCTCGGGGTCGTCGAGGAAGGGCTGGAGCCGTCCCACGCCGAACAGGGCGGCGTGGATCCCGGCCGCGAGGGCCTCCTCCTCTTCCGCCGTCGGCGGGGTCCGGCCGACGCCGATCTCTCCCCTGGCGAACTCCTCGAGCACCTGGGCGATGAGCGCCCGGGCGAACTGCCGCTCGTCCTCTCCCGTCATCGGCGGGACGCCGCTGGCCTGGTCGAGCCGCCGCTGATGGGCCAGCCGGTCGCCGACCTCCTGCCGGAAGCGCTTGACCAGCCCGTGGTCGATGGGCCGCCTTGGCGTGCTCATGGCGTCGCTCCGCCCCGCGTCGTCATGGCCTCGCTCCGCCCCGCGTCGTCATGGCCTCGCTCCGCTCGATGGTTCGGAACGGCCGCGCGTCGACTGAGGAGACTGCGGAGAGGAAGCGTGCGGAGAAGGGGCGTTGGGCTGGGGCACGGTGAGGCGCGAGCCGGGCCGGTTCGCGGAGGCGTCCCGCTCGCTGGACGCCACGTGGCCGGCCAGGCGCCCGGCGAGCTCTCGCGCCGTCCGGACGAGGAGGCTGCGGTCGAGCCGGCCGCCCCACTGGCCGCGGAGCAGCTCGGCGCCCTTCGGGTCGTACGCCAGGCCGCCCACGAAGGCCACGTCCCAGCCGGAGACGATGCGGCGGACCTCATCGAGCGAGCCGCGGTACGACCGGGGGTCGGCGATCACCACCACGCCCACCTGGCGGTCGATCAGGGACAGCCGCTCGCGCAGGTGGGCGACGTGGTCGAGGCTCGCCCGGGTGAAAAGAACCACCTGGTCGGCCTCGGCGAGCAGGTCGTTGATCTGGGGATACAGCCCGAGGCGGCCACAGTCGGCGAGCACGTCGGCCTGCGGCAGCGCGGCCAGCGACCGGCCGAGGGGGCCCCACAGCCAGGTGAGCCCCGCGGCTTGCTCGCCGTTGGTCAGCCCGGCCAGCACGTCGAGGCCGCCGACGAGCTTCTGGGTGTGCTCGTAGACCTGCTCGGCGTGGAGGCCGCGCCTGGCGACCGCTCCGAGGCTGAGCAGGCCGCGCCCGGGGTTCAGCACGCCGCCGTCCTGCGCAGGAAGCCGGTAGGCCAGGTCGCCGCCGGAGGGGTCGCACTCGGCCAGCAGGACCGGGCGGGGCCACACGGCGCCGAGGGCGGTCGCCGCGGTGGTCACGCCGGGCGCGCCCTTGTCGGCCGCGAGCACGATGAGGGCCACGTCATTTCACCCCGGGAAGCAGGGTGAGGGCGACCTCGCCGCTTGACGCGTACTGGGCGATGGTGGGCGCGACGCTCGAATCGACGATCACCGAAACGAGCCCCGTCGAGGATGTTCTGCTCTCTGGGGCCCCGACACTCTCGACCCGGGCGCTGGAGGCCAGCACGCGCTGCTGCGCGACGGCCCCCGACCCGCGTCCGGCCGAAGCCACGTAGATCACCTGGACCACGTCGCCGACGTCCAGGCCGACCGGCGCCTGCCCCGCCTTGAGCGCGAGGCCCACGATCGCCTTGCCGGGGCCGACCAGGGCGCTGTCCGTCGTGACCATCCGCTCGGTCAGCAGCGTGCCGGGCAGCAGGGTCACCGCGGCGTACGTCTTGGCGACCCGGTCCCTGAACGTCCAGGGCACGTAGTCGATGTCGGTCTCGGCGATCTGCACCTCCTGGAGGGCGGTCGCCGGGACGAGCTGCCCCGCCCCGACCTGCTGGCCGACGCGGATGGCGGAGACCCGTTCGCCGCTGCGCAGGACGAGCAGTGTGGTGGCCAGCGCCCCGCCCAGGATGAGCAGCACGGCGAGCGCCGCGAGGGCGGGTTTCCGCTCTCTCGGCGGCACGGGAAGCTTCCGGTAAGCGGGTCCGGAAAGACCGGAACGCTCGCTCGCCGGTGCGCGACCGTCTTGGGCAGTCTTCTCGCTGATCCTCATGGGTGGGGGACTCCCAGGGATGATCGCGCCCTTTTTCGGGCCGCTTGAATTCGTTTACGGTCTTGCTCTTTGCTCAGACTTCACCACATTATGGGCAGCTTCCCGTTCTCATGTTGCCGTAAAGCGGCGACCCATGCTTATCCGTTAGGAATACGCCTGTCAACGGCAGTGGATCTAGATCCATCCAGGCAAATAGCGTTCTAATACCGCTATTTTGTGATATCCGAAACTCACTGCATTCCCAGCGGTCACATCTTTCACAGGGATCGCCGGGTCTCGGCCACCAGGACACGGGCCGGTTGTCCACAGAGTCGCGGGGCGGACATGAAAGAAGTTCGCGTCTATCGGTTGGATAAACGCCTTGTTCACAGGGCGAAGTAGCGGCACCCGACCAGAGCTCCTTCCATCCCCCACACGTTGTCCACAGCGATATCCACCACCGGGCCCGCCACTCCGGGCGCACCAAGGGCGATGGCCGATGGTGGCGCATGTGACTCCAGTGACTGATGTGACAGAAGTGGTAGACGACCTTTACCGATTGGGGCAAACGACCAGATCGACAGGTGACACGCCACTACCTTGTCCCCCTGAGAAGATCGCGAAGAGATCTTCACGCAACCCTCTCCGGATGAAACCCTCTCACCGAGAAACGTCCCTCCACCTGATGCCCTCCGCTGAGGGCCTGGAGTCTGCGCATGCGGATTACGCTCACCGTGGTCACCGAGCACGGCCACCGCGACGTGGTGGTGGAAGGCGACGAGGCGACCACCGTCGCCGGGCTCGCCGCCGCGCTCGACAGCTCCTCCGGCCGCCCTTCCAACGTCGTACGGCTCCCGCGCGCCAGGGCGCCCTACGACCTCGACAGGGGCCAGCGAACGGAGCCCGCCGAGGCCAAGCTGTGGCTCGACGGGCGGCCGCTCGACCCGGACAGCGCCGTCTTCGGGCTCCTCCGCGACGGCGACCTGATCGCCGTGGACGGTCACGCTGCGTCCGCCACCATGATGGAGGAGCCCGGCGGCGTGGTGGAGCTCCGCGTGGTCGGCGGCCCGGGAGCGGGCGTCGTCCACCGGCTCGGCTTCGGCACGCACATCATCGGCGCCGACCCGGCGTGCGCGATAGCCGTACCGGATCCGCTGATGCCGGCGCGGGCCGCCGTGATCCGGCTGACTCCCAGCGCCATCACCGTGGAACCAGCCGACATGTCCAGCGGCTCCGCGGACCGCTCGCCGTCCAGCCGGCACGCGTCCGACCGGGAGGGGGCCGCTCGCGGCTCCGGCGGTCATGGATCAGGCGGCCTTCACCTCGACGGGGAGCCGGTCATCGAGGCGACGCCGTGGCCGGAGCGGGCGACGCTGTCCTGTGGCGGCTCGGCCTTCTCCATCGGCCCGGTCCAGCCGCCCGACGCCCACCTGGACGCGCTGCCCGACGGGGGGCTGGCCTACAACCGCCCACCCCGGCTCCAGCGGCCGGACCGCCAGCGGCGGATCGTCGTCCCGGCCGAGCCCAAGCGGGCCGAGGGGATGCGGCTGCAACTGCTGGCCGCGCTGCTTCCCGCGGTCTTCGGCATCGTCATGGTACGCGTCACCGGCCAGTGGTACTTCCTGCTGATCGCGCTGATGACACCGCTGATCATGCTGGGGCAGTGGGCCGGAGACCGCAGGCACGGCAGGAAGAAACACCGACAGGCGGTCAAGGCGTACAAGGAGCGGCTGGCGGCGTACGAGACCGAGGTGACGAAGGCCGTCAAGGAGGACGAGGCCGAACGGCGGAACGGCGCGCCCGATCCCGCCGAGGTGCTGCTCACGGCGACCGGCCCCCGGCGGAGACTGTGGGAGCGGCGGATCCACGACCGTGACGCGCTGCGGCTCCGCGTGGGGCTGGCCGACCTCCCCGCCGACCTCGACTTCGAGCCCGAGAGCGGCGCGCCCGCCGACTCCCCCCGTAATGACCAGCCTCTCTGCCGGGACGTCCCCGTCGCCCTGGTCATGCGCAGGCTCGGCGTCGCGGGCCTCACCGGGCCGAGAGACGTGGCCCTCGGCTCCGCCCGCTGGCTGGTCGGACAGGCGGCCACCCTGCACAGCCCGCGCGACCTCGCCATCGTCGTGCTGTCCGCCAACGCCGACAGCGCCGACCAGTGGGGCTGGGTCCGCTGGCTGCCGCATTGCGCGTCCGACGCCGCCTCGCGCGGGGGCTCCCTCACCGCCGACTGCGTCGCGCTCGTCGGCGCCGATCCCGAGGCGGCCGCCCGCCGGGTCTCCGAGTTGGCGGCGCTCGTCGCCGAGCGTCTCGACACCGACGGCACAGGCGGCACAGGCGGTGGCGGGCCGTACGGCGCGGTCCTGCGGAACTCGCGGCTGACGGGCGGCCCGGCGGGCTGGGAGGACCTGGGCCGCGCCGGTTCGGCGCAGGCGGCCGAGCCGGCCTTCGCAACCTATGACGAGCGCCCCTACGACGTGCTCGTCATCCTCGACGGCGCCCAGGTGCTGCGGGGCCTTCCCGGCATGCCCCAGGTGCTCAGGCAGGGCCCGAGGGCCGGGGTCTACACGATCGCGATCGACGAGGACGAGCGGCTGCTGCCCGAAGAGTGCGCCACCGTGGTCTCATGCGGCCGGGACGGGTCGGTACGGCTGCGCGGCGGCGGCCTCGACCCCATCAGCGGGATCCGGGCCGACCGGGTCTCCCCGTCGTGGGCCGACCGCCTGGGCCGGGCGCTGGCCCCCCTCCGCGACGTGAGCCGCGACGACCCCTCCTCCGCGCTCCCGGACTCCGTCCGCCTGCTCGACCTGCTCGGACCCGTCGACATCGCCAAGCAGTGGGGCCGGTCGACCCGCGCGGTCATCGGCGTGGGCCCGGAGGGCCCGTTCGAGGTGGACATCAGCAAGGACGGCCCGCACGCCCTGATCGCCGGAACCACCGGCGCGGGCAAGTCGGAGCTGCTCCAGACGTTGATCTGCTCGCTGGCGGTCGCCAACCGGCCGGACGAGATGACGTTCGTCCTCATCGACTACAAGGGCGGCGCGGCCTTCAAGGAGTGCGTACGGCTCCCGCACACGGTCGGCATGGTGAGCGACCTCGACGGCCACCTGACCCAGCGGGCCCTGTCGTCGCTCGCCGCCGAGATCCGCCGGAGGGAGCGTCTGCTCCTGGACGCGGGGGCGAAGGACATCGACGACTACCAGCGGCTCCGGGCACGCGGCGCGACCTGGGTCCTGGGCGTGGGCGGGGTGCGCCAGGCGCGGACCAGCGGCATCTTCGGCAGCCCCGGAACGGGTAGCCCGAGCGGCTTCGGCCCAGGCGCCTCGTTCGGCGGCTCGGGCTCGTTCGGCCGCTCGGGCGGGGCCGGGGCGGGTGGGGCCGGTGTGGGTGGGGCCGGGGCGGGTCTTCACTCGGGCGGCCGCCATCCGTCCCTCCCTCGGCTCGTGCTGATCATCGACGAGTTCGCCGCGCTCGTGGCGGAGTTGCCCGACTTCGTCGAAGGGCTCGTGGACATCGCCAGGCGCGGCCGCTCTCTCGGCATCCACCTGATCCTCGCCACGCAGCGGCCCGGCGGCGTGGTGACGGCCGACATCCAGGCCAACACCTCGCTGCGGATCGCCCTCCGGGTGACCGACGGCAGGGAGTCGGCCGACGTCATCGACGTGCCCGACGCGGCGCACATCTCCCGATCGACACCCGGCCGTTGCTACGTCAGGTCCGGGTCCGGCCCGGCGGTGGCCGTACAGACCGCCCGCATCGGAGGGCGCACTCCGTCATCCGGCCCCGGGAGCGGCGGCCCCGGCCGTGGCCGCGCTGTTGACGGCCCGCACCATGGCGGCGACGGGCCGCGTCATATCGGGGCGCGTCATGCCGAGGCGGGGCGGGGCGGCGACGACGTGCGGGTGATCGACCTGTCCTGGCAGGCGCTGGGCCACCCTCTCGAGGTCTCGGCCCGGGTGGAGACGTCGGCCGACACCGACCTCGCGCTGCTCGTGGACGCGATTGTCGAGGCCGGTCGCGGGATCCCGCGACAGCCCAGCCCGTGGCTCCCGCCGCTCTCCGACCGCGTCACCCTGGACGACCTGCCCGAGGCCGCCACGGGCCCTGACGCCGCCGGCCCGGAGACCAGGGACCCGGGCGCCGCCGGCCCAGGTGTAAGACGCGCCGAGGGGACCGGCTGGACGGCGTCTCCTGCCCAGCCGTACCGGCCGGGAGCGGAGGAGGTCCCGCCGCTGCCGTTCGGGATCGCCGACCTGCCGTGGGAGCAGGGCAGACGACCTCTCGTGCTCGATCCACGGCATGGGGGCCACCTGCTCATCGCCGGTACGGCACGCAGTGGCCGTTCGACGGCGCTCCGGACGATCGCGGGGTCGATCGCGGCCGGGGCGTCGCCCGAGGACGTCCACATACATGCCGTCGACTGCGGCTCCGGAGCCCTGCTGCCGCTCGTCGGCCTGCCGCACTGCGGCGCGGTGGTGACCCGTGACCAGCTCGACCGGGTCGAGCGCCTCCTCACGCGCCTGCGCGCCGAGGTCGGCCGCCGCCAGCAGCTCCTGGCCGAGGCCGGTTACGCGTCGCTGGCCGAGGCCCGCGCGGCGGCCAGGTCCCACCTGTCCCCTTCGGGCGCCGGCCGGGCCATCGGGCCCGAGGTCGGGCGGCTGCCGTACCTCGTGCTGATGGTCGACCGGTGGGAGGGCTACGTCGCCGCGTTCGAGAACTACGACTACGGGCGGCTGCTCGACGCGCTGATGCAGCTCCTGCGAGAGGGTCCGGCCGTGGGACTTCGTGCCGTCGTCACCTCGGACAGGTCGGGACTGCTCGGGCAGATCTCGACCGTCTTCGAGGACCGTCTGATCCTCCGGCTCGCCGACCCCGCAGACTACGGGCTGGCCGGGCTGCCGGTGCGCACCCTGCCCACCTCGATGCCGCCGGGCCGGACACTGTCGATCGGCGAGCACGGCCTGGTGGAGAGCCAGATCGCCCTGCTCGCGGACGACCCCTCCGGCCCCGCGCAGGTGGCCGCCCTCCAGGAGCTCGGCCGTACGGCCACGGCCCGGTTCGGCGGCGACCCGCGACTGCGAGGAGGCCTGACGCCTGGCGGATGGGCCTGGGAATCGGAGCCGCCGCTGCGGGTGGACGCACTGCCCATGCGCATCACGGCCGATCAGGCGCTGGAGCTCGCACCGTCGTTCGAGCCGCCGTCGCCGCTGTGGGCGCTGCTCGGCGCGGGCGGCGACGCCCTGGCCCCGCTCGGCGTCGACCTGCTGGCCCAGGGCCCGGCCGCGGTCGTCGCCGGACCGGCCCGCTCGGGACGGTCGTCGTGCCTCGTCACGGCGGCCAGGTCGCTGCTCCAGCGCGGCACGCCGATCCTGGCCGTCACTCCGCGCCGGAGCCCGCTGCGCGAGCTGGCGGGCTCGCCCGGCGTGCTGGCCGTACTGGACGGAAACGCCAGAAGCGTGGACGGCGGAGGCGCGGACGACTTCGGCGGCCTGCCGGGGGCGCACGATCCGCTCGCGCTGGTCGCGGGCCAGGAGCGGTACGTGCTGATCGTGGACGACGCGGAGCTGATCTCCCCCGAGTCGATGCTCGGCCTGGCGGTTGAGGAGGCGCTCCGGACGGCTCGGGACGGGGAGCACGGGCTACTGCTGGCGGGGACCACTGGGGACCTGGCGACGGCCTACCGCGGGTTCGTGGCGGAGGCGCGCAAGTCGCGGACGGGACTCCTACTGGCCGTGCAGAGCCCGGCCGACGGCGACCTGTTCAACGTACGGCTGCCGCGCGGCGCCGTGGGAGGCCCTCCGGGGCGCGGCCTGCTGGTGGTCTCGGGGACCGCGACCCCGATCCAGGCCGCGATCCCCGGATAGCCGAAATGGCTGTCTAGCTGTATTGCGGGCTTTATTGCGGGAGGCGTTAGCGGGTCGCGGACTCGATGTTGCCGCGGTAGGTGTTGATGACCCGGGACGCCTCGTTGAGCTCCTCCGACATGCGCTGGAACGCCGCCCGATAGCTCTGCCAGGCGTCGTGGAAGCGCTGCGCGCCGGGGCCGGTCCAGGCGGTGCCGACCTTGGCAGCCTCACGGTCGAGGTTGGCCATCGTGGCGCGAACCTGGTCCGCCTGCTGGGTGAACTGCGCGGCCATGCTCTGCATCTCCGCCGGGTTGCCGCCGAGCAAGCTGTTACTCATTCGGTCACTCCTTCATCGACAGGGGGCCGCCCTCACCGTAGATCCTCAGTCAATTCTGTGAACCCTTTATGCCGAGCGGCTATACCACTGGCGCCCGGCGGGCGCTTGACGCGCGCGGCTCCGCATCCCCTGAGGAGGACGCGCTTTGCCGGGGGTGGGGATCTCCCGAGCCGACTGGCCGCTTACACTCCATGAAGGTCAGCCAGGCCCGGGACGAAGGGATGACGGCGGTGCAGAAGGTCTTGATCGCCAACCGCGGCGAGATCGCCGTACGGATCGCCCGCGCGTGCAAGGACGCCGGGCTGACCAGCGTCGCGGTGTACGCCGACCAGGATCTGGACGCGCTCCACGTCCGGGTGGCCGACGAGGCGCACGCGCTCAACGGGCAGAGCCCGGCGGACACGTATCTCAACATCGGCAAGCTCCTCTCCGTGGCCCGGCAGACAGGGGCGGACGCCGTCCACCCCGGCTACGGCTTCCTCGCCGAGAACGCCGACTTCGCGCAGGCCGTGGAGGACGCGGGCCTGATCTGGATCGGCCCGCCGCCCGCCGCCATCACCGCCCTCGGCGACAAGGTCCAGGCCCGGCACATCGCACAGCGCGTCGGCGCCCCGCTCGTGGCGGGCACGCCCGACCCCGTGTCCGGAGTGGACGAGGTCATCGCGTTCGCCGAGGAGCACGGACTTCCGATCGCCATCAAGGCGGCCTTCGGCGGAGGCGGCCGCGGGCTCAAGGTGGCGCGCACGATCGAGGAGATCCCCGACCTCTACGAGTCCGCCGTCCGCGAGGCCGTCACCGCCTTCGGGCGCGGCGAGTGCTTCGTCGAGCGCTACCTCGACCGCCCCCGGCACGTCGAGACCCAGTGCCTCGCCGACCGGCACGGCAACGTCGTGGTCGTCAGCACCCGCGACTGCTCGCTCCAGCGCCGCCACCAGAAGCTGGTCGAGGAGGCCCCCGCGCCGTTCCTCTCCGGCGAGCAGCGGGACCTGCTCTACTCGTCGTCCAAGGCGATCCTGCGCGAGGCGGGCTACGTCGGCGCGGGCACCTGCGAGTTCCTCGTCGGCCAGGACGGCACCATCTCCTTCCTCGAAGTCAACACCCGGCTCCAGGTCGAGCACCCCGTCACCGAGGAGGTCTCCGGGATCGACCTCGTCCGGGAGATGTTCCGCGTCGCCGACGGCGAGGCCCTCGGCTACGACGACCCCGTGCTGCGCGGCCACTCGATCGAGTTCCGGATCAACGCCGAGGACGCCGGCCGGGGCTTCCTGCCCGCTCCCGGCACGCTGACGTCGATGCGCGCTCCTTCGGGCCCCGGCGTACGGCTCGACTCGGGCTACGAGACGGGTATGACCGTGCCGCAGTCCTTCGACTCCCTCGTCGCGAAGCTCATCGTCACCGGCTCCTCGCGGCGGCAGGCGCTGGAGCGGTCGCGCCGGGCGCTGGCCGAGTTCGAGATCGGCGGCATGCCCACCGTCCTTCCGTTCCACCGCGCCGTCGTGGAGGACCCCGCCTTCGTCGATGAGCCCTTCTCCGTGCACACCCGGTGGATCGAGACCGAGTTCGTGAACGAGATCCCGCTGTTCGAGGGGCCGGTGGAGGCCGGGGAGCAGGTCGAGCGGGAGCGCATCACCGTCGAGGTCGGCGGCAAGCGCCTCGAGGTCGTCCTCCCGTCTGAGCTCGGTACGGCCAGCCGTACAACGGCCAAGAAGACGCCCAGGCGTGGCGGTGGAAACAACCCGAAGAAGGCGGCGGTCGGCGGCGACTCCCTCGTCAGCCCGATGCAGGGGACGATCGTCAAGGTCGTCGCCTCGGACGGGGACACGGTGGCGGCCGGAGACACGATCGTCGTCATCGAGGCGATGAAGATGGAGCAGCCGCTCGCGGCCCACAAGGCCGGCACGGTCACGGGCCTCACCGCCGCGGCCGGCCAGACCGTGACCGCGGGAGCCGTGATCTGCGAGATCAAGGACGCCTGAGGCCCTCCCGGCGGGATCGGGCCGTCCAGGGCGTTCGACCAGGCGGTCCATGGGTAAGGGTTCGAGGATCTCTGAGGCATGAACATCTTCCGGAGAGGAACCATCGCGCCCTGCCGTTCGTCCTGTAGGGCGAAGGAGGCTTGAAGCCGTGACCATCACACAACCGCTGGGCCGCGTGGGGGCCGCCATGGCGGCGCTGCTCGTCGGTGTTTTCGCGCTGTTCGCGCTCTCCCCCGCCGCCCATGCCGCGACTCCGCCGAATCCCGACACCGTGATCGCGGCGTGGAAGAGCGGCGACCCGCTCTTCGTCCAGAGCGGCGCCCCGCTGTCGTCGAGCCAGCAGGACGACATCCGCAAGGCGCTGAAGGGCTCCAAGTCCAAGATTTACGTGGCCGCGCTGCCCGACGGCACCGTGACCACCGCCGAGGCGCGCACGTTCATCAACAGCCTCGGCAGGGGGCTCGACGCGGCGGGCCGGTCGAGTGCCACAGTCGCCGTCCTGGACGGGACCAGTGTCTTCGCCGCCTCTACGGCCCTGCCGCCGAACGTGTCCGCGGCTCGGCTCGCCAGGCTGTCCACCGCCAGCAACAAAGACGTCGCCACCGGCATGGAGGACTTCGTCAACCGCGTCAACCTCGCCGTGGAGGGCGACAAGGACGCACTGGACAGGGGCAGCGCGGCCGGAGGCGGAGGCGGCGGCGTGCTGGTCGGCATTCTGGGAGTCGCCGTCGTCGGAGGTGCCGGTTTGTGGATCATCTCTCGCCGCATGAAGCGGAAGCGCGAGGAGAAGGAGGCGGCCGAGCTCGCCGCGGTCAAGCAGACCGTCGAGGAGGACGTCACCAAGTTCGGTGAGGAGATCACCGCTCTGGACCTGGATGTCAAGATGCTGCCGCAGGCCGAGACCTCGTCCGACTGGCAGCGCGCGCTCGACTCCTACGAGCGGGCCAAGAACGAGCTCGCCGCGGTCAAGCGCCCCGACGAGCTCCGTACGGTCACCTCGACCCTGGAGGACGGGCGCTACGCCCTGGCCTGCGTCAAGGCGCGGGTGAACAACCAGCCCCTGCCGGAGCGGCTGCCCCCGTGCTTCTTCAACCCGCAGCACGGCCCGTCCGTCCGCACCGTCCGCTGGGCCCCGCCCGGTGGCGCGGTCCGCGACGTCCCGGCCTGCGCGGCCGACGCCGAGGCCGTCGAGCGCGGCTTCGACCCGCAGATGCGTGAGGTCGTGGTCAACGGCCAGCGCCGGCCGTACTGGGACGCCGGTCCCGCCTACCAGCCCTACGCCTACGGCTACTACGGCGGCTTCGGCGGCGATCTGCTGACCGGCATGCTGGTCGGCACCGTGCTCGGCGGCGCGTTCGGCGGCGGCTGGGGCGGCTACGGATACGGCGGCTACGGCTCGGGCTACGAGTCCGGCTACCAGGACGGCGTCGAGGCCGGTGGCGGCGACTGGGGCGGCGGCGGAGGAGACTTCGGCGGCGGAGGCGGCGACTTCGGCGGAGGCGGCGACTTCGGCGGAGGCGGCGACTGGGGTGGAGGCGGCGACTTCGGCGGCGGCGACTTCGGCGGCGGCGACTGGTAACCCCCCTCCCCCGGCGTGATCATGCACAGGTTCCCGATCACGGTGGGTGACCAGCGCATCCTTAATTGGTGATCATGCGCACTTTCCCGGGGTAGCCCGGTGGCCAGCGGTTTCTCCCCTCGTGACCTTGCACTTCACTCGGAGTGCGAGGTCACGAACGTTTATGGGCCGTACGGATCACGTGCATGATCACGATGTGAGGATGGCGCGGTCAACGGCCATCCGCGGGAAACTGCGCATGATCACAACTCGGGAATGGCGTGGTCAACGGCCAGCAGGGGAATGTGTGCATGATCACCACGTGCTCATCACGTGCTCATCACGTGCTCATCACGTGCTCACCACGTGCTCACCGCATGATCACCGCAAGGGGTGCGGCCGCGCGGTCGCGGAGGGATGTAAGGGGCTTGCAAGTCAGGGTTAAGATCACGTGAGAAACTCGGGGCGTTCCCCCAGGAGGCCCCCCAGTGCGTATCGCTCCCCTCACCGCCCCGCGTCGTTTCGATTCGCTCGTCGCCCCTCGTCGCATCGCCGCCCTCGCCGGCGCCGTGTTCTTCGCCGCCGCGTTGTCCGTCGCCGTCCCGGCGACAGCCGTACAGGCCGCCGCTGGGCCGTGCAAGCCGGGCAGCGGGCCCAACCTGCGCGGCAGGGACTTCACCCACGGCGCGACCCTCCCCTACGACCTGCGATGCGCCGATCTCACCAAGGCCAAGCTCGACGAGGTGGACCTCACCCAGAAGGACCTCACGGGTGCCATCCTGCGGGACGCCTCGCTGAAGGAAGCCGACCTCACGCAGGCCCACGTCGAGTACGGCGATCTGCGGGGAGCCGACCTCAGCAATGCCGACCTCGGGCAACTGCGGGCCAAGCAGGCCGACCTCCGCGGCGCGATCCTGATCGACGCCGAGGCCGGTCAGGCGGAGTTCCCCCACGCGGACCTGACCGAGGCGGTCCTCACCAGGGCTGTGCTGACCCAGGCCAACCTGACCGACGCCAAGCTGGTCGACACCGACCTCACGGGGGCCACACTCGGCCAGATCAAGGGCCGGACGGCCGACTTCACCAGGGCCAAGATCAAGGACGGCAAGCTCGGCCAAGCGGAGCTGCAGTACGCCGTGCTGAAGAACGCCGACCTTTCCAGGGCCGAGCTCACCCAGGCCGATCTGCAGGGCGCCGACCTGACGGGCGCCAACGTCCAGGGCGCGTCCTTCACCCAGGCCAGAGACCTCAACCTGACCGGGGCGCGCGGTGACGCCGTCAACCTCCCCGACGATGCCATCAAGGGCCGGCCCGCGTCGGCCGAGGAGACCGACGACCCAGGTGCGGGCACCCAGGACGTCCCGGATTCGGGGCCCTCCAAGGGTCTGTCGCCGGCGCTGATCCTGGTGATCGTGAGTGGCCTGGGGCTCAGCCTCACGCTGCTGATCTGGGGCGTCTCCCACCGGCGCAGGGAGCGCTTCGTGGCCGCCATGGCGGTGGCCCGTCACGCGGCCGAGGAGGAGGTCACCCGGTTCGGCGAGGAGATCGACGCTCTGGACTTCGAGATGAAGATCAACCAGGTGAGCGGGCCGACCCACGAATGGCGGGCGGCGCTCGACGCCTACGAGGCCGCCAAGCAGGCGCTGAACATCGCCCAAACGCCCTACGAACTGCAGGCCGCGGCGTCAGCCGTACAGCATGGGCGGTATGCCTTGCAGCATGTCAGGTCGCGGCTGTCAGATACCGGCGGTCAGCGGTGACATGAGGCGGCGGGCCGCCTCGGTGATCGACCCGGACAGCGACGGGTAGACGGCGAACGTGTGCGCGAACTGGTCGACGGTCAGCCGGTGCTGGACGGCGACGGAAACTGCCAGGATCAGCTCGGACGCCCGGGGAGCCACGATGACGCCGCCGAGCACGATGCCCGTGTTCGGCCGGCAGAACAGCTTGACGAAGCCGTCGTTAAAGCCCTGCATCTTGGCCCGGGCGTTGGTGGCGAGGGGCAGCTTGACGACGTTGGCCTCGATCTCGCCGCACTCGATCTGCTTCTGCGACACGCCGACGGCCGCGATCTCCGGGTCGGTGAAGATGTTGGAGGCCACAGTGGCCAGGCGGATGGGCTGTACGGCCTCGCCCAGCGCGTGCCAGACCGCGATGCGGCCCTGCATGGCGGCGACCGAGGCGAGCATCAGCACGCCGGTGCAGTCGCCGGCCGCGTAGACACCGGGCGCCGAGGTCCTGGACACCTTGTCGACCTCGATGAACCCGTTCCGGTCGAGCCGGACGCCGTTGTCCTCCAGGCCGATCCCGGCGGTGTTGGGCACCATGCCGACGGTCATGAGGCAGTGGGTGCCCTCGGCGGTCCGGCCGTCCTCCAGCGTGACGACGACGCCGTGCTCGGTGCGCTTGACGGACGAGGCGCGGGAGCGGCCCATGACGTTCATTCCGCGCCGCCGGTAGACCTCTTCGAGCACCTCGGCGGCGTCGGCGTCCTCGTTGGGCATCATGCGGTCGCGCGAGGACACCAGGGTCACCTCCGAGCCCAGCGACTGGTAGGCCCCGGCGAACTCGGCCCCGGTCACACCGGAGCCGACCACGATCAGGTGCTCGGGCAACTCCTGGAGGTCGTACAGCTGCCGCCAGCTCAGGATGCGCTCCCCGTCGGGCTCGGCGCCCGGCAGCACACGGGGGTGGGCTCCGGTGGCCACGATGACGACGTCGGCCCGGATCGTCCGGTCGCCCGCGCGAACGACCTGGGGATCGACCAGCCGTCCCGAGGCCCGGACGACCTCCACGCCCTCGGCGGCCAGCCGCGCGGCGACGTCGGCGGACTGGGCATGGGCCAGCTCCTTGACCCGTTTGTTCACGAGGGGCATGTCGGCCGTCACGCCGCCGACCTCGCCGTCGCCCCCACCGCTGAAATGGACGCCCAGGGAGGACGCGTCCAGCAGCGCCTGCTTACGGACGGAGGTGGCGATCAGGGTCTTGGAAGGCACGCAGTCGGTGAGCACGCACGCGCCACCAGGGCCTTCCTGCTCGACCACTGTGACCTGGGCCCCCAATTGCGCGGCCACGAGAGCCGCCTCATATCCGCCGGGGCCACCACCGATGATCACAATCCTCGTCACATGCTCCATTGTCCCGTATCGGGGCAACTGTGTCCCGATGAGGGGCCCATGAGAGGCGTGGTAACGGCTCGACTACGCGGATTTCCCCCGGGGAGCAGGTGGTCTTTCTCCCAGGAGTAGCTCGTCCGCGCTCCGTTCGTTCAACTTTCAGGATCTTGGATTAGTCTTGTGTGCCGTGCCTGTTTACGCGGCCTATGGCAGCAACATGGACCCCAAACAGATGGCAGAGCGGGCTCCCCACTCTCCCATGCGTGGTACCGGCTGGCTTCCGGGCTGGCGGCTGACCTTCGGTGGGGAGGACGTCGGCTGGGAGGGCGCTCTCGCCACCATCGTCGAGGACTCCGACGAGCAGGTCTTCGTCGTCCTCTACGACGTGCCGGAGTGGGACGAGTCCTCCCTCGACCAGTGGACCGGCACCGACCTGGGGTTCTACCGCAAGGTACGGCTCCGCGTCGCGACCCTGGAGGGCGACGTGCTGGCCTGGTCCTACGTGCTCGATTCGTACGAGGGCGGCCTGCCCTCGGCCCGCTACCTCGGCATCCTCGCCGACGCGGCGGAGAAGGCGGGCGCCCCGGACGACTACGTCGGCGGCCTGCGCACCCGGCCCTGCAAGTCCCTCGGCGACTGACGCCCTGTTCAATACGGCCGTGCGTGAGGTGGCGTGGTTGTTCCTGCGGCTCGGGACGATCGCGTTCGGCGGTCCCGCCGCGCACATCGCCATGATGCACGACGAGCTGGTCCGGCGCCGCGGCTGGCTCACCGAGCAGCGCTTCCTCAAGATCGGCGCCGTGCTGTACGGCGGCGGCTACGTGCTGCTGGCCTTCCTCCATGGGGACTTCGTCGAGCGGCTGCACTGGCTGACCGACGCCCAGCTCACGGACGCGATCGCGATCGGGCAGGTCACCCCCGGCCCGGTGTTCACGACGGCGACCTTCGTCGGCTACCTCGTCGCGGGAGTGCCGGGGGCCGTCCTCGCGACCGTGGGCATCTTCCTCCCGTCGTTCCTCCTGGTCGGCCTGCTGACGAAGCTGACCGACAAGATCCGGTCGAAGGAGTGGTCGTCGGCGCTGCTCGACGGGGTCAACGCCGCCGCCCTCGCGCTCATGGCCGGGCTGGGCGCCCAGCTTGCCCATGGGCCGCTCGTCGATCCGCTGACGGTGATCCTGTGCGCGGCAGCCGTACTGGCCCTGTGGAGGACTTCGCTGAACACCGCGTGGCTGATTCTGGCGGGTGGTGTTGCCGGGGTGCTTCATGCCGTTCTGTACGCTCACTAAAGTGACCAACGACGCTTACGTTCTGGCGGCAGAGGCCGCGACCACGCTGCGGAATCTCGCCGGCATCCCCTCCTTCGACGTCGCCCTTGTCATGGGCTCCGGCTGGGTGCCCGCGGCGGACGCGATCGGCGAGACGATCGCCGAGTTCCCTGTGACCAAACTGCCCGGTTTCACGCCACCCGCCGTCGCCGGCCACGCGGGCGTCATCCGCGCCGTGCGGACCGGCGCCGCGCTCAACGCCCTCATCTTCCTCGGCCGCACGCACCTCTACGAGGGCCGCGGCGTCGAGCCGGTGGTCCATGGCGTCCGTACGGCTGTCGCGGCGGGAGTGCGCACGGTCGTGCTGACCAACGCGGCGGGCGGCCTGCGCCCCGAGAGCCAGAACGTCGGCGACCCGGTCCTGATCAGCGACCACATCAACCTGACCGGCAGCAATCCGATCACCGGGGCCACGTTCGTCGACCTCACCGACGTCTACACCCCGCGCCTGCGGGAGCTCGCCCGCGAGGTGGACCCGTCACTGACCGAAGGCGTCTATGTGGCGTTCCGCGGGCCGACCTACGAGACACCCGCCGAGATCCGCATGCTCCGCACGCTGGGCGGCGACCTGGTGGGCATGTCAACCGTGCTGGAGGCCATCGCGGCCCGCGAGGCCGGCGCCGAGGTGCTCGGCATCTCCCTGGTCACCAACCCCGGCGCCGGCCTGGTCGGCGAGCCGCTCAACCACGAAGAGGTACTGGAGGTCGGCCGCGCCACCGCCGCGCGCATGGGCGTCCTGCTCGCCAAGGTCGTCGACAAGCTGTAACCCCACAACGCGATGGCAGCCCCCGGAAAGCAATGGGAGAATGAACGTTGACCTCCACTGACCTCGTACGGCTGGCCCAGGAGTGGCTCGACCAGGACCCCGACCCGGAGACCCGCGCGGAGTTGCAAGGCATCCTCGACCGGGAGGACCACGCCGAGCTGGCGGAGCGGTTCGGGGCCAAGCTCGAATTCGGTACGGCGGGCCTGCGCGGCGAGCTGGGCGCGGGGCCCAACCGGATGAACCGGGTGACGGTCATGCGGGCCGCCGCGGGGCTGGCCCGCGTCCTGGGGCGGGGGAAGCACGTCGTCATCGGCTACGACGCGCGGCACAACTCCGACGTCTTCGCCGCCGACACCGCCGCCGTGCTGACCGGGGCGGGCCTGCGCGCCTCCGTCATGGCCGGCAAGTGGCCGACGCCGATCCTGGCATTCGCCGTACGACACCTCGGCGCGGACGCGGGAGTCATGGTCACCGCATCGCACAACCCGCCGCGCGACAACGGCTACAAGGTCTACTGGGGCGACGGGGCGCAGATCGTCCCGCCCATCGACGGCGAAATCTCCCGCGCCATCGACACGGTCGGCCGCGTGGACGAGCTCGCCCTGGGTTCGGACTGGGAGACGCTGGGGCATCACGAGATCGTCGAGCCTTACCTCGACGCCGTGACCGCCCTCCCGATCGGCGATGACCGCGAGATCGCCATCGCGTACACACCCCTCCACGGCGTCGGCGGCCACATCCTCGCCGAGGCGTTCCGCAAGGCCGGATTCGAGACTCCGGTGCAGGTCGGACGGCAGGCGGCGCCCGATCCGGACTTTCCCACCGTGTCGTTCCCCAACCCGGAGGAGCCGGGTGCGATGGACCTCGCGCTCGACCTCGCCCGCAAGACCGGCGCCGACCTCGTGCTCGCCAACGACCCCGACGCCGACAGGTGCGCCGTCGGGACGCCGCTCCCCCTAGGCGGTTACCGCATGCTGAGCGGCGACGAGGTCGGCGGGCTGCTCGCCGAGCACGTGCTGCGCCACACCACGGGCGACGCCCGGCTCGTGGCCACCTCGATCGTGTCGTCGTCGCTGCTCAGCAAGATCGCCGAAGGTTACGGCGTCCGCCATGCCGAGACCCTCACCGGCTTCAAGTGGATCATGAAGGCCGGGTCCGGCTTGGTCTTCGGCTACGAGGAGGCCCTCGGCTACGGCGTCGGCTCGAACGCCGGCCTCCCCGTCCATGACAAGGACGGCATCGGCGCCGCCCTCACCATTGCCGGAATGGCCGCCCAGGCCAAGCGCGAGGGACGGTCGCTCATCGACCTCCTCGACGACCAGGCCCGCAGGTACGGCCTGCACGCCACCGGCCAGCTCTCGTTCCGCGTCGATGACCTGTCCCTCATCTCCCAGGCCATGGAACGGCTGCGCGCCAACCCGCCCATGGAGCTCGCCGGCCGCACCGTCGAGTCGGCCGAGGACCTCTCCGAAGGCGCGGCGGGCCTGCCGCCCACCGACGGCCTCCGCTACCGCCTCTCCCACGGCGCCCGCGTGATCGTACGGCCCAGCGGAACCGAGCCCAAGCTCAAGTGCTACCTGGAGGTCGTCATCCCCGTAGAGGACGACGTCACAAAGGCACGAGCTCAAGCCGTACAGGACCTCGATGCCCTCAAGAAAGACCTGGCCGTCGCCCTTGGACTTTAACCACACCAGCCCCGAACAGTGCTTCGCGCGACCTTGAAGGCCGGCCGCCACTACACCCCCACCCAAGCTCAGGAGCCTTCGCCCGGGCTCGTTGAAGCGATCACGCGGGCTACGGGGGCCGGCCTCACATGTTGATCATGTGACCGGCCAGCCCGTGGATCGCCTCCTTGATCGCCTCGCCGAGCGTGGGGTGGGCGTGGACGTTGCGCGCCACCTCATTCACCGTCAGGTCCCACTGCTGGGCCAGGGTCAGCTCGGGCAGCAACTCGGTTACCTCGGGCCCGATCAAGTGGGCGCCGAGCAGTTCGCCATACTTCGCGTCGCTGAGGATCTTGACGAACCCGGTGACGTCCCCCAGGCCGTGTGCCTTGCCGTTGGCCGTGAACGGGAACTTGGCCACCTTGACGTCGAAGCCGCGTTCGCGCGCCTGCGCCTCAGTGAAGCCGAAGCTCGCGATCTGCGGCTGGCAGTAGGTGGCCCGAGGGATCATGATGTAGTCGAGCTCCATGGTCTCCGCGCCCGCGATCGTCTCCGCGGCGACGATGCCCATCGACTCGGCAGCGTGGGCGAGCATCAGCTTCGCCGTGACGTCGCCGATGGCGAAGATATGCGGCACGCTGGTACGGCATCGCCCGTCGATGTCGACGGCGCCCCGGTCGGTCAGCCGTACGCCGGTGTTCTCGAGCCCGTAGCCATCCACCCGGGGCTGGAAACCGATGGCCTGCAGCACCTTGTCGGCCTCGATCACCGACGGCTGCCCGTTGCGTGAGACGGTCACACGGACCTTCTCGCCCGAGTCGTCGATGGACTCGACGCGGGTCGACGTCAGCACCTCGATGCCGAGCCGCTTGTACCGCCGCGCGAGCTCCGCCGACACCTCCTCGTCCTCGAGGGGCACGATCCGATCGAGGAACTCGACGATCGTCACCTTCACGCCGTAGCTGTTGAGCACGTACGCGAACTCGACGCCGATGGCGCCCGCGCCGGCGATGACGATGCTCTCCGGGAGCTTCTCGCTGAGGATCTGCTCCTCGTATGTCACGACACGCTCGGACAGGGAGGTCCCGGGCAGGAGCCTGGTTGTCGCACCGGTGGCGATGATGCAGTGGCCGAACGTCACCGTCTCAGTGCCGCCGGGGCCCTCCACCCGCAAGGTGTTGGCGTCAAGGAAGGCGCCGCGGCCGTCATACTCCCTGATGCCGTTCTTCTTCATGAGGTAGTGCACGCCTTTGACGCGCCCGTCGGCGACCTTGCGGCTGCGCCTGAAAGCCTCGCCGTAGTCGAAGGTCAGCTGGCCGTCCACCCTGATGCCGAACGTCTTGGCGTCGTTCGTGAGCAGATGGACGAGCTCGGCGTTGCGCAACAGCGCCTTCGAGGGGATGCATCCCACGTTGAGGCACACGCCGCCCCAGTAGCGTTCCTCGACTATTGCCGTTCTGAGTCCGAGCTGGGCTGCCCGGATCGCGGCGACATACCCACCCGGGCCCGCGCCGAGGACCACGACATCGTAGTGATCAGTCATGTACCGGACCTTATGCTCGCCGAAACGGCGCCCTTCACCAGGGGCGGCAGTATCCGCTCCGGAATGACGGCGGATGGAACCCCCGCGCCCCCACGCCGAAATTTGGCTCAGGCCAGGACCAGGGTGACCGCGACGAGGACGATGGCGGCGGCGGCAGCGGCGAGCGCGGACGGCGACCAGGTCACGCGGGTCTCGCCCGTTGAGGCACTATTCCTCGACGCGCTCATCTCGGTCAGCTGCTGCGCCACCCAGTCGGCGTGGGTGCGACCGGCGGCCTCGGCCATCGCGCGCTCGGCCATGGACATGCCGGCCCGTGAGGCCGCTTTCCCCGCGCGGCTGACGGCCTTGACCCGCTCACGGGTGCTGGCATGCGGGGTCCAGCAGCGGACCGTCGTATGTCCGGATTCGATGACGATCACGTTGGACACCAGCACGTCGCCGACGGCGTTCCAGGGGATCCAGGCGTTCCTCAGCGGGTTGCGTACGCGGACGCCGCCCTCCTCGACCACGACCGCCGGGCGGAGCGCCAGCAGGAAGACGAGCACCGTGATGACGCCCAGCACAGCGCCCGCGATCAGGGCCGAGGGCATCGAACCGTGCGCGATCAGGTCCCACGCGTTGTACGCCGCGAACACGAGCCAGACCCAGCCGAACACCTGGGCCACCTTCGACCTGTAGAGCTGTTTCTTCACGCGCGCCACTTCAACTGGGCGAAACCGGGCTTGATCACGCCGTTGATCAGCGCGAGCCGCTCATCGAAGGGGATGAAGGCGGACTTCATCGCGTTGACCGTGAACCACTGGAGGTCGTCCCAGTCATAGCCGAAGGCGTCCACGAGCTTGGCGAACTCCTTGGACACGCTCGTCCCGCTCATCAGCCGGTTGTCGGTGTTGACCGTCACCCGGAAGTACAGCCGACGCAGCAGGCCGATGGGGTGCTCCGCGATCGAGGCGGCGGCCCCCGTCTGCAGGTTCGACGTCGGGCACATCTCCAGTGGGATGCGCTTGTCGCGGACGTACGCGGCGAGCCGTCCAAGCTTGGCCTCGCCGTCACCGGACACCGTGATGTCGTCGATGATGCGGACGCCGTGGCCGAGCCGGTCCGCGCCGCACCACTGGATCGCCTGCCAGATGGACGGCAGTCCGAATCCCTCACCCGCGTGGATGGTGAAGTGGGCGTTCTCCCGCTGGAGGTACTCGAAGGCGTCGATGTGCCGGGTGGGCGGGTAGCCGGCCTCGGCGCCCGCGATGTCGAAGCCGACCACGCCGACGTCGCGGTAGCGTACGGCCAGCTCGGCGATCTCCATCGACCGCGCCTGGTGACGCATGGCGGTGAGCAGAGTGCCGACCTGGATGCGTGGCCGTCCGTCGGGACCGGCGGAACCCAGCCGGAAGCCCTCCAGCACGGCCTCGACGACCTCATCCAGACCGAGGCCAGCCGAGGTGTGCTGCTCCGGGGCGTACCGGACCTCGGCGTAGACGACGCCGTCGTCCGCCAGGTCCTCCGCGCATTCGGCGGCCACCCTTACCAGCGCCTCCCGTGACTGCATGACCCCGACCGTGTGAGCGAAGGTGTCCAGGTAGCGCTCCAGCGAGCCGGAGTCGGCGGCCTCCTGGAACCAGGTGGCGAGGTTGTCCGGATCGGTCGAGGGAAGCTCGTGGCCGCTGTCGCGGGCCAGGTCGACGATCGTCTCCGCGCGAAGCCCGCCGTCCAGATGGTCGTGGAGCAACACCTTCGGGGCGCTGCGGATTTCCTCATAAGTCGGTAGCCGGCTCATGCGCCCTCCTCGCTCCGCTCACTCATTTCACAATCCTATCGTCGGCCGTACAAAAAGGATCTTGAAGGCCGACCTCGCCGCCCGGCACGGGTGTCGGGTGGGCACGTCGATCCCCCTGAGCATGCCCACCAGTTTGTCAGCGCGCCACGTCGATCACGAGCCGGGTCGGCGCGGACTGCTCCAGCACCCGGAACCCGGCCTTGTGGTCGAGCACCAGACCGATGCTCACCACGCCCTCGAAATCGCCGTTGTTGACGACCTCGACGATGTTCGGCAGCTTGGCGGTGACCTGCCGGGGCCCTACCCAGGTGGAGTTGCCCGCGTCGTCGTGGGCGTTCGCCGGGTACAGCGTGAGCTGGAGGTAGGCCCCGCCCTTGACGTCCATCGCCGCGCCGGAGCCGTCCTGGACGATCTTGCTCACCCAGCGGGCCGTGTAGCCGGTCATAGGCCCTTGAAGATCGACGACCACCCTGTCGAAGTCGCCGTGACCCGCGAATCTCACCCCCGTGACGGTAGGAGGCTTCGAGGGGGTGCGCCGCACCGTGACCGGCTTCGTGGAGGACGGCGGCGCCAAATCGGTCGGCTCCGGCGACCCCGAGGGAGGCGGAGTGACCACGGCCGTCCCGGAAGCCGAGGGAGCCGATGATGCCGAGGGAGCCGAAGACGCCGGGGCGGTGGCAGAAGCCGGGGGAGCCGTGGTCAAGGTGGACGACGGCTCGGCCGGTGAGCCGTCCGTGCTGGTGGTCCCACAGGCGATGACGACGGCGAGCGGAAGGACGGCGAGGGCGAGGCGGGTCTTCATGGCGGCGGCTTCTTTCGAAGGATTCGTTGCCCGTTAGATGCGGGGATCAAGCGCTCGGTTCACATGGTGGGCTACTCTGAGCGCCTCCAGAGCACGGCAAGAACGGATATATCCCTATTTGGTACGGGGGCGAGGACGGTAGTGAGCGAGCCGATCGGTGGTCACCCCGAAGCGACGGGCGACAAGGGCTAGCCATGCGCAAGCTGCCCGGGTTCCCGGTGTTCGCGGCCGACCAGACACCGCCGCTTGCCCGCACGGCCTTTCTCCTCACCGGTGACGCGGACCTCGCCCGCGCGCTTGTGGTCAAATCACTCACCAGGGTCGCCGCCCGATGGAGCTCGGTCCGCTGGGTCTCCCCCGCCGAGACCGCCCGTCGTGAGCTGTTCGCGCTTTTCCTGAAGCATCCGCGCTCTGGCAAGGACCCGCAACGGCGGCCCGGCGCCTCCGGTGGTGGTCGTGACGCGGCCAGCGCCTCACAGCTCGCCATGGCCCTGGCCGCGCTGACGCCTGGCCAGCGGGCGCTTATCGTGGCGCGCCACCACGACGGGGCCGCTGAATGGCAGGCAGCCGATCTGTGCGGCTTCAACCTCCACACGGCCCAGACCGAGACCGTCGTCGCCCTTTCAGAACTCCGCCACCGGCTCCCCTCGCTCGCCACCGCCTCCGACCTCGGTACGGCTCCCGCGTCACAGCCCGGCACGGCTCCCGCCTCCGAAACCGGCGAATGTGCCGGCCCAGGGTCCGAAGTGAGTACGGCTCCCGCCCCGGACAACGGAGTGGCACCCCACATCGACTCCGCTGGGACATCGGAGAGAACGGCGGCCGTACGGGATGGGGAGACCTCACAGGGGCTTCTCCCATGGCAGGCGGAGAGCTCGATCACCGACGTGAAAGCGCCGTGGGCGCCGCCCACGGACGAACCGGCCTCACCGACCTCAGCGCCCGCGTTCGCCGACCCGGGACAGGGTCGTACGGAAGACCGGGCCGGCCTTGCGCGGTCTGCGGGATCGCCGGCCTGGGGCGCTCCTCCCGGCCCGGGTGAGGACGCCTGGCATGCCGGGTTACGCCGGGGGCTGGCCACTCTGGGGGCCGAGATGCCCGCCGCCGACATCGTCGACGGGGTCACAGCCGAGACGCTCCGCGCCGTACGGCGGCGCCGCGCCGGCCGGAGGGGCCTCGTCACGAGCGTCAGCCTCATGGTGACGGCCCTCATCCTGACGCCCATCGCCTTCGGCGTCGCCGCCGTGTTCGGCAAGATCCAGGAGAGCGGCGGCGTGGCCGACCCTTTCGCGGACCCGTTCGCGGACGGGGACCACGGCGACTCCGGGAACACGCCGGACCCGCTTCCCGCTGTGGTCGGCGATCCCATCCGATACGCGTACCACGACTTCTGCGCCCCGGGCGCCCATGGGCCGGAGGATTCCGACTGCGAGCAGTGGCGGGTGGTGACCACCAGGGGCGACCAGTGGCGGATCCCCGATATGGATCCCGACTACAGCGGCCTCAGGTCCCCGTTGGCGCTCAGCAGGGACGGCAACCGGATGGCCTACTACAGCAGTTCGATGTCGGAATTCGTCGTGAAGGATCGGCACGGCTCAGTGCCGGTGTCGAGTCACCTGACCGAGGGGATGGATGGGCCGACCGGCAAGGCGGGGCTGTTCATCTCCCCTTCAGGGCGGTGGCTCGCCGCCGACTTCGGCGAGACCGACGGTGCCCACAGGCCACGGGTGCACGACTTCACCACGAGCCGGACGTGGACCCTTCCGAAGCCGATGACGATTGTGGCCCTCTCGGACGACGGCACAGTCACGGCGACGATGACACGGGATGTGACAGACGTTCCCGGGCGCATTCACGCCACTGAACTCGTGCGGATGCGGCCCGACGGCCGCGTGCTGAGCCGGGTGCCCGCTGATCTGACACTGTTCGACAGCGGCGCGGCGTTGTCCCCCGACAAAACCGCCGTCGCGCTGTCGGCCGAGCGCTCCCATCCGGCGGAAGGCGATCACGGACTGCTGGTCACCATGGCCCCGGACACGGGAAGAATCCTGAGCCGGGTCGAGGCCTCCCTCCCGGAGGACACCAGCATCCAGGAGGTCCGCGGCTGGGCGAGCGACCATGAGGCCATCGTGGAGGCGATGACGGACACGGGCGAGGTCGGGGACGAGGAGTACTCCGTCTATGCCGTCGATGTGCGGTCCGGCGCGGCGCGGGAGATCGTCCTCAGTGACGACGGCGTGCCCGGCCAATGGGCCCCCGGCACGCTCAAGTAGGCCTGGCGAATCACGGCGCGGAGATCGCCCGGCGAAGCATCCGCGGCGGCGGGCAGGCGCACGTCCGGGTCACGCCGGGTCAGGCCGGGTCACGCCGGGTCAGGCCGGGTCACGCCGGGGCAGGCCGGGTCAGGCCAGGCCCAGGTCAGGCCCAGGTCAGGTCGCGTCAGGTCCTCCACCATGCCGGCTACCCCGCACGAGGACGATGCGGCGCAGCCAGAAGGGGCGTCCCGCCCCCGGGACGCCCCTTCTCCGCGCGGCCATCAGACCGTTTCGAGCACTCTCTCCTCGGCGGCCTCTGCCGTACGGGGCCGGAAGCGGAGCCCGGTCAGGGCGACGACCAACCCGATGAGGGCGAAGAGACCGGAGACCACGATCGCGGCGCGGAACCGGCCGATCGGATCCCCCTCCGAGCCGGAGGTCAGCACGGCGGTCACGATCGCGAGCACGACGGCTCCGCCGACCTGCCCCGAGGTGTTGAGGAGGCCAGAGGCCAGGCCCTGCTCGTCGTCGTGGACCCCGGACGTGGCCTGGATGTTGAGCGACGGGAAGGACAGAGCGAACGCGATGCCCAGCAGGACCATGCCCGGGAGGACCATCGTCGCCAGGCTGGGGTGCTCATCGACCTGGAGGAAGACGCCGTACCCGGCCAGCAGCGCGATCGAGCCGACCACGATGAGGCGTGCCGTGCCGAACCGGTCGGCGAGGGTGCCCATCTTGGTCGAGCTGACCGCGACCAGCAGGCCCGCGGGGAGGAAGGCGAGTGCGGTCTGGAGTGCGCTCCAGCCGAGCAGGTTCTGGAAGTACTGCATGGCCACGAACTGGAAGCCGACATACGAGCCGAACAGGATGACCAGCCCGATGTTGGCCCGGGCCAGCGGCGCGGAACGGAGGATGCCGAGGCGGACCAGCGGGTGGCTGACCCGGCGCTCCCACCACACGAACAGCGCGAGCAGCGCGGCCACCCCGACGGCCGACAGCACGGTGCGCAGAAGGCTGACCTGGGGAGCCTCCACCACGGTGAAGACCAGGAGCAGCATCGCCGCGGTGATCGTCGCGGCGCCCAGGAGGTCGTGACCGCCCTCGCCGCGCTCGTCGGAGCGGTGGAGCAGCCGGGCACCGGCGACGAGGGCGAGGATGGCGACCGGGACCGGCATGAGGAACGTCCAGCGCCAGCCGATCTCGGTCAGCACCCCGGACAGCACCAGTCCCAGCGAGAAGCCGCTTGCGCCGCAGGCGGTGAAGATGCTCAGGGCCCGGTTGCGCGCGGGCCCTTCGGCGAAGGTGGTCGTGATGATCGACAATGCGGCGGGAGCGGTGAACGCCGCGCTGATGCCCTTGATGAAGCGGGCGGCGATCAGCAGGGTGCCGTCGGTCACCAGCCCGCCCAGCAGTGAGGCGGCGGCGAAAACGACCAGGGCGGCGAGGAACACCCGGCGTCGTCCCAGCAGGTCGGCGGTCCGGCCCCCGAGAAGCAACAGACCGCCGTACCCGAGCACATAGCCGCTCACGACCCATTGCAGTGACGACGTGGTCATCCCGAGGTCCGCCTGGATGGACGGCAGGGCCACGCCGACCATGGAGACATCAAGGGCGTCGAGGAAGATGACTGCGCAGAGAACGGTGAGGGCACCCCACAGGCGCGCCCCCCAGCGCTCGTCCTGAGTGGAGGGAATCATGTCAGCGAAGATACATGCACCTGCATTCAATGCACAAGCATTTAATGCAGTTGCATATATTGCGCGTGCATGCTACGATCACGCGAGAAAGGCGGTTCGGTCGCATGAACGACACGGATTTCATGGTGACGGCATGGCGTGAGCTGCTCGAACGGCACGCGCGTGTGTCGTGCGCGCTGGAGCGGGAGCTCAGCGAGAAGCACGGGCTGGGGGTCAGCGAGTTCGAGCTCCTCGATCGCATGGCCGAGGCCATGACGACCTGCGACGACGAAGGCAAGCTCAAGTTCCGCGTTCAGGAGCTGGCGGAGCACATGCACCTCAGCCAGAGCGCGATGTCCCGGCTGATCGCCCGCCTCGAGCGCGAGGGCCTCGTCATGCGGGCGACCTGCGACGTGGACCGGCGAGGCGTCTTCGTGCACATCACCGATGAGGGCCGCGGGCGTCACGCCGAGGCGCTGCCGACCCACCGCTCCGTCCTCGAGTCGCGCCTCGTCCCCTACCTCACGGGCACACCACCCGAGGGCACGCCGCCCACGGACACGCTGCCCAAGGACACGCCGCCCAAGGACACGCCATCCACGGAGCACGTCCCAAAGGCCCGAGACGCCCACAGCGACCGGAACACCCAGGTCGACCGGAACACCCAGGTCGACCGGGACACCGACGGCGACCGGGACACGGGGAACACCGCCCACGCGCGAGCTACGGACAAGGCACTGGAAGCGAGCCTCACCCGCTGACGGCGAAAGTCCGGCCGAGCGGGGCCTATGCCGTGATGCGGTCGATGACCAGGGGCAGGAGGCCGGGGTCTGCGGTTTCGGTGACCTCGTAGGCTCCCTCGAGGGCCTGGAGCGCCCGCTCGAACCTCGCCGTCTCGTCCGCGTGCAGCGTCATCAGCGGCTGCCCCTTGCGGACGGCGTCGCCGGGCTTGGCGTGCAGCGTGATGCCGGCGCCGAACGACACCGGGTCCTCCTTGCGCGCCCTGCCCGCGCCGAGCCGCCAGGCGGCGACGCCGACACCCAGAGCGTCGAGCCTGGACAGGACACCCGACTCCGGAGCCGTGATCTCCATGAACTCGGCCGCTCTCGGCAGGACGGCATCCGGATCGCCGCCCTGGGCGCTGATCATGCACCGCCACGCGTCCATCGCCGAGCCGTCCTTCAGCGCCTCCTCGGGGTCTCTGGCCCCGGGCAGTCCGGCCGCTTCGAGCATCTCCCGTGCCAGCCGTACGGTCAGGTCGACCACGTCGGAGGGGCCGCCCCCGGCGAGGACCTCGACGGCCTCCTCGACCTCCAGGGCGTTGCCCACGGCGCGCCCCAGGGGGCGGTCCATCGCGGTGAGGAGTGCGACGGTCCGCACGCCCGCGTCGGTGCCGAGCGCCACCATGGTCCGGGCCAGCTCTCGGGCGTTGTCCACATTTTTCATGAAAGCGCCGGAGCCGACCTTGACGTCGAGCACGAGCGAGCCCGTGCCTTCGGCGATCTTCTTCGACATGATCGACGAGGCGATCAGCGGGATCGACTCGACCGTTCCGGTGACGTCCCGCAGCGCGTAGAGCTTCTTGTCCGCGGGAGCCAGCCCGGTGCCGGCCGCGCAGATGACCGCCCCGGCCGTACGGATGACCCCCAGCATCTCGTCGTTCGACAGGGATGCCCGCCACCCGGAGATGGACTCGAGCTTGTCCAGCGTGCCCCCGGTGTGGCCGAGCCCCCGGCCGGAGAGCTGGGGCACGTACGCGCCGCACGCCGCCACGAGCGGAGCCAGCGGCAAAGTGATCTTGTCACCCACTCCGCCCGTGGAGTGCTTGTCGGCGGTGGGCCGGTCGAGCGCGGACCAGTCCATCCGCTCCCCCGACCGGATCATGGCCTGGGTCCAGTCCGCGATCTCCCGGCGGTTCATCCCGTTGAGCAGGATCGCCATCGCTAGCGCCGACATCTGCTCGTCGGCCACCTCGCCGCGTGTGTACGCGTCGATCACCCAGTCGATGTGGGCGGTGGACAGCTCGCCACGGTCTCGCTTGATGGTGATGATCTCGACCGCGTCGAAACCCATGCTTTCCCCTTTATCGCGACAAGTCATCAGGGCCGAAGGCGAACGGCAGGAGATCCGCCATCGGCCACGGGCCCTCCGGCGTCTCGACCAGCAGGTCGGGGCCACCGTGTTCGAAGAGCACCTGGCGGCAGCGGCCGCAGGGCATGAGCAGCTCGCCGTGCCCGTCGACGCAGGTGAACGCCACCAGCCGCCCGCCGCCGCTCGCGTGCAGCGCGGACGCGAGGCCGCACTCGGCGCACAGCCCCAGGCCGTACGACGCGTTCTCGACGTTGCAGCCGGTCACGATGCGGCCGTCGTCCACCAGAGCGGCCGCGCCGACGGGAAACTTGGAGTACGGCGCGTAGGCGTGAGCCATGGCCTCCCGGGCCGCGACGCGGAGCGCCTCCCAGTCGATCGCGCCGCCGCCTGTCGTCTCCCTCGTGTTGTCCCTCGTCATATCGTCTGCCCCCTCCGATAGGGAATGCCGTCGGCCGCGGGCATGCGAAGCCGTTGTGAGGCCAGCGACAGCACCAGCAGCGTGGTCAGGTGAGGGGTGAACGAGGTGAACTGCTCGGGCACCGTGTCCGTCACCGCGAACACCGCGAAGACCACGATCGCGCCGATCGCCGTGATCAGCGCCGCCGTGTTCCGCCGCTGCCGTACGAGCTGGTAGACCGCGACGGCGGCCAGCAGCATCGCCACGACGAGCAGCAGCGCGTGCACCGAGGTCCCGCCCTGCCGCAACTGGAGCGCGTCGGTGTAGCCGAAGAGCACCGCGCCCCCCGCCAGACCCCCCGGACGCCAGTTGCCGAAGATCATGGCGGCGAGGCCGATGTACCCGCGGCCGCCCGTCTGCCCGTCACGGTAGATACCCGCCGCGACGATCGACAGGAAGGCGCCGCCCAGCCCGGCGAGCGCGCCGGAGATGAGCACCGCGATCCACTTGTACAGGTAGACGTTGACGCCCAGGGACTCGGCGGCCCCCGGCCGCTCGCCGCAGGCCCGCACGCGCAGGCCGAACGCCGTCCTCCACAGAGCGTAGAACGACAGCGGGACGAGCAGAATCGCCAGGATGGTGAAAGACGACACGTCCTGGGTGATACCGCGGAGCACCCCGGCGAAATCGGATAGGAGGAACCAATGCCTGGCCTCCAGGGTCCGCAGCGGTTCGCCGATCCCCGGCACGCTCAGCGTCGGCATGTGCGGCAGGCCCGGCGACTGCTTGGCGCCGCCCCCCGGCATGCCGTCGAAGAACAGCTTCGACAGATACTGCGTGAAGCCGAGGCCGACGATATTGATCGCCACGCCGGCGATGATGTGGTCCACCCCGAAGGTCACCGTGGCAAGGGCGTGGATCGCTCCGCCCAGGGCGCCGCCGATCGCTCCGGCGATCACCCCTGCCCAGGGGCTGTGGAACTGGAGTGAGCCCCAGGCCCCGAACCAGGTGCCGAGGATCATCATGCCTTCGAGGCCGATGTTGACCACGCCCGACCGCTCGGACCACAGGCCGCCCAGGCCGGCCAGCCCGATCGGTACGGCGAGGCCCAGCGCGGCGCTGACCGTGCCGCCCGAGGTGATGTCGTTCGCCCCGGTGACGACGCGGGCGATGGAGAGCAGCACGACGAGCGCGGCCACTCCCGCGAGCAGGATGGGGAGCGTCAACCTGAATCGCCGCGCCGGCGGCGCCTCCAGGGGCCGCCCGACCGACACGCCGGTGACGGTCATGCCGCGGCTCCTTCCGGCTGGGAGGGGACGGCCAGCTCGCGGCTGACCCGGCGCTGCTTGGCTGCCTGCGCGTACCGGTGCACCAACTCGTACGCGACGATCACGGAGAGCACGATGGTTCCCTGCATGATTTGAACGATCTCCGGGGAGATGTCGACGAGTTGGAGGCTGTTCTTGGAGTTGTCCAGGAAGCTCCACACCAGCGCGCCGATCGCCATGCCGACCGGGTTGTTCCGGCCGAGGAGCGCGATCGCGATGCCGGTGAAGCCCAGGCCCGTGGGGAAGTTCGTGCCGTACTTGTACGACCCGCCGAGGAGCTCGGGCATCCCCGCGAAGCCGGCGATCGCCCCCGAGAGAACCATCGTGGTCACGACCATCCTCTTCACGTTGACCCCACTGGCCACCGCCGCGGACTCCGACCTTCCGGTGGCCCGGAGGTCGAACCCGAACCGGGTCCGGTTCAGCAGGACGTAGTAGGCCACGCCGAAGATCGCCGCCAGCACGATGAAGCCGGTGACCTGCGCCGACGTCCCGGGGATGACGGACAGGCCCGGAACCCGGGAGTCCGGCGGGATCTCCTTGGTGGCGAGCTCGTTGCCCGAGCGCACGCCCAGATACCTGATCACCAGCCAGGAGCCGATGCCGGTGGCGATGGCGTTCAGCATGATGGTCGAGATGACCTCGCTGACGCCGCGCGTCACCTTGAGCAGGCCCGCGATGGCCGCCCAGAGCGCGGCGACGAGCACCGCGACGACCATCACGAGGATGATGTTCAGCACGCCGGGGAGCAGGGCGGCGCCTCCGACGCCCGCGGCGACCACCGCGGCCAGCCGATACTGCCCGTCCACACCGATGTTGAACAGGTTCATCCGGAAGCCGATCGCCACGGCGAGGGCGGAGATGTAGTACTGCGTCGCAAAGTTGATGATCAGCACTGCCCCGCTCGGCTGGACGACGTAGTGCGCCAGCGCGGTGAAGGCGTCCAGCGGAGGCTTTCCAGCGACGAGCAGGACGCCCGAGGTGATCAGTACGGCGAAGACGACGGCCAGGAGCGGCGCCACCACGGCGAGCCAGCCGCCGAGTTTTACCCTGCCGAACAGCCGGTCGAGGAACGTGCTCATGCGCCCTCCCCGGCGCCCGTCATGGCCGAGCCGAGCTGCTCCGGCGTGACCTCGGCGGGATCGACGTCGGCGACGATCCTCCCGCGCAGGATCACCTTGAGCGAGTCGGACAGGCCGATGAGCTCGTCGAGGTCAGCGGATATCAGCAGTACGGCGAGGCCGGCGGCGCGGGCCGTACGAAGGTGGTCCCAGATGGCGGCCTGGGCGCCGACGTCGACGCCCCGTGTCGGGTGGCTGGCGATCAGCAGCAGGGGATCGCTGCTCATCTCCCTGCCGACGATGAGCTTCTGCTGGTTGCCCCCGGACAGGGCCGCCGCGTCCACGTCGATTCCGGGGGTACGGACGTCATACTCTTCGACGATCCGCCGGGTGTCCTCACGCGCGCCGGCACGGTCGATCCAGATGCCCTTGACGTTGGGCCGGCGGGTCTGGTGGCCGAGGATCCTGTTCTCCCAGAGCGGGGCCTCCAGCAGCAGCCCGTGCCGGTGCCGGTCCTCCGGGATGTAGCCGATGCCGCCCTCGCGCCGCTTCAGCGTCGGCCAGCCGGTGATGTCCCTGCCGTTGAGGGTGAGGGATCCGGAAGCGAGTGGGCGCATGCCCATGATGGCCTCGACGAGCTCGGCCTGGCCATTCCCCTCGACTCCGGCGATGCCGAGCACCTCGCCCTTGTGGATGTCGAAGCTGACGCCCTCGACGATCGCCCGCCCGTCGGCGGTCCGCACGGTCAGGTCGCGTACGGAGAAGGCCACGACCTCGGTGACGGTGGACTCGCGCGTCTCGGGGCTGGGCAGCTCGCTGCCGACCATGAGCTCGGCGAGCTGGCGGGCGGTCACGTCCTGGGGGTTCACCGTGGCCACGGTCGTGCCGCGGCGGATCACGGTGATCGCGTCGGCCACCCGGAGAACCTCGTCGAGCTTGTGGGAGATGAACAGGATCGTGAGGCCCTCGCGGACCAGGCCACGCAGGTTGTCGAAGAGCTCGTCGACCTCGTGTGGAACGAGCACGGCGGTCGGCTCGTCGAGGATGAGGATCCGGGCACCGCGGTAGAGGACCTTGAGGATCTCCACTCGCTGGCGGTCGCCGACCCCCAGCTCCTCGACGGCGACGTCAGGCGTGATGCCCAGCCCGTACGCGTCGGAGATCTCTTTGATCTTCTTGCGGGCCGCGCCGAAGTCGACGGCGACGCCGCCCTTCCGCGGCTCGCTGCCGAGGATGACGTTCTCCAGGACCGTGAGGTTGTCGGCCAGCATGAAGTGCTGGTGGACCATGCCGATCCCGGCGGCGATGGCGTCGGCGGGGGTGTGGAAGGCGACGGGGGATCCGTTGATCCGGATTTCACCCTCGTCCGGGCGCTGCATGCCGTACAGGATCTTCATGAGGGTGGACTTGCCCGCGCCGTTCTCGCCGACGAGTGCGTGAATCTGTCCCTTTGCCACATGGAGATCGATGTCGCGGTTCGCGACGACTCCGGGGAACCTCTTGGTGATCCCGGCCAACTCTACGGCGGGCTCTGTGGCGGTCGCGGTGGTAATGGCGGCCTCCTCCTGCGGAGTGCCTGTTGACGGACGGTGGTAGTGCCCGGGTGACAGACAGTGGTAGTGAGAGTAGACCAAGGGGCCCGGGGGCAGCGCCACCGGGCCCCACGACGGCGCAGGTCAGGAGCTGGGGACCGTGATCTCGCCGCTGATGATCTTCTGCTTGTACTCGTCGATCTTGGACTTGATGTCGTCAATCTTGCCGCCGGTCGTGGAGTAGTCCACGCCGCCCGCCTTGAGGTCATAGATGGCGGGGCCCGCCTTGACCGTGCCGGCCGCGAAGTTCTTCAGGAAGTCGAAGACCGCGACGTCGACCTTCTTGAGCATCGAGGTGATGATGACGTCCTTGTCGTCCGCGTACGCCGGGAGGGCCGCCTGGTCGGAGTCGACGCCGATGGCCATGCCACCCGCGGCCTTCGCGGCCTCGAACACGCCGGCGCCGGAGCCGCCCGCCGCCTGGTAGACCACGTCGGCGCCCGCGTCGAACATGCCCTGAGCGGCGGTCTTGCCCTTGGCCGGGTCGCCGAAGCCGCTGAAGTCCGGCGGCTGGGTCAGGTACTTCTTCTGGATCTTGATGTCCGGCTTGGCCGCCTTGGCGCCGGCCACGAAGCCCGCCTCGAACTTGTGGATCAGCGGGACGTCAACGCCGCCGACGAAGCCGACGTTGCCCTTCTGCGACTTCAGCGCGGCCGCCACGCCGACCAGGAACGAGCCCTGCTCCTCGGCGAACAACAGGTTCGTGATGTTCGCGCCCTTGGCCCCGTCGTCCACGATGGCGAACTTGATGTCGGGGAACTCGGCGGCGACCTTGGTCACGGCCGCGGAGTAGGCGAAGCCGACCGCGATGACCGGGTTGAAACCGCCGGAAGCGAGGAGGCGGAGGCGCTCCTCCTTCTGCGCGTCGGTCTCACCCTGGGTGGCCTCGAGCTCCTTCTTGTCCACCTTCAACTCGGAGACGGCCTTGTCGAGACCCGCGGCGGCGGCGTCGTTGAAGGAACCGTCACCACGACCGCCGATGTCGTAGGCCAGGCCGACCTTCACACTCGCGGCAGCGGGGGCGCTGGAGGCGCCACCGGTCGATGCCGTTGTCGGGCTGTCACTGCCCCCACACGCCGCGGCGGCCATGAGCATGGCTCCCGCAGCAGTGGCGGCAGCCAGCTTGCTAAGTCGATTGCGGAGCAAGGTGAAACTCCCCTTCCGTGTCCGTGCCTGTCCACGGCGTCCAACTTCCGTCGCACGCACGCAGGAACGCACGGCAACCCTGCACGGAAGATAGTTGTTTGACCTGCATAGACCAAACCGGCATACGACTCCGCAATACGTCCGTTATGCAGCTCAGGCCACCTCGTGACCAGGTGGTCAGTCCACGCCGACCCTGATCTTGTGGTGGATGATCTCCTGCTTGAGCTGCTCCAGCTTCGGTTGGATGTCCTTGATGTGTCCCCCGCCGGTCGCGTAGTCCACCCCGCCCAGAGCGAGGTCATAGACCACCGGCCCCGACTTGACGGTACCGTCCACAGTGTCCGCGAGGTAGTCGTACACCGCCACGTTCACCTTCTTCATCATCGACGTGAGGATGTGGTCCCGTACGGCCGGGTCGGCGGTGAGGGCCTGGTCGGAGTCCGCGCCGATGGCCCACGCGTCATGCTCCTTGGCGGCTTCGAAAACGCCGGCGCCCGAACCTCCCGCGCCCTGGTACACGACGTCCGCGCCGGCGGCGTACATGGCGTCCGCCGCGGCCTTGCCCTTGGCGGGGTCGTTGAAGCCGGTCAGGTCCGGCGGCTTGGTCAGATACCTCGCCTGGACGGTGATGCGCGGATCGATGTGGGCCACACCCTGCCGATAGCCGGCCTCGAACCTCTTGACGACCGGCGCCACGACGCCGCCCACGAAGCCGACGTTCCGAGTCTTGGTCTTGAGAGCGGCCGCCGCTCCGACCAGGAACGCGCCCTCCTCATCGGCGAACATCAGGTTGGTCACGTTGCGCGCGGTCACCGAATTGTCGTCGACGACCGCGAACCTGGTGCGCGGGAATTGTGGCGCGACCTTCTTCATCGGCGCGGAATAGGCGTAGCCCAGGGCGATGATCGGGTTGTACCCACTTGCCGCGAGGGACCGGAGCCGGTCTTCCTTGTGTTGGTCCGTCTCCCCCGCGACGCCCTCGACCTCCTTGCTGTGCACGATGCCGAGGTTCTTCTTGGCGTCGTCGAGACCGCTCGCCGCGAAGTCGTTCCAGGAGTGGTCACCACGTCCGCCGATGTCGTATGCGAGGCCGACACGCAGCGTCGAGGCGTCCGCACCCCCGGCGGAGGCCCCGGGACCCTCAGCCGAAGTCCCACAGCCGGCCACGGTGATCAGGAGGGAGGCGCACGCCACCAGGGCTGCGATCGACCGCACGAGGTTCTCCTTTACTCCGCTCAGGTCACCACTGTGACCCACGCGAAGTAAGGCATAACTAGCGACCCATACAACCTTTGTCCAAATAAATCGCCTTAGGCTGTTTCGCCCCAAAGGGCGGTGAGTGCAGTGGCGGCCATGACCTTCACGCCCACGCCGATCGCGCGCTCGTCGACGTCAAACTGTGGCCGGTGGATGTCCACCTCGTCGATCGAGCCCGGAGCACGGGTGCCGAGCCGGGCGAGGGCGCCGGGCACCGACTCGACGTACCAGGAGAAGTCCTCGCCGCCGAGGCTCTGCGGGGTCGGCACCGAGGCGGTCTCCCCGACGACCTGCGTCACCGCGTCGTGCAGCATCTGGATGCTCCTGGCCTCGTTCACCGTGGGCGGCGTGCCGCGCCGGTAGTCGAGCTCCGCGTCCACGCCGTACGCCCCGGCCACCGAGTCCAGCAGCGCCTTGACCAGGTCGGGCGCCTGGTGCCAGGCCTCCTCGTCGAGGGACCGCACGGTGCCCTGCGCCATGCCGACATCCGGGATGGTGTTGAAGGCGGAGCCCGCGGAGACCTGCCCCCACACGAGGCTGAGGCTCGACCGGGGATCGACCCTGCGGGAGAGCGCGGCCGGCAGCTCAGTGATGATCTTGCTCAGCGCGTAGACGAGGTCCACGGTCAGGTGCGGGCGGGCCGTGTGGCCCCCGGGGCCGCCGACATGGATGCGGACGCTGTCGCAGGAGCCCGTGATCGGACCCGTGCGCAGACCGACTTGACCGACGTCGATCCTCGGGTCGCAGTGCACCGCGAAGATGCGGTCCACCTCGTTCAGACCGCCGTCCCGCATGACCTCCAGCGCGCCGCCCGCGACCTCCTCGGCGGGCTGGAAGATCAGTCGTACCCGGCCGGGGAGAGCCCCCGCGTCGGCCTGGGACGCGAGGAACAGCCCCGCGCCGAGGACGACGGCGGTGTGGACGTCGTGGCCGCAGGCGTGGCAGGCGCCCGAGTTGGTCGACCGGTACGGAACGTCCTTCTCGTCCTCCATCGGCAGGGCGTCGATGTCGGCCCGCAGGGCGACCGTGGGCCCCTGGTCCCGCCCGAGGTCCACCCACATGCCGGTTCCACGCGACAGCATCCTCGGCGTCAGGCCCGCGTCGGCCAAACGCTCAGCGATCTTCTGGGTGGTGCGATGCTCGCTGAAGGCGATCTCCGGATGCGCGTGGATGTCACGCCGGAACTCGATCAGCTCATCGTTGTGCTCGCGAAGGAAATCCGCCAGCTGCGCGGCGAGGTCGTTCGCCCCGGGGGGCGCCGCGTCCGGCGGTGCGAGCTTCGATGAGGTGGCCACAGATCTTCCCTTCCCCAGCGAACCGTCCTGCCACGGATCGCGGGATCGAATCAAAACGTCGGATCAGAACATCACGCCAGGCAGATCACGTTGAAAAGCCGAAAGGGCCGCGCGGGCGCCGTCTCGCCACCACCGACCCTTCGTTCACAATCTTTCCATGCCGCGACCTTCCGAGGCGGGGGATTGCCCAGTATTTACCCTGGCAACTGATTTGCCGATCACTTTCCGGAATGCTCGCCCTCGCGGTTGGGGTTCGAGGTCACGAACCTGTCCTCGGCGAGCTCGATCACGGTCGCGTCGACGACATCCTGGAGGGTTCCTCCGTCGGCGAGGATCGCCCGCTGGCGCTCGCAGGAGCTCCCCTGCTCCAGCACGTCCGTCATCACGGCCAGCTCCTCGGCACAGCCGAGCCGATCGGCGACCGGTTCGAGTTCGCGCTGAAGCTCATACAATACGTCGCGCATCGGAGCCGTGGAGCCGTGGTCGTCGGTGATGACGTCCGCGTCGAGGCCGTAGCGCGTGGCGCGCCACTTGTTGTCGCGCACCACCCAGGCCGCCGGATGCGGCAGCTTGTAGCCCCGGTCGATCTGCTGGTCGAACTGCTGCACCAGGCATTGCGACAGGGCGGCGACCATGCCGACCTCGCGCGGCGTGGGGATGCCGTCGAACATCCGGATCTCGATCGTGCCGAAGTCGGGATGCGGCCGGATGTCCCACCACACCTCCTTGATGCTCCGGATCGTCCCCGCGCGCTTCAGCGTGTCCATGTACTCCTCGAACTCCGTCCAGTCCGCCAGCAGGTGCGGAGGGCCGGCCGTCGGCAGGGAGCCGAAGACGATCGCCCTGCTGGAGGCGAGCCCGGTGTCCTGGCCTCCCCAGTAGGGGCTGGAGGACGTCAGCGCGAGGAAGTGCGGCAGATGGGCGGCCAGGGCGTTGACGATGGGGATGACCTTGTCCCGGTCGGTCACGCCCACGTGGACGTGCACGCCGAAGGTCTGGATCCGCCACGCCAGCCACTGCATCTCCTCGACCAACTCGGTGTACCGCTGGATCGGGGCGTAGACGGCGTCCCGCCAGTCGCTGATGGCATGGGTCCCCGTACAGGCGAGCGCCGTCCCCCGCGGCTCGACGGCCTGGCGCAGCCTGTCAATGCTCCTCCGCAGATCCTGCACCGCCTCGGCGACCGTGTGGCAGACGTCGGTGACGATCTCGATCTGCGACTGCATGAGCTCGTGCATCGCCTTCGGCCGCTGGGCCTCGCTGAGCTCCGGAACCGCCGCCAGCACTTCCTTGGCGTCCTGGCGGAGCTGGCGACTGTGCCGGTCGACGAGCTGGAGCTCCCACTCAACGCCCAGCGTCGCGCCGCGCGAGGGGTTGAACTCGATCGTCACCACATGCCTCCATCGGGTCGGAAATCCCCTTTGGTTAAGGCCTACCCCTGATCCAGGCGCGCACGCCAATGCCGCCCAGCACCAGCGCCAGGATCAGGTTGACGGCGATCAAGATGCCGTGAACCACGTAGAAGCCGGTCTCATGGCCGTCCTGCAGGTTGAAACCGAGCGAAATCCACTCAAAGATCATGAAAGCAGCGAGGGCCAACAGAAAGCCCGATACACGTCTCGTCATCTTCACAGTATCGGCGGGTGCGCCTCCGGAGTGTTCCGGTGATCTCTGGGGCATGTGCCATCACATGCGAAAAGACTCGAAGCTAGGCTGACTTCCCTATGGGGACGAACTACCGCGCCCTGGCGGCCGCGTTCATGACGACAGCCCTGATCGGCCTCACTACAGCAGGCTGCGGCGGAGCGCCCGCCGTGACGCGAGCCGTACCCGCCGTGACGCGAGCCGTACCGAAGGTGGAGAAGATCGCGAGCGGGCCCGTCGGCGGGGAGCTGCTCGGCGGGCGCGGGCTGATCGCCCCGGCCGGGATCAAGGAGCCTCCCAAGACGGAGGCCTCGGCCTATGTCATCGCGGACGCCGACACGGGCGCCGTGCTCGCCGCGAAGGACCCGCATGGGCACTACATGCCCGCGAGCACGCTGAAGACGCTGACCGCCGTCACGCTCATCCCAAAGCTCGACAGGGACCGCACGATCAAGCCCAGCCAGTGGGCCTGCAACGAGGAGGGCAGCGCGGTCGGGCTGGTCCCGAAGCCGATCTACAAGATCGACGACCTCTGGCGGGCGCTGCTGATGGTGTCGGGCAACGACGCGGCCGACGCGCTGGCCGAGGCCAACGGGAGCCTGGACAAGACGCTCGCCGACATGAACAAGGAGGCCAGCAGGCTCCAGGCGTACGACACGGTGGCCAAGACGCCCAACGGCCTCGACAAGCCGGGGCAGCAGAGCTCGGCCTACGACCTGGCGCTCATCGCGCGAGCCGGCCTGGCGCTCCCGGCCTTCCGGGAGTACGTCAGCACCAAGACCGCCAAATTTCCCGCGCCCAAGGGCTACTACGAGATCGGCAATCACAACAAACTGCTGTGGCGCTACAAGGGCATGATCGGCGTCAAGAACGGCTGGACGACCAAGGCGCTCGGCAGCTTCGTCGGCGCGGCCTCCCGCGACGGCCACACCATCATCGTCGTGATCATGCACCACCAGGGCGGCTTCTGGGACGAGGTCGCCGGTCTGCTCGACTGGGGGTTCGCCGCGGACGGCAAGGCATCCCCTGTCGGAGAGCTCGTCAAACCGGTCCCCGAGGCGGCCCCTTCGTCCTCCGCCATCGCCGTACGGCCCGGCTCCACTCCCGCGCAGACGCCCGCCTCGGCGGCCAAGCAGAGCGGCAAGGGCCCGCTCGTCGCGACGTTGGTCCTCGGCGCCGGCCTGCTCGCCGTACTGCTCCTCGCCCTGTACGGCACGCGCCGGCGGAGGCGGCCTCGTCACTCCTGATCGGCCGTCGCGGGCGTGGCGTTCGACGGCACGGGAGTCGGCTCGGGAGGCGGTCCGAGCGTGGCCGTGGCCGTCCACGCCGCCGCGTAGAGGATCACCCGGGCGGACAGGTTGATCCACAGGAGCAGGCCAACGACCACGGCGAACGTGCCGTACACGGGATTGTGGAGGGTCCGCGCCAGGATCAGCGTGGCGAGCTGCTTCAGGACCCCGAAAGCGACCGCGCCCAGCAGCGCGCCCTTGAGGACCACCCGGAACGACTGCGCCGGCCTGCCCAGCCAGCCCAGGATGACGAGGAAGAGCAGCAGGTCGAACAGCAGACCGGCGACGACCCCGGTGATCCAGACGAAGGACCCGGCGAGCCCCGACTGGCCCAGCCCGATCCACCCCGCCACCGTGCCGGTCGCCCCGGTCGCGAAGCCGCTCACGATCACTGAAGCGATCATGGTGATGCCCATGAGGACCAGCGCCACGAGGTCGCGGAGCTTTCCCAGGAAGTAGTTGAGCGGTGGCTCACAAGTCATCGAGATTTCGCGGAGCGCGCCGCGCAGGGCGTCCATCGAGCCGAGCCCCGCGTAGAGGAGACCGAGCAGACCGATGATCCCGGCACTCGCGCGGGCGCCCGCGAGCTGGTCGATGTGGAGCTGGTCGGCGAGCCCCGGAAGCTGCTCGTTGATGGCCTTGGTCAACGTCACGAGCGCGTCCGGGCGGAATGTCACGACGTAGCCGAAGATGGCGAACGCGAGGGCGATCAGGGGGAAGAACGACAGGAACGCGAAGTAGGTGATCGCCGCCGCGAGCCGTTCGCCCGACTGCACCTGGTACCGCTGGACCGTCTGGATGAGATGGTCCAGCCAGGGGAACCGGATCCTCTCACGCTCGACGAACCGACGGCCCCATGCCTTGAGCGCATCGATGCGCCGCGTGACTGGCTCGAACATGCCCACCCCCACGGCCCGGCCACTACCCTCCGGAGGCGGTCCGACGCCCCCACCGAGGTTGTGATCATGCAGAGATTCCTTGATCGCACCCCCACCTGGGACAACTGTAGTGGTGATCATGCACAGAATCCCCGATCGCGCGCCTCACCTGCGACAATCCCCGTCGTGATCATGCGCTGCCCCCTCAGAAACCCATGCATGATCACAAGTTGCATCGTCACAGGGTCAGCGGCGCCCACGGGAAACTGCGCATGATCACAAGTTGCATCACCGCAGGTCAACGACGCCCGCGGGAATCCGCGCATGATCACGCCCGGGGTGGGGGCTTTCAGCGCGTCATGGGGTGGGGATGAAACCGATCCGGTCGCGGACCTTGGCCATCGTCTCCTGGGCGACCACGCGGGCGCGGGCGGCTCCGGCGGCGAGCAGCCGGTCCAGCTCGGCCTCGTTGGCGAGCAGCTTCTCCGTACGCTCCCGGATGGGCGCGAACGCGTCCACGATGACCTCGGCGACCTCCTTCTTGAAGGCGCCGTAGCCCTGCCCGGCGAACCGCGCCTCCAGGTCGGGGACGGAGACGCCCGACAGCGCCGAGTGGATCCGCAGCAGGTTGGTGACGCCCGGCTTGTTCTCCTCGTCGGCGACGACCTCGGAGCCGGTGTCGGTGACGGCGCGCATGACCTTCTTGCGCAGCGAGGCCGGATCCTCCAGCACGTCGAGGATGCCCTGCGGGCTGGACGACGTCTTGGACATCTTCGCCGTCGGGTCCTGGAGATCGCCGATCTTCTCGACCTCCTTGAGGATGTACGGGTTGGGCACCTTGAAGGTCTGGCCGTACCGGCTGTTGAACCGCTGGGCGAGGTCGCGGCTGAGCTCCAGGTGCTGCTTCTGGTCGAGCCCCACTGGCACCTGGTCGGCCTGGTAGATCAGGATGTCGGCCGCCTGGAGGATCGGGTAGGTGAACAGGCCGACGCTGGCCGAGCTCTCGCCGTACTTCGCGGACTTGTCCTTGAACTGCGTCATCCGGCCCGCCTCGCCCATGCCGGTCTGGCAGATGAGGATCCAGGCCAGCTCGGAGTGCTCGCGGATGTGGCTCTGGGCGAAGACGGCCGCCTTCTCGGGGTCGAGCCCGGCGCCGAACAGCTGCGCGGCGGCGACCCTGGAGCGGCGGCGCAACTCGTCGGCCTTGGGCGCGACGGTCAGCGCGTGCAGGTCGGCGATGAAGTAGAACGCCTCGTGGGTGTCCTGGAGCGCGACATACTGCCGCACCGCGCCGAGATAGTTGCCCAGGTGGAAGGAGTCGGCAGTGGGCTGGATGCCGGACAGAACACGAGGACGATCCATGACACGTAATTCTGTCAGGAACAGGCGCGTGCCTGCGACAGGGTTACCCGTCCCCCTCGTTACCCGTCCCCTCCGGCGCGTCGCCGTCTTCCTCCGGCGGAGGAGGAGCCGTACGGGTCACCCGGACACGGGAGATTCGGCGGCCGTCCATCTCGGTCACGGTGAGCTTGAGGCCGGGAGCCTCGGCGGCCTCGCCGGTCTCCGGGAGATGACCGAGGTCGGCCATCACGTAGCCGCCGAGCGTCTCGTAGGGCCCGTCGGGAAGCCGGACACCCGTCTGCGCGGCGAACTCGTCGAGGTTGACCAGCCCCTCGATCTCCATGTCGCCGGCGACGAGGCGGACGGGCTGCCCCTCGTCGTCGTACTCGTCGCGGATGTCGCCGATGAGCTCCTCGACCAGGTCCTCCAGGGTCACGATGCCGTCGGTCCCGCCGTACTCGTCGACGACGATCGCGAGGTGGTGGCCCTCGTCGCGCATCTCCGCCAGCGTGGCGAGGACCCGCTTGCTCGCCGGCACGAGCTTGACCGGCCTGATCGGCACGAGCTCGCTGATCGGCTCGACGCGCCCGGTCAGGACCGGGTCCAGCAGGTCGCGCACGTGGACGAAGCCGACGATGTCGTCATACGACTCGCGGTAGACCGGGAACCGGGAGTGCGGCATCGCCGCCGCGAGGACGGCCGCCTCGGCCAGCGGCGTGTCGGCCGCCATGAACTCGACCTCGGTGCGCGGCAGCAGCACCTCCCTGAGCTGGCGTTTGCCCGCCGCAAAGACCTCCGCGATCACGTCGCGCTCGTCCTGGGTGAGCTCCTTGTGGCCCACGACCATGTCGCGGAGCTCGTCGGTGGTCATGGCGGCCCGGTCGGCCGACGGATTGCCGCCGAGCAGCCGGACGACGCCGTTGGTCGACTTCGACAGCGCCCAGATCACCGGTCTCGACAGCATCGCGATACGGTCGAGCAGCGGCGCGACCAGGAGCGACAGTCCCTCGGCGCGCTGCCTCGCGAGCCTCTTGGGCGCGAGCTCGCCCAGCACCAGCGTCACGTAGGAGATGGCCAGCGTGACGACCACGAAGGCGGTCGGGGCGGCCACGCTGTCGTCGAGCCCCCAGCCGACGAGCAGCGGCTTCAGCCGCCCCGCTAGCGTGTCGGCGCCGAGCGCGGCCGACAGCACGGTGGCCACGGTCACGCCGACCTGGACCGCCGACAGGAACCTGTTGGGGTCACGCGCCAGCTTCTGCACCCGGGCGCCCCGGCGGCCGTGCCCGCTCAGCCTGCGGATCTGGCTCTCCCGGAGGGAGACCATGGCCATCTCGGCGGCGGCGAAGAAACCACAGATCAGGATGAATATCAGGACCAGGGTGATGGTCACCGCGACGTTGTCCACGTCCTCAGTCCGTTCACAGGGGTGTTGATCGTGTCAGCGTACTGCCTGGCGTTTGCACGCCCCTCACGCGATGAGCGTAAGCTAGGCAGCTAGTCGTACATAATCAAACAGATCCAAACAGGAGTAAACAGTGAAGCTGCTGGTTACTGGGGGCGCTGGATACATCGGCAGCGTCGTGGCGGCCCAGCTCGTCGAGGAGGGGCACGACGTCACGGCGCTGGACGACCTGTCGACGGGACACGCCGACGCGGTCCCGAGCGGCGCGCGGTTCGTGGAGGGGTCGATCACCGAGGCCCGCGGCCTGCTGTCCGAGGGATTGGACGGGGGGTTCGACGGCGTGCTGCACTTCGCGGCGAAGTCGCTCGTGGGCGAGTCGGTCGAGAAGCCGGCGCTCTACTGGTCGCACAACCTCGGCGGCACGCTCGCCCTGCTCGACGCCATGCGGGAATCCGGCGTGAACCGGATCGTCTTCTCCTCCACCGCGGCCACCTACGGAGAGCCCCCGATCGACGGCACGCGGAGCAGGCCGATCCTGGAGACCGACCCCACCCGGCCGACCAACCCCTACGGCGCGTCGAAGCTGGCCGTGGACACCACGCTGACCGCCTTCGCGGGACTGTACGGCCTGGCCGCCGTCAGCCTGCGTTACTTCAACGTCGCCGGAGCGTACGGGCGGTTCCGTGAGCGCCACGCGGTCGAGACGCATCTGATCCCCAACGTCCTCAAGGTCGCGCTGGGTGAGCGCGAGTCGGTGAGCGTGTTCGGCGACGACTACCCGACCGCCGACGGCACCTGCGTCCGCGACTACGTGCACGTCGCCGACCTCGCCCGCGCGCACCTGCTGGCCCTCGACGCCTGTACGGCGGGCACGCACCAGATCTTCAACCTCGGCAGCGGCACGGGCTTCTCGGTCAAGGAGGTCATCGACGTGTGCCGCCAGGTCACCGGCCACGAGATCCCGGCGGTCGCCGGCCCGCGTCGCCCCGGCGACCCCGCCGTGCTGGTCGCCTCGTCCGACAAGATCCAGCGGGAGCTCGGCTGGAAGCCCGACCGCGCCTCCCTGGACGCCATCGTGGCCGACGCCTGGGCGGCATGCCGAACCCCGGAATCCGGGCCCGCCGCGTGACGGATCGGCTAACCCCTGCGGAGGGCGACGCGCATGCGGGCGCTGTTGTTCGCGGGGCGGCGGTCGCCGAAGCGCTGGGAGTAGACGGTGGCCATCGTCCCCACGGCGTGCGAGGCCCGTGACGGCACGCGGAACACCAGCCGCAGCAGGCCCCTCGACCCCGACCTGATCGGCGGGAGCGCGCAACCGACGAAGGACCGCCCGCCGCGGCACCGCGCTCCCGACGCCGACAGGAACCGGGCCTCGCGGGGCTGGAAGAAGACGTAGGCGTCCCGCACCACCCGGGGGCCCCGGTTGCGCACCTCGGCCCGGACGGCGAACCAGTGCCCCGGCCGGGTGAACCTGGTCGACGACCCGAACCGCACGGCCAGGTCGGCCCCGTCGTCCACTCTCGTCACGGCCTCCGCCGTGTTGTCGGTCTCGTCGCCGTCCACCACTTCGGACGACAGGGTGGCCTCGGCCCGGAGCGGCCCGTGGGCTCCGGGCCGGATCACACCGGTGATGGTCATGCCGCCCGAGCCGCCCGCCATGACGTCCTTCGACGACTGGCAGACCACCTCGTTGAACCCGCGCCCCGGCCCGCACTCGGCGACGTCCACGTTGACGATCTGAAAGTCCCGCGGCATCTGGACCCGCAGGACGGGGAGGACCGCGTCCCCCGGCCCGCTGTTGTGCACGTTGACGTGGTAGGTCAGCGGCTGGCCCGGCTGGGCGACCTTGGGCGAGGCGGAGATCCCGACCTTCAGGTCCGCCGTTCCCCATCGGTCCGTCCCGAGCGCCGGTTGCGGCGCTCCGGCGACGAACACGCAGACCAAACCCGTGACACCCGTGACGACCCTACGACCCATGCGGCTCCCCCGAACGCTTGAGATCAATTCAACCGTGCCGGGAAGGCCGGGCATCCGTCCGACACGCTGTGCGCCGCCCGGTTCCGCTACGCCCCCCTTTCCCGGTCCCCGCTAGACCTCGGCGAGCACCCGTTCCGGCATCGGGCGGCCGAGCCGTACGGCGCCGCCGGGCAGCAGCGCGAGCGCGAGGAGGGCGACGAGCGCGCCCGTGACGCCGAGCCACGGGATGACGGTCGCGGTCGCCGCGGCGTGCGCCGCCTGGGGGCCGTGGACGGGGACCTCGCGGGTCATCACGGAGGTGTAGGCCGTGCCCGCCACGGCCAGCGCGACCGAGCCGCCGATCTGGCGGAAGAATGTGAGGTTGGCGCTCGCAGTGCCGATGAACTGCGGCGGGACGGCCGACTGGATCGCCACCGTGAGCCCGGACAGCATGGGGCCCATGCCGAGGCCGATCAGGACCATCCACGCGGCGAGCGTGAGCGTCCCGGTGTTCACGGCCAGGTTGGCGCAGAGCAGGGTGCCCGCCACGAGGAAGGCCGGCGCGGTCACCAGCCAGGGCTTGTAGCGGCCGGTCCTGGAGATCAGCGCGCCGGTCACCGCGCTGCCGACGACCATGGCGAGCATCAGCGGGTAGATGTGCAGGCCGGACGAGGTGGCGCTGAGGCCATGAGCCTCCTGGAAGTAGCGGGGCAGGAAGACCACTCCCGCGTACATGCAGAACGCGGTGAAGAACGAGGCCACGTTGACCAGCGTGTATGTCCGGTTGGCGAACAGGTGCAGGGGGACGATCGGCTGACCGGCCCGCCGCTCGACGGCCACGAAGACGATCAGCGCCAGCAGCGCTCCCCCGATCGGGCCGATGACGGGGGCGCTCGTCCAGGTGTGGCCGTCGATGCCCTTCTCGGTCAGGCCGATGAGCAGCGCGCTGATCGCCGCGCCGAAGACCGCGATGCCGAGGTAGTCGGGGCGCGCTCCGCCGCCGTGGCCGGGCAGGTACGGCAGCCTGAGCCAGATGATGGCGACCAGCACGACTCCGATGGGCACGTTGACGTAGAACGCCCAGCGCCAGCTCGCGTGGTCGGTGAACAGGCCGCCGAGGAACGGCCCCGCGAGGTAGCTGAGGGCCATCACGCCGCCGAGCGCGCCCTGCACGCGGCCGCTGCGCTGCGGCGGGAACAGGTCGATGACCAGCGCCAGCGACAGGGGTAGCAGCGCTCCGGCGCCGAGACCCTGGAGCCCCCGGAAGGCGATGAGCTGGCCCATGTCCTGCGCGACTCCACACAGGATCGACCCCACGAGGAAGATCCCCACGCCGATCAGGAGGAGCGGCTTGCGGCCGTACGCGTCGGACAGCCTGCCGTACAACGGGACCGTGACGGTGGAGGTCAGCAGATAGGCGGTGACCACCCAAGTGTAGAGGCCGGTGCCGCCCAGCTCGGAGGTGATCCGGGGCAGCGCCGTGCCCACGATCGTCTGGTCCAGCATCGCGAGGAACATCCCGCCCAGCACGGCGAAGAGGAGGATCCCGTTCTTCTGCTTCATGGGTCGAAAGTGACATGTAAGAGATGACATGTCAAGGTTTAGCTATAGTGAAGGCATGTCCCTGCGGATCGCCCTCCTCGGCCTGCTCACCGCCTCCGGTCCGGCGAGCGGATATGACCTGGCCAAGACGTTCGAGACCTCGGTCGCCCACGTCTGGCAGGCCGGGCACAGCCAGATCTATCCCGAGCTCGCCAAGATGGCGGCGGACGGACTGGTGGCCGTCGAGGCCGAGGGGCCGCGCGGGCGGAAGATCTACACCATCACCGACGAGGGCAGCCAGGAGCTACGGCGCTGGATGCTCGACCACAGCCCCTCCGCGGCGTACCGCAGCGAGGAGTCGCTCCAGGCCTTCCTCATGCCGCTGCTCGACCCGCGCGAGGCGATAGCGCTGCTCCAGCGGATGAAGGTCCACTACGAGACCAAGCTGGCTCAACTGGAGGAACTGCGCCGGAACCACCCCGCCATGCGGCGGAAGGGCGAAGGCTGGGGCCATTTCGGCGTGTACGCGCTGGACCTCGGCATCCGCCGGGTGCGCGCCGGCCTCGAGTGGGCCGTCGACTCCATCGCCGACATCGAGCGCCGGCTCTGAGCTGCCCTTTTCAAGACTCCTGGCGGCAGGGCAGCATGACCGGGATGTCCCGTTCGGGATGGAAGTCAACGCGGGAGAAGTGGCTTTCGAGCAGCTTCTTCATGGTCCCGTCGTCGTACATCCGGGAGATGGCGGACCTGACGGCCTCGCAGGTGCGGGCGTCCTTCCTGGGCAGCCCGACGGAGTAGCGCTGGTCGGTCAGGTCGAGCCCGAGCACCGCCAGTTCGAGGCTCGTCTCGCGGTCGGCGAACCCGGCCAGGATCAGGTCGTCACCCGGAATGGCGTCGACCTGGCCCGCCAGAAGCTTGTTCATGCACTCCGAGTAGTCCTTCGCGGGAACCGGGGTCGCCCTCACCTTCGCCTGCACGACCCTGAAGGAATCGCTGCCCAGCGGCGCGCACACGGGGCGGCCGGTCAGGTCGTCGAGCTTCCGGATGGGCGAGTCCTTGACCACGAGCACGTCGGTGTGGGCGACGTAGTACGGCCCGGCGAAGGTGACACCGTCCCGCTTGTTGTCGTCGTAGGCATAGGTCGCGAAGACGAGGTCGACGTCGCCGTTCGCGAGCGCCCTGGCCCGGTCGCCCTTGGTGACCCTGCGGAACGTGATCCCCGTCTCGGGCACCTGGAGGCTGTTCGCCACATATTTGGCGACGTCCACGTCGAACCCGCTGAACGACTGCCCGGACACCAGGCCGACGCCGGGCAGGTCGCCCTTCACTCCGATGGTGAGCTTGTGCGTCCGCGCCGCCTTGTCCGCCACGGAGCCGAAGGTGGGCGAAGGGCTGGGTGATTTCGACGGTGACTTCGACGGCGGGCGGGTGGACACGCTCGCCTCGCTGGTGGCCGTGGGATCGCCCCCTCCCCCACGTCCGGCCCCCATCTGGCTGAACGCCACAGCTCCGCCCGCCGCCACCACGGCGACGGCGGCCGTGATCACGGCGATCCAGCGGCCCCTTCCCGATTTGGCGGACGGGGGCGAGAAACGGGTCTCCGGCGGAGGACCCGCGGGGTCGGCGGAATCGGTCGTGCCGGCGGGCCTCCCAGGGCGATCGGGAGTGCGGGCCGGGCTGTCGGGATTGGCGGCGTGGGCGCCCTCGGACAGCACGATCGTGGAGGCGTCGCCCGACGCCGGACGGCCGAGCAGCCGCAGCAGGATCTGGTCCGCGGTGGGCCGCGCCGCGGCGGACTTGCTGAGACACGACCTGACGACGCCGCGCAGCGGCTCCGGGAGCACGCCGACGTCGATGTCGTGGTTGAGGATCCGGTTCAGCACGACCGCGATCGAGTCGCCGCCGAAGACGGCCTTGCCCGTCGCGGCGTACGCGATCGTCGAGCCCCAGGCGAACACGTCGGCCGGCGGCCCCACGGTGTCGCCGGAGATCTGCTCGGGAGCCATGTAGGCGGGCGTGCCGATCGCCCGGCTGGTGATCGTGCCGGTCGAGTCGACGATGCGGGCGATGCCGAAGTCGACCACCCGGGGCCCATCGGCGGCGATCAGCACGTTGTCGGGCTTGAAGTCGCGGTGGACGATCCCGGCGTGGTGGATCGCGGTCAGCGCGGTGGCCGTGCCCACCGCCAGCCGCTCCAGCGCCGCGCCCGTCAGCGGCCCGGACGCCTCCACGGTGTCGCGCAGAGACTCGCCCTGGATGTACTCGCTCGCGATGTACGGAATGTCGCCCTCGAGGTCGGCGGCGATGACCCTGGCGGTGCAGAAGCTCGCGACCCGCTGGGCCGCCCGCAGCTCCCTGGCGAAACGCGACCTGGCGACGGCGTCGCCGCTGAACTTGACGTGCAGCAACTTCACGGCGGCCGGCTCGCCGGCCTCGTTCCGCCCCAGGTAGACCACGCCCTGGCCGCCCTCACCGATCCGGCCGGACAGCACGAACGGACCGAGCTGGGCGGGATCACCCGGCCCGAGCGGCGCGATCTGCGGCATCCAACGATCCCCACGGTTTGGCAAAGTACCGACCAGCAGAACTTTACGGCCCTGCCGTACTCCTGCCTGACAGGCGATACCACGCCGTGATCTCCGGATGCGTACACACCAAAAGGGCCGCCCGGAGGCGGCCCGTTCGGGGTGACGCTGTTCGCCGGGGGTTTCCCCAGGCTGATGGTTTCCTCAGGCTCAGAGAGCCATCTTCTTCTTGAGGTTCTCGTCCAGCGCGGCGAGGAAGTCCTGCGTGGTCAGCCACTCGGCGTCGCCGCCGACGAGGAGCGCCAGGTCCTTGGTCATCTGGCCGCCCTCGACGGTCTCGACGCAGACCTGCTCCAGCTTCTCGGCGAAGTCGATCACCTCGGGCTGGTTGTCGAGCTTGCCACGGTGCTGCAGGCCACGGGTCCAGGCGAAGATCGAGGCGATCGGGTTCGTGGAGGTCGGCTTGCCCTGCTGGTGCTGGCGGAAGTGCCGGGTCACCGTGCCGTGGGCGGCCTCGGCCTCGACGGTCCGGCCGTCCGGCGTCATGAGCACGCTGGTCATCAGGCCGAGCGAGCCGAAGCCCTGGGCGACCGTGTCGGACTGGACGTCGCCGTCGTAGTTCTTGCACGCCCAGACGTAGCCGCCCTCCCACTTGAGGGACGCGGCGACCATGTCGTCGATCAGGCGGTGCTCGTAGGTGATGCCGGCGGCCTCGAAGTCGGCCTTGAACTCGGACTCGAAGACCTCGGCGAAGATGTCCTTGAAGCGGCCGTCGTAGGCCTTGAGGATCGTGTTCTTCGTCGACAGGTAGACCGGGTAGCCGCGGTTCAGGCCGTACCGCATCGAGGCACGGGCGAAGTCGCGGATCGACTCGTCCAGGTTGTACATGGCGAGCGCGACACCCGCGCCGGGGAAGTCGAAGACGTTGAGCTCGATCGGCTCGCTGCCGTCCTTCGGCGTGAAGGTGAGGGTCAGCGTGCCCTCGCCCGGGATCTTCAGGTCGGTCGCGCGGTACTGGTCGCCGAAGGCGTGACGGCCGACGACGATCGGCTTCGTCCAACCGGGCACGAGCCGCGGGACGTTCGACATGATGATCGGCTCACGGAAGATCACACCGCCGAGGATGTTGCGGATCGTCCCGTTCGGGGACTTCCACATGTGCTTCAGGCCGAACTCCTCGACCCGGGCCTCGTCAGGCGTGATCGTGGCACATTTGACACCGACGCCGTACTGCTTGATCGCGTTCGCGGCGTCGATCGTGACCTGGTCGTCCGTGGCGTCGCGGTGCTCGATGCCGAGGTCGTAGTACTTCAGGTCGACGTCGAGGTAGGGCAGGATCAACTGGTCCTTGATGAACTGCCAGATGATCCGGGTCATCTCGTCGCCGTCAAGCTCGACGACCGGACCCGCTACCTTGATCTTGGGCATGCGTGGGGTTCCCCTTCTGAACTAACTTGGCCAGACAGTCCTTTTTGAGGCTCACTGGCCGTGAGGCTATCGGACGGGCGTGATGCGCCCGTGGCTAGGTGTTGTGCAGGCGCAGCAGCAGGCTGAGCGAGCCGAGCACCAGGGCGGCGCCGAGGACGCCCAGGATGACCACGTCCGTCCTCCGGCTCCGGATCGCGAGCGGGCCGGCCCGCTCGTCGGAGACGATCAGCCGGATGGCCGACCCCAGGATCAACGCGCCCCCCAGGATCACGCCCCCGGCCCAGGGGGGCGCTCCGAAGACGATCGCGCCCAGCCCGGCACCCGCACCCGCCACCACCAGCAGGTACGGTCCCCAGGCCGTGCCGGTGCCGCTCGCCTTCACATCCTCACTCGCCCTGGCTGCTCACCGCTCGTCAATCGGGATCCACTTCTGGTCGCGCTCGCCGATGTACTCGCTGTCCGGCCGGATCAGGCGGTTGTCGGCGTGCTGCTCGATCACATGGGCGGTCCACCCCGACATCCTGCTCACCGAGAACACCGGCGTGAAGAGGTCGGTCGGGATGCCGAGGTAGTGGTAGACGGTCGCCGCGTAGAAGTCCACGTTCGGGTACAGGCCCTTCTCCGCGAAGACGACCTCCTCCATCTCCCGGGACATCCGGTAGAACGTGTCGTCGCCCGACGCCTCGCCGAGCTCCCGCGACATCCGCCTCAGGTGGGTCGCCCGCGGGTCCTCGGTCTTGTAGACCCGGTGCCCGAAGCCCATGATCTTCTCGCCCTTGGCCAGCTTGTCCCGTACGGCCTGCGCGACCCCGCTCGGGTCCAGCGATTCCAGAGTACGCATGACCTGCTCGTTGGCGCCGCCGTGAAGGGGGCCCTTGAGCGTGCCGATGGCGGCGACGATGGCCGAGTGCATGTCCGACAGCGTGGCGGCGCACACCCGGGCGGCGAACGTGGACGCGTTCATCGTGTGGTCGGCGTGCAGGACGAGGCAGGCGTCGAAGATCTCCACCTCGCGCGGCGATGGCTGCCGTCCGGTGATCTGGAGCAGGAAGTTCGCGGCGATGCTCAGCTCGGGGTCGGGCTCCGGAACGGTGCCGCCGGTCCGGGCCGCGTGATACCTGGCGACCAGGATCGGCTGCTGCGCGGTCAGGCGCGCGGCCTTGCGGCAGTTGGCGTCCGCGGCGTTGGTGTCCTTGTCCGGATCCTCCGCCCCGCTGAGGGAGACGAGTGTGCGCAGAGCCTCCATGGGCCCCTGCTTCTCGGCGATCTCGGGGATGTTGCTTTCGACGAGAGCGCCCAGGCTACGGCCCCTGACGAGCTCGGCTCCGTAGTCGGCGAGCTGCTCACGGGTCGGCAGCGAGCCGTGCTGGAGCAGGTGCGCGGTCTCCTCGAAAGTGGTGCGGCCGGCCAGGTCGTGGATGTCGTAGCCACGATAGAAGAGCCGACCGGCCTTGCCGTCGATGTCGCTGAGCGCTGTGGACGCGGCAACGACATCGGCGAGGCCTTTGGTGGGCTTGTCCGCCATGAGTGTTTCCTCCGCTTATCTTCGCCCGAAGTCTACCCGTGAGCAGGTAAACCGCTCTCCAAAGGTCCAGACCAATTTCAAGAAGGATTCTCCTTATGGCAAAGGAGATTCCAGATCGCCACGTCTGGGTAAGCCGGAGCTGTAGCGAAAGTAACGGCGGGCTACCTGGGGAGGAACTGCCGTGGAGGGGCCGTTCATTCGGATCGAGGACAGCGGCGAGGTAGTGCCGTTGCGCCCCGAGATCACCACGATCGGCCGAGGGCGAGGCGTGGACATCCGGCTGACAGATCCGAGCGTGTCACGGCTGCACGCCGAATTCGTCCGTCGCGGGCCCTACCTGTACGTCGTTGACCTGGGTCTGTCCCGCAACGGCACCCGGGTGAACGGCAGGCCGATCGCCAGGAGGGTGCTCGACGACGGCGACGTCGTCTCCTTCGGCGCCGCCCGGGCCCGGGTCGGCGGCATCCCCCGCGAGGACTTCGCCCCCGAGGTGGAGCTGCGCCGGGCCGCCGCCCCCGAGCTGACCCGCCGCGAGGTCGACGTGCTGACCTCGCTGTGCCGGCCGGCCCTGTCCGACGAGGCGTTCGTGGCCCCGGCGACGGCCCGGGAGATCGCCGACGACCTCGTCGTGACCGAGGCCGCCGTCAAGCAGCACCTGCTGCGGCTCTACCAGAAATTCCGCATCCCCGAGGGGACGAACCGGCGGACCCGGCTGGCCAACGAGGTCGTGGCGCTGGGGCTGGTGCGGCCGACCCCGGTGGTGCCGCCGCAGCGGGCGACGGGACCGGCCGAGGCTGAACCTCAGCGGGCCCCGGCCAGCCGCCGCGCGTCGTGATCCCTACTTGACCGCCTTCACGAACTCGGTCGTGTGGGCCTTGGCGAGGTCGATCGTGTCCTTCTTGCCCTTCACGTTTCGGGGAGAAGGAGCCGAGCACGTCGAGGACGTTCGGAGGTCAGGCGCGCGGCGGTCGGGTCGGTCGTCATGCCGCCGACGACGCCCGCTCGCACGGGGTCGGCCTGGCGCTCGCCCGGCGGCTGACCCGCAGGCACGGCCGCGACCTGTCGCTGACCCGGCCGTCGGGAGCGGACTGCGGCGCGGTCTTCGTGGCCCGCATCCCGGGCGCGATCGAGTCACCGGCCGCCCCGCGGGCTCACCTGTCCGGCGCGGTATCGATCCCGGGAGGGGCGCCGTGATCAGGGTCCTCGTCGTGGACGACGACTTCCGGGTCGCCGACCTGCACGCGCGGTATGTCGGCAGGGTGCCCGGGTTCATGCTCGCGGCCGTCGCCCACACCGCCGCCGAGGCCGCGGTCGTCCGGGAGGCGCTCGGCCGCGGCGTCGTCAACTACCTGGTCAAGCCGTTCTCCGAGAGCGACCTCGCCGAGGGGCTTCGCGCGTACGCGCGGTTTCACGGGCGGCTGGGCGGCGCCCTGCCGCTCAGTCAGGCGGAGATCGACCGCGCCGTGTGGACGCTGCACGAGGGCGACCGCGTCGACGCGGCGGTCAGGAAGGGGCGTTCCAGCCACACGGCCCAGCTTGTCGTGGACGCCGTGCGCGGCGCCGGTGGGCCCGTCACCGCGACGGACGTCGCGGGAAGGCTCGGGCTGTCCCGCGCCACGGCCCAGCGGTACATCTCCGACCTGGCGGCCGACGGACGGGTGACCGTCGGTCTCCGGTACGGCACCACCGGACCGCCCGAGCACCTCTACCGATGGCCCGCCCCACCGTCGCAGTAAGCCCCTTCGCAGGCCCCGCAGCCAGGCACCGGGCCTCGGCGGGCCGATCGTCAGGAACGCCTCCGCCTGGAGCGCCGAGACGCCGATGCGCGGCAGGTCACGAGCCGTCGGGTACACCAGGAACCGCGGCTCCCAGAACGGGCGGAACTTGGCGTTGAACTTGTACAGCGACTCGATCTGGAACCAGCGGGACAGGAACACGAGGATCCCCCGCCAGGCCCGCAGCACCGGCCCGGCGCCCAGGCGCTCCCCTCTGGCCAGGGTCGAGCGGAACATGGCGAAGTTGAGGGACACCCTGGTCACGCCCAGCCGGGGCGCGGCCTGCAGGGCCTTGACGATCAGCAGCTCGTTCAGCCCTGGGTCGGCCTCGCGGTCACGGCGCATCAGGTCGAGCGAGATGCCGTCCGGGCCCCATGGCACGAAGTGCAGGACCGCCCGGATGTCCCCGCCCGGCGTCGCCGTACCCTCCTGAACGGTGTCCCTGGCCTGAACGGTGTCCCCGGCCTGAACGGTGTCCCTGGCCTGAACGGTGTCCCCGGACGCGCCGGCGGCCGGGTCCTTGTGGGCGGTTACGACGATGCAGCCGGCGTCGGCGGGGTCGCCGAAGCGGCCGAGCGCCATGGAGAAGCCGCGCTCGGTCTCGGTGCCGCGCCAGAAGTCGGCGGCGTTGCGGATCCGCTCGCGCTCCACCTCCGTGAGATCGCCGACCCGCCGCACCTGGCAGATGTAGCCGAGCCGTTCCGTACGGTTGACCATCTGGCGGACGTTGCGCATGGCCCGGCCCTCAAGGGTGAAGTCGGCGACCTCGACGATGGCCTCGTCACCCAGCTCCAGGGCGGACAGGTCGCCCTCCCTGGTCCACACCTCGCCGCCGGTCTCGCTGCATCCGATGACGGCCGGGACCCAGGCGTGCCGCCTCGCCTCCTCCAGAAAGCGCTTGATCGCTCCCGGCCACGCCTCGACGTCTCCGATCGGGTCGCCACTGGCGAGCATCACCCCCGCGACCACCCGGTAGGCGATGGCGGCCTTCCCCGACGTGGAGAAGATCACGCTCTTGTCCTGTCTCAGCGCGAAGTAGCCGAGGGAGTCCTGCCTGCCGTACCGGTCGAGCAGGGCGCGGAGGCGCCGGTCGTCGTCGGGGGTGAGCGCCGCAGCGGGCCGCTCCGGCCGGAGCGCCAGGTAGAGCGTGGTGACGGCGGTCAGCGCGCCGAGCCCCGCGAGCGAGTAGTAGACCAGGTCGCCGGTGCGCTCCGAGGCGTACTGGATCGGCCCCTCCAGCCCGAACAGGCCGAGAAGCACGTGCTGGAGCTGGTCGCTCAAGCTCGGCTGGCCGATCATGGCGCGGGAGTGGGTGATGACGAGAACCCACCCGATCACGATGTCGAAAGCGCCGAGAGCGAGGAAGTTCCACAGCGCCCGCCAGCGTGATCGCGGATCGGAAAGGGCGTAGAACTCGCGCCTATTGACCAGGAGAACGACGAAAAGGACCACGCTGATGGAGGCCGCGATCGAATGCCGCCACCGCAGCGCCTCGACGACGGCCCCGAGCGGCAGGAGCACGATCACCGCACGCCAGGCCCGCACCTTCCGCCGCCGCAGGGCGTGCGCGAGCATGATCAACAGGACGCCGACCAGCAGCATGGCCGCCTCGGCCAGCGTGGTGACGCTTCCCGGCAGAACGCTGGCGATCTCGCTGATCCTGCTCGCCCGGAAATGCGGGACAACGCCTTTGATGATGTCCAGAATGCCGATGACAAGCGCGGTGTAACCCGCCGCCGCCGGCACCCAGGAACGCGAGATCACGCCTCGCCGAATACGTGTCCGACCACTCACGGAAGCACACACTAAATGGTGAAATCCGGTCCGCAAGCCTCCATTCGGATCCTTAACCCTGCCCTTACCTCGGCGGAGTAACTTTGCTTGAGCCGGCCGCAGGGGGGGACGGCGGGGGGAGACCGGATGGGACTCACGGCTACAAAGGTCCAGTTGGTGTTCGCCGTGATCGCCGTCGCCGGCCTGGTGGCGACCGTGTGGGCGTGGCCACGGCTGAGCAGCCGGACCTGGCCATCGGTGGCGGGCCGGGTCGCCGTGCTCGTGCTCAACCAGATCCTCATCCTGCTGGCGCTCGGCTTGGTGATCAACGCGTACTTCGGCTTCTACGGCTCCTGGGGCGACCTGTTCGGCACGGACGACTCCACGGCGCCCATCCTGCCTCTCGGCGCGGGCGCGGCCGTCGGCCAGTCGGATCTCGTGCGGGTGCTCGGGAGCCGGCCGGTGCTCGTTCCCAAGGCGAAGGCGGGCCACTCCGGCGGCAGGCTGGAACAGGTCGTCATATCGGGACCCCAATCCCGGCTGAGCGCCCCCGCCTACGTCTATCTGCCGCCGCAGTACTTCGAGAAGAAGTTCGCCAACACCCGGTTCCCCGCGATCCTGGCGCTGACCGGATATCCCGGGGACGCCAGGAACCTGATCACCCGGCTGGACTTCCCGGTCCTCGCGGCCAAGTCGATCCTGGCGAAGCAGATCAGCCCCACGGTGCTGGTGCTCATGCGCCCCACCGTCGCACCGCCCCGTGACACCGAGTGCGTGGACGTGCCCGGCGGGCCCCAGGCGGAGACGTTCCTCGCCAAGGACGTGCCGCACGTGATGGCCGGCGCCTTCCGCGTCGGCACCGACGCCGGGAACTGGGGCGTCATCGGCGGCTCCACGGGCGGCTACTGCGCGCTCAAGCTCAGCATGCGCCACCCGGACGCGTTCTCGGCCGCCGTGTCGCTCTCCGGCTACTTCCACGCGCTGACCGACGTCACGACCGGAGATCTCTTCGGCGGCAGCCGGCAGTTGCAGGACGAGAACGACCTGATGTGGCGGCTCGCACACCTGCCCGCCCCGCCGGTCTCCGTGCTGGTCACGACCAGCAAGCACGGGGAGGCCGACTACAAGACGACCGAGCAGTTCCTAAAGGCGGTCAAGGCCCCCATGCAGGCGGCGTCGCTCATCCTGCCGAGCGGCGGGCACAACTTCGCCACGTGGAACCGGGAGCTTCCCGAAGCGCTGCCGTGGCTCGCGCAGCAGCTACACGCGCCCGCGCAGCCCCAGACGAGGCTTACCGCCGCTCGGCCGCCTCGACCACGTTCGTCAGCAGCATCGCTCGCGTCATCGGCCCGACACCGCCAGGGTTCGGGGCGACGAACCCGGCCACGTCCTTGACGTCGAGCGCCACGTCACCGGCGATCTTTCCGTCCACGCGGGACACGCCGACGTCGAGCACGGCCGCGCCCGGCTTCACCATGTCGGCCGTGATCAGCCCCGGCACTCCGGCGGCGGCCACGACGATGTCGGCGTTCCGGACGTGGGACTCCAGGTCGTGGGTGCCGGTGTGGCAGAGGGTCACCGTGGCGTTCTCCGTGCGGCGGGTCAGCAGGAGGCCCAGCGGGCGGCCCACCGTGATCCCCCGGCCGATCACGACCGCCTCGGCGCCCTTGGTCGGCACGCCGTACTCCTGAAGCAGGACCACGATGCCGCGCGGGGTGCACGGCAGCGGGGCGTCGACCATGTGGACGAGCCGGCCCAGGTTGACCGGGTGCAGGCCGTCGGCGTCCTTCCCCGGGTCCATCCGCTCGATCAGGGACTGGGTGTCCAGGTGGCGGGGCAGCGGGAGCTGGATGATGTAGCCGGTGCAGGCGGGATCGGCGTTGAGCTCGTCGATCGCGGCCTCCACCTCGGCCTGGCTCGCCGTGTCCGGAAGGTCCCTGCGGATCGACGCGATGCCGACCTCCGCGCAGTCACGGTGCTTGCCCGCGACGTAGATCTGGCTTCCCGGGTCGTCACCGACCAGGATCGTGCCGAGACCGGGGGTGATCCCCCGCTCCGCCAGCGCCGCCACCCGTCCCGCCAGGTCGGCCTTGATCTTCGCGGCGGTGGCCTTGCCATCCAGAATCTGCGCGCTCATGGCTCCCCATCCTTCCATGCGTTCCTAGTCGGCACTTTCGCGGCGCTCCCTTTGCTAGCTGCCGCCTTCGCGGCGCTCGAGGATTCGCCGGGTGACCGGGATGAACTCCACGATCCGCCATCCGAAGTAGGCGGCGGCGAGCGCGAGGGGAATGAGCGCGACCGGGCTGCTCCACAGCGCGTTCATCGTGACGAACACCGTCGCGAGGGAGCTCAGGACCGGTTCGAGCATGGGCATGGGGGGACTCCAGGGCGGGGTGGGTTAGGTCGTGCCCGACAAATCAAGCCCTGCTGCGCGCGGCTCAGGCTCGCGACGGGCAGCATTTGTCAGACGCTCCCAAGGGCCTCCCAGGCTAACCCGCGCCCGCCGATGCCCGGACCCGTTTCGTCCAGGTACGGCTGCCGCCTGATGGTTTGCGGCGGCAGCCGTACGCGATGGATCAAAGGGATCAGTGGAAGAAGTGCCGGGTGCCGGTGAAGTAGAGCGTGATGCCGGCCTCCTCGGCGGCCGCGATGACATCCTCGTCGCGGATCGAGCCGCCGGGCTCGACGATCGCCTTGACCCCCGCCTCCGCCAGGACCTGGAGACCGTCGGGGAACGGGAAGAACGCGTCCGACGCGCCCACCGATCCGGCCGCGCGATCGCCGGCCCGACTGACCGCGAGACGCGCGGAGTCGACCCGGTTGACCTGGCCCATCCCGACGCCCACAGTCGCGCCGCCGGAGGCCAGCAGGATGGCGTTCGACTTCACCGAACGGCAGGCCTTCCAGGCGAACGCCAGGTCGGCCAGCACCTCGGGCGACGCCGCCGTGCCGGTCTTGAGCTCCCACGTCGCCGGGTCGTCGCCGGGCGCGTCCACCCGGTCGACGGTCTGGACCAGCAGGCCGCCGTCGATCCGGCGGAACTCGGCGGCGCCCGCCGGGCCCTCCGGGCAGGCGAGCAGCCGGATGTTCTTCTTCTCCCGCAGCACGGCCAGCGCCTCGGGGGCGAACGAGGGCGCCACGACGACCTCGGTGAAGATCGGGGCGATCTGCTCGGCCAGCTCGCGCGTGACCTCCCGGTTGACCGCGATCACGCCGCCGTAGGCCGACACCGGGTCGCACTCGTGCGCCTTGCGGTGGGCCTCGGTCACGTCGGCGCCGACGGCGATGCCGCACGGGTTCGCGTGCTTGATGATCGCCACGCAGGGCTCGGCGAAGTCCCAGGCCGCCCGCCACGCGGCGTCGGCGTCCACGTAGTTGTTGTAGGACATCTCCTTGCCGTGCAGCTGCTCGGCGTTGGCCAGGCCGCCGGTCTGGCCGGTGTAGAGGGCGGCCCGCTGGTGCGGGTTCTCGCCGTAGCGCAGCGCTGCCTTGCGCTCCCAGGTGGCGCCCATGAAGTCCGGCCACTCCGCCCCCTGCCCGGCGTACACGCTGGCGAACCACGAGGCGACCGCGACGTCGTAGGAGGCGGTGTGCGCGTAGGCGACCGCGGCGAGCCGCCGCCGCTCGGTCAGCAGGAAGCCGCCCTCGGCGACCGCGGCGAGCACCTGCCCGTACGCCGACGGGTCGACGACCACGGCCACGGTGCCGTGGTTCTTCGCGGCGGCGCGGATCATGGCCGGGCCGCCGATGTCGATCTGCTCGACACACTCGGCGTCGGACGCGCCCGAGGCGACCGTCTCAGCGAACGGGTAGAGGTTCACCACCGCGAGCTGGAACGGCTCGATCTCCAGCTCTTCGAGCTGCTTGACGTGCGACGGGTTCTCCCCGTCGGCGAGCAGGCCGGCGTGGACGCGCGGGTGCAGGGTCTTGACCCGGCCGTCCAGGCACTCCGGGAAGCCGGTCAGCGACTCCACCTTGGTCACCGGCACGCCGAAGGACGCGATCTTGGCGGCGGTGCCACCGGTCGAGACGATCTCCACGCCCGCGGCCTCGAGCCCCCGGGCCAGCTCCTCCAGCCCCGTCTTGTCGTATACCGCGATCAGCGCGCGCCGGATGGCGATGCGGGTCACTTCGTGGTCCTCCCTTGTCGCTGGGACTCCTTGCCGTCGAGGCCGCCTGTCCGGCTGCCCTCGCGGCTGGCTTTCTGCCGCCCGAGGCGGACTTCCCGGCCGGTCACCGTCCAGCCGTCGCGGGCCATGCGGCCGACGACTTCGACGAGCAGCCCGCGCTCGACGGTCTTGATCCGCTCGTGGAGCGACTCCTCGTCATCGTCGTCCGCGACGTCGACCGCCTGCTGGGCGATCACCGGGCCGGTGTCGACGCCCGAGTCGACCAGATGGACCGTGCAGCCGGTGACCCGCACGCCGTACGCCAGCGCGTCCCGGACGGCGTGCGCCCCCGGAAAGGACGGCAGCAGCGCCGGATGGGTGTTGACCACGGGAAACGCCCCGAGGACGCGGTGGCCGAGGATCTTCATGAATCCCGCCGAGACCACGAGGTCGGGCCTGTGTTCGGCGATGCGCGCCGCGAGGGCCTCGTCCCACTCGTCGCGGCCGGCGTGGTCGCCGACCCGCACGACGAACGTCGGGACCCCGGCCCGCTCCGCCCGGGCCAGCCCCTCGATCCCGTCGCGGTCGGCGCCGACGGCCACAACCCGGGCGCCGAACGCCTCGCTGGTCGTGGCATCCAGAAGGGCTTGTAAGTTGGTCCCCGAACCGGAGACGAGGACCACGAGCCGGAAGGACAGGGCGGAACTCCTTCGTGAGCGGGCTGCGTTTCACAGGTGATTGTCGAGAGATGATCGCTTGGAGGCGAGCATCCCTCGACGCAGGTAAAAGGGTATCGGGCGCCGGCCACTATGACCCACGCCGGTCCAGCCCGGCGGAGCGCGAGGCGAGGAGATCGTGACAACACCCCTCCAGATGTCGGCCCCCGAGACGGGAGGCCGCAGGGCACTCACCCTTGCCATCATGGCGCTGGTCTTCACGTTGATGCTGCCCGCGGCCGGGCTGGCGCTGTCCGTGTTCGGGATCATCATCGCGATCCGCGACCTGCGTTCCCTGCAGCGTGGGCGGCAGAGGGTCGGGATGGCCACGAGCGCGCTCGTGATCTCCTCCATCGCCTTCCTGCTGGGCGCCGGGACGACCGCCGTCCAGCTCTACTTCTCGGCCGAGATCTCCGCCTACACCGAGTGCCGGAAGGGCGCGGGGACGGTCGAGGCCCAGCAGGAGTGCTCCGACCAGTTCAAGCATGCCTTCGAGCAGAAGCTAGGCGTCCCCTGGCCGGCAGGCATCCCCGCCCCGGCCTAGTGCCCCTCCCGTCAATCTTTGCCCCGTCGCGTCGCCCAGGGCGGCGCTTCGCCGCGTTGTCGTCGTCGCTCGTAGGCTCCGCTACGACCTCCTCCTCCGCCTTGCGATGCACCACCCTGGACACCGCTCCTTCCGGGCAAACCTCGACGGTCAGGGCACTAGTCTCGGTCCCACGCGTACGGGTCCACATAGATCACATGGCCGCCGCGGTCGTCGGACTCGTCCACGATGTCCCTGCGTGGCCGGTCGGGACCGCCGGGACGAGGGGGACGACTGGAGCGGCTCGGACTTTTGGGACTGTCGGGTCGCCTGGACCGGATGTCGTCGAACGTCTCGGCGGTGGCGGCGGCATGCTCGTCCGTCCAGTCATCCTTGATCACTGGGATCGGCTGGGTATCGGCCTCGGTGGCGTCCAACCAGTGGCCGGGGAGCACGCGGGCGTTCTTGTCCGCCACCCGGACCCGGCCCGCCGCCTTGGCGATCACCGCTCCCGCCTTCCGCACGGGCTCGGGAGGAGCGAGCGGCCGTCGCGAGATCAGCCACAGGTTGGCGATCCCGGCCGAGATGCCCGCCGCCACGCCCACCTCCAGCGTGACCGAGAGCGCCACCTCCCAGGGGGACGGCCCCACGGCGGACAGCCTGGCCCCGCCCAGCGGGCCGCCGGACAGGGCGGCCAGCACCCCCGCCGTGGCTCCCGAGCACACCCCGCACGCGAACCCCCACAGCGGCGCGGCCTCGATCGTCGGTGTCGGCGCGATGCGCACCACCACGACGCCCGCTATCGCCCCCGCCACGAACGGCACGGCGATCACCGCCATGACCCAGGTCGGCGACGTGCCCGACATCGGCAGGGCCCCCAGGAGGGGCAGCGTGGGGACCGCGCTCAGCTTCACGCCGGTCGGCGCCACCAGCGTCCCGGTGCCGATGGCGAACCCGGGCCCCGCGATGTATGACAGGCCCCAGATGACCGCGTTGAGCAGGTAGAGCCCCTCCAGCAGCAGGAGCAGCAGCCCGCCGACGAACCCGGGGCTGAGGACGTCGGACAGCCTCTGGACCTCGCCGAAGTTCACCACGATCGCCGCGAGCACCAGCAGCATCCCGGCGGCGAGCAGCACCGACACCGCGACAGCCGTACCGACGACGACCGAGCGGGGACGCTCGGGGAGCAGACGGAGCATCGACCGCCAGGGGCCGATCGTGCGGGCGGTGGCCACCGAGCCCGCCAGGAAGGCCAGCACCAGATGGCTGACGAGCGCCTCTCCGAGGAACGGCTGCGTGACCTCGTTGCGGGCGACGAGCGAGATCACTCCCGCGAGCAGCGCGTACGGCGCGGCCAGCGAGATGCCCGCCTGGGCGACCAGCAGGAGTTGCGCACGGCGGCGGGCGTTCTCCACGTCGCGGGGCGTGCCCTTCGGCAGCCGGGCAGGCATGCGCAGCCGGAGGTCGGCGTCGCGCGCCATCCACAGACCGGCCCGGTAGAGCAGCGTGCCCGGCAGGATCATCAGCCCGAGGGGCAGCAGGCCGACGCGCCCTCCGGGGATCGCGAACCCGGCGTGGTGGGCGGCGAGCCAGAGCTGGCATGCCGTACGGAACACGCCGGGGAGGCCCGCGCCGAAGGCACTGCGCGGCGCGGCGATCCACCCGGCCAGCGTCAACGTGGTGAGGACCGCGAGGCCGGCGCCGAGGGTCCAGACGGCGGCAAGCATGCCGGAGACCGGGAGAGGACGGCGGGTCTCCTCGTCGTCGCCGAAGGGGAAACGGCTGAGGACCGCACGAGGGGCGGTCCGTAGCTGGTCGAGAAGGGCCGTCACGCTACCCCATGCTCCCAGCCCGGGCCGCTCTTTCCACGCAGCCACGCCGTCCCGTTCCCCACGCAACCGGCGTGATCATGCACCTCCTGCGTGATCATGCACAGATTCCCGCGCATCGCCGGTGACGTGGGCATATAACGCTCGTGACCTTGCACCTCGGAAGAGTGTGCAAGGTCACGAAGGCCGAATGCGCAGGTCAACCTACCCGTTCAGGAATCCGCGCATGATCACCACCGGGGGTGGGGTCAGCCGAGGGAGCGCATGATCTCGCCCATCAGGCGGGCGGTCTCGCTGGGAGTCTTGCCGACGCGGACGCCGACCTTCTCCAGGGCCTCCTTCTTGGCCTGGGCCGTGCCGGCCGAGCCGGACACGATCGCGCCCGCGTGGCCCATGGTCTTGCCCTCCGGAGCGGTGAAGCCCGCCACGTAGGCCACGACCGGCTTGGTCACGTGCTGCTCGATGTACGCCGCGGCCCGCTCCTCGGCGTCGCCGCCGATCTCACCGATCATCACGATCGCGTCGGTGCCCGGGTCATCCTGGAACGCCTGGAGCGCGTCGATGTGCGTCGTGCCGATGACCGGGTCGCCGCCGATGCCGACGGCCGTGGAGAAGCCGAAGTCCCGCAGCTCGTACATGAGCTGGTAGGTCAGCGTGCCGGACTTCGAGACCAGGCCGATGCGGCCCGGGGTCGTGATGTCCGCAGGGATGATGCCCGCGTTGGACGCGCCCGGAGAGGCGATGCCGGGACAGTTCGGCCCGATGATGCGGGTCTTGTGGCCCTTGGACACGGCGTAGGCCCAGAACTCGGTGGTGTCGTGGACCGGAACGCCCTCGGTGATCACCACGCAGAGCGGAATCTCGGCGTCGATGGCCTCCTTGACCGCGTCCTTGGTGAACGCCGGGGGCACGAAGACGACGGACACGTCCGCGCCGGTCTTCTCGATGGCCTCGGCGACGGTCCCGAAGACGGGCAGCCCCTCGTGGACGGTGCCGGCCTTGCGGGCGTTGACACCGCCGACGACCTTGGCGCCGGAGGCCAGCATGCGGCGGGTGTGCTTGGTGCCCTCCGCGCCGGTCATGCCCTGAACAATGATCTTGCTACTGTCAGTGAGCCAGATAGCCATTACGCACCTACCGCGGCGAGCTCGGCGGCGCGCTTGGCCGCATCGTCCATAGTGTCCACCAGCTCGACGCGCGGCAGCGCGGCGTCGGCGAGAATCTGCCGCCCGAGAGCGGCGTTGTTGCCGTCCAGCCGTACGACCAGCGGGTGGGTCACCGCTTCGCCGCGGCTCTCCAGCAGCTGGAACGCTGAGACGATGCCGTTGGCGACGGCGTCGCAGGCGGTGATGCCGCCGAAGACGTTCACGAACACCGACTTGACCGACGGGTCGGAGAGGATGATCTCCAGGCCGTTGGCCATGACCTCGGCCGAGGCGCCGCCGCCGATGTCGAGGAAGTTGGCCGGCTTGGGCTGGCCGGGGTAGGCCTCGCCCGCGTAGGCCACGACGTCCAGCGTGGACATGACCAGGCCCGCGCCGTTGCCGATGATGCCGACCGTGCCGTCGAGCTTGACGTAGTTGAGGTGCTTCTCCTTGGCCTTCGCCTCAAGCGGGTCCTCGGCGGCCTTGTCGACGTAGGCCGAGTGCTCGGGCTGGCGGAAGCTCGCGTTCTCGTCGAGGGTGACCTTGCCGTCGAGGGCCTTCACCTGGCCGTCGGCCGACAGGATCATCGGGTTGACCTCGACGAGCGAGGCGTCCTCGTCGACGAAGACGGCCCAGAGCTTCTCGATGAGCTCGGCGGCGCCTTCGATCGACTGCGGCGGCAGGCCACCGGCCACGGCGATCTCGCGGGCCTTGTCGCGGTGAACTCCCGTGATGGGGCTCACCGGGATCTTGGCGACCTTCTCCGGCGCGGTGTGCGCGACCTCTTCGATGTCCATTCCGCCGGCCGCCGAGCAGATGGCGAGGAAGGTCCGGTTGGCGCGGTCGAGGAGGAAGGAGAAGTAGTACTCCTCGGCGATCTGGCTGGCCTCCTCGATCAGAACCTTGTGGACCGTGTGGCCCTTGATGTCCATGCCGAGGATCTGCGTCGCCTTCTGGTAGGCGTCGGCGGCGTCGTCCGCGACCTTCACGCCGCCGGCCTTGCCACGCCCGCCGGTTTTGACTTGGGCCTTGACGACAACGCGGCCGGTGAGCTGCTCCGCAGCCGCGCGCGCCTCCTCCGCGGTGTGCGCGACGATGCCGCGCGGCACCGGGATGCCGTACTCCGCGAAGAGCTCCTTCGCCTGATGTTCGAACAGGTCCACGAGGGTCCGTCCTTTGATGTCGAGGCCAGGCTGTGGTCCCCGCCCGGCGATTCCGCGCATGAAGCCTAGCCGCAGCACAGACATGGCCACGTCATGGGGTCCTGGTAAAGCCTTGCCAAGGACATGGGATATACGGCAGGGTTGGGCGAATTGTCCTAAACCGATATCGGGACGTGCCGAGCGCCCATGACGACCGGTTAAGGAAGACCAGCCGGGCCCGCTTGCCGGGAAGATCTATCTCCGTCCCGGCGCGAATCCCATCTGGATCAGGCGCGCGATCGCCTTGTCGTTGCGGGCGTCGGGCTCGGCCACGATCCCGCCGCCGGCTCGGGTCCGCCGGCGCGTACGCGAGGCAGTCGGACAGGAGCGTGGGTGGGCTTCAGCGGGAGAGGCGTCAGCGGTCATGTCTCTCCTCGGTGAGGTGGTTCCAGTCCGTGATCACGGGGACGAACTCTCCGCGCAGCCACAGCGGCAACTGGTCGCGGTGGTGGGCGTCGCCGGGTACGCCGGAGGCCCCGAACGGGACGACCCAGAGGCTGTCCTCACGCCGCGCGAGGTCCCAGACGTAGCGGGCCGCGGGTCCGCGTGCGGCGTGGTCGGTGATGCCGGGCACGCTGGACGTCGCGAGCACGCAGTCATGGTCGCCGGACAGGCCCGGCCATACCTCATGCGTCAGCCCCGGCAGCGCCTGCCATGGGGCGAGCCGGTGCACCTCTCCCCACCGCGGCAGCACCTCCCCGGTCCCGGCCTCCGCCGCGGCAGTTAAGGCGACGTCCTCGATGGCGGCCCTGACGACGCCGGGCGTGTCGATGCCGGGCAGCAGTTCGGTGGTCAGCACGCCTTCCAGGGCGAACGCGATCCGCCGGACCAGCAGGACCCATGGCTGGAAGATTTCGGAATACCGCGACGCGGTCTCGGCCAGCCCGGCCAGCGCGGGATGAGCGGCCAGCCGCCGCACCACCCCCGCTCGCACAGCAGCGTACAAGGTGGCGTCGCCGCTGTCGGCCTCCATCCGGCCGTCCCAGCGCAGCAACCGCTCCCGAAGGCGTGCGGCGTCGGGGGTCAGGCCGTCCAGTCCGGCCAGCAGGTCCAGCAGCGACCGGGCCGAACTCAGGAAGGTGTCGGTGTGGATGGCTGTGACGTCCTTGGCGGACCAGGCCGCCGACCCGTCCAGCAGGTGGCGGATCCGCTCGGCCCGGTGGGGGGCGGCGAAGTCGACACCGAGCGGCTCGGCCAGGCCCCGCTGGTTCGCCATCACCGCGACATCGTCGACCTCCGCACGAGGCAACGGCTCGTGCCAGCCGTGCCACTCGTGGGCGGGATCCCACGCGGGCACGACGCGCAACCCGTTGTCCCGATGGCGGAGCGGCACCATGCCGGCCACCCGGTGCAGCAGACCGCCCTCGGTGTCCGCGGCCTGCACGACGTTGACGGGCTCCGCCCACAGGTCGAGCGCCCGATCCACGTCGGCGACGGTGGCCGCTCTGAGCAGCGCGGGGAGAGCGCGGAAGCCCACGTCCTCACGCACTCGCGGAGGATAGCGGAGACTGATTCCCTGCCCCTCCCCGTCAGCCCCCGCGCCGCCGATCACCAGGGGGCCGCGGTCGGTCTCGATGACCTCGACCTGGACGGGATCGCCGCCCGCCACCTCGATGGTCTCGACGTGGACCGAGGCGGGCCGCCAGCCGTCCGGGCCGAGGGCCTCGACCTCTCCTCCCCGCCTCCGGAGGCGCTCCCGGTAGAGATCCTGGTAGTCGGCCATGGCGTTGGTGATGGCCCAGGCCACCGTGCCGGTGTGCCCGAAATGGGCGATGCCGGGAACGCCCGGGACGGCCAGCCCCACGACGTCGAACTCGGGGCACGACAGGTGGACCTGCTGGTAGACGCCGGGGTCCTCGATCACCCGGTGCGGGTCGCCCGCGATGAGGGGGGCTCCGGTGATGGTGCGGGCGCCGCTGAGGATCCAGCCGTTGCTCCCGGACGCGCCGGGCGGGCCGTCGTGGGCGAACAGCCGGATGGCCTCGTCGCCAAGGCTGCGGGCGACCTCCTCGCGCCAGAGTTTGGCGGGGAAGTTCGCGAAGAGGATGTGCGTGGACAGCCAGAGTCCGAGCGGCGTCCACGGCTCCCAGCGGCCGGGGGCCAGTCCGGTGGCGGCGAACTCCGGTGCCCGGCGCGCTCCCTCGGCGAGCCCGTCGTTGACTCCGTCGACGTAGCTCCTGACCCACGCGCCGGTGTCCGCGTCGAGGCGGTCGAAACAGCGGCGGGCGGTGTCGTCCAGCCGGGCCTGCCGGGCGAAGCGGTCCCAGGGTACGGCGGCGGCGCCGAGGAAGGCGGCGGTGGTGCCCTCCGAACGGTGCCGCTCGACCTCGATCTGCCAGGCCCGGTCGATCGCGACGTCGCGCCCCTGTGCGAAGGCCAGCTCGTGCGCGCTCCCGGCTCGCAGATGCGGGATCCCCCAGGCGTCCCGATAGGTCTCGATGGTCACTCCGCTCCCCCTCTTTCTGGTATGGCCGCGCCCACATCGGTGTCTAATCGGTGTCTAAGGGACAGCGCGGGCGGGTGGTGTCATTCAGCGTGTCCCGCTATCAGGCGTCCGTCCCGTGGCCGGCCGGGAAGTTCGAGCGGTACGACATGTTCGCCGGAGAGTTCCCGCTGTCCTGCCTCAACCGGCTGCGATTGCGCGGCAACCGGCAGATGGTCGACCTGGCCGGCCCGTCGGCCGCCCTTCAGTTCGCCGGGACGCTCGTGAACCCCATCGCACGCTTCGCGGCGCGACCGTGACCCCGCCTCAGGCGGGCACCGCCGTACGGACCCAGTCCACGATCTCCTGCGTCGTGGCGCCGGGCGTGAAGATCCGCGCGACGCCCATCTTCTGGAGCTCCGGGATGTCCGCCTCCGGGATGATGCCACCGCCGAACACGACGATGTCCTCGGCGTCCTCCTCGCGGAGGATCTCGATGAGCCGGGCGAAGAGCGTCATGTGGGCACCGGAGAGGATGGACAGGCCGATGGCCGCCGCGTCCTCCTGGATGGCGGTCTTGACGATCTGCTCGGGCGTCTGGTGCAGCCCCGTGTAGACGACCTCCATGCCCGCGTCACGCAGTGCCCGCGCCACGACCTTGACTCCGCGGTCATGTCCGTCGAGCCCCGGCTTCGCTATGACGACCCGGATCCTGGCTTCCATGAAGTCCTCCCAGATGGTGCCCGCTGCCCGAAGCGTAACCGCAGCCCCGACCGGCGCCGCCGTACGGCCCTGCCATGCGGACCAATTCCGTTAATCAACTAAAAACTCACAGCAAACGTTGAGTTTCGTGACTTTTCCGTGATTACGGCTCGGCAAGATTTCCGGGTCACCTCTCGAAGAACGAGGGGCATTTACGGGAGGAACCCCCCAATGAGGCGAACAATCGCCGCTTTGGCATGCGCCGCTACAGCCACGCTAATCGCGCCCGCGGTCGCGGCGCCCGCCCACGCGCAGGCCGGCGCCGCCGACCCGGTCGCCGCGCTCAAGAAGCAGTTCGTCGCCGGGCACGGCGTTCACTTCACGTCCGTCGGGAAGATCAGCATCGGCGGCTTCTCCTCGGTCAAGCTCCGCCAGAAGGGCGACGTCGAGTTCGCCAGGGCCGGCGTCTCCGCGAGCGACGTCACGGCGAAGATCGACTTCGGCGGCTCGCTCGGGGACGAAGGCGACCTTCAGGGCCTCGACGACCCGACCCGGACCATCACCGTGAAGAAGAAGACCTACGTCTCCGGCGGCGTGTACGCCGACGCCCTTCCCGACGGGAAGACGTGGCTCCGGATGCCCGGCGGCGACGCGGCGGGCTCCGTCGCGGGCAACAACTTCATCAACCCGCTGAACCCCCAGGCGCTCAAGGCCGTGCTCGCCACCGCCAAGGCCCACGGCAACGGCGGTGTGATCGGCGGGGCCAAGACGACGCTCTACCGCGGCGCGATCACCCTGCAGCAGCTCGCCGCTTCGACGCCGTCCCTCAAGAACGAGCTCAAGGCTCTCGGGCCGGAAAGCCGTAAGACGGTCGTCTCCTGGAAGCTCTGGGTCGGCTCCGACAGCCTGGTGCGCCGGCTGTCGACCTCGACGAGCCTGAAGTACAAGACCAAGAAGGTCAGCTTCACCCTCGACGTGGCCGGCACCCTCACGTTCACCGGGTGGGGTTCCAAGATCCACATCACGCCTCCGCCGTCCGACCAGGTGGCCGACGTCTCCGACATCGACGGCACCGTGCCGGAGATGCCCGACTACATCAACCTGGGCGACTGACCGCCGGTAACACTGAAGCGGGAGGCCACGGCACCTGGCCTCCCGTTTCCATGTCGGCGAAAGGTCCCGCGCCAGCCGCTTCGCCGCACGCCGGGCTTCCGGCTCCTCCACTTTCCATGTCGGCCAAAGGGTCCCGCGTCAGCCGGTTCGCGGGCGGTGGAGTCAGATCTTCTCGACCTTGGCGTAGGCCAGAAGAAGTGTCTTCTCGCCTTCGCTACCGAAATCGATCTTCGCTCGGGTCTTCTCCGCGATGCCTTCCACGGCGACCACCGTGCCGAGGCCGAACGTGTCGTGGGTGACCCTGTCTCCCGGTGTCAGGTTCGGGATCTCCCGGCCGCCCGTCCTGGGGGCGGGAGCCGTACGGGACCGGGGAGACGTGGCGGCGGACCAGGCGTTCTTGGCCGGGTCACTGCGCCAGTCGACGAGGTCGCCAGGCACCTCCGAGAGAAACCGGGAGGCCGGGTTGAACGACGGCGCGCCCCAGGAGGTGCGCACGGCCGCGCGGGAGAGGTAGAGCCGCTGCTCGGCGCGCGTGATTCCCACGTAGGCCAGGCGGCGCTCCTCCTCCAGTTCCTTGGCGTCGGCGAGCGAGCGCATGTGGGGAAAGACGCCGTCCTCCATCGCGGTGAGGAACACGACGGGGAACTCCAGGCCCTTGGCGGTGTGCAGCGTCATCAGCGTGACGACGCCGCCGTGGTCCTCCCCTTCGGGGATCTGGTCGGCGTCGGCGACGAGCGACACCTGCTCCAGGAAGTCGACCAGCGTGCCGTCCGGGTTGGCCTCCTCGAACTCGGCGGCCACCGAGATCAGCTCGTTGAGGTTCTCCAGGCGGCTCTCGTCCTGGGGGTCGCCGGAGGTCTCCAGCTCGGTGCGGTAGCCCGTGCCGTTCAGCACCTCCTCGGCGAGGTCGGACAGCGGCAGCTCCTTGGCCCGCAGATCCTCCAGCATCGCCGTGAACTCCCTGATCGCGTTGAGCGACCGGGTGGCGAGGCCGGGGGCCTCGCCGGCCCGCTGGAGCGCCTCCCAGAAGCTGATCCGCTCTCTGGTCGCGAAGGCCTCGATCATCGCCTCGGCCCGGTCGCCGATGCCGCGCTTGGGCACGTTGAGGATGCGCCGCAGCGACACCGTGTCGCTCGGGTTGGCCAGGACCCGCAGGTAGGCGAGCAGGTCCTTGACCTCCTTGCGCTCGTAGAACCGCACCCCGCCCACGACCTTGTACGGCAGGCCGGTGCGGATGAAGATCTCCTCGAAGACACGGGAGGCCGAGTTGGTCCGGTAGAAGACGGCCACCTGGCCCGGGGTGATCCCCTCGTCGTCGCTGAGCCGGTCCACCTCCTGCGCGACGAACATGGCCTCGTCGTGCTCGTTGTCCGCGACGTATCCGACGATCTTCGCCCCGGCGCCCTGGTCGGACCACAGGTTCTTGGGCTTGCGGCTCTCGTTGCGGGAGATCACCGCGTTCGCCGCGTTCAGGATCGTCTGCGTGGAGCGGTAGTTCTGCTCCAGCAGGATCGTCCGCGCGTCGGGGTAGTCACGCTCGAACTCGAGGATGTTGCGGATCGTCGCCCCGCGGAACGCGTAGATCGACTGGTCGGCGTCGCCCACGACGACCAGCTCGGCGGGCTCGACGCCCTCCCTCACGACGTCGCCGTCGGCGGTCCGCACCTCCGGCCGGCCGACCAGCTCGCGGACCAGCGTGTACTGCGCGTGGTTGGTGTCCTGATACTCGTCGACCATCACGTGCCGGAACCGCCGCCGGTAGTGCTCGGCCACCTCGGGGAAGAGCTGGAACAGGGCGACCGTCAGCATGATGAGGTCGTCGAAGTCCATCGCGCCGGCCTCGGTGAGCCGCTGCTGGTAGGTCCGGTACGCCTCGGCGAGCGTGCGCTCCAGATGGGTCTGGGCCCGCTCCGCCGCCGTCTCGTAGTCGATCAGCTCGTTCTTGAAGTTGCTGACCTGGGCCGAGAACGACCGCGGCGGGTAGCGCTTGGGATCCAGGTCGAGCTCCCGGCACACCAGCGCCATGAGCCGCTGCGAGTCGGCCTGGTCGTAGATCGAGAAGCTGCTGGGGAAGCCCAGCCGCTTGGCCTCCCGGCGCAGGATCCGCACGCACGCGCTGTGGAAGGTCATCACCCACATGGCCTTGGACCTCGGCCCGACGAGCCGGTCGACCCGGTCCTTCATCTCGCGAGCGGCCTTGTTGGTGAAGGTGATCGCGAGGATCTCCCCCGGCTGCACACCGCGCTCGGCCAGCAGGTAGGCGATGCGGTGGGTCAGGACCCGCGTCTTGCCGGAGCCCGCTCCCGCGACGATCAGCAGGGGACTGCCCTGGTGGAGGACGGCCTCCCGCTGCTGCGGGTTGAGGCCGTCGAGCAAGGGGTGGGTGGCGGCTCGGGTGGACACGTGACTAAGGGTATGACCGTCCACCGACATCCGGTGCCCGCCCTCCAGAGAAGCCCCCTTTAAGGTGAGTTGCCGGACCAGGAGGAGGCCAGCCCATGCTGGATGACGCTGAGATCACAACGGTGCTGGTAGTGACCGCGCACCCCGACGACATCGACTTCGGCGGAGCCGGGACGATCGCCAAGCTCTCCGACGCGGGGGCGCAGGTCGTGTACTGCCTGGTCACCGACGGCGACGCGGGCGGCTTCGACCGGGATCTCGACAACGGCGGCATGGCCGCGCGGCGCCGCGCCGAGCAGACGGCCGCCGCCAAGTGCGTCGGCGTCAGCGACCTCCGCTTCCTCGGCCACCAGGACGGTGTGGTCGAGCAGACCCTCGGCCTCCGGCGCGACATCACGCGGGTGATCCGGCAGGTCAGGCCCGATCTCGTGATCACCTCCACGCCCGAGCGCAACTACGCCCGTCTGGGTCCGAGCCACCCGGACCACCGGGCCGTCGGCGGAGCCACCCTCGACGCCGTCTACCCCGACGCCCGCAACCCCTACGCGTTCCCCGAGTTGCTGGCTGACGAGGGACTCGACGCCTGGACGGTCCGCGAGGTCTGGCTGATGGGCACCATGACGCCCGACCACTACGTCGACGTCACGGCGACCGTCGACCGCAAGATCGCCGCGCTGCGCGCCCATGAGAGCCAGACCGCCCACGTGGAGGACCTCGACGGCATGATCAGAGGCTGGCTCGCCGCCAACGCCGCGACCGCGGGCCTCCCCGAAGGCACGTTCGCCGAGGCCTTCCAGGTCGTGGTCAGCGCCTGACCCGGGCCATATGGTGCTCCATCCGCGGGGGCCAAGGGCGGAGAGCACGGGCAGGATCATGGCGTGAACACACTGCTCCCGGTGACCCCTCGGCTCGTCCTGGTCCTGGTCCTGCTGGTCCTGGCCGGTGCGGGCGTCAGCGTCCTCGGCCGCCTGGGGCATACGAGGGCCATCGTCACGGCGTCCGTCCGGGCCGCCGCGCAACTCGCCGCCGTCTCGCTCATCATCGTCTGGGCGGTCGCCCGGCTGCCCGCCGTACTTCTGTTCCTGCTGGTCATGTACGGCGTGGCGGCCGCCACCGCCGGGCGGAGGATCGTCCGGAGCCGGGCCGCCTGGTGGGCCGCGCTGCCCGTCGGCGCGGGCACGGTCCCCGTCGTGGGCCTGATGGCGGTGACCGGCACGCTGCCCATGAAGGGCATCGTGGTCATCCCCATCACCGGGATCGTGCTCGGCGGCTGCCTGACCGCCACCTCGCTGGCGGGCCGCCGCGCGCTCGACGAGCTGACCGTACGGCGGGGCGAGGTCGAGGCGGCCCTGTCCATCGGGCTGTCCGGCCGGGAGGCCGCGCTGGAGATCTGCCGGCCCGCCGCCGCCCAGGCGCTGGTGCCCGCGCTCGACCAGGCCAGGACGGTGGGCCTGGTGACCCTTCCCGGCGCGTTCGTCGGCATGCTGCTCGGCGGGGCCGACCCCGTTCACGCTGGCGCGGTGCAGCTCGTCGTGCTCATCGCGCTGATCGCCGCCGAGGCCGTGGCCGTGCTGGTCACCATCGAGCTCGCCGCCCGCGGCCTGTTCCGCCCCTAACCATCGGAGGTCACGTGCGTGATCATGCAGGGATTCCCCAGCAGCCCCAACGAGCTGCCACCCCCATGTTGATGATCATGCACAGATTCCCCGATTAACGTCTGACCTGCGGATGCTCGGTCCGCGATCTGGCACGGAGGCCTCCCGTGCATGATCACGCATCGGACCTCCGCACCTCAAGCGGTGCCCGTAGGAAGCCGTGCATGATCACGTACCGGATCTCCGCACCTAAGACGGCCCGAAGGAACCCTTGCATGATCACGCATCGGATCTCCACACCTCAGACGGCCCCGCCGGGAACCCTTGCATGATCACGGCCGGGGGGGTGGGGGCTGAGCCGCCGGGCGGCGCGGGCGGCGAGGTAACCGAGCGAGTTCGTGGCGACATGCAGCACGGACGGGGCAAGGAGACCGCCACGACGGCGAAGCTCGTGGAAGAGCAGACCCGCGATGCCTGTCGACACCACGGTCCCCGCGACAAGACGAGCGGTCTCCACGCCATCCCCCGTCTCGCCCGATGTCAGGCGGCCGAGTGCGGGGTTGGCGCGGGCCATGTCGAGGGCGGGCAGCACGTGCCACAGCCCGAAGAGGGCGGCCGACGCGGCGACAGCCGTACGAGCCGGGACCGACCTCCCGAGGAGGGCGGGAAGCACGCCGCGGAAGGCCACCTCTTCGAGCAGCACGGTCCCGGCGGGCACCTGGACCAGCGCCTCCTCCAGCAGGCGGCGGCGCGACAGCGCGAGAGCCCGCTCGTCGTGGAAAAGGGGCCGGGTGCGCGGAAGGGCGACTCCCGCGGCGTAGCCGGCCGCCACCCCGGCGGCGAGCGTCCCGCCGATCGCGGCGCCGCGCCGGGGCGTGCGGAAGCCCAGCTCGGGCCACGTGAGCCCGCCCCGGCGGGCGATCGCGGCCAGGGCTCCGGTGGCGACGGCCGACGTCACGGGGGCCCACCGCGGGGCGATCCGGTTGTTCATCACGTTGGCGGCGACGAGCACGCCCAGTGCCGGCACCAGAGGATTCACCCGGCCCACGTCATGCCCTCCTCCGTGTCACACCGTCATTGTGGGCCGCTCAGGGGTGGGCGGTGAGTCAGCAGGCTCCGACGCCCCGTTGGAAGCCCTTGGCGAAGAATCCCTGCCGCTGCTCCGGTGAGCCGTGAGCGTCCGGCGCCCACCAGGCGTCGGTGGGGTCTCCGGCGGCGGCGAGACTGGTGAGCAGCTCCGAGTCGTCGCCCTCGTCGGCCCGGATCTGACCTTCCTGGAGCAGCCCGCTGAGCGTGCCTCCGGCGTAGCAGTCCGCCTGCAACTCCCGCTCCACGTTGTAGGTGAAGTCGTTCATGAGCTGCGCCTGTACGGCATGCCCGAACTCGTGCGGAATGATCACGTAGACCGCCCCGTCGCCCATGTCGTTGTAGAGCGACTCCAGCCAGTCCACGTCGAACGCGATGAAGTGCCCGGCCGGGCAGTAGAACGCGTTTTCCGGCACTGCCGGCTGGCCTCCGCAATCGGGGCCGCCCGTGCCGTGGTAGGGGATGAATGCCTTGATCGGCTGATAGGTCCTCCCGCTGGCGGCGAACCGCTTCGTCCAGAACCATTCGGTCAGGCACCGGGCGAGCCTCACGTCGCTCGCGAAGTCCTCCCCCGCCTCGTTGCACGGGGCCGCGGACGCCGTGCCGGGCGGTGAGCCCGCCGAGTGCCGCTGCGCGATCCGCCCGCAGGCGGCGGTCAGCACGAGCACGACGGCAAGGACCAGCGTGAGGGAAGCGATCAGTCGAGGCGCCACGCCCGCAATGCTGCCCGATCCTTGGGCCGATGCACACAATTAATCCGGATATGACCAGGTGTGGACCGGTTCGTTCGTGTGCATGTGCTCGATGTACCGCAGGGTCATCTCCCGTAGGGCGTCGTATCCGCCGCCGAGAGCCCGTACGGTCTCCACCTGCCAGGTCGCCCCCGTTCGGCCGGTGACGCAGCGCCGTTCGATGATGCCGAGCAGCCGGTCGCGCTGGGCCGGATTCACTCCCCACAGGTCAAGACCCTCGTAGGCCAGGGGAAGCAGCCGCCGCAGGACGAGCTCGGCGGCGGGGACCTCGCCGAGACCCGGCCAGTAGAGGCGCGCGTCGAGGCCGTGGCGGGCCGCCCCGCGCAGGTTGTCCTCGGCGGCGGCGAAGGACATGCGGGTCCACACCGGCCTCTCCGCCGTCGGCAGCACCCGCATCAGGCCGTAGTAGAACGCCGCGTTCGCCGCGATGTCCGCGACCGTGGGCCCGGCCGGGAGCACCCGGTTCTCCACCCGCAGATGCGGCACGCCGTCCACCACCGCGTAGACGGGCCGGTTCCAGCGGTAGACCGTGCCGTTGTGCAGGGTCAGCTCGTGAAGCTCCGGCGTGCCGCCCCCGTCGAGGACCTTCCGCGGATCCTCGTCCTCGCAGATGGGCAGCAACGCGGGAAAGTAGCGGACGTTCTCCTCGAACAGGTCGAAGACCGAGGTGACCCACCGCTCGCCGAACCAGACCCTCGGCCGCACGCCCTGCGCCTTAAGCTCCTCGGGCCGGGTGTCCGTGGCCTGCTCGAACAGGCTGATCCGGGTCTCCCGCCACAGCTCCTTCCCGAACAGGAACGGCGAGTTGGCGGCCACCGCGACCTGTGGCCCGGCGATGGCCTGCGCGGCGTTCCAGTGATCGGCGAACGCGGACGGGCTCACCTGCAGGTGGAGTTGCACGCTCGTGCAGGCCGCCTCCGGGGTGATGCTGTCGGCGTACGTGTCGAGCCGGTCCACCCCGTCGATCGCGATGTGCAGGTCCTCCCCACGGGCGGCGAAGATCTGCTCGTTGAGCAGTTTGTACCGCGGGTTGGCCGACAGGGTCGCCTCACTGACGTCGGACTCGCGGAGCGTCGGAAGGATGCCGACGAGCATCAGGTGGCCGCCCACCGGCCCGGCCCGCTCCTGCGCTCGGTTGAGGCGCCGCCGTACGGAATCCTCCAGACGGCGGGCGCCGTCTCCCGAGAGCTCCTGCGGGGCGACGTTGATCTCGACGTTGAACTGGCCCAGCTCGGTCGCCCAGTCCGGCTCCGCGATGGCCGCCAGGACCTCGGCGTTCTTCATGGCCGGCTCGCCACGGGAGTCGACCAGGTTCAGCTCGATCTCCAGGCCCGCCAGCGGCCGTTCGACGTCGAACCGCGACTCCCGCAACATCTGGGCGAGCACGTCGAGCGACCGGCGCACCTTGTCGCGGTAGCGGCGGCGGTCCTCCCGGGTGAACGCGATGGCTGGTACGTCACGTCCCATGGGAACCTCCGAGCGGCGCCTCGTCCCCGATCGCTTATAGCTTTGTTTCCTGAGATATGCCGCTCATGCGATGTTCCGCCGGCGGAGCTGAGGACCCGGCCTACACCAGGCGGCGGGCGGTGGCCCAGCGGGAGAGCTCATGGCGGTTGGACAGCTGGAGTTTGCGGAGCACGCTCGACACGTGCGTCTCGACCGTCTTGACGGAGATGAACAGCTCCTTCGCGATCTCCTTGTAGGCGTAGCCGCGGGCGATCAGGCGCAGCACCTCGCGCTCGCGCTGGGTCAGCGAGTCGAGCTCCGGGTCGATCGGCGGCGCCTCCGTGGAGGCGAAGGCGTCCAGGACGAACCCGGCCAGCCGGGGCGAGAAGACCGCGTCGCCCTCCGAGACCCGGACGATGGCGTCGGTCAGCTCGGTGCCGTTGATGGTCTTGGTGACGTATCCCCTCGCTCCGCCTCTGATCACGCCGATGACGTCTTCCGCCGCGTCGGACACCGACAGCGCGAGGAACCGGACCTGCGAGCCCGCCCCGAGGACCCGCTTGAGCACCTCCTGGCCGCCGCCGCCCGGCATGTGAACGTCCAGCAGCACGACGTCGGGCTCCAGCTCGGAGATCGCCCGGACGGCCGTGTCCACGTCCTCGGCCTCGCCGATCACCTCGATCGACGGCCCCAGCTCGGCGCGCACACCCGATCGGAACAGCCGGTGGTCGTCGACGATCAGCACACGTACGGTCTTCATTCGGCGTTCCTCTTCACGGCTTCTCACGACCTCGTTCACGGCTCTTCACGACCTCTTCATGGTCAGCATGACCTCGGTTCCGTCGCCTGGCTCGGTCCTGACCCTGGCGCTTCCCCCATGGCGCTCCATCCTGCCGATGATCGACTGGCGGATGCCCATCCGGTCCTCCGGCACGTCGTCGAGCACGAACCCCTTGCCCCGGTCCCGGACGAACACCGTCACCTCGTCGCTCTCCACCTCGGCGTAGACGGAAATCACGGGAGATTCAGAGTATTTGGCCGCGTTCACCATCGCCTGCCGGGCGGCGTGGAGCAAGGCCACGAGTCCCTCGGTCAGCTCGCAGTCGCCCACGCAGACCACCTCGATCGGCACGCCGTGAGCGTCCTCCTCCTCGGCGGCGACCCTCCGTACGGCTGCCGCGAGCGTGGCGTCGGCGTCCTGCTTGGGCTGGTAGAGCCAGTTGCGCAGCTCGCGCTCCTGGGACCGGGCGAGCCGGGTCACCTCGCGAGGGTCGGCCGCGTTGCGCTGGATGAGGGTCAGGGTGTGCAGCACCGAGTCGTGGACGTGGGCGGCCACCTCGGCCCGCTCCTCCTGCCTGATGCGCTCGGTCCGCTCGCGCTGGAGCTCCTTCACGAGGGAGGCCAGCCAAGGCGCGGCGATCATCAGCATCCCGCCGACGACGACGGCGGTGAAGACCAGGCCGGTCCGCGCCTTCGCCAGCTCGCCGCTGGCGGCGAGGAAGCCGATCGCGCCGACGACCACCAGCAGCGCCCCGATGCCCGTACGGACCCAGGTCGTGCTGACCTGCTTCACCGCGCCGGTCATCCAGCGCTGCCGCCGGCCGGGGTCGGCCTGCTGCCACAGGATCAGGGCGCCGATGCCACCCACGGCGATCGGCCAAGTGCCGAATCCCCCGCTGGACGCCCCCGTCATCCAGGCGAAGGCGGCAAGCGCCAGCCACAGCACGCCGTACGCCGCGAGCTGGCCCCAGTCGCGGCCGGGCTGGGGCCCCTTGACCTGTTCCTTGGGGACCTGTTCCTTGGGCGTGAACATCCAGAGGGCGGCATAGGCGACGAAGCCCAGGCCGTCGACGACGGTGAGCAGCACGAAGGCCAGCCGCAGCACGACCGGGTCGAGCCGCAACTGGGCGGCGGCGCCCTGGGCGACACCCGCGACCACCCGGCCCGCGACGGGCCTGACAAGCCTCGGGTACTCCTCGGGGAGGTTACGGGTCTCAGACATATCGTGAAGCATCGTCACACGTCACAGCCCCCCGCCGCATCAGGGCCCGCCCTGGTCCTCCCCCGAGCCGTCGCACGCGGTCTCAGGGTCCACGCGTCTCAAATGATGACCTGCCGTTGCCAGGCCTTATCCGTCAGCTCGCCACGTCTCGCCGTGAACGGACCACCATCGGCGCCGCGGCCGTCGCCGGTAACCGGCCGGATGATGCCGGAGCGCCGCCTAAGGCTCCGCGTGTTCGATACACACCGGCAGTACCAGGCGCAGTGTCGCGCCGCTTTGACACGGTACGGCTTCTGCCGTCCCGCCATGAGCCTCGGCGACCTGCCGGACGATGGCCAGGCCCAGTCCGGAGCCAGGGTGCGCGCGGGCCGCGGGTGAGCGGTAGAAGCGGTCGAAGACGAATTCGAGGTCGGTGTCGGGGATCCCCGGGCCGTCGTCTGCGACCTCGAGGGTGCCCGCCTTGACGCTGATCCGGATCCGGCCGCCGGACGGGCTCCATTTCACGGCGTTGTCGACAAGGTTCGCGACGGCGCGTTCCAGCGCGTCGGGGTCTCCGTGGACGAGGGTGGGCGCGCAGGTCAGCTCGAAACCGATCTTTGGTGCCCGACGCGCCGCGCGGGCTGCGACGCGCTCGGCGACGAGGTCGAGGCGGACGTCTTCGGTGTGGAACGCGGGCTGGCCGTAGCGAGCCAGGTCGACCAGGTCGTTGACCAGCGTTTTGAGTTCGCCGGCCTGGCCGAGCGCTTCGGCGGCGAGGAGTGGGGCCTGCGCGTCGGCCAGGTTTTCCGCCAGCAGCTCGAGGTTCACGGTCAGGCTCGTCAGCGGTGTCCGGAGTTCGTGCGAGGCGTCAGCCACCAGGCGACGCTGGGCGCCGACCGATTCGTCCAGGGCAGCGGTCATCGCGGCGAACGCCGAGCCGAGCCGGCCGATCTCATCCCGGCTGTCGGCGGGGATCGGGATGGCCAGATCGCCCGTCGTGCGGATCAGTTCGACGGTCTCGGTGAGCCGGCCTACCGGGCGTAGGACGCGGCGTGCTGCCAGGCGTGAGGCCAGTGCCGCCAGGAGTCCGGCGGCCACCGTCGAGCCGGCGAGCAGCCAGGCGAGTTGACGTAGCGTGGGTACGGGATCGGATTCCGGGATGGCCGTGCGCACGAGCGCCCCACGTGATCCGGAAAGTTGGGCGGTGTAGACGCGGTAGCCGACGCCGTTGTACACCGCGTCACGGAAGTAGGCGCTGGCGGTGCCGTTCGCGACGGCGACGTCGCGGGCGGTGAGGTCGACGAACTCCGTCGACGGCCCGATCTGGACCGGGTCCGGCACGATCTGGAGCTTGGTGTTCCCGATCCCGAGCGGAACAGCCGGGAAGTCCGGCTGCGTGTTCGACATGCTGTACTTGGCCTTGATGGCCATGGCCACGGCCGGTGCCTGTTCGACCGCCGCGACCAGTGAGCTGTCGATCTGGCCGCGGAGGTTGGCCTCCACAGCCGGATACAGGACCACCGACACGAGCACCAACGCGCCCGCGACCACGGAACCGCCGGCGATGGCCAACCGGGTGCGCAGGTTCATGGCTCCTCGCGCAGGACATAACCCAGGCCACGAACCGTCTGGATCAATCTACTGCCGCCGTCCGCCTCGAGCTTGCTCCGCAGGTAGCTGATGTAGACCCACAGCGCGTTCGACTCCGAGCCGAAGTCGTAGCCCCAGACGGACTCGAAGATCTGGGTCCGGCTCAGTACCCGGCCGGGATTGCGCAGGAACAGTTCCAGCAGCGACAACTCCGTCTTGGTCAGCTCCAGGCGCCGACCGGCACGCTCCGCCCTGCAGCCGCTCAAGTCCAGGTCGACGTCGGTGAAGCGGAGCACTTCGGCCCTGGCGCCGCTGCGCCGGAGCAGGGCTCTGAGCCGGGCCCGCAACTCGTCCAAGGCGAAGGGCTTGACCAGGTAGTCGTCGGCCCCCGCGTCGAGCCCGGCGACCCGGTCGGTGACCAGGTCCCGGGCCGTGAGCATCAGGATCGGCGTGTTGAGGCCGCCCGAACGCAGCGTCCGGCACACCTCCAGCCCGTTCGGTTCGGGCAGGAGGACGTCGAGCACCACCGCGTCCGGGCGGAACACGCCGTGCTCGGCGAGGGCGGACGCCCCATCAGCGGCGGATGACACGTCGTAGCCGTCCCGGCGCAACGCATGCTCCAGGGACCGCCGCACAGCCGGGTCGTCGTCCACCACAAGTATCCGCATGGTCGCCCATCCTCATCGTCGCTCCTGAAGCTGTGCTGTGAGACGCGGCGGCTGTCAGCCGTTGGCCAGCGACCGCTTCAGATCCGCCAACGCGCTGGTGAGCCGGTCGGAGCTGACCCCGAGCGAGGCGGCGATGTCGCCGAAGGCCTTGGACGTCGGATCGACTCCGCCGGAAGCCGATCCCAACGCCACCACAGCGGTCAGAGCGGCCTTCGCCTCAGCTTGACCGACGCCGAGCGCCGCGGCCACAGACGCCGCCGCGGCGTCCGTGGTGAACGGCGAGTCTTGCGGGCCGTCCACGCCCTTCCTGTCCTTGCTGTCCTGCTTGCCGTGGTCGTCACCCGGCGCGGGCTTGGCGACCAGCGGTCCCAGAGCGTCCTGGACCTGCGAGACCGGCAGCCCCAGGTTGGCCGCGACCGCCGCGACGAAGGCGTCCGGTGTATCGCCGGTCGAGGTGGCCGGCGACGTCTTGGCCGCGACCAGCGCGGCATCGAGCCGGTCGGTCGTCACCCCCAGCTTCGCCGCGACCGCGGCGAAGCCGGCATCCGCGGCCCCCGTGGGTTTCCCGTCCGGATCGACCGTCGCGGAACCGCACTTCCCGGCGCCCGGTGTCGGGGCCGAACCGGACGCCGCCGCCGACGTCGTACCGATCGCGGCCAGCGCGGCGAGCGTTGCCGTGGCCACCACCAGCCGTGTGCGTTTCATCATCGTGATGCCTTTCGTCCACTGAGCGCGCCGGACGAGAACCGGCGCCGTGGCGACAACACAAACATCGCGGCCTCAAGTGTGGTTTCGGCCAACTTTAGAGGTTCCTTAGAACGGCGACGTGCACGCAAGCACACACCGGGGAAGCCATCGCCACGCGCCCCGACGCGCATCACCCCAGGACCGCCGCTCTTCTTCCTGTGTACCTCCCCGAGGGCTCTCCGGCCAGGCCGCGACAGTGCCCTGATGCCGACCCCGACGGTTCGGGGGTGAGTCAGGGGTTCCCCCGATAGTGGGTGAGCGGCGCGGACCGCCAGGATGGGACCATGACCGAGGCACCACCCACCACCGCAGACGACGCCGCCGGAGCCGCCCCTGGAGGGGAGCCCGAGCGCGTGCTGAGCCGCAGCCGCTCCGGCCGCATGCTCACCGGAGTGTGCGCTGGTCTCGGCAGGTACACGGGCATGGACCCGGTCCTGTTCCGGGTGGGCTTCGCCGTCCTGGTCCTCGCGTCCGGCATCGGGATCATGCTGTACGTCGCGGCCTTCCTCCTCATGCGGCAGCCCGGCGGGGGCCCCGGATATCTGGAGCAGTGGACCCGCCGGATGTTCGACGCCGAGACCGTGCTCGCCCTCATGGCGGCGGTCTTCGCGTTCGGTCTGATCATCAACGTCGCGTCGGGCGGGATCAGCAGGGGCACGATCGTCGTCGGCACCCTGCTGGCCATCGTGCTTCTGGCGGCGCACGCACGGGGTGTCGACCTGCTGATGATGGCCAAGTCGGTCCCCGAGCGGGCGACCGGGCGGCGTGGCATGACGCGCACCCCCGCCACTACGGCCTTCACCTCGCCTCCCCCGCCGGCGCCGTTCACCACGACCGACCCGCCGTTCGCCAGGACCGACCCGCGGACGCCGTACGGCGTGCCCGCCGAGCAGGGCCCCGCCGCACCGTCCCATCCGGCGAGTACGGCAGGCACGCGGGAAATGCCGTCGGTTCCCGTCAGCACAGATGACGCTGCGGGTCCGGCGGGCGCAGCAGGTCCGGCGGGCGCAGCAGGTCCGGCGGGCGCGGAGAGTGCGGCCGTGGCGGGGGATTTGGCGGCCATGGCGGGTTCAGATGCCGCGGGCGCGGAGAGGGCCTCTGGTCCCCTGGGCGCGGCGTCGGACATGGGCGCGTCGGCGGACCAGGGCGCGTCGGGCGCAACGGGGAGGACCACAGCCGGCACCACCGCGATGCCCGCCGGGCCGCCGGCCGCCGCGGGCTACCGGAGGCTGTCGGACCTCGCGAGAGAGGCCCGCGACAGCACCTACGGCTACTCCTCCGGCGAGCCCTTCGCACCGCACGGCCCGTACACCGCGCGTGAGCCGTACCGGCACCAAGAGTCGTACCAGCCGTCGCCGCCTCCGGCGCCGCCCCGGCCGCCGCGGCCGAGGAAGGCGAAGCGGCCCAGGTCGTTCATCGGCGGACTCACCATCTGCCTGGCGCTGATCGTTGGAGGGGTCATGGTTACGGTTCAGCGGTCGGGCGCCGGTGCGGTCAGCCTGCCGGTGATCGGCGGAGCGGTTCTTGTCACGATCGGCGCGGGACTGCTGGTCGCGACATGGTTCGGCCGGGGCGCGGCACTCGTCGCCGCCGGCACCATCGTGTCGCTCGTCCTTGTCGCGGGGTCGTCGGTGAACGGAATTCCGAAGAAGATCGGCAGCTTCGTCTGGCGGCCGGTGAGCAGCGCCCAGGCGAGCACGGACTACGTCCTCGGGATGGGCGAGGGCAGACTCGACCTGAGCGACTACGCCCTCGCGCCGGGGAGCCGGGTCAGGTTCAACGCGTCGGTGTCGGTCGGGCAGATCACGGTCATCGTGCCGTCGACCGCCCGCGTCGAGGTGCACGGCTACACGAAGCTGGGCGAGGTCAAAATCGACCACAAGGTGGAGGACGGCGCGGACGTCACTTTCGAGCGCACCCTGGAGCCGGAGGTCATGGGCTCGGGTGACGTGCCGACGATCGAGTTGCACGTGAAGGCCGGGATCGGGGACGTGGAGGTGCGCCGTGCGGCCTGATCAACTGTCCAACGGTCCCGACCGCCGTCCCGAGCGGCCTCGCCAGGCGCACCGGACCAACTGGATGGCCCTGCTGTGCGGTCTGCTGTTCGTCGGCATCGGGGTCCGCTACTTGACCGGCCCGCCTCCCGACGCAGTGATCATGGCCCCCGTGCTGGTCGGGGGCCTCGGCTTCGCGGCCTTCGTGGCCATCATCGCCAAGGCCCTCCGACGATAGCCCCCTCCCCTTGCGCGTGATCATGCAGAGGTTCCTCGATGACGCCGGGACCACGGCACACTCCCCTCGTGATCATGCACAGACTCCCACGGTGGCACGGTAAGCAGGCCACACACCCTTCGAGACCATGCACGCATTCCCGCGATGGCGGCGCTACCTGGACCTACGTCGTTCATGATCTGGCAGCTACATGATCACGAAGCGAGGAAGGCCACTTCGGACAGCGTCCCCGGGAATCTGCGCATGATCACGATGAGTGGGATCGCACCTCATCGGCAGCACCAAGGAACGTGTGCATGGTCACACCCGGCTTGTCGGGGTCAGCGGATGACCAACTCGCGGTTGCGCTGCTGGGGGAGGCCGGCGAGCCTGCGCTGGCCCTCGGTCAGCAGAGCCGCCAGCGGGCCGGGCTCACGCAGCCTGGTGAACCGGTCCCGGTTGTACTTCCGCAGCCGCGCGGTACGGCGCTTGCCGGCCGCCGCCTTGAAGGCGATCACATGCTGACGCTCGGCCCTGGGCGCTCCGCTCAGCTCGTAGCCGTTGGCGATGAGGCGGTCGCCCAGCACCTCCTCGCAGAGGGCGATCTCCCAGGGCTCCAGCCTGGTGGACCATCTGCCCGCGTGGGCGGTGGTCACCTCCCCGTGCGTGTTGTTGTGCCAGACCTTGTGCTTGGGCACCGCCACCTCGGCGATGTGCCGGGGCTCGCACATGGCGGGGTCGAAGTCCTCGCCGATGAAGGCGCACAGCTTCTTGAGCTCGGTCTCCGGATCCGCCGTCAGGTCCTCGTAGCGGAGCTGGTAGAAGGTGTCCGCCGGCAGCTTGCGGGCGTTGCGCTCGCCGAAGTCGATCGCCTCGGCCCAGTTGGCCATGGCGTGCACGCTGTCCGGCTTGTACCAGGGCATCTCCTTCAGGGAGGCGACGCAGTCGCGCCCGTCCCTGACCAGGTTGATGAACTGGGCGTCGGGGAACATCCGCATGATCATCTCGACGTGCCGGTAGTAGCTGGGCCGCTTGTCACCCCAGCGCGGCTTGCCGAACCGCTCGGCGTAGCTCTTGAAGACCATCCCGACGACCGAGCCGAAGCTGCCCGGGCCGAGCATCGCCGACTGGACGAACTCGGCCTCGTCGAGGCCCAGCTCGCGGAACTTGGTGTTCCGCCCGGTGGCGATCCAGTTGGCCAGCGTGCGGCGGTTCTCCGCCAGGCGCATGTCGCCGTACATCCTGCGCGAGAAGTAGGCCGGGACCAGGAACCGGGTCTCCGGCGGTACGGCGATGCGCGGGTGCGAGTGCAGCATGAGCTGCAGCATGGTGGTGCCCGAACGCGGGCAGCCGATGACGAAGACCGGCCTGTCCGACTGCATGAAATCAATCCCCCCGTGATGAGATGACGACGCGTGGCGGGCGTCGGCCGCCCCCGCGTGGGCGGCCGACCGCTCGCGCACCGGGCGTGGGCCCCCGGCGGGCGCGGTGGCAGGCCGATCAGACAAGAATCCTGTTCCTCTCCGGTGTGTCCCGCGGGACCTGGCGGGCCGCCAGCCAGACGCGGTAGACGAGGCTCATCTCGAACGCCAGCAGCAGCGCCCCCGCGCCGGCCGACACCGGCACCCACGCCCGCGATCCGAGCAGCGGGCCGACCACGAACACCGCGGCGTGGAACTCGATTCCGCTGACCACGTGCGTCCGGATGCGGCGCCCTACAAGGAAGACGCGGAACCGGTCGTACCAGGGAAACCGCGCGTGGAACTCCTTCTGCAGGTCCACGAGCGTCCGGCCGTCCCCCACGGCCAGCTCCCCCACGTCGGTGCGCGGCCGCGCGCGCAGGACGTCCTCCACGAACACGCAGTCGGCCTTCATCCGAGCGTGGGCGAGCACCCGGGTCGCCTCCTTGACGCGCTTGAGCTGCGGCCCGTTGATGTAGCGGAACAGGTCGAGCAGGACGACGCCCATGGCGGCGAGCAGGAACTCGATGTCGCCGTCCTGGACGTACTCCCCGAAGCCGATCCCGAACGCGCAGCACACCACCCGGATCCGGTCGCCGACGTAGTCGAGCCAGAGGCCGAACGGTGTGCCGGTGCCCTTGAGCCGGGCGATCTTCCCGTCCATGCAGTCGACGGTGAAGCTGAGGTAGAACAGCGCCGCGCCGAGGATCAGGGCGCCCTCCGCGAAGGAGACCGCCGCCCCGAGGCCGACCAGCATCGACAGCCGGGTCAGACCGTTGGGCGTGAGCGACGAGTGGTTGGCGACGAGCAGCGCGAGCCGGCAGGCGAGCGGGTCGACCATGAAAACGGTCCACCACGAGTCCCGCGGCTTGCGAGTCGCGAGGATGTCATCCAGCGTGTAGCCCCCCATGCAGGTAAGAATGACTACAGCGGGTAGGCGTTCACGTGCAGTTCGGGAACAGGCTGGGCATCTCGTTGCCAGTTCTTGACTATGTCCCCCACCTGGGTAAACCGTCCGCCAATCGGGGTTGCGATCCGTTACAGTCCGTATCCGGGGGGAGATCAATGCCGGTTATTACGCTGTACCGGCGGCTGCAGGGGCGGCTGCCGTCTTGGGAGCCGACGCCGCGGGCCGCTCTGATCCGCGAGGGCGCGAGCCCGCTGCAGGCGCAGCGCGAGACGCTCGACCTCGTGTGCTCGTTGCTCTCCGGCGCCGCGGTGCCGTACTTCTGTGTCCGCCCGATGCCGGGCCGTCCGCCGGTCGTGGCCGTCGCGGAGGGCGACCGCCTCCGGGCGCTCACCGCGCTCGCCGCCGGCGGGCACCCGCTTTTCGCGGCGCGGCAGCCGTACGGCAAGCAGGGCGCGAAGACCCGGCCGTCGGACGTGGGCCGGATGCGCCCGCTGCGACGCGCGGCGGGGCTCCTGGAGGACGCCAGGATCGTGCGGGTGGCGCTGCTGTTCGCCAGCCCGTCGCGGACGCTGACGCTCGGTCCCGAGCACGGCTGTGACCTGGAGTTCTGGTCGCGGGAGGAGGACGTCCTGGTCGCGCCGCGGCCCAACCTCGCGTGCGAGGTCGTCCCGGTTCGAGACGAGACGGTCGAGGGTGGCGAACAGCTCTTCAACACGCTCGTGTCGGCCGCGCGGAGTGTGCGGACATACCCGACACGGCCGGAGTTCACCCGGCGGCTGGTCGACGACATCGACTTCCCGATCGACGCGGTCTACACCTGGGTCGACGGCGGCGACCCCGCCTGGCGCGCCCGCCGTGACCTCGCCCTCTCCGGCGCGCTTTCCGGAGGAGCCGGCGAGGGCCCGAACGGCGGGCTCAGCGAGCTGGCCACGACCGAGGCGCGGTTCACCAGCAGGGACGAGCTGCGCTACTCGCTGCGCTCGCTGCTGATGTACGCCCCCTGGGTCAACAGGGTCTGGATCGTGACCGACGGTCAGACGCCGTCATGGCTGGACACGACGCACCCGATGGTGACCGTGGTCCACCACAAGGAGATCTTCAGCGATCCGTCGGTGCTGCCGGTCTTCAACTCGCACGCCATCGAGACGCAGCTCCACCACATCGACGGCCTGGCGGAGCACTTCCTCTACCTGAACGACGACTTCTTCCTGGGCCGCCCGCTGTCGCCGCGGACGTTCTTCGAGGGGAACGGGATCACCCGGTTCTTCCCGAGTGTGGTGCACGTGCCGTTCGGCGCGCCCGAGTCGGAGGAGTCGCCGGTCCACGCGGCCGGCATGAACAACCGGCGCATGCTGGAGAACCTCTCCGGCCGGACGCTGACGCAGAAGCTCAAGCACGTGCCGTACGCGCTGCGCCGCTCGCTGATGTACGAGCTGGAGGAGCGGTTCTCGGCCGAGTTCGAGGCGACCTCGCGCAGCACTTTCCGGAAGTCCTCGGACATCTCGGTCGTGTCGTCGCTGGCGCACTACTACGGCTATCTGAGCGGCCGGGCCGTGCCGGGTACGGTGGACTACACCTACGTCGACCTGTCGCTGCGCAAGACGCCGGCCAAGCTCCGCCGTATGCTCACCCGCCGCAGGCACGACGCCTTCTGCCTCAACGACACCGCCCCGACCACCGCCGAGCAGGACGCGCTGCTGGCGCGTTTCCTCGAGGCCTACTACCCGACGCCGACGCCGTTCGAGCTCGTCTGATTCCCCGTTCGACCTCGTCTGACTTCGCGGGCCGCCCATGGGAGGCGGCCCGCGATCGGCTTATCGGCGGCGATCGGCTTATCGGCGGCGATCGGCTTGTCAGCGGCGATCGGCTTGTCGGCGGCCCATCAGCGGATGAGGTCTCTCAGCGGGCGACGGGGGCTTCGTAGCGGGCCACGAACATGCCACGGGAGGTCCATCGGCCCGTGGGGACGAACGAGCCGCGGACGAGGTTCAGCCGCTTGCTCGCAGTCGCCACCTTGCCGGTGTGGCCGACCACCCAGAGCGTGCGAACCCCGGCAAGCCGGGTGGCCAGCACGAGGGGACCCACGTCGCGTCCGCCGAAACTGCCGTCGCGCTGGGGTGACCGCTTGAGAGCGACGTCATCGAGGCGTCCGAAGATCTCGGGGTAGACCAGCTCGTACTTCCTGGCCTTGTCCGGAACGAACAGCACGGCATCGCCGCGCTTCGCGCCGGCGGCGAGCACCGCCGCGACCGGACCGGGATCGTCCTGCCGCCCGTCCGGCCCCCGGGTGAGGAGATGGCCGGGAATCGACAGTCCGAGCCCCGCCACCAGGAGAGCGAGGGCCGCTCGGCGGGGAAGCGCGGCCAGCCCGGCACCCGCGAGCAGAGCCGCGGCGGGCACGCAGCAGAAGACGTAACGGAAGACGTAGATCGGATGGTCCACCCACGAGACCGTGAGCAGCGCCAGTGGCGGCACGATGGCCAACGGCAGCGCCAGCCCGACGAGCCTTTCCCCGCGCCCGCCCCGCCATTCCCGCGATTCTCGCCCTTCCTGCGATTCTCGCCGGTCCCGCCGGTCCCGCCCGCCTCGCGGCGCATGCCGGCTGATGGCGAGCAGCGCGAGGCCCCCCGCGAGTGGGGCCACCCCCAGCCAGGCCGGGCTCGTCGCGCCGAGGTCGCCGAAGAGCTGGACCACGAGCATGCCCACGTCACCGGCGCCGGGCGAGCGAATCCAGGAGACCTGGGCGCTCTGCGCGGACGTGAGCGCCGCGAAGGGCGCCACGGCGGCCAGCGCCATCGCGACGGCTCCCAACCACTTCAGGACCGGCCCCCGCGACCACACGACGTAGATCCCGTGGGCGCCGGCGACCAGGAAGGCGAACAGGTTGACGTAGGCCAGCCCGGCCAGGGCCATGCCGTACACCGCGAAGGCCATCCGGGACGGCTCTCGCAGGGCCCGCAGGAGCAGCAGCGACACGCCGACTGTCATGGCCATCGCCAACGGGTATGGCCGGGCCTCCTGCACGTAGCGGGAGAAGACCGGCATCACCGCCAGCAATGCCCCGCCGTACAGACCGGCTCTGGGGTTGCCGAGCGCGCGCCCGAGGACGCCCACTCCGGCGGCCGACGCCACCCCGGCCAGGACGGACGGCAGCCGCAACGCCACGTCACCGGTCCCGAACACCGCGACGAACACGTGCATCAGCACGTAGTAGACGCCGTGAACGAGGTCGACCGTGTGGAGCAGGTGCAGCAGCTGGGGCAGCGTCCGGGTGGCGGCACTGATCGTGGCGGCCTCGTCCCGCCAGAGGGGCGGGCCGCTCAGGTTCCACAGCCCGGCGGCGAGCGCGAGGACGCCCGGCACGACAACGGTGACACTCGGCCCGGGCGGGCCGGACCCCATGCGCCGCCAAGGGCGCCCCGGTACGCCGAGCCGTACCGCACGATTCCGTACGGCAGGCGGAGCGGTGAGCCTTGTCATGAGCCTTGTCATGAGCCTTGTCATGAGCTCCGTCATGCGAGCATCCGCAGCGGCAGCCCCTGCTCCGTCCGCCCGACCGTCGCCGTCCACCGCCCGTGCCGACGACCTGCGCTCTCCAGGCGCGTGATGTAGGCATGGCCCTCGACCCGCAGCACGCCGAAGCGGTGGCGTACGTGCCTGTCGTAGCGGTTCTTGAGCCCGGAAGTGTGCTCGGCGAGCAGTTCGGGAGGCACCGTCACGTGGCCAGGATGCCTTCCGGCGGGCGGCGGGCATCGCCTAACCTCGATCGCCTTACCAACGCTTGGCCGTTCCTTGACCTGGCCCGCCCCCTCGCCCAAATAGGCGATCAGACCACGAGACCCGGCGCCTTTAGTTGGCGCTCCAAGCGGGTGGTGTGTCAGAGCACGTTACGATGCGGCCTGAATAATCCCCCAAGGAGCTGCACCATGGCTTTGCGTCGTCTCATTTCCCTCGCCGTCGCGTGCGCGCTGACGATGGCGGTCGCCGCACCGGCTCATGCCCGGTCGGCGCCGAAGAAGCCATACTGCGTGACCCACAAGTGCATCGCGCTGACCTTCGACGACGGGCCCGCCGACTACGCGGAGACCCTGCTGAAGATCCTCAAGAAGTACAAGGCCAAGGCGACCTTCTTCGTGATCGGCAATCGGGTGAAGAAGCACCCCAAGATCACCGCGAACATCGCCAAGGCGGGCCACGAGATCGGCAACCACACCTGGGACCACAAGTACCTCACCGAGCTGAGCTACGAGGACATCTACCACGAGATCAGGGACACTCAGCGGATCATCAAGAAGGCCACCGGTAAGACGCCGGTCCTCTTCCGGGCGCCCGGCGGGCTGACCGACGAGGACGTGGAGACCGCGACGGCCAAGTTCGGGCTGATCCAGGTCCCCGGAACGGTCGCCACCCAGGACTTCATCCCGGACTACCGCGACGTCGAGTTCCTCACCACCAGGGCTCTCGACATCGCCGGCCGGGACGAGGTCGTGCTGATGCACGAGACGGTCAAGCAGACGGTCCAGTCACTCCCGACCGTGCTCAAGGAGCTGACCAAGCAGGGCTACCACTTCGTGACGGTCTCCAAGCTGCTCGAAGGCCAGAAGCTCATCCCTGGGCAGATATACCCGGAGGAGCCGCTGCTGAGCGACGGCTGATCCGCCTCCCGAGACGCTGCGTCGGGGACTCCACGAACCGGTACGTCAGCCAGCTCAGGCCGAGCAGCAAGGTCAGATAGCCCAGGGTGATGGACGCCTGAGCAGCGGTCGGCAACCGCCGGAGATCGCCCGCCATGGCGTTCAGGAACCTGAGCAGCGGATGGTGGAGCAGATAGATCGAGTAGCTGATCAGGCCCAGCCAGGTCAGCACTCCCGGCAGGGGACGGCCGCGCAGCGCCATCCCGAGCGCGAAGGTCGCGGCGGCCAGGGCGATCGTGGTGATCCACACGTCAGGCTGCACCCACCACCAGCCCGCCTGGATCGACCACACCGGAGCGGCGGCCACGAGGGCCGCCGACACGACGACCGGCGTCAGCCCGCTCGCGCCGCTCTCCCACCGCTGGATGGCCGTTCCCGTGAACATGACCGCGAGGATCGCCGCTCCGAACCAGGGCACGAAGCTCGCGAAGACCAGCAGGACGATAGCCATCAGGCCCAGCGCGTAGGCGGCAGCCGTACGGAACCGGCCGGTGATCAGGCACGCCACGCCCGCGACGAACACCGCGCACGCCGCGATGGCCGGCCATTTGCCCGGCAGCAGCGGCGCGGACAGCACCAGCCCCGCGCAGACGGCCACGATGCCGAAGACGATGGCCAGCGTCCCGCTCCGCTTGTGCACCCCGCCGACGAACAGGGCGGTCACCAGCAGGTAGAAGACCATCTCGTACGACAGGGTCCACATGGGATCGGCCAGGCCGCCGTGGTGCACGACGTCGAGCAGCATCGTGAGGTGCGCGGCCACGGAGGACACATGGCGCGGGACCTCCTGGCGCACCGGCACCCAGATCGCCATGACCAGGACGAGACCGATGACGACCAGATAGAGGGGATAGAGCCGGAACAAACGGCTGATCCAGAACGCCCTGACGTCTCCCCTGCGCTCCAGCGAGGTCGGAATGATATAGCCACTGACCAGGAAGAACACCAGCACGCCATACATGCCGAGGTTGAACCAGAAGGGCCGGAGCGCGGGCATCAACCAGGGCAGCATGTGCTCGGCCACCACGGCCATCGCCCCGATCCCCCGTAGCGCGTCGAGCCACGCCAGCCGCGCGACCTTCGTGCTTGACGATCCGATGACCGGCTGAGTGGCAATCACCCGCGTTAACATACCGGGCTTTACGAAGATCTCACCTGAATTGGGATGTTTGCCGACCAAAGGGGTGTCTCTGCCGGAACACGACCAGGACAAGCGGAGACCCGCCGGACCCCTCGGTCCTGCGGGTCTCCTCCGCCGTCGCCCGCCCTGGACCTCGGTGAGGCCGATGCGGCGAGAGTCGCGCGCCCGAGACAGGTCAGCGGGCGGTCTCCAGTTCACGCATTCCCTGACGCGCCTGCGCGAAGAGCATGCCGACGTTCACCGCACGTGTACAGATCACGACCGCCACGATGTCGGGGTTGGTCTTGCTTCGCATGAAGAGGTGCACGAGGTTCTCGCTGTTGACGAGGATCTCGTTGAAGTAACGCCGGCTGTCGCCCATCCCACGGCTATGCGCCCACATCTCCTCGATCTGCACGATCGTCCGGCCCTGGAACAGGTCGGCGGTGGCCGCCGCGACGGTGTCGAGGATCTCGCGGGGGTGATTGTCGACGGTGTCGACCGCGAGGAGCATTCCGGTCGAGATATCGACGACTCCCGAGCCGACGTACTCGGGAACATTCTGACGGAAGATCTTGAGGGTATTGGTGACGATCTGTGCGAGGTTCATGGGGAGCTTTCTGAAATGAGCGCGCCGGGTCTGATCACGACGGCGCGCAAAGGATGTGCACGGCGGTACGCCGGACCCAGAGTCTTCCCTGATGGCGGCACCTGAGGCAAGTTCAAGTCCGTAGCCTGACGATCACGCGCAGTCGTGTGACTGATCTCGGGTGGCCCTTCCGGCTCCGGGGAGCGGGAGCGCACTGGCGGCGACAGCACCACGGCGCTACCCTGCAAATCCGGCCGGATTCCGTCGCAAGCGTGACTTAAGACCCTTGCGTACCGGCCGTGAACTGGGGTTGGTGGTCGCGTCTCCCCGGCAGAGGACGGAGCCCGGGTGAGCGAGTTGGACAGGCGAGGCCAAGGACGGATCACCGACGAGCTCCACGCCCTGGCACGGGAAAGGGCCTCTGGGACGCTGAACGTAGGAGGAGACCGCGGTGGAACGATCTATCTCGATGGCGGACGTCTGACCTTCGCCGAAGCAGCCGGGGTTCCCGACCTCGCCGCCAGATTGATCGGCTCGGGGCGGCTGCCGGCCGACCGATCGAGCACGCTCCACGCGCAGGCCCGGCCCCCCGGTGAGCTGGCCGTACTTCTCGTGGAGCAGGGCGACATCGGCGAAGACGAGATGCGGGCCGTCGTGCGTTCGGTCTCGTTGGACGCGATCACCGCATTGGCGATGCCGGGTCGACCATCGGTCGGCGGCATCCGGTTCGCGCCGCTGGAGCGCCCCTGGATCGGGCCGATCCTTGACTTGGACGTCGAGTCCGTTCTGTCCGAGGTCGCGCCGCGGACCCGGCTGCTGGCCGGGTACGACATCAGCCTCGACGACCGCCCCCAGATGTCCGACCTGCGTCGTCCGCTGGCGGTCGTGGGCCGCGCGCAGTGGATGGTCGCCTGCGGGATCGACGGCGTCATGACGCTGCGGGAACTGGCCTGGCGAAACGGCTCGGCCCTTTACGACACCATGGAGAACGTGGCCGGACTTGTCCGGGCGGGCCTGTGCACCCTTCAGAAAGACGTGGGATCCCCGGGGCGCGACGACGGGGCGGGTCACGGGCGGCCGGTGGATGAGACGGACAGCGCCACGATGGAGCTGCCCAAGGTCCCCGGACCGGCTCCGACGGCTCGTTCTCCCCAGACGCCGCCGTCCCGCACGCGTACGGCCGGTGCCGACGGCCCCCCGGTGGACTCTCTGCCTCGTCGCCGGCCGGGCATGACGACCTACGACAGAACGCCCGCCGGCGCCGTACTCCCCGAACTCGCGCAGGGGCCCTCGGGAGCCGTCCTACCGCCGGTCACGCCGATCCACGACGGCGTCTTGGAGCGGGTCCTGGAAGGGCTCAAGCGGATGGGCTAGAAGGTGAGGGCTTGATTTGTCAGACACGACCAGGGAAGCAGCCCGTCACGTCACCCATCCGCGTCGTGATTGTGCATGGTTCCCGGAGGGCCGTCCGGCAGGGCATGGCCCTGCCAGCCCGAATCGAACTCCGCCATGTGACCCGATATCCGCTTGACCATGTCCCGGGTCTGATAGTGCAGCATCCCGATGTTCAGATCGTTGGTTCCGACGACCGCCACGACGGAGCTGTCGCTCACCGCGAACACCGCCAGGTAGCCCTCGGCGCCACGGGCGACCGCCTCGCGGAACCGTCCGCGGCCGGTCGTCTCCGTGGCCTGACGAGCCAGGCCGAACGTCGCCGCGACGAGGGCGGCGATCCGGGTCGGCTCCAGATCGGGGATGTCGTGGGTCACCAGGAATCCGTCGCTCGTGGCGACCATGCTGCCGCGCACGCCCACCACCTGATCTCTCAGCTCACGGAGCTCCGCGCGGATCCGCTCCTCGGGGGTCGGCTCTTCTGCGCTCGGCCCGGTCATCCGTTCACCCCTGCTGGTCCGGACCCGCCTTGGCGGATCTCTTTGCACACGACGGCCTCGATCATCCGATCAGCGCCCGGAGGAAGGACACGGTGTCTCGCCGGGGCCCGGACGGTTCCCCCGGCTCTCGGGGTGACGGGGCGCCGACGACCGACACAAGCCCCAGGGCGATCAGCTGGGAGACTTCGACGGTCGTGCCGAAGACGCTGTGTCCCAGTTCCCACGCGAGGTCCCGCGGCGTGGACCGGTCACGCATCCGGATGAGCAGAGCCCACTGCAACTCGGAGACCTGTAGTTCGGGTGAGTCGATGTGCGGGTTTCGCAAGACCGCCGTGTCGGCCGTGAGGGAGATGGACATCTGCTTCACGATCTCCTGCCGCCGATTCACCTCGGTGAGCAGCGCTGGAAGGGACATGCCGCCCACCGTGCCGACAGTGGGAGTGCCGGATTCGCGGAACCGCTGCAGCAGCGCGTGCCGCGGCCTGCTGGACAGCAGTTCCAGCGCGGCGTCGACGGTGGCCTCCCTGACCGCGAAGCGCCATGCGAGCGAGCCGGCGATCTCCGGATCGACGGCATCCGCCGGGCCGCCGCGGTTCGCCCGGGAGCCCGCCGGGTCGGCCTCATGCGGACGCCCCGGCTGCCGCGCGAGCCCACTGGCCGGCCCGGGGGTGCGCTTCGACTCCGCGAAGACGACATCCCCCTCGCTGAGATAGATGGCCCCGCCAAGGTCGCCCGGCAGACGCAGCACACCGGTCTGGCCGGAGTCGGCGAGCTTTCCCAGCCGGACGACGAGCGGGTCCCTGTTGAAGTACACGGTGGTTCCTGTCCTGGCCGAGGGTCACACGCTCTGATAGTGACGGGGCAGGCCCGAATCGGCTCGTCCGGCGAAGCTCATGTCGAAGTCGCGAAGCTCCCGATGGGCCATCGCCAGGTTCGCCCTCGACCGGTCCAGCACCACAAGCAGCAGAAACCGCAGTCTGGGCGCCGGGCTGAACTGCCGGATCAGGTGATAATGACCAGTCAAGGTGATGATCGCGTCCTCGAGCCCGCCGTTAGCGGCCAGCTCTCCGGTCATGAGGGAGATCACCCTGGCCACATCGGCCGCGCCCGCCGCCGCGACGGGCAGGCGCGCCTCCTCCTGCTCCTGTACGGAACCCAGCACCATGCCGGTCGAGGCGTCGATGAGACACCCGAGCACAAAGCCGTCGATCTGCCTTACCTCGGCAAGCAAGGAGTCAAAGGGAGACACGGGCATGGATGCGTCCTTTCCACCAGGCACCGCAGGCAGATTCTAGGGGACGTCCGCACTGCCGCAGAACGTTCCAGGACGAGCTCCCCGGCGGTTGTCAGCGCAGGTAAAGACACTCGGAAAGATCAGCGGTCATCCGGGCAGACCAGAGGGAAGGTTGACTGTGGTGACGAGATGAGTACGAGGAGTAATGCGCAGCCCAGTAGGGCTACGAAGTGAGGCCGGGAGTGACCGCCGGGACGGTGGTGGCCCGGCCTTCGCGCTGTTGCAACCGGGTTGACCAGAGCGACTATGCGACTACTATGGGTTATGCGTGGTCGGGTGCGAACCACGAAGTGAGGCCGGGAGTGACCGCCGGGACGGTGGTGGCCCGGCCTTCGCGCTGTCTACGGTTCACACTCGGCTGCCGCGAGAACACCCTCCAGGCGTAGAAGAACAGACGCGTCGTTGCTCACCAGCGCGCCAGCCACAGAACTCACCACGATGTCGGCGACCCATAGCAGCGGCTCCTTGGCCATTGCCGCATGCGTCACGGTGTATCGGGGCGGGCGGCCCCCCAACCCGCGAAGAACCTTGCGATCATGGAGATCTTGACTCGCCTCGCGCTGACCCAGTACGAGGTGACGCACATCCTTCGGAACGTTGTGCACCATCCAGGTCAACGCTCGGGCGCGAGCCGCTTCCTTGCGCTTGGGCCGGTCGAAGCGACATCCGTACACGAGCGCCATGATGTCCAGCCGTGCCACTTCCGAGATCAGAGCCTGGCGGACATCTGCACTTTCGTCGTACCAATGGGGCGGCGAAGTCGACGGCACAAGCTTCCGCAGGCGAGTTTGCACCTCATCCGACAAGAGGCAGTCCGCGATCACTATCCCGACGAAATACAGGCCTCCAGCACGAATTGACTCGTCGATGTAGCCGGTCAAGGGGGGAGCGGTCACGGAACACTATGGTTCCGTAACACTCCGACACTTGTTCGCTACTTATAGCGAAGAAGAGTCGATCCGGGTGGCGGCGTGCGAGAAGGGGTTACTCCCACTCGATGGTGCCGGGGGGCTTGCTGGTGACGTCGACGACCACGCGGTTGATCTCGCGGACCTCGTTGGTGATCCTCGTGGAGATCCGGGACAGCACGTCGTACGGCACGCGGGCCCAGTCGGCGGTCATCGCGTCCTCCGACGTGACGGGCCGGAGGACGACCGGGTGACCGTAGGTGCGGCCGTCGCCCTGGACGCCGACCGATCGGACGTCGGCCAGCAGAACCACGGGGCACTGCCAGATGTCACGGTCGAGCCCGGCGCGGGACAACTCCTCGCGGGCGATGGCGTCAGCCTCGCGCAGCAGGTCGAGCCGCTCGCTGGTGACCTCGCCGATGATCCGGATGCCGAGTCCGGGGCCGGGGAACGGCTGACGCCACACCATCGCCGGCGGCAGGCCAAGCTCCTCGCCGGCCCGCCGGACCTCGTCCTTGAACAGTGTCCGGAGGGGCTCCACCAGCTCGAACTTGAGGTCGTCGGGAAGCCCGCCCACGTTGTGGTGCGACTTGATGTTGGCGGTCCCGGTGCCTCCGCCCGACTCGACGACGTCGGGGTAGAGCGTGCCCTGGACGAGGAAGTCGACCGGGCCGTCGGCGAGGATGGCGCGCTGCTCGTCCTCGAAGACGCGGATGAACTCCCGACCGATGATCTTGCGCTTCTCCTCCGGGTCGGTGACCCCGGACAGTGCCTTGAGGAACCGCTCCGCGGCGTCCACGACGCGGAGCTTGACGCCGGTCGCGGCGACGAAGTCCCGCTCGACCTGCTCGGCCTCGCCCTTGCGCAGCAGCCCGTGGTCGACGAAGACGCAGGTGAGACGGTCGCCGATGGCCCGCTGGACGATGGCGGCGGCCACGGCGGAGTCGACGCCGCCCGACAGCGCGCAGATCGCCCTGCCGCCGCCGACCTGCTCACGCACCGCCTCGACGGCGTCCTCGACGATGTTGAGCATGGTCCACGACGGGCGGCAACCGGCCGCGTCGAGGAAGTGCTTGAGCACCGCCTGGCCGTGGGCGGAGTGGAGCACCTCGGGGTGGAACTGCACGCCGTACAGGCCGCGGGAGGGGTCCTCCATCGCGGCGACCGGGGTGGCCTCGGTCGAGGCGGTGACGGCGAACCCCGACGGGGCCCCCACCACCGAGTCGCCGTGCGACATCCAGACCGACTGTACGGCCGGCAGCCCGGCGAAGAGCAGGCCCTCGCGGAGCACGTTCAGCGACGTGCCGCCGAACTCGGCGGCCCCAGTTTTGGCGACCCGGCCCCCCAGCGCCTGGGCCATCGCCTGGAAGCCGTAGCAGATGCCGAACGTCGGCACCCCGGTCTCGAACAGGCCCTCCGGGGCAGGCGGAGCGCCCTCGGCGTACACCGACGACGGGCCACCGGACAGGATGATCGCCTTGGGTTTCCTGGCCAGCATCTCGGACACCGGCATCGTCGACGGGACGATCTCGGAGTAGACGTGGCATTCACGCACCCGGCGGGCGATCAGCTGCGCGTACTGCGCGCCGAAGTCGACGACCAGGACCGTGTCGAACTCAGACACCGGAAGGACCCCCAGAAGAGCGAGCGGTACGGTCAGTCTATCGGCGCGTTCCACTCAAGCCGTTCTCCGTGTCGCCGTGATCATGCACGGTGTCCCGGGAAGCTCAGGCACGTCCAGTTTCCCGAATCGTGATCATGCACGGTGTCCCGGGACGCTTAGGCACGTCCGGTTTCCCGAATTGTGATCATGCACGGATTCCGCCACACACAGTCTGATCAGCGCCGGCACTCTTCGTGATCAGGCAGCGTTCGTCCGACGGGCACGCCCTCGTGGTGCATGATCACGCGGCACAAAGCGCCAGGTGGGCGGTCCATACGGGAACCTGCGCATGATCATGTGGGACAAAGCACCAGGCAGGACGGCCCATACGGGAACATCTGCATGATCACGCCGAGAGGGCTGGTGTTGAACGGCCAGACCTTGCCTGCCGGGGAACTATGTGATCTCCACGATCGGCAGCCGGAGGGCGCCGGGAGCGGCTGAGGGGACGACCGGCCGGGCGGGGGCGATCGGCGAGAGCCGTGCGTAATCCGAACCCAGCGCGGGACGCGGGTCGGGCTCGCCCTTGTTCGGCCAGAACGCCATGGCTCGCTCGGCCTGGGCGGTGATGGTCAGCGAGGGGTTGACGCCCAGGTTGGCCGAGATCGCCGAGCCGTCGACGATGTGCAGGCCCTCGTACCCGTAGACGCGGTGGTAGGGGTCGATCACGCCGGTCTCGGGCGAGTCGCCGATCGCGCAACCGCCGAGGAAGTGGGCCGTGGCCGGGATGTCGAAGAGGTCCAGCCATGACCCGCCGGGCATGCCGCCGATCTCCTCCGCCGCCAGGCGCACCGCCTGGTGCCCGGCCGGGATCCAGGTCGGGTTCGGCTCGCCGTGGCCGGGCCCGGCCCGCAGGCTCCCCTTCCGCAGGGAGACCGTGATCGAGTTGTTCTTGGCCTGCATGACGAGGGCGATGATGCCCCGCTCGGACCATTTGCGGTGGTTGAACAGCCGGGGCACGAGATGCGGCCGCCGGAGGGCCGCGCCGAGGAACCTCAGCCAGCGCGGCGTTCGTCCTCCGCCATCGGAACGGCCGTCGATGAGCAGTGTGCGGAGCATGGCCATCGCGTTGGAGCCGTCGCCGTACCTGACCGGTTCGATGTGGGTCTCGGCGTCGGGGTGGATCGACGACGTGATCGCCACGCCCCGGTTGAGCTTCTCCCCCTTGGCCGTCAGGCGCTCGAAGCCGAGCAGGGCCTCGGAGTTCGTCCTGGTCAGCACGCCGAGCCGGGAGGACAGCCGCGGCAGGGTAGTCGCCCTGAGCCGGTGGAGCAGGTGCTGCGTGCCGTACGTGCCGGCGGCGAAGACGACCTGGCGGGCCGTGAGCGTGCGCGCCCGGCCGAGGGAGCCGGTCTTCCTGACCGTGATCTCATAGCCGCCGTCGATCGGGCGGACGCTCCTGACGGTGGTCTCGGGGTGGACCTTCGCCCCGGCCTTCTCGGCCAGGTGGAGGTAGTTCTTGATCAGCGTGTTCTTGGCGCCGTGGCGACAGCCGGTCATGCACTCGCCGCACTCCAGGCACCCTCGGCGGCGCGGCCCGGCCCCGCCGAAGTAGGGATCGTCCACCTCGACGCCCGGCTCGCCGAAGAACACGCCGACGGGAGCGAGATGGAAGGTGTCGCCCACCCCCATCCGCTCCGCGACCTTGCGCATGACCTCGTCGGCCGGGGTCACGGTGGGGTTGAGCACCACGCCGAGCATGCGTTTGGCCTGGTCGTAGTAGGCGCTGAGTTCAGACTTCCAGTCGGTGATGTGGCTCCACTGGGGATCGTCGAAGAACGGGTCGAGTGGCTCGTAGAGGGTGTTGGCGTAGACGAGGGAGCCGCCGCCGACGCCCGCCCCGGCGAGGACCATGACGCCGTTCCGGCCGCGCAGCACGTGGATCCGCTGGATGCCCTTCAGGCCGAGCGCGGGGGCCCACAGGAAGTCCCTGGCCCGCCAGGAGGTCTTGGGCAGCGTGTTCTCGTCGAACCGCCGGCCGGCCTCCAGGACGCCGACCGAGTATCCCTTCTCGGTCAGCCTGAGCGCCGTCACGCTCCCGCCGAACCCCGATCCGATGACGACGACGTCGTAATCCATGGTTCCCCGCTACTTGAGGTGCAGTCGCTTCATCGTCTTGAGCAGGGTCGCGAGGGTGTCGGCGTACGTGTCGTACGGCAGGCCGAGGATCGGCTCGAACCCGAGCCACGAGGCCTGGCTGGCGACGGTCTGGACCTCGGTGTACTTCAGCAGGCCCTCGGTCCCGTGGCGCCGCCCGAGGCCGGACGCCTTCATGCCGCCCATCGGGGCGTCGTAGGAGCCGTAGGCCGAGCCGTACCCCTCGTTGATGTTGACGGTGCCCGCCTTGACCCGGGCGGCCAGCCGCCGGCCGCGGTCGAGGTCACGGGTCCAGATCGAGGCGTTCAGGCCGTAGACGGTGTCATTGGCCTTGGCGACGGCCTCGTCCTCGGCCGAGAAGCGGTACAGCGCCACAACGGGGCCGAACGTCTCGTCGCGGCACAGGTCCATGTCCTCGGTGACGTTCTCCAGCACCGTGGGCTCGTAGAACAGCGGGCCGAGGTCGGGCCGCGCCCGGCCTCCGGCGAGCACCGTGGCGCCCTTCTCGACAGCGTCGGCCACGTGGGCGGACACGGTGTCGAGCTGCCGCCGGGACGTGAGCGACCCCATCTGGGAGTTCCAGTCGAGGCCCCCGCCCAGCTTCATGTTCTCGACCACGCGGACGAACTTCTCGCGGAACGCGTCGGCGATCGACTCCTGGACGTAGAGCCGCTCGATCGAGATGCAGAGCTGACCCGCGTTGGTGAAGCAGGCCCGGACGGCGCCCTGCGCGGCCAGGTTCAGGTCGGCGTCGTCGAGCACGATCATCGGGTTCTTGCCCCCGAGCTCCAGGGAGCAGCCGATGAGCCGCCTGGCGGCCTCCTCGGCGATCTTCCGGCCGCCGCGGGTCGAGCCGGTGAAGGCCACGTAGTCGGCGCCGTCCATCAGCGCGTCGCCGATGTCGGCGGGCTCGCCGAGCACGACCTGCCAGATGTCACGCGGCATGCCGAGCTCCACGAGCAGGTCGATCGTCCAGAGCGTCGAGAGCGGGGTCTGCGTGTCGGGCTTGTGGACCACGACGTTGCCCGCCATCAGCGCCGGGACCACGTCCGGCACGCCGAGCGCGAGCGGGTAGTTCCACGGGCTGATCACCGCCACGGCGCCCTTGGGGTGGCGGATCTCGGTGGCGCGGGTCGCGATGGGGAAGATGCCCTTGCGGCGCTGGGGCTCCAGCAGGCGGGGGGCGCGCCGCGCAAAATAAAGCGTGCAGCCGGCCGCGTCGAGGACTTCCTCGTTCGCGTGGCGTCTCGCCTTGCCCGTCTCCATCTGGACGATGTCGAGAAGCTCCTCGCGCCGGTCCAGGATCGCGTCGTGCAGCCGGAGGAACGGGCTGACCCGCTCCCGCACGGGCAGCGCGGCCCACGCCTCCTGCACGGCCCGGGCCTTGGCGTACGCCGTGCGGACGTCCTCGGCGGTGGAGATCGGCACTTCGGCGAGGAGCTCGCCGGTGAAGGGAGCGGAGATCTCCCGAGTTTTACCTTCCGAGGTGACGTGCTTAAGGATGCGTTCGACCATGGCCGCATCGAGCGTCCCAATTGCTGCACTCATGACGGAAGAATATTCCGGAGCGTGACTTATGGCTACTGGCCGGTAAAGACAACCATCGGGACACGATACTTCCGCGTCCTCCTGGCGACACGCCAGAATCCAGCTATGCCAGAAATCGCTCGCTTTTTCCGGCGACCTCATGCCGGCTGCTGAGGTCGCCCCGCTGAGGTCGGGAGACCCGGGACGGCTGGGCGCCTACGACCTCCAGGGGCGGTTGGGAGAAGGGGGCCAGGGCGTCGTCTACCTCGGCGCGGGGGCGTCCGGCGAGAAGGTCGCCATCAAGTGGCTCCGGCCCGACCTCGCGGGCGACCCCGATATGGTGGAGCGCTTCCTCCGCGAGGTGGCGGCGGCCAAGCGGGTCGCCCCGTTCTGCACGGCCCAGGTCATGGAGACGGGCGTGGAGGCGGAGCGTCCCTACATCGTCAGCGAGTACATCGAGGGCCCGTCGCTGCAACGGCGCGTCCTCACCTCGGGCCCGATCAGCGGCCCGGCCCTGCACCGCCTCGCGATCGGTACGGCCACCGCCCTCGCGGCCATCCACCGGGCGGGGATCGTCCACCGCGACCTGAAGCCGGCCAACGTCATCATGGGACCGGACGGCCCGCGAGTGATCGACTTCGGCATCGCCAGAGCCCTGGACGCATCCTCCACACTGACGTCTCGTCCCGTGGGCACGCCGTCCTACATGGCCCCGGAGCAGATCATGGGCGAGCCCGCCGGGCCGCCCGCCGACCTGTTCGCCTGGGGCTGCACGATCGCCCACGCGGCCACCGGCGAGAGCCCGTTCGGCAGCGACTCGCTACCCGCCGTGATCAACCGGATCCTGAACGGCCAGCCGAAGCTGGGCGACCTCCAGCCCCCGCTTCGCGACGTCGTGGTCTCCTGCCTGGCCAGGGATCCGCGCACGCGGCCCACGGCCGAACAGGTGCTCCTCGGCCTGCTGCAGCACTCCGCGCCGAGCCCGGCGATCCTCCAGGAAGCGGCCGCCGCCGCGTCCGAGGCCCCCGGCCCACCCCCCGCCACCCCGGCATCCCACCGCCCGTCCCCCGCCATACCGGGATCTTCGGCCGCGCCGGCGTCCCCGGCCGGCTGGGGCGCTCGGCAGCCGGTGCCGCCACCGCCCTATCCGGGGCCCGCGTCGGACCCGGGCGCGCGCCCGCCTCGCCCGGATGACCGGTCTTACCCGGCGCCACCACCGCCACGGCCGTACTCCGGCCCGGCGTCGGATCCGGGGGCCCACCAGGCTACGCCCGGAAACCGTCCCTATCCCCCGCCGCCGACCCGGCCGTATCCGGGCCCGCCGCCGTCGCCGTACCCGCCGCCGATGCCGTCCCAGGCCGTCAGGGAGACGAAGACCCTGGAGAACGACCCGGAACGCTCCCCGCGGAAGTACGGCGTGGCCATCGCGAGCGGTGCGGTGGCGGTGCTGATCGTCGTGCTGGTCGCCGTCGTGATCGCCAATCGCGACCCGGACGGCACCATCCAGGCCGGGGGAACGACGACGACGTCCGCCACTCCGGCCTCGACGCCGTCCAGCCAGGAGCCGAGCCCGACGCCGGCCGTGACCGCCGAGACGACCGAGGCGAAGCTGCCGGGCGTGAACGCCACAGCCTACGAGAGCGCGTCCGACCCGATGAGGCTGACCTACTACGAGGTCGAGAACAAGCGGAAGAACGAGTGGATCAACTACCCGCGCTCGACGGCGAACGGCCGGTTCGTCAAGAGCGTGAAGTACTGGCAGCAGGCCATCTCCCCGGACGGGAAGGTCTCCGCCGGGCGGACCAGGAACTACACGAACGACAACTACCACGGCGTGGACCTCGTCGACCGCGCCACCGGCGTCGTCCACACGGTCAAGACCGTCAAGTATCCGCTGACGTACGAGTACGCCGACTGGACCAAGGACAGCCGCCGCCTGCTCCTCAGCATCCGCAACCCCGGCGGCTCCACCTGGACCACCAAGGGGTTCATCATCGTGGACGTCGACGCCGGCACCGCCACGGTCCGCAAGATCAACGACTCCTCGATCAAGGAGGGCCGGTTCTACTGGAACGGCGACGGCAGCATGGTCGCCACCTGGTTCGACAACGGCACGACCAAGGGGATCCGCTACTACGACCTCGACGGCGATCCGGTCAGGACCCTCGAAGGCGTCGGCATGCCGTACAACACGTTGTCGGGGCTGTTCTCCCCGTCCGGCGCCTCGATCGTCACCAAGTGTGCCGACGACGCGGCGAAGGTCTGCTACTGGAACGCCACCACAGGGGTGGAGACGGGCAGGTTCGGCTCCGACTGCACGAAGGTCCTCGGCTGGTGGGACGAGCAGCACCTGTTCTGCTGGACCGAGGTCATCGCCGGCAAGTCGGCCGTGGTCGTGACGGACCTGCGGGGTCAGCACCTGCGGACGCTCCTGGAGACCACGCAGGCCGAGATCCTGGGGCCGTACTACTCGCGCCGGCAACTCGGAAGCTGACCGGCCTCGAACCGGAGCCCGGTGCGATCCGTCGTAGGGGGCATGAGGACATCGATTCGTACGGCAGGCACCCTCGCGCTGGCCGGGATCCTGGCCGCGGCGTGCTCCGCGGGCCGTGCGGCACAGGCTCCGGGGGACGGCGGGGGCGGCGGGGGCACCGTGGAGCTGACCGGGAAGGTGAAGCTCGTCTCCTACACGAGCTGCGACGACATGCTGGCCGGGCTGCGGGAGGCCACCGCGAAGAAGGTCACCCCGTGGGGCCTCGGGGGCAACATCATGTACGCGAACCGTCTGGACGTGGCCCCCAACGCCAAGGCGTCCGGGGACTCCGGGGGCGCGGGGGGCGACCAGTCGTACTCCACGACCAACGTCCACGAGGCGGGGGTGGACGAGCCCGACCTGGTCAAGACCGACGGCAAGCGGATCGTCACCGTCAACCAGGGCGTGCTGCGGGTGGTCGACACCGCGACCAGGGAGGTCACCGGAACGCTGCGGCTCCTCCCGCCGGAGCAGAGCTGGTCGCCGGCCGACCTGCTGATCTCCGGAGACCGCGCGCTGGTGCTCATCCAGGGCCGGGGGCTGCTGCCGTTCGGGGCGGTGGCGAAGATGCGGCCCGGGCTGTCGGACCCGAAGTACATGATCGTGGATCTGTCCGGCCGGCCCAGGGTGCTCGGGTCGCTGAGCGTCCACGGAGGCCACGTGGACGCCCGCCAGGTGGGGTCCGTCGTGCGGATCGTCGTCCGGTCGCAGCCGGAGATCGCGTTCCCTGAGGCGAAACCGGACACCGCCGAGTCCAAGCTGCTCAAGCGCAACCGCGAAGCCGTGATGTCCGCGCCCATCGACGCGTGGCTGCCGCGGTTCACCATCGAGTCCGGTGGCGTGAGCCGTACGGACAAGGTCAAATGCGAGCAGGTCAGCCACCCGGCCGAGTTCACCGGGACGTCGATGCTGACCGTTCACACGATCGATCTCGCCGCCGACCCGTCCACCGCGCTCGACTCGGACTCGCCGATCAGCGTGGCGGCCGACGGCGACACCGTGTACGGCACGCAGAGCAGCCTCTACGTGACGAGCAACCCCCGCTGGTGGTCCAACCCGATGGCGATCGACGACGCGGTGCCGGAGCCCGGCCAGGCGGCGAGCGGGTCGCCCGAGCCGTCCCCGACGCCGACCGCGCCGCCAGAGCAGACGGAGGTGCACCGGTTCGACATCGGAGGCTCCGGCGCCCCCCGCTACGTGGGCTCGGGGGTCGTCCCGGGACGGCTGCTGAACCAGTACTCACTGTCGGAGCACCAGGGCAACCTCAGGGTGGCGACCACCTCCAACGCCGAGGTCTTCGGCGCGAGCCAGGGGACCAGTGACAGCGGCGTCTACGTGCTCAACGCCGACACGCTGGCCCAGGTGGGCGCGGTGACCGGCCTGGGCAAGGGCGAGCAGATCTACTCGGTTCGGTTCATCGGCGACCTCGGATACGTGGTGACGTTCAAACAGACCGACCCGCTCTACACGCTGGACCTGCGGGACCCGGCCGCCCCCAAGGTCACGGGCGAGCTGAAGATCTCCGGATACTCGTCCTATCTGCACCCCGGCGGTCCGGGACGGCTGCTCGGCATCGGCCAGGAGGCGAACGCCAAGGGCCAGGTCATGGGCACGCAGATCTCGCTGTTCGACGTGAACGATCCAGCCAGCCCGCGGATCCTGTCCCGGTTCCTCCAGAAGAGCTCGGGCTCGGAGGCCGAGTGGGACCCGCACGCGTTCCTCTACTGGCCGGAGTCGGGGCTGGCCATGGTCCCCGTGTCTGACTGGGGCGACGGTGGCAGCGGGGCCATCGTGCTGAAGGTCGGCGACAGCGGGATCACCAAGGAGGGAATGATCACGCACCCCCGGTCCGGTGGTCCGGAACGGTACGACCCCGGCATCCGCCGCTGCATAGTGATCGGCGGGAGCCTCTGGACCGTCTCCGACCTCGGTCTCAAGGTCAGTGACGCGGCGAGCCTCGCCGACCAGGCGTGGATCCCCTTCAAGTGAGACCTTCTTGTACGGTCGAGCGATGGCGGGCGGCGGAAAAGCGATCTCCCTGGCCGGATGACCGTACAAGACCCGTCGGCGAGGGAAGCGTCAGACCGGGCGGCCTTCCGGGAGGGCGACGGGGACGATCTCGGGAGCGCCGAGGCGGATCGCGTCGGCCTCCTGGTCGGTGTCCTGCTCCTGGGAGGCCCGCTCGGCCTCCACGCGCTTGGTGAAGTACTCGACTTCCCGCTTGACCTGCTCCGCGTCCCAGCCGAGCGGCTTGGCCATGAGCTCGGCGGCCTCCTGCGCGACGGCGGCGCCCCGGTGGAAGGTCTCGATCGAGATGCGGGTCCGCCGGGTCAGCGTGTCGTTGAGGTGCCGCGCCCCCTCGTGCGTGGCGGCGTACACGATCTCGGCGCGCAGGTAGTCGTCCGCGCCGCTCAGCGGCCGGCCCAGAGAGGGGTCGCGCTCGATCAGGTCGAGCAGCTCGTCGATCATGGAGCCGTACCGCTGGAGCAGGTGCTCGATCCGGGCGACGTGCAGGCCCGAGGACCGGGCGAGCCGGTGCCGGGAGTTCCACAGCGCCTGGTAGCCCTCCGCCCCGGCCAGGGGCACCTGGTCGGTGCACGACGGGGGCACGCGCTGGTCGAGCCCGTGCGCCACGGCGTCGACCGCGTCGCTCGCCATCACGCGGTAGGTCGTGAACTTGCCGCCGGCGACCATGACAAGGCCGGGCACCGGGTGGGCCACCACGTGCTCGCGCGAGAGCTTCGAGGTCTCCTCCGACTCGCCGGCCAGGAGCGGACGCAGCCCGGCGTAGACGCCTTCCACGTCGTCCCTGGTCAGCGGCACCGACAGCACGGAGTTCACGTGATCGAGGAGATAGTCGATGTCAGTCCGGGACGCCGCCGGGTGGGCCTTGTCGAGGGTCCACTCCGTGTCGGTCGTCCCGATGATCCAGTGCCGTCCCCAGGGGATGACGAAGAGCACCGACTTCTCGGTGCGCATGATGATCCCGGTCAGCGAGTGGATCCGGTCGCGCGGCACCACGAGATGGATGCCCTTCGACGCCTTCACGTGGATCTGGCCTCGCCCGCCGACCAGTTCCTGGATCTCGTCGGTCCAGACGCCGGTGGCGTTGACGACCTGACGGGCGCGCACGTCGATCTCCGTCCCCGTCTCCAGGTCGCGAACCCGGACGCCGGTGACCCGCTCTCCCTCCCTCAGGAAGCCGACCGCCTGGGCGCGCGACGCCACGAGCGCGCCGTACGTCGCGGCCGTGCGGAGCATGGTCATGACGTAGCGGGCGTCGTCGACCTGGGCGTCCCAGTACTGCACCGCCCCCGTGAACGCCGACCGCTTGAGCGCGGGCGCGATGCGCAGGGCCCGCCGCCGGGACAGGTGCCGATGGCCGGGGACGCCCCGGTTGAAGCCGAAGGAGAAGCCCAGGGAGTCGTAGAGCACCAGCCCGGCCCCGACGTACGGCCGCTCCCAGCCCGTGTGAGTCAGGGGGAACAGGAACGGCACCGGCCTGACCAGGTGGGGCGCGATCCGCTGGAGCAGCAGCGCGCGCTCCTGCAGGGCCTCCCTGACCAGGTCGAAGTTCAACTGCTCCAGATAGCGCAGGCCGCCGTGGATCAGCTTGGAGGAGCGCGACGAGGTCCCGGAGGCGAAGTCCCGCGCCTCGACGAGGCCCACGGAAAGGCCCCTGGTGGCCGCGTCCAGAGCGACACCGGCCCCGACCACGCCGCCGCCGATCACGACCACGTCGAGTTCCTGTGATTCCATCCGGGACAGTGCCGCCGAACGTTCTGCCGGGCCGAGCCGTGCCATGCCCATCCGCGCCGTCATAGGGCTCCCTCTGTACGGCTTTCGCCTGTGCGATCGTTTTCTACCCGTGGGTAGCCACCCGCAAATCGTACCTCTAATCCCCTTTCCCAACGATCTTCCAATATTCGGGTTGACCTGGGCAGATCAGGCGCGCAGCACCTTCACTCCGCGTTCGGTGAACTCCGCCGCAACGGTGTCCGGCACTCCGGTGTCGGTCACGAGAACGTCGACGGCGTCGAGCGCGCAGATCCGGGCGAACGCCCGGCGGGCGACCTTCGAGCTGTCGGCCACCGCGACCACCTGTGCGGCTCGGCGGATCAGGAGGTTGTTGACCTCCGCCTCGCCCTCGTCGTGCGCGTACGCTCCCGCGAGGTCCAGAGCGTCCACCCCGAGGAAGGCCGTATCCAGCGAGAGCTGCCCGATCACCCCGGAGGCGAGCGGCCCGATCAGCTCGTAGGACTGCGGCCGGACCACCCCGCCGACCACCACGATCTTCAGGCTGCCCCGCACGGTCAGCTCGGCGGCGATGTTCAGCGCGTTCGTCACGATGGTGGACGGTCGCTCGTCGTCGGCCAGCAGGGCGAGCGCCCTGGCCACCTCGGAGGTGGTGGTGCCGCCGTTCATGCCGACGACGGCGCCGGGGGCCGCCAGCTCGGCGGCCGCCGCGGCGATGCGTTGCTTCTCCCCGGCGTGCCTGGCGGTCTTGTAGCGCAGCGGCAGGTCGTAGCTGACGCTCTGCGCGACCGCTCCGCCGCGCGTCCGCGCGATCATCTGCTGGCGGGCCAGCTCGTCGAAGTCGCGCCTGATCGTGGCCGTGGACACGTCAAGCGACGCGGCGGCCTCCTCCACGCTCAGCCGTCCCTGCCCGGCGAGCAGCTCCAGCAGCGCGTTCCACCGTTCGTACCGACTCATGCTGCACAATAATGCTCCATTTTGGTATAAACGATGCAGAAACGAGCGAGGAGCCGCCTGTGGCGAGTCACACCGCGACGGAGATCGCGTCCCAGCCCGAGTGCTGGAGGCGAGCGGTCCAGCTGGCCGCCGAGGTGGGCGGATCGCTGCCACGGCGCGGCGAGCGCGTGGCGGTGGTCGGCTGCGGCACGTCGTGGTTCATGGCCCAGGCCTACGCCGCGCTCCGCGAGCAGACCGGCCAGGGCGAGACCGACGCCTTCGCCGCCTCGGAGACACCGGCCGGCCGGACGTACGACCGGATCCTCGCCCTCACCCGCTCGGGCACCACGACCGAGGTGCTGGAGCTGCTGCGGAACTCCACGGCCCCCACCGTCGCGATCACGGCCGATCCGGAGACGCCCGTCATGGGGCTCGCGGACGAGGTCGTGGTGCTCGACTTCGCCGACGAGCAGTCCGTCGTCCAGACCCGGTTCGCCACCACCCAGCTCGCCCTGCTCCGGGCCCACCTGGCCGATGACGGGCTGGCTGGGGCGATCGCCGACGCGGAGCGGGCCGTCGCCGAGCTGCTGCCGCCCGCGCTCGTCGAGGCCGAGCAGTACACCTTCCTCGGCCGCGGCTGGACCTGCGGCCTCGCGGCCGAGGCCGCGCTGAAGATGCGCGAGGCCGCGCGGGCCTGGACCGAGAGCTACCCCGCCATGGAATATCGCCACGGCCCGATCAGCATCGCGGGCCCCGGCCGCGTCACCTGGATGCTCGGAGCCGACGTGCCCGTGGGCCTGGCCGGCGAGGTGGCCGGCGCCGGAGGCGCGTTCGTCTCCAGCGACCGGGACGCCATGGCCGAGCTGATCCGCGTGCAGCGGGTGGCCGTGGCCCGTGCCGAGGCGAACGGGCTCGACCCCGACGAGCCGCTTCACCTCACCCGCTCTGTGATCCTGGCGCCCTGACCGGAAAGATGGCCGCATGAGCGTGACTCTCTCGGACCTCCGCGTTGTCACTCCGGACGGAGTCCACGACGGCTGGCTCACCATCGAGGACGGCCGGATCACCCACATCGGCCGGGGCCCGGCGCCCGGCAACGGGCACGGCCTCGGCGGGCGCACGGTCGTCCCCGGGTTCGTCGACATCCACACCCACGGCGGGGCCGGCGGCTCCTACCCGGACGGCGATCCCGAGACGGCCGCCGCGATCGCGGCCTTCCATCTCGCGCACGGCTCCACGACCGCGCTGGCCAGCCTTGTCACCGCGGCCCCCGGCACCCTGGCCCGGGCGGCGTCCGCGCTGGCCGACCTGTGCGAACAGGGCCTCATCGCGGGCATCCACTTCGAGGGTCCGTACATCTCGAAGGCCCGCTGCGGGGCGCACAATCCGGCGCTGCTCCGCGACCCGGACCGGGCGGAGTTCCAGGCACTGGTCAAGGCGGGGCGCGGCCACGTGCGCATGCTCACGATCGCGGCCGAGCTGCCGAGCGCGCTCGACGTCATCAGGGACGCCGCCGCCGAGGGCGTCATCGCCGCGCTCGGCCACAGCGACGCCACCTATGAGCAGACGATCGCGGGCATCGAGGCCGGGGGCACCGTCGCCACCCACCTCTACAACGCCATGCCGTCCCTGAACCACCGGGTCCCCGGCCCGATCGCCGCCCTGCTCCAGGACGAGCGGGTCACGGTCGAGCTGATCAACGACGGCGTCCACGTCCACCCGGCGATGCTCAGGCTCGCCATGCACGAGGCGGGCGCGAGCCGTACGGCGCTGATCACGGACGCGATGGCGGCGGCGGGCATGGGCGACGGGAGCTACCCGCTCGGCCCGATGACCGTCAACGTCGAGAACGGCGTGGCGCGGCTGGCCGAAGGCGGCGCGATCGCCGGCAGCACGCTCACCATGGACGTGGCGTTCCGCCGCACGGTCCGCGAGGTGGGATCGTCGCTGGCCGAGGCGGCCCTGATGGCCTCTCTCACCCCGGCCCGCGTCCTCGGTCTCGACGGCGAGATCGGCTCGATCTCCGTGGGGAAGTACGCCGACCTGGTCGTGCTAGACGACGACCTGCGACTCGCCGGCGTCATGAAACGCGGAGCGTGGGTGCGCGAACCCGCCGCGGCCTGAGCCGACGGCGGATTCCTCACATCACCGGCCCCTTGCCCCGGTCTCACCGCCGGCCATCCCCGTATGCACGGAAACACATGCATGATCACGTTAAGGATCGGCGCTGGTCAGCTCGTTGGCACGGGAGCCTGTGCATGATCACGCATGGGAGGGGGTCAGGGCTGGGGCGGGGCGACGACCACCTCGACGCGCTGGAACTCCTTCAGGTCGGAGTAGCCCGCGGTGGCCATCGTCCGGCGCAGCGCGCCCATGAGGTTCATGGAGCCGTCCGCCACGGACGACGGGCCGTGCAGGATCTCCTCCAGCGTCCCGATCGTGCCGAACTCGACGCGCTTGCCGCGCGGCAGCTCGGGGTGGTGCGCCTCCGATCCCCAGTGGAAGCCCCGGCCGGGGGCCTCGGCCGCCCTCGCGAGCGGCGAGCCCACCATGACCGCGTCGGCGCCACAGGCGATCGCCTTGGCGATGTCGCCCGAGCCGCCCATGCCGCCGTCGGCGATGACGTGGACGTAGCGGCCGCCCGACTCGTCCATGTAGTCGCGCCGCGCCGCGGCCACGTCGGAGATCGCGGTAGCCATCGGCACGACCACGCCCAGCACGTTGCGGGTGGTGTGGGAGGCGCCGCCGCCGAAACCGACCAGCACGCCGGCGGCGCCGGTCCGCATGAGGTGCAGCGCGGCCGTGTACGTCGCGCAACCGCCCACGATGACCGGGACGTCGAGCTCGTAGATGAACTGCTTCAGGTTCAGCGGCTCCGCCCGGCCCGACACGTGCTCGGCGGAGACCGTGGTGCCGCGGATGACGAAGATGTCCACGCCGGCGTCGATCACGGCCTTGTGGTGCTGCACGGTCCGCTGCGGCGACAGCCGTACGGCGGCGGTGACACCCGCGGAGCGGATCTGCTCGATGCGCCGCCCGATCAGCTCGTCCTGGATCGGAGCGGTGTAGATCTCCTGCAGCCTCCGCGTCGCGGCCGCCTGGTCGAGGGTCGCGACCTCCTCCAGCAGCGGCGCCGGGTCCTCGTAGCGGGTCCACAGCCCTTCGAGGTCGAGGACGGCCAGGCCGCCCAGCCGGCCGATCTGGATCGCGGTCTCGGGCGACACGACGCTGTCCATCGGGCTCACCACGAGCGGCAGGTCGAACCGGTAGGCGTCGATCTGCCAGGAGATCGACACCTCCTCGGGGTCACGGGTGCGCCGGGAGGGCACGATGCCGATCTCGTCCAGCGCGTACGCGCGCCGCCCGCTCTTGCCGCGCCCGATCTCCACCTGAGTCATATGGCCTATTCTTTCCCATTCATGTGCGTACGGCCCCCGCCACGCGGAAGCCGTACCCTCTGCTCGTCGAGCCGGTCTTCCTAGCGGCGGTGGTAGTTGGGAGCCTCGACCGTCATCTGGATGTCGTGGGGGTGGCTCTCCTTGAGCCCCGCCGACGTGATGGGCATGAGCTGCGCCTTCTCGTGCAGCTCGCCGATCGTCCGGGACCCGGTGTACCACATGCCCTGCCGCAGGCCGCCGACGAGCTGGTGGGCCACGGCGGCGACGGGGCCGCGGTAGGGCACCTGGCCCTCGATGCCCTCCGGGATGTACTTGTCCTCGCCGGAGACCTCGGCCTGGGCGTAGCGGTCCTTGCTGAAGGACATCCCGCCGCGCTCCCGGTTGCGGACCGCGCCGAGCGAGCCCATGCCCCGGTAGGACTTGAACTGCTTGCCGTTGATGAAGATCAGCTCGCCGGGCGACTCCTCGCAGCCCGCCAGCAGCGAGCCGAGCATGACCGTGTCGGCGCCCGCCGCGAGGGCCTTGGCGATGTCCCCCGAGTACTGCAGGCCGCCGTCGCCGATGACCGGGATGCCCGCGGGCCCGGCGGCCAGCGCGGCCTCGTAGATCGCGGTGAGCTGCGGCGCGCCCACGCCCGCGACGATGCGGGTGGTGCAGATGGAGCCGGGGCCCACGCCGACCTTGACCGCGTCGGCTCCCGCGTCGACCAGGGACTGCGCACCCGCACGGGTGGCGATGTTGCCTCCGATCACGTCCACCCGGCCGTTGGCCTTGATCTTGGCGATCATGTCTCCCACGCCGCGGGAGTGGCCCTGGGCGACGTCCACGATGATGACGTCGACACCGGCCTCGATGAGGGCCATGGCGCGCTTGTCCGCGTCGCCCGCGACGCCGACGGCCGCGCCGACCATCAGGCGCCCGTTCGCGTCCTTGGTGGCCAGCGGGTACTGCTCGCTCTTGGTGAAGTCCTTGACCGTGATGAGGCCCCGCAGACGGCCGGCCTCGTCGACGAGCGGCAGCTTCTCGACCTTGTTCTGGCGAAGCAGCCGGAACGCCTCGTCGCGGGAGACCCCGACGGGGGCGGTCACGAGCGGCATGCGGGTCATGACGTCGCGGACGAGCCTGCTGTGGTCGGTCTCGAACCGCATGTCCCGGTTGGTCACGATGCCCACCAGCACGCCCTCGGCGTCAGTGACCGGGACGCCGGAGATCCGGTAGTGGGCGCACAGCCGCTCCACGTCGGCCAGCGTGTCGTCCGGCGAGCAGGTGACGGGATTGGTGACCATCCCCGCCTCGGACCGTTTGACCAGGTCCACCTGCTGGGCTTGCTCCTCGATCGAGAGGTTGCGGTGCAGGATGCCGATGCCGCCCTGACGGGCCATCGCGACGGCCATGCGCGCCTCGGTGACCGTGTCCATGGCGGCGGACACGAGCGGGATCCGCAGGACGACGTTCCGCGACAGGCGGGTCGTGGTGTCGGCGTCACCCGGCTGCATGTCCGAGTAGGCGGGAACCAGCAGCACGTCGTCGAACGTGAACCCCGGTTCGGTGAACTTGGCCATCTCCAACCCCTCCTGCCTGGCGGGTCCCTCGCCAGACCCCGAGGTCAGTCTAGTGGTCGTCCCCAAACCCGGTCCGCCGGTCCTGTCAAGAGCCGCCGCACGTGAAAGTGGGGGGACCGGAGACCGGTCCCCCCACCTAGGTCGTGTTTCAAAAGTCATGTCCTGCTGCGCGCGGCCCAGATGGCGCCTCGCGGCGTTGTCGCCCCACCCACGAAAATTCCTCGCAAGCTCGTAATTTCCGCGGGGCCCGGGTTCGTCGGCCAGAAGCTCCGCTCCGACCTCCTCCTCCGCCTTGTGATGCATTCATCTGGATCCACGCTCGCGACGGACAGCCCTTTTCAACACTCCCATGCGGCGTCGCGTTGGCCACGCCATCGAGCCCCCCTCCGCGCCCGAGTAACGCGGCGTCACGGCTAACGCTGAGTCAAGGATGCGTCACGGAACGTCGATGCGCAATGTCTCAACGTGCAACTGCACAAAGTTACATTTGTTGGAGTTTCGAAAATGCGAACGAAACAAAGCCCGGACCTGCATATGCACAAAGCGGCCATGTCGGCGGCTTGAATGTGCGAAGGTCCCGGTACCGCAGCACAAATCAGAGCTATTCTCACGACGCGAAGCGAGGCGAGGGATCGAGCTTCCGGAGTTCCGCGCGCGCGGGACCGCGGGAGCGTTCTCGCGCGGTAGAGCGAGACGACCAACGGAGCGGAGCCATGAGTACGACCCGGAACGCGGACCCTCTCGAAGCCCTCGGCCTCACGCAGGACCAGACCGTCCTCTACACAACGGTGCTGAAACTGCACCGGGCGACTCTCGCGGAGATCGCCTACTCCGTGGACCAGCCCGCGGACGACGTGCTCGACCGGCTCACCCGGCTCGTACGGCTCGGCGCGGTCGAGGAGCAGGACGGGAAGTACCTCGCCCGCCACCCGGCGGCGGCGATCGGGCGGCTGGTGGCCGAGAGACTGGACCGGCTCGCCAGGGAGAGCCGCCAGATCGACGAGGCGCTGGCCTCCGTCGGCCGTCTCACCCACCACTACGACGCCGGGCGCGACTACCAGAGCGGCCGGTTCGCCGTGGAGCTCGTCAGCGGGGCGGACGAATTGTACGAGAGCGTCGTCGGCCTGGCCCTGCAGAACCCCCCGGCCGACATGGTCTTCGCGATCGACGACCGGCGCACGATGAGCGACTTCGCCGAGAAGTACACCGGCCCCTGGATCCAGGCGATCAAGGACGGCGTCCTGTCGTCACGGACCGTCATCCCCGTCTCCGTTATGACGGCTCCGGGCGTGCGGGAGGTGTGCGACCGGCTCATCGAGGCCGGCGCCGGCATCCGGACCCTCGACCGGGTGCCGAGCTGGTTCTTCGCACTGGGCGAGGACACGGTCGGCCTTCCCGCGGAGTGGGGCGACCCGCTGCCCGAGCACGCCTACAACTGCTCCCTCGTCCGCGCCCCCATCGTCGTGGCGGCGCTGCGCTCCCTCTTCGAGGAGCTCTGGGCGCGTGCCACACCCGTGGAGTCCCCGAACGGCGCGCATCAGGTGCTGAGGCTGGCCGCGCAGGGGCTCTCCGACGAGAGCATCGCCCGCCACCTCGGGGTCTCCGTCCGCACCGTCCGGGCCAGGTTCGCGGAGGCCATGGCCGAGCTGGGCGTGCACACCCGCTTCCACGCGGGGGCCGAGGCCGCCCGCCGGGGATGGCTGTGACCTGGCCACCAAGGACCCCGGCGCCGCCGCCAAGGACCCCGGGGCCGCCGCCGGTGACGTGGGAGCCGGCGCCGGTGACCTGGGGGACGCCATCAAGACAGCGGCAAGAAGGCTCATGCGGGGGCCCATGCTCCGAGCCGTCATCGCCGCCCAAGGAGCAGATCAGGCCCGGTTTCGTTCACCACGGCGAGTCCTGGTCATAAGGTGGGATGCGTGCTGGAAGACGTCCCCCGCGACCCGTTCGCGGACGACCCCAACGATCCCGCCTCGGAGCTGGGCGAGCCGGACGACCCGGAACCGCTCACGCTCGCCGAGCGGGACGAGGCGCTGACCGACCTCGCCGACGTGGAGGTCTTCCGCTCCCTGCTGGAGCCTCAAGGCGTGCTCGGGCTGGTCCTCGACTGCCCCGAATGCGGCGAGCAGCACTACTTCGACTGGGACCTGCTCCGCGGCAACCTCCGCCAGATGATCGACAATGGCCGCCCGCAGGTCCACGAGCCCGCCTTCCAACCCGACCCGGCCGACTACGTCAGCTGGGAGTACGCCAGAGGCTACGTCGACGGCGTGATCGACACCGAGGAGAGCCGCTGACTCTCCACGTCGGCGATGAGCGCGCCGAGGAGGCGGACGGCGGCGTCGGCCCCTGAGGCCACGGGCTCACGGCGGGCCAGCGCGTCCAGGACCGCGTCGGTCCTCAGTACGTCGCCCTCCACGTCGGCATCGTCGTACGACCCGAGGAGCCGTGCCGTACGACGACGTTTCGTGGTCACGCAATCGACTCCAGCTCGGCGAGTTGCCGCAACCTGGCGAGAGCGCGATGCTGGGCGACCCGGACAGCACCTGGTGACATGCCGAGTACATTACCGGTCTCCTCGGCGGAAAGACCCGAAACCACTCGCAGGATGAGTAGTTCGCGCTGGTTGTCCGGAAGTCGGGACAGGAGAGCGCGGGCGTGCTCCGCCTCGATGTAGCGCACGACCGTCTCCTCCGGCCCCGGCCCCTCGTCGGGCCCGTCCGGCAGATCCTGAGTCGGTACGGCGGAGCGGACGGAGCTGCGCAGCGCGTCGGCGACCTTGTGCGACGCGATCCCGAACACGAACGACGCGAACGGCCGCCCCATGTCGCGGTAGCGTGGCAGGGCCGACAGCACCGCGATGCAGACTTCCTGCGCCACGTCGTCGGCGATGTGGTAGTGACCGGAGACCCTGCCGAGACGGGCCCTGCAGTAACGCACCACCATCGGGCGCAGATGTCCTAGAAGCGATTCGATCGCGGTGCGATCTCCCTGTACGGCAAGGCTGGTCAGTTCCCTGAGGTCGGACTCATCCGATCTCGTCGCAAGCCTTACCCCAGTTGCGGCGTCGGCGACGCGTCCCTCGGTCACGTTAGGCATGATGCCCGCCACGATCGTGCATGTCGTCATGGTGAACGGCTACGGATTGGTCACATTGACGCGTCGATAACGCTCTGTAATCTCCCGAACACCACAGCGTTGGAACATTCCAACGCAAATAGCCAAAATCAATCGTATTCTTACCCGATAAAAGAAGTACGGCTCCCACCTCGGCCGAGGTGGGAGCCGTATTCGTTGGGGGCCCCGAGGGGCGGACCCCACTTGGGCGGGGTCCGCGCCTCGGAGGGCGTCGTGCCGAAGGCGCGCCTTGAGTCGTGCCGAAGGCGCGCCTTGAAACGCGGATCAGTGACCGTGACCGTGGCCGTGACCGCCACCGGCGGCGGGGGCCTCCTCCTCGGGCTTGTCCACCACGAGGACCTCGGTGGTCAGCAGCATGCCGGCGATGGACGCGGCGTTCTGCACGGCCGAGCGGGTGACCTTGACCGGGTCGATGACGCCTTGGGCCACCAGGTCGCCGTACTGGCCGGTGGCGGCGTTGAGGCCCTCACCGGGGTTCAGGTCGGCGATCTTGGAGGTGACGACGTACCCCTCCAGGCCGGCGTTCTCGGCGATCCAGCGGGCCGGCTCGACCAGCGCCTTGCGGACGATCGAGACACCGGTCGCCTCGTCGCCGGTCAGGCCGAGGTCGTCCAGCGCCTTCGACACGTGCACGAGCGCGGAGCCACCGCCGGAGACGATGCCCTCCTCGATCGCGGCGCGGGTCGCGGAGATCGCGTCCTCCAGGCGGTGCTTCTTCTCCTTGAGCTCGACCTCGGTGGCCGCGCCGACCTTGAGGACGGAGACGCCGCCTGAAAGCTTCGCGAGGCGCTCCTGGAGCTTCTCGCGGTCCCAGTCGGAGTCGGACTGCTCGACGGCCAGCTTGATCTCGCGGATGCGGTCCTCGATGGCCTTCGCCTCACCGGCGCCGTCAACGACCGTCGTGGTGTCCTTGGTGACGACGACGCGGCGGGCCGTGCCGAGCACCTCGAGACCGACGTGCTCCAGCTTGAGGCCGACCTCCTCGCTGACGACCTGGCCGCCGGTGAGGATCGCGATGTCCTGCAGCATGGCCTTGCGGCGGTCACCGAAGCCGGGGGCCTTGACCGCGACCGAGGTGAAGGTGCCGCGGATCTTGTTGGTGACCAGGACGGCCAGGGCCTCGCCCTCGACGTCCTCGGCGATGACCAGAAGCTGCTTCTTGGTCTGCGCGATCTTCTCCAGCAGCGGCAGGAAGTCCGCGATCGAGGAGATCTTGCTCTGGGTGATCAGGATGTAGGGGTCCTCCAGGACGGACTCCATCCGGTCCTGGTCGGTCACCATGTAGTGCGACAGGTAACCCTTGTCGAACTGGAGCCCCTCCGTGAACTCCAGCTCCAGGCCCATGGCGTTGGACTCCTCGACGGTGATGACACCGTCCTTGCCCACCTTGTCGAACGCCTCGGCGATCAGCTCGCCGATCTTGGCGTCCTGGGCGGAGATCGTCGCGACGTTCGCGATCTCCTTCTTGTCCTCGACATGACGGGCGCTGTCCAGCAGCCTGTCGCTGACCGCCCTGGCGGCCAGGTCGATGCCGCGCTTCAGGGCGAGCGGCTGGGCTCCCGCGGCCACGTTGCGCAGGCCCTCGCGGACCATGGCCTGGGCCAGGACGGTCGCCGTGGTGGTGCCGTCGCCGGCGATGTCGTTGGTCTTCGTCGCGACTTCCTTGGCGAGCTGCGCGCCGAGGTTCTCGTACGGCTTGTCCAGCTCGACCTCACGGGCGATGGTCACGCCGTCGTTCGTGATGGTCGGGGCGCCGAACTTCTTGTCGATGACGACGTTGCGGCCGCGGGGGCCGAGGGTCACCTTGACGGCGTCCGCGAGGGCGTTGACACCACGCTCAAGAGCGCGCCGCGCGTCCTCTTCGAACTCCAGGATCTTGGGCATTCAAGTCTCCTTATGAGAGCAATGGAGCCCCGGGCGTGTGTGTCCCGGGGCTCCTCATGCTTTGCGCGGCCTACTTCTCGATGATGGCGAGCACGTCGCGGGCCGAGAGCACCAGGTACTCCTCGCCGCCGTACTTGACCTCGGTGCCGCCGTACTTGCTGTAGAGGACCACGTCGCCCTCCTTGACGTCGAGCGGGATCCGCTTCTCGCCGTCCTCGTCCCAGTTGCCAGGGCCGACAGCGAGGACCTTGCCCTCCTGCGGCTTCTCCTTGGCGGTGTCCGGGATGACCAGACCGGAAGCGGTGGTCTGCTCGGCCTCAAGCGGCTGGACCACGATGCGGTCACCAAGCGGCTTAACGGGAACCTTAGTGGCGGTCGTCACGATCGGACCTCCCCTTCAGATTGCGATGAATGAGCTGAAGAGGCGACCAGCGGCCTGCCGTCGCGGGTGTCAGACCTGCCTCGTCGCTGTTGGCACTCTCGATAGGCGAGTGCCAACACGAAACAGTATGCAAGGGGGCCGTGACAGTCAACACGAACCCGCGCCGCAGGTCGCTTCACCTGTGAGCGGGGTCCGCGGGGTGTCGTCGCCCGCCGCCCTTCCGAGGGTCCGGAGGTCGTACGGCGAGGCGCTAACGTCGGGAGGCGTGGACCTCCAGGCGTTTCGTCAGCTGCTCGATCCGGCGGGGCAGAAGGCTCTGGCCGAGGCCGTGGAACTCGTGACCGCCGGCGCCGGCCCGCTCGCGGCGGCGAGCGCCCTTCGCAGGACGCACTCCGCGGCGCTGACCTCGGCGGCGCTCACCCAGGCGGGGCTGCGCGAGCGGGCCAAGACGAAGTTCGGCGACGACGCCGCCGTGATGTATTTCACGCCCCATGGGCTGGAGCAGGCCACCCGCGCGGAGGTCGCCGCCCACCGGGCCCGTCGCGCCCGCCAGGTCACCGGCTCGGCCGCCCCCAGAGTCCTCGACGTGTGCTGCGGGATCGGAGGCGACCTCATCGCCCTCGCCCGCGCGGGCTTCGCCGTCGACGCGGTCGACCTCGATCCACTGACCGTCGAGGTCGCCCGGGCGAACGCCGCCGCTCTTGGCCTCTCGGGTCTCGTCGACGTCCGTACGGCTGACGCCGCCGAGACGGATCCCTCGGGCTACGACCTGCTGTTCGCCGACCCCGCGCGGCGAGGGGCCAGGGGCCGGGTCTTCGACCCGATGGCCTACTCCCCCACCTGGCCCGCCGTGCTGGACCTGGTCTCACGGGCGAGCGCGGCCTGCCTGAAGGTCGCCCCCGGCATCCCGTACGAGTTCATCCCGGAGGGCGCGGAAGCCGAGTGGGTCTCCTTCAAGGGCGAGGTCAAGGAGGCCGCGATCTGGGTGGGAGCGGGGACGACCGGTCGACGCGCGACCATGCTGCCCTCGGGGACGACGCTGACCCCGTCCGGGACGGGCGTGGAGACGGGGCCGGTGGGCCGCTACCTCTACGAGCCCGACGGCGCGGCGATCCGGGCCCATCTGGTCGCGGAGGTGGCCGCGATGGTCGACGGCCGTCTCCTGGACCCGAGGATCGCCTACATCACCGGCGACCGCCTCGTCCCCACGAAATGGGCATCGTGCTACGAGGTCACGGAAATGATGCCGTTCTCGCTCAAGCAGCTCAGAGCCACCCTCAGAACCCGGAAAACAGGAAACGTCACCATCAAGAAGCGCGGTTCCGCAGTTGATATCGAGCGATTGCGGAAAGACCTCCGGCTTTCCGGGGGAAATTCGGCCGTCGTCGTGCTCACCCGCATTGAGGACCGACCGTACGTCCTGCTCTGCAAGCCATCTGAGCTGGGATGATGCATCGGGACTGACCGGCTGGGTTATTACGAAACCGGGCAATCCACCGAGAATTGCGATCTTTTACAGTCCACCCCAAAGCCGTGCCGTACAGGGCCTACAGTTGGCCGCGCGGCCACGTCCGCCTATTCGTATCTCCGCGAGACCGGACCGATACCGCGTCGGCGAGTGAAGGAGCTTTCCCGGTGGACCACTCCAGCCACACCCTCCTCCAGGCGGGAAGCCAGACCGCCATCTCCGACCGGATGCGCGAGTTGCTGGCCCGCGCGGCGCAGGACCACGTCTACGAGCAGCGCACCCAGGGAGCCGTGCTGGACGAGATCCGGCAGCGCCTCGAAGGCATGGAATGGCTGCTCCGCGAGGTGCGTGAGCGTGAGCTCGGAAGCCTCAGCGGCGCGCTCGAGGTGGTCACCGGGCGGCTCGACGACATGACGACCCGGCCGCCCGCGTGGGCCGAGGGCCTCGCCCAGCACATGGAGCTGCTCCGCGACCGGGTGGACGAGGTGAGCACCCAGACCCAGGGCGTCGCCGACCTGGTGAGCGAGTTCACCCAGCGCCTCGGCCAGGTCCACGGAAGCATGGAGGCCGCCGGGGGCCGCTTCACCCGGCTCGACAAGGCCGTGACCGAGCTGACCCAGCGCACCGAGAGGCTGGAGGGCGCGGTGCTCGACCGCCTGGACACGGTGGACGACCGGGTCGAGGCCGTCACCGAGCGGCTGTCGAAGCTGCCCTCCGAGCTGGAGATCGGCGACCTGCGCACGGCTGTCGCGGAGATGAACGTGGACATCACCGCCGCCGCGACCGCGATCGCCCCGCTGCTCGACGCCATCCGCGCCCGGCCCGACCGCGACGAGCTCACCAAGGCCGTCTCCGGAGCGCTCTCCGCCATCGTGGAGCCCGCCACCACCGACGTGGCCCGCCGGCTCTCCGCACTGGAGGAGACCATGCTGGCCCTGGCCGAAGCCCTCCTCCGCCCGGCACGCAATCCGAACGACTGAGCACCGGACGCACCCGGCGTGACCCGCTTCCCGGCGTGATAACCACCCGGCAGCCGGGCGGCAGCGGCCCCCCGCGCGAGTTCGGCCTGGGCGGCCACGCCGGCGTGAAGGGCCCCCGTGGCGGCGGACCGCCGGAACGCGTCAGACGTGGATGGCCGTGATGGGAAGGGACGAGTCGGCCGGGATTTCGAGCGAGGAGGGCTCCACTCCGGCGGCCAGCAGTTCGGACCCGAGCGCGGCGACCATCGCGCCGTTGTCCGTGCAGAGACCCGGGCGGGGAACGCGGAGCCGTACTCCCGCCGCGTCGCACCGCTCCTGGGCCAGCGCGCGCAGCCGCGAGTTCGCCGCCACGCCGCCTCCGATCAGCAGGTCCTTGACGTCGTAGCGGGCGCAGGCCTGCAGCGCCTTGCGCGTGAGCACATCCACGACCGCCTCCTGGAACGACGCGGCGACGTCGGCCACCGGCACCGTCTCGCCCGAGGCGACCCGGGCCTCCACCCATCGGGCGACCGCCGTCTTCAGGCCCGAGAACGAGAAGTCGAGCGTGCCGTCGTCGAGCTTGCCGCGCGGGAACGCGACGGCCGCGCCCGACCCCTCACGGGCGGCGCGGTCGATGTGGGGGCCGCCGGGGAAGGGCAGGCCGAGCACGCGGGCCACCTTGTCGAACGCCTCTCCCGCGGCGTCGTCCACGGTGGAGCCGAGCGAGACCACGTCCTGGGCGACATCGGGCACGAGCAGCAGCGACGAGTGCCCACCGGACACCAGAAGCGCGATGGCGGGCTTCGGAAGCGGGCCGTGTTCGAGCTGGTCGACGGCGACGTGGGCGGCCAGGTGGTTGACTCCGTAGAGCGGCACGCCCAGGCCCAGCGCGTACGCCTTGGCGGCGGCGACACCGACCAGCAGGGCGCCGGCCAGGCCGGGGCCGGCCGTGACCGCGACGGCGTCGATGTCGGAGAACCGTAGACCCGCCTTGGCGAGCGCGCTCTCCACCGTGGGCGTCATGGCCTCCAGGTGGGCGCGCGAGGCGACCTCGGGCACCACGCCGCCGAAGCGGGCGTGCTCCTCCATGCTGGAGGCGATCGTGTCGGCCAGCAGAGTGTGGCCTCGGACGATGCCGACGCCCGTCTCATCGCAGGACGTCTCGATTCCCAGGACAACCGGCCCGTCAGGCCTGCTCATGTCCGCTCCCTCGTTCACCGAGCTCACCGAGGAGCTCCCTCACCATCGTGATGGCGTCCGTACCGTCGTCGTAGTAGCGCCGCCGGAGCCCGAACCGCTGAAAGCCGAACCGCTCGTACATCGCCTGGGCGGGCACGTTGTCCGCTCGCACCTCGAGGAACACCGTGGTCGCGCCACGCCGTACGGCCTCGGCGAGCAGCGCCTCCATGAGCGCGGCTCCGATCCCCGACCTGCGGTGCTCGGGCAGGACGGCGATCGTCTGGATGTCCGCCTGGTCTGCCGCCGCGGCCAGCCCGGCGTACCCGACGATCGTGTCACCGACAAGCGCGACCACGTAGTGCCGGGTGCGCGGCTGGTCGTTCAGCTCGCCGCGCATCATCCCCTCGCTCCAGGCGTCGGAGGGAAAGGTGCTGCGCTCGATCGCCATGATCGCGGGCAGGTCGTCCAGGGTCATCTGGCGCAGTACGGCTTGCGCGGTCATCGTGCCACCGGGTTCGTCCCGCCCGTCACCAGGCGACCCAGACGTCCGCCGCCCAGATCCGCGCCGCCCAGATCCGCGTCACGTGGAGCCATGCCGCCCGGATCCGCGCGGCCCTGGGCTTCGGCGCCGTTCACCGTGCCCTGCCCGTCGCGCGGTCGTGGAGGCCGGTGGTCACGCGGTCACCTTCTTGGGCACGCCGGGGATCTGGGCGTCCGGCCGGCGCAGGTAGATCGGCCGCGCCGGGCCGAGCACGGCCAGCTCCCGCGCCTTCTCCACCGAGTCGACGCGCCCCTCCGGCACCCGCGCGAGCTCCCGCGCCTGGTCCGGACTCAACCCGGCGAGATGCTCCGCCGCGAGAGCCGCCAGCGCTCCGGCCGATGGGTGATCCGGGCCGGACACCCGGCTCGGGCCGATGATGTCCGCGTACAGCCGGCCTCCGGCTCCGACGACCGGCAGGTTTCCGGGGAGGTCGTGGGGCCTGTCGACGCGCGGACCGTCAAGGCGGGTCCTGGCGTCGCCGTACCTCGCCCAGAAGACCTCCTTGCGCCGCGCGTCCGTCGCCACGAGGAAGGGCCCGGGCATGTCGGCGGCGTACGCGAGCGCGTCGAGGGTGCAGACGCCGAGCGCGGGCACCCCGGCGGTCGTGGCGAGCGCCGTGGCGGTCATCAGGCCGACCCGGAGACCGGTGTACGGCCCGGGGCCGGTTCCCGCGACGATCGCGGTCACGTCCCTGAGCGTCGCGCCGGAATCGCCGAGGACCCGCTCGATGGCGGGAGCGAGGAGCTCCCCGTGCCGCCGAGCGTCGATCGTCGTCGACTCGGCCAGCACGCGGCTGCCATCGTGCAGCGCGGCCGTCACGGCGGGGGTTGCGGTGTCGAAGGCCAAGACAAGCACGAACGTCAAGCGTAGTCGCTGTACGGCACGCGGAAGCCGCGTCCGGCCATGTGGGGCCCGTTCCCCCCGGCTCGGGGGCGTTGGAGTGATCAGGCGTCGCCGATCAGGGAGGCGTAGACGATGACGTTGTCGCGGTACTGGTGGTGCGTCCAGTCGAAGTCGCCCCCGCAGGTGATGAGGCGCAGCCCGTCCTCGGCGTAGACGCGTTCGGCCGGGAAGCTGTCCTTGGGCACCCGCTCGACCGAGTCGACCCGATACTCGGCGGTCTTGCCGTCACTGCGCAGCACCTTGACCAGCGCGCCTTTCCGCAGGTCGCGCAGGCGGAAGAACACGGCGGGGGCCGTCTTGGTGTCGACGTGCCCGATGATGACCGACGCTCCGGCGTCGCCGGGGACGGCGCTGCCGGTGTACCACCCTGCGGTGGACGGCTTGTCGAACGGCGGCAGCTCGACGTCGCCCTGGTCGGAGAGCCCGAGCTTCATGAGCGGCGCCTTGAGGCTGAGCGTGGGGATGTCGATCCGCTCGGGCACGACCGGCGAGCTCGGGGCAGGCTGCGTCTCGCTCTTGCCGCCGCCCGCCGCGAACAGGGCCAGCCCGGTGACGATCCCGGCCACGATCACCCACCGGGATGAAACCGCCAAGGTTAGGCCCCTGAACGCCTACGGTGGGCCACCCCGATGCCGACACCGAGAGCGGCCAGCAGCACGATCACGGTGACGCCCGTCGGCAGGCCTGAGTCGTCAGTCGGCCCCCCCGCCGCCGTCCCGCCGCCGCCGGCGTGGGGCGCCCGCGTGGGGAACTTCGTGTGCGTGTGGGTGGGCGCCGCAGGCGCGACGATCCGGAGCGAGGCGCTGCCGATGTCGTTGGTGGCCTCGCACCGCACCTGGACCTTGTAGCCACCGGGTTTGGCGTCGGCCTTGACGGTGGCGCCGCCGGTGACCTGCGGGACGCCGGGCGTCGCGGGCGAGGGCGTGGCGGAGCGGGTCGCGGCGGGCGGGACCAGCGTCACGAGGCCAGTGAAGGCGTCGGAGCGGGCGGTGGCGCGGTATTCGGGGCCGCCCTGCGGGAACGGGCAGCGAGCCGTGATGTGAACGGTCCTGGTCGCCCCTCCGACGATCTTGGACGGCGTCACCTCGACGTGGATGTCCTGGCGGGAGATCGTGACGATCGGCGACGGCAGCGCCGGAGTCAGCGTGATCGTGGGGCTGGCCGCCGCCGTCTGGGCCTGCGCCGAACATCCGAGCGCGCCGAACAGGACCAATCCCGCGACGGCGACCTGCGTGACCCTGCTCATCGGCCCACCCCTCCCACGCCCGGTCATCTACCCAGAAAATCTATGCCAATCCATGGCTAAGGATCTTCTTTTCGCTGATGATCCATAGGTTTCAGGAGATGAGTCAAGGACTGCGCCGATTACGGGCCTAGATCGCCCACATCACGCCCCAAAATCGCCGTGATCATGCACAGGTTCCCCGGCATGTGGTACACGCTGCGGACCCAGCCTGCGTGATCATGCACAGATTCCCCGGCATGCCATACACGCCGCGGACACACCGTGCGTGATCATGCGCGGGTTCCCCACTGGGCAGACGGTGCGGCGGGTGAGCCGGACGCGTCAGACGGTGGCGGTGGACCAGCGGGGCCCGACGCCGTGGAGGCGGACCAACCGCCGCTCGCCTTCGTCGCCGCGCTCGATGTGGATCTCCAACCGGTCTTCCGAGAGCCCCTCGACCAGGCCCTCGCCCCACTCGACCACCGTGACGGACTCGTCGAGCGAGGCGTCCAGGTCCAGGTCGTCGACCTCCAGGAAGCCGCCGAGCCGGTAGGCGTCCGCGTGCACCAGCGCGGGGCCGCCCGACAGCGACGGGTGGACCCGGGCGATCACGAAGGTCGGCGAGGTGATCGGGCCGCGGACTTTGAGGCCCTCGGCGATGCCCTGCACCAGCGTGGTCTTGCCCGCTCCGAGCGGCCCGCTCAGCACGACGAGATCCCCGGCTCGGAGGAGCGTGGCGACCCCCGCGCCCAGTGCCCGCATCTCCTCGGCCGTCGCCGGAGCGAGCTCCCCGCCCGCGATTCCGGAAAAGTCCGCAAACGCCGCGCCGCTCATGCGTCACCCCGCTCTGCCCGCTTCAGCAGCTCGCGGAGGGCATCGTTGACGATGTCGGGCCGCTCCAGCTGAACGAGGTGCGAGGCGTCCGGCACCGCGGTGAGCTGCGCGGTCGGTACGGCTGCCGCGATCGCCCTGCTGTGGTCGAGCGGCGTGAGCCAGTCGCGCTCGCCGACGATGATCGCGGTGGGGACCTTGTCGAGAACGTCGAGTGCCTTGAGCTTGTCGTGCGACATGAGAGCAGGATAGAAGTCCGCGATGACCTCTGCGGGGGTGGCGCGAATCATCGACTCGACGAAGTCGACCACGGTCGGGCTCACGTTCTTTGAATCCCCGAAGCCGAGGTAGCGCAGCGCGAGGAACGACAGGTCGGTGCCGACCTCACGGCCCCGGTCCACCAGCGTGCCGTTCTTGCGCATGACCGCGACCGCCTGGGGCACGGCCCGGTGCACCAGCTTGGAGACCAGGGCGGGAAGGCCGAGGGTCATCTCGGCGAGCTTGCCCGCCGAGGTGGAGATCAGGGACACGCCGCGGACCTTGTCACCGAACAGCTCGGGCCGGTGGTCGGCCAACGCCATGATGGTCATGCCGCCCATGGAGTGGCCGACCAGCACGCAGGGGCCGGGGACGAGCTCTTCCAGCACGAGGGCCAGGTCCTCGCCGAGACGGTCGATGGTGCAGTCCTGCGCCTCGCCCCGCGCCGACTCGCCATGACAGCGCTGGTCCCACACGACGATGCGGTGGGTGTCCCGGAGGTCACGCCGCTGGTAGTGCCATGAGTCCGAGGTCAGGCAGTAGCCGTGGCACAGGACCACGGTGAGGGGCGCGTCCTCGACGCCGTCGACCTCGGCGTGGATCCGCACACCGTCGGACGTCGTCAGCGTCACCGGACGTCCCCTGAGCTCGCCGAACGGCTCGCTGGCCTCCAGATCGGGGCGCAGCCGGATGCGGCCGACGGCGTATCTCTTGGCCAGGGCGGCCCCGGCCACGCCCGCCGATGCCGCACCGACGACGGCTCCGGCGATGCCGACCCTGCGACGTGTGCTCATACCTGCTCTCCTCGCAACCGCGGCTCAGCCTTTCCACGCAGCCCGTCCACGTGGACGCGGGGCACGCGGGATCCGATCCTCGTCACGATCTCATGAGTGATCGTGCCCAGGGAATCCGCCCATTCCTGACATGTCGGCTCGCCATTGTCCCCGGGCCCGAAGAGAACCACTTCGTCGCCCTCCTCCACCGCGTCGTCACCGCAGTCGATGACGAACTGGTCCATGCAGACCCGCCCGGCGACGCGCCGCCGCTTCCCGGCCGCCAGCACCTCTGCCTGATTGGTCGCGCCCCGCATGATCCCGTCCGCATACCCGAGCGGAACGAGAGCAAGCGTGGTCTCCCGCTCGGTCACGTAGAGGTGGCCGTATGACACTCCCGTGCCCGCCGGGACCCGCTTGACGTTGGCGAGCCTGGCCGTGAGGGTCATAGCCGGGCGGAGCCCGAAGTCGCCGAGCTCGGGGATGGGGCTCAGGCCGTATACGGCGATGCCGGGACGGACCATGTCGTACCTGGTCCGGGGCAGGGTCACCGTGGCGGCCGAGTTGGCGATGTGCCGGATGGCGGTGCTCGGCACGCCCGACTTGTCCGCGATGGCCAGTGCCTCGTCGAACGCGGAAACCTGCCCGTCGATCGAGGGATGGCCGGGGATGTCGGCGCAGGCGAAGTGTGACCAGAGGCCGGCGATCTCGATGGCTCCCCCGGCCTGTACGGCGAGCGCCCGGTCCACGAGCGCCGGCCAGTCCGCCAGCGGCGCCCCGCCGCGCGAGATGCCGGTGTCCACTTTGAGGTGAACCCGGACCGTCCGCCCGGTGCGGTCCGCGGCGGCGGCGATCTCGTCGAGCGCCCAGGGCGCGCCCGCGGACAGCTCGATTCCCTGGACGGCCGCGTCGTCCAGGGGCTCGCCCGGCGTGATGATCCACGACAGGATGGGCGCGGTGATCCCTGCCTCGCGCAGCGCCAGGCCCTCCTTGAGGAACGCGGTGCCGAGCCGCGTGGCCCCCGCCTCCAGGCACGCCTGAGCGACGGGTGCCAGGCCGTGTCCGTAGGCGTCCGCCTTGACGGCGGCCATCATCGCGACACCGGGCGCGTGCCCCGCCAGAAGCTCCACGTTGTGCCGGATCGCGGCAAGATCCACCCGCGCCTCGGCCGGGGTGACCAGGGGCGCTGTCGAAAAGCTCATTTTCCCAGTGTGTCAGGTGGCTCGACGTGCCCGAGACCGATCGGCGCCCCCATCACAGCGCCCGGATGGCGTCGGGGAGCGCCATGACCACGTCCAGCGCGGCGATCGGAGCGCCCGCACGCCCGTGAGCCCTGCCCTCGCCCCGAGGTGGAATGCCGCCCGTTGCGGCGATCCTGGCGGCCAGGCCGTGGAGGTGGGCGGCGCACGAGGCGGCGTCGTAGCCGGTCAACCCGGCGGCCAGCAGCGCTCCCGCGATGCCCGACAGAACGTCTCCGGTGCCTCCGGTGGCGAGCCAGGGCGTGCCGGTGGTGTTGACCCGCACCGGCCGGTGCTCCTCGGCGATGAGGGTCGTGGAGCCCTTCAGCAGCACGGTGACGCCCAGCTCGGCCGCGGCCCGCCGCACGTGCTCCAGCCGCCGGGCCTCGATCCGCTCTCTCGGCACGCCGAGCAGGCGCGACAGCTCGCCCGCGTGCGGGGTGATCACCGTGGGGGCGGTCCTGTGCAGCAGCGTCCGCTCCTTGGCCACGAGCGTCAGCCCGTCGGCGTCCACGAGCACGGGAACCGCGCTGGCCAGCACCGCGCGGGCCACCGCGTGCGCCTCCGAGCCCGTGCCGAGCCCCGGGCCCAGCACCCACGCCTGCACCCGCCCGACGTCGTCGAGCGAGCTCTTGAGCATGAGCGACGCTTCCAGGACGGTCGTCACGGCCTCCGGCCAGCGGGCCCTGACCTGCCGGACCGGCTCGATCGAGCTCGCGAAGCGCACCAGGCCCGCCCCCGCCCGGATGGCGCCGCCGACCGTCAGCACGGCCGCCCCGGTGAACCGGTCGCTGCCCGCGGCGATCCCGACGACTCCCCGGCGGTATTTGTCGGATTCCGCGCCCGGCCAGGGCAGGAGCTCGGCCACGTCCTCGTCGGTCATCGCCGCCACATCCGGGTCGGGCAGGTAGGGCCCCAGCCCGATATCCACCAGCTCGACCGTGCCCGCGTGAGAGGCCCCCGGATCGATCAGCAGGCCGTTCTTGTACGCGCCGAACGTCACGGTGACGTGGGCTCTGACCGCTGGCCCCTCGACCCGGCCGGTGCTCGCGTCCACCCCACTCGGCACGTCCACCGCCACGACCAGGGCCGGCGTCTCGGCGGCCATCCGCGCCAGCGTGCCGTACGGCTCCCGCAGCGCGCCGGTGCCGCCGATGCCGACGAGCCCGTCCATGACGAGGTCGGCGCCCTCGATGAGCTCGCGGGCCTTCTCCCGGTCGTATTCGGCCGCCCGGCCGCCGGCGGTCCGCAGCGCCGCCAGACCGCCTTCGTGGGTGTGCGATCCGGCCAGGATCGCGACGACCCGGGCGCCCCTGCGGGCCAGCCGGGCGCCGGCGTGGAGAGCGTCGCCGCCGTTGTCCCCGCTGCCGATCAGCAGCGTGACGCGCGAGCCGTACACCGTGCCGTGGACGCCGGTGAGCAGGCCGGCGGACACGACGGCGAGCCCGGCGGCCGCTCTCTGCATCAGCGTGCCCTCGGGGAGTCTGGCCATGAGCGCCAGCTCGGCGGCCCTGATCTGGTCAGAGGTGTACGCGGTCCGCATGCGTCCGACGGTAGCCGCAGGAGATCACGGACGCGATCACCGCCCCCGGCCATTCGGGGGGGATCCCTATGACTCGGCGATCACGTAGGCGATCGCCACGCCGCCGTCGTGGGAGAGGGACACGTGCCACCTCTTCACGCCGACCTCGCGGGCCACCTCAGCGGCCCTGCCGGTGATCCGTACGGCCGGCCTGCCGTTCTGGTCTGTGACGACCTCGGCGTCGAGGTGGCTGAGGCCGGGCGGGGCGCCGAGGGCCTTGGCGATCGCCTCCTTGGCGGCGAACCGCACGGCCAGCGACTTCATGGGCAGGCCGCTCTCGGCCTCGGTGAACAGCCGGGCCCGCAGGGCGGGCGTGCGCTCCAGCGCCGCCGCGAAACGCGCCACGTCCACCACGTCGACCCCGATGCCCACGATCACGTGGCCAGCCTAATGAACGACCACCATTCCCCCTTTCGCCGTGGCGTAATCCATCGATTTTGTCCACAGGCTGTGCACGACCCCGCGGGGGCCGGCGCGACGGCGATGAGTACGCTTGGCCGACGTGGCAGATGGGGACGCGTACGTCGAGCTCGGCAGGGCCCAGTGGGGAGACCTGCGCAAGAACACGCCGCTCACCCTCACCGAGGCCGAGCTGGAGGAGCTGCGGGGTATCGACGACCCCATCGACCTGGCCGAGGTGACCGACATCTACCTGCCGCTCACCCGCCTCCTCAACCTCCACTTCACGGGCTCGCGGCAGCGGAGCGCGGCCGTCGGCGCGTTTCTCGGCGAGCGCGAGGAGCGCGTGCCGTACGTGCTGGGCATCGCGGGGAGCGTCGCGGTCGGCAAGTCGACCACCGCGCGCCTGCTCCACACCCTGCTCGCGCGCTGGCCCGAGCACCCGCGGGTCGAGCTGGTGACCACCGACAGCTTCCTCTACCCCAACAAGGTGCTGGAGGAGCGCGGGATCATGCACCGCAAGGGCTTCCCGGAGAGCTACGACCGGCGGGCGCTGGTGCGGTTCGTGGCCGGGGTCAAGGCCGGCCGCGCGTCGGTGGACGCCCCGGTTTACAGCCACCTGGAGTACGACATCGTGCCGGGCGCGACGCAGACGGTCCACCGGCCGGACATCCTGATCGTCGAGGGCCTCAACGTCCTGCAGCCGGCCCCGCCGACGGCGCTGGCCGTGTGCGACTACTTCGACTTCTCGATCTACGTGGACGCCCGCGTCGAGGACATAAGGGCCTGGTACGTCGACAGGTTCCACAAGCTGCGCCGTACGGCCTTCTCGGATCCGAAGTCCTACTTCACGCACATCGCCGAGTTGTCCGACGAGGAGGCCACCGAGTTCGCGAAGAACGTGTGGCGTGACATCAACGAGCGCAACCTCGTCGAGAACATCGCCCCCACCCGCGGCCGCGCGGGGCTGATCCTCAGCAAGGGCCCCGACCACTCCGTCCGTCGCGTACGGCTGCGCCGCACCTGAACGGGTGCGTCCGGGCGCTCGGCGGGCGTGCGGGTACGACCCCGGCGTGATTGGCAACTCATCCTTGTGATGGAGGCCCGGCGGCGGCTTCAAGCGGTACTGTCACGATCATGGCAATCCTCGCTACAGAGGGTCTCACCAAGCGGTTCCCCCGGGTCACGGCGCTCGACGAGCTGACGGTCATGGCCGGGACCGGGGTGACCGGCCTCGTCGGCGCCAACGGCGCGGGCAAGTCCACCCTCATCAAGATCCTGCTGGGCCTGCTGCCCCCGACCTCGGGGCGCGCCCGGGTGCTCGACCTCGACGCGGCCACCCACGGCCTGGAGATCCGGCGCCTGGTCGGCTACATGCCCGAGCACGACTGCCTGCCGCCCGATGTGTCGGCCACCGAGTTCGTCGTACACATGGCCCAGATGTCCGGCCTGCCGCGCACCGCCGCCCGCGAGCGCGCCGCCGACACGCTGCGCCACGTCGGGCTGCACGAGGAGCGCTACCGCCCCATCGGGGGCTACTCGACGGGCATGCGGCAGCGGGTCAAGCTCGCCCAGGCCCTCGTCCACGACCCCCGGCTGGTCTTCCTCGACGAGCCGACCAACGGCCTCGACCCACAGGGCCGAGACGAGATGCTCGCGCTGATCAGGCGCATCGGCACCGAGTTCGGCATCAGCGTGCTCGTCACCTCTCACCTCTTGGGCGAGCTCGAGCGGGTCTGCGACCACGTCATCGTGATCGACGCCGGGCGGCTGCTGCGGTCGTCGGCCATCGGCGACTTCACTCAGGCCAGCCAGGCGATCGCCGTCGAGGTGGAAGACGGTCTGGAGCCCCTGGTGGAGCGTCTTGGCGGGCTCGGCGAAGCGGTAGCCGTACAGGGCCGCCTCCTCACCGTTCAGGTGCCCGCCGACGCCGACCCCGGCCGCACCTACGACGCCGTGCGCGACGCCGTGTGCGATCTGGGCCTCAACCTCGTGCGGCTGGAACAGCGCCGCGGCCACATCGAGGACGTGTTCAAGGAGCCGGTCGCATGACGTCCGAACCGACAGCGGTCATCCACGACATCGGATACCGCCATTACGAGGGCGCGAGACTGGGCCGCGGCAGCGCCGCGCTCGCGCTCGCCGTCAACAGCCTGCGCGGCGTCTTCGGGCTCGGCCGTACGGCACGGGCCAAGATCATGCCGTTCCTGCTGGCGACGATCATGCTGCTGCCCGCCGTGGTGTCGATCGCGGTCATGGCCCTCCTCAAGCAGGACGGCCTGCCGTACCCGGCGTACGCGGTGACCATGCAGGCCGTGCTGGCGATCTTCCTGGCCGCCCAGTCGCCCTACCTCGTCGCGCCTGACCTACGGTTCCGCGTGCTGCCGCTGTACTTCTCCCGCCCGGTGACGGTGGTCGACTACATCGGTGCGAAGCTGGCCGCGCTCGCGGTGGCGATGTTCCTGCTGATCGCCGTGCCGCTCACGCTGCTGTTCGCCGGCGAGCTGCTGGTGGACCGGCCCGGCCCCCCTCACACCTCGCAGTATCTGGCCGCCATGGGCGGCGCCGTGGTCTACGCGGTGCTGCTCGCCGCGATCGGCATCGCGCTCGCGTCCCTCACCCCGCGGCGCGGGCTCGGCGTGGCGTCCGTCATCGCGTTCTACCTGTTCACCTCGGCGGTGTCGGCCGTCTTCTTCGGCGTGCTCCTGTCGATCGGCCGGGAGACCGCCGCCAAGTGGGCGATGCTGATCAACCCGTTCTTCCTCGTCGACGCGGTGCAGGTGGCGCTGTTCGGCACGGACCCGTCCAACGGGGAGGGATACCCGCCCGGCCTTTGGGCGTGCCTGATCGTGCCGGTCGTGATCGCCGTTGCGGTGGCGGGCATCCTCCTGCGCTACCGGAAGGCGGCCTCCTCGTGACCATGACCACTTCTCCGGTGACCACCGGACAGGGCGTCGTCCATCTCGCCCAGGTGTCCCGCTGGTATGGCAACGTCGTGGCGGTCAACGACGTCACGATGACGATCGGGCCCGGGGTGACCGGCCTGCTCGGCCCCAACGGCGCGGGCAAGTCCACACTGCTGCACATGATGGCGGGCTTCCTCGCGCCGTCGAGCGGCACCGCCACGCTGAACGGGCAGGCCATCTGGCGCAACCACCAGATCTACCGGCTCATCGGGCTGGTGCCCGAGAAGGAGGGCGTCTACGGCTTCCTCACGGGCTGGCAGTTCGTGCTGTCCGCCGCCCGGCTGCACCGGCTGCCGTCGCCCGCCGAAGCCGCCGCCCGGGCCCTCGACCTGGTGGAGATGTCGGGCGCCAAGGACCGCCGGATCGAGACCTACTCCAAGGGCATGCGCCAGCGCGTCAAAGTGGCCGCCGCCCTGGTCCACGACCCCCGGGTGCTGCTGCTCGACGAGCCGTTCAACGGCATGGACCCCCGCCAGCGGCTCCACCTCATGGAGCTGGTCCGCCGCATGGGCGAGGAGGGCCGGACCATCCTGTTCAGCTCGCACATCCTCGAAGAGGTGGAACGGGTCGCCCAGCAGATCGAGGTCCTGGTCGCGGGCCGGCACGCCGCGTCGGGCGACTACCGCGAGATCCGGCGGCGGATGACCGACCGGCCGCACCTCTACCGGGTGAGGTCCAGCGACGACCGCCGGCTTGCCGCCGCGCTGGTCGCCGACGCCTCCTCCAGCGCCGTCTCCCTCACCGAGCAGGGGCTGGAGGTGCAGGCCGTCGACTTCCGCCGCTTCACCTGGCTGCTGCCGAGGGTCGCCCGCGACATAGGCGTCCACCTCTGGCAGGTCTCCCCAATCGACGAGGACCTGGAAAGCGTGTTCTCCTACCTGATCTCCCCCCACCCCTAACCCGGCGTGATCATGCACACCTTCCCATATGCCCAGGCCCCCGCCGTGGTGATCATGCGTAAACTCCCGCCCATACGGCCTGAGCAGCAATGACGCTATTCGTGATCATGCACGACAGATATTCACGGGTGCCGGAGAGCAGTCGAGCGGAGCGAGACGAATGAACACAGTCGTGGCCGACATCACCTATCGGGCGATGCTCGGGCGGAAGAGGATCTGGCTGCTTGTGCTGCTTCCCGTGGCACTCGTCGCCATCGCCGCGCTGCTCAGGCTGATCGGCGGCTCCGACGAGCACACGGCCGTCCTGCTGATGAAGACGTTCGCGATCGGCACGATGCTGCCGCTGCTCGGCCTCATCGCGGGGACCGGCGTGATCGCGCCGGAGATCGAGGACGGCACGATCATCCATCTGCTGGCCAAGCCGATCTCCCGCCCGGTGATCGCCGTGACGAAATTCATCGTCGCCGCGTCGCTGGTGGCGGTGTTCGCGGCGGTGCCCACGTTCATCGCCGCCTACCTGCTGATCCGCGACGAGTCGGGCGTGGCGTACGGCTTCACACTGGGAGCGCTGTTCGGCGGCGTGGCCTACGCGGCGGTGTTCCTGCTGCTGGGCGTGATCACCCGTCATGCCGTGACGGTGGGTGTCATCTACGCGCTGGTCTGGGAGGGCCTGGTGGGCGGCTACGTGCCCGGCGCCAGGAAGTTCTCCATCCAGCAGTGGGCCCAGTCGATCGCCGACCAGGTCTCCTCGTCGCCCTTCTTCAAGACCGACGTCAGCCTCGGCTTCGCCGTACCGGCGATGATCATCGTGACGCTCGGAGCCCTGCTGTGGGCGGGCACCCGGCTCCGGTCCCTCTCAATCACCGGCGACGATTAAGCAGAGTAGGCAGGACACCCTTGTGACCAGCGACGTCGCGGAGTCGCCCCAGCACCTCTTGGCGCGCTACTTCGAGATGTGGAACACCGGCGACTCGTCGATCGCCGTTGAGATCCTCAGTCCCGATTGGATCGACCACGCCCACCCCGAGATGACTGGCCCGCAAAGCGTCCAGCACGCCGTCGAACGGATCCGAGCGGCGCAACCCGACCTCAGGTTCCAGATCGACGCCGTTCTCGGCGATGGTGACCTGATCGCCGTCGTCGGCAGGGCCGGTCGCCACCCTCTGGACCAGTCGCAGGCCAGCCGACTCGTATGGCTGATCCGTCTGGAAGACAGCCGGATGAGGGAGATGTGGACCTACCGCGACACGAGCAAGTAGCCGAACCCCGACTCATTGACGGCACTCCGGCAGCGTCCGCTGGCCGGTTTGAGGCCTGGAAACTGAAAGGGAACGGCTTATGCCCGAGGACGTAAGCCGTACGTACCTTTGGCGCAGGCTGTGCGGACGACCTCGGCGAGGTGGCTCGCGGCAACGAAAGCCATCGAGCCTGGCGAACCTGGGAGATCAGGCGAAGATTTCGTCCGCGGAGCCGACAACGGCCGCGCGACGGATCCAGGTGTCCAGCAACGCCAGTTCGTTGCACTGCTCAATGCGATCGCGGGTGTCGGGAGAGATCTCCAGGCCACGGCTCTCCAGCACCATCAGGATCGACCTGGCCTCGCCTTGCGCCTCGCCTTTCGCCTCCCCTTCTGCGCGACCTATCTCGCGGCCCTTGGCCTCGCCCTCTGCACGGCCCTTGGCCTCGCCCTCTGCGCGGCCCTTGTCCACCCAGTGGGACAGGTACCGGCCCGCGATCTCCTCGTAGTCACGGGTCGTGGTCATCATCGCCTCCAGATGCTTGCGCGCCACGTTGGGTAGCACCGCCATCACGTAGCTCAAATATAGCTTCGCCCGGCCCTGATCCAGAGTGGCCAACCCGGCCAGCATCGCTTCCATCACCGGGCCGGCGTCGGCCGTCTCCGCATGTGCGGTGGCCGACAGCACTGCCAGCTCGGGACAGGATCGCGCCTGTTCATGGTCGGTCACGAGCGGGATGAGGCCGGGATGCACGGCCAGCGGGGTAATGGTCCCACTGGGACCCAGCGCGATCTCGCGCTCGCACCAGCGGGCCACCGTCCGATCCGGGCAGATCACCAGAAGCGCGGTCGCACAGCCCAGCCGTGCCCGCAGCACCGTCGCGTACACGGGCCAACTGAACGACTTGCGCGCGTCGTGACGTTGCTGCACCTCCACGATCAGCGCCATGCGGGCGCTGCCGGCCTCGTCTCGCAATACCACCACCGAGTCGGCGCGGAACTCCACCGGCGCGAGCTGTGAGCAGTCCACCGCCTCCACCTGGGCGGTGGCGAACGGCGGCGGTTCGATGCCCACGGCATGGCGCAGAAGCTCCACGGCGGTCATCGGCCGGTTGTGGATCAAGTCGATCGGGAGTTCATGATCGATAGTAGGCACGGCGAAAATATTACTCTAAGCGAGGAGTTGATTGCTTAGAGTTTGCAGATCGTCCCCGCGGGGCGTAGAGGCCGCCGACGTCCGGCCACAGCACAAGAAGGAACCCCGCCGGAAGGCTCTCCGGCGGGGTTCCTCGGGGTTTCTCAGGCGCAGGCTGTGCGGACGACCTCGGCGAGGCGGCCCGCGACAGAAGCGGCCGTGTCGGGGGCCTCGGCCTCGACCATGACGCGGATCATCGGCTCGGTGCCGCTCGGCCGGATCAGCACCCGGCCGGAGTCTCCGAGCTCTGCCTCGGCCCTGGCGACGGCCGCGACCAGCTCGGGCGCGGACGCCTTCGCCTTGTCGACGTCGCGGACGTTGATGAGGACCTGGGGCAGCTTGGTCATCACCGACACGAGCTCGGCCAGCGAACGTCCCGACCTCACTACCTCGGCCAGCACGTGCAGCGAGGTGAGCAGGCCGTCGCCGGTCGTGGCGTGATCCAGCATGATCACGTGGCCGGACTGCTCGCCGCCGAAGTTGAACCCGCCCTCCTGCATCGCCTCAAGGACGTACCGGTCGCCCACGGCGGTCTCCACCATGGTGAGCCCGGCGTTCCGGAGCGCGATCTTGAAGCCGAGGTTCGACATCACGGTGGCGACGACGGTGTCCCGCACGAGCCGCCCGTCGGCGTGCATCGCCAGAGCGAGAACGGCCATGATCTGGTCGCCGTCGACCTCCTGGCCGTCGCCCGTCACCGCGAGGCAGCGGTCGGCGTCGCCGTCGTAGGCAATCCCGAGATCGGCGCCACGCTCGACGACGGCCTCCTTCAGGGCGTCCAGGTGGGTCGACCCCACACCGTCGTTGATGTTGAGGCCGTCGGGCGCCGCGCCGATGGTCTCCACGACCGCACCGGCCCGCAGGAGCGCCTCCGGAGCGACCATGTGCGCCGCGCCGTGCGCGCAGTCGACGACGACCCGCAGCCCGTCGAGGCGGTGGGGCAGGGTGGTCAGCAGATGCGCGACATACCGGTCGGCCTCGCCGTACGCGTCCCGCACCCGGCCCACGGAGGAGCCGACCGGGCGGTCCCACTTCTCCCCGAGCCGCTGCTCGATCTCGTTCTCCACCGCGTCGGGAAGCTTGTAGCCCCCACGGGTGAAGAACTTCACGCCGTTGTCGGGCGCGGGGTTGTGCGACGCGGAGAGCATGACACCGAGGTCGGCTCCCAGAGCGGATGTCAGATACGCGACCGCCGGGGTGGGCAGCACGCCGAGCCGGAGCACGTCCACGCCGGACGACGCGAGGCCGGCGACCACTGCGGCCTCCAGGAACTCTCCTGAAGCCCGCGGGTCCCGGCCTACGACGGCGATCGGGCGGCCGCGCCGCCCGACGCTGGCGTGGAACGCCCCGGCATCGCCGAGGACATGAGCCGCGGCCACGGACAGGTCCATGGCCAGCTCGGCTGTGAGGTCGCGACCAGCGACCCCACGTACCCCGTCGGTGCCGAAAAGGCGCCCCAACTTAACGCTTGCTGTACTGCGGAGCCTTACGGGCCTTCTTGAGGCCGTACTTCTTCCGCTCCGTGGCGCGGGCGTCACGGGTGAGGAAGCCGGCCTTCTTCAGCGGCGGGCGGTTGACTTCGGCGTCCAGCACGGCGAGCGCGCGGGACAGGCCCATGCGCAGGGCGCCGGCCTGGCCGGTCACGCCACCGCCGTCGATGCGGGCGATGACGTCGAACGCCTCCTCGGCACCGAGCACCACGAAGGGCTCGTTGACGATCTGCTGGTGGACCTTGTTCGGGAAGTAGACGTCCAGCGAACGGCCGTTGATCGTCCACTTGCCGGTGCCCGGCACGATGCGGACACGGGCGACGGCCTCCTTCCGGCGGCCGGTGCCGTACGAGTTGCCCGTGGTGACGGGCTTGCGCACGGGGGCGTCGCCGGCGGGCGCGGACTCAGTGGTGTACTCGGACGGGAACTCCTCCGCGGAGAAGTCGTCCGGCTCGCCCTCGACGAGCGTCTCGATACCGGTGGGCTCGGCCACGGTTCTCCTCTTACTTTCCTGGCTCGGCGTTACTGGGCGATCTGGGTGATCTGGAAGGACACCGGCTGCTGAGCCTGGTGCGGGTGCTCGGCACCGGAGTAGACCTTGAGCTTCTTCGCCATCTTCCGCCCAAGGGCGTTCTTGGGCAGCATTCCCCTGACCGCCTTCTCGACGGCTCGGTCCGGGCGCTTCTCCATGAGCTCGCCATAGGCCACGGAGCGCAGACCGCCGGGGTAGCCCGAGTGGCGGTACGCCTTCTTCTGCTCGAGCTTGTTTCCGGTCAGGGCGACCTTGTCGGCGTTGATGACGATGACGAAGTCACCCGTGTCGACATGCGGGGCGAAGATCGGCTTGTGCTTGCCGCGGAGCAGGGTGGCGACGTGGCTGGCCAGCCGGCCGAGCACGACGTCGGTGGCGTCGATGACGTACCACTGACGCTCGACGTCGTTGGGCTTCGGTGAGAACGTGCGCACGGCAGTGCCTTCTGTCGGGATGTGAACTCTCGGTAGGTTGCGCAGGCACGGCGACAACCTCCGTCTCCACGTATATGGGAGAAGACGCCGGACGCGCCGTGCACCGGTCCTCAGTCAGACCGATCCACACACAACGAACTAGCAGACTACCGAGCGCGAGGCCACAGGTCAAAACGCGGCACCCGGGCCGCCCGCGGTGACCGGACCGAGAACACCCTCGATGCCGATTCAGCGCGCACGCCCGGCGGCAAGCCGCCGCGGGGCGCGTAGGCGGTCGTACGTCTCATTTGAACGTTCAGGAAATACTTTCCCGCTGGCCCCTTCTTCCCCATGCCTCAGATCCCTATATTTGGCTGCGGTATGTGGCAGACCCCTCACACCCGGCATACCCAACGGACGTCCCGGCGCGGGACTCACTTGGGCCTGTTCGCGTGCGTTGTGGCCGTCCTGCTGCTGGGCGTCGTCATCGGCCGCGTCTCCATGGCGAGGGACGGCTCCAACGAGGTCTACCTGCGCAACTCCGAGCCCACGCCCACCCACGCCGCGGCCGGGAGCCGCAGGTACCGCCCGCCGCTGGACCATGTCATGCGCGCCCACTCGCCCACCGCGAGCACTCCGGCCGGCTCGATCACCAGGCCGACGCGCAAGCCGTCCACGATGATCGACGGCTCGGCCGGTGACGGACCGCAGTGGAACTCCTTCACTCCGGAGACCACCACCGGGGACTCGGGCGGCGGCAACGACGTCACGGGCTTCCCCGGCATGGAGAACGAGGTCGTCCGGCTGGTCAACGCCGAGCGGCGCAAGAAGGGCTGCGCCGCCCTGCGGGTGGATCTCCGCCTGGTCCAGTCCGCCCGGGTCCACTCTGCGGAGATGGCCACGACCAACCATTTCGAGCATTCCTCCCCCAACGGCGGCACGCCCTGGGACCGCATGGGCGCGGCGGGATACAAGGACGGCGGCGCGGAGAACATCGCCCGGGGCTACCAGACCGCGGAGGAGGCCGTGCAGGGCTGGATGGCCAGCCCCGGCCACCGGAACAACATCCTCAACTGCCAACTGGTCGCGACCGGCGTGGGAGTCAACTTGGGCACGGGTGGCCCGTGGTGGACCGAGGACTTCGGTTATTCCTGACCCTTCCTCATGTGTCCTGATAGCCGACTAATCTCAGGCGCATGGGTTATCCCGGCGACCAGCAACCACATCGCCAGCCGCATCTCCCCTCCGACCAGCCCCGCTGGCGGGACGCTCCGCCGTACGAGGCCGCAGACGACGCCTCGCCGTACGGCTCCGCGGGCCGGCGCCGGCGCGAGGCCTCCCCGTTCGAGCGAGAGCAGGTCCAGCCGTACGACGAGCGGGACGACTCCACCCCATACGGAACCCCCGAAGCCCCACGGCGTGAGGCGCCGCCCTACGCGGGAGGGCGCTGGCGGGATGAGCCGACGGGCGGCCCGGGAAGCGGCCCCGGCTCCTCTGGGATCATGGACGAGCCGGCGCACGACAGGCGATCGGCCGCGGCGTCCGTTCCACCGCCCCCGGAGCCGATGTGGGACCCCGACGCCCCCGTCCCCCTGTGGCGTCGGCCGCTCGTGCTGGGGGCCGCCCTCCTCGCGTTGATCGGCGCGCTGTTCCTCGGCCTGTGGGTGGCCGCCCGTGGCGACAAGCCCGTCCGCACGGTGACCGCTCCCACGCCCTCGCCGCTCGTCCCCTCCGGGCCCGGAGGCCAGTACGGCTACGCGGGCTCCCGAGCCACTGACAAGGCGCCGCTGTCGGCCAGGGAACTGTTCGGCAAGAAGAAGATCGGCGAGGGCGCACAGTCGTACGTCATGACGGTGTGGCGCAAGGAGAAGTCGTGCGCCGACGGGATCACCGGTGAGAAGATCGCCAAGGCGCTGCGGGCGGGCCGCTGCACGCAACTGATCCGTGCGAGCTTCAAGAACAGCAAGGGCACGATCATCGGCACGGTCGGCGTCGCCAACCTCAAGACCTCCGCCGCCGCGAAGAAGGTCGCCTCGGCGGGCGGCGGCGGTGAGCGGAAGGACTACCTGAAGCCGCTGCCCGGCAAGGACGACGCCACCAAGCGGCTCGGAACGGGTGAAGCGTACGCGGGCGGCTGGACGCAGGGGCACTACGCGATCCTGCTGTGGTTCCAGTTCAAGGACGGCCACAAGCCGAGCAAGCCCGAGTTGAAGCGGCTCTACCAAGCGGCCGTGGACATCACCGACAAGACAGTCTTTCCTGCCCTGGACACGCGGGCTCTGACCGGTAACCGCGGCTGAGGCTGGCGATTTCTTACAGGTTGTATAGGGCGATGCGCCCGGATAACAACCGCCTTGACCCCATACGTAAACGCCCATAGCGACACGGCGATCTCGTCTGCGCCGATACGCTTCCGGATATGCGTGGCCAGGATTCCGGTTCCGAGCACGAACACGATACGGCGTGGACTCGCCGCGAGTCGGACGCCGACAGCTCGGCGGCACCCGCTATGCCACCGCCGAGCTTCGGCCAGCCGCCCGTCGGCGAAGGCGGGGCGTGGAGCCCCGATGACGAGGCCTCGGCCTACAGCTGGTTCGCGGTTCCGCTGGCACAGGGCGACGAGGAACCCTGGCAACAGGGCTCTTCCTCCGTCCACCCGCCGGCCGACAACTCCCGCCCGTCCAACGCCTTCTACGCATCCAGTGCCTATCCCGGGCACGCCGTCTCAGACGCCTCCGCGCCTGGACCGGACGGGAACGCTTCGGACCCCGCCTACGCGCGGCCCAACGCCTTACCTGTGTCCGAGGCGGATCCCGGCCATGCCGGTGGATCACCCACGCCTGCGAACGCCTTTCCGGCGTCAGCCGGCTCCTTCTCCGCACCGCCCGCTGCCGAGCCCGCCCACGACGAGTCCGAGGACACGAAGCGGTTCAGGACGGTGTCCGGCCTCCCCCCGTCGTCGCAGGCCCACGCGGTCTCTCCGCCTCCCGCGTTCTTCGGCGGCCCCAGATTTCCCCAAGAGACCGGCCTCCCCCAGGAGACCGGACGCCACGACGCCTCCGGCTCATCTGAGGCCGCCACGTCGTCGGCACAACCCTTGGGTACGGCGTGGCCCGGGGCAGCCGAGCCGGCGAACGAGCCAACGCGGGAATGGCCTCCCGCCAACGCCCCGGTTGTTCCGGCGGCTCCGGCGGCTCCGGCGTGGCAACCCCCACCGGCGTTCGGTGCGGTCCCGCCGAGCGCGCCAGTGCCACAGGCCTGGCCTCCAGCCGTAGAAGATCCGGCCGGCCAGGCATGGTCTGACCCGGCGGCTCACAGAACCGGCGAACCGACCTGGCCCGCCGCAGGCGCCCACCCCTCAGGTGAGAGCCCTCACGCCACCGGCCGGCCCACATGGCAGCACACCCCTCAGCCACCCCCCGTACCCGGCTGGGCTGACGCGACGACTGACGCGGGCGAAGCCGCTACCTGGCAAGGGCACACCCCCCAGCCACCCGCCGAACCCGCGTGGCAGGACCACACCCCTCAGCCGCTCGCCGCACCCGGCTGGGCGGACGCGACGGCTCACTCCACCGGGGAACCGGCCGCTTGGCCGACCAGAGAGACCCGGCACCCCGGTGAGCCTCCGTGGCCTCAGGTGGGTGGAGGGACATCAGGAGGCGGGTGGCCGCCTCCGTGGAACCCGCCGAGCCCTGCGAGCTCCGAGCAGCATGGTGCCGAGGCCGGAGGTCAGCCGTCCAACGAGCCACCGCCGGCCGACAACACCTGGCCCGCACGACAGGCCGTCTGGCCCGCTCCCGTCCCGGAAACCGACGTTGACCCAACCACGCCGGCGTGGCCTGGTCAGGCCACAGCCAACGGGACGACCCCCGGGACGCCTACCTCCTGGCCCGGCCGCGACACCTCCGCGGACGCCTGGTCTGGCCCCGGCACCTCAGCGGAGGCGCAACCGTGGCGGGGCGAGCACGCCTCCCCCGGCCGGCCCGAGTGGTCGCATGGCACCCTCCCCGCCCAGGAGGCCGCCACGCCTTCCCATGACGCCGTGGGAGGCGACCACCCGACCTACGGCGAGGCAGGCCACCCGGGCCACCCGACAGGACCCGAAGACCAGGCCCACCACGCGAACACGACCGGCACCTACCATCCGACCGGCACACACGGGCCTGCCCACAACGCCGGAACGGCCCACGACGCCGTGCCTGGTTCGGACGAGACCAGCGCGTCCGCCGACGGCGTGAGCGGTGGCACGGACGTGGCCGGTACGGGTGTGCCCGGCGCGGGTGCGTCCAGCGCGGTTGAGCAGTCGCCGCATGCCGAGCCAGCACAGCTGTCCGCCACGCCGACCTACGAGGGGCCTGGTGGTCGTCCGGAGCCGGAATCGCCGTCGGCTTCGGCTTCCGGGTCGGCGTCGGCTTCGGCGTCGGATAGGCCGTTCCGGGCCGGAGAGCCTGGTGACATTCCCGTGTGGCCGCCCAGGCTCCCCGGTGAGACTCCCAGCCTCTCTGGTGAGGGATCCGCACTGCCCGATCAGGCCGCCCAACTCTCCAGCGGTGCATCCGCGTTTCCAGCCGAGACGCCCGGACTCCCAGGCGAGACGCCGGGGCTGCCGGGCCCGGCCGCCGGCCCCTCTGCCGAAGCGCCAACCGACGAAACCCCCGGGCTCCCGAGCCAGACGTCTGGTCTCCCGGGATCGACCGCCGGCGCCCCGGCCGGGGCACTCCCGCTTTTCGGCGAGACGCCCGAAGCGGCAGCGCAGGAAGCAACCGATCACCCGGACGCACGGGCACGGGAAGCGGTCATCGCGGAGAGCGCCGAGCAGGACGCGTCCCACTTTGCGAGCGGCGACGGCGAGGCGGCGCAGAGCACGATGGCCGGCCAGGCGGAAGCCGTACCGCCGGCTCCAGGCGGGATAGCGGGCCCCACACCTGAGGCGACGTCGGCTTCCTACGGCCCGGCAACTGAGCAGCCCCAGAGCGAACCCACGCACCACATCGCGCCCGAGCACGCACACGGACTCGCGTACCGACCCCTGCATGAGCCGCCGCTCGAGCCACAGCAGGAGCCGCTGCACGGTGTCCTGCACGGGCCACTGCACGGGCCACTGCACGGGCCCGGGCAGGACACCGACACCGTGCCAGGAGGTGCGGCCAGGCAGCCCGGCGCCCACCGGAGCGTCATCGAAGGACCCGCCGGAGCCGCGGCGCCCCTTAATGCTCCGGGGACCGTCGGTGACCCGGCGGGCGTCGGTGATTTGGGGCCTGACGCGCGAAGCGACGTGCGGCCCATCGTCAGTGGAGACGTTCTCTCGGAGACCGGAGCGACCGGAGCGGCCTCGACCGGAGACGCGGGAGCCGTACGATCACTGCACTCGCTGTCCGAAGGCCTGCCCGGCCCCGTCCAGGGTGAGAGCTTCCCGGGTGGGACCTCCCCAGGTGAGGCCTCTCAGGACGAGTTCTCTCAGGCCGTCACACCGGCGGCGGGTTTTCCCTTCCCTCCGGCAGGCTCCGCGCCGGCCCTTGAGGAGCCTCCCGGCTCGGAGTCACCAGCCCCGATCCCATCGCCTCAGACGACGACTGGACCGATGCCCCGAATCTCGACGCAGCAGAACCCGACAGCTCAGCCCTCGGCCCCCCAGGATGCGAGAGCCCAGGACTCGGCGACACAGGGCACGACGACACCCGGCTCGACGCCCTTCGCCTTCACCCCGGTGACGCCGCCGAGGTCGAAAGCCTCTTCGCCATCCGGATTCGGCGCGGCGCCTTCGACGGCGTTCACGCCCGGACAGGGCGGGGGCGGCTCACAGGAGAACCTGCCGGTCCTGCTGCAGCCCCAGGGCGCCCCTCCGGACGCCCCCAGAGGCACGGCCAAGAAGGTGCTGCTCGCCGCCTGCGCCGTGGTCGTCGTCGGCGCCATCGGCACGGCGGCCTACTACGCGTACACGGACAAGCCGAGCAACGCAGCGCTGAGCGGCACGCCTTCGGCGACCAACGCCCCAGACGCGACCTCGGCGGCCCAGCCGACCCCGATGGCCTCGGCGGTCCTCGATTCCGAGGCCACCGACCCGCGCAAGCTGACGCTGGCGGAGGCGTTCCCCGCTTCGCGGGTCACCCTGGACGGGCGGACGTTCAAGCGCGTCAAGGTCGACATGACGGACAACTGCGCCGACGCGGCGGCCGGGGTGTTCGCCGAGGCGCTCAAGCAGCAGCAATGCCGCCGGGTGCTGAGGGCGACCTACGTGGACGGTAAGCGTGATTACGCGGTCACGACCGGCATCGCCGTACTGCCGACGAAGGACGCCGCGCTCACCGTCGACCAGAAGAAGGACCTCAACGGCAACCTGTGGTTCCGCGGGCTGAACGGCAACGCCGCGAGCGGCGCGGACCGGGTGGCGATCTCCGGCGGCTACGCGGCCGGGATGGTCTGGGGGCGCTACATCGTCTTCAGCTACGCGACCTACGCCGACGGCCACACTCCGGACGCCAAGGACAAGGACCTCGGGCCGGTCAGCGGCGCGTTCCGGGACCACACCGCCCAGGTGATCGAGAAGCGCGTCAGGAGCTGAGCGTACGGACCCGGCGTGTCGCGGCGGCACGCCGGGCCAGCTCCTCCCCGGCCGGGTAGCGCACCTCCTCAAGGGTCAGCCCGTGCGCGGGGGCCACATGCACCCCGGAGTCCCGTACGGCTGCCGCCAGCACCTGGCCGGGCCACTCGACCTGGCGCCTACCCTCCCCGACCGCCAGGAGGGAGCCCACGAGAGCCCGCACCATGGAGTGGCAGAAGGCGTCGGCGATCACGGTGGCGAGGATGATCCCGTCGTCGCCCCTGACCCAGTCGAGCCGCTGGAGCTCCCGGATGGTCGTCGCGCCCTCACGTCTCTTGCAGAACGCCGCGAAGTCGTGCTCGCCGAGGAGCCGCGCCCCGCCTTCGTTGAGGAGATCCACATCGAGCGGCCGGTTGTGCCACAGGACGTCCCGCCGCCTCAGCGGATCCACGCCCCCGGGAGCGTCGCTGACGCGGTAGCCGTACCGCCGGGAGAGCGCGGAGAACCGGGCGTCAAAACCCTCAGGGGCGACGGAGACGGCATGAACCCGAACATCCAGCGGCAGGATCCCCGCCAGCCGTCTGGTGAGCGCAGGGAGCCACTGAGGGCCGTTCTCCCTCCAGGCGGCCTCCACGTCGGCGGGGGGCTGCCCACGGCCGGCCGTGAGGTCGAGAACCGCCAGTGAGCCGACGGGGAGGTCGACGTGGGCCACCTGTCCGCGAGCGTGGACCCCGGCGTCGGTACGGCCGGCCACGGTCAGCGCGGGAGCCGCGTCCAGCCGGAGGATGCGGCCGAGGGCGTCCTCCAACTCGCCCTGGACCGTCCGGCGGCCCGGTTGCCGCGCCCACCCGGAGAAGTCGGTCCCCTCATAGCCCAGGTCGAGCCTCAGCCGAACGTGTCGATCCACGACGTCCCTCCCGTACGGCATGCGAGAGCCGTACAAACGAAAAGCGGGCCCAGCGACCCCCCCGAAGGGAGACTGAGCCCGCTCGCAAAGCCCTGCGGAGTGTCTCGCGGATCTCGTCAGACGGCGGATCCGGTGAACACGACCTGGATCAGGCCTCGTCCTTCTTCTCGTCCGTGCTCTCCGAAGCCTCGGCCTCGGTGGTCGCCGGAGCCTCGGGGGCCTCGGGGGCCTCGGCCTCGGCGGCCGGGGTCTCCTCGACAGCGGGAGCCGTCTCGGCCGCCGGAGCGGTCTGGGCGGCCGGAGCCGTACGGGACACGCGGACCGGGTTCAGCTGCTCGGTCACCAGCTCGATGACCGCCATGGGGGCGTTGTCGCCCTTGCGGGGGCCCACCTTGGTGATCCGGGTGTAGCCACCGGGACGCTCGGCGAACGTCGGCGCGATCTCGGTGAAGAGGTGGTGGACGACGCCCTTGTCACGGACGACGGTCAGCACCTGGCGACGGTTGTGGATGTCGCCCCGCTTCGCCTTGGTGATCAGCCTCTCCGCGAGCGGCCGGAGCCGCTTGGCCTTGGCCTCCGTGGTCCGGATCCGGCCGTGCTGGAACAGCTGGGTGGCGAGGTTCGCCAGGATCAGCCGCTCGTGCGCCGGGCTGCCGCCCAGGCGGGCGCCCTTGGTGGGCTTGGGCATTTCATGCTCCTCATGGATAACCCGCCCCGGCCGTACGAGGTACCGGGGTCGGGCCGACCGGCGAACCGGTCGTATCTAATTGCTGCTCAGTACTGCTCGGTCTCGATGAAGCCGCCGTCCTCGTCGTCGTACCCTCCGCCGGCGACCGCGGTGGGGTCGAATCCGGGCGGGGAGTCCTTGAGGGCGAGAGCCATCTCGTGCAGCTTCTGCTTGACCTCTTCGATCGACTTGGCGCCGAAGTTCCTTATGTCGAGCAGGTCCTGCTCGCTGCGGGCGACGAGCTCACCCACGGTGTGGATGCCCTCGCGCTTGAGGCAGTTGTAGGAGCGGACCGTGAGGTTGAGCTCCTCGATCGGCAGCGCCAGGTCGGCGGCCAGAGCCGCGTCCGTCGGCGACGGGCCGATGTCGATGCCCTCGGCCTCGACGTTGAGCTCGCGGGCCAGGCCGAAGAGCTCGACGAGGGTCTTGCCGGCCGAGGCCACCGCGTCGCGGGGCTTCATGGACGGCTTGGTCTCGACGTCGAGGATCAGACGGTCGAAGTCCGTGCGCTGCTCGACACGGGTCGCCTCGACCTTGTAGGTGACCTTGAGCACCGGGGAGTAGATGGAGTCGATCGGAATCCGGCCGATCTCCTGGCCCGGCTGCTTGTTCTGCGCCGCGGAGACGTAGCCGCGACCGCGCTCGACGGTCAGCTCCATCTCCAGCTTCGCCTTGCCGTTGAGCGTGGCGATGTGGAGGTCGGGGTTGTGCACCTCGACACCGGCCGGAGGCGCGATGTCGGCGGCGGTGACCTCGCCCGGACCCTGCTTGCGCAGGTACATCACCACGGGCTCGTCATGCTCGGACGAGACGACCAGCGACTTGAGGTTCAGGATGATGTCGGTGACGTCTTCCTTGACCCCGGGCACGGTCGAGAACTCGTGCAGCACGCCCTCGATGCGGATGCTGGTGACGGCCGCCCCCGGGATGGAGGACAGCAGCGTGCGCCGCACCGAGTTGCCGATGGTGTAACCGAAGCCCGGCTCCAGCGGCTCGATGATGAACTTGGACCGGTGCTCCTCGAGCGACTCCTCCTGGAGGCTCGGGCGCTGTGCGATGAGCATGTGATGAACTCCTTCTGGGACGGTGCGGCGCGTCGCTCCCCGCGCGGCGGTCCCTTCACTACGGCGGCGCCCGCTATTTGACGCCACTCGCTTACAACCATGATGCCGTACGGCTCGCACGAAGCGGGCCGTACGGCGTCATCGCATGGTCGCGAGGCCCTACTACTTGGAGTAGAGCTCGACGATGAGCTGCTCCTGGACCAGCGTGTCGATCTGCTGGCGGACCGGGAGCTGGTGCACGAGGATGCGCATGCTGTCCGGCACGACGCCCAGCCACGCCGGGACGGTCTTGTCGCCGGCGGTGGCGCGGGCCACCTCGTACGGAAGCAGGTTGCGCGACTTCTCGCGGACCTCGATGATGTCGTGCTCGCGCACGCGGTACGACGGGATGTCGACCTTCTTGCCGTTCACCAGGATGTGTCCGTGACGGACCTGCTGGCGGGCCGCGTCGCGCGACTCGGCGAACCCGGCGCGGTAGACCACGTTGTCGAGACGGCTCTCCAGGATCTGGAGGAGGTTCTCGCCGGTCTTGCCGGTCTTGCGGTTGGCTTCCTCGTAGTAGTTGCGGAACTGCTTCTCGAGGACGCCGTAGATGCGGCGGGTCTTCTGCTTCTCACGAAGCTGGAGCTGGTACTCAGACTCCTTGGGACGGCCGCGGCCGTGCTCACCCGGCGGGTAAGGACGGATCTCGATGGGGCACTTCGCGGACTCGCACTTCTTGCCCTTGAGGAAGAGCTTGGTCTTCTCCCGGCGGCAGAGCTTGCAGTCCGCACCCGTGTAACGAGCCATTTCTCTCTATCTCCTGGACTCAGACGCGGCGGCGCTTGGGCGGACGGCAGCCGTTGTGCGGAACCGGGGTGACGTCCTGGATGGACCCGACCTCGAGGCCGGTCGCCTGAAGCGAACGGATCGCGGTCTCACGGCCGGAGCCGGGGCCCTTGACGAAGACGTCGACCTTCCGCATGCCGTGCTCCATGGCCCGGCGCGCGGCGTTCTCGGCGGCCATCTGCGCGGCGAACGGGGTGGACTTACGGGAGCCCTTGAACCCGACGTGGCCGGCGCTGGCCCAGGAGATCACGTTCCCGTTCGGGTCGGTGATCGAGACGATCGTGTTGTTGAACGTGCTCTTGATGTGGGCGTGCCCGTGAGCGACGTTCTTCTTTTCCTTGCGGCGCACCTTCTTCGGTGCGCCCTGGCGGCTCTTCGGCGGCATTTAAGCGCTATCTCCTGGAATGTGGCTGCTAAGGACTACTTCTTGCCCGGCTTCTTCTTGCCGGCCACGGTCTTCTTCTTGCCCTTGCGGGTGCGCGCGTTCGTCTGCGTCCGCTGACCGTGGACAGGCAGGCCCTTGCGGTGCCGGATGCCCTGGTAACAGCCGATCTCGATCTTGCGGCGGATGTCGGCCTGAACTTCGCGACGGAGGTCACCCTCGATCTTGTAGTTCGCCTCGATGAAGTCACGCATCGGCACGAGCTCGGTGTCGGTGAGCTGGTGGACGCGCAGGTCGGGGCTGACACCCGTCGCGGCCAGGATCTCCTGAGCGCGGGTACGGCCGATTCCGAAAATGTAGGTGAGAGCGATCTCCAACCGCTTGTCGCGGGGGAGGTCGACGCCAACCAGGCGAGCCATGGTGGGCATTCTCCTTCGTTGTGGCGGAGGTCCTGCGCCTCACTTCCCCTCCCCATGCCCGGGGTGAGGGCCCCGGCCTCCGACCGGGGGTCTCCCGCGTGGTACGGCTCCGCGTGGAAATTTCCGCGTGGAAAGCCGCCTTCACGGGTGTGACGCGCGATTACTTTTCTCCGGCTCGGCCCGTCTCGCGGCGAAGCGCGCGACGGCCCGGACCGACGGCCCCACATGCGTCGAGTCCGCTACTGGAGCGGACTCTGCGGGGCCTTGCGGCGACTAGCCCTGGCGCTGCTTGTGGCGCAGGTTGTCGCAGATCACCATGACACGACCGTGCCGGCGGATCACCTTGCACTTGTCGCAGATCTTCTTGACGCTCGGCTTGACCTTCATAGTCCTTATTCGTTCCGCGTATGGCCCGACCTCTACGAGGAGGGACCTACTTGTACCGATAGACGATCCGCCCACGACTCAGGTCGTAGGGGCTCAGCTCGACGACCACCCGGTCGTCGGGAAGGATTCGGATGTAGTGCATCCGCATTCGCCCACTGATGTGGGCAAGGACCTTATGGCCGTTGTCGAGCTGCACCCGGAACATCGCGTTCGGGAGCGACTCAACCACAGTGCCCTCAATCTCGATGGCGCCGTCTTTCTTGGCCATGGCCCTCGCGTTTCGCTGATCGGTCGTCTGAGGTTCGGAACACTAAGCAGCCGCGACCTTCGCACGCTTCCAGAGAGCGGCGGCCAGCCAGACCGCCTATGCGCAAAAGGTCATAGTGAACCGACAAAGTAGTGTACGACAACCTGCCTCCAAATGCGAAACGGAGGCATGGTGTACCGACACAACCAGATCAAAGGGTACCCCAGATTCCGGGCGCGGCTCGCCCCCGGGGAACGGCACCGCGCCCATCCCTCCGGCACCGCCGATATGCCGGATGGATGGGCGCGGGTTCGATCATCGCCACGTTCGCTCCAGCGAGCTGGGCCGTACGGGCGATAAAGATCACTTACCCCGCGGAAAACCGGCCAATGGCGACCCATCGGCAAAGAGTGCGTCTAGGGAGTTTCTGACAAATGCTGCCCGTTGCGAGCGTGGATCCAGATGGATGCATCGCAAGGCGGAGGAGGAGGCCGGAGCGGAGCCTCCGGCCGACGAACCCGGGCCCCGCGGAAATTACGAGCTTGCGAGAAATTTTCGTGGGTGGGGCGACAACGCCGCGAGGCGCCATCTGGGCCGCGCGCGGCAGGGCATGATTTGTCAGACACGACCTACTTGAGGTTGAACTCGTGATGTCGCCGGGTGGCTTAGGTGGGTCTGATTGTCGGGCCGGTCTCGGCGAGGCGGCCGTCTATGACCAGACCGCTGGCCGCCGCTGATTACCTGGTGCGCTCAGTGCGGTCGTCGTACTCTTCGCGGGCGGTGATGACTTCTTCGATGTGCAGCACGGACCACTCCGTGAGCGCCTTCAGCGGTTCCCGTAGCGTCTGGCCGAGCGCGGTCAGCTCATACTCCACGTGCGGCGGCACCTCTGGGTAGACGGTCCGGCTGACCAGCCCGTCGCGTTCGAGGGTGCGCAGCGTCTGGGTGAGCATCTTCTCGCTCACGCCCGCCAGCGCCTGCCGGAGATGACCGAACCGGGAGGTCCCGTTCCGGCCGAGTTCGCCCAGCACGAGGACCGCCCACTTGCTGCCGATCTGGTCGAGCAGGTCCCGCGACGGGCAGCCGCGCTCGTACGGATCGAATGACGGCATGGGCCCGGTCACATTCTCGACAGCAGCCATACGGCTCACCTCAATGCTTTCGCTGCGGTAAGTACCCTACCAAGAAGTGGCTACTCCCCAACAAAGAGTGTCCAGGTCATTCTGTGTTCCATCCCGCGGCGGACGGACCGCGGCAGGCGTGCGGGGCACGCGCGGAAGGAAGGAATGACCATCATGCCGATCGTCGTCACTGGAGCCACCGGCCAGCTGGGCAGGCTCACCGTCGAGGCACTGCTGCGGCGCGGGATCCCGGCCGCGGACATCATCGCGACCGGCCGGGACATCGCCGGGATCAAGGATTTGGCCGACCGAGGCATCACGGTACGCCGCGCCGACTTCGCGGACACGGACGGCCTGGCCGAGGCATTCGCGGGGGCGGACAGGCTGCTGCTGATCTCGGCCTCCGTCCCCGTGGGCGAGCGGGTCGCCAACCACCGCCGCGTGATCGACGCCGCGGCATCCGCAGGCGTGTCGCTAGTGGCGTACACGAGCACGACGCACGCAGACACGGCCACCACCGTCATCGGTGCCACGCACAGCGAGACCGAGGCGTATCTGCGGGACCGCGGAATCCCCAGCGTGCTGCTGCGCAACGGCTGGTACTTGGAGAACTACACCAGCCAACTGCCGCAGATCCTGCAGAACGGCGCGGTCGTCGGCGCCGCAGGCGAGGGGCGGATCAGCGCCGCGTCCCGCGCCGACTACGCCGAGGCCGCAGCGGTCGTCCTCACCGCTGAAGGCCACACCGGCGCCGTGTACGAGCTCGGCGGCGACGAATCCTTCACCCTGACTGAGCTCGCCGCCGCGATCTCCGCTGCGGCCGGAAAGCAGGTTACCTACGCTGACCTCCCGGTGGCCGACTTCGCCCAGGTACTGGACGCCGCGGGCCTACCCGCCGAGCTGGCGGAGGTCCTCGCTGACGCTGACCGCGGTATGAACCGCGGCGAGATGTACACCGACTCTGGCGACTTGCGCCGCCTGATCGGCCGCCCGCCCGTGACCCTGGCCGAGGCACTCGCGGCCGCCCTGCATTACTGAGGTTGAACTCGTGATGTGGCCGGGTTGCTCAGGTGGGTCTGATTGCCAGGCCGGTCTCGGCGAGGCAGCCGTCTATGAGTTCGCTGCGGTACTGGATGTGCCGTAGGCCGCGCCGGATGCGCTGGACGAGGTGTTCAGGGGTACTGAAGGCGACGTTGGAGAGCCAGCCGCGTCGCAGGAGGGACCAGATCCCCTCGACTGGGTTGAGGTCGGGTGCGTAGGGCGGCAGATAGTAGATGGTCAGCCAGTCCCGGGCCTCGGCGAACTTTTGCAGGTCGGCGGCCTTGTGGACGTTGAGGTTGTCCCAGACGAGAACGATCGGGCCACCGAGCTGCTGGTGTGCTGCGATCAACAGGTCCCGGTAGTCGCGCCAGGAGAAGCTCTTGCGCCCATCGCGACGGCCGTCGTCATGGCGGGGCCGGTAGATGAGCCTGGAGCGGCGACCGGGTTTGTAGCAGGTCAGCGCGGCGATGGAGATCCGTCTGCGGGAGCGGCCGCGGACCCGCACCACCGGGGTCCGGCCGCGCTGTGACCAGGTCTTCGCGTGCGGCGGCGTCATGGAAAATCCGGCTTCGTCCTCGAAGACGAGCCAGGCTCCACGGGCCGCCGCGAGTCTTCCGCGCAGGGCCACACCTCCTTGACCCACCCGGCCACCACCCCGTCGTCCCGCTCCATGGCCCGTCGGGCCGGGACCTGCCAGGCCCAGCCGTTACGCGCCAGCGGTTTCCGCACGCCCTGGATCGTGTAGGCCATGTGAAAGCGCCGACCGATCACCGTCTTGATCCGCGCCAGTGTCCAGCGCTGGTCCTCCCAGCCGTGCGCGGTCGGCCCCTTGGCCAGCTCCGCCTCCAGCTGCGCGAACTGCTCCTGGCTCAGCCTCGGCAGCGATGCCGGCCCCTGCGACCGCAGGGCCCGCGGACCGCCCTGCTCCCACTTCTGCCGCCACCGTTGTACCGAGCGGACGTTGACGCGCAGGGCCTTGGCGATGACCGAGCTCGCCTCGCCCTGGGCGAACCGCTCGGCCGCCTTGAGCCGTAACTCCTCGCGGAACTGCTGCCGTTCGGCAGTCAGCCCGCCTCCTTGTGGATATCGCATGCTCCGGTGATACCGCACGGACGACGAGCCATCAGCCCCTACGACACCACGAGTTCAACCTCAGGTAACCGTAGAGACCGCTCTTCGCGGCGGAACGCGGAAAGGGGCCCGCCCCGGAGGACGGACCCCTTGGAAGATCCCAGAAGCGGGCCGTGTCGTTTAGAACACGTCGTGCCAGCCGCCGCAGTCGCTCGCCGGGCCGCCCTCGCAGACGCGGATGTCGAAGTCGTTGAACCCGTGGCTGCCGCTGAAGCCGCCGAAGTGACCGATGTGCAGGTGGCCGAAGGTCCGGTACGACTTGAAGTGGGTGCCACCCTCGTCGTGCCAGCGGAACCAGACGTAGCTGTACTCGTGGTCGTGGTCGCCGTCGTACAGGTCGCCGAAGAACCAGTAGCGGCCGTGGTCCTTGTACCAGTAACCCTTGCTGAAGTACGACCGGTCGCCGCGGTCCTCGTCGTGGCTGCCGCTGTAGCCCGAGTAGGTCGTGCCGAAGAAGTGCTTGAAGGGGCTCGACGCCTCGGCGGTCGCCGCCTGGGCGGCGGGGGCGGCCACGAGACCGGCGGCCAGAGCGCCGGCGACAGCGGTACCGGCCAGAATGGTACGGATCTTGCTCACGATGTCCTCCAGGGGGATTTCCGGAAGATGCTGCTCATCTCCGGACACCCCCGAAGTTACGGAGGATCCGCCCGCCGTTCTGCGGAGGAATGCACACTCAGCGATTCAGGAAATGCGGAAAAATACGTGCTTACCGATCTGGGCGAGAGCTATCGGCGGCGGTCGGATCCGTGCATGCCACCGAAAAGGGTGCCGAGCAGCAGGATCACGCCCCACGGACCCATCACCCAGAGCGGCCACGGGTAGACCATGTGGCCGGACGTGATCCCCACGATGAGCCACACCACCCAGTTGACGCCACTCGCGACCGCCCATGCCGCCCAGCTGGCCTTCAGCGCGCCCTGGGCGGCCGCCGGACGGGCGGGCCGCCCCCGGGGGGCCGACACCGTGGCGGGCAGGGTGTGCAGGTCGATCTCCGGCAGGTCCGCGGTGAGCTTCGCCAGCTCGCCGTACGTCCGGCTCTGGTAGACCTGTTCCAGCCGCTCGTTGAACTCGTCGACGCTGAGCCTGCCCTCGGTGACGTGTTCACGCAGCGCCGCGGCGACCCGATCCCTGTCGCCGTCAGACGCCCGCATCTCCGGAGTTGCCGCCATCACCATCTCCCGCTGATCCGCGCGATAAGACCATTATGTTTCACGGCTCGGTACGGCAGGCCGTCCGGGATCAGGCGTTCTCGCCGGCCTCGGCGAGCAGCCCCCTGAGGCGGGGCTTTCCCCCGTCGAGCGCGGTCAGCACCAGCGGGCCGTCGTCGGTGACGGCGACGCTGTGCTCGAAATGCGCGGACTGCTTGCCGTCCAGCGTGACGACCGTCCAGTCGTCGGCGAGGACCTTCGTGCGGTCGGTGCCGAGGTTCACCATGGGCTCCACGGCGAAGCACATGCCGGCCTCCAGGCGTGGCCCCCGCCCGGGACGGCCGTGGTTGGCCACCCAGGGGTCCATGTGCATCTCGGTGCCGATGCCGTGCCCGCCGTACTCGGCCGGGATGCCGTAGCGGCCCTGGGAGCGCACGTATTTCTCGACGCGGAAGCCGACGTCCGACAGGTGGCCGCCGACCGTGAGCGCGGAGATGCCGCGCCACATGGCCTCCTCGGTGACCCGCATCAGCTCGGTCAAGGCCGGATCGACCTCGCCCACGGGAACCGTGATCGCCGAGTCGCCGTGCCAGCCGTCGAGGATGGCGCCGCAGTCGATGGAGATGATGTCGCCCTCGCGGAGCTTGCGCCGCTCCGTGGGGATGCCGTGCACGACCTCGTCGTTGACGGAGGCGCAGATGGTGGCCGGGAAGCCCTGGTATCCCTTGAACGACGGGATGGCGCCCTCTCCCCGGATGGCCTCCTCGGCGATGGCGTCGAGGTCGAGGGGGGTCAGGCCGGGCTCGACCGACGAACGCAGGAGTTCGAGCGTCCGGGCCACGACCAGACCGGCCGCCCGCATCTGCTCGACCTGTTCGATGGTCTTGATCTGGATTCCGTGCTTACTCTTCTTGAACACTTATGGCACCCCCTCGCCCGATTGTCCCATAAATGGCTGAACGCCACCCCATGGATCGGGGTGGCGTTCGACGCCACGGTAACGACTCAGTCGGCGAACCGTCGCAGGGCCGACATCGCCCGCTGGGTGACCTCCTCGACCGGGCCGGTCGCGTCTACCCCGACGAGGATGCCCTCGTCGGCGTAGAACGAGATCAGCGGCGCCGTCTGCTCCTGGTAGACCTCCAGGCGGTGCCTGATGGTCTCCTCGCGGTCGTCGTCGCGCTGGAAGAGCTCGCCCCCACAGGCGTCGCAGACGCCCGGAGAAGCCGGCGGGTCGAACACCACGTGCCACACCTTGCCGCAGGAGCGGCAGGTGCGCCGGCCCGCCAGGCGCCGCACGACCTCGTCGTCGTCGACGACCAGCTCCAGGACCAGATCGAGCCCGGTGCCGAACTCGGCCAGCATCTTCTTCAGGATCTCCGCTTGCGGCACATTCCGTGGGAAGCCGTCCAGGAGGAAGCCCTCCTGCGCGTCGTCCTCCGCGAGGCGGTCACGGACCATGGCGACCGTCACCTCGTCGGGGACGAGGTCGCCGCGGTCCATGTACTGCTTGGCAAGCTTGCCGAGGTCCGTGCCACCGGAGACGTTGGCGCGGAAGATGTCGCCTGTCGAGATTTTCGGGATCGACAGATGCGAAGCGATGAACTGGGCCTGCGTCCCCTTGCCCGCTCCGGGGGGCCCGACCAGGACGACGCGCACTATCTCAGGAAACCCTCGTAGTTGCGCTGCTGAAGCTGGCTCTCGATCTGCTTGACCGTGTCCAGACCAACACCAACCATGATAAGAATGCTGGTCCCTCCGAACGGGAAGTTCTGACTCGCTCCGGCCAGCGCCAGCGCGAGGATCGGGATCAGCGAGATGACACCCAGATACGGAGCGCCGGCGGCGGTGAGCCGCGTGAGCACATAGTTCAGGTACTCAGCGGTCGGCCGGCCCGGACGGATGCCCGGGATGAACCCACCGTACTTCTTCATGTTGTCGGCCACTTCAACGGGGTTGAAAGTGATGGACACGTAGAAGTAGGTGAAGAAGATGATAAGGAGGAAGAACGTGGCCATGTAGATGGGGTGGTCGCCCTTGACCAGGTTCTGCGCCAGCCACTCCACGATCGCGTTGGGCTGCGAGCTGTTGCCGAACAGCGTGACGAGCAACTGCGGCAGATAGAGGAGCGACGAGGCGAAGATGACCGGGATGATGCCGGCCTGGTTGACCTTCAGCGGGATGTAGGTCGAGGTCCCGCCGTACATCCGGCGGCCCACCATGCGCTTGGCGTACTGCACCGGGATGCGGCGCTGCGCCTGCTCGATGAAGACCACGACCGCGATCATCACGATGCCGACGATCAGGACCACGACGAACTTGAACGCGCTGAGGCGGTAGATGTTCAGCAGCTCGGCCGGGAAGATGGCGATGACCTGCGTGAAGATCAGGATGGACATGCCGTTGCCGACGCCTCGGTCGGTCACCAGCTCGCCCAGCCACATGATCACAGCGGTGCCGGCGGTCATCGTGATCACCATCGTGACGATGGTGAAGACGTCCTGGTTGAGCAGGATCTGCTCGCGGCAGCTCGGGAACAGCGTGCCGCTGCGGGCCAGTGCGACGAATGCCGTCGACTGAAGGACCGCGAGGCCGATGGTGAGGTACCGTGTGTACTGCGTGATCTTGGAGGTGCCGGCCTGGCCCTCCTTCTTCAGGGCCTCCAGGCGCGGGATCACCACCGTCAGGAGCTGCAAGATGATGCTGGCGGTGATGTACGGCATGATGCCGAGCGCGAACACGGACAGCTTCAGCAGCGCACCGCCACTGAAGAGCTGAACCATTCCGTAGATGTTGCCGGAATCGCCGGCCTGAGCCTGGTCGAGGCACGTACGGACGTTCGCGGCGTTCACGCCGGGAGTGGGAAGTACCGAGCCGAGCCGGAACAGCGCGATGATGCCCAAAGTGAAGAGCAGCTTCTTGCGCAGGTCAGGCGTCCGGAATGCCCGGGTAATCGCGGTTAGCACGGTCCCTCCTGCGCGCCTGTGACGCGGTAACGGTCGGCGATGGTCTGGGGGGCGTCCATCGACATGTCTTCTTGCCAGTGAGCTTGCGAATGAGCTTGGTCGGGCAGGAAACGAGCCCGCTGCCCAGCGAACTCTAACGCACTACGGGCGCGGAGGCTCATAACGAACCTCCGCGCCTCGCGCAGCATAATGCCTACAGCTCGGAAACCGAGCCGCCGGCCGCGGCGATCTTCTCCTTGGCGCTGGCGGAGAAGGCGTGCGCCTGCACGTTCAACGCCACGGAGATCTCACCGGTTCCCAGCACCTTGACGGGCTGGTTCTTACGGACGGCACCCTTGGCGACCAGGTCGTCCAGCGTGACGTCGCCGCCCTGCGGGAAGAGCTCACCGAGCCTGTCCAGGTTGACGACCTGGTAGGTCGTCTTGAACAGGGCGTTGGAGAAGCCCTTGAGCTTGGGCAGGCGCCGCTGGAGCGGGACCTGACCACCCTCGAAGCCGAGCGGGACGTTCGTCCGGGACTTGGTGCCCTTGGTGCCACGGCCGGCTGTCTTGCCCTTGGAGCCCTCGCCACGGCCCTTGCGGACCTTGGGCCTGTTGGCGCCGGGGGCCGGACGCAGGTCGTGCAGCTTGAGCGGAGCGTTCTCAGTCATGACTAGTCGACCTCTTCAACCTCGACGAGGTGCGTCACCACGGCGACCATCCCCCGGATCTCCGGGCGGTCCTCCTTGACGACGACGTCGCCGATGCGCTTCAGGCCCAGCGAGCGAAGCGAGTCACGCTGGTTCTGCTTGCCACCGATCTTCGACCGGGTCTGGGTGATCTTCAGACGCGCCATCGGCTAGCTCACCGCCTTCGCCGCGGCGGCGGCCTCGGCGAGGCCCTCCGCACGCGCCTTCAGCATCGCCTTGGGGGCGACGTCCTCGATCGGAAGGCCACGACGGGCGGCGATCTCCTCGGGCCTGCTGAGGCCCTTCAGAGCCGCCACGGTGGCGTGCACGATGTTGATCGGGTTGTCCGAGCCGAGCGACTTGGACAGCACGTCGTGGATCCCGGCGCACTCCAGGACCGCGCGCACCGGGCCACCCGCGATCACACCGGTACCGGCCGAGGCCGGACGCAGGAGGACGACGCCCGCGGCGTCCTCGCCCTGCACGGTGTGCGGGATGGTGCCCTGGATGCGCGGCACCTTGAAGAAGTGCTTCTTGGCCTCCTCGACGCCCTTGGCGATCGCCGCGGGCACCTCCTTGGCCTTGCCGTAGCCGACCCCGACGAGGCCGTTGCCGTCGCCGACGATGACCAGCGCGGTGAAGCTGAAGCGCCGGCCACCCTTGACGACCTTGGCCACTCGGTTGATCTTCACGACGCGCTCGATGTACGAGACGCCCTTCTCTGCGGCGCCACCGCGGCGATCGTCACGACGGTCACGCCGCTCGCCACCGCCGCCTGCGCCGCGACGCGGTGCTGCAGCCATCAGTGGTTCCTCTTCTCGTTGCTCATGCGGGCCATCAGAAGTTCAGCCCGCCTTCACGGGCGCTGTCCGCGAGAGCGGCGAGCCGCCCCGCGTAGCGGTTGCCACCGCGGTCGAACACGACAGCGGTGATACCGGCGCTCTTGGCCCGCTGAGCGAGAAGCTCGCCGACCTTCTTCGCCTTCTCCGTCTTGTCACCCTCGGCGCCGCGCAGCGAGGCGTCCATCGTGGAGGCGCTCACCAGCGTGTGACCCTTGGTGTCATCGACGATCTGCACGAACAGGTGCCGCGTGGACCGGTTGACGACCAGACGCGGACGCTCTGCCGTACCGAAGACGTTCTTGCGGACGCGGCGGTGTCGGCGGGCCCGCGAGACGGCGCGGGCGGCCGTGTGCTTGCCGAACGCAGTCTTGCCAGCCATGCCTACTTACCAGCCTTTCCGACCTTGCGGCGGACAACTTCGCCCTGGTAACGCACACCCTTGCCCTTGTACGGGTCGGGCTTGCGCAACTTCCTGATGTTCGCGGCGACCTCGCCGACCTTCTGCTTGTCGATGCCGTCCACGTGGAACAGGGTCGGCCTCTCGACTCGGAAGGTCACGCCCTCGGGCGCGTCGACGATCACCGGGTGGCTGAAGCCCAGGGAGAACTCCAGCTGCGTCGGGCCCTTGGCCTGGACGCGGTAACCGACGCCGACGATCTCCAGCGTCTTCGTGTACCCCTGGGTCACGCCCGACACCATGTTGGCGATGAGCGTGCGAGACAGGCCGTGCAGCGCACGGACCTTGTTCTCGTCGTTGGGGCGGGTGACGGCGATGGTGCCGTCCTCGGACCGAGACACCTCGATGGGCTCGGCGACCGTGTGAGAAAGCGTGCCCTTCGGCCCCTTGACCTGGACATCCCGGCCATTGATGGCGATGTCGACACCCGTGGGTACGGGGATGGGCAGCCGTCCGATTCTCGACATGCTGTGATTCCTCCCCTCGTTACCAGACGTAGGCGAGGACTTCCCCGCCCACTCCACGCTTGCCGGCCTGCTTGTCCGTCATGAGCCCGCCGGACGTCGAGATGATCGCGACGCCCAGACCGCCCAGGACTCGGGGCAGGTTGTCCTTCTTTGCATAGACCCGCAGACCGGGCTTGGAAACCCGGCGCAAGCCCGCGAGCGAACGCTCACGGCTCGGCCCGAACTTGAGCTCCACCACGAGGTTCTTGCCGACCTTGGCGTCCTCGACGCTCCAGGCCTGGATGTAACCCTCCTGCTGGAGGATCTCGGCGATGTGCGCCTTGATCTTCGAGTAGGGCATGGTCACGGTGTCGTGATAAGCCGAGTTCGCGTTACGCAGACGCGTCAGCATGTCTGCGATCGGGTCGGTCATCGTCATGGCCGGTGGCCTTCCTCACCGCGGTTTCCCACGCTCTCATTCGTGTCTTCGACACGAGGCGGGGACCTACGGTGTGGTCGTGGGCGCTGGTGACAGCGCCCGGATTGATATGACTTCTGGTGTTGTGCGGCCGGTTACCCGGGAGGGTTACCAGCTCGACTTGGCGATGCCGGGCAGCTCGCCCCGGTGCGCCATCTCGCGGAAGCAGATGCGGCACAGGCCGAACTTGCGGTAGACAGCGCGGGGACGACCGCAGCGCGAACACCGAGTGTACGCCCTGACCTCGAACTTCTGCTTGCGCGCTGCCTTGACCTTCAGCGACGTCTTCGCCATGATCAGGCCTCCTTGAAGGGGAATCCGAGGAGCTTCAGCAGCGCCCGGCCCTGCTCGTCGTTCTTCGCGGTGGTCACGACCGTGATGTCCATGCCCCGCTGCCGGTCCACCCGGTCCTGGTCGACCTCGTGGAACATGACCTGCTCGGTGAGCCCGAAGGTGTAGTTGCCGTTGCCGTCGAACTGCTTCGGCGACAGGCCCCGGAAGTCACGGATACGCGGAAGCGCGAGTGACAGCAGCCGGTCGAGGAACTCCCACATCCGGTCGCCGCGCAGCGTCACGTGGGCGCCGATCGGCATGCCCTCGCGGAGCTTGAACTGCGCGATGGACTTGCGGGCGCGGGCGACGGCCGGCTTCTGACCGGTGATCGCGGTGAGGTCGCGGACGGCGCCCTCGATCAGCTTCGAGTCGCGGGCGGCCTCGCCGACGCCCATGTTCACCTTGATCTTGGTGACCGTGGGCACCAGCATGATGTTCTCGATGCCGAACTCCTCGCGCAGCTTCGCGATGATCTCCTCGCGGTAACGCTGCTTGAGGCGCGGAATGGTCCGCTCAGTGGTCTCAGTGGTGGCGGTCATCAGCTGTCCTCACCCGTCTCGTCGGCCTTCTTCTCGGCCTTCTTCGCGGGCTTGTTCTCGGGCTTCTCGTCATCCTTGAGCTTCTTGACGTTGCTCACGTGGATGGGGGCCTCCATGGTCTGCACGCCGCCTTCCTTGGCGCCGCGCGGACCCTGGTGGGTCACCTTGGAGTGCTTCTTGATCAGGTTCACGCCCTCGACCACCACGCGGTCCTCGCGCGGGAAGGCGGCGATGATCCTGCCCTTGGCACCCTTGTCCTTGCCGGCGATGACCTGGACCAGGTCACCCTTCTTCACATGCAGCTTCGGCATTACAACACCTCCGGCGCGAGCGAGATGATGCGCATGAACTTCTTGTCGCGCAGCTCGCGGCCGACCGGGCCGAAGATACGCGTGCCCCGGGGGTCACCACTGTCCTTGATGATGACCGCGGCGTTCTCGTCGAAGCGGATGTAGGAGCCGTCGGGGCGGCGGCGCTCCTTGACGGTGCGCACCACGACAGCCTTGACAACGTCGCCTTTTTTCACGCCGCCGCCGGGAATGGCGTCCTTCACCGTCGCAACGATGATGTCGCCGATTCCCGCGTAGCGCCGACCCGAGCCGCCGAGCACGCGGATGCAGAGAATCTCCTTGGCACCCGTGTTGTCGGCGACCTTGAGCCGCGACTCCTGCTGGATCACGTCTACTCCTGTGTGTCGCGCCGGTTCTCACCTTCGTGGTGAGCCTGGCGGAACCTGATGTGGTCTTTTTCCCTCGGCGACAGCCGTACCGACCGCCGCCGCGGGCGGACCGGGCCTCTGAGCGGCCCAGCCCCTTGGACACCGTCATGGGGGGTGGTCTCCCACCCCCCACGAGGCGCGTCTTGTGTTACTTGGCCTTCTCGAGGATCTCGACGACCCGCCAGCGCTTGCTGGCGGACAGCGGCCGGGTCTCCATCAGGAGGACGCGGTCGCCGACGCCGCACGAGTTCTGCTCGTCGTGGGCCTTGTACTTCGTCGTACGGCGGATGACCTTGCCGTACAGCGGGTGCTTGACGCGGTCCTCGACGGCGACGACGACGGTCTTGTCCATCTTGTCGCTGACGACCAGACCCTCGCGGGTCTTGCGGTAGTTCCGCGCCTGCTTCTCGGTTGCCTCGGTTGTCTCAGTTGCTTCAGCCATCGCTCGACTCCTTCTCGACCGTGACGATGCCGAGCTCCCGCTCGCGCATCACGGTGTAGATACGGGCGATCTCGCGGCGGACGGCGCGCAGCCGCCCGTGGCTCTCCAACTGACCGGTCGCCGCCTGGAAGCGGAGGTTGAACAGCTCCTCCTTGGCTTCCTTCAGCTTCTGGACCAGGACGTCCTGGTCCTCCACACGCAGCTCACCGGCGGTCAGGCCCTTAGCCATCACGCCTCACCCACTTCACGCTTAACGAACCGGCACTTCATGGGCAGCTTGTGCATCGCACGCCGCATGGCCTCGCGGGCCACGGGCTCGGCGACACCGGACAGCTCGAACATGACGCGGCCGGGCTTGACATTGGCGATCCACCACTCCGGAGAACCCTTACCGGAACCCATGCGGGTCTCGGCCGGCTTCTTGGTGAGGGGACGGTCCGGGTAGATGTTGATCCACACCTTGCCGCCACGGCGGATGTGCCGGGTCATGGCGATACGCGCGGCCTCGATCTGGCGGTTGGTCACGTAGGAGTGCTCAAGCGCCTGGATGCCGAACTCGCCGAAGACGACCCTGGTGCCGCCCTTGGCGGCTCCGCTGCGGTCGGGCCGGTGCTGCTTACGGTGCTTGACCCTGCGAGGGATCAGCATGGTCAGCTCCCTTCAGCACCCGGCTGCTCCGCCGGGCCGGTCTCGGGGGCAGCCTGGGAGGCGGCCTCGGTTCTGGGTGCGCGGTCCGTACGGCCGGCCGCCCCGCCACGACGGGGACGGTCGCCGCCGCCACCACGACGCGGACGGTCGCCGCCGGCGCCGCCGCCACGGCGGTCGTCGCGCTCACGACGCTGGCCCGCACGGGCGCCGGCCGCGGCGGCCTCGCGCTCGGCGCGGCTGGTCGGGGCCTCGCCCTTGTAGATCCACACCTTCACGCCGATGCGGCCGAAGGTGGTGCGGGCCTCGTAGAAGCCGTAGTCGATGTCCGCGCGGAGCGTGTGCAGGGGCACGCGGCCCTCGCGGTAGAACTCCGAGCGGGACATCTCGGCACCGCCGAGACGACCGGAGCACTGGACACGGATGCCCTTGGCGCCGCTCTTCATGGCGGACTGCATGGCCTTGCGCATGGCCCGGCGGAACGAGACGCGGCTGGAGAGCTGCTCGGCCACGCCCTGCGCGACGAGCTGCGCGTCGATCTCGGGGTTCTTCACCTCGAGGATGTTCAGCTGGACCTGCTTCTTGGTCAGCTTCTCCAGGTCGCCGCGGATGCGGTCGGCCTCGGCGCCGCGGCGGCCGATCACGATGCCCGGACGGGCCGTGTGGATGTCGACCTGGACGCGGTCGGTCGTGCGCTCGATCTCGACCTTGGAGATGCCCGCCCGCTCCATGCCCTTCTGCAGCATGCGACGGATCGCCACGTCCTCGGCGACGTACGACTTGTACAGCTTGTCGGCGTACCACCGGCTCTTGAAGTCGGTCGTGATGCCGAGGCGGAACCCGTGCGGGTTAACCTTCTGGCCCACTAGCGGGTCCTTCCCTTCGGCTCGCGGGACTCCACGATCACAGTGATGTGGCTCGTCCGCTTGTTGATCCGATAGGCACGACCCTGGGCGCGCGGGCGGAACCGCTTGAGCGTCGGTCCCTCGTCAACCCACGCGCGGCTCACGACGAGCGTGTCCCGGTCGAGCTTGAAGTTGTGCTCCGCGTTCGCGATCGCGCTGGAGAGCACCTTGTATACGGTCTCGCTCGCCGCCTGGGGAGCGAACTGCAGCACGGCCTGCGCCTCCGAAGCGGGCAGCCCGCGAATGAGGTCCACCACACGGCGGGCCTTCCGGGGCGTGTGGCGCGCGAACCGCGCCTGTGCCCTGGCTTCCATCGCTGTCTCCTCTGATGCTTTTCTGAAGGCGCTTACCGCCGGCTGCGGCGGTCTTCCTTGACGTGGCTGCGGAACGTCCGCGTGGGGGCGAACTCTCCGAGCTTGTGACCGATCATCGACTCGGTGACGAACACCGGGACGTGCTTGCGGCCGTCGTGCACGGCGATCGTGTGACCCAGCATGTCGGGCACGATCATGGAGCGCCGTGACCACGTCTTGATGACGTTCTTGGTGCCCTTCTCGTTCTGTGCGTCCACCTTCTTCTGAAGGTGGTCGTCCACGAAGGGGCCCTTCTTAAGGCTACGTGGCATGTCGGCTGCTCCTACCGCTTCTTCCTCTTGCTCCGACGACGGATGATCAGCCGGTCGCTGGGCTTGTTCGCCTGCCTGGTGCGGCCCTCGGGCTTGCCCTTGGGGTTCACCGGGTGACGACCGCCGGAGGTCTTGCCCTCACCACCACCGTGCGGGTGGTCGACCGGGTTCATGGCGACACCGCGGACCGTGGGGCGCTTGCCCTTCCAACGGTTACGGCCGGCCTTACCGATGTTGATGTTGGCCTGCTCGGCGTTGCCCACCTGGCCCACAGAGGCCCGGCAGCGCACGTCGACCTGGCGCATTTCTCCGGACGGCATACGCAGCGTGGCGTAGGTGCCCTCCTTGGCGAGCAACTGGATCTGCGCACCGGCGCTGCGGCCGAGCTTGGCGCCACCGCCCGGACGGAGCTCCACCGCGTGGATGAAGGTACCGGTCGGGATGTTGCGCAGCGGCAGGCAGTTGCCCGGCTTGATGTCGGCGCCGGGGCCGTTCTCGACGCGGTCCCCCTGCTTGAGGCCGGCGGGCGCGAGGATGTAGCGCTTCTCGCCGTCGGCGTAGTGCAGCAGCGCGATGCGGGAGGTCCGGTTCGGGTCGTACTCGATGTGAGCGACCTTGGCCGGGATCCCGTCCTTGTCGTGGCGGCGGAAGTCGATGATCCGGTAGGCGCGCTTGTGCCCGCCTCCCTGGTGCCGGGCGGTGACCCGGCCATGGACGTTACGGCCGCCCTTGCTGTGCAGGGGAGCAAGCAGCGACTTCTCGGGCGTGCTGCGCGTGATCTCGGCGAAGTCCGAGACGCTCGCGCCGCGGCGACCCGGGGTCGTCGGCTTGTACTTACGGATGCCCATCTTTTTCGTTCATCCTTCGTCGGTTCATACCGGTCGGGGTCCGCCTCACGGCGGTCCCCCCGGTGCTAACTACTGGGGTCGTGGCGCCCCACCTGATCGGCCGGGCGCCATCTCCCTGTGCGGCGGACGCTCAGCCGATCTGACCGAAGATGTCGATCCGGTCGCCCTCCACCAGGCTCACAATCGCGCGCTTGGTGTCGGGGCGCTGGCCGTAGCCGTGCCGGGTCCGCTTCCGCTTGCCCTGGCGGTTGATCGTGTTCACGCTGGTGACCTTGACGCCGAAGATCTGCTCAACAGCGATCTTCACCTGCGTCTTGTTGGCACCCTGGCGCACCAGGAACGTGTACTTGTTGTGCTCATCGATCAGGCCGTAGCTCTTCTCGGAGACGATCGGCTTGAGGATGATGTCGCGCGGGTCGGCGATCTTCTGCATCAGGCCTCTTCCTTCCCGCTCTTCGCCAGCCGCGCCACGACCTGGTCGTAGGCCTCCTGAGTGAAGACCACGTCGTCGTAGCACAGCACGTCATAGGTGTTCAGCTGGCCCGCGTCCAGAAGGTGGACCTCGGGTGCGTTGCGCAGGCTCAGCCAGGTCCGCTCGTCGGTCTCGTCGACCACGACAAGGACGCTACGAGCCTGCGTGATCTTGCGGAGCGCCTCCAGGGCGGCCTTGGTCTTCGGCGTGTCACCGGTCACCAGGCTGCTCACCACGTGGACGCGACCGCCGCCGGCCCGGTCGGAGAGGGCTCCGCGAAGGGCGGCCGCCTTCATCTTCTTGGGCGTCCGCTGCTCGTACGAGCGCGGCTGCGGGCCGTGGACGGTGCCACCGCCGGCGAATTGCGGGGCGCGGGTCGAGCCCTGACGGGCGCGGCCGGTGCCCTTCTGGCGGTACGGCTTCTTGCCACCGCCGCGGACGTCACCGCGGGTCTTCGTCGAGTGGGTGCCCTGCCGGCGAGCGGCGAGCTGCGCGACGACGACCTGGTGGATCAGCGGGACGTTGACCTTGGCGCCGAAGACGTCCTCCGGCAGGTCGACGGTCCCCGTCTTGGCGCCGCTGGCGTCGAGGACGTCAATGGTGGTGCTCACTTGGCAGCCCCCTTCTTGGCAGCGGTGCGGATGAGGACCAGGCTGCCGTTGGCGCCGGGGATCGCACCCTTGATGAGGATGAGGCCCTTGTCGGCGTCCACGGCGTGAACCTTGAGGCTCTGGATGGTGGTGCGGACGTTGCCCATCCGGCCGGCCATGCGCAGGCCCTTGAAGACGCGGCCCGGGGTGGCGCAGCCGCCGATGGAACCGGGCGAGCGGTGCTTGCGCTGGGTACCGTGCGAAGCGCTCAGACCACGGAAGTTGTGGCGCTTCATGACACCCGCGAAGCCCTTGCCCTTGCTCTTGCCGGTGACGTCGATGTACTGCCCGGCCTCGAAGGTGTCCGCGGTGACCTCCTGGCCGAGGGTGTACTCGGAGGCGTCGTCCGTACGGACCTCGACGAAGTAACGGCGCGGCGTGATGTCGTGCTTGCGCAGGTAGTCGCCGAGCGGCTTGTTGACCTTGCGCGGGTCCACCTGCCCGTAACCGATCTGGACGGCGGAGTAGCCGTCCTTCTCCGGAGTGCGGACCCGGGTCACCACGCACGGACCGGCCTCGACGACCGTCACCGGAACCAGCCGGTTCGCCTCGTCGAAGACCTGGGTCATGCCGAGCTTCTTGCCCAGGACGCCCTTGATCTGCTTAGCCATGTCAGTGCGTTCCCTCAGAGCTTGATCGAAATGTCGACGCCGGCAGGGAGGTCGAGCCGCATGAGCGAGTCGACGGTCTTCGGCGTCGGGTCGATGATGTCAATCAGCCGCTTGTGCGTACGCATCTCGAAGTGCTCGCGGCTGTCCTTGTACTTGTGCGGCGACCGGATCACGCAGTACACGTTCTTCTCGGTCGGCAGCGGCACCGGGCCAGCGACCTTGGCGCCGGTCCGCGTCACCGTCTCGACGATCTTCTTGGCCGAGCTGTCGATGACCTCGTGGTCATACGCCTTGAGCCGGATGCGGATCTTCTGTCCCGCCATAATGGCCTCGGTGTCCTTCGCTGTCGTCCTATAAAGCTTCACGCGGCCTGTTGCCGCTGGTCGTTCCACGCGACCGACGTGCCGGACGGTGTCCGGTTCCGTGATCTGGCAGTCGTTTCGGACACACCCTGCCGAAACGGCTGCGAGATCACGGTCTTGTCGTCCGTGGGGCGGGATCGTCTCCGATCCCTTCGTGGCGTGGCGGTCAGACCGTACCGGCCCGACCGCCACTCCGCGGTGGTGCTACTTGATGATCTTGGTCACACGACCGGCGCCGACGGTGCGGCCACCCTCGCGGATCGCGAACTTGAGGCCGTCCTCCATCGCGATCGGCTGGATGAGCTGGACGGTCATCTCGGTGTTGTCACCGGGCATGACCATCTCGGTGCCCTCCGGCAGGTTCACGACACCGGTCACGTCCGTCGTGCGGAAGTAGAACTGCGGCCGGTAGTTGTTGAAGAACGGCGTGTGGCGGCCGCCCTCGTCCTTGGACAGGATGTAGACCTGCGCCTCGAACTCGGTGTGCGGGGTGGTCGTGCCCGGCTTGATGACACACTGGCCGCGCTCGACGTCCTCGCGCTTGATGCCACGGAGGAGCAGACCGACGTTGTCACCGGCCTGGCCCTCGTCGAGGAGCTTGCGGAACATCTCGACGCCCGTGACGGTCGTCGTGGTGCTCTTCTCCTTGATACCGATGATGTCGACGGTCTCGTTGACCTTGACGATGCCACGCTCGATACGGCCAGTGACGACGGTGCCACGACCGGTGATCGAGAAGACGTCCTCGATCGGCATCAGGAACGGCTTGTCGGTGTCACGAACCGGCTCGGGGACGTTCTCGTCCACGGCAGTCATGAGCTCGATGATGGAGTCGGCCCACTTCTCGTCGCCCTCGAGCGCCTTCAGCGCCGAGACGCGGACGACCGGCAGGTCGTCGCCCGGGAACTCCTGGGCGGAGAGCAGCTCGCGGACCTCGAGCTCGACGAGCTCCAGGATCTCCTCGTCGTCCACCATGTCGGCCTTGTTCAGCGCGACGACGATGTAGGGGACGCCGACCTGGCGGGCCAGGAGGACGTGCTCCTTCGTCTGCGGCATCGGGCCGTCGGTGGCGGCGACCACCAGGATCGCGCCGTCCATCTGCGCGGCACCGGTGATCATGTTCTTCACGTAGTCGGCGTGACCGGGGCAGTCAACGTGAGCGTAGTGACGCTTCTCGGTCTGGTACTCGACGTGCGCGATGGAGATGGTGATTCCGCGCGCCTTCTCCTCGGGCGCCTTGTCGATCTTGTCGAACGGAGTCGCCTCGTTGAGCTGCGGGAAACGGTCGTGAAGCACCTTGGTGATCGCCGCGGTCAGAGTGGTCTTGCCGTGGTCGATGTGCCCAATGGTGCCGATGTTCACGTGCGGCTTGTTCCGCTCGAACTTGGCCTTGGCCACTGGTCTGTCTCCTTGAGATTCTGACTTGACTTGCGTCTTCTAACTCAGGCTCCGTACGGCGGGGCACTCGAGAGCGCCCCACCATACGCAGAGGAACACGATTTCTTCGGCGGAACAGGTCCGCCGCGGAAGTCCTATTCGCCCCGAGCCTTCGCGACGATCTCCTTGGCGATGCCCGGGGGCACCTCCGAGTAGGAGTCGAACTGCATGCTGTAGACGGCCCGGCCCTGGGTCTTGCTGCGCAAGTCACCCACGTAACCGAACATCTCCGACAGCGGGACGAGGGCCTTGATGACCTTGGCCCCGGTCCGGTCTTCCATCGCCTGGATCTGTCCGCGGCGACCGTTGAGGTCACCGATGACATCTCCCATGTAGTCCTCGGGCGTGGTGACCTCAACGGCCATCATCGGCTCGAGGATTACGGCGTCCGCCTTGCGAGCGGCCTCCTTGAAGGCCATCGACCCAGCGATCTTGAAAGCCATTTCGGACGAGTCGACCTCGTGGAAGGCGCCGTCCTGCAGGGTCACCTTCACCCCGACCATGGGGTAGCCGGCGAGGACGCCGAACTCGGCGGCCTCCTGGGCGCCCGCGTCGACCGACGGGATGTACTCCCGCGGGATGCGGCCACCGCTGACCTTGTTCTGGAACTCGTAGCCGTCGTTGCCCTCGCCCAGCGGCTCCAGGTCGATGATCACGCGCGCGAACTGGCCGGAACCACCGGTCTGCTTCTTGTGCGTGTACTCGACCTTCTCCACCTTGCGGCGGATGGTCTCGCGGTAGGCGACCTGCGGGCGGCCGACGTTGGCCTCGACCTTGAACTCGCGGCGCATGCGGTCGACGAGGATCTCCAGGTGGAGCTCGCCCATACCGGCGATGACCGTCTGCCCGGTCTCCTCGTCACGACGGACCTGGAAGGACGGGTCCTCCTCGGCCAGTCGCTGGATCGCGGTGCCGAGCTTCTCCTGGTCGCCCTTGGTCTTGGGCTCGATGGCCACGCTGATGACCGGGGCGGGGAAGTTCATCGACTCCAGGATCACCTGGTTCGCCGGGTCGCTGAGGGTGTCACCGGTGGTGGTGTCCTTCAGGCCCATGACGGCGACGATCTGACCGGCTGACGCGGACGGGCGCTCCTCGCGCTTGTTCGCGTGCATCTGGTAGATCTTGCCGATCCGCTCCTTCTTGCCCTTGGTCGAGTTGATGACCCCGGTGCCTGCCTCGAGCGTGCCCGAGTAGATGCGGATGTAGGTGAGCTTGCCCAGGTGCTGGTCGCTCATGATCTTGAATGCCAGCGCGGCGAACGGCTCAGCCGGGTCCGCGTGGCGCTCGATGATCTGCTCCTCGTTGTTCACCGCGTGGCCCTTGAAGGCCGGGATGTCGGTGGGCGCGGGGAGGTAGGCCACGATCGCGTCGAGCAGGGGCTGCACGCCCTTGTTCTTGAACGCGGTGCCGCAGAGGACCGGGTTGAGCGCGCTGGCGACGGTCGCCCGCCGGATCGCCGCGACCAACTGCTCCTCGGTGGGCTCGACACCCTCGAGGAAGAGCTCCATGAGCTCGTCGTCGTTCTCGGCGACGGTCTCCACGAGCTTGTCGCGCCACTCCCGCGCCACGTCGGCGTGGTCGGCCGGGATGTCGACGACGTCGTACATCTCGCCCTTGGCCGCCTCGGCGCTCCAGATGAGGCCCTTCATCTTCACCAGGTCGATGACGCCCTTGAAGTCGGCCTCAACGCCCCAGGGAAGCTGGATGACCAGCGGGGTCGCGCCCAGACGGGACACGATCATGTCGACGCAGCGGTGGAACTCCGCGCCGACCCGGTCCATCTTGTTGACGAAGCAGATGCGGGGCACGCCGTACCGGTCGGCCTGCCGCCAGACCGTCTCCGACTGCGGCTCGACACCCGCGACGGCGTCGAACACCGCGACGGCACCGTCGAGGACGCGGAGCGAGCGCTCCACCTCGACCGTGAAGTCCACGTGGCCCGGCGTGTCGATGATGTTGATGGTGTGACCGAGCCACTCGCAGGTCGTCGCGGCAGACGTGATCGTGATGCCGCGCTCCTGCTCCTGCTCCATCCAGTCCATCGTGGCAGCGCCCTCGTGGACTTCACCGATCTTGTAGTTGATACCGGTGTAGAACAGGATGCGCTCGGTCGTCGTGGTCTTGCCCGCGTCGATATGGGCCATGATCCCGATGTTGCGGACCTTGGCCAGGTCAAGAGCGGTCGTGGTGGCCACTTCTCTCGCGTCCTTAACTCGTCGTCGGTGCCGACTACCAGCGGTAGTGGGCGAAGGCCTTGTTGGACTCGGCCATCTTGTGCGTGTCCTCGCGCCGCTTGACGCTGGCGCCGAGGCCGTTGCTCGCGTCGAGGAGCTCGTTCATGAGCCGCTCGGTCATGGTCTTCTCGCGGCGCGCCCGGGAGTACTGGACGAGCCAGCGCAGGGCCAGCGTGGTGCTGCGCGCGGCACGCACCTCGACCGGCACCTGGTAGGTCGCGCCACCGACGCGGCGGCTGCGCACCTCCAGGGTGGGCTTGACGTTGTCGAGCGCGCGCTTCAGGGTGACGACCGGGTCGTTGCCCGTCTTCTCGCGGCAGCCCTCGAGGGCGCCGTACACGATCGACTGGGCGATCGAGCGCTTGCCGTCCAGGAGAACCTTGTTGATCAGCGCGGTGACCAGCGGCGAGTTGTGCACCGGGTCAGCGACCAGCTGGCGGCGGCCAGGGGAACCCTTGCGCGGCATGTCAGCTCTTCTCCTTCTTCGCGCCGTAGCGGCTGCGGGCCTGCTTGCGGTTGCGGACACCCTGGGTGTCCAGCGAGCCGCGGATGATCTTGTAGCGAACACCCGGCAGGTCCTTCACACGACCGCCACGCACGAGCACGATGGAGTGCTCCTGAAGGTTGTGACCAACACCCGGGATGTAAGCCGTGACCTCGATGCCGTTGGTGAGCCGAACACGCGCGACCTTGCGCAGCGCCGAGTTGGGCTTCTTGGGGGTCGTGGTGTAAACGCGGGTGCAAACGCCGCGCCGCTGCGGGCTCCCCTTGAGGGCAGGAGTCTTGGTCTTGCTGACCTTGTCCTGCCGGCCCTTGCGGACCAACTGCTGAATGGTGGGCACCGCGTCTCCGTTTCGTGCCTAGCCGGTGATACGTAGGTTCCTGGTCGAGATCGCCTTGCGGCTTTCTCTTCCAGGTCGTGCTTTCGCAGGTACTGCCGGTGTCATGACCTGCTGGTTGTCTGTCTCCTTCGACCCACGCGGTCGGGCGTGTCGCGCACTCGTCGCGCCATACCCGTGCAGATCCGGCCGATCTGGAGGGGTCACGCGGCGCTCCTACCGCTTCCACCTGAGGAAACGGCCCCTGAGCGCACGCATGCGAGCCCATGAACCCATGGGCACGAAGGAAAAGACTACCCAGCCCTTTGCAACACGTCAAAACGGCTGCCGCTGGGTCGTCGTGATCCGTGCCATGGTCCCCACGACCCGCTTCTACGCAGACCGCTATTGGGCTCCCGGCAAGTGTACCCGCACCCGCCGACTCTTCCGGCCATTTCCTCGTCGTGATCATGCACAGGTTCCCGCGTGCCCGGCTTGAGCTGCGCCGACCTCCACCGTGATCATGTACAGATTCCCGGCCCACGTCGTGACCTGCGCAGACACCCACCGTGATCATGCACAGATTCCCGGCCCACGTCGTGACCTGTGCAGACACCCACCGTGATCATGCGAAAACGCCCGGAGTGGCGGACCACTCCGGGCGTTTCCCTGTACTGCTAGGACTTCTGCCTGGCGACTCAGCGGCCGTACTGGCCGAAGTCGTACTCCTCCAGCGGGACGGCCTCGCCGCTGCCGGTGCCGAACGTGTAGTCCGCCGCGGAGCCGTCGTAGCCGCCGACCGTGTACATCGCGGCCTTGGCCTCCTCGGTGGGCTCCACCCGGATGTTGCGGTACTGGGGCATGCCCGTACCGGCCGGGATGAGCTTACCGATGATGACGTTCTCCTTGAGGCCGAGCAGCGAGTCCGACTTGGCGTGGATCGCCGCGTCGGTGAGCACCCGCGTCGTCTCCTGGAAGGACGCCGCCGACAGCCACGACTCGGTGGCCAGCGAGGCCTTCGTGATGCCCATGAGGACCGGACGTCCGGACGCCGGCTGGCCGCCCTCCGCCACGGTCTCCCGGTTGAGCACCTCGAAGCGCGGCCGCTCGACGAGCTCGCCGGGCAGCAACTCGGTGTCGCCCGACTCCAGCACGTTCACGCGCTTGAGCATCTGGCGGACGATGACCTCGATGTGCTTGTCGTGGATCGACACACCCTGCGAGCGGTAGACCTGCTGGACCTCCTCCACCAGGTGGAGCTGCACGGCACGCGGGCCGAGGATGCGCAGGACCTCGTTCGGGTTGCGGGCGCCGGCGACGAGCAACTGGCCGACCTCCACGTGCTGGCCCTCGGAGACGAGGAGCCTCGACCGCATCGACACCGGGTAGGCGATCTCCTCGGAGCCGTCGTCCGGAGTGATGACGATCTTGCGCGTCTTGTCGGTCTCGTCGATCCGGACCCTGCCGGTGACCTCGCTGATCGGGGCGACACCCTTGGGGATGCGCGCCTCGAACAGCTCCTGGACACGGGGCAGACCGTGGGTGATGTCCGCACCGGCCACACCACCGGTGTGGAAGGTACGCATGGTCAGCTGGGTGCCGGGCTCACCGATGGACTGGGCCGCGATGATGCCGACGGCCTCGCCGACGTCGACCAGCTTGCCGGTGGCCAGCGAACGGCCGTAGCAGGTAGCGCAGACACCGATCTTGGCCTCGCACACCAGGGTGCTGCGGGTCCTGACCGTCTCGACCCCGGCCTCGACGAGCGCCGTGACCGTCAGGTCGTTGATGTCGGTGCCGACCGAGGCGATCAGCTTGCCGTCCACCTCGACGTCCTCGGCCAGGATCCGGCCGTGCACGTTGCTTTCGGCGTTCTCGGCCTTGACCAGCTTGCCCTGGGCGTCACGCTCGCCGACGTGCAGCGGGACCGCGCGGTCCGTGCCACAGTCGATCTCGCGGACGATGACGTCCTGGGCCACGTCGACCAGACGACGGGTCAGGTAGCCGGAGTCGGCGGTCCGCAGCGCGGTGTCCGCCAGACCCTTCCGCTGGCCGTGGGTGGAGATGAAGTACTCCAGGACCGACAGGCCCTCGCGGAACGAGGACTTGATCGGGCGCGGGATCGTCTCACCCTTGGTGTTGGACACCAGGCCGCGGATGCCGGCGATCTGCCGGACCTGCATCTTGTTACCGCGGGCGCCGGAGTTGACCATCATCCAGACCGGGTTGGTCGCCGGGAACGCGTTGACCATGTCGGTCTCGACGTCCGCCGTCGCGTGGGTCCAGATCTCGATGAGCTCCTGGCGGCGCTCCTCGTCGGTGATCAGACCGCGGTCGTACTCGCGCTGGACCTTGTCGGCCCGCTTCTCGTACGACTCCATGATCGCCGCCTTGTTCGGCGGCGCCACGACGTCCTCGATCGAGATGGTCACACCGGCGCGGGTCGCCCAGTGGAAGCCCGCGTCCTTCAGCGCGTCCAGCGCGTTCGCGACCTCGACCTTCGGGTACGTCTCGGCCAGCTCGTTGACGATCGCGGAGAGCTGCTTCTTGCCGACCTGGTAGTTCACGAAGGGGTAGTTGTCCGGCAGCGTCTGGTTGAACAGACACCGGCCCAGCGTGGTCTCCAGGCGGATCGGCTCACCGGTCTCCCAGGCGTCCGGGGCCTCCCAGCCGCGTGGCGGCGGGACGTCCCTGAGACGGACCTGGATCTTGGCCTGCATGTCCAGCTCATGGCGGTCGTAGGCCATGAGGGCCTCCGACACCGAGGCGAACACGCGGCCCGATCCGGTGGCGTCGTCCTTGTCCGTGGTCAGCCAGTACAGACCGATGACCATGTCCTGGGTGGGCATCGTCACCGGCTTGCCGTCGGCCGGCTTGAGGATGTTGTTGGTCGACAGCATCAGGATGCGCGCCTCGGCCTGGGCCTCGGCCGACAGCGGCAGGTGCACGGCCATCTGGTCGCCGTCGAAGTCCGCGTTGAACGCGGTGCAGACGAGCGGGTGGATCTGGATGGCCTTGCCCTCGACCAGCTGCGGCTCGAAGGCCTGGATGCCCAGGCGGTGCAGGGTCGGAGCGCGGTTGAGCAGCACCGGGTGCTCGGTGATGACCTCTTCCAGCACGTCCCACACGACCGGGCGGGCCCGCTCGACCATCCGCTTGGCCGACTTGATGTTCTGCGCGTGGTTCAGGTCGACCAGGCGCTTCATCACGAACGGCTTGAACAGCTCCAGCGCCATCTGCTTGGGCAGGCCGCACTGGTGCAGCTTGAGCTGCGGGCCGACGACGATGACCGAACGGCCGGAGTAGTCGACTCGCTTGCCGAGCAGGTTCTGCCGGAAACGGCCCTGCTTGCCCTTCAGCATGTCGCTGAGGGACTTCAGGGGCCGGTTGCCGGGGCCCGTGACCGGGCGGCCGCGGCGGCCGTTGTCGAACAGCGCGTCGACGGCCTCCTGGAGCATCCGCTTCTCGTTGTTCACGATGATCTCGGGCGCGCCGAGGTCGAGCAGACGCTTGAGCCGGTTGTTCCGGTTGATGACCCGGCGATACAGGTCGTTCAGGTCGGAGGTCGCGAACCGGCCACCGTCGAGCTGCACCATGGGGCGCAGGTCCGGCGGGATGACCGGGATGCAGTCGAGCACCATGCCGCTCGGCGAGTTCCGCGTGTTGAGGAACGCCGCCACGACCTTGAGCCGCTTGAGGGCGCGGGCCTTCTTCTGGCCCTTGCCGCTGCGGATGGTCTCACGCAGGTTCTCCGCCTCGGCGTCCAGGTCGAAGCTGTTCAGCCGCTCCTGGATGGCCTGGGCGCCCATGCCGCCGCGGAAGTAGCGGCCGAAACGGTCGCGCATCTCGCGGTAGAGAAGCTCGTCGCCCTCCAGGTCCTGGACCTTGAGGTTCTTGAAGCGGCTCCAGACCTCGTCGAGACGGTCCAGCTCGCGCTGGGCGCGGTCGCGCAGCTGCCGCATCTCGCGGTCGGCGCCCTCCCGCACCTTGCGGCGCGCGTCGCCCTTGGCGCCGGACGCCTCCAGCTCGGCCAGGTCGGCCTCGAGCTTCTTCTGGCGGGCCTCGATGTCGGCGTCGCGGCGCTGCTCGATGTGCTGCCGCTCGACGGAGATCTTGGCCTCCAGCGACGGCAGGTCGCGGTCACGCATCTCGGCGTCGACATGCGTGATCATGTAGGCCGCGAAGTAGATGACCTTCTCCAGGTCCTTCGGGGCCAGGTCGAGCAGGTAGCCAAGGCGCGACGGGACGCCCTTGAAGTACCAGATGTGGGTGACGGGCGCGGCCAGCTCGATGTGGCCCATCCGCTCACGGCGCACCTTGGCGCGCGTGACCTCGACGCCACAGCGCTCACAGATGATGCCCTTGAAGCGGACGCGCTTGTACTTGCCGCAGTAACACTCCCAGTCCCGGGTCGGACCGAAGATCTTCTCGCAGAAGAGCCCGTCCTTTTCCGGCTTGAGAGTCCGGTAGTTGATCGTCTCCGGCTTCTTCACCTCGCCGTGCGACCACTGCCGGATGTCGTCAGCGGTCGCCAGGCCGATACGCAGTTCGTCGAAGAAGTTGACGTCGAGCACTTTTGATCCCCTCAGCTTCTAGATCAGACCTCTTCGACACTGCTCGGCTCGCGCCGGGACAGGTCGATTCCGAGCTCT